>SEBV01000010.1 GCA_004172865.1 Gammaproteobacteria bacterium | reverse complement strand
GTTATACATACTCTATTTACACTCGTGCGGACTTAACGATCATCTGCATTCTTTCAGGTCACAGGAGACGTTTATGAAAATTCAATTCAATACCGACGCTAATATTCACGGCACAGAGGCGCTTGCGAGCCAGGTGAGTGCAACTATCACAGATGCTCTGGAGCGTTTTGAAGATCACATTACCCGGGTTGAGGTTCACTTGAGCGACGAAAGTCGTGGGAAGGTTGGGCAACATGACCATCGTTGTATGCTGGAAGCGCGCCTTGAAGGACGCACACCGGTAGCAGTTACTAATCATGCTCCTACACTTGATCAGGCAGTAGAAGGGGCGGTCGGTAAGTTATCGCGTTTATTAGATAGCACGTTTGGACGCTTGCAAGATCAGCGCGAAAAAGCCTCTCGCTTAACTATTGCCGATGCAGAGGATTCTGTAGAGTCTTAACCTTAGAGTTTTGTATAGATCAACGAGCCTGACTGATGGCTGCGGAATGGAATAGTCCACAGCCGTCTTAGCGTTCAGGTCCATAATATTCGCGATTTTCTCCAAACATATATCTCATAAAAAGAATTTGATATCGGTTATTCAGTTGAGAGTATTTAAATCTACATTTGTTGTTCGTAAAATGAGACCATAACTAATACTCTGCTGTGAAAAAAATTAGAAATGCATAATAAAAAATTTATTTGAATTCTAGTTCACAAAAAACACCAACTACAAAGAATAACCATTAGAGAACAACAATGCATAAAGCTGCTAACTCGCCTTTCCGCGTCCTATTCGCCAGCCTAATCGGCACAACCATAGAATTCTTCGATTTCTACATTTACGCCACCGCTGCCGTTTTAGTATTCCCCAAATTATTTTTCCCCGCAGGCGATGCAACCATTGCAGCTTTGCAATCGCTCGCCACTTTTGCGTTGGCATTTTTTGCGCGGCCAATTGGGTCGGCATTGTTTGGGCATTACGGTGATCGCATTGGTCGCAAAGCGACTTTGGTTGCGGCTTTGATGACCATGGGTGTATCGACTGTGTGTATAGGTTTATTGCCTTCATATGCGTCCATAGGAATTACGGCGACGGTGTTGTTGGCGACTGAGAATGCGCCTGAAGGCAAGCGCGCTTGGTACGGCATGTTTCCACAATTTGGTGCGCCCATTGGATTTATATTTTCTACCGGTGTGTTTTTATTTTTAACGCACAATTTAAATGATGCTGATTTTTTAGATTGGGGTTGGCGAATTCCTTTTATCGCGAGCGCTTTGTTGGTGATTGTTGGTTTGTATGTGCGTTTGAGTTTGGAAGAAACGCCCGCATTTAAAGAGGCAATTGAAACTCACAAGCGTGTTCGTGTGCCTATGTTGACTGTATTAACCCAACATTTACGCGTTACAATTTTGGGCGCATTTTTGGCGATAGCAGCATTCGCGGTGTTTTATATAACGACCGTATTTTCGTTAGGTTGGGGAACCAGTAAATTGGGCTACACCCGCGAAGATTTTTTAATCCTGCAATTGTATGCGGTGTTTGCGTTTCTAATTACCATTTGGTTGTCCGCACTTGTCGCCGATAAAATCGGCCGTCGCGCCATGTTGATGATCGCGGGCATCACCGTAGCGATTTTTGGATTAGGTTTTGCTCCCTTAATAAATTCTGGTTCAAATGTCGGCGTTTTAATTGCGCTATCCCTAGGCTTCGGTGTGATGGGTTTAACTTACGGCTCCCTCGGCACTGCACTCGCTGAAATTTTTCCAACAGAAGTTCGTTACACCGGCGCATCGCTCAGTTTTAATGTGGCGGGAATTATCGGCGCGTCTTTAACTCCTGCGATTGCGAGCTGGCTAGCGACAAATTATGGTCTGCCATTTGTGGGTTATTACATTTCAGTGGCGGGCTTATTAACACTTATCGCTGCCGTCGCGTTGTCGAAGTCGTTGGGTAAAAGTAATTAAAATAAATAATCCTTTGGAGCCTGAGTAAATATTTGCTGGTTTACTCAGGTTCTTTCTAAAAAACCTCTCGCATCCAAACAGTTCATCTACCAATACATACCGCATCGCCGTTCAGGCTGATCAACCTTCCATCAAATATTTTTAAAATTTTTCGTCACACTTTAATATGTGGATTCGTCATAGCTATAACACACTAAAAAACTTACACAGCTTGAGGGTAGGATGGAAAATAACGATTGGCTGACAACGCATTTTGAGGAAACACGGAACCATTTGCAGGTGGTGGCTTATCGCATGTTGGGTTCACGCAGTGAGGCGGAGGATGCGGTGCAGGAGGCTTGGCTCAGGTTGAACCGGTCAGATTCGGCGAGCATTGATAATCTCGGCGGATGGCTCACGACTGTCGTGGCAAGAGTTTGTCTCGATATGCTGCGTTCGCGCAAAGCGGCGCGTGAGGACTCACTTGAGGAAATATTGATTGATCTGCCCGAAGAAGGTGAGGGCGATATTGAAGAAAAGTTTTTAATCGCAGATGCCATTGGGCCAGCGTTATTGCTGGTGTTAGATAGGCTCACACCCGCTGAGAGAATCGCGTTTGTACTGCATGATTTATTCGATATCTCCTTTGATGAAATCGCACCGATTATTGAGCGAACGGAAACAGCGACGCGACAACTTGCCAGCCGCGCGCGGCGATGTGTTCGCGGTGAAACCATGCCAAACAAAAATGCAGCGCGCCAACATGAAGTCGTTGCTGCTTTTATGCAAGCTTCGCGAGAAGGCAATTTCGATGCATTGATTCGGCTTCTGCATCCCAACGCAGTGCTGCGAGCTGATGAAACCGCGATTAAAGTTTCTACCGCAAATAAAGCCAGAGGTGCGCCGCAATTTGCGCCCGAAATTATGGGTGCCGAGGCTGTGGCAAATACATTGAAGGGCAGTGCACAGGGCGCGCAACTTTCACTTGTAAATGGACTCGTGGGTGCCACTTGGGGTATGAACGGAAAAACTGTTGTGGCTTTCTGTTTTGTGGTTGACGATGAAAAAATTACCGAAATCGATATCGTTATGGATAAAAACACCTTGGGCAATTTTGATATTCAAATCATTGACAATAATAGTGGAGCAAACGCATGAATATTTTTCTTTGGATTTTACAAATCGCACTCGCATTGCATACCGCTGTTGGTGCGGTATGGAAATTTTCTCACAGTGCAGAGCACACTATGCCATCGCTAAAAGTCATTCCACCCACGGCGTGGTTGGTGCTTGCTGTTGTTGAGTTGTTATTCGCATTGTGCCTGCTTCTTCCCGCTGTTTATAAGCCCGCGAGCACATTGGCTCCATTAGCTGCTATTGGTATCGCGTCAATTATGCTGGCGTTTTGTGCAATCGAATTGTTCTCGGAGAATACGAATATTAATTCGATTATCTACTGGCTGGTTGTTGTTTCTGTGTGTGCGTTTATCGCTTACGGCAGATTTATATTGCGGCCTTTTTCATAACAGGAGGAATGCAAGCGATGAGTTTAAATAAAAACTCATCGCTTATCAGAACAGATTTTTTGCCAATGCAATTACCAAAAATAATCCCCAAGAGAATGCAAGTAAAACCCAAGGCAGTTTCGGTGAGGCTTGTATATTTACAGCTTCATTCTTTTCGTCCATCGGTTTGCTTTGTGTTAACTGCGTCGCCAGCTGCCTTACTTTTTTAGTCCGCTTATCTAATTCATGCGATCTTTCACTTTGTTGCCGCAAAAATAATTCCATGCCGCGCTGAATGCCGTTCGCAATGGCTTTGGTTTCTACAGGGGTTTGGCCTCCTGTTTTAATAGTGTTTGCAATTTTCAACGCTTCAACACGAATATCGCGTGAGTCCTTTTTTTGTTTACTTTTTGCTGCTACAGGTTGAGTCATGATTTTTGGCTCTTTTTAATTTATATGAGAGAATTTTTAGTTGTATTAGGCGGATGGAATCATTAAAAAATGTTGTAGAACTAAGCGTCTTCAGCGAGTAGATATTTGAACCAGTGTATCTTTTTTCAAAGTGCCTTTTGGGCTTGTCGGTATAGTATTACTAATAAATAAGAGAAGTATTTTACATGAAAAATTATTCATAGCTTCAAGTGATCCTCTGCGGTGACTTTTACGTCACCGTGATATAGTTTTAATGTTCATCCCAATCAAGGAGTTTAGTCATGGTGAAGTTAGCACATAAAAATTTTATGGCGCTGTTTATAACAATTATTTTTTCTTACCCCGCAGCTGCTGTAATTATTGAAGGAAATTTCGGTGGTCAGATGTGGGAGTGGCAGAGCACTAATATGCAGGAACATCCCGACGCCGATTTTTTTAGTGATGAGAATGCCTTTAGAGGATTCACTGGGACCTTTTGGTATGACACTGAGTTAGCTGGGTCGCCTGTACTGAATGGCAATATGTGGGAATTCGCTGGGGAATCTGCCGTTTACGCGGGACCGCATAATTGGCTGCACACCACCTTAACAGCTGCCAATGGCGCAACCTTGAATTTAACACAACGTAGTTCTTTACCTACATTTACAGAAAATCCGAAAGAAACTATTTCCGTAGCACGTTATGAGAATGATGACCTAATTTCTTTATCTTACGACGACGGTGATTGGTTATCTAACGCACACCGTGTTGGGACAATCACATTTCAGCCACAAAATTCATTTTTAAATAATCTTAGTCTTATTCAAAATTACTCAAGTAGTAGCGTGCCATCAGACAATAATGTGTTGGGTTATATTTATTTTCAGGACTCAGGGACGTTGAACGGAATCGATTATGTGGGTTGGATGGTGGGCGAGGTTAATCATTTCGATATTCACGTGAAGGAATCTACAACAGTGCCAGAGCCTTCGTCATTGTTTCTATTTTTAGGCCCTTTATTGCTCATATTGTGGCGAGCTAATGTGTTGCCACGTCGAATTTTCTAAAAAATAAAATGTAAGATTCATTTCGCACGCCTGGGGCCTCGCCAAAAGAGTGCTAGGCGTGGATAGATAATCTGTTGATTTTTTGAATTTTATTGAGTTGTAATAAATAAAAAATTTATATTAAATCAAACAAAAATCTGCATCTCTTCGCCAATTTTTTTCCTGATATCCATCAATTTAATTGCAGTGGCGTGCTGCTGTTTGTCTTCTTCAGTTTGCGGTATCCATTCTGGAACAGTGACTTTTATGCCGGATTCATCGACCGCTACCATGATGACAATGCAGTGGGTGGTGAGGCGGCGGTTTAGGGATTTGGGGTCGCAGGCGTTTACTTCTATTGCGATGTGCATGGAGGAGTTGCCGGTGTAGATAATTTTTGCGGCAACTTCGACGAGATTACCGACATGAATTGGCGATACAAACCGAATGCCACCAGCGTAGGCTGTTACGCAATAGCGGCTGCTCCAACCGGCAGCGCAGGCATAGGCGGCGAGGTCGATCCATTTCATTACGGCGCCGCCGTGAACTTTTCCGCCGAAGTTTACATCCTGCGGCTCAGCCAGAAAACGTAGGGTAATGTCACGTTGTGGGTTACTCATGGTCTATTCTCGCTGCAAATAATAGTAGGTCGTACCTAGTGTAGCCGAGAGAAGATCAATTATCAGTTTTGTTCCAAATGCTATTTAGCAGTTGCTCAATTTTTGTTATTTCGATGGGCTTGGTAAAGTGATAATCGAAACCGACATCTTGCGCGCGTTGTTTATCATCGGATGCGCCCCAGCCTGTTAGTGCAACTAAAATGGGTTTGTTGATTGAAGTATCGGCCAACAATTTTTGTGCAACTTCGTAGCCATTCATGCCGGGTAATCCGATATCTAAAAATACCAGTTCTGGTTTAAATATTGGCGCTACCTTTAACGCTTCAAATCCGTCGTAAGCGGTTGTCACTTCGTGGCCTGAAATTTCCAGCAGGGTTGATAGCATGTCTGCACCATCCACGTTGTCATCGACTACGAGAATGCGATGGGTTGAAGCCACTGCGTTGTTGGAACTTACGTCGCCATTTTCCGTTGTATCTTGTGCTTCGCTGATTGGTAGGTGGAATGTAAATACTGAGCCTTTTCCCACGCCTTCGCTTGCTACCTTAATCGCGCCGCCGTGCATTTCCACTAATTGCTTTGAGATGGCAAGACCGATGCCCAGGCCGCCATGAGAGCGGTCCAACTCTTTGCCAGCTTGCGTAAATAATTCAAAAATTTTGGACGTCATTTCCGGCGCAATTCCATCACCGTTATCTTTCACGCTGATCACGGCTTCATTGCCTTGCAGTTCCGTGCTTAATTCAATACGACCGCCAGCGGGTGTGTATTTCGCGGCGTTGTTGAGTAAGTTGCTAATAACTTGTGCGATGCGCGTTGGGTCTACATCCAACAAAATATTTTTCCTGAGCCGGAAATAAATAATTCATGTTGGCTTGCTTCAACGACAGGGCGGCTTACTTCAAGCGCTGCGCTAATTATTTGATCGAGCGGTACCTGCTCTTTTTTCAGCTGAACTTTTCCGCTGGAAATTCGCGATACATCGAGCAAGTCATCAATTAAATGCACCATGTGGCTAACCTGACGTTCCATCATCGCCAGAGTTTTGATATTTGAATCCGGTAATTGTGAGCGCGAAAGTACAGCCACGCCGCTGCGGATTGGCGCGAGCGGATTGCGCAATTCATGCGCGAGCGTTGCGAGGAATTCGTCTTTGCGACGATCTTGATCATGAAGTTTTTCGTAGGCGGTGGCGTTTTCAATTCCTGCTGCGGCAACCGCTGCGAGCTGAATTAAAATTGCTTCGTCATCTTGCGTAAATTCGCCTTCGTATTTATCGGAGAGTTGAAGCAAACCGAGATTTTTATCGCCATGACCGATGAGCGGAACGGCTAACCAACCACGCATGGGAGGATGTTTTTCTGCGCTACTGCTAAATGCTTTCCAATTTGGATGCGCTTCCAATTCAGCTTGCGTTAAACGCATAACTTTATTTGATTCACACACTTTAGCGTAAATGCCTGAGCCATCAGTTTGTGCGTCGAAATTGCGATATTCAGCGTACTTATCTGAAAGCGAAACTGCATTGATGGATTGAGACCAATCATTAGTGCGTGTGAGCGATACCACAGCTTGGTGCGCGCCAATAATAGTTCGCGCTTCTTCAGTGACGAGTTGGGCAATACTTTTTGCAGATAATAATGTGTTTAAGGTTTTGCTGGCTTCGGCAACTTTTTCAATGAGCCTGGCGTGATGTTTTTCAGATTCAAGCAATTTTGCTGCTTCGTCTTGCGATTCTCGAATGGCAGTAATATCGCGCGTAGTACCTGCTACCGCTTCTACTTCGCCATCAGGGCCTAATACGGGAACGAGAATATAATCGTAAATCCGGCGATCAAATGTGCCTGCAAAAGGTACTTCACCGCGCACCGGGCGCTTGGTTTTTTTGACCTCTTCAATTTCACGGTCGTGCATTTCCGCATGCCAGGGTTCATAACCTAACTCAAGGCAATTTTTACCGATGGCGTCGTCCCAGTTTTTACCCCACATTTTTAACAGAATTTCATTCGCGTAAGTGAAGCGGTGCTCAAGATTCCACACGTAGGCAAGGTCAGGTGTGTTCGACAAAATGGTTTCGTACAACCGTTTGCGACGTTCAGACTCAGCACTCACCAACACTAACTTCTGCTCAGCTTGTTGGCGATCCCAAGCTATGGCTAAAAAATGGCTGACGGTTTGTAAAAATTCAACTTCACTGGGAAGAAATTCATCGCGATAAGTGCTGCCCACTGAGAAGGTGCCGAGCACTTTTCCATCGCGACCAAATAGCGGATGACAAACGTAGGAGGTGACGCCCATATCGCGCACAAATGTTCCAGCAGCATCAGAAAAAATACGTTCTTTATTTGCGGCTACAGGTTCTTTGCTCACTGCGACCATTCCACAAAAAGCTTGGCCGGAACTGAGGTTTTGCGCAGCTGCTTTAAATTTTTCAGGTGTGCCAACTTCTGCAACGAGATCCAAACTTCCATCGGTTGCGATTTTATAATTAAATAAAATATCGGCATCGAGATGAACGCGAATCATATCAAAAACAGTTTTGGAAAGTGTTTCGTCGAACTCAGCAGATTCAAGAATGTGCCGCGCTAAATTCAGTAATAGACCTCTTCGTTCGGCTTCTTTAAATCGCTCGGTTTCGTCCTGAAATACCTTGCTAAAACCACACAATTTTCCGGCTTGGTTGTAGAGCGGAGTCATGGTGCCATTTGCGTAGAAGCGCGAGCCATCTTTACGCTTATGCCAGCGTTTATCTTCGGCTTTACCAATCCTGATTGCCGTTGCCAACTCTTTTGCGGGAACGCCCGCTGCCTGGTCTTCTTCAGTAAAGATTAACCCCAGTTTTTGCCCAACTGCTTCGGCCGATTCAAAACCGGTAATTCGTGTGGCAGCACCTTGCCACTCTACGATCTTGCCTGAAATATCGAAAACTATTACCGCATGATCAACAAGGCTGTTAACCAATAGCCCGAGTCGCTCCTCCCTGGAAATACGATCTATTTCGGTAGCGTCTACCTGGTTGTGAGCTGTCTCGGTAGCATCGATCTCAGTGTTGAGCACGTTGGAATATTCCTCTATCAGGGATTAACAATGGCTAATGAATATTTTAGGGCGATATAGTAGTTCTGTTGGCGAATTCGGTACAGATAATTAACTCTAGGTATAGCTGCTACCTTGGAAAAAAGAAATTACGCAAAATTAGTAATAGCTAGAAAAGCGACTGGTAAATAGTTTAAAAAGCAAACAAAAAAGCACTACTTTTCCGTCGCCATATTTCCCTTTTTACATTTGAAATGGTGTGTCTTAAAACCGCAAAACGAGAGGCTAAGGGTTATTAGCTACAGGCTCTGTACGCCACCGCGCATTGTTGTCTTGCATTGCTAAGGCGGATAGTGGTTCCGGGATTAATAGTAAAACGTATGACATCGCACAGATAAATTTTGCGCTCACTCCTAGACTGTCATCACCCTAACAAACACGATGGTTTATGAGGAAATCACATGCCAAATCTGTTGATGGTATTAATACTGCTGTTTGCATCCTTGACTGCAAACGCAGCAACCCAAGTGAGCATTAGTATAGGTTCGCCAAGCTTGCGTATCGGTGTGAGCCTTAATGAATATCCACGTCTAGTACCCATTCGCGGCTACCCGGTTTATTACGCACCGGGTGTGGATTCGAACTACTTTTTTTATGACGGCCTTTACTGGGTTTATCAGGACGATTCCTGGTACGCGAGTTCCTGGTACAACGGCCCTTGGGGTTATGTTGATCCCTACGCAGTACCGGAATACATACTGCGAGTGCCGGTTCGTTATTATCCAAGGCCGCCCGTTTATTTCCGCCCTTGGCCGCGTGAAGCTCCACCGCATTGGGATGATCATTGGGGTCGCGATTGGCATGACCGCCGTCCAGACTGGGATCATTGGGATCATCGAAATGTGCCAAAACCTTTGCCACTTCCACTTTATCAGCGCAGTTACAAAGGCGACCGCTACCCCGATGCAGATCGCCAGCGCGATTTGCAACAACGTAATTATCGCTACCAACCACGTAACCCGGTAGTGATTGCGCATTATCAAAATGAGCGCCAGCAATATGATCAATGGCGCTCGCAACGTCAGCAACGCGAAAACGAAAGCCGCAATGCTTACGAGCAACGTCAGCAGCAGGAACGCGAAGACCAACAAAGACGTCGCGAAGAAGATCAACGCCAACAAGAACGTCGTCGTCAGGATGAGCAACAGCGTCGTCGCGACCAAGATCAGCATCAACAGGACAAACGCCAGGAGGATCAGCGTCGCGATCAGCAACAACAAGAGCAGCGCCAGCGCGATCAACAACAGGAGCAGCGTAACCAGGAACAGCGGCAAAGAGATCAGCAGCAACAGGATCAGCACCAACAACAATTGCGCCGCGAAGAAGATCAGCGTCAGCAGGAACGTCGCCGGCAAGATCAGCAGCAGCAACAAAATCGCCGTGAGCAAGATCAACGAAAAGAGCAACAAAATCGCGATCAACAACAGCGCGACAAACAGCAAAAAGATCAGCAAAAAGAACAGCAAGCTCGCGAGCAGCAACAGCGAAATCAGCAACAACAGGATCAGCGTCAACAACAGGCGAAGCAACAACAAGATCGCCAACAGCAAGACCAGCAACGTCAACAACAGAATCAACAGCGCCAACAGCAAGATCAACAACGTCAGCAAGAACAGCAGCAAAACCAGGCGCGAGCACAGGAGCAACGCCAGAACGACGACCAGAAAAATCGGGCGCGCGAAAATGATCGTCGTAATGAAAAAGAAAAGTCGGACAGGGAAAAGTCAGACAGAGAAAAATCGGATAAGGATCGCGATCAAAAGTAGTTCGAACTTTGTATATACGCAATAACAAAATCCACGCAGCGGTTAAAGATTACCGCTGCGTGTTTATTCAATTATCGTCTACGAAATAACGGCCTTGGTTCAATGGCTGAAGTGCCATAGACCACGCTCATTCCTGCTAAACCTTTCAACGCATCCGTAACTGATTTATCTTCACGTACTGCAAACGACGTAAACCCGCATTGACGCATATGACTGAGTTGATCGCGCAGTACATCGCCAAATGCGCGTAGCTCGCCTTCCCAACCTAAACGCGTCCGCAACATATAAGCTTGCGTGTAACCGCGACCGTCGCGAAAGCTGGGGAATTGAATCGCGATGATGGGTAAGCAATTTAACCAGGGTTCAAGCTCTTCCACTTCATCATCTGGCGCTAACCACACGCCATATTGATGTGTAGCTTTTTCGGACTCTGAAGTTTTTTCAAGCCAATCTTTTAAGGGCAAAATCACTATCGTATCTAAAATCGGATCTTCACTCTGAAGCAATTGCCAATCGTCTTGAATAATAATTTCCGGATTATTATTGTTAAGCTTAATGATATTTTTCATACGAGAAGCTCCTGATTAAATTCAGGATTACTATTTTTCCCATATGCTAATTCACGAAAAGGTTCTATACCGATGCGATAAAATGTATGAATAAAACTTTCATCGAGTTCGCGATAACGACAATACACCGACACTATTTTTTCAATAACATCGGGCACTTCATGTGCGCTAAACGATGGTCCAATCACTTTACCTAGTTGACTATTATTGCCCTGCGCACCGCCAAGTGTGATTTGGTAAAACTCGTTGCCGTTTTTATCCACACCTAAAATACCGATATTGCCAATATGGTGATGACCGCAAGCATTCATGCAACCGGAAATATTTAAACTGATTTCGCCCAGGTCATGGAGATAATCTAGATTATCAAATCGCGCTTGAATCGCATGTGCAATCGAAATAGATTTGGCATTGGCGAGTGAGCAATAATCGCCACCGGGGCACGCAATAATGTCGGTCAGCAAACCTATATTTGGCGTTGCCAGGCCAATAGTTTTTGCGGCTTGCCAGAGATCAAACAAATCACATTTACGTACATCGGGCAGTACAATATTTTGTTCGTGAGCAATTCTAATTTCACCGAAGCCGTACTTATCTGCCCATTCAGCAACGGCGTTCATTTGCGCGGAAGTGACATCGCCCGGTGGCATATTCACGCCGGGTTTCGTCGATAGGATAACACTCGTGTAACCGCTAACTTTATGAGCTTGTAAATTGCGGGATGCCCAAAGTGCGAAGTCTTTATTGGTAGCAAGTTGGGTATGGTAATCCATACTTTCTTGCGATAATTTTTCATAAGCGGGCGCAAAAAATTGGTTGGCAACGCGCTCATATTCTTCATCCGTTAATTCACTTGGCCCGGATTTTATTTTCGACCACTCCTGTTCTATCTCCTGCGCAAATTTTTCAATGCCGATAGCCTTCACCAGAATTTTTATGCGCGCTTTGTATTTGTTATCGCGTCGACCGTAGCGGTTGTAAACGCGCAAAATAGCTTCCACATAAGACAGCAAATATTTCCACGGTAAGTTTTCGCAGAGTTGTTGGCTGAGAATGGGGGTGCGGCCCAAACCACCGCCAACCATTACGCGTAAGAATTTATCGCCCTGTGAATCTTGGTAGAGATACAAACCAATATCGTGCATTTGAATCGCGGCGCGGTCTTGTTCTGCTGAGCAAATCGCAATTTTAAATTTGCGCGGCAAAAATAAAAATTCAGGATTCACTGTTGACCACTGCCGCAAAATTTCCGCCAGCGGGCGAGGGTCCATAATTTCATCCGCAGCCACGCCCGCAAAAGCCTCGGTGGTAATGTTGCGTACACAATTACCTGAGGTTTGAATTGCGTGCATTTCCGCATCCGCAAGACGCTGCAAAATATCTGGCACTTGCGTTAATTCAATCCAGTTAAATTGGATATTTTGGCGCGTGGTGAAATGGCCGTAATCGCGGTCATAAATTCGCGCGATATCCGCCAGAGTTCGCAGCTGAAAACTTGAAAGAGTTCCGTAGGGAATTGCAACACGCAGCATGTAAGCGTGCTTCTGCATGTACAAACCGTTCTGCAATCGCAGCGGCAAAAATTCTTCTTCGGAAAGATCATCGCTAAGACGTCGCGCGACTTGATCGCGAAATTGCGCAACGCGCTCCTGTACCAATGCATGGTCATAATGGTCGTACTGATACATGGGCGACTCCGATAGGGTGTGTTGATAGGACAGGGTGGGAAAACGGCTGTGTTGAAAAATTATGGCCAGATGCATCTGTTTTAAACAGCAGCAGATTCAGCTTAAAAAGCCGGTGCAGATTTGGCGTGCGTAGGTTTTAGCGGGAAATACCTGGTTTTTTGTGGTCGAATGAGAAGGCTTCGCTTCTGCGGCCGTAGATCTGATATGCTTTTTTATTGCTTAACTGAATCTGTTATAAATACATAATTACGGCGATAGTGTGGGCTGATCCTCAGAGAGCCAGCTTATGAATCGCCAGCCTGTTCAACCAAATCAACCCGTTGCGATCAATCTCATCGCCAGCAGTCATGTAACCAGACCGCGCCGCGTGAGCTTGAATGCTAAAAACGAAATTGTTACACGCAGCTTTACCGGTCATTTTCGCAACCTGCGAATTAGCATTGCGAGCGTTTTGATTCTGATTTTTTTTGGAACTTCCTGGTTGCAATGGAATGGCAGACAAGCAGTGTTGTGGGATTTAGACGAGCGTAAATTTTATATTTTCGGCGCAACTTTTTGGCCGCAAGATTTTACCTTGCTATCGGCATTTTTAATTATTAGCGCGTTTGGGTTGTTGGCTGCCAATGTATTCGTTGGGCGCGTGTGGTGTGGTTACACCTGTCCACAAAGCGTGTGGACCTGGGCGTTCATGTGGGTGGAAAAAGTCACCGAGGGTGATCGCAATCAGCGTATTAAATTAGCGGCAGAAAATTGGTCACCACGTAAAATTTTTAAGCGCGCTATGAAGCACAGCATGTGGTTGGGTATTAGCGCGGCAACCGGCATTGCGTTTATTGGTTACTTTGTTCCCGTGCGTGAATTGACTTACGAAATCATTACCGGAGAATGGTTTAGCGCAAGTGCGTTTTGGGTTTCTATGTTTGCATTCGCCACTTACGCAAATGCCGGTTGGTTGCGCGAACAAGTGTGTTTACATATGTGCCCTTATTCGCGCTTTCAAAGTGTGATGTTTGATAAAGACACTTTGGTTGTCACCTATGATTCGCTGCGCGGTGAAGGGCGTGGCTCGCGTAAAAAAGATGAAGATTACAAGGCACAAGGTTTAGGCGATTGCATTGATTGCCAACAATGTGTGCAGGTTTGCCCGACAGGAATAGATATTCGTAATGGCTTGCAAATCGATTGTATTGGTTGTGCGGCTTGTGTTGATGCCTGTGATTCCATAATGGACAAAATGGATTATCCGCGTGGATTAATTAAATATACGTCGGAAAATGCGCAAGAAGGAAAGCCATCAAAAGTGTTTCGTCCTTTGGTGCTTTCTTACACCGCTGCATTGGTAGTCGTTATTTTTACCTTGGGATTTATCTTGCAGGAACGCGAATTGGTGGATGTGAGTGTGATGAAAGATCGCAACATGTTTCGCATTAATAGCGATGGTAAAGTTGCCAATGTTTATCGTTTGAAAATCACCAATAAAACGCAGCAAGCACAGACTTATAAAGTTAATCTTGAAAAAACCGATGCACTGGTTTTACAACGTCATTATGAATTAAGTTTGGATGCAGGCGAAATGATTGATTTGCCCGTATCGGTGATAAAAATAAATCGCAATAGCGATGGCGAAGGCCTTATTCGGTTTGCATTTAAAATCACTAATGTTAATGACGAGAGTGTTATCAAAGAATCGAACGCAAATTTTAATTATCCTATTCACTAATTATCCAACTCATTAATATCATTTATACAAGGCCGTGCGATGAAACTCTACGAAAAATTTGCCGATGAAATCGCAGAGTTGATTCGCACTGGAGTGCTTGCTCCTAATGAAAAAATTCCCTCGGTGCGAACCGCAAGCAAAACCCATGGCGTAAGTCACGCCACTGTATTTCAAGCTTATTATTTGTTGGAAAACCGTGGCCTAATCGATGCGCGAGCGCGCTCAGGCTATTTTGTAAAAGCTCACGCCAGCCGTGCTTTAGCTGAACCGAAAATCAGCAAGAAATTAGCGGACACTACAGATGTAGATGTCAGTGAATTGGTGTTCTCTGTTTTAGGTTCAATCAAAGATCCGGATATAGTTCCTTTCGGTTCGGCATTTCCCAGCCCGGATTTATTTCCGCTGCCGCGTTTGGCCCGATCTATGTCCAAAGCACTTCAGGGATTACCAGCCCGCGCAATCTTAACGGACATGACCACTGGCAACGCCAATTTGCGCCGTCAAATTTCACTGCGTTATATGTTGAACGGTGTAAATCTCGCGGCAGATGAATTGGTTATTACTAGCGGTGCATTGGAAGCTTTGAATCTCTGCTTACAAGTTGTGACCAAACCCGGCGATTTGGTTGCTATAGAATCGCCAACTTTTTACGCCGCGTTGCAAATTTTAGAGCGGTTGAAATTAAAAGCTGTAGAGATTCCGGTGCATCCCCGCGAAGGAATCGATGTCGCAACTTTGGCCGATAGCCTTGCGCGCCTGCCGATTAAAGCGTGTTGGTTTATGAGTAGTTTTCATAATCCGCTAGGCGCGTCCATGAGCGATGAAAAAAAACAGCAGATCTACAGTTTGCTTGCCGAGCACGATGTTCCTTTAATAGAGGACGATGTGTACGGCGAATTGTATTTCGGTGCGAAGCCACCCAAACCGATTAAGACCTTTGATCAAAAAGGTTTGGTCATGCACTGCGGTTCCTTTTCTAAATGCCTCGCGCCTGGCTATCGTATTGGTTGGGTGGCGGGTGGCCGCTATGCGGAACAAATTAATCGCTTGAAATTGATGACGACCATTTCGCCTTCAGTTCCCGCACAAGTTGCTATTGCAGATTATTTGCAACATGGCGGTTATGATCGACATCTACGCAAGTTGCGCCACCAATTGCAGATTCAGCAACACACCATGCTCGCGGCGATTGCGCGTTACTTCCCTGCGCAAACGCGCGTTACGCAGCCAGAAGGTGGTTATTTCTTGTGGTTGGACTTTCCTAAAAAAGTCGACAGCTTGCAGTTGTTCTCGTTGGCCTTAACTCAAGGAATTAGTGTTGCTCCTGGGCCAATTTTTTCCGCAGCGCGTCGATTCCAAAATTGCATCCGCTTAAATTATGGTCACCCCTGGACGCCGGAGTCGGAAAAAGCCATGGAAGTCTTGGGGAAAATTATCGCCTCGTTCGCGTGACCAGTTTTCAGGCTATCTAATTCTTCACTTGCTTATCCCTTCTATATGCTCATTGCATTCTGCAAATAGCTCTACCAGTCAGCTCACCCTAAATTTTCAAACAGCAGATATCGGTAAACCCTTTCAGTTTCAAATGTTTCCTTCTTTACATGCGAGGGAAAGTGTTTTGAATTGTTTTTTAATAGTCGATGTGACACTAACGTTAATCTTGTCGCCTTTCATTGAGTAAATCTCCCTTCTTTTTTGAACGTGAATAATTTTCTCGTTTTTTTATTTTCGAATACTAATGGTGCACGTCGGTAGCAAAAGCCCAGCTTCGGTGCGGCAAAGTGGGTAGAGATTTCCCATTTTTGTGGCAGATAGATCCAAATTGTGGCGCGGCTTAGATTTTTTTAGGGAAGCGTTACTATTGGCTTGACAACGTTGTCTTTTGTGCGCATTTTATAGCGTAAACGAAATCTTCTTTTATAGATTTTCTGGCTCGCCAATCGATTTATATCATGCAGCGCAAATGATTTAAGAGGGCAGAGTTTGGGAAGTTAAAACCGGGATGGTTATGAAAAAAGCTGCGTAACGCGTTTTATCGGATTTAATTATGAATGAAATTGTTTTATTTAATTTCAATGATATAGCCGTTTTATTCAGTGGCTTTTTGTCATTGGTACTCGCGTTGCTATTGGCGTTTCGCGCTCCGGGTTTGCGAATTAAACGTCGCTACTGGGCGTGCATGGCATTTTTCTTTCTGCTTAGCACCTTACACATGGTTGATACGCTTATTTATTGGAACCCCAGTATTAAAGCGCTCCTGGCTACTAACACAAATGTGTTTTTTTCATTGTGGTTTGCGGTTTTTCTGCAAGGCCCGCTGCTTTACTGGTTTACCAAGGCGGCGATTTATCGCGATTTTAATTTCCGTGATTGGGATGTGTTGCATTTAATCCCGGTTTTGGCTTTTCCAATTTATCTCTATATGATTTATGGCCGCTTTGATACTAATTATCAAATGCAGTATGTGAATGATTGGGAGCAAGTAAAAAATAATATTTATTTTGAAACCTTGATTTGGGGACAACGCTTAATTGCGTTTATATACAGCAGCGTTTGCGCTTATCAACTTTATAAATACGTCGATCACTTAAAAGGCACACAATTTTCGCTCAGCAAAGTGGATCTTCACTGGCTGAAAATATTAGTGTTGGGATTTGCCGCAATATCAACTCTCAGTTTATTTACCTTAATTCAATCCCGTTTAATGGGTGCTGGCCTAGAAGGCTTTCTAGGAAAGGTAGAAAACTACGTATCATTTTTCTACAACTGCGCGTTGGTATTTTATTTATTGCAAAACTCCAATGGCTTTGCCGAAATAAAAACCGAACACACTCTTGGTGTTCCACCTAAAACACATGAACCCCATTTGCAGCTTGTTGATAAGTTGCAAGATCTTATGGTTACGCAACGTCCTTACCTTGAACCACACATCACCGTAGAAAGGCTCGCGCTCAAGTTAGATGTTTCACCGAAAATACTTTCCGGTGCAATCAATGGGCAATTGCGTGTTAACTTTTTTGAACTGATTAGCACTTATCGCCTTGAAGAAGCCAAGCGTCATTTAACTGACCCTGCGAATCGCGAAGTACCTATTAATGATGTAATGAAAAATTGTGGTTTCAGCAGTAAATCAGTTTTTAACCAGGCATTTAAGAAAACTGTAGGTGTCACACCAAGTCATTATCGTCAGCAGTATTTAGGATAGTTGTTTGATTGCATTAAAAATATAACTCGAATAAATAATGCAGCAGTTCTGGATAAATTTTCGGGTAATACTTTCAGGTAGTTGAGTTCTAGTTTCAGATGTCGCTGGTTTTGCTATTTGCAGTGGTGTTAGTTTCGCTCCGACATTTATTTTTTGTTATGACTGTTGCAGATGCTCTTCCAATTGCACTGCGCCAATAAATTCGGAGACTAAGGTAGTGAAAAGTATATTTGTGAAAACTCAAACAGCGAAAAAAATTTCAGTGAAAAATTATCTTTCCTTTAATAAATATGCGTCTTTATTTAAATGTATTTTTATTGCATTTTTATTGGGGAATTTTACATCCGGCGCTGCAGCCAAGCCCGTTGTTATAGGTTATGTACCCGCTTTTAGAGCTATGGCAGCAACAATCGATGCTACTGATCTTAACTTGGTTACACACATAAATATTTCCTTTTTAAACCCTGATGCCAGCGGCGCGTTAATTAAAAATGATGCCATGTTGTGTATGCCAAATGCCGCAGGTGCGAGCACAACGGCAAGCGATTTGCGTTATGTAATTGATAAAGCGCATCAAGCCAACGTAAAAGTATTGGTATCAGTAGCGGGCGGAGTGATTCCATCTTGCTCGGGAGATTGGAATGCTTTGTTGCATACCGCTAATCGCCAGGCGTTTGTAGATAGCTTGATAAAGTTTGTCGACGATTTTAATTTGGATGGTTTGGATGTTGACCTTGAGGGCGATGTACTGACTAAAATTGATAAAGCGGGAGACTACACACCATTTATTCAAGCGCTTTCTGCACAATTAAAAACGCGCAATAAATTACTGAGTTGTGCAACGGCATCTTACGAAGGCGGAATGATTCCAGTTGCATCAATTCCGTATTTTGACTACGTAAACATTATGTCTTACGACACCATTGGTCCGAGCTGGGGAAAACCCGGTGTTGAACATTCAACTTATGCCCAAGCGGTTAGCGATGTAAATCTTTGGAAAAGCCGTGGCCTTAGCCAAGAGAAATTGGTCTTAGGTGTGCCATTTTACGGTTACGGCTTTGGAACTTACGCTGCTAATTATTCTTTTAAAGAAATACTCGAAAAATTGGGTAACGATAATAGTGATAAAGATGTAATCGGCACCGCGTGCGTTAATTGCAATTACGTTACTTACAACGGACTTAGCACTATTAAAAGTAAAACTCGCCTCGCATTGCAAAACGGTGCTGGGATTATGATTTGGGAATTATCGCAAGATGCCACCGGATCATTCAGCTTGCTAAAAGCAATCAATACTGAAATTCAACAGGCGAGCGGTTCAGCGGATAGTTCATCGAGTAATTCTGTAAGTACTTCAGTTCAAAGTTCGAGTAGTGCCAGTTCTGTCACTACCGCAAGTGACACGCCTCAGTCGAAAAAATCGGGCGGGTCTTTTGATCTTGAAAGTTTATTGCTGTTAATGCTTATCGGAATCTTTCTTCCTTTATGTTTGAGAAAAAATTTACTCAAGAAAAAGCGATAAAAGGTTCGTTGTTAGCTGTTAAATAAAGGAAGTAATACTTTTAGTAGATAAGGTTCGAGTTTCAGATGGTGCTAGAAGCTCAAAATTTACGATGCTAGATTCGAAATTGCATGTACACCGTTATTAAGCGTGACGGTGAATGTGCGAAAGTAAAACACACATTCTTTTTTAAATTATAAAAGTGAAGTTGACATAAATCGGGTGTTAAAACCGAGCGACTTTTCGTTTAGTGAATCAAAAAGTGACTGTAACTTTAAAGGGGTGGAAAGATGTTAAAAAAACACACACAAGCAGCAACGTTTAAACGTTCCCTGCTCGCAATGTCGATAATGGCTTTAGGTGCACCTTTGCTCGTGTTCGCGGACGCGCCAGTGGAACCTGAAGAAATTGTTGTCACAGGTATGAGAAATAGTATCAATACTGCGCAGGATTTAAAGCGCAATGCCGATACCGTAAAAGATGTAATTACTGCCGCAGATATGGGCGCATTGCCGGATAAATCGGTTACCGAAGCACTTCAACGTGTTCCGGGTGTGACCATCGAACGTTTTGCATCGTCCAGTGACCCAAAACATTACGCTGACGAAGGCACTGGCGTATTGGTACGTGGTTTGGATCGTGTGCGTTCAGAAGTGAACGGGCGCGATGCGTTCAGCGCTAACCCATGGGGTGGACTGAGCTATGAAGATTTCCCGGCAGAATTATTGGGCTCGGTAGAGGTTGTTAAAAACCAGACTGCAGACCTTATTTCCGGTGGCATCGCCGGCACCATCGACTTGGTTACCCGTAAGCCTTTTGATTCTGATAAACGTTTAATTTCATTTACTGCGAAAGCGAATTACGGCGATTTCCGTGAAGAAGTTACTCCATCTTTCTCTGCTCTTTTCTCAGACAGCTGGGACACTAGCGCCGGTAAATTTGGCTTCTTGCTTGCAGCGTCTCAATCAAAATATGAAACCCGTGGTGACGTTGTAGGTACTGGTAACTACCATGCTCGCGGCACTGACAATACTCCAAATGCAAGCTGGGATATTTGGGGCACGCCAGTAGGCCCGGGTAAAGTAGAAGGCGCTTATGACGGCCCTTGTGTCCCTAATGCCTTAGGTTGGATGCCTGAATGTGGTGGCGTTGCAGCGAACCAGGTTTCTGCCGCAGACGCTTATCATTCACCCTTTGATGGCACGGCAGTTCAAGGCCAGGCAGACGGTACTACCGTATACGCCCCTGCTAATTACCACATGGGTACTGCAGAAAA
Source organism: Gammaproteobacteria bacterium (assembly GCA_004172865.1). Classification (GTDB taxonomy): domain Bacteria; phylum Pseudomonadota; class Gammaproteobacteria; order Pseudomonadales; family Cellvibrionaceae; genus Cellvibrio. The sequence continues at coordinate 460,175 of SEBV01000010.1, read as the reverse complement.
CGACCGTAAGCGTACTGGTTTTACCACGTCTTTACAGTGGGAAAATACAGACCAAACAGTTTTGGCAACCTTGGAGCACATCAATTCCAAAGCTTCATTGGAGTGGCGTGAGCATGTTATCGCTTCTGGTGACCGCGGCTTCGTAAGAGGTTCAGGCGGAGCAGTTCAGTGGACTGATGACGCAGCCAATGGCCATCCTCTCACTATCGATAGCAATGGCTTCCTCACTTCCGGTGTTGGTACAGGCGGCGATGTAAACTTCCCGCTGCAGCTCCGCACTCGCTGGAACTACAACGAAAACAACGTGGAAGATACTTCATTTAATTTGAAGTTAACGCCAAGTGATAATCTGACCGTTAAGCTCGATTTCCAACATGTTGATTCTGATCAAACCGTGCATAACTACAGCATGGGTTCACAGGTTCGCGGAGATATCGTAGGCCAGGTTGCTCCTTACTACCTCGATTTAACAGGCTCTACGCCGAAAATTGAATATCTGAATGACCGCGTTTCTAACCCTACCGCAGTTGGCAACCCGGATATGTTCGTGGGTAGCGGCATGCAGCAGGAAGTTTATTCAGAAGCAAAAGAAGACGCCTTTAAAATCGATTTCGAATACAAGTTAGACGGCGTGTTTACGGCGGTTAAAGGTGGCTTGTATCACTCCAAGAAAGAATTGGAAGTCAACGACACTGAATACTCTAACTGGGTAGCGCTTGGTACTCCGTGGATTGAAGCGCAACGTTTAGCGGCTTCAACACAAAATGCACCACAAATATTTGAGCGCATAAGCTTCGCTGATTACTATCATGGCGATGTCTTGAAAGGCCCTATCAATAGCTTCCTTTTCCCGAAAATGGATTTGGTTAAAAACTTTGCTGAGAGCTTGCGTCAAGGCTGTAAAGATGGATGGATTGGTGTTGGTGATCCTGCCACGGCGACTTCAAACGGCGGTAATGCAAATGATGGCAGCGGTGGCTGTGCCAAACCTTATGCAGATTTAAATAACCGTATCAATGGTGACTTCGCAGCGCAGGATATAAGTTCCTCTACCGAAAAGCGTAACGAGTTCTACGTTCGCGGCGACTTTGCGTTTGATGATCTGGCTGTTCCTGTTAAAGGTAACCTGGGTCTTCGCTATGTTGGCTACAAATTGGAATCTACTGGCTTCCTTGTTTCACCGGCTACTAGTGTGCGGGGTACTGGTTCCTTAGCGAACGTGTTGCAAACCAAGTACCCTGAAATATATGCATTGGCAAATGGTGAAGTTTCTCAAAGTACCGTCAACGGCACCGACTACAGTACTGTATTGCCAAGCTTGAATTTGACCTTCGCTTTGTCGGATGACGTGATTGCGCGCTTTGGTGCATCCAAAGGCTTGTACTACCCCAGCCTGCTAGATACTCGTAACAGTATGCTGGTCAACCTGGATTTCACTCAGGTTCTGCAAGATCCTACTAAAGTTCGCGATGATTCTAACGGCAACCCTGTAATAGATGTTAAAGACATCGAAATCAGTGCGACTGCTCGTAATGCCTATCTTGAGCCGGAAGAGTCGATCAACCTCGATGCTACTGCTGAATGGTATTTTGCTAAAGGCGGTTCGCTATCGGTAGGGCTGTTCCACAAAAAGCTCGACAACATCATTCGTAACCAAAGCTTTAATTTAGATGTTGCAACTGGTGGTAACACCTATCCTGTATCTGCATACGGTCCTGCCAATACTGGTTCTGGAACGATTCGCGGCATTGAGTTTTCCTATTCTCAGTTCTACGACTTCCTCCCAGGCTTATGGAAAGGTTTAGGTTTGCAATTTAACTACACCTATATCGATCAAAATGGCTTGGAAGATCCAAACAAAGCGACCGCCGATTTGCAGTTCAGTCCTAGTGGTACTCCGATTTCCGATAACCGCAATAGCTTCCGTATGTTCACTAATTTGCCCTTGGAAGGCTATTCAGATCGCAATATGAATATCGTTGGTATGTACGAATATAAGGACGTGTCTTTCCGTTTGGCCTATACCTGGCGTTCATCGTATCTAGTGACGTTGCGTGAGTCCGAGGAATTTGTACCGGTATATGCCAAATCATACGGATCAGTGGATGGCAGCTTGTACTACGCAATAACTGAAAATGTGAAAATTGGTCTTGAAGGTAGGAATTTGCTGAATGCGACAACCAAAACTCAATATCAATTGAATCAAGCAGGCGACAGAACTGACGCTCTAAGTTCTACGACTGACCGAACTTATTCGTTAAGCCTTAGTGCCGCTTTCTAGTAGAGTAATTTTCTAGTGGAAGGTCATTAAAAAAAGCGCGCTGCAGAAATGTTGCGCGCTTTTTTTCAAGTTTGTTTTTAATCTGAAATAACCTATTGTGATCTATAGATTCCTGGAGCAATCAATTGCTCAAATTAAGTGATGAAAGACTTAAATGGCGCAAGTTAGCCACTAAGCACAAAGGCGAATAGATGACAGATTTTAAAAACATCCCCGAATATAAAAACCTTTCGGTAACGCAATTTTTTGACGAGAGCGTTCCCCTGCAAAAACCGATTGTCATTCGCGGCTTTGCCGAACATTGGCCGTTAGTAAATGCAGCAAAAAAAACACCGCAAGATTTTGCGGAGTATCTAACGCGCTTTTACACTGGAAAAAAAGCCAGCATATTGTTGGGGCACCCCGATATCAAAGGCCGTTTTTTTTATAACGATGAGATGACCGACTTAAATTATATTAAAGGCGATGAACGATTAGATTTATTTTTAGGCCGATTATTAGAGTTGGCAACCAAAGAAATTTACCCTGCTGTATCCATACAAAATTTAGTGCTGAGCGATATATTGCCAGGCTTAAGTGGTGACAATAAATCTAATTTCTTTCCCGATGTTGAACCTCGTTTATGGATAGGAAATCAAGCGACTGTGTGCGCGCATTATGATGGTTCCGATAATCTTGCTTGTGTCGTTGCAGGGCGCAGAAAATTTATTTTATTTCCGCCTGAGCAAGTCGCGAATTTATATCCTGGTTCGCTAAATTTTACACCCGCTGGTGCGCCAGTCAGTTTGGTAAATCTTCACGATCCGGATTTTGATCGTTATCCACTATTTAAAACGGCACTTGAAAATGCATACTCGGCAGAACTTCATCCGGGTGATGCGATTTTTATTCCCATGCTCTGGTGGCATCACGTGGACTCACTCGAAAAAGTAAATGGGTTAATGAATTACTGGTGGAATGGTTCGGCCGCTAAAGAAGTTACTCAACCAACACCCCTCGACAGTTTAAATATGGCGCTCCTGGCGATGCGTAAATTAACACCGATTCAGCGCAATGCATGGCGTGCTATGTTTGATCATTATCTATTTAAGCAGGGTGTAGATCCCGCAACTTATATTCCAGAACATTTGCAATATGCAATTGGGGAGATAACTCCTCTCGCAGAAAGAACACTTAAAGATCACGTTATAGAACGACTAAAGAAATAATAGAAAGACTAAAAAGTAGTTAAGTCTTAAGAAAAATTGAGCTTGGAAATTAATATGAAGATAAAACGTATAGCAATTGTGGGTGGCGGTAACGCTGGTTGGCTTGCAGCAAATCATTTAGGCGTGGAATTATCGCGCGATCCTGAAATTGAAATTACTGTAATTGAATCAAAAGATATTCCTGTTATCGGTGTGGGTGAAGCAACGGTTCCACTGATTCGCACGAGTGTGCAAAGTTTTGGCATCAGTGAGGTTGATTTACTCCTACATTGTGACGCGACATTTAAAACGGCGATTAAATTTGCTAATTGGATGAGCACTGAAAAATACGGAAAAGATAATTTTTATTATCACACTTTTGATGCTCCATTCCCCAATGGCTACGACGTAAACAATTATTGGTTAGGCAATAGAGAAGAAGCATATTATTCGAAATTATCGCCCGCCTATTATATCGCTGAATGGAACCGCTCACCTAAACGTACTGACTCGCCTCCATTTAAAGGTATGGTGAATTACGCGTATCATTTTGATGCCGCTAAATTCACGACGCTGCTCGCAGCCAACGCGAAAAAAAGATTTAACGTAAGGCATATTTACGAAACGGTTAAAGAAGTAATTTTGCAAGATGACGGTAGCGTTAAAGGTTTTGAATACGATTCTGGTGAGTACGAAGAGTTTGACTTTTACGTTGATTGCAGTGGCTTCGCTTCCCTGATTTTTGGTAAAACATTAAAGGTTCCTTTCGTTAGCAAAAACGACATTATTTTAACGGATACAGCTTTAGCCCTACAGGTTCCGACTGCTCCTGACGAAGATATTTTCCCCTATACCAAAGCGACGGCACATGAAGCTGGCTGGTTGTGGGATATTCCACTGACCACACGACGCGGCACAGGATTTGTGTATTCATCGAATCACATGAGTGACGACGACGCGCTAAAAGGTTTTTCTAAATATCATGGAATAGATATCGAAAAAATGAATCCCCATAAAATCCCTATGAGAGCCGGCTATCGAGAAAAGATATGGGTGAAAAATTGTGTTTCACTCGGTTTGGCGAATGGCTTTGTCGAACCACTGGAATCTACCTCGTTGTTCGTGACTGATTTCTGCGCCGGTATGATCGCCAAAAAACTTCCGTTAAATACGGAAGAACTGCATTTGTTTGCCAAACCCTGCAATGAAATTACTACACATATTTGGGAACGCGTTTTTGATTTTATTCAGCTTCACTACTGTATTTCGGACCGCAGAGACACACAATTCTGGCGCGATGTTACTGAGAATGTAGAAATGTCGTCACTTTTAAAAGAACGATTGGAAATGTGGAAATACTCGGTTCCACAGCGCGTTGATTTCCCCAGTACGTTTGATTTCTTTCACACCGAAAGTTATTTATCAGTGATTTACGGCATGGATTACCCCACTAGGGCGCCATCGGTAAACGACATGGTGGGTAATTTCTCAAAACAAAAAATTGCAGAGCATTTGGTAAATTCAAAAAAACTGGCGGATTCATTAATGCCGCAACGCAAATGGCTGACTGAGTTAAAAGAGTATGTCGCTAAAAATAGGCCGTCTTAATTAACTAACACGACACCAAATATTTGAATGTAAATATGACAAGCGAAAAACCAAAAAAAATTCTCATTGTAGGTGGCGGCACCGCTGGGTGGATGGCTGCAAATTTAATGGCTTCGCGTTGGGAAGATATAGATGTTTGCCTTCTGGAATCCACTGAGATTGGCATCATTGGCGTAGGGGAGGGCTCTACACCTCATTTAAAATTCTTTTTCGATTCCATTGGCGTTTCTGAATCCGAGTGGATGCCTCGTTGCAATGCAACTTATAAGAATGGAATTTCTTTTGCTAACTGGTCGAGTGTTCCCGGGCACGAATCTTATTTCCATCCGTTTCCTGCGCAGACGGATGACTTTACGGTGCCAACTTTTTTTAGCAATGCTAAAGCGCGTATTCAAGGGAACAACGTAAATGCACATCCAGATAATTATTTTTTAGAAACCTATCTCACCAAAAAAAATCTTGGCCCCATAGCCGCCGAATCTTTTCCTTTCCAAATATTCTATGGCTATCATTTCGACGCAACGCTTGTGGGGCAATTTCTCGCTGAAAAAGCGGTTGGCAGAGGCGTAAAAAGAATTTTTGGAACAGTAACGGAAGTGGTGCTTGGCGCAAAAGGTGAAATAACGGCTGTTAGATTAAATGACGATAGTTTTTTGGAAGCAGATTTTTTTATTGATTGTTCAGGGTTTAAATCCTTACTTTTACAAGATGCTTTGAAAGTTACGTTTAATAGTTTTAAAGAAAATTTATTTAATAATGCGGCAGTTGTCATGCCCAGCGCGATTTCCGAAATTATTCCGCCAGAAACAAAATCCACCACGCTCTCGAATGGATGGGCGTGGAAAATTCCGTTAGTCAATCGCTACGGCAATGGTTACGTTTACAGCGGTGATTACATCACACCAGATCAGGCTGAAACGGAATTAAGACAGCACTTGGGTTTACTTGAGAGTGATGTTGCCGCAAGACATCTTCAAATGAAAGTTGGGCGCGCTGAAAAACATTGGGAGAAAAATTGCCTGGCGATAGGTTTGTCGCAAGGTTTTATTGAGCCGCTGGAAGCCACTGCGCTTGCGCTATCTTATGAAACCATTACGGGTTTTATAAAGCATTACGAAAATGGATTCTATACCAATAAATTTGCAGAAATTTTTAACAACGAAATCAATGCGAAGTTTGATGGCGTTCGGGATTATATTGTTTGTCACTACAAGGCGAATCAACGCAAAGATACGAATTACTGGAAAGATAACGCGGTTAACCCCAAGGTGTCCGACAGCCTGAATAAAATTTTATATCTCTGGAGAACCAGCCAAAACTTTGCAAACGATATGCGCATACATAATTTGGAAGGAAGTTATCAGGCAAAGTCCTGGGCGTGTTTATTGGCGGGTTATGGTGTATTACCACCTTTGGAATCGAGTGCGACAAACGCCGGATACACATCACCACATGATTTGGATCAATTAGCCGATTTTATTCGCCGATGCGGATTGAACTTTAAGAACCACAACGACTTGCTTAATTAACGCTAATCTGAAAAATCCAACACTTTAATTTGAATTGACGCTAATAAAAAAAGCCAGCTATTTGCATAGCTGGTTTTCTTGTTTGTACATCTTCTTAAATTAGTCTTGTTTGGCTGCCAATTCTTCTTCAATAAAATTCAGCGCTTCATCAATCAACAGCAACATGGCGTGTTTAGCGCGTTCAGGGTTACGGTTTTTAATGGCGTTAAATACTTTTGCGTGGTCTTCAACGATACCTTCGTGGTTGCCTTTCATGGGGCTGGTATGACTGATACTTACGCGCAGCGCCGTGTGAATAAAATCGCGCAGGCGAATATAGAAACGGTTATTGCTCGCGAACAAAATGCTAACGTGGAAAGCGATATCCGCTTCCAAATCTTCTTCAGAATTATCCTCAGCGTTTTTCATACGCTCAAGTGCTGCTTCTATCGCATCGATTTGTTCTTGCGTAGCGTAACGCGCAGCCAGTGCAGCGGCTTCTGGTTCAATAGCGATACGCATTTGCAAAAATTCTTTCAGCACTTTCATTGATGGGCGGCTTTCAAGCGACCAGCTCAACAAATCCGGATCAAAAATATTCCACTCTTGTTCTGGTTGTACACGAATGCCCTGACGTGGCTTGCTAGAAATTAAACCTTTAGCAGAAAGCATTTTTACCGCTTCACGAACCGCGCTACGGCTCACACCAAACTTATCGCAAAGTTCTGCTTCGGTGGGCAATCCGTCGGTATTATATTCGCCACAGATAATGGATTTACCCAGTTCCTGAACCATGCGATGAGACAGATTGAAGTTGCGGTCGAGTAGCGCCATTTGTTGCAATCCAGAGTAAGAAAATAAGTTGGCAGAAGAGTAACGATTTATAGTTAATAATACAATCCAAGCGTATCAATGCGCCAATTTTGTATCTGATATATCAGTTATTTACGTGTGATTTTTGAGTTGCACATAAAAAAATTTAGATATTTTTAAATATAAAGTTGTTAGGTCTTCAAGCATTATATTTTTTGAAAAATGTGGTTAAGTCTTTTTACTAGTTATTGTCTTTTTAGTGCTCGTTATCAAGCACCTTACTGATTGCTCTTAAGGGCAGTCTCAGTATTTATCAATCAAGCTAATTTCGATGTCAAACCAATAAACAGCTGACTCCCTTATCAATTTATAATACATATTATATGGTTTAATCTGAAATTCGCCAGTCAGAGCGCCTTATTTATTTTGATTGTCTTCGCTGATAGAGGATGTGGTAATTATCATCTTATACACGCTTAGGCTATTTGCGAGCGGTTATGCGTTTTACAAATCTGCTGCTTTAAAACTAATTATATGTTTTAACGACATTGATTTTTGGATTATTTATTATATAGTAAGACAATAAATATTAATAAGTGAGCCAAATCATGACCAAATTAAAATTTCTCTGTGCATTAGTTACCTTCTTAAGCGTTAACTCTTATGCCGCAAATCCCTTATTTAGCGATGTTAGAACTGCTGACCCAGCGGCCTTGGTTGTAAAAGACAAAGTCTATCTTTATGCGGGGCACGACATAGCTAAAGACAACACCAAATTCTATGAAATGAACGACTGGCTGGTGTATTCCTCCAGCGATATGGTGAATTGGGAAGCCCATGGCCCACGCTTGACGGTAAGTGATTTCAAATGGGCTAAAGGTGATGCCTGGGCGAGTCAAGTTATTGAGCGTAAAGGTAAATATTATTGGTACGTGACCGTCCGCCATAACGATACCAAACCCGGTTTTGCCATAGGTGTTGCGGTAGGTGATTCACCGTTAGGCCCATTTAAAGATGCTTTGGGTAAAGCTCTGGTCACTAACGACATGACCACTGATACGCCCAACGATTGGGATGATATCGACCCTTCAGTGTTTATTGACGACGACGGCCAAGCCTACTTGTTTTGGGGTAATTCCAAACCACGCTACGCCAAGCTGAAAAAGAACATGTTGGAATTGGATGGCTCCATTCAGCCGCTCACGATTCCCAATTTCACAGAAGCCTTATGGATTCATAAACATGGCGACTGGTATTACCTATCCTATGCGTCTGGATTCCCTGAAAAAATCTCCTATTCCATGAGCAAAAGCATCACTGGCCCTTGGGAGCATAAGGGCGTGCTCAACGAACTGGCGGGTAACTCGAACACCAATCACCAAGCCATTATCGACTTCAAAGGCAAGAGCTATTTCATCTACCACAACGGCGGTTCCCAGCCTGATGGCGGCAGTTTCCGTCGCTCAGTTTGTATCGATGATTTGCATTACAACGCCGACGGCACTATCCAGCGCATCGTCATGACCTCAGAAGGCGCTACGCCAGCTAAATAGCATAGCAACTGGTTTCTAACTTATTATGTAAGACAAAATTCTTCGCTGTTTTCAAACCTGCTGCCGAAACATTGCTCGCGATGTTTCGGCTTTTTTATTCCTGATCATCCTCTGAGCAACAAATTGTTTTTGCAATCTATTTTAGGTCGCCAAAATCAAAAATAGTCTGATAATTTGCTGTTTTTTTTGTACGCGGACATTGACTTTAATCCTATTCAGTGAATAATATTATCATACAAAATAAAAACACCCAGACCGGGTGTAAAAATCATTATGGTGATGTGATGACCTCTTATGCGTTAGGCCTGGATTACGGCAGTGATTCTGTTCGAGCTTTATTGGTAGATGCCCTGACCGGGGCTGAAGTAGCAAGTAACGTGGTTTATTACCCACGCTGGAAAAAGGGCTTGTATTCAGTACCCGCTAAAGACCAGTTCCGCCAACATCCATTGGATTATCTCGAAAGCCTTGAACAAGTTGTTCAGGGTTTATGGAGCCAGTCGCCTGCGGGCGCTGCTGCCCAAGTTGTAGGTATAGGTTTTGATACCACAGGCTCTACGCCCATCGCGTTGGATAGCGAAGGTATGGCGTTGGCGCTCAAGCCCGAATTCGCTGAAAACCCTAATGCTATGTTCGTGCTGTGGAAAGATCACACTGCCATTAAAGAAGCGCAAGAAATTACTAGCGCTGCAAGTGTTGCTACTGAAGATTATTTGAAATACGAAGGCGGAATTTATTCCTCGGAATGGTTTTGGGCGAAAACCCTGCATGTGTTGCGCGAAGATGCCGCCGTCGCTAAAGCCGCTTATGTGTGGGTAGAGCATTGCGATTGGATGTCTGCCGTTATCACTGGCACAACTCACCCGAGCAAATTGCGTATGGGGCGTTGTGCAACGGGCCATAAATTGATGTGGCACGAAAGCTGGGGCGGTTATCCACCCAATGATTTTTTCGTTGGAATTGATCCGCTGCTCGACGGCTTGCGTGACCGTTTGCCTGCCGAAACGTTTACGTCAGATCAAACCTGCGGATTGTTAACGTCCGATTGGGCCGCGCTGCTTGGATTGCCCGTTGGGACTCCAGTTAGCTTCAGCGCTTTCGATTGTCATATGGGCGCAGTCGCCGCCAACGTAAAACCTGGCGTGCTTACCAAAATTATGGGCACATCTACTTGCGACATTACGGTTGCGAGTTATGAAGATGTTGCTGGCAAATCTATTCGCGGTATTTGCGGTCAGGTCGACGGTTCGGTAACACCGGGTTTAATCGGGCTTGAAGCAGGGCAATCTGCATTTGGCGATTTGTATGCCTGGTTCCGCAATTTAGTGAATTGGCCAGTTGCGAATATTTTGCAATCTACATCGCTAATTGATGACGCAACCAAACAAAAACTCGCGCAAGAAATTGAAGATCAAACCTTAATTGTATTGAGCAAAGCCGCGAGCAAATTAGCCATAGGTGAAGCGGGAATCACTGCACTGGATTGGGTGAATGGTCGCCGCACTCCCGATGCAGATCAAACCGTATCCATGGCAATTGCCGGATTAAAAATGGGCAGCGAAGCACCGCAAGTTTTTCGTGGTTTAGTTGAAGCTTCTGCCTACGGCGCGCGCGCAATTATTGAACGCTTTAAAGAAGAAGGCGTTGCGATTAATTCGGTGGTAGCGATTGGCGGTATTTCAAAAAAATCTGATTTTGTTATGCAAACCTGTGCAGACATTTGGAATTGCCCCATCGAAGTTTTGGAAAGCGAGCAAAGCTGCGCATTAGGCGCTGCGATTTTTGCAGCTGTTGTCGGCGGTGTTTACCCCAATGTGGAAAGCGCGCAAAAAGTGATGGCATCAACCGTTAGCAAAACCTTCCAACCAAATTTCGAAGCCGCACAACAGTATGAAGTGCTGTATCAAAAATATTTGACCTTGGGCAATTTCGTTAATGCTGGAGCTTTAAAGTAATGAGCTACCTTGAATTAAAGCGCGAAGTTTATGAAGCCAATATGGAATTACAGCGCCGTAATTTGGTGGTGTATACCTGGGGCAATGTGTCGCAGATTGATCGCGCCAAAGGTGTGATTGGCATTAAGCCGAGCGGCGTGGCTTACGAAAAATTAACGCCTGACGATATCGTGATTGTGGATTTGGACAACGCGATTATCGAGGGGAAAATGCGCCCTTCATCAGATACTAAAACACACACGCATTTGTATCGTCATTTTGAAAATATCGGCGGCGTGACTCACACACATTCCACCTATGCAACAGCATGGGCGCAAACCCAGCAGGCAATTCCCTGTTACGGCACAACGCACGCAGATTACGCCTACGGTGAAATTCCCTGCACAGCGGTAATGACAGACGAACAAATTGAACGCGATTACGAAGAAGAAACCGGTGTACAAATTACCGATTGTTTTAAATCGCGCGACCCAAAAGAAGTGCCCATGATTATCGTTGCAGGCCACGCACCTTTTACTTGGGGTAAAAGCGGAGCGGATGCGGTTTATCACGCGGTAATCCTCGAAGAGATTGCGCGCATGGCCTATCTCACCAAAACCTTACAGCAATCAACACCGCCATTAAAACAAGGCATTGTTGATAAACATTATTTGCGCAAACACGGTAAGAACGCCTATTACGGGCAAAAGTGATTATTGAAATTAATTGTCGCAAAGCATAGCTAGTTTGCGAAAACGATATTGAATTTACACAAAAGTTTTTCTGAGGAAATCAACATGAAAATTTACGGCGATAAAGAAGTTTGGTTAGTTACCGGTTCACAGGATTTATACGGCCCAGGCGTACTGAGGCAAGTTGCTGAGAACAGCCAAAAAATTGCGGCGGGCTTAACCGAGTCTGCCAATATCTCAATCAAGATTGTTGCGCAAGATACTGTTAAATCGCCAGCAGAAATTCTTGCAGTAGCACAAGCGGCTAACAGCAATCCAAATTGTGTCGGTTTGATTTTGTGGATGCACACTTTCTCGCCCGCAAAAATGTGGATCTCTGGTTTGCGCGCATTGAATAAACCTTACTTGCATTTGCACACGCAATTTAACGCGGAATTACCTTTCGCAGAAATTAACATGCACTTTATGAACCTCAACCAAAGTGCGCACGGTGACCGCGAGTTCGGCCACGTAAGCACACGTTTGCGTCAAGATCGCAAAGTGGTTGTTGGTCACTGGGCGACTGAATCTGTGCAAAAGCAAATTGACAGTTGGTCACGCGTAGCAGTGGGTTGGTATGAGAGCCAACATTTAAAAGTTGCACGCTTCGGCGATAACATGCGTCAAGTTGCAGTAACCGATGGCGATAAAGTATCTGCGCAAATTCAATTCGGTTACGAAGTTCATGCTTATGGTTTGGGTGATTTACAAAAAGTTGTCGACGCCGTTACCGATGAACAAGTTGATGCGCAAATTGGCGTCTACAAAAAAGAATACGATGTATCGCCAGCGATCTTTGATGATGCTCACCAATTCCAAATGTTGAAAAACGAAGCTCGTCTTGAATTGGGTATGTTGAAATTTTTAACTGAAGGTGGCTTTGGTGCTTTCACAAATTGCTTCGAAAATTTAACTGGCTTAACTAACTTGCCAGGCTTGGCAACTCAGCGTTTGATGGCTGCAGGTTTTGGTTACGGTGGTGAAGGCGATTGGAAAACTGCAGCAATGGTTCGTATTGCTAAAGTTATTTCTCAAGGCCGCGATGGTGGTACTTCCTTCATGGAAGACTACACTTATCATTTCGGTGGTACTGATCAAGTATTGGGCGCGCACATGTTGGAAGTTTGTCCATCAATTGCTGCAGCAAAACCAAAATTGGAAGTTCATTTGCACACAATCGGTTGCCGCAACGACATCGCGCGTTTAATTTTTACCGGCAAAGCAGGCCCTGCGTTGTGTATTTCATTAATTGATATCGGCAATCGTTTCCGTATGATTATCGCTGAGGTTGATACTGTAACTCCAGCGCAAGAATTGCCGAACCTGCCAGTTGCTAAAGCATTGTGGGAGCCACGTCCAAATCTTGAAGTTTCTGCAGCAGCCTGGATTCAAGCTGGCGGCGCGCACCACAGCACTTACACGCAAGGTCTTACGGCGGATGAAGTAGTTGAGTACGCAGAAATTGCTGGCATTGAAGCGGTAGTTATTGATGCAGACACTACGATTCGACATTTCAAAACTGAATTGCGCCACAATGCTGCTTATTACCACTTGAAAGATGGCGTTTAATCTCTGAGATTTATTTACGCTGTTCATCCTGAGCGGATTCACGAACGCAAGAGCAAGACGTAGTAATAATCAGCAGACGGTGAGAGACGTTGCTAAAAAATCTATTTATGAATATATAAGCAGATAGATGTTGTTATACCAGGGAAAGCGGCAGATGTTGTGCCGCTTTTTTTGATCATGAAGACTAGAAAATAAATAATCACAACGCAGAGTAAACATAATAATGCAAACGCAAAAGTTATCCGTTAGAGAAAAAATCGGCTTTGGCGTCGGTGATATGGCACTCAATGTCGTTATCTCTGCGATGATGTTAATTATCACTTTTTACTACACTGATATTTTCGGCTTAACGCCTATGGATATGGGGATTCTTTTTTTCTCCGTAAAAATTATCGGTGCCATTTCTGATTTGGTGATGGGGCAAATCACCGATAAATTTACGTTTTTGAGTGGCCGGTACCGCCCCTGGTTGTTGTGGCTCGCTGTGCCTTATGGTGTGAGCGTTTTTTTCGTATTCACCACGCCGCATTGGGCGTACGACGCAAAATTAATTTGGGCTTATTCAACTTACATCATGATGACGCTCATAACATCTGGCGTCGGCATTCCTTATATTTCTCTGCCAAGTGCAATTACCAGTGATCCAAAAGATCGCTTGTCTGCAAATGGCTACCGACTTTTTCTCGCAAAAATTGGCGCATTCATGGTCGCCATTGTCGTGCCTATTGTTGCAGGGCTTTGGACAGATCGTGCAGTAGGCTATCAAATTGCCATGGCAATTATGTCGGCAGTGGGCGTAATCATGTTTTTGTTTTGCTACTTCAATACCAGCGAACGAGTCGTCCACGTTGTTGAGCGTCAATCACTCGTTAAACAATTTGCACAACTCTTAAAAAATGACCAATGGCTAATTTTGGTAGCCGTTTGTGTTACCGGTACTATCGGTTATGTAATTCGCGGTTCAGTTGCTATTTACTACGCTAAATATTATTTGGGCGGCGATGAAAAAGTAGTGTCAGCGTTTCTTTCAACTGGTGTTGCGGCTGCAATTCTTTCGATGATCGCGTCTACTTGGATCACCAAGTTTTATTGCAAAATTAAATTGTTTCGCTACACCCAATTAATTGTGGGCGTTTTAAGCGTGATGATTTATTTCTTAGTAGGTCGTAACGATGTTGTCTTAGCATTTGCACTATATTTTCTGCTTTCTTTCGTTGTTGACTTACATGCGCCAGTTTTCTGGTCAATTATTTCAGAGACTATTGACTACGGTCAGGTGAAAAATGGAAAACGCGTTTCCGGTTTTGCCTACGGCGGCATTTCAGTCGGGCAAAAAGCGGGCATGGGTATCGCGGGGCTTTTGGTGGGCTCCCTGTTAACCTATTTCCAATATGTACCCAATCAAACCCAAAGCGATTTTTCGTTGATGGGAATTGCGTTAATGCTTTCCATTATTCCAGGATTCTTTCACGCCGTGATGGGCTTGCTAATGTTTAAGTATCGCATTAACGACAGTTATTACGGCGAAATTAAAGATGAAATGAAATTGAAAGGTTATATCGCAAATTAAAAATCAGTTAAGTGATTATCGCCTAAAAATTGATAGGCTGGAAAATGTTAAACAGGAAATCGCCATCTCCAATAAATATCGGTGGGATGACGAGTCTTCTAAAGAATATAGAAATTTATCCCGGAGAAAAGTTGTGAGTGAATTAGTAAATGTGTTAATCCCCCAGCGCGCAGATCCTTATATTTATAAGCACACTGATGGCTACTATTATTTCACCGCATCTGTTCCTCAATATGATCGTATTGAATTGCGTCGTGCAAAAACAATTGCTGAATTAGCAACTGCAGAAACTGTTGATGTATGGCACAAGCCCGACACTGGCCCTTACAGCGAATTGGTGTGGGCGCCTGAGTTGCATTACAACGTAAACCCGCAAACTGGCGATGCGGCTTGGTACGTTTATTTTGCTGCTGCCCCAAGTCGTGAAATTAAATTCGATTTGTTTCAACACCGCATGTATTGCATTCGCAACGCTAATGCAAATCCATTGGAAGGTGAATGGGAATTTAAAGGGCAGGTTGATACAGGTATTGATACCTTCTGTTTAGATGCAACAACCTTTACGCATAAAGGCGTGCTCTACTATTTGTGGGCGCAAAAAGATAACGCCATCAAAGGCAATTCCAATTTATACATCGCACCCATGAAAACGCCATGGGAAATTTCTGGCGAACCTGTGTTGTTAACCAAACCCGAATTCGATTGGGAAACCATTATTTTTTGGGTGAATGAAGGGCCATCTGTTTTAAAACGCAACGGCAAAGTTTTTATTAGTTACTCTGCAAGTGCCACTGACGAAAATTACGCAATGGGTTTATTGTGGGCTGATGAAAACGCCGATCTTTTAGATCCTACATCCTGGACTAAATCGCAAGAGCCTGTGTTGCAAACCTGTTTTGAACATAAAATTTACGGGCCCGGCCATAATAGTTTTACGTACGCTGAAGATGGTGACACCGTAATGTTGGTCTATCACGCGCGTACTTACACAGAAATCATTGGTGATCCGTTATGGAATCCAGATCGCCATACCTTTGTAAAACCTTTGCGTTGGGATGATCAGGGAATGCCGGTGTTTGGCCGTCCATCATTGATCGATTGATGTTGATAAAATTTATTTCTAAAGCTAATTAAGCTTAAATTTTTTTAAAATTAATATTCTATTTATGAGTTAATTTGAAATTTCCGTTGATCGTTTTCAAGGGCAAAATCCGATAAAAAAGATCTAAATAAAAATTAACAAACAAACCTTCAGCTGCTAGGCTTTTTTTGTTAGAGGAAGTTTCTCTGATAAAAAATAAACATAAAAATAAGCACTGAGGGCACTATGAGAATTTTTATTTCATCCTTTTTTATTGCAACAAATATAGTTTTAATCTTATTGGGTTTATCCTTAGAGGTTAGTGCTAAAGATTTAGCTCTGCCTACAGCGTTAGTTGAGCAGCGTGCTGACCCTTGTTTATACCAAGCAACCAACAAACAATATTATTTTGTTGCTACTGCACCTGAATATGATCGTATTGAATTACGCACATCAAAAACTTTGAAAGGAATTAGTAGTGCACCGGTAAATGTCGTGTGGAAGAAGCACAGCGCTGGCAATATGGGATCACACATTTGGGCTCCGGAAATTTTACAGATAGACGGTGTTTGGTATATTTATTTCGCTGCTGGTGATGCTGAAGATGTATGGCGTATTCGCATGTATGTTATTGCGAATAAATCAGCTGACCCTACTCAAGGTACATGGGAAGAATTAGGTCAGGTTAAAACTGCACGGGAATCTTTTTCATTAGATTCCACTGTGTTTGAACATAAAGGCCAACGTTATTATATTTGGGCTCAGCGGGACGCAGAAGAAACTGTTAACTCTGCTTTGTATTTAGCAAAATTAATATCACCTACAAAAATTGGTCCAATTGAAGCAAAAATAACAATGCCGACATTGGATTGGGAAATACAAGGTTATAAAGTTAACGAAGGGCCTGCCGTTTTAATTCGCAATGGCAAAGTATTTGTAAGTTATTCCGCCAGTGCGACAGATCATCGTTATGCAATGGGCCTTTTGTGGGCCGATGAAAATGCAGATTTGCTAGATCCAAAATCCTGGCATAAATCACCAGTTCCCGTTTTTGCCACCAATGAAAAGTTTCATCGCTATGGCCCAGGCCATAATAGTTTTGTAAAAGCAGAAGATGGTAAAACAGATATTTTGGTTTATCACGCGCGAGATTATTTAGGATTACATGGTGATCCACTGAGCGACCCAAATCGTCACACTTATTTAAAAGCTATTCGTTGGACTAAAGAAAGATTTCCTGACTTTGGGCAAGACACTCCTAACGATGTAAAAATAAAGTGAACAGTGAAATAGTTATTAGTGAAATAGACTGATAAAAATGCAAAATGAGTATCTGAGGGAAAACGTAAATATATAATTTTTTAGAAAGCGCAATTGCAAATGCAAGCTGCGCTTTTTTGCTAGTTCGATTAATGAATTATTAACATTACTTTATAAGATATTTACTGAATTTTTACAGCTTGAGATGTTCTTAAATACAGATTAACGACGACCACTTTTATAATAACGGGAGATAAGTATGAATTTTAAACCTTTAACATTGGCGCTATGTATTGCAGCGGCTTGCGTGCAATCCGCATATGCGGCTGATGCAGCTACTCCGGCTTCAAGCAATCAAAAAGCCGCGGCAATAAAAGCAATTTCAGCATTAAGTTTTTCTGAAGCATCTTTCGGAAAATTACCTAGTGGTGAAGAGACTCGTTTATATACCTTGACCAATGCTAACGGCATTGTGGTGAAAGCGACTAACTACGGCGGTGTTATTACCTCAATCAACACGCCCGACAAAAATGGCAAACTGGGCGATATTATTTTAGGTTTTGATAACATCGATGGTTACTTAAAAAATAAAGATTACTACGGCGCACTAATTGGTCGTTACGGCAATCGTATTGGCAAAGCTCAATTTGCGATAGATGGCAAAATCTATAAGTTAGATGTGAATAATGGTGTTAATCATTTGCACGGTGGCAGCAAAGGGTTTTGGGCGGTGTTATGGGATACCAAACCTTTCAAAACTGAAAATTCTGTGGGCTTAACATTAACTCATACAAGTCCCGATGGTGATCAGGGTTATCCTGGTAATTTAAAAGTGACTGTTGTCTATGAACTCACCAATAACAACGAGTTGACCATCAAATACAGCGCGACGACTGACAAACCTACGCATGTAAATATGACCCAACATCCTTATTTTAACTTGGCAGGCAAAGGTAGTATTTTAGGTCAGGAATTATTTATTAACGGCAATCGTTATACACCGGTTGATAGCGGCTTAATTCCGACGGGTGAATTAGCGCCGGTAGCGGGAACGCCATTTGATTTTACAACGGCTCATACTATCGGTAAATTTATCACGCAAGAAAATGAGCAATTAAAAAATGGTGGTGGTTACGATCACAACTGGGTACTGAATAAAAAATCAGATGACGAGTGGGGATTGGATGCGCGTTTCGCAGATCCAGCTTCTGGCCGTGTGTTAGAAGTTTATTCAGATGAACCTGGCATTCAATTTTACAGTGGCAATTTCCTTACCGGAAAAGTGGAAGGTAAAGGCGTGAACTTTGAGTATCGCGGCGCAATTTGTTTGGAGCCACAACATTATCCAGATACGCCAAATCAACCAAAATTTCCAAGCACTTTGTTGAAACCTGGTACTGAGTACAACAGCAAAATCGGGTTTAAGTTTTTAGTTAAGTAATAAAGTTTTTTACTCAAAACAAAAAAAGCGATCAAGTTACCTTGATCGCTTTTTTTATGTCTATCGCTTATGTTTTAAATCTTGGTAAGTCTTAATTTTTTCGCTGACTTGTATATCCAAGTCAGCGAAAAACATATTAGTGACCCACAATTACACCTTCCTCAAGCGCATGAGTCGGTGCTTTTTTCGCTGCAAATGCAAACCACAATACGTAGAGGTAGCACACAAGCGGAACTATAAAGGCGATTGAGCGTGCGCCTACCGGGAAGTGCGCGAGGAATTGATCCACTGCAAAACCGTAGAGCACAGAAATAAATCCACCGCCGCAAATTGCCATACACATTAAACCGGAAGTTGCCGATGCTGGTGCAGTTGAGCGTTCAAGCGTAAGAGTAAAAATCGTTGGGAACATAATGGAGTTAAACAAGCCGATTAGGATGGCAGCGAAGCCCGGCAAGAAGCCCATGGTGATCGGTGCAACGAAACCATGCAGAGTTACTGTGCCGCCTAATTCTGCTGCTGGCAAACTGTAAGTGCTGATCACAAACGTACATAACAAGGTTGCCCAAAATGCTACGAAGGCTAGCATGTTGGTGGCGCTGATATAACGTAATAACGCCGAGCCTGCAAAGCGACCAACCATTGCTAACAACATAAAGTAGGGGGCTACATAACCAGCAGTTTGTGAAGGTATATTCAGGATTTCTTTTTGTTCCAGAAAGAAAATCATGCCTGAAATTACACACACTTCTGCGCCTACGTATAAGAAAATCGCTAGCGCGCCAAGGTTGGCCCATTTTGATTTCAAGGCAGAAAGAGGTGATTCTGTGTGTGCAGCCATTTTAGGTGCGTGCGCGTCAATGGTGTTACGCAGTAGAAATACCACCAAGGTAAATACCGAAAGCACTACCGCAATTAGTAGATACACATTGGTTACAAATGATAAGCCGGTATCCAATAAATCTTGCGTGACAACTACATCTTTATGAAATAGCGGGCCGTCGAGCAAATATTTCGCACCGAAAAATCCGCCAACATAAGCGCCGAGTGAATTAAAAGATTGCGATAAATTTAAACGGAATGCAGCGCCTTTTTGATCGCCCATTGATGCAATCAACGGGTTGGCAGCAACTTGCAATAAAGTAATTCCCGATGCCGCCACAAACAAGCCAAGCAATACGGTAATAAAACTGTGAGAAAAGGTTGTAGACCAGGCAATCAAGCAACCAGCGATGATGCCGATCAAACCTAACACGATGGATTTTATGTAACCCTTTTTAGCAAGGTAAGCAGCAGAAGGGATAGACATAATGCCGTAAGCAATAAAAAACGCGAATTGGTTGAGCTGGGCTTCGGCATCGGTGAGGGTGTAAATCACCTTCATGCTTTTAACCAGCGGATCAATCAGGTTGGTTACAAACGCCCATATAAAAAATAATGCAGTGATATAAACGATGGCGAGAGCAACGCCGCCCTTTTTTGAAGTGCTATTCGACATATTGTTATCCGTTAAGGTTTTAATCGACAGTTGGTCTTAATGGTTGGCTACACGCGCCTTCCTCGTTATTGATTTTATTCGCAAACGTGCAGGAGTCCAGACATATAGCTGTCGTTAGAACCATTGCTGCGCGCGTACAAACAGACTCGGCGAAGACAAGATAGTTCTGCGACCAAGTAGCAATTTACGTCCTATTATACTATTAATATTCTTGGCTATTGAATGCCTGAAGACTCAAAATCCTCATGTACTTACTTGTTTTTACACAAATTCCAGATGAAACACATTTTTGATTAAAAATTTGCCATTTTTTAATTTTGTTGTGGTAATTCTATATTTATTTGTTTATTATAATATAAATTGAATTCAGCTAACTTTAATCATCATTGGCTGGAGCAAGTTTTCTTTTTACAGTGTTGAGACGAGTGTGTCTTAGGCTTATGTTTGTCGTTGGAGGGTGTAGCAATCTAGTGTTGCCCACACCATTTTTTACCGCTAAAGGGCAACCTTTAGCGGTTTTTTTACGTCTGTAATCCGAATAAGGTCATACAAATAAAAAACCTCGCACTTAGCGAGGTTTTTAGTTTTAGCAGGGCGTTTTATTAATTACTTGGTTTTATCATCATCTCTATCACGGCCAACTCGTGAAACACGGTCAGCTCGCTGTTGATTCTGATTTTGATTTTCTACTCGCGGCGCTGAAAATTCTCTTCTCGCTCCGTCGTCGCGACGTTCTACTGTCGGTTGCGGTGTATTTGCGCGTTGCTCAGCAACACGCTGTGGTGCAGAGAAGTTAGAGCGATTATCCGAATCAATCGTACGACGCTCCTGATTCACATGCACAGGAGTATTACCCGTGTTATTGGTAGTCTCAATCCTGCGTTGCAAGCCAGAGCGATTACCGTTATCAGGGCGATTAACCGTTGGGTTGTTATCGTTACGTATTTCTGTTCCTTGGATTGGCGTGCGGTTGCCCCCACCCGTCAGGTTATCGCGCGGCGTGTTATTGCCATTACCATTTTGAGGGCGAGAATCACTATTACCATTATTTTGGCGATTTAGACGCTCACGCACTTGTTCAGAGCGATCAAAATTACGTGCTGTATTTGAATTGTTGTCACTATTCCCAGCTCTTGGAAAATCATTACGATTGTTGTCGTTACCAAATGAACGATTCAAACGGGGATCACGATTATCATTGCCGCCGTTTGGACGTGAGATTTCACGATGTTGTTCACGATAATCGCGAGCATTTTGATAAGACTCATGACGGCTGCCGTAAGTCTCGCGCAAATTATTGTTGTAGTAAGCAACACCATGTCTATGCACTGGGTCATGTTGCCACTGGCGAGCACCGTTAAAACGTACGATACTTCTGCCGGTGTAAAAGTGTGGGCTGCCAACATAGCGAGTATTGCGATCAATCACCACTACACGGCGATCACGCCATTGGCATGAACTATAAAAATAACTTGGGCCAACGTAAATACTGCTACCCCAGTAAAAGCCGGAAACGTAGGTGTAGCTGCTAGGATAATTCCAATAGACGGGCGGATAATCTGGCCACCACCAGTTTCCGTAAACAACACGAGTGTCGTACACAGGCACATATACGACGCGCTCTACAGCGGGTTCAATAACGATATTGTTATCTTCCTGCTCAACGGATATATGTTGAGCTTTATCAAGATTGCCGGTTGCGTAAGCGCGCTTACGCAACCTTTGCACAGCGTCCATCACTTCGTCTTCATTGCTCAGGAAGGCATCACCCATGCGTTGAGTCCAATCCACATCGTCACTCATGCGATGCAATACATCCGGGAATGCAACCAACGCCTTAACGCTTGGGTCCCAATCTTTGTTTTCAGCAAATTTAAGGGCGTCGTCAGTTTTGAGGTCTTTGTTGTTGCGAACCCAGCGGTCTGCCTGAACGATTTCCAGTGGGTAAGTAGATGCAATCAACACCTGCGACAAAAGCGCATCAGGATAAAGTGCGATAGGTGCAAGCATTTGATCCAGCTCAGCCTGACTGAAATCTACCGATTGCTGATTGGCCGCAAAGGTGGCCGGTGCTGCAGATAACAGCGGCACAGACGTTAGCAGCCCGAATAACAGATAACGAAAAGGCTTTGCCAAGCGATTCAACAATTTCATGATAGTTTCTCGTGTTATATCCAGTTGGCGAGGTCGCTGCTGTAATGCGCATGCAGCGATGTCTAGGATGTTGGGCCCGTCATGAGTTGATAATCGCACAACGGAATGATGGGGCTTGGACACCATGGAACCTTTATAAGTTGCGACGGCTTAATGTGGCCTGAATAATCGCGATAGCTCAAACGTGATTTTTTATAATGCGTGTCGAGCGCGAGGCGCATCATGAGATAACACTTTGTAATCGGCAAGCGCTTTATCTTGACTAAAACTTCAGCGGCTTGATAATGGCGGCCTTGTGTTGATTGAATCCAGGCGGCGAGTTTCTAATGATAGACGTGAGTTTCCAGCTGAAAGGCAGTGCATTAACCGTAGTCGTACTGGCGCTGGTTGAATATGATCCGAAAACCCTGGCAGCAGAACTTAAAGAAAAGATCGATCAGGCACCGCATTTTTTCGTAAATTCACCCGTGCTCATTAGTTTTGAACGCTTGGAAAATCCTGAAAATTGTAAAGCTTTACTTGATGACGCTGGCGGCCTGATTAAAATTTGCCGCGAATTGGATTTGCAACCCTTGGGTTTCACTGCAGTTCCAGAAGTTTTACTGGGAGGCGTGCAAAAAACTGGCTTGGCTATTTTGCCCACGCCATCTGAGCGTGCATTAAAAATCCCGGCGGCTGCTAAAGCTAAGGCAGTGGAAACCGTAATAGAAACGCGTGTTGAGACTGTTATTGAACGCGTAGTTGAAGAGCGTGTCGTTCAACGCATGAGTCGCGTTGTTACACGACCAGTGCGCTCCGGACAGCAAATTTATGCTGAAGGTGCAGACTTGATTGTGTTGGCGCAAGTAAGCGAAGGCGCGGAAGTATTAGCTGACGGTAATATTCACATTTACGGCTCTTTACGAGGTCGCGCACTCGCTGGTGTAAAAGGCGATGAAAGTGCGCGTATATTTTGCCAAACTCTTGAAGCTGAATTGGTTTCAGTTGCGGGCAATTTTGTATTACAGGACGCGTTACCAAAAGATTTGTTTAAAAAACCAGTGCAGATTTCGCTGAAGGGCGAAAAAGTTGTTGTTGAAGCATTGATAAGTGCGTAGGTGTGGTTAGACGTTAATAAAAATTAAGCTGTTAAAACAAGCTATTAAAAACCAAGCTATTGAAAATTAAAAACCAATTTTAAAGACCATAGAAAATTTAAGGAGCCTACCTTGGCTAAAATTATTGTTGTTACATCAGGTAAGGGCGGCGTGGGCAAAACTACTTCCAGCGCAGCAATTAGTACAGGTTTAGCTATGCGCGGCCACAAAACTGTGGTTATCGATTTCGATGTGGGTTTGCGTAATCTCGATTTGATTATGGGTTGTGAGCGCCGTGTTGTTTATGACTTTGTGAATGTTATTAAAGGCGAATCCAATCTCAGCCAGTCGCTCATTAAAGATAAGCGCACAGAGAATTTATATGTTCTTCCTGCATCACAAACTCGCGATAAAGATGCTCTTACCAAAGAAGGTGTTGAAGCAGTATTGAACGACCTTGCAAAAGATTTTGACTACATTGTGTGTGATTCTCCTGCCGGTATTGAGCAGGGCGCGCAAATGGCTTTGTATTTTGCTGATATTGCAATTGTAGTGACTAACCCTGAAGTTTCATCGGTACGCGACTCGGATCGTATTATCGGTATTCTGCAAAGTAAGTCGCGTCGTGCTGAGCAAAACCTTGAGCCAATCAAAGAGCATTTGTTGTTGACTCGTTACAACCCAACGCGCGTAGCAGCGGGCGAAATGTTAAGCGTGAGTGATGTAGAGGAAATTCTGGCGATTCCGTTATTAGGTGTTATTCCTGAGTCAGAGGCTGTTCTTAAGGCATCGAATCAGGGGACTCCGGTTATTTTGGATGAACAGACCCAGGCGGGCCAAGCGTACAACGATGCGGTTGATAGATTGCTAGGTAGTGAGCTTCCACATCGTTTCCTTGAGGCCGAAAAGAAAAGTTTCTTAGCGCGTTTGCTTGGAGGTAAATAGTGAGCCTTTTTGATTACTTTAAAAAGAAAACTGCACCTTCGTCAGCATCAACGGCGAAAGAACGTTTACAAATTATTGTTGCGCACGAGCGCAATAAGCGCAATTTGAAACAGCCAGATTTCCTGCCGCAAATGCAGCAGGAAATCATTGCGGTGATTCGTAAGTATATTCACATTGAATCCGATCAAGTCGTCGTCAATTTGGATAACACCGATAACTGCTCAGTGCTTGAGTTGAATATCACTTTGCCTGAATAAGCATTTGTAGTTGTTCTAAAAAAGGAAGCTAGCCTCTCAGGCTAGCTTCCTTTTTTTGTTTATGAGTTCCGGGTTATGCCACAGATTTAATCATCCTTCCTCAGTCACCCACGTTTTGCCTGTTTTTTAGTAGTTATCTATAGAACCTTTTCAACTTTCAGCTTTTAATTCAATCCGTTAAATCTCGCCAAATGGTATGAGGCTTCTTGAATCCGTCAGGTTATCTGCTGTAATTAACTTTGTTGGCATTAATGTTGATAATGATTTCTCGTGATGTGTTTTTTGATATGGAGCCAGGACGAGGGTTGGTTCCACCGTAGTTCTACCAAGGATTGTTGATCATGGAGTTTGACTTCTGGAGTAAAAGGTTTCCCGTAAAGGAGTGAATTTTTAAAATTAAGAAAATCTGATTAATTTTGTAATTCATTAACGGAAGATGATATGACCAAGAAAAATTACCACTCTGCATTTTATTTAATTCTCGTTTCCGTTCTTCTCATCGCAGTATTTTTTTTCCTACATTTACGATCTGACTCCACTAGCCCAGATGCTTATCAAACAATTACGCAGGACGGAATAACCTATCTTGGCCAAGGTTGGGGCATGGGCGAGCGCCAGAAGTTAGCCTTCATGTCTTTTGGTTCGCGAATGCTGGATTATTCATGGTTTATCGCTTTGGAAAAGTCTGGTAGTGATAAATTATTTCGCGACAATAAAAATCTGGAACGTTTAGGGTTTATCGCTGATTCCCGTAGCTCTTACAATCCAGATGGTTTGCCCGTAGGCATCACTCAAGATAGTGATGCTGACGGAAATTCCTGGGTAGGATTAACTTGCTCAGCGTGTCATACGGGACAATTGAGCATTGCCGATAAGATTGTAAGAGTTGATGGTGGCCAAAGTTTAATTAATTACACGCAATTTGAAACTGAAGTTTTAGAATCTCTAAAAACCACTCTGGCGCAGCCAGAAAAATGGGACCGATTTGTTTCGCGATTAGAGCAAACAAAAAAAACGGTGAACAAAAATTTACTTAAAGAGCAAATTTCGACACGCATTAAACAACTTGAGCAACGCTACGCAATAAACGCTACTGATGTTGCCTACGGACATGGAAGGCTGGATGCATTTGGTCAGATTTTTAACGCAGTTACCGTTGAAGCTTTAGGTATCCCCGAAAACAAACGCTCACCTGATGCCCCGACAAGTTACCCGGTGTTATGGGATGCATCGCATTTGGACGTGGTGCAGTGGAATGCATCGGCTCCTAACAAAGAGCCTGGCCCACTAGCGCAAAACGCAACTACAGCACTCGCAGTTTACGGAACTATTGATGTATTGGGGCACACGCAAACTTATCCTTCAAGTATTCAGATCGAAAACCTCGGCTATATTCAACGCGGATTTTATAAATTAATCGCGCCCAAATGGCCTGAAGATTTAGCAGGTAAGCTAGATACAAATTTAAAATCGCAGGGTGAAAAAATTTATCAGCAACAATGTCTGCAATGTCATAGCCTGGTGGATTCCCAAGATGCTAAACGCCAATTAACAGCAGTGGTTGTTCCCGCACAAGAAGTTGGTACTGATATGCGCGTGGTAAATAATTTTAGCGACGGAGGCGCGAAAACTGGCGCGCTGGAAGGGAAGCATTTTGCATTGTGGTTTGGTGGAAAATTTACTGCTGAAGCGTCGCGTTTAGATATTGTTATGCATGTTACCTTTGGTGCTTTGCTTGCTCACCCATGGGATTCTTTTTGCGCTCTTATAAAAGAATATGCTGACAATAAATCTGCCATGCTTGCCTCAGATGTTCGTTATTACAAAGCACGACCTATTAATGGTATTTGGAGTTCCGCTCCTTATCTGCACAACGGCTCGGTTCCCACTGTTCACGATTTATTATTGCCAGCAGCACAAAGACCCAAACAATTTTTTGTCGGAAATCGTGAGCTTGATAGTGTTAGAGTAGGCAATCAAATAGCAGAAACTGAGAATACCAGTTTGTTTGATACCAGTTTACTGGGCAATTCAAATGCTGGTCATGAATACGGAACGCAATTGCCAGAATCAGAACGCTTGGCATTGCTGGAATATATAAAGAGTTTGTAAAAAACTAACGCAAATTAATAGTTAAGGAGAGTTTCAATAACATGCGATGTCAAAAATGTGGTGCTGATAACCTCGAAAATGCAAGCTACTGTTCGGTATGCGGCTATCAATTAGTTATTGGCGATAGCCCTGCCATTATCTATAAAAGCTACGCAGGATTCTGGAAGCGATTTGGTGCATTCATCATCGATTCCATTGTGCTCGTCGTTATAACGTGTATGTGTGCTGTCATAGCTGTAGTTGTTTTTGGTGCTGCTATGTTTAGTACGCTATTCAGCACTTTTCTTGGTGCATTTTTGGCGATCATTGCAATTGCTGGCTATTACTTATTTGCGATAGTTTTGGGTTGGCTTTATTTTACGTTAATGGAATCGTCTTCGAGACAAGCAACGCTAGGAAAAATGGCGATGGGAATAGTGGTTATTGATATCAACGGAAATCGCATTTCATTTGTACGAGCTAATATTCGTTATTGGAGTAAAATTTTGTCTTCTTTTATTTTCTTTATTGGTTATATTCTTGCAGCTTTTACTGAAAAGAAGCAGGCGCTACACGATCTTATTGCCAATACTTTGGTGGTGGATAATTAATCATCAAAATTAAGTAACTAGAATTAAATAACTAAAATTAAAAAGGCTCACTGTATTACGCAGTGAGCCTTTTTTACAGCACAATAAAAATAAGTTAGAAGCTAAAGTTGGCGCCTACGAATCCGGTTCTACCAATGGCGGGAAAACCTATGTCATTTGAATATTCTTCATCAGTAATATTTTCAATGCTGAGATTGATACTGAGTTGAGTATTCACTTTCCATTTCGCGCCAACATCTAAACGATTATAACTGTCTAGTGTTTCCACCAAGGCATCACCAGTGTAGCGGCTTGCTGCAAGGCGATCATCTACCCATAAATAATTTGCATTAAATTGCCAGTTATCATTAAGCTTATAAACCGCGCTTGCACCAGCTTTTACTTGCGGTCTGCCCATTAAAGGATTTTCTGCATCTATATCTGCGTAACTTGCATGAGCGCCTAATTGCCATTCATCATTTTGAGAGTGCCAATGAACTTCAGTTTCAACACCTCTGGTTTCAACTTTTGCACGATTCACGTTAGTAAATAATTCATTATCAAAATCGATTAAATCTTTGTAACTATTTCTGAAATAACTCAAATTAATGCTCGTGCTATTGTTAGCCCATTCAAAGCCCGTATCGCGTGTGGTAGCTAATTCTGGCTTCAAGTTTGGGTTGCCAACGAGTGGATGCCCAAGTGCAAAAAAACTCGGCAATTTAAAACCTTGACCTGCGTTTGCAAACCAACTAAGGTTTTCATTGATTTGATAGCGCACGCCACCTTGTTTGCTGTTATAGGCTTTAAAATTTTCAGCGTCATCGCGGCGAATACTTGCTTGTAATATTAAATCTTCAGTGGCATAGCCATTTAGGTTTACAAAAACGCTATCGATTTTGCGATCCAAACTAAAATCGGTTGGTAATTTAATACCAACATCCAAGTAACCTTTGCTGTCACCAGATTCGTGTTTGGTTTCTGCGCCGATATTTCCCCACACTGATTTTTCATTGCCGATGGTGTTTATCCAACTCACATCAGTACGCGTAAAATCAGTATCAGCACCGTTGGCAGGAACTGCATCGAAGGGAACAATTCCTGGTGAAGTTAAGTTTTCTTTACGATTAAACCAGGTTGCCTGAACTTTGCTGCGCCATAATTCATTCACCTGCCATTGCCACCCTAATGCAGCGTTTTGATCGGTAAAATCACTTCTATCTAAATCTCGGCTCTCTGCAAACAGAGGGCCGCCGCTTTGTTCTGGAAAACTGGTTTTTTCACCGTCTAAATAACGGTAGGAAAAATCTATGTTCTGCGAATCTTGTTTCCAATTTAATTTTGCGAGCGCTTCTTTATTTTTTGCGCTGCTGCCTTCTATGGGTTCGCCCGCATCTTTACCTTGAATTTTTATTGCATAACCAAAATTTTCCACTGTGCCGGTTGTGGTAATACTTCCCGTCTTGTAGCCATCTTCACCGACGGCTAGCGATAAATTTTGTTCAGCATTTTTGGTGGGCTCAATTGTAATAATATGAATTACGCCAGCGAGAGCATCTGAACCGTAAATTGCTGATTGCGCACCGCGAATAATTTCAATGCGTTTAATGGAGTCGATATTAATATTGTTAACATCGAACGCGCCGCCACGTGTATTGGTAGGGTCGTTCAGTTGAACACCATCCAATAAGACAAGAGTGTGATTACTTTCGGCGCCGCGCAATGCGATAGCGGTAAGACCGCCTGGGCCACCTTGTTCTTCAACCCAAATACTGGGGACTTGACGTAAAGCATCGACCAAGCTGTGACTGCTTAACGCCAATAATTGTTCTTGATTTATCACAGTGACTGACGACGCTAATTGTTCAGTTGTGACGGGACTATAGGTGCCTGTGACAACAACTTCGTCAGTTGCTGCAAATGTTTGAGAGGCGATAAGTGCACTGATAACAACAGATAATTTTTTTAACATTGCTAAAAACCTTAAGTAAAAAAATGGCCACATCGAGTGGCCATTTGAAACACATTTGTAAAATTTTTACACGACTTTTAATTTGCTTTCGCGAATTTATAGAGCGTGTAATAACTGTGCAATTGTTCTGGCGCTGAATCTTTAAATAAATGTTGGTTATTTAAAGTCAAATGATAAACCCGTGCAGTTTGCTGCGGATGAACTGACGCATGTGCAAGGTCTGCGAGGCTAATTGTAATTTGTTTACGATCTGTGCTGATACTGATGTTTGTAATTCTTTCCACAGCTTTACCTAACTCATCAGAACCGTAGTCTGGCGCATCACGATATACCCATGATTCGATGGCAATTAACTGCTGCAATTTACTGGCATCAATATCGTCGTCTAAAGGTTGCGTAAGTTGTAATCTAAATCCGTTAGTTGTCGCGTAAGTACTGTGAATTGCGGGCGCGATGGTTTTGCCATCCCACACAATTCGTTGCAAGCTTGCAACGTGGCCGCCTTTCGCTTGCCACCCACGACCAGTTTGACCGAGCAGTAAACTACCATCCGGTAAAAACACCGGGCGCATTACGCCAGATTCAAGATCATCAATAAATGGCATGACGCTACCTTGTTCAACGCCGTCCACAACATCGAGATTTACACGCAATAAATTGGATTGCGTTTGGTCACCAATTAACATTTCATTTGCGAAGGGTCCGAATTTACCTTTAGTAGTATCCCACGCAGGATTTCCGGGTGAGTTCGCAACTTTATTGTGTGGTAATAAAATTGCAGGTATTGCGCGTTTATCTGCAAATTTGGTCCAAGCGATTTCAGGTGAATCTGGAGTCATGCCGGGCAAATCGACGAGGCTTGAAGGATGTCCGTAAAATTTATTTTGTTCGACCACAAAAATTTTCGACGTGCCTACATATTCGCCCTGATTTTCTGAATACCACAGACGTCCATCTGGAGCCAAAGCCAAACCTGCGGGGCTACGTAAACCATTTGCCCAAAGCGTGAATTTTCCGATGCTATTTTTTGCACTGGCATCGACGCGAATATTCCAACCCGCGAATCCGCCTGCGCTGCCCATATATTTTCCGCCAGCGTTGTAAAGCGAGCCATCACCACCGTCACCAAGATTGATGTTGATGTAATAAGCACCATCGACGCCGCGCACAGGGCCGTGCATGTAGGAGTGATAATTTCCGTGATAAGAATGCGCATCAAATAATGTTTCGTAGCTATCGGCGATGCCGTCACCATTGGTGTCGCTGATACGCGTTAATTCTGCTTTTTGTCCGGCGACAACCGTGAGGCCTTTTTTATCTTCAACTAAAATGCCGAGGCTATCGAAAGTGCCTTCAGCAAAAAGTTGCCATTCACCTTTTACCAACCGCCAGATTCCTGCGGTACGCGTTCCTACTACGACAGTTCCATCGGGCGCAACAATAACGCCCAGCGCTTCAAATAATTGTTCGCGGCCAAAATTATCTTTAGGCGGATAATAATTTTCTATGCTATAGCCTTTCGGCAAATTGGCTTTTGATTCAGTTATTTTTAATGGCTGTTTGCGATAGTCAAAAGTTGATTTAGCTGCGTGCCATACATTACTTGCCAGCGCAGTTTTCGCGGTCAAATTCGCGTTGACTTTACCAGCTGGAAGTGTCCAGATGCCATTCTCAATTTTCCCGGCAGTGGTTTGCGGTTGCGGTAATAATGTGGTGTTGAGTGCGAAAGTTTGTGCAGTTTTTAATTCGCCGCTGACATCAATTTTTACATTGCCAGTAGCATCAAACATAGTTTGCACGGAGAGCGTATTTTGGCCAACCCGATAGTTGAAACTTGGTGCTTGCAATTTATCTTTTGAGTTGCGTGTGTAACCTAAAAACTGTGCATCCACTTCAGCAATGCGGTCAAGTTGATCTTGTTTGCTGTAAAGTGATTTTTTTACCGTTTCAAGGTCGCCAAATTTTGCATCTTTAAATGAGAAATCAATTATTTTTCCTGCTGCATTTAGTGGAGCAAATAAATATTCCTGATTTCCCAAACTTATTTCGCGACTTTCATAGCCCATCTTTAGGCCCTTACCGCCGCGATTGGTAAATTCACCGGTCATATCTAAAAATCCGCCTTGCCAAATTTTAGCGATGGCGAGAATGCGCGGATCAAAAGAGTAATTAACTCCATTTACCAAACCAACATGAATGGCGCGGCCTGAAACTCCGGTTGCAACATCACCCGCAAGTGGGCCGCGTTGAATACGAACCTGATCGTCTACTAGTAATTGCAAACGGTCTGCAATTGGATCGTATTTTTCAACGGCGCCTTGTTTCATGAGTTTTATTACTGGACCTTGATTATTAGGTTCGTTCAAGGTTGCGAGGTAAGCACCAATAGCATCGATTTGAATGTCGCTAATAACTTGTGTATTAAAGGGCGGCATAATCGGTGGGTAGGGCTCACCTTTTTGCGCGCCTTTCTCAGCGACGGCTATTTGCTCCGTAGACGCACGAATACTGCGGTGCAAATATTCACGATCTGCTTTAATGTTGAAACGATGGCCTTCGCCGCCTTCAACAACTTCGCGTGAACGTGGCTCGCGTGTAAATAAGCCAAACAAATTTGGGCCAGTAGTGACTGTAGGATCATCTTTAGCAATTGAGTGGCAAACATTACAGCCGACCGATTCAAAAGTTTCTTTACCGAGTGCGACGTAATCAATTAACTCAGCAAGATTAGTTGTACCGCCTGTTGTTTTAGGTGGAATAACGGTAGAAAAATCAGCGGGCAGGGCTTTGAAATTACGAAATGCAAATGGCCCTTGATTTGCGAGAATAGTCGTTTGACCTGATTCGCTTTCCCATTTTGTGAACGCATCTTCATCAAAACTGGTTAGCGTTTTATTGGTGTTTACGACTTCGCCATTAATACGAATTTCCAAAAATAATGCAGGCTGAGATTTTTCACTCGCTTCGTTAAAGCGAGGTGCGCGAAATTTTACGCTTAAGGTTTGCCATTCGTTGTTTTTGTTTTTTAGATCGACAGAATAGTGTCCTTGAAAAAATACCTTGGCTGCTGAACCTTCAGGAATTAAAAATTCCATGGTTAATAAAGTATCGCCAAAATAGCTTTTACTGACTAAATGTTTGCTTTTGCTGAAATCGCCAGTGTTAACAATAATGATGCCGTCTTCGGTTTTCTTTTTATCGATTTGAAGTTTTTTACCAACAGCACTTACCGCTGTAGCCGTAGTCCATTCTGAACTTTCTTTAAAAAATGCTTGCGGATTTTGTGCATCTGCCGCGTAGCTTGTAGCGCTAAGGCTAATGAGCGTTAGACCAATACAAAGAAGTCTTGAAAAAGACATTATCTCACCTCTCACAGTGAAGTATTAGAAAAGCGCCGCATAAGTTGCGGCGCCGAAAGTGTTGCTTGAGTTGGATTAAAAATTACAATTTTCTGATCCAAATATTACGGAAGCTAACTGGATTGCCGTGATCTTGTAGACGCAGCGGCGCGCAACCGTGAGTGGTATAAACTGGTTTGCCAATCCATGCCGTCGCGCCCTGGATTTCAACATTGTTTTGAACTAACACACCGTTTAAAAGCACAGTGACTCGCCCAGGTGATTTTAATTTTTTGTCATCACTGAATTTTGGTGCGGTGAAGATAATGTCGTAAGACTGCCATACGCCTGGAGCGCGAGTAGGGTTAACCAAAGGGATGTGTTGTTTATAAACAGAACCCGCTTGGCCATTGGAATAGGTTTTGTTGTTGTATGAATCCAACACCTGCACTTCATATTGTTCTTGCAAGAAAATACCGCTGTTATTGCGTGCTTGACTGGTCAATTCTTTGCCGTCGTCGCCGGTAACCTTGGTTGGTGTTGTCCATTCCGCGTGTAATTGCACATCGCAAAACGATTCTTTGGTTTTAATATCGCCGGTTTTGGGCGCTACTGTTAAAGCACCATTTGCTATGGTCCATTTGGCTTCACCGCCTTCTGCACCTTGCCATTGACTTAGAGATTTTCCATCGAATAAAACTATTGCATCTGATGGGGGCGTGTTTTCATTGGCGGTAATCACCGGAGGTACAGGCGTCCAGACTTCGGTTGCTTCAGCTAGCTGCCATGGTTCTTTCGCAGCAGTTGAGCTGCTTGATGCAGCCATAAGTGGTAATGGGCAAAGTGCCATCATTGTCCAAGCGAGTGGTTTGATAAGTGTAGCTTTCATTGTTTCTCTCTTATTGTCGAAGTGTTTGTCAGACTTTGTGGAAGCATTTGTGCAGCGCCATTAAGTTGCTGCGATCAATACGGATTGTTATTGGAGTCGTTAGACGGTTTATTGTAAATGAAACCGGTTACGAAGATTCTTTCCAGTTTAAATAAAAAATCGATGGCTAATGAAGTTCGCAAAACATATAGAGGTTAATTAAGTCCAATCCAAATTTGTGCGAAAGTAATACGAAAGCTCAGTTATGCCCAGATAAGAAAAGTTAAGTTATATATATTAATTGTATTATTTATATATAAAAATCAAAAAGCTTGAAATGAATAAGTTTATTGTGGTTTTTTGAATGAAATCAGCCCTACACCGCCTATAACGAGTGCAGCTCCAACTAGCTGAATCGGCCCGATGGATTCGTTTAATACGAGCGCACTTAAAAATAACGTCACAATCGGCCCAAATACGCCAAGAATAGCAGTGCGACTGCTACCGATAATCCGCATTCCCTCATTCATAAGAAATGATGGGATGAGAGTACAAAATACGGCAAGCATGAGCGCCAGACCATATATAGGTGATGATTGCTGAATACTTTGTATTCCTTCAACGAAAAGATTATGGACGATCACGCCCGCGCAGGCTGACAGCATTCCATAAGAGGTAAATCGGAGTGAACCTACGCGCGGAATTACATCGCCCGCATACACAATAAAAATCGCAAAAGAAACGGTGCTAATTAATACCAATCCGCTACCGAGGATAGTTAATTGCAATGAGCTGTTGAATTGAACATCATAAATAAAAACTAACAGGATTCCAGCGTAAGCAAATGCGAGTGCCAGTTTTTCCGTTTGCGAAATTTTTTTCTGTTTAGCAAACGCAAGAATTAATAAAACCAGAGTTGGATAAACATACAGAATCAAACGCTCCAAACCTGCAGAAATATATTGCAGGCCCAAGAAATCAAATAAGCTGGATAAGTAATAGCTTAATAAACCTAAACCAATTATTTGAATGATTTCTTTTTTGCTTAATGGGCGATTTTGTTGGTGTTGCATCCACACCGCTATAGCAGCATAAAAGGGTAGGGCAAAAAGCATGCGCAGCATCAGTAAGGGCGTTGCGGTAATTCCATAGCCATAGGCTACTTTAATTAAAATTCCTTTCGCGGCAAAACAGCAAGTTCCAATTAAAATAAATACAATTCCTTTGGTATACGCTGCAGAAGTATGATCAATCATAAATACAATGGTCCATACAAATCCAGATGCGTTAAATAAAGTCGAAAATCAAATTCGTATTGGTGATAGTTGGGTTCCATATGACGACACAATTGATAAAAACTTTTGTTGTGATCCTTTTCTTTGAAATGCGCCAGTTCATGTACAACAATCATTTTTAAAAATGCTTCCGGTCCATCACGAAACAAGCTGGCAATTTTTATTTCATTTACCGTTTTAGTTTTGTTGCCATGAGCACGAGTAATGTAATGATGTTGTCCTAACGCGTGTTCGATAACTTTTATTTTATTATCGTAAGCCACGCGATTGAGGCGAAGGGATTTACCCATCGATGAATTTTTGATGTCCATGCTGTAGTCATAAAGAGCGGAATCGGTTCGCAATTGGTGTGGCTCAGGATGTCTTGTCAATAACACATCGCCC
Organism: Gammaproteobacteria bacterium; assembly: GCA_004172865.1. Lineage (GTDB taxonomy): Bacteria > Pseudomonadota > Gammaproteobacteria > Pseudomonadales > Cellvibrionaceae > Cellvibrio. The sequence continues at coordinate 425,171 of SEBV01000010.1, read as the reverse complement.
AAACGTCTTTCTGAAATAAGCAGTTCAACTTTGGCGATCAGCTCGGGCGGATAACTTGATAAATATTTTAATGCAAGCATAATGATTTTTTGCAAAAATGAAATTTTAGGCTAAAACAAAGCGTATTTCGGGTTTAGTGAGCGACGGCAAATGTTTTGCATGTGATTTTACATGACAATCAAAGACGTGTACCTTGGTAAGCTACATGTAGGGTTCATTAAATCAGAAGCGTGAGCAGGGGAATGATAGATGTCAACGACAGATAGTTTTGTCACCATTCGTGGTCGCCGTATAGATCTTGACGATTTGGTGGATAAACGTCTTTCCGATGAAACTTATCTACAAAATTTGCGTGAGCGTATCCAGTCCGCAGACCCTTTTCAACATTTTGTGGAAGACGGCTGGTTTAACCCGGTGCTGCTGGAGCTTGTTCTGGAAGAGTTTGAGGATAAGCCCTGGAAGGCTTTCACGGATAAATATCAAGACACCCGCCGCTGGCCTGTAGGCTCCAAGTTGGGCCCTGCCAGTCAACTGTATTTCTCTATCGTCAATGCAGGTTGGTTTGTGCGAATGCTGTCGGGATTGACCGGGGTTGAGGATTTAGTTGTAGATGTGCAGCTTTATGGTGGTGGTTTGCATGAGACCAGACCGGGTGGCATGTTTGGCATTCATCGGGATTTTGACCGCCATGTACGCACCGGTTTGAACAATGAGATGGTGATGATCACTTATCTCAACAAGGACTGGCAGCCAGATTGGGGAGGTGCTCTTGAATTATGGGATCCCAGCGCAACTCGAAAAATCACGAGCGTTGAACCTCAATTCGGTAGAACCATTTTAATGCGCCACGGGAAATCTAGCTATCACGGCCACCCGCACGCGCTTACCACACCGGATGGTGTCGTTCGCCGATCTCTAGCAACTTATTTTTATACCAATCGTTTTGCAGAAACTGATCGAGAGGCTCGAGAGTCTTCGCAATTTTTATTTTGGACTGGCGCAGATCGAGTTCGGCGATTCAGTAAAGCTGTTATGCCTCCTGTTTTATGGGATCTAATTTATAATTTACGGCGCAGCAAATAGACTTGCTGAATATAAGCTGAATATTTTATTTAGAATTCATTTAAATTTTCGTCGTAGCATTATTTAAATTCAATATATTTTTTAGTTCTAGGTGTGACTAAAATCATCATGTGTTGCAGTTCATGTTTTTAGAATATTTTAATATTTAAATCTTCCTGTTGTTAAGCGTTTGAACAGAATTTTTGAAATTAGATTAGCTATTTTTTATTCAATTATTTTTTCTCTGCACTAAATTAATCCCAATAGTGCGCTATAATGTGACCAGTTGGTAGTTTTTAGAAGACATTTACAATTTGAGAGTATCTTAATATTTAAATTAGCTACAATTAAGGTGCTTTTACCGGAGATTTCTTATGTGCGGCAGCGCACGCAATAAAATCACCAGTTCTTGTAAAGTCGCCCTGCCTAATTAGCTGCTTTATTTATACCTATCTTTTTGTAGTATTCACTCTTTTGAAACTATTTTCAGGCACTTTAAGAAGGAGCGTGTGAGGCTTGAGTGGCTTTTTGTACTCAAAATCGCATTTTTGGCACAAGAGTTTACTTTTAATTTTTAGATTTCAAATTCGATTTTTTAATTGCATTAAAAAAGTATTTCATCAAGTTAGCGTCAGTGTTTTTTCTGGCCTGATTAATGCAGGTCTTAATAAAGTCACCTACAGCTTATGGAGATAGTAATGAACAGCCCAGATATGCCTAGTGGCCCAATGTCCCCGGTGTCAATTAGTGCCCAGCCGCAAGGAATTCGCTTGCATCATTCAAAAATATTAGCCTTGTTTCGAGCAATCGATAGCTTGCTAATAGTGGGAATGCTATGGCTAATTTTACACATGGCAAATTTGGAGTGGGTAAATGCCTACACTAGTTGTGCAATTTCAGCCGTGGTTTTGTTCGGCTTTTTTGCAGAGGGTAACGAAGTTTATTATTTATGGCGTGGCCACTCCACTTTTGGATTGGCGGCGCGTTTGGTCACCGCGTGGATAGGCACCGCGTTTATCATTAGTGTTGCTTTGTTAATTTTTTACAACGGATCTGATCTTAACAACAACATCTTAACTATGTGGGCTATTGAAACTCCGCTAGTAATGGTTGGCTTACATCTGGGCCGTCGTATCCTTCTCGCTAAATTACGGTCCAATCCTGCAGAGCCTCGCAGAGTTGCTATTGTTGGTGCGAATGAATTGGGCCTTCGTCTCATCAACTCGATGACAGGTATGCCATGGCTGGGCTACCGTGTTATAGGTTTCTACGATGACCGCATAGAGAAAAACGATGCAAGCCGTAGATTAATGTCTCAAAACATTGAAATTCAAGGTGGTTTGGAGCAACTGTATAAAGATGCTCACGCCGGAAAAATTGATATTGTTTACGTTGCCTTGCCAATGCGCGCCGAATTGCGTATGCACGAGTTAATTAATCGCTTAGCTGATACAACTGTTACTCCCTATGTAATTCCTGACGTGTTCAGCTTTGACCTCATGCACTCACGCTTAACATGCCTAAAAGGTATTCCTGCGCTAAGTATTTATGACTCGCCCTTGGTAGATAACGGTTGGGCAAAACGTCTGGAAGATATTGTTATCTCGTCGTTGATGCTGATCATGCTCGCTATTCCAATGTTGTTTATTGCCATCGCTGTAAAAGTAACGTCTCCAGGCACTGTGTTTTTCAAACAATCGCGTTACGGTATGGGTGGCGAGCGTATTAAGGTTTGGAAATTCCGTTCTATGACTGTTTGTGAAGATGGCGATAGCGTTGTGCAAGCAAAACAGGGCGATATGCGTGTTACACCTCTCGGCGGCTTTTTGCGCCGCACCTCTCTTGATGAGCTGCCACAGCTATTTAATGTATTGAGCGGAAGTATGTCATTAGTAGGGCCACGTCCTCATGCGGTTGCTCATAACGAGTTCTACCGCGGTCAAATTAAAGGCTATATGTTGCGTCACAAAGTGAAGCCTGGAATTACTGGTTTGGCGCAAATTAATGGTTTCCGTGGCGAGACAGAAACCTTGGACAAAATGTCCGGACGTATTACCTATGACTTGGAGTACATTCATAACTGGTCGATTACACTGGATTTGAAAATTCTATGGGGAACCTTGTTTAGAGGTTTTGTAGGGCAACAGGCCTACTAGGTGGAAAAGGATTAATGTACAAAAAATCAAATAATCATACAAAAGTTGCTGTCACACTTTTTTGTCTAGTTCAAAGCGGAGTTGTGGTCGCAGAGGAAAAATGGATTACGGGAGGTCTTGGAGTATCACAACTTTGGGATAGCAACTTTTTCCGTGACCCTAATGAAGTTTCCGAAGAAGTTCGTCTTCTAAGTGCGGGGGTGGGGATGTCTGCAAATCTCAGCAGGCAACAATTTAGCGCCCGCTGGCGTATTCGATCTTATCAGCATGCTAATAATGAACAGCTTGACGAAACCTTTCAGGATGGATCCGCTGGTTGGAGAGGCGCTTGGGCCGGTGACTTCACTACAGATTTAAGTTGGGCGCGGGATAGTTATTTAGTTGATAGATGGGAAGCGCCTGAAAGCGATGTTGTAGCTAGAGATGATGCTAAATTTTCAATCACTCGAGGTGCCCAAAACCGCTTTGCATTTCAATTAGGTGGCCGCGATACTAACCAGGATCATTCCAGTGATTTGCGTGATGGCTTTAACTATCACGAAAAGGAAGCATTTGCTGGTGTTACTTATAAAACTCCGTCTTATTCAACCCTTAGTGTCTTTTTTAGATCGGGCGACAGAACATACAAAGACAGATTGGTCGAAGACCCCACCAGTAACTTTGATTTTGATTATCGTCAGGTTGACGTTGAAAACGTATGGAAAATTTCAGACAAAACTACATCGACACTCACCTTAAGTCGATTTTCCCGTAAAGGCGAACTAAACGATTCAATCGGTGATTATGCCTTGTTGGATGTAAGTTGGGACGCAACGCCTAAAGTTCGATGGCGAACAGGATATTCGTACAAACGACCTGCGCTCGGCGAAACTATCGATTTACCCTCTACGGTTCAAACAGGTTATGTCGGCGCAGCTTGGGATATTACTTCAAAACTTGAGTTTTCATCACGTGCTGAAAAAGTATTGCGTAATTACAATCGCCCCGATGAGTTATTTGTTCGAACAGAATCTCAATATAACGTTATACCCGTGTCGCTCACTTATAAATTTAGCGAATCTTTAACAATCAAACTAGATTCCAGTTGGCGTAAAAACGAATCGCCAATTCCGGTTCGACAATATGATTCAACACAGATAACTTTTGGGTTGACTGCTCGTTTTTAATCGTGGTGAAAGAGTATATGTTTATAGATAGCGTTCACTTTTTAACGCATTTAATTTTTGAATTTTGTCTCATTATGTTGAACGCGTAACTCACGTTTACCAATGATGAGTTATGTTTTAATTTTCATAGATGCTCTGCAGTCAATCAAAGTGTAGAGCAGCTAGTATAAAGGTGTTGAGTATATGCTTAGAAAGATCTTTTCGTTTGAACGCAAAGCGTCGCCGACTGCTCGCTTACCTTATCCCCATGTGGAACTATTTCACTGGTCTCCGAGCAATGGTAGCGTTAATTTTGGGGATCGTCTTGCAGATATCACTTCCAGACAAATGTTGGCATTAAACGGCCTTAGTCTTGACGATGAAGTGATTCGCCAGGAGCGGTTATTTTCTATCGGTTCGGTATTACATTTCACCCAAACTGGCGATCATATTTGGGGAACGGGTTGGAACGGTAAAATTCCTGAAAAAGAATTTAAATCTAGGAATTTAAAAGTGCACGCTGTACGTGGACCACTCACTGCTGAATTTTTAAGAAGTCGAAAAATCGAGGCCCCAGACATTTTTGGTGATCCTGCACTTCTAATTCCTCACATCTTTAAAGATAGATTTAGACCAAGCGCTGAAAAAGATTACGTGTTCGTACCCAATCTCCATGATTTGACTTTGGTTAAAGGAAACGAAAATGTTGTCTCGCCCTTATGGGGATGGAATGTCGTAGTCGAGTCGATACTAAAATCCAAACTTGTATTAGCTAGTTCTTTGCATGGATTGATCATTGCTGAAGCTTTTGGAATTCCCGCGCGTTACGTTCGTCTTACTGAGACTGAAGATCTATTCAAATATAAAGATTATTATTTTGGTAGTGGGCGCAAGGAGTCAGAGTTTACATTTGCTACATCGATAGAAGAGGGTCTGGAGATGGGGGGCGCGCAGGGTATTCGTTACGACCCAACACCTTTGATGAAAGCCTTTCCTCTTGCGCTTTGGGGAAAACGTTTTGGTGCTTAAGTACCTCTTCAACATTTTTTCAAATATTGCTCGTAAAAAAATCCTTGTGAAATAGTCACAAGGATTTTTTTAATTCTTACTTCCAACTGCCACTACTTTTATTCTTACGTGGAAAATAAAATCCTGCGCCAAACTATCTAAGCTAAGTGCGATTTATTTAGGCGTTAATCTCATAATCCCACGAAGAGATACCATCAAGGGTTTAAATTTTTGTGGTGCCATAGATTCGGCTTCGGTAAAAATCACCCCAGTTGCTGATTTAAAAATCGTTAACATGATCACCACATAAATAAGACCGCCCATTAGGCATAGCAAACTAATATTTAAAATGGCGGGAATACTATTCGCAAATATCGGAGTTGCGAAATAGATCGCTGCAAACATAATTAGAGACGCTATCAGACTTGGGGCAACAGCTTTTGGGATATGACTTAAGGGCACTTTAAATACTTTCTTAAACCAGAATATACCCATGCAGTTGATAACAAAGCCGCGAAATGAAAATCCCCAAGCCGCAATTACCAATCCGTAAGGCACGAAAATCAAACCTAAACAGCAATTAATGGCAAAGGAAACTGTGGCAATTGTCATCACCATTTTGGAGTGACCGCTGGCTGTAAGTGCAGCATTGACATGCAGGCCAATAATAAAAGGTGCTATGCCGAAGGAAAGAATTGTCATTATTTCGCCACTAATTTGCCATTTAACACCAAATGCAAAAACGATAAATGCAGGAGCTATTGCGGCTGCGCCAAAGAATAGAGGGAATGTAAGGAAGGCTCCCATTCTAATCATACGAACCGCAGCATTGCCCTGATTACTAACACCTTCAATGCGAGCCAATGCTGAAAGCGCCGTGTATTCAAAAGGTTTGAGGATGACGTCCTGCAAGATATAAAGAGCTCTTCCGCCAACGCGATAAAAACCAAGGGCTGCAGGGCCAATCATAATGCCAATCATGATTTCAAATATTTTGGAACTCACGTTACCGATAAATTGTGCCAGCATTAATGGCGATGAAAATTTTAAAATATCTCGTGAAAACTCTTTTGAGAAGGTCAGGCTTGGCATCCATTTCGCTGTCATCAGAGTAAGTACGGTTACGACTATTTGATTAAGGATTTGTTGTGCAACCAGCGCCCAAACACCATAACCTCGGTAGGCAAGATAAATCCCCAGCGCGCCAGGAATCAAACCGGCAAGGACAGTTCTAATTGCAATAACTTTAAAGGCGAATTCGCGTTTCAACTTGCCTTCATGTACAGCCTTTGCACCCTCTAAAAAAAACATTACCGACAGAACGTTTAAAATTGGGCCTGCCTCCGCCTGGTAATAAGTTTTTACCAGGGGCGCGATGATAAAAACTACAATTAGTGCTACCGCAATTGAAAACAGTAAATTCAAATAGAAGCATGTCGATGCGTAGGCATCGTCCCAATCAGCTTTTTGCACAACAGCCTGAGAAAACCCACCGTTAACAACAATTTTACCGAGTTCAACAATAATTAACGCAAAAGCGACCAGGCCTATTTCTGCTGGGCTAAGTAGTCGAGACAACACGATAAAAATAACAAAACTAATGGCGCTATTACCGCTCGCAGCTAAACTCATCCACGCGGTACTTTTTCCTAACTGTGACTTTATATTCATAGAGATACTTTGTGCTGAGCGGTAGATCCGCCAGGCAGAATTTCCTGGTAAAAATCGATGGTTGATTGAGCCAGACTACGCCAATCATAATTGTCCAATGGACATTGTGGGGGTCTTGTTAGACGGTCAAGTTCTTGAAGCATAAAGTCCAAGTTTTCAGCATTTAAATCCCCGACATAGCTGTAAATCCACGCCATGCCTAATTCATTTTGTAGCTCGACAAAGGCCCCTATATGTGGAGCGATTGTCGGCTTATCAAAGGATAGTGCCAATAACAATGCGCCTGAATTCAGGATAGATTTGTAAGGCAAAATAACCCTATCAGCTGCACTCATGTATAGGTGAAGTTGATCGTCAGGAATAAATTCTAAACGCAAATAAATATTTTCGTTGCCTTTGGCTAAAGATTCTAAAAGTTCTTTATATTTTGGCGTTTCAGGTTTACCTGCAATGACTAATATGTAGCCATCCAATTTTGCTTTACTAAATTCTTCAATCAAGGCATCACAATTTTTATATGGTTTGACCATGCCCATAAATAGAAGGATTTTTTTATCGGTGACTAAACCCAGTTCTTTTTTGGCTTGCTCCTGATTAATCGCTTTGGGATAGGAATCGCGATAATGTCCGTGAGGAATAATGGCGCAGGGCATATTTTTCTTTGCTGGATATTGCTGTAAAAAACTATTTTTTCCCTCTGCAGTTAAAAATATTAATCCGTTGCAGAGCTTGAGGAATTGCGTCAAAAAAAATTGTGAAAATTTTGGATGGTAAGCATCATGAGGTTTTAGGTTGTGCGCAGTCCAAACCAAGCGTGCACCTTTTGCTTTCGCCACAAGCATCATCAATACTAATAAAGTCGCTCGTTGACTAGCTTTGACCCAATTAGGCTGATCTATATAGCCGTCTGGCCAATGCACATGCACTACGTCAAATTTTTCCAGTAACGCACGTTTATGAGAATACTCAAAAACACTATGGCCAATTGATTCAATTTTCCGGTAAAGCTGAGAATTGTAAGGGTTCACCCTTTCGTTGCTAAAAGCAGGGGAGGCTAAAATTCGCATTATCGTCTCAATAGATGAATATGGGCCAAAAATAAAGCATTTAGGCCTTTTCAGCCCACTTGGATTTATTACGCTCTGCATTAATACACAGTGCGAGAAAAATTCCTATATCTAAAGTGTATCGACGTAATAAACGTGTCGGCTCCAGACATAAACGGTAAAACCATTCAAGCCTAAACTTACGTATCAATCGTGGCGCACGTGGCTTATCTCCTGCAAGAAAATCAATTAGTGCACCAACCCCCATGAAAACATTTACATTGAGACGATGCTGATGATCCAAAATCCATTTTTCTTGAAGTGGATTTCCCATTGCTACTATTAGTATGTTGGCTTTGGCGTTATTAATATCTGCAATAAGTTTTTCAACATCCTGCATTTGCCCGTAACCGTCGCGCGTTCCTACAACATTGATATCAAGATTTTCAATCATGTTTTTTGCAGCGCGATCTGCAATGCCGGGTTTTGCTCCTAACAAAAAAACACGACCTTTTTTACTGATTCCATTTAAAAACGCGGGAACAAAATCAGTGCCCGCTAAATTTTCTGGAAATTTCTTTTTGTGCAGCAATAGCGATGCTATATCCAAACCAATTCCGTCATTAGTAATAATGCAGTTAGATTTTAGAATTTCTTTTTGAATATCCTGACACTTAACAACGAAATTAGTGTTCGCGAAAAACAATGACACTTGTTGATTGCTATCAATCGACTGTTCGAGTTTTTTCTCCAGTACATTTGCTGTCAGACTTTGTACAGGAAAACCGCCTAGGTATACTGGAGATGCAGAATTTTTTATTTCCTGACTCATAAACTTATCTCAGTGTCTTGAAATAATTTCGGGGTTAATAAGCGTTCAGTAACTTCTCCCCAGCTTAACACTTGTTGACGAGCGCCTCCCGATGAGGGTTCTAACGCTCGTGTGATAGCTTGTGCAATAGTTTCTTCATCGCCAATTTCATAGCCAAACCGGTTGGGATAATCTGCTGCGATAAAAAATGGACAAATGGCAGGAATTTCAAAAAATGCGTATTGAATTAATTTCATGGAGGTATCGCGCAAGTACGCGGGCAAATTGTTACTTGAGTAAGGTGCGATACCGAGTTGTGCATGTTTGATGTAACGCAATGTTTGTGCGAATGGCATTTCACCATAGACTTTCACATTGCTGCCATATCCCGGCTCTTCGCCTTGGCCTGAACCTATCACGTGAAATGTAATTTCCGGAAAACGTTTTGATGCAATGGCAAAAAAACTTGCATCAAACAACATAGAGCCGACAGACACCGCATGTATGCCAGGACCATAAGGGGATGGGTCGGCTTTTTCTGTAACAGAATGATCTATTCCCTGAGGTACAAATGCGAGATTATGTTTACTGGGAATTGCATCCGCCATGGCTTTTGAGGGCAGGGCAATTGTATGAAGTTGGCTTGCAACGCGCGCAAAAGTTTCGTGAATGTAATCCGCTACGTTGATAGTGTCCAAGGCATCGGAAGCGCGGTAAAGAATTTTTGCATTGGGATTTAATTCTTTAATCAAATCAAAAAAAATCGGTGCTATACCGCTTTCCAATACGATTACTGTAGCTTCGCTTATCCATTGACGCAGCACGGGATTGTGCCCGCGGCTATACCACTTATACATCAAACTTTCGAGCGGGCGAAGCCATTTGCGACGTGTATTAAATGGATGTATTAAGGTTTTCCATAAATAACATTCAACACCTTGATAAGTGCCAATTTTATTGGCTTCGGCATCCAATGACAGGCGTGGATCAGATGTACGTTTAGAGAGCTTACTGTAGCGCAAGGAAAAGAAGCGGGTCTTACCACGTTTTACAAGTTCCGAAGTGATAAAATGCAAATTTGCTTTGCGAGGAGAGCGATAATCATGGGCGGAAAGAATTAAAAAATTTTCGTCGCCGAGTGGTTTTTCGCTTTCAAATGCTGTGGTCATAAATTTACTCCGTTCACGCAGGTTTACTGCAATAAAAGCCAAGTGTCCTTGCTGTAAGGATTTAATTACATGCAGGCATTAATGTTTGATAGTAGGTGGTTTAGGTGCGCTTTTTTTAACACCAGGTTGATAAAAATATTTTTTCAAAATGCCCCACTGTGGTGAAATACCTTCGTTTTTAGTAGTTAACGCCATGGGATAATTGTTCCACCAACGACCCGTTGCCCAATAAGTCCATCCACGCCAAACAGGGTCTTCCATCAGGGACAAAAGTTTATCGAGTGTTGCCAGACAGTCAGTAGTTTGCGGAGTACCGAACTCTCCCAGCAAAAGTTGTTGATTGTTAGCTTTTGCCCAATCTGTGATTTTTTGAAAGATGGCATCAAATTTTTCAGGTGGCCTACAATCTACTTTAGTGCCCGAGTAGTCTGAGTCGACATATTGATGTACTTCGATAACAGTGCGGTTAAGGGGATCTTTTAAGTCAGCGAACGCCGTTGCATTAGAAACACCGTTTTGTGGTGTAAACCAATCATGCGCTCCGCTCCAGCGACCCCCGGCGACGAAGACGACATTTTTTGAGTTGGCGCGGCGTAATTCAGCCAATGTACGCTTAGCTAGTGCTGCCCAGTCGGCAATAGGTAAATTGTTTGGTTCATTCATTAAATCAAACGCGGTGGTATCTACGTCTTTCAATTCACTGGCGAGGCGCAGCCATAAATCTACAAATCCATCCTGAGCAGCAGTACTATCTGACAGTTTGGCGCCTTTGTATTTTGCGTAGTTATGAATATCTACCATCACACACAGACCTTTTGAGCCGGCGTCTTGGATGGTATTTTTAATACGCTTTACTTCATCTACATCCAAAGGTCCGTTTAAGTCATGCTGGACACGTTCCCAACGAATTGGTAGGCGAATGACGGTAGCTTTTTGTTCGCTTATGAATGCGAGTTCTTGGGTCGTTGGATAGATGTAATCCTTGCCAAATACGCCGGGACTATTCCCGGAATTAAACTCCGCACCAGCGGTATTGACGCCCTGCAGACGTGCTGAGTCCAGACAACCTGCCCAAGCTTGTCCACTCACGATCAATGTGCCCAAGAGTACTAAGCTAGGCAGTTTCATACAGTTTCTCCCTGGGGGCGTTTGTCCCCGAGTTGTGCATAAACTTCTAGATAATCGTCTGCAACTTGTTGCCACGCATATTGTTGAGCAAATTCGATAGCTGCAGCACGACGTTGTTCGAAGACTTCACTGCCTTGATCATGTAGCGCGATTAAAGCCTGCGTGGCAGGGTGTGCATTGTCGCGATCAGCAACAATTACACCTAAGCCAGATTTCTCAACCAATGTTCGAAAGGGCGGAATATCACTCAAAATTGGCGTTAAGCCTGCGCTCATGGCTTCAATTGGAGCGATGCCAAAACCTTCATGGCGAGACAAGCAGAGAAAATAACTTGATTGCTGAATCAGTTGACGCAACGTTTCATCGGATGGATTGGCTACCAACTCAACCGCTTGTGCTAAACCCAAGTCAACCGCTTTCGATTGCAATTCATTAAGTGTGTGATCATATTCGCGACCCGCAATGATAAAGCGCCAACTATCATTTAGTCGGTGTAGACCTGCAAACATATCTAGCGCTTCAAGCAAGCCTTTGTTGACAGACCACCGACCAAAGTAAATTAAAGTGGGTTGCAATGTCTGAGAAGCTTGGTTGGCAAACTTGGTCACATCAACACCGTTCTCAATCACTTTGAGTTGGGGTTCGCTCATAATCTTGCTAAAGAGTTGGCCGTCATTAGCGCTTGTAGCGATAACTTTTGCGTAAGCTTTAGATGAGAGCTTGGTGATCGTTTTAAAAAAGACAGTTTTAGCTGTAGAAGCAAAAGCAGTATGAAAAAATCCGCCGTGTGTTGATAACACTAAGGGGCGTTTATGCAGCCATTGAGTTGCTGCAAGAAAATCATAAAAAAAGTCCACCCCATGTACGTGAATTACATCGGCGTCACCAAGTTCGCTAAGAATACTTGGGCAGATTGGATAGCGACTCGATCCATAGTAAGGAAGACGGACAACCTCAATTCCATCAATTATCTCACGAGAAGGAAGCAGGGCGGGCGCGGTATCTTGTTTAGCGGTGCGGAACAGACGGTTCAGCGTGATAACTCGCGTGCCTTTCTGACCAGTTTTCAACTGATGCAACGCGATGTTGCGCACTACTTCTTCCATTCCACCTATTGAAGGCAAATATTGCCTAACCACATGGGTAACTCTAGGCATTTTTTAACTCCTGAGGATTATTACTTTTGTTTAAGGGCGCCGGATTTCTCAGTGTGCAACCGAATAAAAGCCAAAGCACGGCGGAACTCTTGAACGCAAAAGCCGAGTTACCACTTATGCACAAAATCAATGAGAAATAGATGGCAACAAAAGCACGAAACCGTGTGCCCTCATCATCGGGCATTTTCAATATCCAGAAACTAAACCACAGTAGCAGACAGATTGGTAAGCCAAAGCTGGAAATGACATAGGCATAACCCTGATCCGCAAAGTTTTCTAAACCCCCCACACCAAAAATCATGGGTAGATCGAAACTCATTAACGTAAAACCTGAAAAAGCCAACCGACCTTGGAAACTGTCAGAGCCACGACCAGTAGCATCCAGCCCCAACACCAACAAAAGGGCTATTGCCAGGAAAGGGGCGAGAATAGCGAGATTAACGTTTGAGCCTTTGAGAACTATGCGGGCGATTACCATTAGACTAACTGCCATAAGCGCAAAACGAGAATCAGACAGCACCATCATTACAAATGCAATACCGACAAATAACGCCATTTTGCGATACTCGCTCGGGCCTTTGCTAAGGCCCCAAGCTGCACACATGGTTGCGAAGTTACCCATTGAAATTGGCTCAAGAAATACAGAGGAAACACGGTGACTTCCTAATAAGCCAGGGAATAGCGTTCTACCAATACCCTCAGGGCGAATGCCGTTAAGCTGTAATTTACTTTCACGTACGTAATCGGTAATCGGCGCTAGGTTTCCGGTGCTCACGTAGTAGCCAAAAATATCAAAAAAGCGGGTAAATTGATCGACAAAAAATAACTCAAAAAATCCAAAGATCAATATCACTATAGACGCTACTATAAGTCCGCGCTCGGCTAACTTGGGGTTGCCAACATTATATCCTACCCAAAAAAAACAGATTGGAATTAGCAGATCACGAAATGCTTTGATATTTAAATCGCCGCTGAATAGTGAAGAGGTCACTAATAAGCCGGAAATAAGTAATAGCAACATGATCGTGCCAGGCAACAAGCGACGAGCCAATATTGGCAGGCAGGCAGCAATAATAACGGCTTCACTCAAACCTACTAAAGCGCGTGATGCAATATGAACTTGTGTGTTAACCAGGCAGAGAAGTGCCTGGTAACAAATGCTCGCAAGGATAATTCCGATAACAACTCTTTGTTCGGTAAAGAAGGATGTCGTTGGATGCGCCAGCGAACCGCTGGCGGGCAAATGGGCGGCAGAATTAAACCGATTCTGAAACAGCGTGCTTGGCATCCTCAATCCTTCCGATTAAATGTTGCGTCATAATTACTGCTTCAACGCAGCCCCTAGCAAGCGGACTCCTAATTCACGCAATCCTGAGCAAATGCTTGCTAGATCTTTGTAGCGGGAGTTGTGTTCCTGAACCACCAAAAGCGCAGCGCCTGTGTCTACTGCAACAAGCTGACCGTCGCGGTTTTCACGCATGGGCGGGGTGGAGATTAGTGTTACATCATATCCAGAAGCCAATTCTCTCATTTGCGATGAGAAAAGTTTTCCTGTGAGGAGCTCCTGTGGATTTGGTGCCGTTGTTCCAGCGGGAATAACCCACAATGAGCGCAACTCCTGAATTTCAACAGGCGATGCAAATGCACGTCCTGCCAATAAGTCGGATAGACCAAGGCTGCGGTCATTTAAACCGAACAACTTGTGCAATTGCGGTGAACGAAGATTGCTATCAATGAGTAAAGTACGAAGGCCTAACTGTGAAAACACAACAGCGAGATTGGCGGCCGTTAGTGCAATTCCCTCCGAGTCTTCTGCACCAATAAGCGCCAGGCTCAAGTTTTCGCCTTGATTGAAGTAGCGCAACAGTAATTCGCTTCGCAAACTACGCAGTGCTTCAGCTTGCGCGCTATCTGGTTGAAAAGCTGCAGTCAAGCGCTTGTCTAAAATACTATTGCGGTCAGGAGTGCGGGTATAAGAAAACTGATCTGCTAAAGCAGTACTAATATCTTCAGCTGTAACTAGCCCCAGCTGTTGAGCAGCATCACCAAAGCGTAATCCGTGTTGTTCCTGATGGCTGATAATCGCCTTCAAATCTTCAAGGCTAAGTTTTCCACTTTCAAGCAGCATGCGGCCCATTTTGTTCATAGGTTTCTGTACTATTTGGTGTTGAGGGAAAGTTTTGGCTAAGTCGTTCATGAAAGCGCTCCTTTAATTAAGCCTTTGCGAGAAGGCTTAATGCTAATGGTGGCAGGCAGGTAAGCTAGCACTGGAAGACCCAAACCATGTTCTAAATCGTATGAACTGCGTACGCGACGATCCAGCCATTCCTGACCTAGTGCTAATGCCGAACCAAATAGGAAACCAGCGATTAGAGCGAGCACGAGATTCATTGAAGTCTTAGGCGAAGACGGTCTGCTTGGAACTTCGGCAGGATTCAACAAAGCGATATCAGTTTGCGCAACCCGGCTTTCAAGTTTGGTTTTGGTGGAGCGACCGAGTGCTTGATCATATGTGGTTTGCGCGTTATCAACTTCTTGCTTTAACAAATTCAATTCGTTACGAGTACGGCTAAGTTGAAGTACACGTTCTTTTTGAGCCGCAAGTTCTGCTGATAATTGTTCCTCACGAGATTGGGAAAGCTCAAGAGACGATTTCAGGCTACCACTTACTGCTCTTACCGCTTGCTGCAGCTGAGATTTGACCGACTCTACATCACTCAATGCTTGGATGTATTGTGGGTGGTTTTCGCCAACACGCAATGCCGTATCGCTGAGTTTGGACTGTGCTTGCGCCAGTTCACCGCTTAAACGTTGCACAATCGGATTTTCCATCGCTTGCGCAGGAATACCACTTCTAATGCCGTTGCTGATTTGATCATTGCGTGAAGTGTTGTTTAGGCGTTCGCCTTGAGCTGCAATCAACATTGAAGATAGCTCAGCCAAGCGATTGGACTCCAGGTCAAGACGATCAGAGCTTGCGATAATATCGTGCTTTTCTTGATAGCTTGCCAAAGCATTTTGCTGCTCAATTAGCGTCTCACGCAAAGAGGCAAGTTGTTCGTCATACCATTGGTTGATTTGCTTGGCAGGTTCAATGCGCAATTCAAGATTGGTTTTCATGTAAACCTCAGCAAAGGTATTGGCGAGGTTGGCGGCGATGTTAGGGTCACGAGCTGAGAAAGCTATACTAAAAACAGTGCTGTTTTGTGCTGGAGTTACACTTAAACCATTGTCAAGAAACGCCATTAGAGCGCGCTTACGACTGTCTTCATCATCTTTAAAATGAAGTTGCTCTGCTAATATTGGATTCGCAGTTAGTTTTAGCTCATCAATTACTTTTCTAGCTACATTCGGACTTTGAATAATAACGGCTTGAGTGCCCACATAACTTGCTAGGGCACGAGGTTGTTGCAC
The DNA here is from genome assembly GCA_004172865.1 of Gammaproteobacteria bacterium. Taxonomy (GTDB): domain Bacteria; phylum Pseudomonadota; class Gammaproteobacteria; order Pseudomonadales; family Cellvibrionaceae; genus Cellvibrio. The sequence goes on along the minus strand of SEBV01000010.1, from coordinate 409,404 downwards.
TTGACCGCTAATAGGATCCTGATCTTTAAGATCGATAATCAAATCAGTTGTGGCCGTGTAAGTTCTCGGCAAAATCGCAGTAACAATGGCCGCAAGGACCACTGCAATACCGGTAGTGATGGCAATAGTTCGCCAACGAGCAAAAAATATGCGGAAAAGATTATCTAGCGTCATAAGTTTACCCTTTAGAAAAGACTTTCCTGAACAACCAATACATCGCCATCCATTACTGGATCTTCAGGCTTTGCGCGAATTTCCTTAACAACACCATCGGTTTGCTTACGGAACAATTTAATCGAACGTTCACTGGCGCGAGAGGTAATACCACCTGCTACACCAATTGCTTGCATTACGTTAAGTGGACGATCAAGCGGATACATACTCGGGCTGCGAACTTCACCGTTTACGTAAAAACGACCAGCGTTAGGAATATAAAGAGTATCGCCATCCTGCAACCAAATAACGGGATTAGTATCGGCTTCGCGACCCAGTAATTTTTGTAGGTCATATTCACGGCGTTCTTGGCGACCATTTGTATCAGTGCGAACGAGGATAAGGCGTTCGCTTCCGGTATCTGCGACACCACCTGCCCATGCGATGGCTTGGGTCAATGAGGTTGAGCCTTCAAGTACTAATTTTCCAGGGCGATTTACTTTTCCTAGAATGGAAACTACCTGGCTGCGGTATTTGGTTACCAATACGTTAACTTGTGCATTTTTCAATACGTTGGCACTTTGATAACGATCGCCGATCAGTTTTGCGGCATCCCCACTTGAATGACCCGCCAATTTAAAGCTGCCGATAAGCGGAATTTCAGCGGTACCATCATTGTTAATTTGGGCCTCGGTGCTAAGCTCTGGTTGACCGTAAACAGTCACCCGTACTTCATCACCCGCGCCGATAGAATAGTTGGACTGAGCGTTTGCGGTGGCAGTCACTAACAGCAACAAGATCCCGCACCATTTCAATCTTTTAAAACAATTCATTAATTCGATCCTTTCAAAGTTGTAGGCGCACCTTTACACGGTGTCCGCCCATAATGTTTTTAATGCAAAACTAAGGCCCAAACAGCTTAAGTACGGGAAAAAAGGTAACAAAAAAGGAAGCTAAGAGAGTAATAGATCGTATCCGATATTTTGTTCAGAGGCCCGTGTTCTATGTGTTCCAGGCGATAAATCATGTTCAAATACACTACTGTTTCATTCCCTTTAAATCCTTGTCGAATTGCATTCAGCTCCAAGTTTTAAAACCAACGTCTGACTTTTACCGACCAGTTTAATCCCTGTAAACACACTTTGAATCAGTGGAGCTTACTTTTGGTGCAAGCCTCTTGGAGAGGCCGAAAACACGTGCACTTTATACAAAAAATTGGGATTTTTATCCGTGCGGCAGCGCACGGAACCCATTTTTGCACTTGAAATCCCGAAAAATTGGGCTATGCAGTCTAAAAGTTCGGTGACGTGTAATATATCATTTTTCATAGCTAACATTTCGGATTTTTACGCTCAAAATTCAGTAGAACAAGCTTCCACTATTTTTATGATATTTATATGTCAACAAGCTGTTTGCAAACTCCAAACTTTGTGACTCGTTAAAGCCATCTTATAAAAGCACCATCATGAGCCAATTTCTCGCTTCTCATGAGTTTTTTGCGTGGCAGGAATTTGGGCGATTGATGTACAATACCCGCCTAAATTTTCCCCTTCCCATTAATCCGGCAATTCCGTAAGGTCGTTGCGCAGCTTAGGACTTTTCTATGTTTGATAAAAACCAGACAATCGCTTCTTTCGATCCTGAAATTTGGGCTTCGATCCAAAACGAAAGTCAACGTCAGGAAGATCACATTGAATTGATCGCCTCTGAAAACTACACCAGCCCAATGGTGATTGCAGCGCAAGGCACCAAGTTGACCAACAAGTACGCTGAAGGTTATCCAGGTAAACGTTATTACGGTGGTTGTGAATACGTAGACGTTACTGAAGCTTTGGCGATTGAACGTGCCAAGCAATTATTCGGAGCTGATTACGCCAACGTACAGCCACATGCAGGTTCACAAGCTAACTCAGCGGTTTACGCCGCATTGTGTGCTCCGGGCGACACCATTTTGGGTATGAGTTTGGCTCACGGTGGTCACTTGACTCACGGTGCTAAAGTGAGTTCATCTGGCAAGTATTACAACGCTATTCAATACGGATTGAATCCAGCGACGGGTTTGATCGATTATGACGAGGTAGAGCGTTTGGCGCTTGAGCACAAACCAAAAGTTGTCGTGGCCGGTTTTTCTGCTTACTCACAAGTTGTGGATTGGCAGCGTTTCCGCGAGATCGCGGACAAAGTTGGCGCTTATCTGTTTGTAGATATGGCGCACGTTGCTGGTTTAGTTGCCGCCGGTTTGTACCCAAACCCTGTGCAAATTGCCGATGTGACTACTACCACTACACACAAAACCTTACGCGGCCCTCGTGGTGGTTTGATTCTGGCTAAGGCCAATGAAGAGATTGAGAAAAAGCTAAACTCTGCAGTATTCCCAGGTGGCCAAGGCGGCCCGTTGATGCACGTTATTGCAGCAAAAGCGATTAGCTTTAAAGAAGCCATGTCTCCTGAGTACAAGGCCTACCAACAACAAGTTGTGGTCAATGCTAAAGCTATGGCGAAAACCTTCCTTGAGCGTGGAATCAAAATCGTTTCTGGCGGTACTGAAAACCATTTGATGTTGGTTGATTTGATCGGCAAATCCTACAGCGGTAAAGATGCAGACGAAGCCTTAGGCAAAGCCCACATTACCGTCAACAAAAATGCCGTGCCTAACGACCCACGTTCACCCTTTGTGACCTCCGGTATTCGTGTAGGAACGCCAGCAATTACTACCCGCGGTTTCAAAGAAGCTGAGAGTGTGCAATTGACCAACTGGATATGCGATATTTTTGATGCATTGGAAACTGGCAACGCTGATGAAGTTATCGCAAGTGTTAAAACCAAAGTTGCAAGCCTTTGCAAAGATTTCCCGGTTTACGCTGAATAACCAACCCGCAATACTAGAAAAGGCAGCTCGCAAGGCTGCCTTTTTTTATGCCCGTTATTTCTGCTTTTATGCAATGAATTCTTCAAGTGTAAAAATTTAACAAGTTGCTCGCTTGTTATGGATGACAGTTTATTATTCGCCTGATCAGATTAATGCGATTTTTTGCATTCTGTCGAAAAACTCACGCATCACATACATTATAAAATTAAGCCTATTGCTGAGAGCTACCCATGAACTTTTATCAAGCGCTAGCACGCGCATCATCTATTTTTGCATTTTTATTCCTGACGTTTACATCTTCACTGGTGTTGGCCGATGGTCGCGAACGTATTTCCATCGATAACGATTGGAAGTTTTCACTGGGACATGCGACCGATCCCTCTAAAGATTTTGGTCACGGTACAGGCTATTTTTCTTATCTTGCCAAAACCGGTTTTGGCGATGGACCTGCAGCCGTTGCATTTGATGATCGCGCCTGGCGTGCCGTGAATATTCCGCACGACTGGGTGGTTGAGCAGCCCTTCGATGGCAATGCCAGTCCAAGTCACGGTTCTAAAACAGTTGGCCCACGTTTTCCGCAAAATAGTGTGGGTTGGTATCGCCATAAGTTTGAAATTCCGCAAAGTGATCTTGGCCGTCGTATACGTATTGAGTTTGACGGTATTCAGCGCGATTCCAAAATTTTTGTTAACGGATTTTTAGTTGGCGAAGAAATGAATGGCAATGTAAGCCAAAGTTATGACGTGTCTGCCTATTTAAATTACGGTGGAAATAATGTGGTCGTTGTGCGTGCCGATGTTTCCCTGGAAGCAGGTTGGTATTACGAAGGCGCAGGCATTTATCGCCACGCTTATTTATTGAAAACCAATCCCGTACATGTCGATCAATTTGGGACGGCAATCACTACGGATGTTCAGCAAGATCAAGCCACTATTAATATTGCGACGACCATTATTAATCAACAAGAAGAGTCGGCTGTTGAAAAATTACCCGGCGTAATCGTAAATCGCATACAAAAAATTATTGATGCAAAAGGAAAAGCAATTGTAAGCCTTAGCGAAAAAACAGCTGCGCTAGCGTCAAGTGATTCCATAACAACCAGCGATGCTTTGATTGTTAAAAATCCTGTTTTATGGACCTTGGAAAATCCTTATCTTTATAAATTAATTACCGTCCTTGAGGATCAAACCGGAAAAACTTTAGACACTTACGAAACCTCTTTCGGTATTCGCACGATTCGCTTCGATGCCAACGAAGGATTTTTCCTCAACGGCAAACACATTAAATTAAAAGGCTCCAATAACCACGAAGACCACGCAGGAGTTGGCGTTGCCTTGCCAGATTCGCTGGTGGAGTTTCGCCTGCAAAAATTAAAAGATATCGGCATGAATGCTTATCGTGCGTCGCACGCGCCTGCATCGCCGACGCTTTTGGATTTGGCGGATCGCATGGGGATTTTGGTGATTCAGGAAAATCGTTTGATGGGCATTAACGATCTACATTTAAAAGCCGTTGAGCACATGATTAAACGCGACCGCAACCACCCGAGCATTATTATCTGGTCGCTAGGTAACGAAGAGTGGGGCATTGAAGGCAATATTAAAGGTGCACGTATCGCAACGACTATGCAAAATTTTGCGCGCAAACTAGATCCGTCGCGCATGAATACCGCGGCGATTAGCGGCGGTTGGGGCGGCATTTCTGCAACGATTGGCGCCGCTGGCGTTAACTACATCAAGCAAGCGAATACGGATCAGCAACACAAAGATTACCCATGGCAAATCTTATTGGGTACCGAAGAAACCACCACGCAACAAACACGCGGAATTTATATTGAAGATAAAGCCAAAGCATTTTTGCCACCGCAAGAAAATGGATCTTCAGGTGGCAATGCCGAATTAGGTTGGCAGCATTACGCTGCGCGACCTTATCTCGCCGGTATTTTTTATTGGACGGGTTTTGATTATCGCGGTGAGACAACGCCTTATGAATATCCTGCAATCGGCTCCCAGTTTGGAATTTTGGATACCTGCGGCTTTCCAAAAGATGGTTACTATTATTTGAAATCCTGGTGGACAAATGAACCTGTATTACATGTGTTTCCGCATTGGAATTGGCAAGGGCGTGAGGGCCAAATAATTGATGTTACCGTGAACAGTAATAGCGAAGAAGTTGAATTATTGTTAAATGGAAAAACGCTCGGCAAAAAAGTTATGCCAATTAATGGTCATTTAAATTGGCAAGTTGCCTACGCACCGGGAGAATTATTAGCACGCGGTTTTAGTAAAAATAAACTGACACAAGAAACCCGTGTTGCAACCACGGAAAAACCTGCAGTGATTAAATTAGTTCCGCACAGAAAATCCATTCAGGCGGATGGCAAAGAAGTTGCGGTATTCACCGTCAGTGTTGAGGATAATAAAGGTCGTGTGGTGGCGGTTGCAGATAATAATATTCAATTTACGATTAAAGGCGCAGGAAAAATTATCGGCGTAGGAAACGGCCACCCATCATCACACGAAGCAGATACAAATGTTGAAACAACCTCCGGCTATTCGATAAGTGGGAAGTGGCTGCCACCTAAAGCGTCTGAGAAAACAGCGCTTGTTGAATTCGATATCACATTTGATCGCCCGGAAATTGCCAAAGGTACTGTTGGTTATTTAATGTTGAGCGCTTTAGGCAAATCGCAAACTGCCGTGCTAAATGGCAAAACGCTTTATAAGGATGCAGCTGTCGAAAAATCGGCAATCGAAATACAAGTCACTGAAAAATCTTTGTTAGCAACAGGTAATAAATTGCATATTGTCGCTCAGCCTTTTGATGATTGGGGTATGCGCGAAAGCGTTGCGACAGTAAGTCCTGCTGCAGTGCGAACACTTACGCCTGCAGCAGGCTATGAGCGTCGCGTATTTAATGGATTGGCGCAGGTGATAGTTCAATCGAATAGTAAGCAGGGCACTATCACTTTGGAGGCTTCAAGCGAGGGATTAAAATCTACCAAAACTGATGTAAAAGCTTTTTAACGGTTTTCATAACACATCATGTATAAGCACGAAAAATAAAAAGGCAGCTCAACATGAGCTGCCTTTTTTATGACGAAAACTTTTGTAAGTTGTTTGGGTTATCGATGTTCGTCAATTTAATGGCTAGAAGATTCGAAATTTCTCACTCAGCGAAAGTGTGATGGACGTCGCATTAGAACCGAATTTGTAAAATTTACATAACTTTAGATTTTCTTCTTAAATACTGAAATAAAACTCGTGTAGCTCACATTCTTGATCTATTTTTTGTACCAAGAGATCCAACTTTTGAGTTAGTGACCATGAAAATTAATAAGCTTACCAACCCGCAAAAAATCGTCGCCATTATTGCGCTGGCGATGGCTGCTGCCGTGAGTTTTTTAATCAGCTTGCCACCTATCAATGCACCCGTTTCCATGACGAACAGCGAAAAAAAAATCGTGACTCGCGAGGTTGAATTGCAAGTGAATGCCACCGAAGTTCGCGATCACATAAGCGCACCTATTCAAACAAAAACAGCCACAGTTGCTGTTGCCGCAAAATTACCGGCGATAACTTCCTGGCAAATGGGTGGCGTGAAAGCATCGGTTCCCGCTATTCCATTAAACGAAAGAATTTCTGCTTATGCAGTCGTCGAGTTGGATCAGCATCCCGCAAATCTTCCTGCCGCAGGCCAGCAAATTTTATTGCCAATGCTGAACGGGCAAAAAATTATTGCTAATGTCGAATCTGTTAATACCAATCCAAACGGTGATTATTCCTGGTCTGGTCATGTGGATGGCTACGGCACTGATTACCCAGTCGTTATGACTTACGGTGAGCACTCTATTTTTGCAACTATCACCACACCTGATGGTAGTTACAGCATGGAATCCTTAGATGGTGTGGGGTGGCTCTATAAAAACCCTGCGGAAGTAGAATTATCTACGCCCGGTACAAAAGACTATCTTGAAGTAAATGCAATTCAATAATTTATCGCTCAGTTTTATCTGTCAATTTAATCGTCTAATTTTAAAGAGAGAAAAATGAAAACATAGCAAAAAGTAATTTTGGCTTTAATGGATGCGCGCACAATTCTGTGAATCATGGATGGTTTTTAGTAAAGTCAGCTGAGAATAACCCCATGAAAAATTACGTTAGAAAAATAGCTTTTATTGCTACCAGCTTGGTTGCATTGTCATTCTCGTCAATGTCATTTGCCGCAAATTCAGTTATCGATGTATTAGTGGTTTACACCAAAGGCACGGCGGATGCTTACGGTGGTGACCCGACCACGCGCATCAACCAAGTCTTTCAAGTGACCAATCAAATTTACAAAGATAGCGATGTAAATCTTGAGCTGCGTGTTGCAAAAACTATGATGGTGAATTACACCGACGACAATTCGGCAGACACGGCGTTGAATGATATTACCTTCGCAAAAAACGCAGCTTTCTCCGGTGTGGCCGCTGCGCGCGAACAAGCTAAAGCGGATATGGTTATTTTGTATCGCCCATTTAAGTCGGTGCAAGGTAGTTGCGGTTTGGCGTGGATTGGTGGGCAAAGCACTAATGGTGATTTTTCAAATCCCGGCATTAAAAATTATATGTTTTCACATATCGCCATAAATTCCTGCGGTGATTTTGTAACAGCTCATGAACTTGGTCATAACATGGGTTTAAAACATTCACGCAAGCAAGATGGCAGCGGCGGAACTTTTCCCTACGCGTTGGGTTACGGCGTGGTAAATCAATTCACGACAATCATGGCTTATCAATCTGAATTTAATGTGGATTACTGGAGCGGAAAACTTTATAAATTTTCAAATCCCGATATGACTTGCAAAGGCGTTCCTTGCGGTGTGAGTCGCACTAATACAACCAACGGTGCTGATGCGCATTACGCGATTAATATTACCGGCCCACAAATTGCGAATTTTTATGCGGCAGTTGCATCGAGTTCAAAAGTAAGTTCTTCAAGTTTGAGTTCTGCGAGTTCGAAAGCAAGTTCTGCGAGTTCGAAAGCAAGCTCGACTAGTGTGAGTTCAAAAATTAGTTCTTCAAGTGTCAGTTCAAAAGCGAGTTCTGCAATTTCCAGTGCAGTTGCGGTATCAAAAGCTAGCTCTTCTATTTCAAGTGCTGCATCGAAGTCGAGTGAAAAGGCTAGCTCAAGTGTTAAATCTGCTGTTGCAGTAGTAGCCTCAAGTAGTAAAGCCGCCAGTGTTGCAAGTAGCGTAAAAAGCAGCGCAAGCTCGGCATCGAGTGCGCCTAAAGTAGCCGCGGCTGAATTCAATCGTGTTGCAGATGTTGCGCAATACATGGGAGCAGATTGGACTAACGAAATTCGTCGCGACAAAGGTTTAACGCTTGATCAAGCGAAAGCAATTGCCGCCGCCAACCCAAAAATTACTTACTTCTTTATCACTAAAGGCGGACAAATGTCGCTCGGTGCTAAAGGCGTGTTCCGCACTGGCGATGCTGTATTTTTCTCCGGTAAACCTTGGTACGGATCAGCAGTCGGTTTGGCTGATGCCTACGAGAGAAAGCTTTAGTGGGTTTTGATTGCATGTTCCGTTGAACAAAGAATTTAAAAAGCAGTATTTACGATTTCCACGTGTGTGTGACTTCTGACCCGGCTTCGGCCGGGTTTTTTATGTCCATTGTGGATCTGAATGGTGATTTTCCTGCACAAATGCCGAGTGCGCATCGGCATCGCAAGCCATGGGATTCACAAAAATTATGGTAGTATGCCGGCACTATTTTTCATGAGTTGGGCATATTTATTATGCATTGTCCTTTTTGTAGTGCTGAAGACACCAAAGTCATAGATTCGCGCCTTGTCGCTGAAGGCGATCAGGTGCGCCGCCGCCGCGAATGCTTGTCCTGTCACGAACGTTTTACCACCTTCGAAGTTGCTGAATTGGTGATGCCGCGCATCATCAAACAAAACGGCACGCGCGAACCTTTCGATGAAAACAAGCTGCGCGCCGGCTTATTACGCGCATTGGAAAAACGTCCGGTTAGCATTGAAGCTATCGAGTCCTCTATTAACCACATCAAACACTTTTTGCAAGCCACCGGCGAGCGCGAAGTGAAGTCTATTGCCGTGGGTGAAAAGGTGATGGAGCAGCTGCAAAAACTTGATGAAGTCGCCTACGTGCGCTTTGCATCTGTATATCGCCGCTTCAAAGATTTAAACGAATTCCGTCAGGAAATCGACCGCCTTGAACAACAGCCAGACGCAGATCCACTGGACGTCATCAAGAGTTAAGTATGCCCATTACCGCTACAGATCACCTTTATATGGCGCAAGCGCTGCGTTTGGCTGAACGTGGTCTTTACACCACCATGCCCAATCCACGGGTTGGTTGTGTGCTCGTCAAAAATGGCGAAGTTGTTGGCGAAGGCTGGCACATCCGCGCTGGTCAAGCACACGCCGAAATCAATGCGATGCAAGCTGCCGGTGACAACGCCCGTGGCGCAACTGCATATGTCACGCTCGAACCTTGTAGCCACACCGGAAAAACCGGCCCTTGCAGTCATGCCTTGGTCGCTGCCGGAGTTGTACGTGTAGTCTATGCGATGGAAGATCCCAATCCTCTCGTCGCTGGACGCGGCTTGGATTACCTTCGCGAAGCAGGTATTCAGGTCGATGGCCCACTGTTAGAAGATGATGCACGTGCGCTCAACCCCGGCTTTATCCGCCGAATGGAACGCAAACTGCCATTTGTGCGCTGTAAATTGGGAATGAGTTTGGATGGCCGCACCGCCATGGAAAGTGGCGAAAGCCAATGGGTAACCGGCAAAAAAGCCCGCGCCGATGTTCAGCGTTTACGCGCGCGAAGTTGTGCAATCGTCAGCGGTATAGATTCGGTTCTGTTCGACAATTCATCGCTCACTGTTCGGGTTGATGAGCTTGATCTGCCCAATGCTGAAGAAGCCGCCGCAAAACAACCCTTACGAGTCGTTCTGGATTCGCGTTTGCGTTTAAGTCGCAGAGCCAAAATTCTTACCCAACCCACGCCGATCTTGCTGGTTCACAACGGCAGTCTGGAAAATAGTGACAAATTAAGCGATTGGCCCGCGCACGTAGAGCTACTGGCGCTCGGCGCTAATGACCGTCGCATTAACCTCAACGCGCTGTTGACAGAGTTAGCAAAGCGCCAATGCAATGAGGTGCTGATTGAAGCTGGCGCAACCTTGGCTGCAAGCTTTTTAAGGCGTGGATTGCTGGATGAAATTATTATCTACATGGCGCCCAAACTTCTCGGCAGCAGCGCACGTCCATTATTTGATCTACCTTTAAATACCATGTCTTCGGCGCTTCCGCTAAAAATCAGCGACATGCGCGCCGTGGGCACCGATTGGCGAATCACCGCCACGCCCGATACGGAATACTAATGAACGATCCACAATCAAACGACCCACAACCAAACGATATGAATCGCGCGCCCGATCCTATTAATCGCGGCCCAATTGATAACACGGCAAGCTATGGCAAACGGTTTGCGGCTTTTATGCTTGATTCGCTCTTGATCGGTATGGCAGTAGCCATCATGTTTGAATATCTCGGGTTAGGGCCAGACCAAGCGCAGGCGACGGATATGGAAACTGCTATCAAGCTGATGGCTGCCAAACTTGAAGCGCTTTCAAAAACGCAGCAGTATTTGTTGCTGATTTTTCCGTACCTCATGTTTTTTATACTTCACGGGTTTTCACTATTCCAAAGCGGTCAAACCATTGGCAAACGCATAGTGGGAATCGCCATAGTTACGCTGGATAACCAAAAGCCAGCGTTTTTACCGCTGATTTTTAATCGCTATCTCACGCAATGGGTTATCGGCCTCGTGCCTGGATTTGGTTTTTTGTTACGTGTTGCAGATATTCTAGCCATCTTTTGGACAAACAAACGCTGCGTGCATGATTTGATCGCTAAAACCAAGGTGATTGATCTTAAGGTCGCTATTAACGTGACTGAATCGCCAAACAGTTTTATCGCCTGATAGGAATCGCGTGCTTAGATCAACTTTTTCGATCAAAGCGCGTTAAAAACCATCTCGAATTTTGCGCTGGCTACTTATAGACTCAGCGCCACAATTCATCTGCCGTTGCGGCATTTATGGAATGCTGATTATGTTCACCGGAATTATCGAAGCTATTGGCGAAGTTACTGCGCTCCAGCCCAAAAATGGTGACTTGCGCTTGCGTATTAAAACCCACGGTTTGGATTTAGCGGATGTTCGTTTGGGTGATTCCATCGCCACCAACGGCGTGTGCTTAACTGTCGTCGATTTACCCGGCGATGGTTATTGGGCCGATGTGTCGCGCGAAACCCTCGACAACACCAGCCTTCCTTTTTGGAAAATCGGCCAACGCGTCAATCTCGAAAAAGCTCTTACGCCGCAAACTCGTTTAGGCGGACATATTGTTAGTGGCCACGTTGATGGCCTCGGCGAAGTCGTAAGCCGACATCCAGACGCGCGCTCTGAACGCTTTCGCATTCGCGCACCTAAAGCGCTTGCCAAATATATCGCGCACAAAGGCTCCATCACGGTAGACGGAACCAGTCTCACCATAAATAAAGTTGATGGTGCCGAATTTGAATTAAACATAGTCCCTCATACACTTAAGGAAACCATCATGGGCAGCTATCAGGCTGGCTCACGCATAAACCTTGAAGTAGACGTGCTCGCACGTTACCTGGAGCGATTAATGCTCGGCGATAAAGCCGCGGAAAGCGAAGGGCAGAGTGGGATTACGTTGGAGTTTTTAGCAAAGAATGGTTTTGTGTAATTGGATTTGAAAAAAGTCGTTGATGTGAATCAATCGATCAAGCCAAAGCAGTAATCGAAATCTTTAATGAGACAACATATGCAACTTAACACCATAGAAGAACTGATTGAAGATATGCGCCACGGCAAAATGGTTATCCTTATGGATGACGAAGACCGTGAAAATGAAGGCGATATCATTATGGTTGCCGAACAAGTGCGCCCTGAAGATATCAACTTTATGGCTACGCACGCGCGCGGCTTGATTTGTTTGACGCTCACCCGAGAGCGCTGCTTGCAGTTGGATTTACCTTTAATGGTGACCGACAACAAATCCCAACATACTACTAATTTCACCCTGTCGATTGAAGCTGCCGAAGGCGTAAGCACTGGTATTTCTGCTTCAGATCGCGCGCTCACCGTTCGTGCGGCGGTGAAAGCCAATGCGAAACCTACCGATATTGTTCAGCCCGGCCATATTTTCCCGCTGATGAGTCAGCCCGGCGGAGTAATGAGTCGCGCAGGTCACACCGAAGCGGGTTGCGACCTCGCGCGCCTGGCTGGTTTTGAGCCAGCAGCGGTCATCGTAGAAGTTATGAATGCCGATGGCAGCATGGCGCGCAGGCCAGATCTTGAGCAATTTGCCAAGCAGCACGACTTAAAAATCGGTACCATTGCCGACCTTATTCACTATCGCGCCGTTAAAGAAAAAACCGTTGAGTGCATTAATACGCGCAAAGTTGAAACCCTATTTGGTGAATTTGAATTGCGCACTTATCGCGACCTCGCTCGTGGTGATTTGCATTTTGTGATGGTGAAAGGCGAAATCACCGGTGAACCAACGTTGGTTCGCGTGCACGTAATGGATTTAGCGCGCGATATTTTGAGCTTGCAGCGTCCATCTATTGCTGGCGGAAAAGCATGGTCCTATCAGGAAGCGCTGCAACGCGTGAGCGAAGAAGGTAAAGGCGTGGTGTTGTTGATTTGTCACGACGAATCCACCAGCGAAGTTGAAGAAAGTATTGATTGGTTGTTAAGCGGCAAACAACAACGCCGCAGCCCGGAAGTTTTGTACAAACAAGTCGGCACCGGCTCACAAATTCTGCGCGATTTGGGCGTGCGCAAAATGCGCGTAATGTCGGCACCGATGCGTTATTCAGCATTGTCAGGTTTTGATTTGGAAGTCGTGGAATACGTTTGCCCAAGTGGCGATTAATCTACGCAAAAAAGAATTTATTTACATATTTAAAAGAGAAAATTTATGAGCAACATTAAAGTCATCGAAGGCGATTTTGCAGCATCAAAAGGCAAGTACGCGTTAATCGTTAGCCGTTGGAATAGTTTTGTCGTAGAAAGTTTGAAAGACGGCGCCTTGGATACGTTGCGTCGTCACGGTATCAAAGATGAAAACGTTACGGTTTATTACGCACCGGGCGCATTCGAATTTCCGTTGGTTGCACAAAAAATTGCAGCGAAAAAAGAATTCGATGCCATCATCGCATTGGGCGCTGTAATTCGTGGTGGCACCCCGCATTTTGATTTTGTTGCCGGTGAATGTGTTAAAGGTTTGGCGCAAGTATCTTTGAATTCAGGCATTCCAGTGACCTTCGGTGTGTTAACCGTTGATTCCATTGAACAAGCCATCGAACGCTCTGGCACCAAGGCTGGCAACAAAGGTGTTGAAGCAGCATCTACCGCCTTAGAGTTGGTTTCGTTGATTGGTAATATTTAAGGCTCGATGATTTTAAGAGTCGAAAAGATTCAGTTCGTACGCATTACATTTTTTTCATTGATTGCATAGCGCAATCACTCGCTCTTTATCAGGTAAATGTTCATGACTTCCCAAACTAGCAATGGTCAAGATAGCACTGGCCCTAAAAAAACCGGTCAGAAAGGCCAAACTGCCGCTACTCGCCGCATGGCTCGCCACTACACCATGCAAGCGCTGTATCAATGGAAAATGGCTGGCAATAGTATTAATTCTATTGAGGCGGAATTTCGCGTTGACAACGATATGACCAATGTCGACGTCGAATATTTTCACGAAATTTTGCACGGCGTGCCCGAACATTTATCGGAAATTGAAGCTGCCTTTGAACCCTTCCTCGTCGAGCGTTCGCTGCTTGAGTTAGATCCGGTTACGCAAGCTTTATTGCGCATGTCGACTTACGAATTAATGTTCCGCATTGATGTTCCCTACAAAGTCGTTATCAATGAATCCGTGTCGCTCGCAAAAAAATTCGGCGCAGAAGATAGCCACAAATTTATTAACGGCGTGTTGGATAAAACTGCTGCAGTCGTTCGCGCTGTTGAAGTGAAAGCTAATAGAAGTTAACGCTCGCGCTTATGAATGAATTCCAACTGATCCAAAAATTTTTCCAACACGAGCAAGGCGATCTTCTGTTAACAGAAAAAGTGCAGGCTAGTGTTGTGTTGGGTATTGGTGATGATGGCGCGCTTCTGCAAGTTCCTGTAAATAAGCAGTTAGTTATTTCAGTCGATACCTTGGTAGCGGATGTACATTTTCCGGCGGATGCAAATCCTGCGGATATTGCCGAGCGTGCATTGCGAACTAATTTAAGCGATCTTGCAGCTATGGGCGCAGAGCCTTTGTGGTTTACGCTCGCGCTTACATTGCCAAAAGATTCTAAATTTGTGAGCGAGGGATGGTTACGCGGTTTTAGTCGCGGTTTATTTCGCACCGCGAATCAATATGAAATTGTGTTAGTTGGCGGCGACACTACGTCAGGAAATTTAAGCATCACTATTCAAGTGATGGGCGCAGTTGAATCCAAACATGCGTTGCGTCGGGATGGTGCCAGCATCGGTGATTTTGTTTGCGTCACTAATTATCTTGGCGATGGCGCTGCTGCGCTCGCATCGATTCAAAATCGAATTGCGGTTGGCGATGAACACAAACGTTATTTGCATGAACGTTTTTATCGTCCGGTTCCGCGTTTAATTGAATCCGAATTATTGCGTGGCATTGCCAGCGCCGCTTTGGATGTGTCTGACGGCTTGGTCGCAGATTTAAATCATATCTGCGAAGCCAGCGATTTAGGCGCAGTTATAGATGTCGAAAATTTACCCTTATCTGCAGCGCTGCTTTCGTTAAATGATTTATCGCAAGCGCGTGAGTGGGCATTGAGTGGGGGTGATGATTATGAATTGTGTTTTACGGTATCACCCGAAAAAATGCCCGAGCTTGCCATGTTAATTGCGCAAGGAAAAATTCAAGCGACTGTTATTGGCGAAATTATTGGCGGTAGCGGAGTGCACTGCGAATTGTATGGCGAAGCTTTTGAATTGAATCAACAAGGGTTCCAGCATTTTTAAAATGTAGCTAACCACAAATTTTTTTCACCTATTTTTTTCTATCATGAATCAGTTCGCATGACTACTCCAACCTTTAAACAAGTATTAACCAATTCAAACCACTTTTTTGCATTTGGTTTTGGTAGTGGGCTTGCGCGCAAAGCGCCGGGTACATTTGGTACGCTTGCAGCGATTCCTATTTATTGGCTTATACAAGATTTGGCTTGGCCAATTTACGCAACCTGGTTAATTGTTACTTTTGCGTTGGGTATTTATTGGTGTGATCGTTCATCCAAACAGCTAGGCGTTCATGATCATGGCGGAATAGTGTGGGATGAATTTGTCGGTTATTGGATCACCATGTTTCTCGCGCCCAAAAGTTGGCTGTGGATTCTGGTTGGTTTTGTGCTGTTTCGTTTTTTCGATATTGTTAAGCCCTGGCCAATTGGCTGGCTGGATCGCAAAGTCGATGGCGGTTTTGGAATTATGATTGATGATGTGCTCGCAGGTGTTTATGCGTTTATTGTTTTGCAAGCCTGCGTTTATTTTTATCCTATTTAAATTCTCTTAATTTTAATTTAATTTTCAGGGCAGAAAAAAATGAGAAGTATTTTTGCGATATTTTTCTTAATGCTAACGCAAGTGTGTTTTGGTTTAGAGATCGAAGCAAAAATGTTGGCGCAGGGCAGTGCGGTATTAGTTATCGACGGAACTCAACGTATGTTACGTGAAGGCACCCGCAGCCCGGAAGGCGTTTTGCTCGTGTCTGCAGACGGCAAACAAGCAGTGTTAGATATCAACGGAAAACGCAAAACCATTACTTTGTCGCGCAGTATTGGTAGCTCATTTAAAGAAGCCAGTAAGACAGAGGTTCGTATCGCCAGTGGTCAAGGCGGTCATCACTACACCAAAGGTTTGATCAACGGCTTGCCGGTAGATTTTGTGGTGGATACGGGCGCAAGTATTATCGCGATGAATCATTTTGTTGCCGAGCGTTTGGGTATTGATTATCGCGGCGGAACGCCAATTACTGTGAGTACGGCGAACGGTACCGCTAAGGCGTTTATGGTGACCTTATCAAGTGTTTCTGTGGGCAATATTATTGTGCATCAAGTGGACGCTGCAGTTAGCACAACAGATTCACCGACGGTTGTGCTCTTGGGAAATACGTATCTTAGTAAAGTCGATTTAAAAATTGATGAGGGTGTACTGGTTTTAAAAGAAAAATAGAATATTTTATTTTTCACAATTTGAGGTCATTCAGTGACAATTCGTTTTATAGAATCCTGCAAACTGCCAACGCCGTTTGGTATGTTTGTAATGCACGGTTTTGAAGATGATAAAACCGAGAAAGAACACGTGGTTCTCACCTTGGGCGATATTCATGGCGACGAACCTCTGCTTGCGCGTATTCACTCTGAGTGTTTAACCGGTGATGCGCTATTTAGTTTGCGTTGCGATTGCGGCCCGCAGTTGCAAGCGGCAATGCATAAAATTGGTGTGGTGGGGCGCGGAGTTATTTTTTATTTGCGTCAAGAGGGACGCGGCATTGGATTGATCAATAAAATTCGCGCGTACTCGTTGCAAGATTGCGGTGCGGATACTGTTGAAGCCAATGAACAATTAGGTTTCGGTGCGGATATGCGCGATTACAGTATTTTGAAACCTATGCTTGAACATTTAAATATTAAATCGCTCAAGCTGCTCACGAATAATCCACGTAAAGTAAAAGCCTTGCAGGATATGGGAATTAATATTGTGGATCGCTTGCCGCATCAAACTGGCCGCAATCCGCACAATGCAAAATATTTGGAAACAAAAGCCGGTAAGCTGGGGCATTTATTTAATGTTGCAGACGAAGAATAATTTTTGAGTGAGATTTTTGGTATGACACGAATTGCAATTGCTGGCGCTGCTGGCCGTATGGGCAAAGCATTAATTGATGCCACCGTAAGAAATTCTGCCACAAGTTTAACCGGCGCGATTGTTCGCCCAACGAGTTCACTGGTTGGTGTTGACGCTGGTGAATTTGGTGGCGTTGGAAAATTAAATGTAAAAATTCTTGGCGATATTGCGCAAGCAATAGATGACTTCGATGTGCTTATTGATTTCAGCTCGCCAACAGCAACACTCGAAAACGTAAAAATCTGCGCGGCGAATCACAAGCCAATCGTTATAGGCACGACCGGTTTTAGCGATACTGAAAAAACCGAATTGTTGAGTTATCAAACCCAAATTCCATTACTGCTTTCAGCCAATTTTTCTACCGGCGTGAATTTGTGTTTTAAATTATTAGATATTGCTGCTCGTGTATTGGGCGACGAATATGATGTGGAAGTTTACGAAGCGCATCATCGCCACAAGGTGGATTCTCCATCCGGCACAGCCGTACGTATGGGTGAAGTTTTGGCGAACGCATTGGATCGCGATTTAAAACAAGTTGCGGTTTACGGTCGTGAAGGTCAAATTGGCCCGCGTCCACGTGACACCATAGGTTTTGCAACCGTGCGCGGCGGCGATGTAGTGGGCGATCATACCGTTATGTTTATGGCCGATGGCGAGCGCGTGGAAATTACTCACAAAGCCTCAAGCCGTTTGGCTTTTGCCAATGGCGCGGTGCGCGCGGCGGTATGGTTGCAACAACAAAAAACTGGCCTGTTCGATATGCAAGATGTTTTAGGTCTGCGTTAATTTCTTTCACGTAATTCACATGGCGGGAGCCGTAAATGGCTGGTTCAAGTTTATTGCTTCTTATCGATGATATCGCTGCTGTTCTTGATGACGTAGCGCTCATGACCAAAGTCGCTGCGAAGAAAACAGCAGGTGTATTGGGTGATGATCTCGCGCTTAATGCTGAACAAGTTGCCGGTGTAAGAGCTGAACGCGAATTGCCGGTGGTTTGGGCGGTTGCGAAAGGCTGCAGCTGCGCTTCGCAATCCCCAAGTTGACATGGCGGAATTCGAAAAAGAAAAAATCAAAGGCGCAATTCGCACCGACTTTGTCCTTTCTGCTGAAATTATCGTCATCACATTAGGTGCTATCGCCCAAGCTGCTTTTCTCACTCAGGTGATCGCAGTAATTACAGTTGCCTTGATCATGACCGTAGGCGTTTACGGTTTTGTCGCCCTGATCGTAAAGTTAGACGATATGGGTTTGCACCTGCTTAAGAAAGAAGGACAGGGAGCATGGCTCGGCTTCCAACATAAACTTGGTAAAGGGCTGTTGCTGACAGCGCCTTTATTGATGAAGTCCTTGGCTGTGATAGGTACCGCAGCGATGTTTTTGGTAGGCGGTGGAATTCTTGCACACGGTTTGCCGTTTATGCACAGCCTCACTCATAGTATTGAATATTATTACGGCAGCATTATCGCAACGCTTGGTGGCTCGCTCGCTAACATGGTTTTAGGTGTCGTTGCGGGCGCATTAGTGCTGGTGGCTGTCACTTTGGTTAGCAAGGTTTTTGTTAAAAAATAAGCTTCTTTTAAGTGCGCGTAAAGTCAGCTAAAACAAGTGTCTTAGCCTAGCCTCTGGCTAATTAATCATGTCAAAAAGGAATTTCCAATGGACACTTTGGGCACACTCCCGTACAATTCGCGGTTAATTGCGCTCGGCACTGCCGCGCTTGGCTGTAGACAATATCGCTAGCTGATGATTAGACAGTTAGCTCACAGACAATCTGTATCGAAGCGAGATGGAATTCAGTTTCATCTCGCTTTTTTACAACCTGCAGCCAGGCAAATTCACTTTAGCCCGTAAAAAAACTCGATTTTCGCGCCTTTAGCCTGTGCGATTGTCTTTTTGAGCCTGAAGAAAGTGAAGTTTGTTTTTGCGCACCAGTTTTAGCTTTAAAACCACTGCCAAACCCAGGAGGTTTACTTGAATAACCGGGACCCAAACCCCGCTCTCGTAAAGAGACCCGCGCTACTCGTGCTTGCTGACGGTAGCATTTTTCGTGGTACTTCTATTGGTGCCGAAGGCTTATCTGTTGGTGAAGTAGTGTTTAACACTGCTATGACCGGATATCAGGAAATCCTTACCGACCCATCATACGCGCAACAAATTGTTACCCTCACTTATCCCCATATCGGTAATACCGGCACCACCACTGAAGATGGTGAATGCGACAAGGTGTGGGCGTCAGGTTTAATCATCCGCGATTTACCCTTAATCGCCAGCAATTTCCGCAGCCAACAAGATCTTTCCAGCTATTTGAAAGAGCGCAACGTGGTTGGGATTGCGGATATTGATACCCGCCGCTTAACCCGTCTTCTCCGTGATAAAGGTGCGCAAAACGGCGCGATTATCGCTGGCGATGTAGACGAGGCTAAAGCCTTGGCAGCAGCCAAAGCTTTTGGTGGATTGAAAGGTCTGGATTTAGCAAAAGAAGTCACCGTAAGCGATTCTTACAACTGGAATGAAAGCAGCTGGCAGCTCGGCGAAGGTCACAAGACGTTAACGGGTGCCAAGAAATTCAAAGTAGTTGCTTACGACTACGGTGTTAAGCGCAACATCCTGCGTATGCTTGCGGATCGCGATTGCGAGCTGATTGTCGTTCCCGCCAAAACTTCAGCGGCAGACGTGCTGGCTTTGAATCCTGATGGTGTGTTCTTGTCCAACGGCCCTGGTGATCCTGAGCCATGTACGTACGCCATTGAAGCCATCAAAACTATCGTTGATACAGATCTTCCAGTATTCGGTATTTGCCTCGGTCACCAATTATTGGCGCTGGCATCTGGAGCTAAAACGCTCAAGATGAAATTTGGTCATCACGGTGGCAATCATCCGGTACAAGATCTTGAGTCCAAGCGTGTGATGATTACTGCCCAAAACCACGGGTTTGCAGTGGAAGAATCAAGCTTGCCAGCCAACTTGGTTGCGACTCACAAGTCATTGTTTGACGGATCTTTGCAAGGTATTCATCGCACCGACCGGCCCGCATTTAGCTTTCAGGGTCACCCCGAAGCAAGCCCCGGCCCACACGAGGCGGATACCTTGTTCGATCACTTTATTGAATTGATGCAAGCTCGCAAGCCGAGCTAAGAATTACGTATAGCCTCACAAGAGGTTGGGTATTTTAGCTAGGCGAGACCGTACGCTCACAGACGTGAGTGTCGACCCCTAAGAATGGGTTTACGGCGAGTCTTGCCTAACTTACTGCGCGACCGAACACTTAAGGCTGACAAACGGAGCAGACATGCCAAAACGTACAGACATAAACAGTATCTTGATTCTCGGTGCTGGCCCAATCGTGATCGGTCAAGCCTGTGAGTTCGACTACTCAGGCGCCCAAGCCTGTAAAGCCCTGCGCGAAGAGGGTTACCGCGTTATTCTGGTGAACTCAAACCCGGCCACCATCATGACCGACCCAACGATGGCGGATGCAACTTACATCGAGCCAATCGAATGGCAAACTGTTGCCAAAATTATCGAAAAAGAACGTCCTGATGTAATCCTCCCAACCATGGGCGGCCAAACCGCGTTGAACTGCGCCTTGGCATTAGCCAAAAATGGCGTGCTCGAAAAATACAATGTTGAATTGATCGGCGCGAAAGAAGAAGCCATCAACATGGCGGAAGATCGCAATCTCTTCGACCAAGCCATGAAACGTATTGGCCTTTCATGTGCGCGTGCGAAAATCGTTCACACCTTTGAAGAAGCCAAAGAAGCTCCGAAAGAGTTCGGCTTTCCTTGCATCATTCGCCCGTCATTTACCATGGGTGGCTCAGGCGGTGGTATCGCTTACAACTGGGATGAGTTCGAAGAAATATGTACCCGCGGTTTTGACTTGTCGCCAACCAATGAGCTATTGATCGATGAGTCTTTGCTCGGCTGGAAAGAGTACGAAATGGAAGTTGTTCGCGACAAAAACGACAACTGCATTATCGTCTGCTCGATTGAAAACTTTGATCCGATGGGCGTACACACCGGCGACTCCATTACCGTAGCGCCAGCACAGACATTGACCGATAAAGAATACCAAATCATGCGTAACGCCTCGATTGCGGTATTGCGTGAAATTGGTGTGGAAACTGGTGGTTCTAACGTGCAGTTCGCGGTCAATCCGGTTGACGGCCGTATGGTTGTGATTGAGATGAACCCACGCGTATCGCGCTCATCTGCACTTGCGTCCAAAGCAACTGGTTTCCCGATTGCGAAAATCGCTGCAAAACTCGCGGTAGGTTACACGCTCGATGAATTGAAAAACGACATTACTGGCGGTGCAACTCCAGCATCATTTGAGCCGTCTATCGACTACGTGGTTACCAAAGTTCCGCGCTTCACTTTCGAGAAATTTGGCGAAGCAGATGCACGTTTGACGACGCAAATGAAATCCGTTGGCGAGGTTATGGCGATTGGCCGTACTTTCCAGGAGTCGTTACAAAAAGCGTTACGTGGTTTGGAGGTTGGTTCTGCCGGTTTTGAATCTAAAGTAGATGTCACGACTGGTGAAGGTCTTGCGAAAATTCGCAGCGAACTGGCAACGCCCGGTGCAGAGCGTATTTGGTATGTTGGCGATGCTTTCCGCGCTGGTTTAAGTGTTGAAGATGTTTTCAACCTATCCAAAATTGACCCATGGTTCCTTGTTCAAATCGAAGAATTGATTTTCATGGAGCAAGCGCTGCGCGGAAAATCTCTCGCAAGCTTCGATGCCGACGGCTTGTTCGCCTACAAACGCAAAGGCTTCTCTGATAAGCGTCTAGCAACTCTACTGGGCGTGAGCGAAAAAGAAGTTCGCCATTACCGTCAGAAGCTGAATATCCGTCCGGTTTACAAACGTGTTGATACCTGCGCGGCTGAGTTTTCAACCTCTACTGCTTACATGTACTCCACTTACGAAGAAGAGTGCGAAGCCAATCCGAGCGATAAGAAAAAGATTCTGGTTATCGGCGGCGGTCCAAACCGTATTGGCCAAGGTATTGAATTCGATTACTGCTGCGTGCACGCTGCCTTGGCAATGCGTGAAGACGGCTACGAAACCATCATGGTTAACTGTAACCCTGAAACTGTTTCTACCGATTACGACACTTCAGATCGCTTGTTCTTCGAACCTGTGACTTTGGAAGATGTATTGGAAATCGTCCACAAAGAAAAACCAGTTGGCGTTATCGTACAGTTTGGTGGACAAACTCCACTGAAATTGTCGCGCGCGTTGGAAGCTGAAGGCGTGCCAATTATCGGTACCAGTCCAGACGCTATCGATAAAGCTGAAGATCGTGAACGCTTCCAGCAAATGATTGAAAAACTAGGTCTGTTGCAACCGCCAAACGCTATCGTTCGTTCGCTCGAACAAGCGCTTGTTGCTGCTGATCGTGTTGGTTATCCATTGGTTGTGCGCCCGTCCTATGTATTGGGTGGTCGTGCAATGGAAATCGTCTACAAAGAAGATGAATTGCGCACCTATATGCGCACTGCGGTACAAGTATCTGAAGATGCGCCTGTACTGCTCGATCACTTCCTGAACAACGCGATTGAAGTGGATATTGATGCGGTGTCGGATGGCAAACAAGTCATTATCGGTGGCATCATGCAACACATTGAGCAATGCGGCGTTCACTCCGGTGACTCAGCGTGTTCTTTGCCTCCATATTCATTGCCTGCCGATGTTCAAGACGCAATGCGCGAACAAGTTAAGCAAATGGCACTTGAGTTAGGCGTAATCGGCCTCATGAATACTCAGCTGGCTTATCAAGACGAAAAAATTTACGTGATTGAAGTTAACCCACGTGCATCCCGTACAGTTCCGTTTGTGTCTAAATGTATCGGTGTATCGTTGGCGAAAATTGCAGCGCGCTGTCAGGCTGGTACATCATTGGCCGAGCAAGGCTTTACGAAAGAAATTATCCCAACCTATTTCAGCGTAAAAGAAGCGGTTTTCCCGTTCAATAAATTCCCTGCGGTCGATCCAATTCTTGGCCCGGAAATGAAATCCACCGGCGAAGTTATGGGGGTGGGCGACACCTTCGGTGAAGCTTACGGAAAATCGCAATTGGGCGCGAACAACCGTATTCCTGTATCGGGCACTGCGTTTTTAAGCGTTCGCGATATGGATAAAGCCGGTATCGTTGGCGTTGGTAAAGATTTGGCTGAACTTGGCTTTAAATTGGTCGCAACGCGCGGCACTGCAGCGATTTTGCAAAAAGCTGGTTTAAATGTTCAGGTCATTAACAAGGTGCAAGAAGGTCGTCCGCATATCGTGGATATGATCAAAAACGACGAAGTAGATTTGATTTTGAATACGGTAGAAGGCCGTCAAGCAACTCGTGATTCATCGTCAATTCGTCGCAGTGCCGAAAATCATCGCGTTTACTACAACACCACCTTAGCTGCTGCTCAAGCGGTATGTATGGCGTTGAAGGAAGGCGAGCATATTGAAGTACGCCGTTTGCAGGATTTGCATAAAAGACCCCATAAATAAGGCCGTTTTTTCAGGCCTTCAGCAGGAGGCCTTATTAATAAGGCTTCTTTAATACAGACCTTTTTAATCCAGGAAGAAACATGAGCACTAAATTTCCAATGACCGCACTCGGCGCTGAAAAATTGGCCGCCGAGCTGGAAGATTTGAAAAAAGTACAGCGCCCACGCATTGTAAATGCTATCGCTGAAGCTCGCGCTCACGGCGATTTAAAAGAAAATGCTGAATACTCTGCTGCACGCGAACAACAAAGTTTTTGCGAAGGTCGCATTCAAGAAATTGAAGGCAAATTAAGCAATGCGCAAATTATCGACGTCACCAAAATCCCACACAGCGGAAAGGTGATTTTTGGTACAACCGTAACTATTTTGAATGTAGAAACTGAACAAACCGTTACCTATCAAATTGTTGGTGACGATGAGTCAGATGTAAAAGCCAATAAAATTTCCGTCAACTCGCCGATTGCTCGCGCGTTGATAGGAAAAGAAGAAGGTGATGTCGTTGTTGTGAAAGCGCCAGGTGGCGAAGTGGAATATGAAATCGACAAGGTCGAACATATTTAAGCTTGCTATAAAAAAGCCGCCTTTTTAGGCGGCTTTTTTATTTATCCAATCATTATCTATGCAAATTTGAAAGTTTTGGATTGGCGTTTTTATTAGCGCGATAGAGAATAACTACTTTTCCAATCTCTTGAATCAGCTCAACATTAGGCAAGGCGATAATTTCAGCTACCAACTCTTTACGTTCGTCGCGATCAGCAATACCCAATTTAACTTTGATCAGCTCGTGATCATCAAGCGCGCGATTCAGTTCCAGCAGCACGCCTTCGCTCAAGCCTTTGCCTGCAATAGTGACAATGGGGTTTAGTTTGTGGCCAATAGTACGAAATGATTTTTTGCGATCTGCGCTGATGGGCATAAATACTTACCTTGAATGCAATTTGAAGAAATAGGGCGGTGATTGACTGTGGGTGCTATTGTAGCCTAGCGCACTTACTTTGCGTTAGGATCAAACTAGACTATAGGGCGAATACTGGATGTAGAAATCAATTCATTGGATGAATAAGGATTTTGCCCCAGCTTATTTACAAGCTGCTAAAGTTAATTGAGTCATCCAGAGTTATACTTTGGCCTTGTAATCCGAAATTCGCTCCCCAATTATAGAAAAGTCAGTCCATTTTTAAGATTTTCCATGCTGTTTTTATGTTTATGAGGACCTCTCCTTGAACGATATTACTAAGAACCTCCTGATTTGGCTCGTTATCCTCGTGGTAGTCGTCAGTGTGTTCCAAAACTTCAGTAGAACGCCGAATAGCGATGCAATTAGCTATTCCGACTTCATTAAGGCCGTTAAAGATGAGCGGGTTCAAGAAGTTATTATTGATCCTGTGAGTATTGAAGGGACTTACACTGATCGTACCAGCTTTAAAACGGTGAGGCCGCAAACTCAAGATCCAAAATTACTGGACGATCTTTACGTTCATAACGTTTCAATCAAAGGTCGTGAAATCGAGCCCCCAAGTCTGTGGAATCAATTGCTGGTTGCCAGCTTCCCGGTATTAATTATTCTGGGTGTTTTCTGGTTTTTTATGCGTCAGATGCAAGGCGGTGGCGGCGGTAAAGGTGGCCCAATGAGCTTTGGCAAGAGCAAAGCGCGCTTGCTCGGCGAAGACCAAATTAAAACGACTTTCGCAGATGTAGCGGGAGTTGATGAAGCTAAGGAGGAAGTGCAGGAGCTTGTACAGTTCTTGCGAGATCCTTCTAAGTTCCAACGCCTCGGCGGACAAATTCCTCGTGGTGTATTGATGGTTGGCCCACCAGGTACAGGTAAAACCTTGCTTGCAAAAGCGATTGCTGGTGAAGCAAAAGTACCCTTTTTCTCCATTTCTGGTTCAGATTTCGTAGAGATGTTTGTGGGTGTTGGTGCAAGCCGCGTACGCGACATGTTTGATCAAGCTAAAAAACAAGCTCCATGCATTATCTTTATCGACGAGATAGATGCTGTAGGCCGTCACCGTGGCGGCGGTCATGGTGGTGGTCACGATGAGCGCGAACAAACTCTTAACCAATTACTGGTCGAGATGGATGGTTTTGAAGGTAATGACGGCGTAATTATTATCGCCGCGACTAACCGTGCTGATGTATTAGATAAAGCCTTATTGCGTCCAGGTCGTTTTGACCGTCAAGTCTATGTTGGCCTGCCGGATATCCGCGGTCGCGAACAAATTCTTAAAGTACACATGCGCAAAGTTCCGCTTGATGAGCGTGTTAGTGCATCTGTGATCGCACGCGGTACACCGGGCTTCTCGGGAGCTGAGTTGGCAAACCTTGTTAACGAAGCTGCGTTGATGGCAGCGCGTGGTAATAAGCGCCTTGTTACTATGGAAGATTTCGAAAAAGCACGTGACAAGATCATGATGGGCGCAGAGCGCAAATCTATGGTTATGAGCGAAAAAGAGAAAGAGAACACGGCTTATCATGAAGCTGGTCACGCCATTATTGGCTGTGTCGTACCAGAGCATGATCCAGTTCATAAAGTGACTATTATTCCTCGTGGCGGCGCTTTAGGTGTAACTCAGTATTTGCCTGAAGAAGACAAATACAGCTGGAGTAAACGCTCATTAGAATCACGTTTATGTACGCTGTTTGGTGGTCGTATCGCTGAAGAAATGACCTTAGGTATTGATGGTGTAACCACTGGTGCATCTAACGATATCGAACGTGCGACCAGCATGGCACGCAGCATGGTCACCAAGTGGGGTTTATCAGCAAAACTCGGTCCGTTGCATTATGGTGAAGAAGAGGGCGCTTATCCAGGTATGGCTACTCAGCAATATTCTGGTGAAACCTCACGTCAAATTGATGAAGAGGTTCGTCGTATTATTGATGAATGTTATACCCGCGCTACCAAAATTCTTGAAGATAACCGCGATGTTCTGGAAGCTATGAAAGATGCTTTGATGGAGTATGAAACCATCGATTCAGATCAAGTTGCTGATTTAATGGCGCGACGTAAGGTTCGTCCTCCACGTGAGTGGAATGATGATGATTTCAACAGTCATCTTCGCAGCAAAGATTCCGGCGAGCCGGATGACAAAGCCGGGCCAATCGGCGGACCTGCAAATACTCACTAATTAGTTTTGTAATTAGTAACCCAAACCCCGAGCATGCTCGGGGTTATTTTTTTATAGATTCATTCGGTTAAGGTTTTGTTTTCTATGCTGCTCAAATGCGGTAATCGTCATCTTGATTTGTCTACTCCCAAAATTATGGGAATCCTAAATATCACGCCGGATTCCTTTTCGGACGGTGGAAGCTATTACCAAGCCGGCCAATTTTCAATTGACCTCGTACTCAAGCGTGCTGCGTCGATGTTGGCTGATGGCGCAGATGTTTTGGATGTAGGCGGAGAATCAACTCGGCCTGGCGCTGCTATAGTATCTGTTCAAGAAGAGTTGGATCGTGTCATTCCGGTTGTGGAAGCCCTGATAGAAAAGCTCGGTGCGCTTGTTTCAGTGGATACAAGCACTGCCAGTGTGATTCGTGAATCCTCACAAAAAGGTGCTGGAATTATTAACGATGTACGTGCATTGATGCGTGACGATGCATTGATTGCGGCGTCTGATTCTGGCTTACCGATTTGCTTGATGCATATGCAAGGTCAACCGAAAACCATGCAACAGGCACCAGCTTATAAAGATGTTGTGAGCGAGGTAGTGAGTTTTTTGCAAGAGCGAATCAGCGCGTGCGAAGTGGCTGGAATTACAAAAGATCGCATATTAATAGATCCAGGATTTGGCTTTGGCAAAACTCTCGCGCATAATCTCGCCCTTTTGGCGCGTCTGTCAGAATTTAAGGATTTAGATCTTCCTATTCTGGTTGGCCTATCGCGCAAATCTTTGTTAGGGCAATTGCTTAATCGCGATGTCGATGAGCGTTTACCGGGTAGTTTGGCCTTGGCGTTAGCGGCCGCAGAGCGTGGTGCGTCGATTATTCGTGTACACGACGTTGCGGCTACCAAAGATGTACTCACGGTTTATAACGCATTAAAAAATTCAGCATAATCGGCTCAAAGAGTGGAGAAGGAATCAATGTCACGCAGATATTTTGGTACAGATGGTATTCGTGGTTTAGTCGGTGAGTCACCAATTACTCCCGACTTTATGCTCAAGCTCGGCTGGGCCGCGGGCCGCGTACTTATGGATCGCTTTGACGGCTCTAATCTAATTCTTATCGGCAAAGATACTCGTATCTCCGGCTATATGTTTGAGTCTGCATTGCAGGCTGGATTGATTAATGCGGGTGTAGATGTAGGTTTACTCGGCCCAATGCCCACGCCTGGAGTCGCCTATTTAACTCGTACATTTCAGGCGCAGGCTGGCATCGTGATCAGCGCTTCTCATAATAGTTATGTTGATAACGGCATAAAGTTTTTTGGTGGAAACGGCACTAAATTGCCTGATGAACTCGAGTCTTTAGTCGAGGAAGAGTTGGAAAAACCGATGGTAACCGCAGAGAAATTGGGTAAAGCCCGACGTATTGGCGATGCCTCTGGCCGTTACACCGAATTTTGTAAAGGCACTATGCCTTGGGGTTTTAATCTCAAAGGTCTGCAGATTGTTCTTGATTGCGCCAACGGTGCTACTTATCACATTGCCCCCGACGTATTTAGCGAGCTGGGTGCAAAAATTATCCCGATTTTTGTAGAGCCGAACGGCACCAACATCAACCGTAGTTGTGGCTCCACCAAACCTGAAGCCTTGCAGGAAAAAGTTGTTGAAGTGGGTGCTGACTTAGGTATTGCTTTCGATGGTGATGGTGATCGCGTGGTATTTGTAGATCACAAAGGTGAAATCGTCGATGGCGATGAGCTGTTGTACATCATCGCTAAATATCAGCAGGAATATACCGGCGGTTGTGATGGTGTTGTAGGAACACTCATGAGCAATTTCGGTTTTGAACTGGGTCTGAAAAAACTTGGCGTCCCTTTTGGGCGCGCGAAAGTAGGTGATCGCTACGTTATTGAGATGATGCGCCAAAACGGCTGGCGTCTCGGCGGTGAAAACTCCGGTCATATTGTCTGCAGCAATGTAACTACCACGGGCGACGGCATAATCGCTGCTTTGCAGGTACTGTTGGCAATCACCACCTTCGGCGAATCGCTTAACAAAATTAAAAAAGGCATGACCAAACTGCCGCAAGTTATGATCAACGTGCGTTCAGCTAAACGTGTCGACTTGAGTTCAGATGAAAACGTGCAAGCAGCGGTTAAAGCCACTGAAGATAAATTAGCTGGCACCGGGCGTGTGCTTTTGCGTCCATCTGGCACTGAACCTGTCGTAAGAGTCATGGTTGAAGGCGAAGATAAAAACCAGGTAAAAGAGCTTGCGCAGGAGTTGGCTAAAGCGGTTGAGCTGGCATTAAGTTGATTTTCTTTAAAGAATGACCAACAAAAATAAATTGCTCGATTGAGTTTTGTTTGAAAACCAATCAAGACTCAAAGCGAGCTTTAAGCATCAAGTGATACAGATCATTTTTTAGCGAAAAATGTATAAAAAGCTGAGAAAAATCAGGGCGTAAGCGAAGATTCAGTTGTATGTTGAATGCATCTTGGCTACCATGAGCGCCCGCTTTGGGAGAGGTATTGCTGTTGAACAAAACCAGTAACGCCAAGCGTCGCCAACTCGTAGTTGGCAACTGGAAAATGAACGGAAATCAGCAATTAAATGCTGAACTCTTAGCCAAAGTTGTTGCAGGCTGGCAGGGTGAACACAGGGCTGATGTGGTTGTTTGTCCGCCCAGTCCCTACTTGCTGCACACGTTTGAAAGAATTTCTGGCTCGTCCATTCAATTGGGCGCGCAAAATGTAAGTCAGTATGAAGTAGGTGCCTATACCGGTGAGGTATCAGCGCAAATGCTGGCAGAATTGCATTGCAAATTTGTAATTATTGGTCACAATGAGCGCCGCCGTTTACAGGGTGAAACTGATGAGCAAGTTGCTCAAAAGTTTATTGCAGCCCAGCGCGCAAATTTGATTCCTATTTTATGTGTTGGTGAGTCATCAGCCCAACGTGAAAATGGTAGTCATCTCGACGTAATTGGCGCGCAGCTACAATCAGTTTGTGCACATGTTGGATGTGATGTATTTAAGCAAGCTGTGGTCGCCTACGAACCTGTTTGGGCAGTAGGAACGGGTAAAACCGCAACTCCACAGCAAGCAGAAGAAGTCCACTGCTTTATTCGCGCGCAATTGGGCGAAATAGGCGAGACAGTAAGAATTTTGTACGGAGGCAGCGTTAAATCGAGTAATGCAGAACAGTTATTTGCGTTACCTGATATTGACGGTGCTTTACTCGGCGGAGCTTCACTCGACGCCGAAGAATTTTTAAAAATATGTAAGGCCGCTGATTAGTCAGTCACTTGAAAAAGTAGTTGTCAGCAACAATCAACAACGCTCGACTCATATTGCTTAAGAGATCCAGTAATGGAAAAGTTAGTATTAATTGTTCACTCAATATCTGCCCTGGCGATTATTGCTCTTATCCTTGTTCAGCAAGGTAAAGGTGCCGCAGCTGGTGCTTCTTTTGGTTCTGGCGCATCGCAAACCGTATTTGGTAGCGATGGTGGTGGCAGCTTTTTTACACGCGCCACTGCGATCTTTGCCACCATATTTTTTGTATTAAGTATTGTGCTTGCCGTAATGGCAAAAAATCATTCTAAAATCGCTGTTCAAGGTATTCCTGTTCCACCATCTGCAACTGCTCCCGCGGCCGCTCCGGTAGATGTACCAGCAGCAACACAAAATCAGGCTGCGCCAGCAGCAAGTGATGTTCCGGTAACTACACCGGAACAAGGTAAGTAAGAATCAATGCCCGAGTGGTGGAATTGGTAGACACGCTATGTTGAGGTCGTAGTGGCGTAAGCTGTGCCGGTTCGAGTCCGGCCTCGGGTACCAAATGTAAGGCGATACTTTTAAGTATCATAAAAAAAGCCCGCAGAAATGCGGGCTTTTTTTATATTTCTAATCTCTCGTTACTATCTATCCTTAATTAAAGATGGAAGCTCAGTCTTCAATCTTTATCTTGCGCATTCTATGTTCACTTGCAAAGTGCATTCATAATTGATTCCAAATATCTCTAATCTTAGCTATCAAGTTTTATGCGTGGTTCATGCATTGCTAACGCCTTTTTGTATTTTATACATGTGGATTCAATCAAAGGCTTAAGCTCAAGCTGGTTTTTACATCAGGAAATTTTTTAGAGATTTGAATCGATCTGAAATCTTTCTAAAAAATTGCAATCTATACGCAAACATTTTGGCCGTTGTGCAGTTTAGCTGGCTGCGTTTGTATGAGTACGTGACGAGGAAGGGAGTAGAATTGGTGAGCAGAATACTGCGAAAACAATTGGATATTTGAAGAGAGGATAATCAATGTTAGTTGGACACTAAAATTTAAAATACGCGTCCTTGCGCATCCTAAAAATTAATCCTTAATGACTTTCGTTTTCGCTGATGAATGACAGCCTGTCTATCCCAGCTCGTTCGATGGATGCCATTACTTTAGCGATTACACCGTAATTCACTTTTTCGTCAGCATTCAAATTCAAACGGATTTCAGGATTTTCAGTTTTGCGCTTAACTAATTCTGCTTCAATATCAGGTAACGCATAGGCTTCTTTGTCGATGTAAACTTTTCCGGTTTCATCAACGCTGATAACGGTTGGTTTCTCAGGTTCCTTTTGTTGATAAGTCGGTTGAGTGTCAGGTAAGTTTACGTTGATGGTATTGGTCAACATAGGTGCGGTGATAATAAAGGTTACTAGCAGCACCAACATAACATCTACAAGCGGAGTTACGTTAATCTCACCAAAAACCTCATCGGTATCGCTACCGCCGGATGAAAATGCCATTACACCAATACCTCTTTGTTAGATGCGTCTGTTTTTGCTTTTGCAAAATCATTAACGCGGCTAGCTGTTTTAGTCGTTGGAATGCTGTGTACACGGAAACCAGATTTTTGTACGAGAGTAATGAAATCTGTAGCGAAATCATCCAAATCAGCAGCAATTAATTTTAAACGACGTAAGAAAAAGTTGTAGGCCAATACAGACGGTACCGCTACTGCAATACCAACACCAGTTGCAACCAATGCTTCACCGATTGGACCAGCAACAACTTCGATGTTCGCAGAGGATTTACTTGAGATTGCAGTCAACGCCAAGATAATCCCGAACACGGTACCGAATAATCCGACGAAGGGGGCGGTACTACCGATAGATGCTAGAACTGCCAAACCGCTTTCCAGCGAGCGGCGCTCTTTATGAATTTGTTGGCGCAAATGACGTTCTAACAAATCTTGTCTGTCCCAGCTATTTTCCAGATTATTTGCAGCAGGCGTTGAATCAGCGCTACGCAAAGTGGTGAAACCAATTGCTGCTACGCGCGCAGTTGGGCCTACATATTTTTCTAATGAGCCTGCAGCATTTAAATCAGCGGCGCTCCAAAAATCCTTTTTAAATCTTCTGTTTTGAATTCCCAGCAATGCATGCTGAATACTCTTGAGGATAATTAACGTCCAGGTCACTACCGAGAAAACTGCCAGTGACCACAATGTCCATTCAACAATATGTTTGTACAACTCGTTCATAAAATTACTCGCTTAATTTACTTCAAAAAATTTAAAAATTAATAACTTCGTTTAAACAACTGAATTAGTTGCTCAAACGAAAATCTATAGGTACTTCAACCCAACCTTCGACAGCTGTTTCACCTCTACGTGCTGGTACGAATGTCCAGCGCTGTACAGTTTGTGTTGCTGCCTGATCAAGAATTTTTCTACCACTTGAAGTTTTCACTTCAATGGTTTTTGGCTTGCCATCTGGCTGAACTAATACGCTTAAAATAACGGTGCCTTCCCAACCTTTTTCCTGAGCAGATTCGGGATAAACAGGAGGCGGATTATTCAAGTAAGCTGCAGTTGCAGATGCCTCGGTAACTTTCTCCACTGGCACAGCAGGGCCTTCTGCTACAGGTGCTGGTGCAACATACTTTTCAACAATATTTGGATTGTCAGTAACAACTTTTGGTTGCACAGGTGGTTTAGGTTGCTCCTTTTTAACTTCCTTCGGCGGTTGTACAACTTGTGGTGGAATCACAGGTGGAACATAACGCTCAATTTTGATTTTCGGTATTTCTACTTTTTTGACAGCTTCAACAATCGGTTGATAATAAAAGTATCCAAATACCAAAACGTGAAGACCTACCACAGCAGCTGTAAATATGGTGGTACCCAGACTGCGATATTTTGGGTATACCAGTTCAATAGGTTTATCTAGCTTTACTTGACGTGGAACCAGTGGAATAACTTCAGCTGTTTTTGCCTGACTTAACTTACTTTCATGGATGCGCACCAATGCACGAGCATGGCGACGATCGTGAGCGTAAGGTTCAGAATAAGCGCGGGCACTCATAGTCATATCCTTCCCGACAACAGCGGGGTTATTTAAACAAGAATTCAATCGTGCTGATAATCCATTGCGCTGGATTTGTTTCAAATGAAAACAAGCTTTAATGCAGTAACGATGTTTACTGTGTTTTGCAGCATCTATGCCAGAATCAGAACATATGTGAAAGCGGGATGAGATCTCGTAAATTTGTTAATAAATCAGCCAACTCAAACGTTGAAACGCCTTTAAGCAAACTTTGCGTTATATCTTTAGATGGAATGGTTTTTAACAGGTGGGGTAAGAGCGATGTGTTGAAAAATCAATGCTTATAAATAAACATAATTTTGCTTTAATTTCAGCAGTGTTGAATTTGGAGCTGCTCAAATGAGTTCATTTTTTAACATTAAATTAATTAAAATTTTTACGCTTTTTTGACAAAACGCGACGTTAAATACTTGAATATAAGGATTTATTTTTTTACTTTAACGATTAAATAATCGGGTCATTTTTTTGCACCTTGACGGTGTCAGGACTGTAACTCCAGCGCGGAATCAGTAGCAAAATCACCATTGAAATTATAGCTACTACTACCGATCCCCAAATCGCAAAAGGTGCTGCGGCAACTCGATCCGGATAAATATGAATCGCTGCGCCCAAGCCAATACCGTTACCAGCGGTCACTAAAAGAAAGGCAGTTAGGTCGTGAAAACGACGTGCTTTGTTTGCGCCTTCGGACCATTTTGGATGAGTGTTATAACTCGGTAATTCTTCATGGGCATTATTTAATTGCTCTAACGCTGCGAGAAAGCGTCGCAAATTAGTGATAGCGCGTTCGCCTTTATAATTCAAAAAAGCCAAGCAAAGCGACGCAGCGGGAAATCCCGGTAGCAGCCATTCAACAGGCACTCCGCCGCCGCTACTAGGTTTTAGTGCGACTAAGGCAGCCAATAAGCTCAATACTAATGTTGCGTAGAGCGACAATGCCTGTTGGCGTTGACTAATCCGCGTATTAACTTCTTGATAGGCGGCCATGAAACGATAGTTTGCATCAACAATATATTTAGTCATTTAGGCGTCGCTCAAAAAATAAAGAAAATAAAAAAGGGTGCAATTGCACCCTTTTTTTCAGCTTGTAAATATTAACGCGGATCGGGCGTTAAGCGTAGGTAGGGCTTAATCGCAGTATAGCCTTTAGGAAAACGACGTTGAATTTCTTCGGGGTCTTGCAAGGCAGGAACTATCACAACATCATCACCAGATTTCCAGTTTCCAGGCGTTGCAACCTTGTGGTTTTCAGTTAATTGAAGTGAATCGATAACGCGTAAAATTTCGTCGAAGTTTCTACCGGTACTGGCTGGGTAAGTGATGATAAGGCGAACTTTCTTGTTCGGATCGATAATAAATAGTGAGCGTACAGTTGCCGTCGTGCTAGCGTTCGGGTGAATCAAATCATAAAGTTCAGACACTTTTCGATCTGCGTCGGCCAAGATTGGAAAATTGACGACGGTGTTTTGGGTTTCATTAATATCCCCAATCCAGCGATGATGCGAGTCAACGGGATCAACGCTCAATGCAATCGCTTTTACACCACGCTTGGCAAACTCATCTTTTAATTTTGCCGTCAGGCCTAATTCAGTTGTACATACGGGCGTGAAATCGGCTGGGTGGGAAAACAAAATTCCCCAGCTATTTCCAAGCCACTCGTGGAAACTAATTTTTCCTTCGCTGGAATCCTGTACAAAATCTGGCGCTTCGTCGCCTAAACGTAAACTCATAATTGACTCCAATTATATGTAAGTTGGTTTTAACGGAGAGATACTAGATTTATTCGCGCCGCAGTAAAAATAATATTTAGTGCTTTGCTTAGAACAAAAATATAAGGAAGGCAATAAAAAGACGGGAATAAAAAAGCCAAGATGTTTAATCTTGGCTTTGAGGTTTTTATAAATCGATTAGGACCTTAACGTTTCGCGCGCGACAGTTTTTCAACCACGGAAATCATCAAATCGATTTCTTCACAAGTGTTATAAAACGCAAATGAAGGGCGAACCGTTGTTTCAACACCGAAGCGCCGCAAAATAGGTTGCGCGCAGTGATGACCTGAGCGCACCGCAATGCCTTCATGATTTAACGCGCTGCCAACTTCTTCAGTTTTATAACCCGCTAATACAAACGAAAGCACACTGGCTTTATTGGCCGCAGTACCGATTAAACGCACACCGGGAATAGGTGCCAAACGCTGCGTGCCGTAAGCCAATAAATCGTGCTCGTAACGCGCTATGCGATCCATGCCTATACGTTGCACATAATCAATCGCTGCACCTAAGCCCACTGCGTCAGCAATATTGCCGGTACCTGCTTCAAAACGATTCGGTGCATCTTGATAAATAATTCGCTCGAAAGTTACGTCGGCAATCATGTTGCCGCCGCCTTGCCAAGGCGAAAGATTTTTCAAATGTTCAGCTTTGCCATACACAACGCCGATACCCGTTGGTCCAAATACTTTGTGACCGGAGAACACAAAAAAGTCGGCGTCCAACGCTTGTACATTCACACTCATGTGCGATACCGATTGCGCACCATCGACAATAACAGGCACACCATTGGCGTGCGCAATATCGATAATATCTTTAATCGGTGTCACAGTTCCAAGCGCGTTTGACACTTGCGTAACAGACACTAATTTTGTGCGACCGTTAATGAGCTTACTAAATTCATCCAACAAAATCTGGCCGCTATCGTCAACGGGAATCACGCGTAATTTTGCACCCACTCGCGATGCAAGCATACTCCAGGGAACAATATTGGCGTGATGTTCCAATTGCGAAACGATAATTTCATCGCCTTCGCCAACGTGTTGCTGACCAAAGGTATTTGCTAATAAATTAATGCCTTCAGTTGCGCCGCGAACAAAAATAATTTCATCAGATGATTTCGCACCGAGAAATTTTGCAACTTTGTTGCGAGCACCTTCATAAGCATCAGTAGCGCGCGCAGCAAGTTCATGAGCCGCACGATGGATATTGGAATTTTCGTGTTCGTAAAAATAACTAACACGATCAATCACCGCTTTAGGCTTATGCGTTGTTGCCGCATTATCAAACCAGACTAAAGGCTTGCCATTCACTCGTTCGGATAAAATCGGAAAATCGCGGCGGATTGCATGTATATCAAAACCTTGCGATTCCGCTGCGAATTGTCCTTGTTTTGGTGAATTGCCAAACACAGGTTGCGTATTTGAATCTAAAAAATAAAAACGCGAATCTGGTGCTGGCGATGCAGAGCGATTAGGCGCATCGAATTTTGTAAAACTAAATTCTGCAGAAAGTAATTGCTGAATATCGCGCTCGCCTGGCAAACCCGAAGCGTTAGGCGAAACGCGGTCGCTAACAGATGACTGTGGCTGATGATAATGACCTGCGTTGCTTTCCAGCGCATGCGGAACTTGTAATCCACTTGACGTTGGCGATGCAGCGCGCGATGAATTATTCGACGTGACAAATCTGTCTTCTGCCAGCAAATCTCTTAACTCATTATCGCCAGGCAAACCAAAAGCTTGCGGGGAAACTTGAGTTGCCAATTGATCAATTTGCAAATTCGCAAGCGGGTAAGCGCTTTCATTATTGGCAAAATAATAATTGGAGGCAGGAAGTGTTGACGTTTGTTTTTCCGCTTCGCGCGATGGTACGAAGGGTGCCGATGCAAAATTGGCTTCACTTGTATCAACGTTCGACAGGCTGCGTCCAAACTGCGGGCGCTGTGGCAAACTCTGCGGAGCTTGCTGAGCAATAATTGGACGTAAACCAGAAACTATAGTCTCGGCATTCGGTAGCGCTTGAAAAAGTTCATTGGCCATTGCGGCCAATGATTGAAGATCTGGCAAACCTTGATGGTCAGTCATATCAGTACTCGATTATTTATTGCTAGGTATTTATGTGTAGATGTTTATTTGTAAGTATCTGGATAATCGTGATACTTGCTAATGTCTACATCTTCCAACACAGCCAATGCATCTTCGGTCAATACTGCGAGTGAACAGTAAAGCGAAATTAAATAGGAGGCGATAGCGTTGCGACCAATTCCCATAAAACGCACTGATAATCCTGGGCTTTGTTGACCAGACAAACCTGGTTGGTACAAACCAATCACGCCTTGACGCTTTTCACCTACGCGCAACAATAAAATTTTGGTTTTACCATTTTCATCAATCGGTAGTTTGTCCGACGGAATTAATGGAACACCGCGCCAGGTAATAAATTGTGAGCCGAACAGGCTAACGGTGGGTGGTGGTACACCGCGACGCGTACACTCACGGCCAAAAGCGGCAATCGCTAAAGGATGTGCTAAAAAGAAACCCGGCTCTTTCCAAACGCGAACTAATAATTCGTCCAAATCGTCTGGTGTTGGCGCGCCTGTCAAAGTTGAAATGCGTTGCGTTTCATCAACACTTGCCAATAAGCCATACTCAGCATTGTTGATTAATTCGCTTTCCTGACGTTCTTTAATCGTCTCAATCGTTAAGCGTAATTGTTCTTTAATTTGGTCGTGCGGACTGTTGTACAAATCAGATACGCGAGTGTGAACGTCTACTACGCTGGTCACTGCGTTTAAGAAATATTCACGTGGTTTTTCATCGTAATCAACAAATGTTGGTTTGATTTCCGATTCATCACGTTGCGAACAAGTCACTGTAACTTGGCGTGGGTTTTTTACACGGTTTAAACGGAAAATACCTGCTTCTACCGGAGTCCATTGCAATAAATGCACTAGCCAGCGTGGAGAAATTGTTGAAAGCTGTGGAGTTGTTTTGGTCGCGTTAGCTAACTGACGCGCTGCATTATCGCCAAGTGCTAATTGCACTTCATTTTCGGTCGCCATGCCGAAGCTCCTATAAAAGTGAGTTAATTGTTTGAATGTGAACAGTGATTGTTGAGGGAAAAACGAATTTTGCTTAGAAGAAAATATACTAAGCTAAGATCACATTGTTCTAAGATAATGACAACCGTCTATAGCCGTCAACCGGTTATTTTCTAACCGGCTTTTTCAAGATGGGCTTGTTCATAGGCTTCGTAACGAGCCAATAAGGTTGATGCGGATAAATTCAATGCTTTGGCGATTTTTGTTACTGTCCCTAAAGATGGCATGGCCGTACCGCGTTCTACTTCACCAACATAACTGCGATTTAAATCAGCGCGATCTGCGAGAACTTCCTGTGATAGGCCGCGCTCTTCACGAATGTGTTTAACAATTTTTCCAAAATGAATACTAAGGCTCATACGGGTGCCTCTGCTAAGTTACGAGATGTGGCTTGGGTGATGCTGCTTCCGGGCGGAACGCTTCGGGTTAACCAGACATTTCCTCCAATAGTCGAGCCTTTTCCTATAGTAATGCGACCTAAAACTGTCGCACCCGCATAAATCACCACATCATCTTCAACGATTGGATGTCTCGGCAGACCTTTTTGCAACGCGCCGGTATCGTCAGTAGGAAATGTTTTTGCTCCAAGCGTAACGGCTTGGTAAACACGAACGCGTTCACCGATGACCGCAGTTTCTCCGATCACAACACCAGTGCCATGGTCGATAAAAAAGCCACTACCAATTTGTGCGCCGGGGTGAATATCAATACCAGTACTTGAATGCGCAAGCTCAGCCACTATTCTGGCGAGTAAAGGAACTCCAAGCTCGTAGAGTGTGTGAGCGAGGCGATGATAAATAATGGCGTGAATACCGGGATAGCAAAGCAAAACTTCGTCAACACTGCGTGCGGCAGGATCACCCAGGAAAGCGGTTTGAACATCAACATCCAGAATGGTACGCAAACGGGGAAGGGCGCTGGCAAATAGGCGCACGATATTGTTCGACTGATTTTTTAGCTCTTGGTCTTCGGCATTTTCATGTTGCTGCCTGGCGGCGTAAGTCAGTTCCAGTTGCACCTGAACCAACAATTGATTTAATGCTGCATCAAGCGTATGGCCCACATAATAATCTTCGCTCTCTTCACGTAGGTCTTGTGGGCCCAAACGCATAGGGAAAAGCGCACCGCACAGGTCGCTCACAATTTGTTGTAAGGCATCGCGCGATGGCAATTCTCTCAATCCCGCTTCTCGTAAACGTCCTCGTGCCGAACGCCATTCATTACGCGCAGCGCGAAGCTCATTAACGATTTTATCCAATTCCCAATGAGTCGAGGCAACTAGCGAAAAACCTGACTCTCTATTCACTTTATTTGTCATTTTTATTAACCATTAATAGGTTTCAATAGGGTAGTGATCAATTTTTACGAAAGCGTTTAATCTTGCACCCACGGCAAACCGCGTTGACGCCAACCGCCGCTACCACCGCGTTGTTGGTTTTGATCAAGATCACCCTCGAAACCTTCACGAACATTAAACACATTTTTGAAACCAGCTGCCGTAGCCGCTTCGGCAGCCGCCGCAGAACGTTTCCCGCTGCGGCACAGCAACAAAATAACTGCGTCTTTGGACAGCTTATTTTCAAGCTCACGTAAAAAGCGCGGGTTTTTGATCAGCGCAGGGCCGGTTTGCCAGGCGACATGGAAGGTATTGGGTACGTGACCAACAAACTTGCGCTCCTCTGCTGCGCGCACATCGACAAGATGAGCTTCGCCGTTAATGAATAACCGCCATGCATCGTCTGGTGAAACCTTACCTGCATATTTCAAACCCTCAGCTTGAGCCTCTTGTTTGGCTACTTCGAGTGTCTCTGATAAAACGGCAGGTGCCTTTGGTGCAGGTGAAGACGTGTTTAGTTGTACAACGCTCATGTAAGTTCTCCAGCTGAAGTGCCTGAAACCAGGCAAGTCAATTATTGGGATGACTTTGATCGAACAAAGTTTGATATTGAGATCGAAATATAATGGTGGCTATAGACAATTGGAAAGAATATATCTCTATATCCTTATACTCATGTTGGCGTGAAATGGCTTCAATATGGCTTTTAACAATACCTATAAGACTTTAAACATTAATTTTTCGCATGGGTTATAAGCTGAGAATATTAAATTCTTTTCTAAACGGGTATCTGGTCTCTATTATGTATTCAACAAGTTACGTTTATCTTGAGAAATTTTTGATATGCCGCTCACCGAGTTAATGAATTATTTTAACGATCAATTGCAGACTCAGGCGCGTACGCGTGCACTGCCAAAAACAGGTTTTTACAAAGCAGACAATGTTTACTGGGCGCGTTTTGGTAGTTTAATTCTGGGCAGTAATTTTCATGCAGTGAACGCATCGAATCACAAAAAATTATTAGGATATGAAGCTGAATTAGTGGTGCGTGCGTCCACCGGAAATATTCTTGATATCGACAGCATATTTAATTCGCTGGATAGCACTGATCAAATTGTCCATTTGGACAGATTGGTTCGTACTTTGCATTCTTTAAATTATCTTCAGCAATTTGACGGGCAGGATCACGTGTTGTCGCTGCAGGTTCAGCCGCGCCATATCGTCAGCGTTAGTGATGATCACGGTAAGACGTTTGAAAGTATTTTGAGTGACTGCGGCCTAAAGCCTGAGCGCGTAATTTTGCACACTCGGTTATTAGATCGCGCCACCTTGACGCACTTTAGTAAAGCATTGAGTAGTTACAAAAGTCGCGGTTATAAAATTGGCATCAGTTTAACTCAACCGGCTGATTTAACCTTGCTTGCGAATTTGGGTTTGGAGTTGGACGTACTTTTTATTTATCAACCTGTGTCTGAATGGATTACCAAACCACAAGCTGCCAATTCAGATATTGCTTTTTTGCAGCCTGTTGAACTTCATTCCGCAAGCAAAATTATTGTTAGTGATAGTGAAGAAAATATTGAAATTGTGGGTGATGCTTTTGACGGATATTTAGTTATTCCTCACGAGCGTCAAGACGACCTTGAGCCACCAAAATACATCAATTACTTTTAAAGGTAGAATTAGTACACGCTATGTGCCAATTATTGGGTATGAGTTGTAAAGAGCCTGCAAATATCAACTTCAGCTTTGAAGGCTTTCGTGCGCGAGGCGGTTTAACGGATGAACATAAAGATGGTTGGGGCATCGCGTTTTTTCGCAATAATAGCTTCGACGTTTTTTTGGATCATCAACCTGCAGCCAACTCTGCGTTAGCGGACGAAATTCACGGTGCTGGTATTAAATCCAAAACTATTATTGCGCATATTCGTAAGGCAACAGTAGGCGATGTAAAAATCGCAAATTGCCACCCGTTTAAACGCGAGCTTTGGGGTAAAACTTGGTTGTTTTGCCACAATGGTGATTTGAAAAATTTCGCACCTGAATTAAAAGGACTTTATCAATCTGAAGGTGATACTGACAGCGAACTCGCATTTTGTTTGTTGTTGCAACGCTTGGAACAAGAGTTTGGAACACGCGAACCTGAAAGTGCAGAATTATTTCACGCTTTGGATGTGTTTGCTCGTGAAATAGAAAGTTTCGGTATTTTCAATATTATTTTCTCAGATGGCGAATTACTTTATACCTACTGCTCTACGACACTTGCTTATGTTGAACGCCAATATCCATTTACTACCGTTACATTAGTGGATAAAAATGTGTCGCTGGATTTAAGTAAACATAATACTCAACAAGACAAGATGATTGTAGTTGCAACCAAACCTTTAACAACTAATGAATCATGGAAAGTTTATCAACACGGCGAGTCAATAATGTTTAGTGAAGGAAGTGTTTTACACACTCGGATATTAGGATAATTCTGAATTAGATTTCTAGATAGTTTAATTGCTGTATTAATTTTTCAATAAAAACGCGCAATTTATTGCGCGTTTTTATTGTTGAAAAAATACTTCAACGCATACCTTTAGTAATGTTCTGTAAAGCTGCACGTTCTTCCTCAATTTCACTTGTTGTTCTGTAGCCCAGTCTGCGTAAAATTGGAAGCGGAGGGCACCAACCTTGTAGTGCATGTTGTAACAAAAATGTGCCTACAATAAAAGGAATTACAAAAAACTTTCGATTGGCTACTAATCCCAATGCGCTGCTGGCAACAATTAACGATGATGCATTGGTTTCCAGCACGCGCTCTATATCCCATTCCTTATCCAATTCTTCCAGACGTTGCTCTATGAGGTGGGGATTTCTACGATAAAAATAAATTGAATTTTGGGTATACATTTGAATGTCATTGTTAACACGCTCCGACGTATTCAGGGCAACGCGCTCATTAGTATTTGGTAGATCCATAATAGTTTCCTCATTGGTTAGCGAATTTACATTTTTAAATCTTC
Source organism: Gammaproteobacteria bacterium (assembly GCA_004172865.1). Taxonomy (GTDB): domain Bacteria; phylum Pseudomonadota; class Gammaproteobacteria; order Pseudomonadales; family Cellvibrionaceae; genus Cellvibrio. The sequence goes on along the minus strand of SEBV01000010.1, from coordinate 367,173 downwards.
CAATCAATATATTTGTCATTTAACTCAACCTTTCGCATCTTCGAGTTACTATGAATTAAGGTTGAATTATCGCTATCCCCATCTCGGTACGTTACCGAACGCTTTTTTTTAGTTTAATTTGTTAAATTATCTTACATACATAGGTATATGTTTAAAGTTTAGATGGGTGTTAGGGAAAATTTGCGAGGATATTGTTATGGTTAATTCAAATAAAGTTCGTGAATTGGCTTATCAAATTTGGGAATCTGAAGGAAAGCCAGAGGGTGAGGCGACACGTCATTGGAAGCTCGCCTGCGATTTGGCAGAAACGGAAATAGATGGATATATCCCACCCGTCACCCAGATGCATCCGTTGGAACCTATTGATCAGCAGGAACCATTCGATGAATAAAAAGGAAATTTTTAGGTTTTGATAATTATTCAGCGGTGTAACTTGAAGTTAAAAAATTACACATGATATTTAAGAAAGAAGTAACGACTATAAGTTTTTATAGTTTTCAAATGAAAGTTTTTAAAATGGAGAGGATAAAAAGGTATGTTAATTTTAACGCGACGTATTGGTGAAACTTTAATGGTTGGTGATGAAGTGACCGTCACCGTCCTTGGTGTTAATGGAAATCAAGTACGCATTGGGATCAACGCGCCTAAAAGTGTGCCTGTGCATAGAGAGGAAATTTACCAGAAAATTCTGCGTGAGAAAGATCTTGAACTAAATGGCGCAGGTAATCATTGATGCCTAACGTCTGCTCTTAATGGATTAGATAGCAATTTTTATTTCTTGTCTTCTTTATCTGTATTTACAGAAGGATTTGTAGGTGCAGAGATATCATCTTCCGGTACAGCTTCCTCAACCGCATATTCTGCATAAGCTTTTGGTTCTATGTGCTTACCATTTCGACGAGCAAAAACTTGTGTGAATTCGGCACCAACAAATAAAATCTGCGCTGAATAATAAATCCAAGCCAGTAACACAACCAATGAACCTGCTGCACCATAAGTAGAATTGAATGCACTTTTTGCTAGATATAAACCAATTAAATATTTACCTATGTTAAACAAAAAGGCGGTTATGACAGCGCCTATTAAAACATCGCTCCATTTAATTTTGACGTCTGGAAGATATTTAAACATTAATGCAAAAAGCGCAGAAATTACACTGAGTGAAATCGTAAAATCTATCAATGCCCAAATAACTTCCAACCCTGGAAATAAGCCACCGAGATATTTACTAAGAATCCCTAATGCAGCGCTCATAATAAGCGATACTAATAGCATAAAGACGACGCCCAGAATCATTCCGAACGATAACAATCGTTGAAAAATAAATACCTTGATCATATTTCCGGGTTTTGGCACCACGCCCCAAATTGTGTTCAATGCATCTTGTAGCTGGGCGACGACCGCAGTAGCGCCAAAAAGTAAAATAATAACGCTAATAAAGGATGCAGATAAACTTGATACCGCACCGGAATTGGACGCGCCCGAAATAACCGCCTCAATTGCTTTGGCGCCCTCAACGCCTATAAGACTTTGTAGTTGCATAACTACCTCGCCTCTAGCGGCTTCTTCGCCTAAAAAAGTTCCGGCAATAGCGATCACAATAATGAGTAGGGGCGGTAAGGAGAAAACAGTGTAGTAGGCTAGGGCGGCGGCTAATCTCGAAGCTTTATCGTCACTCCAGTTTTTAAAGGTTTCTTTGATTAAGTAGAGAACCATTGTTGTCTCGATTATTTGTTTTTGCAGAGAATTAAACTTGAACGGAGCTAAGTGGATTAAACGTACTTATGATTAATAGCTTGTACTAATTGCGCATCAATATATGTACGCTGTTTAACCCTAAAATTTTAGCTGATTTTGCGTATCATCGGCATTGTCCCGCAATTTTCCCGGTTCTTCTTCCAGCGAGTCCGCCAGATTAAATTTTTCCAATATTTTGCGAGCATTGAAAGGCGCCCAAAGTTTATCGGTATTATCAAAGTAACAATAAACATCTCTGGGCTTATGAGAGTTTTCTGAGTGCGATGTAATTAATTTTGCATCAGCCGGTTGTTTTCCTGCGCTCCACAATTTCATTCTCTTGTACCAGCGATCCAAAGCGTCATCTGAGTAACCGCTTTGATAAAGTTCTTTATCGCCATGTAGTCGCATGTAGACAAAATCACTAGTGATTTCCTCAATTTGAGGCCAACGATCTGCTGTGTCTGCAATCACGAGAGCAACTTTATGGTCTCGTAGCAGAGTGACAAATTCTTCAGTCCTAAAACTCTCATTGCGAATTTCGACTGCATGACGTAACGGCTTTTTAGGTAGGCTTTCTTTTTCGTGTTTATTTAATCCAGTTACTGCATGAGTGTTGGTGGGTAGAAGCTTCAAAAATGTTGCGAATAAATCTTTATCAAATTTAAATGTCGGTGGAAATTGCCACAGAATTGGCCCTAACTTTTCCCTGAGTTCCAACACGCCTGATTCAAAAAAATTTGCGATAGGTTCTTCTACGTCGCGTAAGCGCTTAAAGTGAGTAATATCCCGCGGCGCTTTTACACTAAAAATAAAATTATCAGGTGCGTCCTCATACCAGTTTTTGTATCGCTCGGGAGTTTGGAGTGCGTAAAAGGAGCCGTTGATTTCAATTGAATTCACAGTTCGTGAAGCGAAATGAAGCTCCTTTTTTTGCACTAGTCCTTTGGGGTAAAAACTACCGCGCCAGGGAACATATCTCCAACCGGATATTCCAACTCTAATGTCGCTCTCTGACGTTTTATTCATAGCTAAGTTGCTCAACGAAAAAAGTTAGTCGCACTCAGTGCGGCTGCGGTTGGTGTGCATGATGAGCATGCTTTCCTTTTTTATTATTTTGGTGCGGAATAAAGTTATCGGTTTGGTGTTCATTGTGATGTTGCTGAGCGCCTTCTGAAGAGTCTGATTCCGCTTCAAGAGACCTATTTGCCTGCTCCCAATGCTGATCAGCACGGCCATTAGGTCTACCTTCAGATTCCCATATTTGATAAGCATATTCGCGAATACGATTTTCATTAATTTGCATGGTATTTTCCTCGCAATAGAATTTAGATTTAACAGATCCTAACTTTCGTTAAGCTTGATCACACATTATTTATTTTGCGCCAATCCCACGCTTTATCTGTTCTTCAGCGTACATTTATACGCGTCTAATTATTTTAATATTCAGCTATCGCATGCTTTACAAATTATGTTATCTAGCGCGACATAATTGGAGTGAATAGTTTGTTGGAGGAAGAATGAAAAATATTAAACATGTCAATCCAGATGCGTTAATGAAAAGCTCCGCGTTTTCACAAGCCGTAGTTGTGCAAGGGAATGGGCGACATGTTTATATCGGCGGTCAAAATTCGGTAGATGTGAATGGCGAAATTGTAGGAAAGGATGACATAAGGGTTCAAACAAACCAAATCATGAAAAACATGGATATTGCCTTACATGCATGTGGTGCTTCGTTTAAAAATTTGCTGAAGTTTTCTATTTTTATTGTGCAAGGGCAGGATGCGTCAATCGCATTTGATGAATCGCAGAAATTTCTGAAAAAAATCTCGGCCCCACCAGTCGTTACGGTCTTATACGTAGCGGGTCTGGGGCGCGCCGATTTTCTTTTGGAGGTAGATGCAGTTGCGTTCGTGCCTGACTAGTTTTTATGTATTAGTAGCCAGGATCACTCACTGCTTCGGGCGCGCCAGATATTATCCAAACGAGCGCTGCTATCACAATTGCTACAATAATAATTGCCAGCCAAATTCTTGATGATGAGATAGATTTTTCTTCAGCCAATTCATCAGTATTTTTCTTGCCGGTAAACATTGCTTTGACAATGTTGTCGCGCTTAAACCACACATGAAATAACACGGCGGCAATGTGTAAAAATATTGCACCGGCTATCCAATAAAATAATTGTCGGTGAATTGATGTTAATTTCAAACTCAAATCGTCGTTGATGTACCCGTATAACGGGCCGAGATTTATTATTTCGTCGTTAGAGAATAACCCAGTAACGGCTTGTACTAAAATCGCGAGAAGTAATGCTATTACCATCACAGCGCCAAGTGGATTATGGCCCAGATAATGAACATCTTTCTTTCTAAGAACACTGAGCGCGTATTTCGTAGTTGCTACAGGGGTGCGTACGAAATTAAAGAAGCGTGCGTGATAGGTGCCCACAAATCCCCATAGAATTCGAAATACAACCAATACGATAATTCCGTAGCCTGCCCAAAGGTGATAATTAAAATAATTAGGGCCTAATAAATTTGTTACGTAAGCAGCAATAAATAAAGTAACCAAGGACCAGTGAAAAATTCTTACAGGTACATCCCAAATTTTTACAGTTTTGGGTTCGATTGAATTTTCAGTATTAAGGTTATCTTGCTTATCGGTGGGCTGGGTCATGGATTGAATCAACACGGGGCAGAAGGATGAATATTAATCGCCTTTGCATAGCAAAGGCGATTAGACATAAAGGTTACTTAGCTTTGAAGCTATCGTGACAGCCTTTACAGTCTTTTGCCAGTGCGCCGAATGCATCTTTAAATGCGTCGCTAGCAGTTTTTTCAGTGCTTGATACTTTTACAAGTGCTGCAGCATGTTCTTGGAAATCTTTCAGCTTCTTGTCGAAATCAGCTTTTTGAGTCCAAATTTCAGCTTTAGATTTGGTATCTGGTTCGCCAAGGTTTGACGCTTCAGGAAATGACGAATCCAAAAATTCGCTCAACACCAAAATGCGGTTAGCGCGTTTTTGAATGTCAGCTTGATTGTATTCAGCTTTACCTTGAGCGGCATCGCCAATTGGCTTAAAAGAGTTGGCAATCAAAGTGAAGGCTGCTTTACGCACAGCAATTGCTTGTTTTCCAGGATTTGGTCCGGCAGCCGGGGCAGCTGCAGGTTTTTCCGCAGGTGCATCAGCAGCAAATAAATTTGCACTTACTGTGGCTAGTAAAGCAAAGCCCAGTGTTTTTACTGTTAACTTCATTTTTGTGGTGCTCCTAGTAATTGTCATTTATAGCTTTCATTTTTTTGGTGCGAACTATCACCAAAACTTTTAGGGGTTGATGAATCGCTGCAGTTTTCTAACTGCTTTACCATCAAGCCGCCGTTATTTTTTTAAAAATCTGGTTTGGTACTTCAAAAATCGACTGATCATTTTTAAATCATATTAAAACAGTCGATTCATAAATATGATGTTGCTTTAATAAAACTTGAATAAATACGAATAAGAATCGTTAGCAAATTACTTTCGATTAACAACTTAATTCGTCGCGATTGTTATGGAAAACAAGCTTTTCTGCAACCTTCTACTCTCATCTTTGAAGTACCTATAGCACGAATATATAATTATTTTGTTAACGAAATTTTCGCAAAACAATTAATTATTTATCACTGCCATTTTTTGATTACTTTGCTGCAGGTGCAGTTGGTTCAGGTGCATCTTGCGCGCCGCCAGTTTGGAATGCAGTGCCGTCCGCAAGTGTAATACTTGTGGAGTAAGCGTAATTTTCACCGTTCTTTGATCTGTAACCTTTCAATGTAATTTCTGTGCCGAGTGGCAAAGTAGTCTTGGTTAAACCTTTTTGTTTAAGACTAAAAGGCGCACCGAATTCAAAGCCCCAGTTGCTAACACTACCGTCTTTGTTTTTCACATCAACGTAGATCCAGCTGTGAGGATTTACCCAGCGTGCCTGAGTAATAACTCCTTTCAACTCAACGGGCTTCTGTGCATCAAATTCGGCAGAAAATGCATGGTGCGCATTAGCTGATATGGAAATAGCTAATAGGCTAGCTGTACTTAACATGTAAGTGGCGATAGTTTTAGCGGGCTTGGATGTAAATGTACGAATCATTAAAAATCTCCTGGCAGAGTAAATGGGGCTTATATGCGCTTTCAGCAAACATTAGGCCAACCTGCAGATTGAGTGTTTTGATGAGATGGATAAGCGGATTATGATTCTAAATAACCATTGCAAATTAAAGTCTTGTCCAAAATATAAACAATAATTAAATCAGTTGTTGAATACCAAGCACTTGTCCAACTATTAATCTTGAATAATTAAAGTTTTAACTCCAAATTGCGATGCTCAAATAGCAGCATTTCGTCTTTTTCTTTTTAATGTGTTCGGATTTAAACAAAATACTTATTTTATGTGATTAAAATTGAACACTTGTTCATTGATTTATAAATCATGTTCGCCCTCGTTAACTTGGGCACATTAATTGCCATAGGTTTATCACTGGCCAAAAATGAATATAAGGTCGGACAAGAATGAATTACCTCGGCAAGACATACAGTGCAACTTGGAACTCTACGACGGTTAAATCTCGCACTGCATATCGGTAAGCAGCGTTACAAACTCCCAAAAAATGAATTGAGTCATATGACTATTTCCATATTTTTAATTTGCAGTTACAGCAACAAGTTATTCTTTGGATATTTGTTGGTGCTAATTATTTACGCCGGTGTTTCGTACGTTTAAGACAATTAGTAGTTGCCACACGTGGCGCTAGCATTATCAGGTGATTCAATGACATTTTTATCTCATCAACGCCAAAGGAAATTGGCAATTGTTGCTGGTTTACTATCGGTTCTATTTACATCTTGCGGAAAACAAATGGCCGATGCCGAGCCGAAGTCAGTAGCGGAGTCTTTGGCTACCGCTGAAATAACGAACGCAAATAATTTTGCACTTAAGAAAGAGCCTATTTATTTTAGTTTCTACGATTTAGGTTTGGCGCCTGGAGATAAACGTATTGCGCAATTAAGTGTTCGGAGTGAAACCGCGCCGCTATCATTAAATCTTATCGATAAAGATGGTGATGGAACTCAGGATGGCATATTTTTTCTAGCCGATTTTTCACCAGCGCAAATAAAAAATTTCACCGTTACTGATAAAAGCAATTCATCGGATAATAAACAAGCTGATGTTTCAATTGTTAAGGGTGAATGGCAGGATCAGCAACTTGAGTCCGAAGCTAAAAATATTTTAATTAATAAAAAAATTACATCTGGTGGCTTAGGTTTTTGGAATGGTAAGACCTTTGAGCCTGCCCCAACAGTTGAAAGCGAAAAAGTGATTGTGACTAATCATGGTGATTTATTTTCCGGTTACAAAGCAACTTATTCGAATTGGGTAATTAATAATGCATCCTATGATGTTGTCGCGCATGCCACAGCAAATAACGGCAGCGCATTTGTACAACTAACGTTTAAAACGGATAAAAAATTTCCCAGTTTTGCAATTGCGCTTAAGAAATCTTCTGAGACTGTCGTTATAGAAGGCGATACCAATATTACCGGAAGCGCATACACCTACGTTGCCAGCTGGCATGAACAAGATGAGGACGTAAAAAATAATTTCGGTGAAGCGATTATTTATCACCGCGGTGACCGTAAACAGCAAACTGAAAATGAAAGTGCTTACATCTCAGTTATCAGTGCTAATGGTGGAGAACTGGATTATTATTTTTTCAATAGCAAAAGTGAGCTAACTAAAAATATTCATACTAGGGCAGAATTTCAAGCCTATCTAGATGAGCAGGTTCAACGCTTAACTAAATCACCGCGAATTCGTTTTGAATCATCATTGAGTAAGCAAGCAAAAATTAATCTACAGGCCGATGATGCGTTAAATTGGGCTAAGCGTTTAGCTAATTCTGAAATAGAAAGAAAAACGCTAAATTATTATTTCGGCGGATGGGATGAGTATCGCAAACGTCCACCGAAATTTGAATACGATGTTGTCGGTATGCAAATCCATGCATTGCAAGAAATTGATTCGGTAAGCCCTAATGAAAAATATAAAGATGCACTGGAAAAAGTAACGGGCAGTTATATTCAAGCCGATGGCTCTATTTCTGGGTATGAAGCGGATTTATTTAGTATTGATTTAATTAAGCCAGGGCAGATGGTGATATTGCTTGAGCAGCGTACTGGCCAGGAAAAATATCGCAAGGCAGTAGATTATTTGCGCGGACGTTTGAAAATTCACCCGCGTACAACTCAAGGCGCTTTCTGGCACAGGTCGACTTACCCAAATCAGCTTTGGTTAGATGGTGTCTATATGGGCATTCCCTTTCTCGCGCAATATGCAGCTAATTATGAAACCGGTGATGAGCAATATCATAGCTTTGTAGAAGCTGTACGCGAATTTGAAATTGCTCGCGAGCATTTACGCAACCCGGACACTGGCCTTTATTATCATGCGTGGGATGAGTCAAAATCGGCGGATTGGGCCGATAAACAAACCGGGCGCGCACCACAATATTGGTCGCGCGGCATGGGTTGGTATGCGATGGCATTGGTTGATGTGTTAGATTTTATTCCGGCGACTGAAACAGATTTGCGCAAAAGTTTGATCGATATTGTTAATGAATTCGCGCCGGATATTTTGCGCTATCAAGACGCTGCAACCGCAACCTGGTGGCAAATTACTGATCGGCCAAATGATATTGCCAATTATCGCGAGTCGTCTGCCTCTGCTATGTTTTCCTATTTTTTACTGAAAGCGGTAAATAAAGGCTATTTGTCAGCCAGTTATGGTGAAACCGCAATTAAAAGTTATCGTGGATTGTTAAATGAATTTATTACGCTGCATCAAGACGGAAGAGTCAGCATGAATGATCAGTGTCTGGTTGCTGGTTTAGGTTTTGGACGCGATGGCAGTTATAATTATTATCAGACTGAACTCATAGTATCGAACGATCCTAAAGGTAATAGTCCTTTTATTTATGCCAGCGTTGAAGCTTATAAATATTTAAAAGCTCCCGCTCACTGATTGGAAAATATTGAATGACTGATTATCAGCGAATTGATTATGAAAAATTGTGTGAGCTTGTCAGTTCGCGTTTGCAACAAGCAGGCGTGCCAGCTGAAAGAGCAAAAATAGAAGCGAGAATTATGGCGGAGGCAGATTTATTAGAAGTGCCTTCGCATGGTGTGCGAATGTTACCGGGTTTAATTGCTGCTTTAACGGAGGCGCGGGTTGCACCAGCACCCGAGCTAAAAATCGTTCGGGATTTGGGCGCGATTTGCGTGTTGGATTTTAATAATGGACCCGGACGTTTTGCATCGTCCAATGCAATGCAGTCAGCGATTGATCGCGCTAAACAATTTGGTGTGGGCGTTTGTCTTGCAAAAAACACTACTCATTGGGGCAGGGCTCATGCTTATGCAAGCCGCGCTGCACAGGCTGGTTTTATCGGCATCTGTTCCACCAATGCAATCCCGACTATGGCGATTTGGGGCGCAAAAAAACGGGTGATTGGAAACAATCCACTGGCTATTGGTATTCCCGGTGTTGAAGTAGATAAACCTGTAGTTCTGGATATGGCGATGAGTCAGGCAGCTGTGGGTAAAGTCGGCACATGGTTGCGAGAAGGAAAAAATGTTCCCGCTAATTGGGGGATTGATGCTGATGGAAATCCTGCTAATAACGCGCAGGATATTTTGGCCGGTGCCGTTTTACCTATGGGCGAACATAAAGGAGCGGGGCTGGCGTTAATGATTGAACTGTTAACTGCTGCCTTGGCGGGTGCCGCGTTTACGCAAGAAATATTTGCCAGCGATCCAAGCGGAATTGATGCTGGCTCTACCAAAATTTTTATTGCGTTAAACGTGGATGCTTTTATTGAGCGTGAATTATTTCAAAATCGCGTTGCAGATTTTTTGCAATACCTCGAACAAGACGCTTCACCTTTTCAGTACCCTGGTGAACGCGGTTGGGAAGCGAGAGATAAAAATTTAAAAGAAGGCGTTCCGTTACACAATGAAATTGTTGCTCAATTAATTAAGTTAGGTATTCAACTTTAAAAGATCTGAATAAAAAAATTCCGGGCTTTTAATAAAGCCCGGCATTTTTTATTCTGCATAGCAGGGTTTAGTTGGCACCTACTTCTTTAATGCCGATATAACTTTTCAAATCAGCCAATTTCACAACACCTGGACCATGTAATGCTGCGATTTGTCCAACATCCAGTTTTAATTTCTGGATGTTTTCGTACAGATTCACAGAGTATGGATTAACTGACGCAGGTGGAGTAGCTCCAGCTGCCAGCGGTGTGTAAGCATCTGCTTCAACCAGAATTTTTTCTGCAGGCAAGTAAACTAGCGCAAATGCATCATTGTGACTGCTACCAGCGATAGGATAAATTTCAATTTTACGTGTGCCATCAGTCAAGACTTTTTTGTCTTTAAAGGTATCAAAGGTTGCTACTTTTTTTGAGCTTGCCAAACGATCCGGACTCAAGGTATGTGGTTCAGCCCAAATTTTTTGGTAGTAACTTTGGTTGGCTTCATGGGTGACTATGGTAATGCCAGCATCAACATAAGTACGCAAACCGCCTGAATGATCGAAGTGTGCGTGAGTGTTTACCAAATATTTAATGGGTTTGTTTGGAATTATTTCTTTAACTTTTGCGATTACCGCGAGAGAACGCTCTTCGTTCAAAGGCGCTTCTACAATAACGATATGGTCGCGTTGGTCAATTGCAATACTGTGGTGAGAGCCGCCTGTTAAATAATAAACGCCGTCTGCTAATTTATTGACTGCAACATTTGCTGCAGGTGGTGTTGCGCTTGCAACTTCATCAGGAACTTTAAAATCTACTGGAACATTAGCTTTAACACCTGCAACGTTCAAATCCAATATCGGGTAGCCACCTTGTTTACGAACAATGTGCGCAGGAAATTGTGTGCCGGCAAAATCCTTGTAGTTGGTGAAAGTTGTTTCATACAGGGTATCGCCAAGTACAGGTGTATCAATCCATGTTTTTACAGATTCAACCTGGTTTTTCTCGTTAATAAAACCAACGTAACGATATTTGCCGCCCGCAGTAAACGAAATTTCAACACCATTTTTCGCATTTTTTTCAACGGCTTTGTTAGCAACTGCAGCTTTAACAAAACCTTGTGGGGTAGACCATATTTCAGCGCTACGCTCTTCTACTGATGAGGCCGGTTGCGCACTTGCAACTGGCGCGGTGCCTGCAGGTGAGTTCGCAGGTGCTGCTACATTCCACGCATATTTGCCACTTAAATATTGATCTGGTTTTTGCTCAACTGGAGCTGGTCTGTTGCGGCCGGCTTCCAATGTTTGTTTGCGAACGATTTGTACGTGTGCTGCTGATTGATCGTAGTTAATGCTTGCGGTATAGCTGCTTACATCAAACTTTGGCCACGCCAAACTCGGAGCTGGAGCTTGGCCAAATTGAAACCAGTTACCCGTTGCTGAAAATTCGATAGTCTTAACATCTTTTGCTTTTAATAAATCTGCTGCGCCTTGCAAGCTAGCGGCCTGAGCTGAAATGGCAGCTGCGCTAACTAGCGCTAATAAAGTTTTTGTAAATAATATCTTTTTCATAAGGTATTCCTATGCCTTTCATTTATGGTTAAAAATCTATTATCTGAGATGAGTTAAATTGTTTTTAAAATAATTCCCTGGGCTGCGTAAGTCTGTAACTTCCTACTACACTCATGCACCCGATGTTGAATCCTTTCTAATTGAATAGCGGTTACTCTTTCGATCAATGATGTACTAATTTATACATTTCGTTACTACTGATCTTAAGGTTGCAAATGCTGTGCCTAAAAAAATATTATTATTTTAAAAATAATGAATAAAAATTTCACGCTTAAGTGTGAGAGAAATAATTTGCTGTTTAAATGAATGGTATGAGTTTGAAAATTTTCAGCGATATAGAAAATACCGACACATAGGGTCGGTATTTTTAGAAGACATGATCAAACAAATGCAGAAAATAAATTTTTAATGACGAGTTATAGGGGGTGCACTTTTTTCAAGAATTTGGGGCGAAGGAATTGGAATGGTTTCATTTTGCGTGAGAAGTGGTTGTTCAGTTTCTACAACAGTAGTTTCTGTTTGAATCTCTTCAGCTTTATGTTCGAGCGCAGCTTTACTTCCCATACGTTCATAATTGAGAGCGGCATCGATTTCTTCCTGCATATTATCCAGGGTTCTCATCATTTCTTCAGTATGCAGCTGACGACGTACATCTTCCATGCCGACTTGGCGTTCAAGCTCTTCACGAGTTTCGCGGAGGCTACGCTTAATGCGACCAACCCAAAGACCTACTGTTCTTACAGCCTCAGGTAAACGCTCAGGGCCTATAACAATTAGGCCCACGATGGCACAAACAATAAGTTCTGAAAAACCAATATCAAACATTAGTGGTCTCTTAGGTTAAGGTTGGTTTGCGCGGTTGATTGAATTTTTCTCAGCTTCATTGCTAGCAACGAATTGTGATTGGTCGTTGTTGAGTTGTTGAGGCTTAATTTCCGCAGGAACTGGCTTTTCAGTTTCAGCGCTAGCCATGGAGTTCTTGAAGCCTTTTATAGCCCCGCCAAGGTCGCCGCCTAAATTGCGCAAACGCTTACCACCAAAAACTAATAACACCACAGCCAATAAAATCAATAACTGCATTGGACTGCCAAAATTTCCTGCTGCCATAAAACTTGCCCCACTAGATGTGTTGAGAAATAACAAGTAAGTAATGCAATCACTGTACCAGCCACAAAGCCTTAAATATCGCACCTAAGCTACTATCGAATGTATTAAACGCGATTTGGTGTTTTAAAATCAACAATTAACGTTTTATTTTAGGTGAAATATTAACAGCAATTTTCGCGGTGAATAATTTTTGGTAAACACTTGAGAGGATTTTGCAGAATCTGGAGAAATAACACCTATGGTCCAAATCTGTTCCATAGGTGTCACTTTGTGTTTATGAATTAAGATTTCTTTGCGGGAATATCAATTGCAATGTATTGAGTAATGTTGTCGCGACGAGCCAAGATTACTAAGGTTTTTTGATCGCCCGCTTTTTCTATAAGCCGTTTGAAATCCTGCTCACTATTAACGTCTTGATTATTGATACTTAAAATTAAATCTGACGCTTGTAAGCCCGCGCGCGCAGATGAGCCTTCTGCTTTTTCGATTAGGATGCCGGAAACAATACCCAATTCTTTTTTCTGTTCAGTACTGAGTGATTTAACGGTCAAACCAAATGCGGTTTCTTTAGTTGCAGCAGCTTTTTCTTTCTGATTATTTTGTGCTTTTTTCGCAGCTTCAGGCTGCGGCAATTCCGCAAGTGTAATGGGGAAGACCTTAGTAACGCCTTTTCGCCACACTTGCAAATTCACTTGTGAGCCGGGTGAAGTGGCAGCAGCCAAACGGCGGAGCTCAGTGCTTTTTTCAACGGGAATGCCGTTAAAATTTAAAATAATATCGCCATCTACTAATCCAGCTTTTTCAGCGGGACCATTTTTTTCAATGCGACTCACTAAGGTTCCATTTCTCGTTGGTAGTTTAAGTGCTTGAGCAACGTTATCGTTGATGTCAGCCAGATAAACTCCCATACGGCCGCGTTTTACATGACCAATTGTCTTTAGCTGCTCAGCTACACGGATTGCATCATCGATAGGAATTGCAAACGAGATTCCCATGTAGCCACCTGAGCGACTATAAATTTGCGAGTTAATTCCAATAACTTCGCCTTTTAAATTGATTAAAGGTCCACCGGAGTTTCCAGGATTAATTGCAACGTCAGTTTGAATTAACAATAAAAAATCACCAATTTCACGTGCTTTAGCGGAGATAATTCCCGCGCTAATACTGTTATCCAAATCGAAAGGTGAGCCGATTGCAATTACCCATTCGCCTACTTTTATTTTGGTTGAGTCGCCAAGTGTAACTTTAGGTAAATTGTTGCCTTCTATTTTTAAAACCGCTACATCGGTGTTGATGTCAAAGCCAATAACTTTTGCTTTAAACTCGCGCTTGTCTGTTAATTTTACAAACACTTCATCAGCATCTTTAACAACGTGTGCGTTGGTAAGAACGTATCCATCTGCCGAAAAAATAAAACCTGAGCCTACGCTGCGCGAAACTTCTTCGCCTTCATCTTCAGCGGGCGGTTCATTTTTATCGTTTGGGGCTTGTTGTTCATGAGGATTTGGGCCACCAAAAATTCTTTCTAAAAGCTCTTGCTCTTCCGGCGATCTTGCAGCTTGTTCATTCTTCGCAAGCACCGTTTGCGTAGTGCGAATATTAACTACGGCTGGGCCAGAGCGTTCTACTAGCTCGCTGAAATTTGGCAAATTTTCAATTGCCGAGCTTGCCGCTAGCGCTGGCATTACTGGAGCCGACAGTGCAAATAACAGCATGCAAGTTCGTAAGTTAATTGTATTGGCGAAAAAAAACTTGCGGGCGTTCTTGACTGATTGCTTCATGAGAGGCTCAAGTAAATAGGAGGAATGTAAGAGGAGGCGAGATGTAGATAAACAGGAGATATCTTTAGGTATTAAAAATCTAAAGATATCTCTTGAAGGTATTCGTTAACCTTTTTTAGAAGCAGCTAATTTCTCAACAGTTTCTAAAGATTTCGCAACATTTTCTACTGGCGTTAAGCCACCAATAGTCGCAGCAATTTTGCCATCAGGCGTTACGACAAAGGTTGTACGCTCTGCAAAACCGTGATCAATAGAAGCGCCGCGTGTATCCGTTTTGCCTTCACCCGCTGGGCGAACATCTAACGAATATGATTTTGCAACTTTACCGTCAACGTCTGAGCCTACAGCAAGTTTACCTGCACAGTATTCTGGGTCAGCTGAAAACTCATTAAGGCGGCCAATGCTATCGAGTGATACGCCAATTACACTTGCACCAGCAGCTGCAAATTTTTCGCTATTAACTGAAAAAGTATGTGCTTGAAGGTTGCAGCCTTTGGTGTATGCAGAAGGATAAAAATAAACAACGACTGGACCTTTTTTCAATTTTTCTTTCAGTGAAAACTCAACTGCTTTACCAGCGAAAGACGCAGGAATTTTAAAATCTGGTGCGGTATCACCTTCTTTCAACGCTGCGAAAGCGGGCAGGGTAAATGCGGTGGCTAATAAACCGAGCAATAAATGTTTTTTCATAATAAATTCCTGTAAATGATTAAAATTTTATCCGCAATAGTTAAGTTCGACCAAAAATTTCATTCGAACCGTTGTTCATCGCAATTGTGAAATATGCAGGTACTTTCCCCCACCTACATAATTGTTAAATTACAATCCTGAAATATAATCTGTTAGTGACTGCACTTCTAAATCACTTAACTGCTTGGTGAATGTATTCATCAAATTACCGTCGCTGTTGTGGCGTTCACCGCTGCGCCAATCTTGCAATTGCTTCTCAAGGTAGCGCCACTCTTGTCCGCCGATAACAGGAATTAATTGTTGTGGTGCATCAATCCCGCGTCCATCAACGCCATGACAGCTCGTGCAGGGTAAGATGTTTCTGGTGGCATCGCCATTAATAAACAAATTTTTACCAACTTCATTCTTGCCAGACCCATCACCTTGCATTTTTTTCTGACTGGCAAAGTAGGCGGCAATGTCCGCTGAGTCGGTATCATCGATACTTTTCGCCATTATTTGCATAAATTCGCTCTTACGCTCGCCGCTACGAAAATTGCGTATTTGCTTGGTGAGATAGTCTGGATATTGCCCTGAAAGCTTTGCAAATTTACCGGCCGCGCCAGTGGTAGGGCCTTGACCATTACCATCCGCGCCATGACATTCCTGGCAACGGTTATCTTCTGACTTAAATTTTCCAGCCTCAATATCACCGACAATAACTTCAGCAGCTTTGGTTTTGAGTGGTGTTTTTTGCTGGGCAGCGAGACAGGTGTAGCTAAAGAGACACAGCAGAAGTGCTGTAAAAACACACTTCATAAATTACTCTTTTTTGTAGAACGTATGGCAAGATTTGCAAGTGCGTGATAAATCTGTTGCGAGATTAGTTGCCGTGTCGAAGTTCTTTTCGGTTACTAATTTGGCGATATCTTGGGCTAATTCTTTGCTTTTTTTGGAGAGGTCAACTGCATTTTCTGCATCGCCTTTCTTAACAAAATGTGCTTCAACAACTTCAAACATGCTGGTGAGTTGTTTTGCATCTTCAAGCGAGGGTTCTACGCGCTGTAGTGCAATATTTGAAGATAAACTTTTATTCGTATCTTCAATGTTCTGCATTAAGTCCATTTCCATTTCTTCTGCACTGATATTTGCAGCAAAAGCCGCAAAAAAACTAATCAGCAGTGTTAACTTACGCATAACTTAAAACCTTACTCAGCAGAGAGCCAACTAACCAGCTTCATTAGCTGGTTAGTGGCTTATTAATTTAGGCGAGGATGTCTTTGATCACTTTTCCGTAAACAACTGTTGGACGCTCTGAACGGCCGTTGTTAAGGAATGTGGTTTTCAAGTGATCGAGACCGAGGAGTTGCAATACAGTTGCGTGCAAGTCGTAGGTATCAACGGCTTTTTCTTTATCAGCAACTTGAACACCAAGCGCATCGGTCTCACCGTAAGTGAAGCCAGCTTTTAAGCCACCGCCTGCCAACCATTGGGTGTAACCCCATGGGTTGTGGTCACGGCCTGAACCGCTTTCGCCCCAAGGGGTACGGCTGAATTCAGAAGTCCATACAACTAACGTGGTGTCCAACAAACCGCGTGATTTCAAGTCTTCCAGCAAACCTGCAATTGGCTTATCTACTTGACGTGCTTTTATGCTGTGGTTTGTTTGCAAATCATCATGCGCGTCCCAGCTTGTTACTTCAGTGTCAACCCCAGGTTCACCGGTAACTACTTGCACGAAACGTACACCGCGTTCAACCAAACGACGAGCACGCAACAAGGTGGTGCCGTAGCCTGAACTTATCGGATCATTTAAGCCGTACAACTCTTTAGTCGCATCGGTTTCTTTACTCAGATCCACTGCTTCTGGAGCAGAAGTTTGCATGCGATCTGCCAATTCATAAGAGCGTAAACGCGCTTTTAATTCAGTATCTGCTGGAAACTTGGCACTACCTTTTTGATTCAAATGCTTTAACAAAGCCAAAGAGTTGCTTTGTTGTACATCGCTTCTCAACTCAGGACGCTCCAAATAGAAAATGGGAGAGTTGCCTGGACGGAAAGCAGTACCTTGGTAAACAGCAGGCAAGAAACCTGAGTTCCAGTTTACAGAGCCAGCACGTGGTTCTGATTTACCGTTGTACAACACAACGTATGGTGGGAGATCTGGATTCGCTGAACCTAATGCGTAAGAAATCCAAGCGCCGAGTGATGGGCGGCCTGGGTTCAAATCACCGGTGTTCAATTTCAAAATTGAAATGTCGTGAGTTGCACCCACGGTGATACTTGACTTGATAAAGGTCAACTTGTCAGCATGTTGCGCAATGTTTGGAACCAAGTTAGAGAACCATGAACCGCTCTCACCATATTGCTTCCAGGTACGATCTGGAGACACAAACAATTTACCTACACCACCTTGAGTACTGGTTTTGATACCTTGCAAGAACGAACTAGGAACTTCTTTACCGGCAAGTTTCACCAACTCAGGTTTGTAATCAAACAAGTCGATAGTGGATGGCGCACCGTCTTGGTGGAGCCAAATTACAGATTTAATTTTTGCTGGAAAATGTGGTTGCTTTGGTGCCAAAGGATCAATTAATTCAGCAGCAGTTGCTGAATTAATAGTAAGGCCCGGAACAAAACCTGCCAATGCCGCACCACCTAAACCAAGGCCAGTGTTAAACAAGAAATCGCGACGTGATGTCATAATAATTACTCTCTTAAATGTTCAAAAATTACCAAGGATTAGAAGCGATACGCAAAGTCATTTGAGTTTGCAACCGTGTGTACCAAGTCAACAAAGGCAGCAGCTTTAACGGGATCAAGATTTGCTGTTTCTTTAAGACCGGTTGGCACCGCTACTTCAAATTTGTTAGTCCAGGCACGCGCCTGAATCGTTTTAGCTTCGTCTTTCAAGAAAGCTTTAAGCGCGCTTTTTTCGCTGCTGTCTGGCTTGCGTGAAAACAGAATTTCATAAAGACGATTTAATTGCGCATCTTCACTTGCGCCCGCCTCACTAATAATGCGACCTGCTAATGCTTGCGACCAACCTACAACGATATCGCTATTGAACAAGGCCAATGCTTGCAGCGGTGTAGTAGTCACATCACGCTTATGATGCGGATGCGATGGATCAGCCGGATCGAATGACGCAGTTAATGGATAAGGCAAGCTGCGACGTACGAAGGTGTAGATACTGCGACGATTAAAGTCGTTTGGATCCTTGGATACTTCCCAAAGTGGGTTGCCGGTAAAATTGTTATCACCCGCTACTAAATTGGAAGGCATTTGCGGGAACACTGCAGGGCCACCGATAGTTGGATCAAGCTTGCCTGATGCGTACAACAATGCATCGCGAATCTCTTCGGCTTCCAGACGCTTACGTGGATAAACGGCTAGGAAATCGTTTAGTGGATCTGCTTTAAGTACGTCATCACGCTCAGCAGATGCCTGGCGATATACGCTCGACAATAATATTTCGCGCTCAAGTTTCTTGGTGCTCCAACCTTGTTTTACGAAATTACCGGCAAGGTAATCTAACAATTCTGGATGAGTCGGTTTAGGACCAGCACGACCAAGATCGCCTGGGTTGGAAGCAATACCTTTCTCAAAATATTGAGCCCAAACACGGTTTACATAAACACGTGCTGTTAATGGGTTATCACCATTAGCAATCCAGTTAGCCAACGCCGTACGGCGACCCGTTGACGTTTTGGTTGGAGTAATTTCTAACTTGGTATTAGCGCCTGCCCACAATGCGGGTAGGGCAGGTTCAACTGCTTCCAGTGGCTTCTCATGAATACCGGTGAAACGTACACGTGTTTCTGGAGCAACAGTTCCAAGCTCACTCACAGTAGTAAAGGTGTTAGAACCCTTAGTAGGACGTAAGCTATCGAACTTTTTCAGTTCTTTAGAGAGAGCTTCGTATTGCGCCCACAGTGGTTCGTTGGCTGCGTCGTATTCCAAACCTTTTTTGTTCTCAGCGGATTGCTTGAGGTACGCAGCAATATCGCGCTCAGACGCAACTGCATTAGTACGGTAATTCACCCACTTGTCTAATGGAGTCCATTCTTTTTCGGGTTTAAAAATAGCGTCGCGGCTATCAGTCAAATAACGCTCGTTGTGATACTTGCGACCCTTCTCACGTACTTGATCGAGAATTGCTTTTTGTTTCGCACGAATTTCTTTTGTTGCTGCTTGGTAAGCTGCTTGATGAGTTGTGTAATCAACATCTACTGGCAACTCAGCACCCTTAGGCAAAGGCGCTTTTTCATTGACTACTACGTTCGCAAAGTAAGCTTGCAGTTGGAAATATTCCTTCTGGCTAACTTTGTCGATTTTGTGGTTGTGGCATCTTGCACAGCCGATAGTCGCACCCAACAAAGATTCACCAACCAAGTCGGTAATGTCGGTTTCAATTTGATATTTACGTTGAACTAGATCGCGTGAGTTGTAGTTGTCGGGGTAGCCCGCCAAGTAACCCGTCGCAATTTTTGCTTCCAAAGAATCTGGCCATAATTCATCACCAGCAATTTGCTCTTTGATGAATTTGTCGAAAGGTTTGTCACTGTTGAAAGACGCAATTACATAATCGCGATAGCGCCAGTTATTAGCACGAGTTTGATCGTTTTGGAAACCCGCGCTATCAGCGTAGCGCGCCAAGTCCAACCAGCGACGTGCTTGACGCTCACCAAAGTGTGGAGATGCTAAAAGACGATCTACCAAGGTTTCGTATGCTTGTGGTGATTTATCTTTTTCGAATGCGGTAACTTCTTCCGGGGTTGGGAGCAAGCCCCAAGCATCCAATGTTGCACGGCGAATGTAGGTAGCGCGATCAGCTGCCGGAGATGGCTTGATGCCTTTCTCTTCAAGCTTGGCGAGAACAAATGCATCGATTGGAGTATTGACCCAAGCTTTTTGTTTAACTGCAGGCGCTGAAACTTGTTGGACAGGTTTGTATGCCCAATTGTTTGGAACAGTATTCGCTGCAGGTTTTGCAGCCGCAGTATCTGGTTCAGCAGCGACACTTATGCCTGCCGATAAACTCAGCGCTATGGCTGCGTATAAAATCTTGTATTTCATCAACTACTCCTAAAACCGGTGGTGTGCTATGAAGCTGCGCCAAAATAAAAACTGAAAGTACCACTACAGTTCTGCTGCAGTTTTGTGAAGTAACAATTCTGCTAACAGTTTGTATTGGGACATTAAGTTGTGAACAATTTGCTTAATTGCATCTAGTGTGCCAAATCTATTTGTGCACATATTTGCAACATGAAATGCGCGCTATCACTATGATTGATCAGTATTTTTTTTGATGCGAGGTTTAGCCTTTAGAAAAAAGTGATTGGTTACTCTGCTGATCTTCAAACAGCTTTCGTTTAAGTGTTATTTCTTAAGCAGTTGGGTGTTGGTGATTTGTATGAGCCAAAAATTACGTCATGTTGATTTCTAATCTTATTGTGTTGAATAAAAACCAGAAGATTGTGAAGTTGTGGTTGGAAAATAACTCTCATGTGTTTGTTAAGTAGCAGTGAAAATTCAAAATTTTTTTGTATTTTTGGGAAATAATAAAAATTATTTATTTTTATTTAACACTGTATTTATAGTGATTTTTAAATCTTTTTGAGAAAATCGAGCCGACTATTTTGGCGTGAAAATTGTGAGTGGCACAGACTTTGCGAAATGGCAGAAGTTCAAAACATATATGCCCAGGAGCAAAGTTAATGACTCACGAAATAAATGCTGTTTTAAAAGAAACAGCAGCTGTCAAAATCAAACAGCCCACGTTTAAGCTATCGCCAATATCAAGTGTTATCGCGAGCGTTATTGCTGGAGCGATTTTTTTTAATGCTGGATTTGCGGTAGCCGCTGAAGGCGATGCTGCTCCAGCTGTTGTGAAAACAGATGCTGAAAAAAAAGCGGATGCTGACAAAACTAAAGCAGACAAAGATAAGCCTGTTGTGCTGAGTACAATTACAGTTCGCAGCCGTAACCGTATTGAAAAACTACAAGACGTACCTCTCTCTGTTTCTGTCGTAAGTGGTCAGGAACTAGAGCGTTTGCAAGCGACTGATATCAGCGCTGTTACACAACGTTTGGCAAACATTAGCTGGAATCTTGGTAACCAAAGAACCAGTAGTCTTTCGATTCGCGGTATCGGTAAACAAGGCCAAACAGAAGCGCAAGATCCACCAGTCGGACTGATCGTTGATGGTGTTAACTATGCCTACAACGCCTTGGCTTCCAGCTACGATTTCGTTGATATTGATACCGTTGAAGTGGCGCGCGGCCCACAAGGTACATTGCTTGGTAAAAACGCCAGTATCGGTGTAATTAACATCACCACAAAGCGTCCATCATTCAAACCAGATTCTTCTTACTCGGTGACTTTGGGTCAATGGGATACTGTACAAGGTCGTTTCGCTGTAGGCGGCCCAATCATTGAAGATTTATTGGCATGGCGCGGTAGTTTGAGCGTGAGCAAAGGTGCTGGCGACATCACCAACGCTTACAACACCGATCAAACCTACACCAACAAAGAACGTGTATCAGGTCGTGTACAGTTTTTGTTAACGCCTACTGAAGATTTTAGTGCGCGTCTTGAAGCTGATATTCAGCCGCGCTCTTCTGAAACTACTAACGGTCGCACTATCAGAACGCAAACTCCAGAGTTTTACTCTGATGGCAAAACAAAAGTTAACCTGAATGCTGATGCGCAGACTCGTCTAAGCAGACGTTGGTTCAGCCAAGATCCACAATACACTTATGCCAACGATTACTTGAACGGTGGTGACGGTGGAGAATTAGTTAACAACGATAGCCAGCGCGGTTTGGTTACTGGTAGCAATGGTGCTACTTTGGATTTGAACTGGAACTTTGGGCAATATCGTTTAACGTCTATCACCGCTTACAAAGATTATCACTTCAATGCTGTTAACGATGAAGGCACTCCGTTCGATATCAACCGTAACTCAGGTGGTTTCTTTAACGATTACCAACAGGTGAGTGAAGAAATTCGCTTCTCATCGCCAACCGGTGGCTTTGTAGATTATCAAACTGGTTTATTCTTCTTACATGTTGATAACAGCTCCTTGTATCAAAAAGTATGGGGCAATGATGCGGGTGCGTGGTTTGCAAGCCCGGCTCAGTACACCAGTTTGGATGCCGACGGCAATGGACGTTATTTATTGCAAAACTCCTTGTCCGGCTTGTCAATGGCGTTCAATAGCCCAGCAGGTTTGCAAAAAATTGAAAACAAAAGTGAAGCTGTTTTCGGTCAAGCTAACTGGCATTTTACTGAAGATTTAACACTGACTACCGGTCTTCGTTTTACACACGAAAATCGTAGTAACCTCGCGTCTTCCTACATTAGAGATCAAGGAAATGCTCCTGAATTAAATCCTTCTTCTGTAGGCAATGTTCAGCTCGGCGGTTTTGATTCGGTTGCTGACTCTGGTGCAAACCAAGGTCTGCTGGGTAAGTTAGTTCCTGTTGATCCGGCGAACCCTGCTGGTGCTAAGGTATTGGTTAACAACAATACAGCTACGCAATTACAATTAGCGGATTTTGTAGCTAATAAATATTTCGGTGTAGCAGTGACTGGAACTCCAGGTGCGGCTTACAACAGTTTGACCGCGAACCAAAAGAAACAAGTAGCTAACGCCAAAGCATTGCGTCAAGCACAAGTTGGTGTAGTGTTTAATGAAACTGATTTAGAAAAGTTTGAAGAAACTCAGCCATCATGGGTGTTCAGTCCAAGTTATAAAATCAATGACAATGTCACCACTTATCTGGCATTACAGCACGGTGAGAAAGCAGGTATTTCCCAAGCAACCAATGGTATTTCCAACTTGGTAAAAGCGGAAAAAACTGACGCTTATGAGATTGGTTTTAAATCTACTTTGTTAAACAACACCTTCATATTCAATGCGGCGCTATTCCGCATGGATATTAAAGATTACCAACAAAGTAGTTCGATTGAAGATAAATATACCACTGCGCAAAACAATAACGGCATCACTTCTTATACAACTGCGACTGCGAATATTCCAAAAGTGCGTTCGCAAGGTTTGGAAATTGACAGCATTTATAACGGTATCGAACACTTAAGCTTGCGATTTGCGGGCGCTTATACCGATGCTAAATATGTTGAATTTACTACCTCGGCGCAACCAGTAGAAAACGGGAACTTACAGGCGACGCAACCTTACCAGGATGTTAGCGGTGAGCAATTGCCAGGTGCTTCAAAAGTTACCTTCAACATAGGTGCAGATTATCGCTTGCCGGTATTTAATGACAAAGAATTTCACGCTAGCTTGAATACTCTTTACACCGGCAAATATAACTCTGACAACACTCTGTCATCATATGGTTGGATTCCTTCTGCCTACTCAACAGACTTCGCGTTTGGATTAGGCAATCGCAAAGGCACGTTCGACGTGAACATTGTGATTAAAAACTTGTTTGATGATGACACTCCTCGTTCAGCAACATGGAACAGTTACACGCCAGCTGTACAACGTTGGATCGGTGTTACCTTTAGCGGCAAACTGTAATTCCCGAGATATAAAAAAAGCCCGATTAGTCGGGCTTTTTTTATTTGAAAATTTAATGGAGTATTGTTATGTTTTTAGCTCGTCATAAATTTGCGTTATTGTCTTTACTAATAAGTTCTCTTGCTAGCACTGCTATAGCTTCTCCCAGTATTTACCCCACCGGCGTTACTCGTTATGACCCAAGCAAGGCATTTAATTCCTACGTGCTTTTTGCTGGCTCAGATAAAAAAACTCACCTTATCGATTTAAATGGTAACGAAGTTCATCAGTGGCCATACAACGGTTTTCCTTCTGTATTTCTCGATCCACAATTGACCGGGGGCAAGCGCGGTCATGTGCTAGTGCAGCTTACCGGTGACACTGGTGGCAGAAATACCGGTGATAGCCAATCACTGGGGGAAGTGGATTGGGACAATAAAGTTATTTGGCAATGGGGCGGTGCCAAAGCGCAAGACGCTTACGCAACTGCAACGACTTCAACCGATGCGAGTGGTTATGGTACTGAGATTAGACAACACCACGATTGGCGTAGATTGCCTAATGGCAACACGCTCGTGTTAATTAATTATGTTCGTCCCGTAACTGGTTTTAAAGCCGAGAAAATTCTTGAAGATGGTATTTATGAAATCACTCCAAAAAATGAAGTGATTTGGAAGTGGTCGGCCTATGAGCATTTAAATGAATTTAATTTTAGCGAAGCATCATTAAAAATTTTACGCGAGTCATTAACGCGCAACGACAAAACTATGCCGTTCGATTATTTGCATTTCAATAATATGGCTGTCGTTGGCCCGAACAAATGGTTTGATTCAGGCGACGCACGTTTTAATCCTGATAATATTGTTATCGATTCTCGCGAAGCAAATTTTATTGCGATCATTGATAAACAGTCTGGGAAAATTGTGTGGCAAATTGGCCCAGATTACGAGCCGTCATCAGGCGCAAACAAATTGCCGCGCAAAGTTGATCAAATCAGCGGACAACATGATGCTCATATCATCGCCAAAGGTTTGCCCGGTGAAGGCAATATTTTAGTGTTTGATAATCAAGGCGCAGCGGGCTATCCCAGTGCAAAATTAAATACCCAGCCTGGCTCGCGTGTGTTGGAAATTGACCCGATCAAAAAAGAAATCGTGTGGCAGTACACAGGTGTTAATTCCGGTGGCCCGAGCTACAGCTTTTACAGTTCGTACATCAGCAGTGCGCGCCGGTTACCGAACGGCAACACTTTGATTGATGAAGGAATGAATGGTCGCTTTTTCCAGGTGACCAACAAAGGTGAAATTGTGTGGGAATATGTAAGCCCGTATTTCAGCACTCCAAAAGCCGATGATCCGCTGCCCACCAGTAGCAATACCGTATTTCGCGCGCAACCGGTTCCTTACGAATGGGCTCCTGCAGGAACTCCACATTCTGAAAAACCGGTTAAAGTTTTGGATGTTAAAAAATTTCAGGTTCCCGCTGGAAAATAGTCACAAAAACCTCAGCGGTTTAGCTGAGGTTTTTTATTTGTGAGCTGTTATTTATGAGCCATTAATTTGTGAGCTAGTAATTTATGAGTACAGTTAATAAAAGTCGCCGCCGTGTGCTAGGTGGCCTCTCTGCTTTATCACTATTATCTTTAGGTGGAGTTAGCAAATTAACATTTGCCGAGCAAGCTAAAACGAAGCCGAATATTATTTTTATCTTGGCAGATGATTTGGGTTATGGCGATTTAAGTGTTTACGGACAAACCGATTTCCAAACGCCGAACCTTGATAAACTCGCGCAACAAGGGTTGCGTTTTACTCAAGCTTATTCAAATTCTGCAGTGTGTTCGGCAACGCGATTCGGATTAATTACCGGGCGCTATCAATATCGTTTACGCGGTGGTTTGGAAGAACCGATTTCAGGTGCTTCAGAAAACATTGGTTTGCCGCCCGAACACCCTACCTTGCCGTCATTACTAAAATCTAATGGCTATAAAACCGCTTTGTTTGGTAAATGGCATCTAGGTGCTTTGCCAA
Source organism: Gammaproteobacteria bacterium (assembly GCA_004172865.1). Lineage (GTDB taxonomy): Bacteria > Pseudomonadota > Gammaproteobacteria > Pseudomonadales > Cellvibrionaceae > Cellvibrio. Next base: position 341,683 of record SEBV01000010.1, on the reverse strand, counting down.
AATTTGGTCCTTTAAAAAGTGGGTACGATGAATTTTTCGGTAACTATGGCGGTGCAATAGATTATTTCACGCACAAGCCTGGCGTGGGTGAAAATGTAAAAGAAGATTTGTATGAAGGCGAAGTACCCATTCATCAAGTCGGCTACTACACAGATTTAATTGCGGATCGCGCCAGTGACTATATTGAAAAACAGAAAGGCGATAATCCATTCTTTTTATCTTTGCATTTCACTGCACCGCACTGGCCGTGGGAAGGCCCGAAGGATGAAGCTGTTGCATCGCAAGTAACGAATCTATTTCATTACGACGGAGGAAATTTAGCGACCTATGGAAAAATGGTTGTTGGATTGGACACTGCAATTGGACGAATTTTAAAAACATTGGCCGCGAAAGGTCTCGATAAAAATACTATCGTAATCTTTACCAGTGACAACGGTGGCGAACGCTTCTCGCGTACATGGCCATTTGCGGGGCAAAAGTCTGAATTGCTTGAAGGTGGTATTCGTGTGCCTGCAATTGTGCGTTGGCCCAAGCAAATCAAACCTGCGCAAGTGACCGAACAAGTGTCAATCAGTATGGATTGGTTGCCCACTTTGGTTGCTGCTGCAGGCGGCGTGCCAGATGAAAATTACAAGCCGGATGGCGAAAACTTGCTGCCTGTTTTATTAGGCGCTGAGCAGCCACATTCGCGTTTGTTATTTTGGCGTTACAAAGCTAATGCGCAGCGAGCGGTGCGCTCTGGTGATTTTAAATATCTAAAAATTGCAGGCAACGAATTTTTATTTAATCTTGCTGAAGATCAACGTGAGCGCGCAAATCTTGCCGAAAAATATCCTGATCGTTTTAAGGAATTGAAACAACAGTGGGATGCGTGGAATGCAACTATGTTGCCCGTCACGGACGAAGTTCGTACCTACAAAATCGACGCAAAAGTACAAGCAGATCACTACCATCAAATTGGTGATTAAATAAAAAAAGCAGCCTAGTAGGGCTGCTTTTTTCAACTCATTTGCACTTAGATACAAATTTTATCGATTACGTTTTCAAGAATTATTTAGTTGGTCTTTTGTCATTCGGGTACCAAAACTGCATGTGACATTTTTCGCAGACTTGGTCGATGGCGCTACCTGAAGCTTCCAACGCTGCAACATCTTTTGCATCTATCGCCGCGATGGTTTGGGTTACGGCATCATGCAATTCATGCGCATTTTGAACAAATGCAGCACGATTGGTTGCAATCAATTTTTCAATTTCATCTGGCTTGAGTTCAGCCGCAACTGTCGATGTATTCGACGTTGCTACCTTGCGGCCTTCTATCAACAATAAATTAGTCACCTCACGCAACGTGATTGCGTGATTTTTTAGCACTTCCCATTCTTCATCAGTTTGCGGGCGTTTTTCTTCAATGCCCGCCGCTGTGCTGATGGTTTGAACTGAATCCCAAATGGGATCTACATTTGGGTCCACAATGGATTTCATCAATTCCTGAATGGTTGCAGTGGGTCTAAAAGGTGATTCTGCTTTTGCTGCTTCAACTTTCGGTGTGTCGGTTTGTTTTTCACAAGCGACAACGCCGAAAAAAATAAGCGCCAATGCAATGATGAAATTATTTTTCATACAAAACCTAATTGAAAGGAATCCCAAAATAAAGTTAGCCTGGTAAATCGTAGTCTAATTATTCAACACTAATTTATTTAGTGCCAAAGCAATACAACAAACCTGCGCCGCCAGTGCTTACTAATTTTTCCTGGCTGCAGCCTTTGCTTGCATGTGCTGAGTTCCAGGAAATATTGCCGCCGCCAGTGCGGTCGAAGTGACCAACTTGTACTGAGCCGTCTTCAGCATTGCTGGTGTAGCCATTACAAGTGTGGTCAGCGCCATCATTAAATGCGGTGCCGTCAGTTTGTGAGCCGGTAAGAATGTCGTGTTGGTTTGGAGTATCGCCTGCGCCTTTAACGGATTCTTTTTTCTCAGTAAGTGCAGTGGTGCGGCTCAAGTTATTTCCGCGTCTTGCAGCGTCCAAAGTATCGCCATGTAAATCAGCAACGTCTTTTGCAACTATAGCGCCTTTAGCGTTAAACCATGGGCCGTTACCAATACGATCACGCGCGTTAACAGCAGGCTTGCCGTTCGCGGCTTGCGTACTCAAGTAAGCGTGCCACACGTTATTGCCTGCGCCCGCTGCAGTTGCTAATTTTTGGCAATGAGCATCCGCACCTGCGAGACCACCAAAATTTGCACCTTTGCCATTGCCTTCACTAGTAACAAAAAAGCTTAAAGGTTTTTGTTCTTCAGCAGGTTTTACTTCTGGTTTTGGCGCTGGAGCATCAGCAGCGAATGCTAAGGAAGTATTCAAAAACGCAGCTATCAAAACGAGAGACTTTAATTTCATTATTAGTGATCCTTTAAAAAGAAGTGGAAGGTGTTAAAAATTTATTAAGCCGCAACATAACCAATGGCGCGACCTGCAATACCAACGCCAAACCAAAGTGTGAGCGAAAGGATTGCGGTAAGAATTGCGAGTGCGCGATTAGGTTTTTCAGTTGCAGTGACTTTTCGGTAAAGCGTAAATTGCACAATTAATGCGAGTGCGAGCATTTGAAACTTCAACCAAAACGCAGGGTTTGGGTAATAGAGCGCTGCACTGGGTGCAAACATAAAGAGGCCGGAAAAAAGAATAAATACAAAACCAGTCCATATCAGCGGATTAGTTGCTTTCACCAGTTGCGCGATTGACTGATTAGTTAAACCTGCGCCGAATAACCGTAAATTAACTAACAACACCGGGGCTAAAATTAATACTAATCCCGCGATATGAAAAAGTTGGGCCAGCACGCCGTACAAATGATTTGATTGGCCGATGCTAATGGCTAGTTCACTATTTTGCAGCGCTTGAAAAAAAGGTTGTGTACTCACGATTACTGTCTCAGTAATTAACTGCTAATTAATGTGCATTTAAATAGGGAATTAAACGGCCGCAAACTACAACCAAGCTCCAGGTTGTTAAGGAAATCCAGCCTGCGATTTTGGCGCCTTTTGGATATTGGAGTTGCGTATCCCATTGTGCAATACGACGTCCAAATTTAACTTCAAACCAAACTGCATTGAGTCCGGCGAGTAAAATTAATAAAAGTTTTATGGGAAATACCCAGGTGTTGACCAACGTTGGCCCGTTTACAAACACCAGTAAAAATCCGGTGACGAAGGTCACAACAAAGCCGCTTATCAGCCAGGGGCGAAGCTTGCTTAAAATTTCGCTCACGGGCGCGTTAGGTAAGAAGAAACCTATGAGACGTAAGTCAGTTAATAAAATTAATCCAAATGAAAATACCAAGCTAATCAAATGCAATCCTTCTACGAGCGGATACATATAAATTGATTCGCTTAAGGCAACTCCCAGACTTGAGTCTTGTAATTGCTGCAAAAAATCTCTGGGTGTCATGGATTACTCTTTACATCAAAGTACGTGGATAAATTATTTATATCTTGAAATTACTGAGGGCATAAATTGCTTTATGCCCTCAGCTATTTCCTACTGATATGAACCGGCGAGTTCTTACGCGTAGAAATTACTTCTTGGTTGCATCAGCAGGAGCAGCTGGTTTTGGCTCTGGCTTAACGATTCTGGTGATAGTGCCGCCTTGATCTTCGTAGTGTTGCGAACCTGCCGCACCAACTACTTTGAAACCTTTGGAAAGCAGAAGATCGCCAGCTTTAAATGCACGACCAGCGTGGTTGGATACGGTGATGATGCTGCGATCTTTAGGAATGTAAGCGGCGTATTTTTCTAAATCAGCCAACTGAATATTCAGGTAAACCGGGAAGCTACCGATGGTAGAAATTTCATCAGGGCGACGCAGATCAATAAAAACAACTTTGTCTGGTTTCGCTAACCATGCATCAATTTCAGCGCGGTTTAATTCAGGGGTTTTATATTTAACTTCAGCAGCTGGTTTAGCAGCAGGCTGAGTTTGTGCAAATACGGTAGTTGCTGGTGCTGCGAATGCAGCGATGATTACAAACGCTTTTACAAACTTATTCATGAATCTATTTCCTTCTTTGATGGCGAAAAAATAACAGTCACCCAGAGTTGTCTGAGATAACTACTACAGAGCAACTAACGTACCAGTTGAAAGAAGATTGATTGCGGCGTTTAAAATTTTTTGTTAAATATTGATTTATAAAGAGTTAATTTTTTTGATGAAGTTTTTAAGTTTTTTTATTGGTTAATTAATATTCGTTACGTCATAAAGAGGTGTCTCATTTCAACCAGCAAAAATATCGTAGTGTTGTTGATATTTAAACAATGGTGTGAAAAAACCCCTAGCTCCTATCGAGCTAGGGAAGACCTTTGGAGGAGGTAGGGGATTTACCCGGCGGCAGAAATATAATTTGCCGGGTTGAAAAGCAGATGTTAAGTACGCAGGTTTTTGTTGAAAAATGCCACTGTGCGTTGCCACGCTAATTTAGCGGCTTTTTCATCGTAGCGTGGCGTTGTGTCATTGTTAAAACCGTGTTGCACTTCAGGGTAGATAAACGCTTCGTACTTCACGTTATTTGCTTTCAATGCAGCTTCATATTTTGGCCAGCCCGCGTTAATACGCTCATCTGCACCTGCGTATTGAATTAACAAAGGTGCTTTAATTTTCGCAACGTCAGCATCTTCAGGTTGTTTACCGTAGAAGGGCACAGCGCCACCCAAATCTGGAATGCGGGTTGCGAGCGTATTTGAAATACCGCCGCCGTAACAGAAACCAACTACACCAACTTTGCCATTGCCATCTGGTAAATGTTTTAGCACATCTGCAGCGGTTACGAAGTCTTCAATGATTTTGGTTTGATCGAGTTTTGGAAATAATTCGCGCGCTTTATCTTCATCACCTGGGTAGCCGCCGAGCGTAAATAATGCATCGGGAGCGAAGGCGATAAAGTTATCTTTTGCGAGACGGCGAGCAATATCTTCAATGTGTGGATTTAATCCGCGGTTTTCATGTACCACCAAAACAGTTGGCAATTTGCCTTTGGCTTTTGCGGGCTTAACTAAATAACCACGAATTTTTCCGCTGCCATTGGGCGATGGATATTCCACATAAGTAGCAACAATACCTTTATCGGACGGGCTAACTTGTTGTGCTTCTGCGAACGATGGACTAAGTGATGCGAGCAAGCTGGATGCGGTTACACCTGCAACAGTATATTTTGCGGCGCCATTCAAAAAATCGCGACGTGAACTTTGGCCGTGAACATATTGATCAAATAATTTTAAAACTTCTGGGTGAAAATCGTTGGCTGTTTGACGGGACATACGAATAACTCCTTTCAGTGAAATCCGCTAACATTTTTGTGTGAGCGGATTAGAGGTTTGTGAAAATTAATCTGGATTATTTAGCTCGGCCTTTAAAGCCCGGCGTTAAGGTAGCAATTTTATAAACAGCACCACGACCTACCACGTAAAGGGTCTTTTTATCTTTACCAGCGAAGGCAAAGTTTTGTGGTTTTTGTGGAAGCGCAATAATTCCTAGTGCAGTTCCGGTTGGGCTGAATACCTCTATACCTTTGTTGGACGCAACATACAAGCGGCCTTCGTTATCGATAGCGAGGCCATCAGCACCACTCGAAAAACCAGTTTCGCCTTTTTCATAGCCAGCCAATTTTGCGAACTCTTTACGCGCGCCCAATTTACCGTCGCCCAATACCGGGTAGGCCAAAACATATTCACCAGCGGTGTTGGCAACATACAACGTTTTTTCGTCGCGGCTCAACTGTATACCGTTAGGACGTTCAATATCATTAAGCAGGCGAGTCAATTTGCCATCCGCTTTTACGTAATAAACGGCTGGATGCGCAGGCTCAGTGATGTCGCCTTTAGGTTGCACGCCGCTGTCAGTGAAGTAAACGCCGTCGCTTTTGTCGATCACTAAGTCATTAGGGCGTTGCAAAGCTTTGCCATCATATTTATCGGCCCATACTTTTTCGCTGCCTTTAGGGAAAACCACACCCACTTGTGGCTTAAGGACTTGTACGGAAACCAGGTCACCTTTTTTGGTGAAAGCGATACCGTTAGTGCCGTTACTGTTTTCGAGATAGGTGCTTACTTTGTTATCAGGAGTGATGTGGATAATACGATTGGCGCGAGTCTCGGTGAAAATAAAGCTGCCATCGGGCAGGGTAGTCGGGCCTTCGGTGCCATCAAATTTGTCTTGGATAAATTCGATTGGAGTTCCCTGAGCTACAACGCCTTCAATAGCGGGCGTTACAGTATTTTCAGCATAAACATTGGCAGCTACCAAGAAAGATGCCGCAGTTAATAATTGTCGGCCACTGAATTTTGAAATAGTTAATCGCATATTTATTCTCGATAAAAAAAAGGTGGGCAGGGCACTCTGCACATAGAAAGTTGCCGATTAGACGACACTTCCCAATTTTGCAGATATCGAGCCAAGTTGAATCGCTCAATAAATAATTACAAAAGATTCTCATCCACCCATTAACGATTTGATTTTTATAATAATTTTTTCTCGTGACGAGGTGCTCAGCATCGTTGACTTGAACACGTACTTTTTAAGATGTTGATTGCGAAACAGTTTTAATGTGCTGATTGTTGATATCTGAATAGCGGTGGTTTGCAGGTAAAGTGAAACGCTGAAAATAAAAAAAGGCGCGATCTGCGCCTTTCTGGTGGTAATCATTTCCTTGATCAATTTAACTTTAACTAGCTTTCATATTTAACCGAGCAACCGTAAGGCTTGGTGCTTGGGTGTGGCACTTTTTGCCCAGCGGCCACTGCGTTCAATGATTCGCGAACATAGTTAGTTGCCTTGGGAATATCTTGAGGTCTTGCAGAAGCAATACTGTCGATGCCGCCTTTATAAACCAATACGCCTTTGTCGTTGATGATAAAGAAATGCGGTGTAGTTTGAGCACCGTAAAGTTTACCCAACGCACCTTCCGGGTCGAGGATGGTATTAGTTGGCTTGGCGCCGCGGTGCTCATTAATCTTAATCGCCGATTCGCCTTCCACGAAACCCTGGTTGCCCGATGCAGAAGAAATTACTTGTAACCACACCACGCCTTTAGCGGTGAATTCTTTTTGCAAACTTGGAATGTTGTCGCTGTCGTAATGTTTTATAACAAACGGACACTCGTGGTTGGTCCACTCCAATACGACGGTTTTGCCTTTGAGTGATGCCAAATCAAGGGTTTTGCCATCGGCAGTTTTGGCAGTGAAGGCAGGGGCCGGTTGATCAACGCTTGGCTCAGCCATAGCGTTAACGCCGATTAAAGTAGCAGCCAGGATTGCACAGGAAGCAAATTTACGTAAAAGCATATCAATCTCCTTACATAGTTAGTGGATACATCTTCGATGTTACGTCAGGTCTTACAGTTAAAAATTATTTTGGTAGCGCTGTCGCGATGCTGGTAAGTACGATGTCTGGCGTAAGTACCTGCGGTAACACGATAAATTTGGCGTTATTACCCGCGGGATAAAACACATAGAGTGGCACTCCGCTGCGATCAAACTGCGTGAGCATTGCCGTAATATCTGCATCGCGTTTAGTCCAATCGCCTTTCAAGTAGGTGATGCCCACGGTTTTAAACGTATTTTTTACATCAGCATTACTCAGCGCTATCTGCTCATTCACAAGACAACTGATACACCAGGACGCCGTAAAGTTTAAAAACACGGGTTTACCTTCGGCCAATAAACTTTGTAAGCGATCAGCGGAATAGGGCTCCCAATTTTTATCTTTTTGAGTGGTTAGATTGGTTTCAGTATTTTCGCTGCTGATGTTAATGCCCGAATATCCCAAGGCTAAAGTCGCCACCAAAATGATAAGTGCGGAAGCAGTTCCAAAGCGCTCAGTATTCGGGCTGGTATTGCGAGTAGTGTCGTAAAGCCAAACCGCGAGCGCCAGTGCAACCATGCCACCGAGGGCAATCAAGACCGCATTTGCGCCTGCCTGCTGCGCAAGTACCCACACTAGCCAAACCGCAGCGGCATACATGGGGAATGCGAGAACTTGTTTTGTACGTTCCATCCAAGCGCCAGGGCGCGGCAACCAGCGCTGTAGTCGCGGCCAGTTTGCCAACAGCAAGTAGGGCAGCGCCAAACCGAAACCTAAACTTAAAAAGATGGCGAATAATTTCACCGGCGGTTGCGCCAAGGCATATCCCAAGGCCGCCGCCATAAAGGGCGCGGTGCAAGGTGTAGCAACTATGGTTGCCAATACGCCCGTAAAGAAACTGCCGCTGTAACCACCCCGATCTGCAAGCGATGAACCCACACCGGCGATGCTGCCGCCAATTACAAACACGCCTGAAAGATTCAATCCAACCAGGAACATCAAATACGCCATGGCGACTACAAAGAGCGGCGACTGGAATTGGAAACCCCAACCGATCTGCGCGCCGCCCGCTTTGAGAATTACCAACACGGCAGCCAGCAATGCGAAGCTCGCGAGCACACCGGCGGTATAAACCCATCCCTGCAAACGAACCTGTAGCGGCGAAAGATGCGCATGACTTACCAAAGACAAGGCCTTGAGTGATAACACTGGAAACACGCAGGGCATTAAATTCAGAATCAGGCCGCCCAGCAGCGCTGCAAACAGTGCTGACACAAAACTAATTGATGAGGTTGTTTTACTGCCAGCCGCTGACGGCGCAAGGTTGATATTGAAACCCGTTGATACTGGCCCGGTAGCAGTTTCTTCGGTAATAACTAACACACCTTGCAGGTTTTGATTGGGCTGCAACGGAGCTTCGCCACTCTTAAGGTTTATGGCGATTCCGTCACCGGTGATGCGATAGGGCTGATCGATATTCTGCACAAGCACACCCCATTCGCTGGGGTAAAACCACACGCTTTTAACTTGTTTGGCTTGCGCCTCGTTCAAGGCGATATGCAGATCAAAACCAGCAGCAATGGCTTCAAGCTTTACTGGCCAAGGGCTGGCCACCGGTAATTGTGTGAGCGCGTGTTGGATGAGTTCATTGCCGGAATCTTTTGCAGCGCCTTTGGCGACAACAGGCAAGCTTAACTGCAAATCCACTTCTTGCGGAATACATTCTTCATTACACACCAGCCACTCAACATTGGCGTGCGCGGTGAATGCTTCACCAACTTTAGCGGTTGTTGGCACTGTGATTTTGCTAAGCAAAGTCACTTCATCGGAATAGCCGTAGTTAGTGATTGTGCCCAAGGTTATGTGGGAGGGAATCGGCCACAGGATTTCACCGGCACTGGCGCCGTCTGGCAGTTTCCAATGAATTTTGGTGGGTAAGCCAGAGTCGCCGGGGTTGATCCAATAGGTATGCCAGTGCGGAATAATTTTTTGATTTACGCCAAGGTAAATCTCACTGCCGGGTGCAACTGATTCTGCCGACGCAACCAACTGCGCCGCAACCTGTTGGGTCGCGGCACGATCAGCGTCAGCAAAACTAAAGCTGGCGCTCGCCAGTAAAATCCAGCCTGTTAATAAACTCCACAACCGCATACTTGATCCTTATAGAGATGATCGTAAATGTATTGAAACTCTATCAAATAGCTTTCAAACGCGATTGAATTTTTTCAATGCCTTTAAGCGCGCAGGGCTCGTCAGTTTTACCGCCGCCCACGCCTATCGCACCAATAATTTCGTCGCCGACTTTTAGCAACACACCGCCGGGGCGAGCGTTAATCGTAGTGTCAGCTGCAATTTTATCGGCGAGAGTTTTATCCGTTTTGGCTTGCTCACCCACATTGCTGCTGGTCGTTTTAAAGTTAAGAGCGGTTATTGCTTTATTAGTGCTGGAGGCAACTCCACGTGGCGAAGCGCCATCGGCAGCGAGTAATAACTTAAGAATTCCAGCGGAATCAACCACGCTCACTGCAATTTTCTGACCGCCATCAGCGGCGCAAGTTTCAATAGCAACACGTGCTGCTTCTACCGCTAATTCCAGGCTTGGGCCTTTGGCGGTGGGTACTTGTGGGCGTTGATTGTTGGCGGGATTTACGTCGGGTTTTGCCGGTGCATCGGCAGCCATCAAATTAAGACTAGTGATGCTCAAGCCGCTCAACAGGCTGGCGATAAGGGTACGTTTTAGTGCTTTCATAACAAGGTCTCATAACGTGAAAAAGCAGAGCCGCGCGAACGGCCCTGCTGTAACTATTTGATATCGAAAACTGATGGGAGCTGAGCTTCGATTACAAGTTGTATTTAAGGGTGACGGTGGTGTAACGGGGTTCCCCTATCTCCAGCGTCTGACCCGCTGTTGACGTGTAGGTCGCACGGCGAACGGCGTATTCGGTATCAAACACATTGCGAATATTTAATCGCGCTTCCCATTTCTCATCCAAAGAGCCGAACGCAAAACTGACGTTAGTCACGTTGAAGGCTTTTTGGTAGGTAAATTCGGCTTGGTTGTCATTGAAATAAGCGCCCGATTTGTAACTATTTTGCAGTGTGACTCGACCTAGATAACCGGCAATTTCGCGCTGATAATTCAAACCATAATTGATAACAACTTTAGGGACGTTTGCAATTTGCTTGCCATTGCGATCAATAAAGTCGTTGCGATTGCCATTGGCGACCACCTCAGGTTTCAACACCAGCCACTCAGATTCGTAAGTCGCTTCGTTGTAAGCGGCGCCCAAATTGAAATCCAAACTTTTGTTGAAGCGATAATTGGATTCTAACTCAACACCCTTGGCCTCAACTTTTGGTGCGTTGCCCCAAGCGGTAATGAACGCGCCATCGTTGCGCGGATCAGTGCGCGTCCACGACGCTTGATAATCGCTAACCTTGGTATCGTAGAGGTTAAAGTTAAGTTGTAAGGTGCGGTTGAGCAGCAAACTTTTGAAGCCTAATTCGTAGTCCAGCGTTTCTTCCGGCTTAACATCGGTTTCAAAAGTTGGATCAGTCGGCGCTACATATTGCGTGAAATAAATGAAGCCGGATTTCACACCTTTACCGACCGATGCATACACATTTATATCATCGGTAATTTTGTAACTGGGGCTAATGTTCCAGGCAACGAGGTTGTCATTAACATCATTTCCGTTCACAAAATCGAAGGGTGCTATAGGAACTTGCCCGGCACGTACGGTTTGCGCTGCGGTAATTTGCGCAGCGGTTGCGCCGTATTGAGCACCTAGTGCTTGCAGATTTTCACCGGGACGATCCAATTGCGTAGCGATTTTGTTTTTCTTGGTTTCATCCGTATCGCGCACGCCAACAGAAATTGTCGCTCGGTCAGTGAGATGGAAATCCGCCTGCGCATAAGCCGCAAGACTATTTACGGTTGCATCAGTAACCGATGATTGATAAACATTATTTAAGGATGCCTGCAAAAGCTGGCGACCTGCAGCGCGCAGTGAAGGCGTGGTATTCGCGACCAGAGTTTTGTACTGCGCTGATTTTGCAAACCATGCTCCAGCATCTGCCCCGTAGTAGCTTGGGTCATCGCTATAAACTTCTGCGTTCAGATAATAGAGGCCCGCTTGGTAATCAAAAAACTTGTCGGGATCAGTGTCAGACGTAATCCGCAACTCTTGTGAAAATTGATCGTTCCACAATTGTTGCCCGCTGTTACTCACATAAAACTGACCAAATTGTCCGCCATTTTTAATATCAAAATCCTGATAGCGATAAGCGGTGATTGACGTGAGCGTGTGGTTTTGCACATGCCAATCAAACTGCGCAGAGCCGCCGTATTGATTGGTAATTTGCGGGCGCGCTTCCGAGTTTTCTATGTCGGTTGTGCCCAGTGGCGGTTGGTAAACCGTGCCATCGGCATTGTGAAACCAGGCCGCACGTTCAGCGAATTTGCCGAGGTAACCGTAAGTTGCGAATGGAGTATCGGTATTAACGGTGTAACCCGTGTCGGCAGTAATCGGTGTTGTTTGCGCACGCGCTGTTCCATCGGCCCAGGTGTCTGGCCCGTTGGATACCAATACGTTGCCAGTATTGGTTCTTTCATCGGAACGCAACTTGTCGAAAATAAAACGACCGGTGAAATCTTCATTGGGCGTTAATAAAAATTGGATACGGCCTGCGATTTTATTGGACTCACGGAATGTTTCGCGAGATTTCCCAAAGTTTAAATAGGTGTTGTCATAAAGCCCGTCTTTGCGATCCACCAAAAATGTACCGCGATAGGCGAGCAAATCATCAATCAATGGGCCGGTGGTAGACACTTTTGCTTGCAGCGTATTTAAATCGCCTGCAGTAACTTCAAAGGTAGAACTGGGTGTGAAGCTCGGTGCTTTGGTGGAAATTTTAATCGCGCCGAGTGAGGTATTTTTCCCGACCAACGTACCTTGTGGGCCATATAAAACTTCTACACGATCCAGGTCAACATAATCGGCCCAGGCTTGGCCTGAATAATAAAGTGTTACGCCATCAACGATGGTGCCCACACTTTGCTCCATAGAATCGTTAGCGCCGCCGCGACCTAAACCGCGAATACCCGGGCTAACTTTGCGCGCATTTTCGCCGGGGTTATTAAGCTGCAAGTTGGGTGCAACGTAAGGCAAATCCCAAATGGATTTAATGTCTTCGCGGTCTAAACGTTCCCCACCAATTACACGTACGGGCAAGGGAATGTCTTGCGCTGCTTCAGCGCGGTTACGTGAAGTTACGACTACGATTTCCAGTGCAGTGACGTCATCCTTTTCCTGTTCATTTTTTTCAGCTGCGTAAGTGTTAAAGGAAGCGAAAGAGGCGCTGATAACAAAACCTACGGCGGTCGCAATTAATTTGCGTTTGAATGGCTGTGAAGAAGTTGTAGATGTTTGCGAAATATTTTGCAAACGGGTTAAACGAGAAGTGTTCATTAAAGGCTCCAGCGATTAGAAAGGCGGATAAATCCACAAGCCTTTCTCAATATCTGTGCCAGTTCCCGAGGAATCTCGTGAAAACTTTAATCAAAACTATCTTGATCGCATTATTACTGGCTTAGCTAGCCGGTTAATTTTTGTAATGGAGCTATAATTATTTTCTCGCATTTTTTAAATCACAGTTAAGTGTTTAAAAATAACCATACATTTGTTCCGTTTAAAACATTTCTGGATTTATATTGTTTTAATTTGAGCAATATTCTTAATTTTTTAAATTTTCATTGTTGCTAATCAACCAAACCTTTTATTAATTAGTTATAAGCTAAGAAATAAAAAATCTTTTTTGTTTAAAAAATATCTCTCTAGTATCGCCGCCAGCTTATGGCATCTAATTAGTTATTGAATTTAATAACCTAGATTGTGTGAATTGAAGGTATTTGGGATCAAAAATGGTTTTTAAAAAATTTGCAGTAAATAAAATTGTAGTATTTACGCAGCAGCTATTTCTACGCATTAAAACAATTGCTCCTTACGGTTTGTCGGCGCCATTTCTCTTCACTTCTTTCGCTTTTGCACAAGTTTCTGCTGTCACCGAAGCGGGTTCCACCGAAACTTCAGCCAGCGTTCTTAATGCAGTTGCTACTGACGAAGTTATTGTATTCGGCCGCGCTGAAAATCTTATCGGCTCCGCTGGCGCCGCAAGTGAAGGTGCAGTTGCGGGCGACGATTTATTAGTGCGACCTATGTTGCGCGTTGCAGATTTGTTGGAAGCCGTTCCCGGTATGATTGCCGCACAACACTCCGGTAGTGGTAAAGCCAACCAATATTTTTTACGAGGTTTTAATCTCGACCACGGTACTGATTTCACAACCTATATAGATGATGTGCCCTGGAATTTGCGCACTCACGGTCATGGGCAAGGTTATCTTGATGTAAATGGATTAATCCCGGAAACGGTAGAGCGCATCGATTATCGTAAGGGCACCTATCGCGCTTTGTCTGGTGATTTCTCCATGGCGGGCAGCGCGGTTATGACCAGCATCAGCGGCTTGGAAAAGCCGTTCATCGCCTTGGAAACGGGAAGTTACGGTTGGGGCCGTGTTGCGGGTGGCGGCACCACGGATGTAGGCGACGGGCAACTCACGTTGATCGGCCAATACAAAACCTATGACGGCCCTTGGGAGTTGTCTGAAGACTTGCAGCACGAATCCATTTGGGGAAAATATTCCGAAAAGACGGATTACGGCAGCTGGAATATTTCGCTCTCTGGCTACGTTGCGACGTGGCATCCCACTGAGCAAACGCCCGAAAGCGTATTCGGTTCTACAGAATGTAAAGACGAATATTGTTCGTTGGACCCAAGCGCCTATGGTAAAACCAATCGCTGGATTCTAACGAGTAACTGGCTGGGCGATGATTGGCGGGCGACGCTATACGCCCAATCATACGACTGGCATATGCTCTCCAATCCAACTTATACGGATGATGGGCAAATTAACCAATTTGATCGCCGCAGTACATTCGGCGGTCGCTATGAGCAAAATCTGATTAAAAGCGAGCCTTTCGAGTTGCTGGTTGGCACTGAGTGGCGTTACGACCGTATCAACAAAGTCGGTTTGGATGCAACACAGCAAGGAAATTTCATCGAGAACATCAGCAACAATGCCATCAATGAAGGTTCGGTGGGGGTGTACGCTGAAACCACGTGGCGGCCTATCGAAAAACTGCGTTTAACGGCAGGTTTGCGCGGCGATTTTTATGATTTCGATGTTGATGTAAACCCGAATTCAGGTGCTCCCGACAGCACTGGTCACGAAAATGATTCCATCGCTTCACCTAAAGTCGGCGCGGCTTATGTCGTCAGCGATCAAGTCGAACTCTACGCAAATTGGGGCCAAGGCTTTCATTCCAACGATGCGCGCGGTGTGGTGAATAAGGAAGTCCCGGTGCCCGGTCTAGTTCGCGGAACAGGTTATGAAAGCGGCGTCCGTTTTGAAGAAGGCAAATTTAAAATCACCGCAACCTATTGGTGGTTGAATCTGGATAGCGAGTTGATCTTCGTCGGCGATTCCAACTCAGTGGAGCCAAAAGGTGGCGCAAAACGTCAGGGCTATGAAGTTGTTGCCTTCTGGCATCCCGTGGATTGGTTGGGTATTGATGCCGTATACACTGGCAGCCGCGCGCGTAATAGCGATCCGGAAGAAGCTGGCGGTAAATATGTGGAAGGCGGTGTGGAGAGCGCTGGTGAACTTGGCTTGGCGGCAACTCGCGATGGTTGGGAGTTTAGCGCTCGCTTACGGTACCTTGGGCCATATCCTTTACTGCCAGACAATTCGCAGCGCGCCGAGAGTGAAACTATGCTAAATCTGCGTTTGGCGCATGATTTCGACAAATTCACGCTTTATGGTGAAGTACTAAACGTGTTGGATCACGACGGCAAAGACATTGTTTACTACTACGAAAACCAGTTTGATCCCGAAGGCGGACGAGTAAGTCGAGCAGAAGAACCACGTTCTGTACGCGTCGGTTTAAAATATAATTTCTAATTACTTTCGTTGCTGTCTATAGCCACCTTCCGACTCGCTTTAGATATTTATTTAACAGTTTTGGAAGTTATATGGCGTGCAATAAATGTTTGTTTTGATGCAAAACACTAAAGCTCGATCATAAGTGTTTATAATTAATCATAAGAAAGTGTAATCTGCTTGATTTTAATCATTTCAATCTATAAAACGATTTTTTGTAGTGTATGGATAATCCAATTTTAATGTTGATTCAGCTTTTCGAGATCTTGTAAGTTCGCTTTCAAATCACACAATTTTTTAGCTTTCCCTCAATCGCATAGATTTGTTTGATTTGTGTACGGAAAAATCAGAGCGTTTGAGGTGATTGTTACAGTCGTATTAAATTTTTTAGTAAATTAATAAATATTTTTTTTACAAAAATAAGTCGCTAACGAATCCTGTTTGCTGGCATAGATATGGCATAGGCCAAGTAAGCAACGAATTGTAGTTGTGTACACTTTTATTCATGAGGAAAACATATGAAGCTGTCCGTTAAACATGCTGCAGTGCTCGCAGCAACTTTATTATTGTCATCAGCCACTTTTGCAAAAGACGTGACCTTGTTGAACGTATCTTACGATCCAACTCGTGAACTCTACGTGGAATACAACGCGGCCTTCGCTAAATATTGGAAAGAAAAAACTGGCGATAACGTAAAAGTCGAGCAATCTCACGGCGGCTCAGGTAGCCAGTCACGCGCCATTATCGATGGTTTGCAAGCAGACGTTGCAACACTCGCACTTGCTGCCGACGTTGATGCTTTGGCGAAAAAAGGCAAGTTATTGCCAGAAAACTGGTCAACTCTTTTAGCTGACAACAGCGCACCATACACATCTACTATTGTATTTCTGGTGAAAAAAGGGAATCCGAAAAAAATTAAAGACTGGGATGATTTAATTAAATCCGGTATTGAAGTCATTACCCCAAATCCTAAAACATCTGGTGGCGCTCGCTGGAACTATTTAGCGGCGTGGGGCTACGCGAAAAAGAAATTAGGTTCAGATCAAGCTGCACAAGATTTCGTTTCCAAGCTTTATAAAAATGTACCTGTATTAGATTCTGGCGCTCGTGGCTCAACTACAACTTTCGCACAACGCGGTGTAGGTGATGTGTTGTTAGCGTGGGAAAACGAAGCGCATTTGGCCTTGAAAGAATTTGGTGCGGATAAATTTGATATCGTAATTCCTTCTGTTTCTGTGCTTGCTGAGCCATCAGTTGCTGTAGTTCAAAAAAATGCGGACGCTAAAGGCAATGCTGCAGTTGCAAAAGCTTACCTGGAATATTTGTATTCTAAAGAAGGCCAAACCATCGCTGCAAAAAATTACTACCGTCCACGTAATGCAGAAGTGGCTACTGCCTATGCTAAAAACTTCCCGCAATTAACATTGGTAACTATCGCTGATTTCGGTGGTTGGGCCAAAGCGCAGCCAGAACATTTTGGCGACGGCGGAATCTTCGACAAGATCTACGTTAAATAAAATTAGCTAATTTTACGCTCCAAAAAACACCTGCCTTGTGCAGGTGTTTTTGTTTTAGGGATAGTGCTTTTGGTTTTGGGGATATGTTTAGTTTTGTAATTTTTTTGTTATAACATTAGATTTTTAAATTCCTTAGTTTTTTTCAGTTTAGCTTTTACAATGCCCTTCAGGTTAGCGTAAACCTTTTAGTTCCCTCTTAAATGGTTCCCTGTTAAAAAATACTGTCGAGTCATCGTAAAAATAAATTGAGGTTACACCGTGACGGATTCATCTAAACAACCTGTAGTTCTTTCACTTGAAGGTGGCAACGCGCAACCTTTATCGGTAAGAGCGAAAGCGCTGGTATTTTCTGATCCTATATCAGCGGATCTATTGGAATATATTGAACGGATTTCACCAAGTGAAGCTCCGGTGTTGATCGGCGGTGAGACTGGCACTGGTAAAGAGTTGGTTGCACGTCACATACATTTATTAAGCGGCAGAAAAGGCCCTTTCCTGGCAGTGAATTGCGGAGCTATCAGCGATCATTTAGCGGAAAGCGAATTGTTTGGTCACGAAGCTGGTTCTTTTACCGGTGCTGTTGGCAAACGTGAAGGTTGGTTTGAAGCGGCTAACGGCGGCACTTTATTTCTCGATGAAATCGGCGATTTGCCATTACCTCTGCAAGTAAAATTATTGCGCGTACTGCAAGAAAAAGAAGTAGTTCGCATAGGTTCACGTAAATCTATTCCTGTTGACGTTCGCTTGGTAGCGGCTACCAACGTGGATTTGGATTACGCTGTAAATGCCGGCCATTTCCGTCGCGATTTGTTATACAGAATTAATATTGCGCACGTAAAACTCCCACCATTGCGTGACAGACCGGGCGATATTTTACCGCTCGCAGAATATTTTTTGAAAACTTATAGCCAACGTATGGGTGCTAAACAGCCGCAGTTTTCGCCTGAAGCAATCGATTTATTATTGAATTATTCATGGCCGGGAAATATCCGTGAACTGGAAAACGTAGTTCACTTTGCATTGCTGGTGGCGAGTTCAAATATTATTGATGCATCCCATTTAAAAGTAACTGGCGGCTGGGATACCGGCGTTACACGTTCAGCTCAACAACCACTTCCGGTGAACCAGGGTGCGCAAAACGTTAGTTCGTTTCAGTCCGCGCAATCTGCCCAGAATACGCAGGGCGTTGCAGCGCCAAGCAATGCCAAAGACGATCCCTTAGCAGTTATTGCGTTGCAGCTGCGCAGATTGTTTACCGAATATGGTGATGGGTCGCATTTTGAGGCTTTGGAAAGTTTAATCGTTCATCAAGCCTTTGCTTATGTGCGCTCTAACCAGGTTCACGGTGCTGCGCTATTAGGTATTTCACGCAACGTAATGAGAACTTTGCTAAAGCGTCACGGCCTACTAAGCGATAACGGCTACAACCGCAGCGATGATGAGAGCCATTTGGACGTTCATGAGAATGAACTGCAAGCCGGATAGTTTTTATAGACTCCAAACTAAACCCGCGTAATAGCGGGTTTTTTTTCGACTGAATTTTTAGACGAGCATAGATGAGTTGTGCAGTGTTAAAATCGCGACCTTATTTTTGGCGTAGATATTTGCGCCCTATGCCGACAGAAATTTATGCAAAAACCTAAAACCTCGTTTCATCTCCTGCGCGAACGTTGCCTCGCTGAATCCACCACTGAATTTTTAGCGCGCGGAAAATCAGTTATTCGCTGCGAACATTGTCAGTTGGCTATTTACGCTTGCATTTGCCAGTGGCAACCACAGTTAAATTCCCGTAGTGAATTTGTATTGCTATTGCATCGCATTGAGGTTTTTAAACCGACTAATACCGGTCGATTAATTGCGGATATTTTCCCAGCACAAACCCACGCATTTTGTTGGAGCCGAACAGAACCCGAACAAGCTCTGCTTGACTTATTGCACGATGAAAACCGCCAATGCTTTATTGTTTTCCCAGCGGATACGCCAGAAGCAAAAGCAAAATCTCGCGCGGTATTTACAGAAATTCCCGATGACGAAAAAATAAAAACATTTATTTTGCTAGACGCAACATGGAAGCAAAGTGGTCGCATGTTTCATTTGAGTAAATGGTTGGAAAATATTCCCTGCGTATCTTTGCCAGAAGGTGTATTGCGAGGTTATGCCGTACGAAAATCTCATCAAGACGATTATTTTTCTACGGCGGAAGCTGCGGCTTTGTGTTTGCAAATGGCAGGCGAGCAAAAAAATAGTGATGTTTTATTAGATTATTTTCAATTATTTAACGAACATTATTTAGCAACGCGTGGCTGCTATCCGCCAGTAATTGGAGAGCTTCATCAACGGTTAATTGCTACAAATATTTCACCCGAAAAATTATCCTGAGAGGCGAATTTCGCTGGCGACGAGGTTATTGTCCGCATCGCCTATGGTTAATATCCTACAAGATTTATCGCCTTTTGCGACTAGTTCTACACACGTAATTCCCTGAAAATGATCACAACAAGGAGGTCTTCAGGGAAGTGAGGTTGACCAAGAAAGGTCAATGGATGCGACTAATATCAAGGCGGTTCGGAAACTGCTTTTTAGTCTACTTCAAGTAAGTCTACTTAATGGATGCCACACAGGAGTGAGGCAATATAAACGGAGTTTAGGAAGTTGATGGCCGGGTATGGTCATGCGAGGGACGCTGGATAAGCTGAAGGAATTAGCTACTATGGCACGCAAGTGCGAGGAAAGTTGTTGTCAGGGAATGTAGGTAGGATTTTCGTTAAGGATATGCGGGACTTGTAACTTGGATTGATCAAACTGCACAACATGTTCTGGCCCTGATGAGGTAAGACTCATCGGGGCCACTCTGTTTTTAGCCTCCATGTTTTGATTTTAAATATTTATTAATTAGTCGCGCTCGTTGAAGAACTGCTAGAGCTTTGGCTGGATGATGATTTTCGCATTAAAAAACCATGAATTTTTCCCAACCAAAAACTTTGCGTATCTTCAATGGATGGCACCGGTTGGTTTTGCAAAATCACCTGTTGGTAGTCCCGAACGTTTTGCCGCATGGCCTCCGCTTGATGCAATCTCCTTATGTCACTTTGAGCTTTGTTGTCCGGATTAAAAAATACATCCATAACACGCAAATTGTTGGCTGAAAAAATGGCAGTTAGCTGCTCTTTCGTCAGCGGTTCCTGATCCTGCAAATTTACCAGCACCAGCGCTTTTAACGGGCTTTGTGCAATATTGGCGCTGGTGATATTGAGCTTTTGGTAAAGTGCCGCTAAAGCATCAGGCGCGCTGCTGTTATCCACCAATACGGCCAGATCCAGCTTTCCCAATTTATTAATCTTCTCTATTGCCGCATCAACTCGGCCCGCAATCAACTTATCACGCGCAATAACTGGCTTCGCTGGTTCAGACGATGCAGCAGCACTTGCGCTTGCGGCAACAGAAGTGGGCGTAGAACTCGCCGCCGCAGATTCAGCAGCCGTACTCGCTGCAACGGATGATTCCCGCGCTGGAACAGTCATAGAGTATTTAGCAGGTAAGGGCAGGGCCACAGTTGACCAACTGTAAAGCGGAAGGTTGCGACGAATATTTTCCAAATTAGCGGGCCACAATTGTGGAATTTCAGGCGAGTGCATAATCAGCAATAAACCGAGAGTTTTGCGAGTTTCACCGGCTTTGTAGAGCGAAAGTACTTTTTCATCCGGCGTTTCCAGCCATTGCAACTCATCAGCTTTTGCGATGGCAGTTAACGCTTTAGCAAGCAGCGCGTTGTCGCGGTCGTTGTTATCCTTATAGATCGGCTTTTCCGGCGGCGCTGATGAAGCCGCGCTTGACGCCGATGCAGCAGCAGACGTCGTCGGTGGATTCTGGGCAAAACCCAGGCAACTCACACTGAAAATCCAGGTCGTAACCAGAAGCGTCCGCGTGAATTTGAAGGTGCATTGCAAAAATCTATAAGGGATACGCATATTTCTTTCATTGCCTTATCTAAATGCATCTCTTTAGAATGCGAATATCGTCAGAAGAGCATAGTAGCTGTCTCTCTGGTAATCGGATCTTAACTGGAAAACTTTAAGGCTATGCAGAACTTTAACCGAGATTTCAAAATTGCCCCGTCCATTTTATCTGCTGATTTTGCGCGATTGGGAGCTGAAGCCGAAGCTGTATTAGCTGCGGGCGGCGACTTTATCCATTTCGATGTAATGGATAACCATTATGTTCCCAACTTAACCATTGGCCCTATGGTGTGCAAAGCGCTGCGTAATTTCGGCATCACCGCGCCAATAGATGTGCACCTTATGGTTGAACCGGTAGATGAGTTAATCGCGCAATTTGCCGATGCCGGTGCAACCTACATCAGCTTTCACCCCGAAGCGTCCCGCCATGTAGATCGCTCTATCGAATTGATTCGGGAAAAAGGCTGCAAACCTGGGCTGGTGTTAAATCCTGCCAGCTCCTTAGAGCAAGTCAAACATGTGCTTTATAAGCTGGATATGTTACTGCTTATGTCAGTGAACCCCGGCTTCGGCGGCCAAAAATTTATTCCACACACCTTGGAAAAATTACGTGAGGCGCGTGCTCTCATTGATAGCCAAGGCTTGGCAACGCGTTTGGAAGTGGATGGTGGTGTAGGCGTAGCAAATATTCGTGCAGTCGCTGAAGCCGGAGCTAATACATTTGTTTCGGGTTCGGCGATTTTTGGGGCACCGAATTATTCGGAAGTTATTACCGCTATGCGCGCTGAGCTGGCCGCCGCAACTTTTTAATTTCGTATAGATTAAGCCAGATTTGAGGGTAGGCATTTCTGGATTAATTCAGTACACTTGCCCTCACATCATTTAGGCCAAAAGCCTTTAGGAATCCTCGTGACACACGCAATCCTTACCACAGAGTGCGCCAACGCTAAAAGCAGCGCTGCCTTCCTCGTCGCCCGATGGCGTCGCTAGTTCGTTTCGCCTGTGTGCAAGCTAGTTATTGTGTTTGCATGTGAGGCACCTTCTCCCGGTTTGTATTCGTCATCGCTAATGCGCGATTCAAAGCAAACCTGATTACAAAAAAGATAAAGGCTTGCCTGCCGAAGCAGCGAGCAAAAAGGTAACGACATGACTCCCGAGTATTTTTCCGAGTTAGCCCAGCAGGGCTACAACCGTATTCCTGTTACGCGTGAAGTGTTGGCAGATTTGGATACGCCACTCTCTTCCTATCTAAAATTGGCCAGCGGGCCTTACTCTTATTTATTTGAATCTGTCCAAGGCGGCGAAAAATGGGGTCGTTACTCCATGATTGGCTTGCCAGCACGGACGATTCTCAAAGCCTTTGGCGATGAAATTCAGATCGAACGCGATGGCGAAATCGTTGAGCGTCATGCCCGCGCCGATGCCTTGAGTTTCGTGGATGAGTTCAAAAAACGTTATCGCGCACCTGAGCTGCCTAATTTGCCGCGTTTTACCGGCGGTTTGGTTGGCTACTTTGCTTACGATTGTGTGCGCTACGTTGAGCCGCATTTAAAAGCCACTACGCCACACGATATTATTGGAACTCCCGATATTTTATTGAGCGTGTCCGACGAAGTGTTGGTGTTTGATAATCTTGCCGGGAAATTAATTTTTGTTATTCACGCCAATCCTGAAGTAGAAAATGCTTACGAGAAAGCAAATCTACGATTGAATGAATTGGAAGCTAAATTACGCGGCGAAATTCCTGCAACACCGAGTTTAACGCTTGGTGCAAACGCGCACAGCGAACCGCATTTTACATCGCATTTTGGTGAGCAAAAATTTCATCAAGTTGTGAAAGATATCAAAGAATACGTTTTGTCTGGTGACACCATGCAGGTTGTTATCTCGCAACGCCTTTCAATTGATTTCACACAAGAACCAATCAATTTGTATCGTGCACTTCGCAATTTAAATCCATCGCCATACATGTATTTTATGAATTTGGGCGATCATCATGTGGTCGGTTCCAGCCCTGAAATTCTCGCGCGTTTGGAAGATGGCGAAGTGACTGTGCGCCCAATCGCGGGCACACGTCGTCGCGGTTATACGCCGGAAGAAGATCGTGCATTGGAAGTTGAGTTGGTGAATGATCCTAAAGAAATTGCCGAGCATTTAATGCTGATTGATTTGGGTCGTAATGATGTTGGTCGCGTTGCGGAAATCGGTACGGTAAAACTTACTGATAAAATGGTAGTAGAGCGCTACTCGCACGTAATGCACATTACCTCCAACGTCACCGGAAAATTAAAAGCCGGATTGGATGCAATGGATGTACTTCGTGCAGCATTGCCCGCTGGAACTTTAAGTGGTGCACCCAAAATTCGTGCGATGGAAATCATCGACGAATTTGAAACAGAAAAGCGCGGTATATATGGCGGCGCAGTCGGCTATATTTCCTGGAACGGCAATATGGACACCGCCATTGCGATTCGCACCGCAGTTATTAAAGACGGCAAACTCTATGTACAAGCTGGCGCTGGCGTAGTGGCTGATTCTATTCCTGCATTGGAATGGAAAGAAACCATGAACAAGGCTCGCGCAATTTTTAAAGCGGTTGATATGGTGGGCAACTCTGAGCCAAAAGCCAGTCTCCATACGAAAGGAGAAGTGAAATGATTTTAATGATTGATAATTACGACTCCTTTACTTACAACCTCGTGCAATATTTTGGTGAGTTGGGCGCTGACGTAAAAGTTATTCGTAACGATGAAATTACTATCGACGAAATTGTTGCGCTTGCGCCTGAAAAAATTGTTATTTCTCCCGGCCCATGTACACCTAATGAAGCGGGAATATCGGTAGAAGCCATTAAATATTTTGCGGGTAAAATTCCGTTGCTTGGTGTTTGTTTGGGACATCAAGGTATTGGCCAGGCGATGGGCGGAAAAGTCATTCGCGCGCCCTTTGTTATGCACGGAAAAACCTCACAGGTTTATCACAATAATACGGGTGTGTTTACCGGATTAAATAATCCGTTTCAGGCTACGCGTTATCACTCGCTTGTTATCGAAAAAGAATCGATACCTGATTGTTTGGAAATTACCGCGTGGACGCAAAATGAAGATGGCAGCATGGCCGAAATCATGGGAGTGAAGCATAAAACTCTCGCAGTCGAAGGCGTGCAATTTCATCCTGAATCCATCTTGACCGAACACGGTCACGATATGCTGAGAAACTTTTTAGAAGGCAAATAGTATCGTTTCAGGAGATTCACCATGGCAAAAGGTTATTGGATGGTGCATGTTGAGGTTGATGATGCAGAACCCTTCAAAGCTTATGTTGCTGCGAATGTGGATGTTTTCAAAAAATACGGTGCGCGGTATTTAGCGCGAGCCGGGCAGTTTGAAGCGGTAGAAGGCAAATTGCGTTCACGTAATACGATTGTTGAGTTTCCAAGTTATCAAGCTGCGGTTGATTGCTGGCATAGTTCTGAATATCAAGCCGCTAAAGCGCTGCGCGAAAACGCGGGTCGCGTTGATATCACAATTGTTGAAGGTTACGGCGGGCTACAGCCTGGCAAATAATGCGGAGAGGATTAAATGTCGCAAATTAAAATTTATGGGCTGAAAGAAACACTTGATCCTATAAAAAAACATTTATCTGACGTTATTCATTCCTGTGTTATGGCTGCCCTGCAATTTCCTGCTGATAAACGCGCGCACCGTTTTATCGGTTTGGAGCAAGATGATTTTTTTATGCCGGCGGGCAGAAGTATCGCTTACATTATTATAGAAATTACGATGATCGAAGGGCGCTCACTTGAAGCGCGAAAAAAATTAATTCGGCTTTTGTTCGATAGAATTAAAACAGAAGTTGGAATTGATCACATGGATGTAGAAGTTTGCATTTACGAAAGCCCTGCCTGTAACTGGGGTTTTCGCGGAATGCACGGAGATGAAATAAAACTTAATTACAATATTAGCGTGTAATTTTTATGTGTAATTTTCCGGTAAAACTCGTTGTGATAAATCAAAAGCTCAAAACAAAAAATGATGCATTTTCCTTCTCAAGGGAAATGACTTCAACAATAAAAAGCGAATAAAAGGCGATAGGCAATGGATATCAAACAAGCATTAAGTACATTGGTAGCGCGAGTTGATCTCAGCACCGAAGAAATGATTGAAATCATGCGCATTGTGATGACTGGCGGTGCAACGCCAGCGCAAATCGGTGGTTTTTTAGTTGCGTTACGCATGAAAGGTGAAACGCTAGATGAAATTACCGGCGCCGCCATGGTAATGCGCGAACTTGCAACACCGGTAGATATTCATGTCGATTATTTAGTAGATACTTGTGGCACAGGTGGCGATGGAGCGAATTTATTTAATGTGTCTACCGCCAGCGCATTTGTTGTAGCTGCTGCGGGTGGTCGCGTTGCGAAACATGGTAATCGTTCCGTATCTAGCTCAACAGGCAGTGCGGACGTTCTTGAAGCTGCTGGAATAAAATTAGATATCACGGCCGAACAAGTTGCACGGTGCGTGAAAGAAATTGGCGTAGGTTTTATGTTTGCGCCTGCACATCACAGCGCAATGAAACATGCGATTGGTCCGCGCAAAGAATTAGGCATGCGCACCATTTTTAATATGCTTGGCCCTATGACTAATCCTGCGAATGTTAAGCGCCAGGTAATTGGTGTTTTTAACGGCGCGCTATGTAAACCTATGGCCGAAGTGCTTGGGCGTTTGGGTAGTGAACATGTTATGGTTGTTCACGCTAAAGATGGTTTGGATGAAATTAGTTTGGCAACTGAAACGCAAATTGCCGAATTAAAAAATGGCGAGATTCGCGAGTACACAATCAAGCCAGAAGACTTTGGTATTCAAAGCAAAAGCTTGATTGGTTTGAGTGTAAATAGCGCCGAAGACTCACTGCTATTAATTAAAGATGCTCTCGGTAATCGCCGTGGGCAATACGCTGAAAAAGCGGCAGATATTATTACCCTCAATGCGGGCGCAGCAATTTATGTTAGTGGCGTTGTAGATACTTTTGCAGACGGCGTTGAAATGGCACGCGATGCAATCGGAAGCAGTTTGGCGGGCGAAAAAATTCGTGAGCTAGCAGCCTTTACCCAATATTTGTAATTCGTTTTTAAGCGCTCAATAAATCGGGCGCTAAATTTTGTGAGAAAAAAATGTCTGAAACTCCAACTGTATTGCGCAAAATCATCGCTCGTAAATGGGAAGAAATTGCCGCGCGTAAGGCTCATACATCTTTAGCAGATTTAAAGGCACGCGCTGCTGATCAAGCGCCAGCTCGTGGGTTTGTAAATGCTATTGAGCAAAAAATCGCTCAAGGTAAATCTGGCGTAATCGCTGAAATTAAAAAAGCGTCGCCGAGCAAAGGCGTCATTCGCGAACATTTTGTTCCCGCAGAATTAGCGCGCTCTTATGAACTCGGCGGTGCAGCTTGCTTGTCTGTGCTTACAGATATAGATTTTTTTCAAGGTACGGATGCTTATCTACAACAAGCGCGTGCAGCAGTAAGTATTCCGGTAATACGTAAAGATTTTTTGGTGGATGAATACCATATTTACGAAGCACGTGCGCTAGGTGCTGACTGCGTATTGTTAATTGTTGCAGCGCTGGATACTGAAAAGCTGAAAGAATTAAACTCATTAGCCAATGAAATTGGTTTGGATGTGTTGGTTGAAGTTCACGATGAAAAAGAACTGGAAACTGCGTTACAATTACCCAATAAACTTATAGGCATCAATAACCGAAATTTGCACACCTTTGATGTGACTTTGGAGACAACTTACAAATTGCTCGATCAAGTTGGCAGTGATCGTATTGTAGTTACTGAGAGCGGGATATTGGCCCCGGCAGATGTACAGGCAATGCGCACAAAAAATGTAAATGCATTTTTGGTGGGTGAAGCTTTTATGCGAGTTGAAGATCCCGGTGCGGCTTTGAGCGAGTTTTTTAAATAAACTTTGTAATTTTATCAGCATAAAAAAACCGCCTTTTGGCGGTTTTTTATTGGGCGGCAAATCAGAAAGCTTAACGCGTTCCGTAAACCACCATGGTTTTGCCTTTTACTAATACCAAACCCTGGTCTTCAAGAGTTTTAAGTACGCGGCCCACCATTTCACGTGAGCAGCCAACAATACGGCCAATTTCCTGACGTGTAATTTTAATCTGCATACCGTCGGGGTGAGTCATGGCATCTGGCTCTTTGCATAGTTCGAGCAAGGTGCGTGCAACGCGACCGGTAACATCAAGGAAGGCGAGGTCGCCAACTTTGCGAGTGGTGGCGCGCAAACGGCGAGCCATTTGAATACCGAGGGCAAACAGGAATTCAGGGTGAGATTCAGAAATTTCCTGAAACTTGGTGTAACCAATCTCAGCAACTTCACACTCTGTTTTTGCCCGTACCCAGGCACTGCGAGAATCTTTATCGTCGAACAGACCCATCTCACCAAAAAAGTCGCCATCGTTAAGATAGGCAACAATCATTTCGTGACCATCGTCATCTTCAATAAGAACCGTCACGGAACCTTTTACGATGTAATACAGGGAATCACTTTTATCGCCAGCATAAATTATGGTGCTTTTAGCCGGATAGCGGCGGCGATGACAATGCACGAGAAATTCGTCCACGTTCTTAATATGCGGGGTAAGCGATACTGCGACCAAGATGGTGCTCCTTAAATAAGCATAATGCGATAAATATTCTTATTATGGCTGTTGGATTTAAAATCTACCAGTTAATAGCCAAAGCTTTGTGACGCCGTTATAAGCCTAGCGCTGCTTATTGTCTATAAGAAAATTGCATTTTGCCAAATGCTGTTGATTTAAGTGACGTTTTCATTTTCCGCACACTCTTGTGATACCCTTATCGCCTTAATTAGAAATAGTGAGGTTTACATGCAAGCTGTGGTTAAGTGGGTTGATGGCGCACAATTTTTGGCAGAATCAGGCAGTGGCCACGCTGTATTGATGGATGGGCCCCCCGATCATGGCGGTCGCAATACCGGCGTTAGACCTATGGAAATGTTGCTGATGGGTTTAGGCGGCTGCTCAGCATTTGATGTGATGAGTATTCTCACCAAAGCGCGCCAAGCTGTTACGGATTGCCGTTGTGAATTACAAGCTGAACGTGCTGAGGGGATTCCTTCACCTTTTACCAAAATTCATATGCAATTTATTATTACTGGTAAGGCGTTAAAAGAAGCACAAGTAAAACGCGCTGTTGAATTGTCGGCGACTAAATATTGTTCAGCTTCAATCATGTTAGAAGCGGGTGGTGTTGAGATCACCCATGCCTATGAAATTCATGAGGCTTGATTGTTAATTTAATTCCCAGATTAACATCCAATAAAAAGGCGACTTTCAAAGTCGCCTTTTTATTGGATACAACATTTGAATTTATTGCACCTTATTTAATTCAGCATCAATTTCAGCAGATAACTCTAATAACAATTGGCTGTAAGACTGAGCCAGCGATTTTGCACCGGAGCTTGTAGCAATTGTGCGAATAAAGTTGCGGCGCACAACATTGGTTTTAGTGTCGTTATTAACTAGTTCCCATGTGGAATTAATTGTGGCTTTGTTGTCGGTGCGTGAAAGGTTGGCAACACTGAAGCGCACGCTGTAACGTGGCTTTGCATCTACACGCCAGGGGAAGCTTACAAAACTGCGCGAGCTATTTGCTTGCGTTAAGTTAAGCGCTATAACTTGAGCGATACTTTTGTCGAGTGGCTCTGCCCAATAGGCGTTTTCAGCCAAGTTTAATTTGTTATCGGTTTGGCTATCGATAATTTGCGAGCGTGTTAAATAATCTGCAATTTCGATAGGGCCAATACCGATAACTTGCGTGATGTTAGCATTGTTGGATTCGGTAGATTTTTCGGCATTCAACAATGGAGTCAAATAAAAATAATTTTTCTGCGGCGAGTGCGAGCAGGAAACAAACAAGCTGCACGCACATAAGATAAAAATAAAATTACGCATAATTATTTGTCCTTGTTATCCAGGTTTTTTCCGCGCAACAGTGATTCGGGTTGTTGCTCCAGAGTTTCAGTTAAATTACGGAATGCTTGCGCGGAACGACTAATGTCATTGAGCGTGCTATTAAGTTGATTCACCAGCGGCGCGTCTTCAGAAAAAGTGGATTCAATTGAGCCGGCAGTTTTATTAACTTGATTCAGACTCGCACTTAAATCTTGTAAGCTTTTATTTAAGGATGCCGCTACTTCAGGTGTCGCCTTGTTAACCTGTGCCAGCAATCTATCAATTTCCAAGCGCGTTTTTTCAATGTTGTCAGTTAATACACCTACTTTTACGTTGAATGTATTGGATGTTTTTTCCACGGACGCTGCAGCGCGATTAACGCTTTTAAGCGCACCTTGAATCTCGCCGCTTTTTACGATCTTATTAATCTCGATGGCAAGTTCATCAACGTGCGTAACCAAACCTTTTATATCAAGGTCAGCAAAACTTTTGGATAGCGCTTCAAATTGGGTTGCCACTGTTGGCACTTCGCGATAATCATTTTGCAGTCCATAAAGTTTTACGGGTGTGTCAGGATAAAAATCCAATTCCACGTAGAGCAATCCGGTCAGGAAACTTTGGAAATTTAATTGCGCTCGCATACCGTTTTTAATGGCTTCATCAAAAAATTCGCGGTTGATTGCTACGCCTTTGCTGTTGATGCGTTTTAATACCAAGTCTGCGGTGACTGCAGTGACTACCGTTTTTTCATCGTTTTGAAAATTCAGTTGAATATCGGTAATTTCACCGAGTACTACGCCTTTTAATTTAACTGGGGCGCCCACCTGCAAACCTTGCACAGAACCCTCAAAGTACATGACGACCTTTTCCTTTTCCGAAAAAAATCTGCCGCCTGAAAAGAAGAGTAAGGCAACGAAAACAAGCAGCAACGCGCCAACTATAAAAGCACCTATCGCAAACGAAGTGTTTTTAGTATTTTTGGTCATGATATTTTTTCTTCATCCGGTTGAGTTTTGTTTTCGGCGCGGGTTAGGAATTGCCGCACTTTTTCTTCTTTGCTGCTTGCCAATAATTTTTTCGGATCACCGCTATCTAGCATGGTTTTCGTTTGCGCATCCAAAAATACGGAATTGGTGCCGATGGTTAAAATGCTGGGCAGTTCATGAGAGACAATGATGACGGTGGAGTCCAGCGCCTGACACACTTGCACAATAAGTTGATCAAGTCGAAGCGAGCTGATTGGGTCCAAGCCTGCAGATGGCTCGTCAAAAAATAATAATTTCGGATCTAATGCGATTGCGCGTGCTAGGCCCGCGCGTTTGTGCATACCACCGCTTAGCTCCGATGGATAATATTTTTCAAAACCGGCGAGGCCGACCAGCGCCAATTTGTAGGCGACGGTTTCGGCGATTTGTTTTTCGCTGAGGTCGGTATAAAGCTGTAAGGGCAGGGCGACATTTTCGCCAAGACTCATACTGGAAAAGAGCGCGCCGGTTTGAAAGGTAATGCCCCAGCTTTTTAATAATTCAAGGCGATTGGGTTCATCTGCCGTGTAATAGTTTTGCCCTTTATAAAGTACTTCGCCTTTCAATGGAGGAACTAAACCAATCATGGTTTTTAGCAGCGTGGTTTTACCGCAACCGCTACCACCGATAATAAAAAATATATCGTTTTTATTAATCGTAAAATTCAGATTACTTTGTACGGCGGGTTCTTTGTAACCAATGCTTAAATTATTGATCGAAATAAATGGAGTTTTTTCCGGCTCATCGGTTGGCGTCTTAGCAGCGCCCTGGTTAATTTCCTGGTCGGCCATCATTAAATCCCCAATTTATCGTAGAGAATATTAAAAGCCGCATCTGCAATTACCAAATACACAATGGCTCTTACGACCGCATTGGTTGTTGCTACACCGACCGCATCTGAGTCGCGCCCGCATTGCAAACCTGATTGACAGCCGGCGATGGCGATCAACATTCCAAAAAATAAGCTTTTAAATAGCCCCGTGGAGATATCAACCAAGTCGACGGCATTGCGTGATTGTTGAATGTATTGCGTAAAACTTACGTCCATATTGGCAGCGATGAGTGCACCGCCTGCCATGCCGATGATGTCGGCGTATATGCACAAGAGAGGCATTACAAAAACGAGCGCAATTAAACGCGGCAGCACCAGAAACTCCATGCTGGATACGCCCATGGTTTTTAGCGCATCTATCTCTTCATTGACCTGCATTGTTCCAATTTGTGCGGCGTAAGCTGCGCCGGTTCGGCCAGCCATAATCACGGCGGTCATAAGCGCACCCATTTCGCGAACCATGCCGAGGGATACTAAATCCGCTACATAAACTTGCGCGCCAAGTTGTCGCAATTGCACCGAGCCGAGATACGCGAGGATCATCCCGACCAATAGGCTGATCAAGGTCACTATGCCTAAGGCACTTGGGCCAGCTTGTTGGACAAAATATAAGATATCGATGCGACGGGTTTTGGATTTGCCGTGAATCCATTGTAAAAACGCGAGACTGATGTCGCCGATAAAAACCAATGAAGCACTGATGGATTGCCATTGCGTCTGCAGCTTTTTGTTAAGTCGCTGTACGAATGGCTCAGGCTTTTTTTCGCTACTGTTTTTATTGGCGGGTACAGCAGTCGCGAGGAGCAATAATTGTTGTAGGCCTTGCGGCGTTTCATGGGTATCGAGTTGGATATTTTTTTCTTCGCACCAACGTGCAATCTGCAATTGAAGAATTGCCAGGCTCGAATCCCATTCGCCGAGTTTGCTGGTATCAATTTTCAGATGAGTTGTATCTGCTGGAATTTCCGCAAAAATAGCATCTGCCTCGGGGGCTTCACCGAGTTGCCAGTCATCACTAAGGAACAGCGTTGATTGTGTGTTTTGCGTTTCTATCTGGAAACTAGCCTTGGTCATGTTGTCCCTGCTTGGTTTTTTTACTTTGGTTAGCTTGCACGCATTGGATATTAAAGCGAATTGGGCAAGGCTCATCTGTACGCCATCCAACTTTCGCTTTTTTCAACAAAGTCGAGATTACTCGATGTTACTCGCAAAGGTGTCAGAAATACTCAGCTTGTGATGGTTTTACTATCCCACTTTTAATTTTATGGCCGGCACAGGTTCACTTTACTGATCTTTATCAACATGGGACGACGCTACAAAGCTCCAATGGAACTATGAGTGCGCACTACAGCGTTAGGCGTCCATTTATTCGATATGCCTGCGCGCATTAAGTCAAAGCGTTAATGGAGTAAGGTTCTGGCTTTCAACTATCCCTGGTAATAATAACGCTAAAGTTGAGGGTAACTTTTAATGAAAACAGTTAATAAAAATAATTCTGGTCTAACGACCAAAATCGCCGTTATGGCGAGCATGTTCATGCTTTCGGCTGCTCCGGCAATGGCAGATGTACTTAACCCTACTATCGGAAGTTTATTGTACGAAGAAAACTTTAATACACTCGATTCGACTTTATGGAACTCTGTTGACGGCGATGGCTGCGAGATTGGCCTGTGCGGTTGGGGTAATCAGGAGCTGGAATATTACAGCCCAAACAATTTGAGTATCGTTAACGTTCCCTTTGAGCCTGCTACTAAAGCCCTCGCGATTCAAGCGCGCAGAGAAACCAAAGGCACTCATTCATTTACATCCGGCAAAATTGATTCTGCCAATAAATTGCAAGTGAAATACGGCATGATCGAATTCCGTATGAGCACACCGCAAGTGGGCACAGGTTTGTGGCCAGCGGGTTGGATGTTAGGCACCAGTCTTGCGTCATGGCCATCAAAAGGTGAGCTGGACATTATGGAGATGGGCCACAGCGCGGCGGGCAGAGCAGGCGCAGGTTTGGCAGGTGCAGACATTAATAGCTACACCGGCTCCAACGCGATTTTCTACTCAACTACAGCCTGTGTTACTGGCAATGAATCCTGTGCGGCATCCACTGCATGGCAAACCAAAAATGCTTATGTTGCCAGCACACCTTTGGTGAATCGCTTTGTAACTTATCGCATGTATTGGACGGATACCCAAATTCGTTTCACCGTTATTGATAACAACGTTGAACACGATATGTACAACACGCCAATTCCAATCACGTCAGAATCTTCTGAATTCCAAGCTCCCTTCTACTTCCTGTTCAATTTGGCAGTAGGTGGAAATTTCACGGATGCTGCAAATCCATCACAAGTGACCGCGCCTTTACCGGGCACCATGTACATCGACTACATTCGCGTTTATCAGTTAGACGGTAAAGGTGAAGTGAAGTTGGGTAACCAAACTAAACCAGAAACTGGCACCTTCGGGGTGTTCACTGACAGCAATTCTGTGACCAATAAGCAAGAAGCTGGCGTGACATCTGATATCTGGATTTGGAATACAACGTCTACCTCAGCGGGCACTATTCCTGCGTATGAAGGTAGCAATGTGATTGCCTGGAAATACGCGGCACCACAATGGTTTGGTGGTGGTATTGCGTCAAGGCAAGCGCGTGACATGAGCAATTTTGTGAACGGCAACCTTAAATTCAGAATTAAGATTCCTGCAAACGTAGGTTTCAAAGTTGGAATCTCAGATACTTTCACCAACGAGAATTACGTCAACTTTCCGGCCAATACCACCACTTATGGTTTAGTGCGTACTGGTGATTGGGCACAGGCTACTATTCCGATTTCGGCAATCCGTGGCATTAACGCGCTGCAATCTATGTCCTCACTGTTCAATATTGCCAGCATAGATCCACAACCTACTGCTAACTTTGAAATGGCGATTGACGATGTCGTTTGGGAGTGCGGCACCAGCGCTGCTTGCCAAGCCGTCGCATCGTCATCGTCGGTGGCGAGTTCAGCCAAGTCGAGCGCTAAATCATCAAGCGTGGCGTCAGTGGTTAGCAGTGTTTCTTCATCGTCAAAAGCTAGCGTGGCTTCCTCATCATCAAAAGTCAGCGTTGCTAGCAGCAGTGTAAAAAGTTCTTCATCGTCTTCGTCATCATCGGTTGCTGCCACTAATGGCCATACAGTTGTGTCGAATACCAGCGTGAACTTTTACGTGAACAATGCATCTTGGGCAGATATTCATTTCACTATTAATGGTGGAGCACAGCAAAATATTCGCTTAACGCACAATGCGGATAACTCAAACACTTACGCGTTAACAGGAATTCCTGCTGGTGCCGTGGTGCGTTACAGCTACACCGTTGGTCAAGCAACGGGCGCTGCTGATACTGCTTGGGTGCAATTTACCTTGCCAGCTGCGGTGAGTTCATCAAGCTCCAGCAAAAGCTCGGTAGCCAGTTCAAGTAGCTCAAGCAAAAGTTCAGTGGCGAGCAGCTCGTCAAGCTCAGCGGCTGCCGCTTACGGATACACCAAGCCTACAACCACTAGCGTTAAGTTTTATGCGAATAATGCTCCCTGGGTAGATATTCATTACACCGTAAATGGTGGCGGCCAACAAAATGTTCGCCTCACTCACAATGCCGACAACACAAATACCTTAACGGTGACCGGTGTTCCAGTGGGTGCCGTAGTTCGCTACAGCTACACCATTGGGCAAAATGTTGGTGCGGTGGATACAGCCTGGGTGCAATTTACGCAGTAATCCCAACGCTGTTTAGTTGCTAGAAATAAAAAGCCCCGGCAAAAACCGGGGCTTTTTATTATCGACTAGAAAAATTATGCAGCTTTAAAATCCGCCAGGAATTGCAGCGAATCAATTCGTTGTTGCGGATCGTACAAATCGTTCGTAAACATAAATTCATTAATATTTAATTCGCGTACAAGATTTTCCAATTTACTTTTAACTTGTTCGGGATTTCCCACTGCTGCTAATCCTAAAAAATCTTTCACGTGAAGTTCTTCTTCAATGTTCCATAAACCATTCATGCTTTCCACCGGTGGCTTCAGCCACAGCGGTTGGCCGCGCAATAAAGCTAAAATTCTCTGGTGGCTTGTCGTCGCTAAATATTTTGCTTCTGCTTCAGTTTTTGCAACGATAACAGGTAGACCCAACATCACATAAGGGTTATCAAGAGTGGCTGAAGGCTGAAATTGTGTTTGATAAATTCGCACCGCATCGCGCATTAAACGCGGCGCAAAATGCCCGGCAAAAGCGTAAGGCAAACCGCGCTTTGCCGCGAGCTGCGCACTAAATAAACTTGAACCTAAAAGCCAGATGGGAACTTCGGTGCCTGCACCGGGAATTGCTTTTAAATTTTGCCCACGCGTTAAGGGCGCCAACAATTGTTGCAGTAAATTTACTTCGGTGGGGAATTGATCTGCCGCAAGATTATCGCGTCGTAAGGCGCGGCTGGTAATCTGGTCTGTGCCTGGTGCGCGACCCAATCCTAAATCAATTCGGTCTGGGTACAAACTCGCCAGGGTTCCAAATTGTTCCGCAATCACCAGTGGCGGATGGTTCGGCAACATAATTCCACCGGAGCCAACTCGTAAGGTTTTAGTACCACCCGCAATATGACCAATCAATACTGCCGTTGCCGAGCTGGCAATGCCCTCCATATTGTGATGCTCCGCCAACCAAAAACGATTAAAGCCAAGTTTTTCAGCAGCTTGCGCATAACATAAGGAGTTTTGCAGCGTTTCACCGACGCTCCCGCCTTCGCGGATGGACGCTAATTCGAGTAATGAAAAGGGGATATTTTTTAGCATGGAGGATACTTCTCTGAGGTGCGCAACAACATAGATACGCGAATAAATTTATAAGTGGGGGTGGTAAATATTTTTTCAAGTTGCGAATGGATGTCGTGTTAATCCGAATTAGTAGAAAAGAAAAGTAGTGAATGAAATATATTGAAGTAAAGCTGGAGAGCTTGCTGTGTTATGGTCATAACAGATACGCAGATTCAATCTTGTTATATTTCATCGCATTCAGTTGGGTGAACTGTAGATTTAATTTTTATCTCACTATAGTTTTAACACCATTATTTAAATGCAGATTTTTCTGTGTTCAATTGCATAATCAACCGCAATAAAGGGCATTGATATGACAGAGTTGAGAGCGGTATCCCTCATTGGCGCACCAACTGATATTGGTGCAGGAACTCGCGGCGCAAGCATGGGGCCAGAGGCCATTCGCATCGCAAATTTAGTGTCAACTTTACAAGCGCAGGATGTTGACGTGGTTGATCGCGGCAATTTAAATGGCCCGTTCAATCCTGGCCTTTCCGCTGAACAAGGCTATCGCCATTTAAGTGAAGTCACAGAATGGAACCGCGTTGTACACGATGCTGTTTACGCTGAATTAAAATTGCAGCGCTTACCAATTTTATTGGGCGGCGATCATTGTCTTGGTATAGGTTCAATCAGCGCCGTTGCACGTCACTGTCGCGAGAACAATAAAAAATTGCGCATTATTTGGTTGGATGCCCACGCCGATTTTAATACCAGCGAACTCACACCCAGCGGAAATATTCACGGTATGCCGGTCGCGTGTTTATGTGGTTTCGGCCCGCAAGAATTAATTGAAATTGGCGGACACGTACCAGCGATTAGCCCCAAATGGATTCGCCAAATTGGAATTCGCAGCGTTGATGCTGGCGAAAAAAAATTCGTACACGATCAAGATTTGGAAGTGTTTGATATGCGCTTTATCGACGAGATGGGGATGCGCCACACCATGGAATTGGCACTCGCCGACCTCGATGAAAACACGCACGTTCATGTTAGTTTCGATGTGGATTTTTTAGACCCGGATATAGCACCCGGCGTAGGCACCACTATTTTCGGCGGCCCTACGTATCGCGAAGCACAACTCTGTATGGAAATGATTGCCGACACAGGTTTAATGGCTTCGCTTGATGTAATGGAATTAAACCCCGCCTTAGATGTTCGCAATCGCACCGCAGAAGTTGCAGTAGATTTAATTGATTCCCTATTCGGAAAATCAACCTTAATGCGCAGACAAAAATCTTTCACCGCGCGTTAGGTTTAAGTAATTCTACGGCTTCAATACTAATTATTTTTTTTCAAAGCTTTTTTGTCATTTCCGCCTTGATGTAGTACTAAATGCGTAACCACTTGGCTTTCGTTTTCAAAAAAAACTATTTGGGCAGCAAATGCTTTAACAAAAAATCGTGCATCTGTCTCAGCAAAGAGCGGCGCAGTTTGTTGCTGATTAGAGACTTGACTAATTAGATGATTTCCATTCAGGGTAATTATCATGTTTACTGACGGTGATAACTCGTATGAGCCCACGTATTTTTTTAAAATTTCGTTAGAAATTTTAATTTCCTTGCGAACAGTGCTGCTTTTAATATCTTCTCCTTGTGCAATTGCACCAATTGCATTTGTAATTTCATCTACCGCATAGGTATTAACATTTCCTAATACTGCGACAGTAATTTTTTTATCCAAGTAGTAGATGAGATTAGTGTTGAAGCCATTGATCTCGCCGTTATGCTGAACTATGGCTTGACCTTTGTTAGTTGCTACAAAGACACCTAACGCATAATCTTCCTTGTAGGGTGTAATCATTTTTTTTAGCGAGGAAGAGGATAATAATTTTCCACCAAAAACTGCATTCTCCCATTTCAATAAGTCGCCAGTTGTTGAATAGAGAGCACCTGCGGCGTAAGGAACTGACATATCAATATAAGTAGCGTTATTAACACCAATTGGACCCCAAGTGTAGCCAGATGCTTGATGAATGATTATTTCTGTATTGGAGGCATAACCGGAATTTGTCATGTTTACGCGAGAAAAAATATTATCCTGTACAAACGACTCGTAACTTTTTCCGCTTATTTTTTCTATTAAGGCTCCCAATAAAATATAACCCGAACTGGAATAGCTTACTCGTTGGCCTGCGTCAAAGTCTAAAGGCATATCTTTGAATGTTAGTATTGTTTTTGATGCGGTGGTGGGCGATAACTGAAAAGATTCGTAATTCGGGAAGGTCGTAAAATCTGGTATGCCTGAACTGTGATTTAGCAAATTGAGAATAGTGATTTTATTCCATGCTGCAGGGACATCTGGAAAATATTTGGTAATGAAATCCGATGTTTTTAATTTTCCTTGTTCTTCAAGTATCAAAACACTGGCTGCGGTAAATTGTTTTGTAATTGACGCTAGTTTAAATTTAGTGGCTGGTGTGTTCGGAATTTCCCATTCTACATTGGCAAAGCCATAGCCTTTATTCAAAATAATGTTATCGCCTTGCGCAACCAAAACTGAACCCATAAATTGTTGATTGTCAACGTAGGACTGGACTACTTTGTCCATTTTTTCAGTTTCAGTTTGTGCGAAGCATGATAGTGTCACGAATAGATTTAATGTCAGTAATAAAGCTGAAATCCGTTGTTCATACATAATGTTATTTCCTTATTTCACAATAATGTTAAGAAGTTTTCACCGCCGCAACAAACGCAATCTCAATTAGCATTTTGGGATCGAGCAATTCAACTTTTATGCAAGCACGCGAAGGAGCGCTATTTGCTGGTAACCATGCTTCCCATATTGGATTAAAAACGGCGGCATTTTCGGTTTTGGTTAAATAGATAGTTGCCGACAGCAATTGCGATTTATCGCTGCCGATTTCACTAAATGTAGTTTCTGCTTGCGCCAAGAGCTGTTTGGTTTGGCTGGTTATATCTTGTTCAGTGTCATTGGGTACTTCTACAAAATGTGCAATACCGTTAAAAACAGTCGCATCAGACCAGCGTGGCGTTGGTCTTAGGCGTTGAATACTTTCTAGGGAAGTCTGTTTAATATCCATTGTAATACCTGCGTGTTAAACTTCGGGCTTTCATTTATCCCGTCATTTTACATCATTCAGAACTTTTGCTTATGGCTTTCTCCAGCATCATCTCGCATCGAATTCAACGTGTTCAACCCACTGACTCCGCAAAATTGCAACT
Organism: Gammaproteobacteria bacterium; assembly: GCA_004172865.1. Lineage (GTDB taxonomy): Bacteria > Pseudomonadota > Gammaproteobacteria > Pseudomonadales > Cellvibrionaceae > Cellvibrio. The sequence goes on along the minus strand of SEBV01000010.1, from coordinate 302,985 downwards.
GCGCCCTGAAGCCTTTAGTACAAGCGGCAAGCTCGATGAATTGGGCTATGAATTAAAAGTAAATTTTATTCGCAAAGGTGGAAAATTCTACGGTCGCTTTTCGGCGGAAACTGTCGAGTTTCCATTTTCATCCTGGGTGAAAGAATATCGCGAAGAGCGATTAGGTTTTGAAAGTTTTACGCACAAAGCCATGAAGCAATTTGCGTATGCGCTAGAAAAAACTGAAATTACATTAGATGCTTATGTTTTTTTTATCGTCGAAAAAATCGAAGCAGGCGATTCACTTTATGTATTTTTGGTGGAGCATAATCACGGAATTTATTTGGATACTGATCTCGCCGTTAGCGATAGCTTATATTTGAATTCTGCACAATTGAAGCTAGCCGCCAAAATTAATTTACAAGATTGGGAAGCGGGTGACTCTGTTACTTATCTCGCTATGTTGCGCGAGCGCGGTGAGAAAGAATTGTCTGATGCTTTTACTGAATTTGTCGGCTTTAGCGATAAGCATGATGTTAAAAGCGATACGGTTGAGTTTTTAAAAATCGTTGATAATTTTGCCGAATCCCTCGATGAAACCACGGCGAAATTAACGCGTAATAAAGTGGTTGATTATTGCCTTGAGCAAAATAAAGCGGGCAAAGCGGTTGTTATTAATGATCTTTCAACGACCTTGTCAGAAGAGCTAAAAACTTACGAGCCGGATCATTTTTCGCGTTACGTTGCGTCCACGCAAGATCATATCAAAACTGAATTTATTCCCGACACGAGTCAGGTTCGCAGTTACGCGCGCATTAGTGGCCGTAATGATTCGCTCAGCATGAGTTTTGATGCAGATTTATTAGGCAACAATATTCATTACGATGCTGCGAGTGATAGCCTAATCATCAAAAACTTGCCGCCTGCCTTAAAAGCGCGTTTGTTAAAACATTTGCAGGGAAACTAGCCGCACCATTTTTATAATCGCGAAAATCCTCATCTATACAAATAGGTGGGGATTTTTTGTGGCCCAAATCCAGCCAAAATAGATTTAATGTTTAAATATGTAATATTTATCGTAATATTCTCGCGTATGGTGAAAAATAACGCTCGGTGTATTCGGTTACAGTGAATCCGCCTCAAACGCACTTTATTGCAGGAGAGAATAATGAGAAAGAAGCTATTACTATCGGCAAGTTGCTTGCTGCTGGCCGGTTTCGCCCAGGCAGATACTTACAGTCTTAAATCCCCCAACTCGCGTATTCAGGTTGACCTCACCAACAACGGCAACGGCTTAAGCTATACCGTGAGTTTGGACGGCAAGCAATTTATCAGCGAGTCTTCGCTGGGGTTGATTATCAATGAATTACCCATCGGCAAAAACGAATTGCAGTTCGTAGGCAAAGAAGAGAAGAGCGTAAAAGACAGCTTTACTTTGGTTGCTGGTAGAACCAAAACCGTGGCAGATAATTACAATACATCTACTTTTAAATTCACGGCGAAAGACGAGCGCAAGCTTAATTTAAATTTGGTAATTCGCGCCTACAACGAAGGCGTTGCGATTCGCTACCAGCTACCCAGCCAAAGCGGGTTAACGCAATTTACGATTCAAAATGAATTAACGCGTTTCGGTTTTGCGGCGGATTACACCTGTTTTGGTCTTAATCTCGGTAAGTTTGCCAACAGCCATGAAGGCGAGTTTGATCCGATTAAATCGTCGGCGATTCGCGAACATAATCTTTACGACAATCCTCTCGTCTGTAAAACCGGTGTTGGCCAAACAACTTTTGCCTTGGCTGAATCCGACGTGCGCGATTACCCAGGTTCATGGTTTACAGGCCGTGGCGATGGCGCTAATGGTGTGGACGTTCGCCTGACTCCCCGTTTCGATAGCCGCCCTGATGGTTTGGAAAAAGCCTCTGTGAGAGCCACCTTATCTGCTGCAGGATTTAAAACGCCATGGCGCGTAATTATGGTTGGCGATACACCCGGTAAATTGACGGAATCATCGCTAATTGCTGCCTTGGGTGAGCCAACGCAAATGAAAGATACGAGCTGGATCAAGCCCGGCAAAACCGCGTGGGACTGGTGGAATGACAATCAAGTGGCCATTCCCAAGCCCGGCATGAATACTGACACTTACAAAGCTTACATCGACTTCGCTGCGACCTTGGGCCTGCAATATATTTTGATCGACGAGGGTTGGCATCAAGGGTCAACCGTCACCAGCAAGCCTGGCTCTGATTTGCTTAAGCCCGCAGCTGCCATGGATATTCCCGCCATCATTAGCTACGCAAAGAGCAAAAACGTAGGCGTGTGGGTGTGGCTGCAATGGCAGCAATTGGATTGGCAAATGGAAGAAGCCCTAGCGGCCTACGAAAAATGGGGCATTAAAGGCATTAAAGTAGATTTTATGGATCGCTCAGATCAGGAGATGGTGGACTATTTCCACAAGCTACTCACCATGACTGCCAAGTACCACATCATGGTCGACTTGCACGGTGCATATCCGCCAAATGGTTTGCTCAGAACCTATCCCCACTATTTAACGCAAGAAGGTGTGATGGGTGCTGAATACAACAAATGGAGCGGTCGCATCACCGCAACTCACAACGTGACTTTGCCGTTTACGCGCATGGTTCTCGGGCCTATCGACTACACGCCCGGTGGTTTCCGCCATACAACGCCTGCTGAATTCCCAAGCCTGCGCCGTAATACTTTGCCCTACGTGAAAACCACACGCGGGCAAGCCGTTGCAATGTATGTGGTTTACGACAGCCCGCTACAAATGCTGGCCGACTCGCCCATCACCTACAGCAAAACCGACGGCGTTTGGCCCAAGCCACAAAGCGATTGGCAAGACGGTTTGGAGTTTATTAAAGACGTACCAACCACCTGGGACGAAACGCGAATCCTGCAAGGCGATATCGGCGAATACATAGTTTCCGCCCGTCGCAAAGGCAATGACTGGTATCTAGGCGCAATGACTAACGAATCAGGTCGTACCGTAACCATACCGCTTAATTTTTTAAGCAAAGGAAATTACAGCGCACAAGTTTGGCAAGATGGAAAAACAATTTCCACATTGGATAAATCCGAAACAACACAAACCAGCGCTGATACTTTAACGCTAACGCTCGCACCGTCTGGTGGTGGTGTTGCAGTGTTTAAGAAAAAATAGTTTTTGATTGAAAGAGAGCGACAAGGAAGTTGCTAACTTGTTTTAAGTTTGTCTCCGCAATTTTCTGTTTCCCATCTTCGCTTAAATTCAATATTCTTCATGTGCTCAAACTACAAATCCCTTTGAACTGGGCTCTGAGTGTATATAGTTGGTCGGTTTTAATAGAATGCTATTTCACGAGGTATGAAGTATTGAATAATATAGAGATTTTTAAAGCAATATCTGCATTGACGCTTTCGCAGGCTTACGAAAATTTTCCTTTGAAAATAGATATATCACCAAGTGATCTTGCTATTACTCTCGATGATGAGTACTGGGATGAGTCGCTAAAGGAAATATCAGAAAATATGAGTGAGGTTGTTAGAAATAAAAACCCCGCAAGTATCGCAAAGCCTACGATTGAATGGTTGTCATCTTCTGGATTTATTACATATACAGGATATTCTGATGGAGTATTTAAAGGAGTATGTTTAACGGTTAAGGGTATCGAATCTATAGAGTCTGATAATCAGCGAGGAAATAAATTACTTTTGGCCGTAAAAGAGCTCGCGATTGAAGAATTAAAGACTCAAGCGAAAGTAAAATTGAAAGTACTATTTTCTGAGGTCTTAAGCTGGAGCTTAGAAAAGTATCCTACAATTATTCAGGCTGTTGGTAATTATTCGTCATCCTAAAAACTATTAGATTGCTTGATCTTGCACAGATTTTAATTCTCGTCATTCTAGCTTTCCTGTGCAAAAACCTTATACAAAATCTAAGCTCAAAACTAAATTCACGAGTAGTTATACATTGCTCACAATTTACTTTCTCCAAACATTAAATTTTTAAATATTTAATTTTCCAATCTCTGCAGCATTTTCAGCCCCGCAATATCTTGCGTTGGTGGCAAACCAAAAAAGCGTGCGTATTCGCGGCTGAATTGCGATGGGCTTTCGTAACCTACTTGATAAGAAATTTCCGCGGCGCCTTGTTGGCTTTCTAAAAGTAACCGGCGTGCTTCCAGCAAGCGCATTTGCTTTTGATATTGCAGCGGGCTCAAATCGGTGATGCTTTTGAAGTGGCGGTGGAACGCGGACTTGCTCATTCCTGCTACGTCGGCAAGTTGCTCGACCGGTAACGTTTTTTGATAATGCTGACGTATCCATTGAATGGATTTATGAATTTTCGTTAAGTCACTTCCTGCACTAGCGATTTCTTGTAGCAACCAGCCTTGTGGTCCCTGTAATACTAAATAAAGTAATTCGCGTTCATAAAGTGGGGCTAGCGCCGGAATATCTTGCGGTGTTTCTATTAATTGAAGTAATCGGCACCAGGCGTCCATGAGCCGATCTGTCATTGTACAAACAGAAAAACCTTTGGCGTTATCGGGTATGGATAGCGCAGGGTTGCTGCTAATCATTTCGGATACAACTGCTGCGCTAATGGTGAGGCTCACCGCCATATAAGGTTTACCTTCACTGGCCGGAATCACTTTTCCTGTCGCTGGTAAATCAACAGACATCACAAAATAACTGGCGGCGTTGTAATGCAAAACTTGCTCGCCAATCGTTAGCACTTTGCTGCCTTGTAACACCAAGTTAATCATTGGCTCATATACAGCGGCCAAGCGATGAGCAGGAATTTCTCCTCTAACCATTGCAAGGCGTGGAATACCGGTTTCGGTTTTCCGGGGGCCGGCACGATCTACAAGATTGCACATGAGTTGTAACGAATTTGTTGTCATTCGGATCTCGGTAAAAATTACATAAGCAGGATTAGGCAAGACTCTGGTCTTATCAATATAACGCAATTAGATGCGATGAAAATATTATAAACCCTGAGGTTATCGAGCAGGATAACTACTCGGTAATGAAATCCTAATTAAATTTGCCGAATGGAAAAACTGAGGTTTATTATGAAAATTGCATTGGTGACGGGTTCGAGTCGCGGTATTGGTCGTAGCGCAGCATTACAGCTGGCTAAACGCGGTGTAGCTGTGGTGGTAACATTTTTACGTCAGAAAGAGCAAGCGCTGGCAGTAGTCAAACAAATTGAAGATGCGGGTGGTACCGCGGTTGCCTTGCAACTTGATATAAGTGATGTATCGAGTTCAAATTTTTTCTCGTGTTTTAAAACAAAAATGGCAGCGCGATAATTTCGATTATCTTGTTAATAATGCCGGAGTAGGTGGTTTTGCAATGATTGCAGATGTTACCGAAAATTATTTTGATCAGATGTTAAATATCCATTTCAAAGGACCATTTTTCTTAACACAAGCTCTACTACCTTCATTGGCGGATAAGGGTAAGATCATCAATATCACCAGTGCGACTACTCGGGTTATTTTTGCAGGAACCGCGCCCTATGCTGCATGCAAAGGTGCAATGGATATATTCACAAGATGTCTCGCAAAAGAATTTGGTGCGCGAGAAATTCAGGTGAACAGCGTTTCACCGGGGGGAATTCGCACCGAACTTGCGGATAGTGCTCTGGATAAAAATCCCGAATTTGCGCAAACACTTGCAAATGAAACTGCGTTAAGTCGTGTTGGTGAGGCGGATGATGTTGGTAAGGTCGTCGCTTCGCTTTTATCGGATGACAATAATTGGATTAACGCGCAACGTATCGAAGTAGCGGGTGGTTTTTATATTTAATAAGCGAGGAATTTATGCTGGATCATATTTTTATTAGCGTTTCTGATGTGAAACGCTCCATCACATTTTATGAGCAAGCGTTAAAGCCGCTCGGCATAAATCATGTACATGATTACGATGGAAAACAGGGCCCGCCGGGCCACCCTGATCTAAAAGGTTTTGGTGCCAATGGCCGTGTATTTTTTTGGTTGCGTGAAGGTTATGTTGACTCAAGAGCGGTTCATATTGGTTTTATTGCAACTAGCGAAATTCAAGTACAAATATTTTATGATGCCGCAATTTCCGCTGGTGCAATAGACAACGGTAAGCCCGGCGCACGTTTGCATTATGACCCGCGTTATTATGCGGCAAACGTGTTTGATCCTGATGGATATAGTTTGGAAGTTGTTTACAAAAGTTGGCAGCACCCGTCGCTTTAAATTCGCTGAACTGTACGAGGTAAATTATATGAAACAAAATGGGGCTGTTGAAGTAACAACTTTTCTTTTAGCGAAAAATAAAACGCTGAGCGATTTTATTGCAGGAAATCATGATATAGATTCATGGTTGCGATTAAGGCCGGGTTTTAGATCCCGACATATTTTTCAGGATGATACTGGCCGAATCCATGACTTGATTTTTTGGGACAAGGAAATTCAGGGTATCAATTCCATGAAAAAACTAATGGAGGTATTCGCAGCTTCAAATGTACATGGGTTAATAAATCAACGAACTGTAAATTGGTTTGTGCAGCCAGTATTCTAAATTTTTATCTTCAATAATTTTTCTAATGCTAAAAATTAGTAAATTCTTAAAGATAATGCTAAAAATATCATTAGAAAGCGTTAATTTAAAAAACAATTTAAGCAGTCTAAAAAATTGAATTTAAGTGCGGAATTTTGAATTTTATAGATGGTTATTAATGTCACCTTAGACCGCAATTTTTATTGGAAGCTAAATTTTTTTTGAGTGAATTATTTTTTACCATAAGCGTTAACTAACGAACATACCTTATGTGGACCTGATGAGATATTAGCACCATGAAATGAAGCGATACCACTATAAGGAAATTTCTGGAACGCAGTATTTTTTAACGAAATATTGAGTCAGATTAGAGTAATCAAATCGTTCTTTTCATTTAATTTCAATCACTCATTATTTAAGGTGAATATCATGAATAAAGATCAAGTGAAAGGCTCAATCAAGCAAACCGCTGGTAAAGTTCAACAAAAAGTTGGCGAAGCCGTAGGTAGCGAAAAGCAACAAGCTAAAGGTATCGGCAAACAAGTTGAAGGTGCCGTACAAAAAGGTATAGGCAATGCTAAAGAAAACCGCTAAGGTTTTTTTGCCTTCACTTTGCGAGCGTAAAGCTTGTGTAGTGTAAAAATTTTCAGCGCTTTTTGGATAGACGTGGCTAGCCCCTACATATCTATTTATTGAGCGCTGAAATCTATTTCAAAGCCAGTAAAAATTTATCGTCTAAATCATCTTTATTGGTATTAAATTTCCCCGTAGAAATCATTCTGTTTTCCTCGCTTATAACTGCTTTTGTAAATGTGTAATGCCGCACAGATCATCCTATTCGCTTATGTAATTCTCCCGCTGGTTTTTACATTAATTTCGTCTAGTACGACTTACTAGCATTCAAAAATAAATAAGGTTTAGGGGTGATTATGAATAAGTTAAGTTCATTGCTGATTGCGTGCGCATGTTTAATACCGATTAGCTCTCAAGCACTCGTTATCACGGATGTTATTTCTGTTAACAAGACTCTGGATTTAGGTTCTCGTGTTTTTGATTTTGATTTAACTAAACATGGGTACAATAATTTAACAGATAGCATCAATTCTGTTGAGTTAAGTTATGACTTTAGCAAAACAATAGATGACTTCGACGATTACGATGACCCGAGTACAGTAGAAACGATTCAATTTAATTCTTATATTTTTGATGGCCGTACTAACTATTACGATATAAACCCCGAAGTAATTACGCAGCGTACCAGTTGGCGCAAAGATGAATCTTATTGCCAGCGAGAAAATTATAATAATGGTGAGTGCGAACTCAATCTTGATTTATTCGGTAAAGCGGAAGAATTTCTTAGCGTTTACAACGGCAAGATTTGGCTGGGTGATGTCACTTTTTCGGTGGATGTAACCCGCTCTGAAGTGCCAGAGCCTTCAGCTGTCATCCTATTAATGATGGGCTTATTCGCTATCTTCTTTAAGAAAATTCGAGTTAAAGCCCGCAAAAGTTAATCTTTTATCTGCAATATGCATGAGCGAGTCCGACGTGGCTCGTTCGTTTTCTGATTCAACCCTCCATTAAATGGCGAAGCTTACTGTTTCAGCCTATTCTGAATAAACATTTGGTTGTGAACCTGCTGATCTGTACTGGTTCACAGCACCCTCATTTCACTCTATTCGTCTGTTTCGCGCCAACTTATACAAGTTTCTGGCCGCCAAGGTGTTAATGAAAATACTCACAAGTAGTCAAACATGGGCTGGTGTCTTAAATTTCCTGCTGGGGCTTCTGGTTATCCTCGGCTGGTTTTTGCACAATCCTTTGCTTGTGCAAATAAAGCCAGATTTCGTCGGAATGGTTTTGAGCGCTGCAATGTGTTTCGTGTTGCTGGGTGTCGCGCTTATTGTTCCCGCGTTAAATGTTGGCTGGTCAGCTTTTCTACGAAGCGCGATTGGTTGGTGGGTACTTGTTATCGCTGCCGTTGCCATAGTTGAAAATATTGTGGGGATGGGTCTAGGACTAGATTTCCCGACCGCGCATAACTGGCTCAAAGATGGCAACCCAAATCCTGGCCGAATGGCGTTAAATACTGCAGTGGCATTTTTTTTGGCGAGTAGTATTTTGGTTTTATCCCGCCAGGTGAATAGCCGCGTTAGAGGAATAGCCATTCAATGTTTAACATTTTTATTGTTATTCATTGGCATTGCCGGCTTGCTTGGGTATTTACTTCAACTGGATTTGCTCTACGGTTTCAAAGCAACTCGCATGGCCGCTCACACTGCTACCGCAATGATATTTTTGGCCTTGGGTTTGTGGGATGGCTGGTATCACTCGGAGTGGTACCAGTCGCGCCGTTATTTTACGGACAGCGACAAAATAGTTTTTGTAGGTACGGCGCTTTTATTGGTAGTCGCGCTCACAGCAGGGGTGTCGGGGTTTGCAGCGCAGCAAGCTACTTTTGAAAGAGTCTTGGCCCAGAATCTTACGTCAGCAGTTAAAAATCAAACAACACTATTTAATCTGGAAGTTGAGCAATCAACCAATAAGGCATTTGGAGTGGCTGGCCGGCCTAGCGTGATTCGTCTGTCTCATGATCTTGCGAAAAACCCAAATGACCAAGCTAATATCGACGAGCTTAATCTTGCTGGTCAAAGCGTGCTTAACATGGGCGTTTCTGCAATTATTATTTACGATGTTAATCATCGCGAACTTTTAAGCACGGGATCTTTTATTCAAAGCCCTGATTTGGATATTGACTTAGGTTTGAATGTACCTGCCGTTTTAATGTGGTCTGATGGTCTTTTTCTAAAAACAACTGTGCCCATTATCGGTAGCGATGGAGCATTAAATGGCTCGTTGGTCTTAGAGGAATCATTGCGTCACATTGTGTTGAGCGAAGAGTTGGGAGCAACTAGCGAATTGCGTATGTGCATTTCCAAGAATTCCCGCCTCTTATGTTTTCCAGATAGATCTCATCCTCAGGTTTATGAGTCTGAGCGTGAAGTCAAAAGCGGCAAAACTACTGCTATGACCTTTGCGGTAGGCGGAAATACGGGCATTTATCGCGGGCTGGATTATCGCGACATAAATGTGGTCGCAGCTTACGGCCCACTCTCAAACACTGGTTTGGGCATAGTAGTAAAAAAAGATACCGAAGAGCTTCTGGAACCCATTCGCGAGCAATTTAAATGGAGCATTCCCATGCTGCTATTTTTAGCCGCAGGTGGGGTTTTTTTATTGCGTGCACAAATAATTCCGCTCGCGTCAAAGCTGTTGCGTTCAGAGCGCGAAGCAACCAATAAAGAACTGCGTATTCGTACGATTATGGATAACGTAGGTGAGGGCATCATCACGTTAGATGAGCGCGGTGTTATCGAATCATTTAATCACGCAGCTTCTGTTATTTTCGGCTACAGCAATGAAGAAGCGGTGGGTGCAAACATCAAAATACTTATGCCCACAGAAATGCAAGCCGCACACGATGCGGGCATGAAGCGTTATCTATCTGGTGGGGAACCAACTGTAGTGGGTAGAAAAAGTGTCGAGCTTCCGGGCTTGCATAAAAGTGGTAAAACATTTTTTCTTGAGCTTGCCATCAACGCCATAAATATTGAAAACAAACATTTATTTGTAGGCATAGTACGCGACATTACTGAGCGTAAACGAGCGGATTTAGAATTGCGCACAGCGATGGAAAGAGCCGAGCTTGCTAATCAGGCTAAAAGCGAATTCGTTGCCAATATGAGCCACGAAATTCGCACACCACTTAATGCTGTGCTGGGTATGGCAGAACTGCTGACACGAACTGAACTCTCTGCAGACCAACAAAAATATTTGGAGATGATAAGTTCGTCAGGAAAATCATTGTTAAGTATTTTAAATGACGTGCTGGATTTTTCAAAAATTGAAGCAGGTCGCATGGAATTATCGCCAACACAATTTCGGTTGGGGGATGTCATGCATTCACTTGCCACTATCATGAGTGTAAATGCAGGCGATAAAAATTTGGAATTGGCGATAGGCATTGAACCTGATGTTCCTAAAATTTTTATCGGGGATGCTCATCGTCTACAACAAATTTTAGTAAATTTAGTTGGCAATGCTATTAAGTTTACTGAACATGGCGAAGTTTCTGTTCTGGTTAAAACAGTGGCGCGCGATACTAACAACATTCAGTTACATTTTTGCGTAAGTGATACCGGTATAGGTATGACCCAGGAGCAACAGGACAGATTGTTTTCGCCCTTTACCCAAGCCGATTCATCAATGACGCGAAAGTTTGGTGGTACTGGTTTGGGTTTAACAATTTCGCGCCGCCTTGCGGAATTAATGGGTGGGAAAATTGAAATAAGAAGTATTTTGGGGAAGGGTAGTGAATTTGCAGTAACGGTACCGCTGATTATTGCAGGTAACGATGAAGAAGTAGTTCGCTCACAAAAACTGCTGGGTAAATTAAAACTTCTGGTGGTAGATGACAATCAAACCACATTAGATTATTTACAAAAAACAATTAAAACATGGCAATGGCAGGCGGATTGCGGTGCAACAGCAGAAGCTGCTATTGAATTAATTCAACACAAAAATAAAACTCATGAATCCTACGATGCGATTCTCATCGACTGGAAAATTCCCGCGCTTGAAGGCGAAAATCTATCGCAAATAATTAGACGTACGGAAACAGAAATTCCGCTACCGATAATTCTTATGATGAATGCGTTTGGGCGAAATCAACTCGTAAAAAGTGAAGTATCCTTTCAACCAGATGCATATTTATTCAAACCTATTACATCCTCAAGCTTGTTCGATAGTTTGCATGAAGTTCTGGTGCGGCATGGAAAAAATGCATCCGCGCTACCTGAGTTGGATAAGACAATTCAAACCCGCATAAACGGAAATTTATTGTTGGTGGAAGACAATCCGTTTAATCAAATTGTGGCGAAAGGTTTGTTAGAGCAAGCCGGTGCAAAGGTTGATATCGTCGACGACGGAAAACAAGCGGTGGATTTATTACGCAATAAAAACCATGGTTATGATTTGGTGTTAATGGACGTTCAAATGCCAGTAATGGATGGCTTCACCGCAACTCATTTTATACGTAATGAGTTAGAGTTGACGCTGCCGGTATTAGCGATGACGGCAGGCGTTACCGAATTTGAGCGGGAGAAATGTATTGCATCGGGCATGAATGATTTAATTGCCAAGCCTATAGAAGTCGAGCAAATGCTCGCTACAATTCATCGTTATCTGGGCAATCACAATTCAGCGCTGATTGATAAAGACAAATTTGAAATCGTCACCGAGCCATCACAAAGCCCAAATGGAATTTTTAATGTCGATCAATTATTTTCTATGGTTGCAGGCAACAGCGCGCAAATTGAAAAAACGATTGGTTTGATTCGTAATCTCGTAAATAGTAGTGTCGCATCCATGGAAAAAGTTGAGCTGGCACTGCAAGAAAAACGTTATGAAGATATGGCGCGGTTGCTACACACCATGCGCGGCTCAATTGGTACGCTTGGCGCAAAGCGTTTTGCTGATGCATCAAGAGTGCTTGAGAATAATATTGCTGATAATAATCTGGACGGAGTTGATCAGTTGTGTAAAAGCCTAGCAGAAGAATTAGCGGCAACTATTGCCGCCGCTAATATTTGGCTTGCTAATCGTTAGTTCTAGCTAATTCGTTTAGCTTGTTTTGCAAATACAGCAATTAAAATTGCCATCCCACACATCGCCAAGGCTTCAAAAGTAGCAGTTGTTTCATTGGGTTGGTGCAGGTCCGCTAAGGCGCGTGGAATATGCAAAATAATTACCAAAATAAAAACCATAATCGCTGAGAGCGTAGCTGCCAAAAATTGTGTGCGCGGAATTAGCATACCAATTGCACCTACTATGAGTGCGACACCTGCGAAGTAAGTCCAGAACAGCGGTGCAGGAATCCACTTTGGAATTAGCATTGCAACGAATGGCGCGTAAATAAAATGCAGTATGCCCGCTAAAATAAAAAATCCTGCTAAAAAATATTTTCCTAAAGGAATCAGTTTTTCCAGTACATTAATTACATTATTGTTGCTATCTTTGGCGAAGCTTGCAGCTACCAAAAAATTCGCTCCTGCTAATACCAGTGCTTTTCCCGCATTAGTCCATACCATTCCGTTATTTAAGTTAGTTAATAACGATGGTAAAAGTAGGAGCAGAAACGTTAGCAAAATTGTGCTACCCAGGAATACACTTAGGGTGCGCGCTTTGATTTGCAGTAAAACAGCAACACCGGTGATAATTAAAAATGCACCTAAAATGCATACAAAAATAATATGGCCGGGAATCCAGAGCGGTATGACTGGAAACGCGCGAGTTACAAATTCGAGATAAACAAAATGCTGCACGCCGAATACAATCATGGCGATTGCGATAAAAGCTCGCCCGATAATGGTCATTGTTTTCATAAGATCACTCCATGGTTATTATTAAAAATGAATCGTTGGAAGTTGTTCTTGGCTAAAACTAATTGAAAGCTGGATGCAATGTATAGCTGGGCTTATTCGTGCGGCCTATTCATCCGGGTTATAAAGCATATTTATTATTGTAGGTATGAGTGGCACCAAGTTGCGTTTCCGAGTATATATTTGTTTATTCGGCTATGCGATACAGGCGTACAAAAAACTGATTTTGAAAATCTTTGTATAATCCAGGCTTTGTTTCTTTAAATCATCACCGCAATCTATTTTGGAGGCGCTATGGCTCAGGCAATAATCGAACCCTATTTGTTTTTTGGCGGTCGTTGTGAAGAGGCGATTGAGTTTTACCGTAAAGCGCTTGGAGCACAGGTGGAGATGGTTATGCTATTTAACGACAGCCCTCAACCATTACCACCTGGGGTAATTCAGCCCGGCTTTGAAAATAAGGTTATGCACGCTTCAATGACTATCGCGGGTCACCGAATAATGGTGTCGGATGGTCGCAATGATGACATTGGCTTTAAAGGTTTTAGTCTTTCGCTTGCTTTTCCGACAGTGATGGAAGTTGAAAGTGCGTTTAGCGCACTTGCTGATGGAGGCCACATTTTGATGGCATTGGGCAGTACATTTTGGTCGCCGCTATATGGAATGCTAATAGATCGTTTCGGCGTTAGCTGGATGCTGACTTTGGTCGAAGATCATTAATTATTTTGTAGTAGATTGAAAAATAACAGTCAAAAAAAGCGCGCTCATATTAATGGCGCGCTTTTTTTATTTTTTACTAAGTATTACAACTAAGAGCTAACACTTAAGGACTGACGCATTCCAGGCAGCTCGCGTAAATTCCTTGTGGGTCGGTCAGGTGTTGCAATGCCAATAAAGGTTTCAACAATGGTGACAACTCTTGTTGCACCGTTTGCAAATCAACTAAAGGTTTTAGCAGCGATTTCGGCACAAAAACTTTTGCGTCGTCACCGAGAATTTTACGAATAAATTCTTCTTTAGGTGAAAGTTTTTGAGTAATCAACTGCACACTGTATTCCTTTAATTCAGCACGTGATGCCGCTGCCGCAATCACTTCGTTTAAAGTGCCGAGGTGATCGACCAATCCAATTTCTTTTGCCTTCGCGCCTGTCCATACATGGCCTTGTGCTATTTCATGAATTTCCGCCACTTCTTTTTTGCGCGCATTAGCAACTAATTTAATAAAGCTTTGATAGGTATGATCAACACCAGATTGAATAACAGTATTCATTTTAGGCGCGAGTGGGCGTTCAATACTGGGAGCGCCGCCTAATTCGGTCGTACTAATTCCATCGGTATTTAAACCAATTTTTTGTAAGCTATTTTCAAGTGTAGGGAAGGCACCGAACACGCCAATTGAGCCAGTGATTGTTGTGGGAGTTGCCCAAATTTCATCGCCAGCAGTTGCCAGCCAATAACCGCCTGATGCTGCAACACTGCCCATTGAAATAAAGATTGGGATTTTTTGCGCGTGAATCGCTTCAATTTCACCGCGAATAATTTCAGACGCAAACGCACTGCCACCGCCACTGTCTACGCGGATAACCAAGGCTTTAATCGATTTATCGTCTTTAACGCCGCGTAAAAGTTCTACGAAGTTTTCGCTTCCAATTGAGCCCTCTTGTTGATAACCATCTTGAATAGTGCCAGAAGCGACTATCAAACCAACTTGTTCTGCTTTAGGCATTTTGTGCAAGTGGGTTTCGGCTAAATAAGAATGAACGCCAACAGCTTTGTAAAATTCACCTTCGTCGCTTTTGCCAAATTTCTCGATTAGCAAATTATCAATTTCGTTGCGCGTGACTAATTTATCAACTAACTTTTCGTTGAGTGCAAGCTGCGCGCTATCGCCTTTTACTTCGGTTAATTTAACGTCCAAATTGTTGATCAAATTATTTAAGCTACCGTCGGGCAATTTGCGCTGAGCTTCTACAGTTGCTGTGTATTGCAACCAAAGGGCATTTAGCCATTGTGAATTGTGCTCACGCGATTCGTCCGACATATCGTCACGCAAGTAGGGCTCTACGTAATCTTTATATTTACCGGAGCGAAATACGTGAACATTTACACCGAGTTTTTCAAGTGCGGTTTTGTAATAAGTCATGTAGCGACCGAAACCTGTTAATTGCACTTCACCCATTTTGTGTAAGTAAATTTCATCGGCGTAGCTGGCTAAAAAATATTGATCCTGGCTATAACTATCGCTCACCGCAATAATTTTTTTGCTCTTGGCTTTAAACGTTAATAAGGCTTGGCCGATTTCGCTCATCTTGGTGATGCCACCGCCGCGTAATCCACCTAATTCTAAAACGATGCTGTCTACGCGTTTGTCTTCAGCGGCGTAATTGATTGCATCAACCACATCGCGCACTAGAGTTTCAGATTCTTCTTTGTCATCTTTCATTAACAGGCTGGCGGTATCCAAGTAGCTGCGTTGATCCACCAATACACCGCTCGGCGCAACGCGCAACGCGAAGCTGTCAGGCAGCGGTTTAGGTGCGCTGCTGCCAATCACTACAAAAATTATTAAGAGGAATATTATAAAAAAAATATTCATTACCAGATTGCGTAAAAAGGTGAAGACCGAACCTATTCCGCTAAAAAAGCGACGAAAAGCTCCACGCGGTTTTTGTTGAGGATAATTCACAATTTCTTCCTATATAAAATTAGTTTGACGGTGTATTTGAAATTTGCCAATCCAAATGGGATTGCTGTTGCATCCAGCGGCTGGTCATCATGGCGGCTATAAATAAAATGACTATGAGCACTATCATTGTCCAATCACTCCAGTCACCGCGAGCCATAACCAAAGGAGTTATCCAAATAAAATATGGCAAAATGGCAAAGCATAACCAGCTGTAAGTGCGATACTTTTGTTGCAGAAAGCCGGGAATAAAAATAAGTAGGGGAATTACTTTTACTATCCATAATTTAATGCTGCTATCGGCAGGCAAGAAATTCAACCAGCTTATTAATACCAAAATTGCGCCGTAACTTAGGTGCGTTACCCATCGCCCAATTGTTAATTTTTGCCTCACCTGAACACTTGCCTTAATTAACTCTTCTTTGCTCGGAATTTCAGTATTTTTTTTGCTGTTGCGATCACCCATTATTCCGCTCCCAGCTTCAACGCGATTTTTGCAAGACGCTTGCCAAGTGCCTGGCATAATGAAATTTCATCGTCACTTAATTTGTGTGGGCTATCTCCGCTTGCCAAATGCGACGCTCCATAAGGTGAGCCGCCGGTTTTGGTGGTTGATAATGCGGATTCGCTAAAGGGAATTCCAGTAATCAGCATACCGTGGTGTATTAAAGGCAACATCATCGATAAGAGTGTGCTTTCTTGTCCACCGTGCAAGGTGGATGTTGAAGTAAATACAGCGGCTGGTTTGTTAATTAAATCGCCGTTAACCCACGCGTTGCTGGTGCCATCCAAAAAGTATTTCATAGGTGCGGCCATATTGCCAAAACGAGTAGGGCTGCCAAGAATTAAACCTGAGCAATTTTTCAAATCACTTTCGCTGCAATAAATTGCGCCTTCAGTGGGAATTGCGGGTTCGCTCGCTTCGGTGACGGGCGATACTGCTGGCACTGTGCGCAAACGCGCTTCAATTGCGCCTGCTTGCTCCACACCACGCGCAATTTGTTTAGCCATTTCAAAGGTTGCACCGAAGCGGCTGTAGTACAAAATCAAAATATAGGGCGTCATACTTTTCTCAAAAATGTTTAACTTTTTTAACCATTGAATTAAATAATCTGTAATACGTTTTCTGGTGGACGACCAATTACGGCTTTATCGCCATTAATAAAAATCGGTCGTTCAATTAATTTTGGATTAGTGACCATAGCTTTTATTAGCGCCGCTTCGCTAAGCTTTTCATCATCAAGATGTAATTCTTTGTAGGCGTCTTCAGTTTTGCGCAATAATTGGCGTGCGCTAATACCTAAAGTGGCGAGCAATTGTTTCAATTGTTTGGCGGTGGGCAGAGTTTCCAAATACAACACAATATCCGGATCGCATCCATTGGTTTGCAAAAGCGCTAATGCTTCGCGTGATTTGGAGCAGCGCGGGTTATGGTAAAGTGTCGGCATAGTATTTAATCTGGATAAAAAACCGCATTATAGCCCTTAAATGATTCCGGGCGTGTTAAAAGAGGGCAGGTCATTGCTTACTGAAATTAACCATTATTATCGTGTTATTCGCCGTTGCCTCACTCTGGCGTTCAAGCTTTATGGGGAAAAGGATTGCCAAAAAAGCGCTGCCTCCCTCACTTATATGACGCTGTTTGCAATTGTTCCCTTGCTGACTGTTAGCTATTCCATGTTTTCGATTATTCCCGCGTTTTCGTCAGTGGGTGATCAATTCCAATCGCTGATTTATTCGCAGCTTTTGCCCGGCAATGAACAAACCATCACCAAGTACCTCAGCGATTTTTCGCAACAAGCGCGCAAGCTCACCGCTGTAGGCGTGATATTTTTAATGCTATCTGCTTATTTTATGCTCAAAAATATCGAGCAAAATTTCAATGGGATTTGGAATGTGCAACGTCAGCGCAAGGGCGTTTCCAACTTTTTGCTGTATTGGGCGATTTTAAGTTTGGGGCCGTTACTGATTGGCCTCGCTGTATTTATGAAAACCTATCTAATCGCGCTGCGTACTTTTGTACTTCATTACGAAAGCTTGAGTTTGTTGGACGTCGCTTTTGAATGGATACCCTGGCTGCTAACCGCGTCAGCCTTCACCTTATTATTTGTCGCCGTACCCAATTGCAAAGTTCGGCTCAGGCATGCGGCTATCGGTGGCGTAGTAACTCTACTGGTGTTTGAGTTAATCAAATCCGGCTTTGCATTTATGGTTTCGCATTCCAGCTTCAAGTTGATCTACGGTGCATTTGCTGTGGTTCCTCTCTTCCTGCTGTGGATTAACATTAGCTGGATGGTTATCCTGGGTGGAGCCATTTTGGTTCGCAGTATCGAGCTGTATCAAGTGGATATGAAAGACCGCGGCTACCCGGATTTTTTTGCTTGTTTATTGGTGCTTTGGCAGTTCCATGAAGCATCCCATAAAGGCAGTAGTGTTAGGAATCGCGAATTTTTGCAGCTTGGGCTTTCAAGCGATCAATGGCAGCGTATCCGTGAGGTTCTGTTATCCAATAATGTTATTGCCATCACTCAGCAAAACGAGTTTGTACTGAGCCGCGACCTGGCTCGCTTAACGCTCAATGAGGTGCGCGACCTGCTTGGCGAAGTTGATCGTCTGCCCGCTAATCACAGCCAGCTTGAAAGCTTGCCCTGGTTTGCCAACTCAAAATTGCATTTGGGATACGTGGATAATCTGGAAAACGAGCGCTTTAATCTTTCCGTTGAGGCGTTTTTTGATGGGCGATAAGTGGGTGCGATTTGGTTTCGAGCGTCCGTTCTACTGAGTATCTAAGGTAGCACCCGCAGCCAAACCAAAAAAGTGTGGTGAAAAGTTCAGCGAAGTGAGAATGCCTGTCTATACTCAGGTTATTCCATTAATAGTTGCGCTCAAAAACACGATTTATGACCATACCTCTTCTTATTTGTGATGATTCCAACATGGCTCGCAAGCAGGTCGCCAAGGCGTTACCGGCGGGTTGGGATGTTGAAATCACCTTTGCAACCAATGGATTGGAAGGCATTCAAGCAATACGCGCAGGCAAGGGCGAAATGGTTTTTCTGGATTTGACCATGCCTGAAATGGATGGCTATCAAGTTCTGGAAGCCGTAAAAGCTGAAGGACTCGACGCCATGATTATCGTGATCTCTGGCGATATTCAACCAGACGCCCATGCCCGCGTTACCAAGTTAGGCGCAATGGAGTTTATCCAAAAGCCCGTAAGCCCCGAAAAATTGCAGGAAGTTTTGCGCAAGTTTGGTTTGATTTAAGCGTTGCTCGATCTAGCTTTACGAGCAACCTGACCCACAATTTCCATTTCCTCCCAATAAGTTTTACATCTCCCCTCTATAACCAATTTCAATTGTTCCCATTCCCTGTATTCCGCGCTAGATTGCCCGCTATATTTTCCCCAGCACGGAATCTCACATGCAATTTTCACGTTTCGGCAACAAACTCGGTGGCAACGCTGGCATAGTCCAATTGATGGACGACATGGGCGATGCCCTGCGTACCAATCCCAATATGATTTTTATGGGCGGCGGCAACCCCGCTCGAATTCCAGCGATGGAAGAAGCCTTCGCCGAAGCACTCGAAAAAACTCTGCAAGACCCACAACAAGCACATCAATTGCTCGGCGTTTATCAGCCGCCGCAAGGTGACGTAGAAGTGTTGGATGCGCTCGCTCAAATGCTCAATAGCGAATACGGTTGGCCACTCACACGCGACAATATCGCGCTCAGCAACGGCAGCCAATCTGCATTTTTTGTGTTGTTTAATATGTTCGCGGGCGAATACGAAAATGGTGTTAAAAAACAAATTCAATTCCCACTCGCGCCCGAATATTTGGGCTACAGCGATTTAGGAATCGGCGAAGATTTTTTTACATCCACTCGCCCTAGCATTGAATTATTGGACGATGGATTTTTTAAGTATCACGTAGACTTCTCCAAACTTCACATCACTGAAAACACCGGTGCAATTTGCGTATCGCGCCCCACCAATCCCACTGGCAATGTAATCAGCGATGAAGAGCTGGGTCACCTCGACCAGCTAGCGCAAGAACACGACGTCCCCCTCATTGTTGACGGCGCATACGGAACTCCATTCCCCAATATTTTATTTGCGGATATAAAACCGCATTGGAATAAAAATACTATTTTAGTATTGAGCTTATCCAAATTAGGTTTGCCCGGCGCACGCACCGGAATCGTCATTGCAAATCCGAAGGTGATAAATGCATTCGCGAAAGCAAATACCATCGTCAATTTAGCTTGTGGCAACTTTGGCCCTGCACTCGCAAAACAATTATTGGCGGATGAAAAAATCCTAAAACTCAGCCGCGAAGTAGTCGCTCCGTTTTATCGCGAAAGAATGGAAAACGCGGTACGAATTTTCAAACAGCATTTAGGCGATTTACCTTACCGAATCCACAAACCCGAAGGCGCAATTTTCTTATGGCTGTGGTTTAAAGCTTTACCTATAACAAGCGAAGAACTTTACCAACGTTTAAAAGCTCGTGGGGTTTTGGTTATTTCCGGCCATCATTTTTTTCCGGGTTTGGAAGAAGAATGGCAGCATCGGCATGAGTGCATAAGAGTGACTTATTGTCAGGATGCGAGTGTAATGGAAGCGGGGGCTAGGATTATTGCGGAAGAGGTGGGTAGGGTGTTTGATTAAGATTCAATCGAGTTAATTTTTATTAAACAACAATTTATATGTAATCATGCTTTTCTGGTGTGAGCTGCTAGTATTGGGGTAGTCCGGCAAGGCATAAAGGCTTTTTGATTCAATTATTTTTTGCTAATCTACGGCCAATATCTTGAAACTATCGTTAGACTTGGTCTGTCACAATATGTCATTTAAAGGATTTATAGTTATGAAAAAAATAACAATATTATTTCTTGCAATATTTTCTATTAGCTGCAAAGCATCAAATTTCGAAGAACTAATGGTCGCCCCAGAGAAAATTGTTGAAGAAAAAACAATATCAGAATACCCCAATATATGGTGGCAATGGGCTTATTCCATTCCGCGTGATATTAACCCGGTATGGGACAGAACAGGAGAGAACTGCCATCAAGGCCAAAGTGGAAATGTTTGGTTTTTGGCTGGTGGATTTGGTTCATCGATTATTAAAAGAAAATGTGAAATTCCATCTGGAAAATATATTTTCTTCCCTGTCATTAACATGGTTTATTGGAAACCAAATAATAAAACATTGTCTTGTGATCAAGCAAAAGAATATGCCGCGCTAAATAACGATACTTTAATTGAAATCAATATTGAGCTTGATTCAAAGAAGGCTTCTAATCCTGCACATACTCGCCTTTCTTCTGAACAATGCTTTAATATATTTTCTCGCGTTGCCAAAAACATAGAGTCTTATGATGCATACCCTTCGGCAACAGATGGCTTTTGGATTATGTTGAAACCACTTTCTAAAGGCGCGCATATCCTGAAGTTTCAGGCAAAGTATAATCGTGAGAACGAGGCATTTGGAAAAATGGTTCAGGACATTGAATACGAACTCATTGTGAATTAATTTTGGGGTCGGATTAAGTTTCGACCCAAAATTCTAGTTTGTTGTGATCGAATTGTGTTTTGATTGATTTTTATTGAGTATAAGTTCGTCTCGTTCCCAAGCTGCAGCTTGGTAATGCATATGAATTGAATTCCGAAAATCAATTTAATTATCCAGAATCAAAACCTATCCACCCTTCGACGTAGTTTCCGTACTCCACGACGTTACGCGGTTCCTTCCATTTTCTTTTGATGCGTAAAGCGCTTCATCCGCTTGGTGAATTATTGCGGTGAAATCTTTTGCGCCGAGGGTTATTGAAGTTACGCCGAAACTTGCGGTGACTTTTACGCCGCCGGTAATTTTCGACCAGATTTTTTCGCGGCAGCGTTCGGCAATGTTGTGTGCTACGTCTAATGATGTGTTGGGCAAAATGATGCAGAATTCTTCGCCGCCCATGCGCGCGACTATATCTTTTTCGCGTACGACTTCTTTAATTGTGGTTGCCATCATTTTAATAACGTCGTCGCCGACGCCGTGGCCGTAGGTATCGTTTACGCGTTTGAAGTGATCTATGTCGGCCATAATGCATGCATAGTCGGTATTGGGTTTTAGCGAGCCTGCAGATTTCCCTTCAAGATATTCGTAGAGTGCGCGGCGGTTGAAACAATTTGTGAGTGGGTCGCGTGTTGCTAAAAATGTTAATTCTTTATTTTGTGATTCAATGGCGGCGCGAGATTTCGCTAGTTCTTTAATCATATCTTCCAGCAGCAAGGTTTTTTCTTCCAGCTCGGTAATATCATCGAAAACTGCAATGGTGCCCTGGCTCAAACCTTTTGCATCAAGAATGGGTACCGCATTTACGCGAAAGATTTTTGTTGTTTCTTCCGCAGTGGGAAGGGCAATGCGAATGTTAACTTGTTTAACATTTGATTTTAATGCCGTTAGCCATGGAAATTCTGTGGTGTCCTGATGCTCAATAAGTTGCCAACCTAAACTGCTCGCTTTTTTTCCTATTATATTCTGCTCAGGTTTTTTCAGGTTTTGGAGTAGCGATGTATTTGCCAGCACAATTTGTTCGCGCTTATCTAAAATTAAAACGCCTTCTGCCAAAATATTTAGTGCGTTGCGCACGCGCGCTGGCACAACAGAGCTTGGGTCCAAATGTTTAAGCACGCGGCGAATGTATAGCCAGAACCCAACGAAGCCACTGATCGTGACGAAAATAATGAGAACTATAAACGTTGGAATATGAAATAGCGGATGAGTTTCGCTGCTTAGTGGTTTAAAAGTAATTTCAGTATTTGCACGCGTAAGATTATTAATAATCAGCGGAAAGCGCATGTGAGTTGGTGTAGATTTTTTTGCTTCGGCGCCTTTCCAAAATTCAGCGTGATTATTGGTTTCGAGTAACATTTCACCGTCACTTTTGCGAATCGCGGCGGATTGCATGTCGGTATTTCGTTCTATGGCGGTGCTCATTAGGTCGCGTACCAAACTATCGTCACCACGGCTAACGGCTAAATTTATTTGTGCTGCAAGGGTTTCAGCAATTTGTTTGCGAGTCTCAAATTGTTGTTTCTCTGTGCCTGAGGTTAAGCCTAAGGCTTGCGCTAATAAAAGAATCGATATGACCAAAATGATTAGGCCGATACTTAAACGAATGGCAGGAGTTATACGAATCATCACCCGTTGTCCTTAGTTTTTTTTATGTTGTTATCATTGTTGTCAAATAAGTAACCAACTTCTTTCGCGCTTTGATCTTCCGCTTTTTTATCGCTGCGTTGTTTTTCAATATCCTTTTTACGCTTGTTAACTTCTTCCAAAATTGGCAATGGATCTATACCGCGCCATAGCGGAAGCATGGACATTAAAGTTAACAACAAACTACTTGCTCTCAACGACCAGATTAATATACCCGTGGTGAGTGATAAGGTTATTCCTGAAATCAGCGCTTTTTGTTGTTGCTCTTCTTCAATGGTGTCATCCATTTCCTGACGAATTTTTCGTAGTTGTGCGCTGAACTCTTCCGCGTCGGCAGCGCTATAACCTTCACCCGGTAAAATTAACGAAGACACTAGCGGACGCGTATTTAATGAATCAATCGGTTTTTTAATTTGGGTGTCTTGTAAGGTAACAATCCGATCATAACGGTTGTGATCAAAATTTTCCTGCGTTGGATTAGCTTGCGTAGGAACAATAATTGTTTGCGCACCGACCGCATCCTTATGTCCAATTAAATTGTTAGCGAGTGGATCTGTAATATTCGTATTATCTTGAATTGGATTTTTACCGCCACCGAGCGGCGGCGCAACGCCGATATCATTAGGGCGTGGATTAGTAGTCGCGTCACCAGGGTTGTTGCCAGGATTATTAACGGTAGTATTTTTATCAGTAACTGCTGGTGGCGTTACCGGTATTATTTCTTGTGGTGGTATTGGTTTTGGTATTACCGTAATTTTAAATTCGCTGTCAACAAATGCGCCGTTGCTATCGGTAGCGCGTAAAACAATAGTGGTTTCACCTGTCAGTGTTGAGTTGTAGTGAATACTAGCAATATGAGTTTGCTGGTTAAATTGAATAGATTGAATTAGCGTTGAGTTACTGTTGCTAACGAGGCTGTATTGCAAATTACTTCCGTTTTCAATATCGCTAAATATCTTCGTTAAATTTAAGGTGCTGGGAATGCTACCTTGAATAACGTCGAAATTTTTAATGCCGGTAGTTGTTGGAATCTGATTAACGAAAGCAATATTTATATCAAAGCTTGTATCGACACTCGCGCCTTGAGTATCTGTTGCTCGAACTGTAATTTGACTCGTACCAAATTTATTTTCGCCGTAGTGGAGCTGTAGTTTACCCGTTTGCGCATCGATAGTTGTTTGAGTTACCAATGTGCTATTGGTGTTGCCGACAATAGAATAAGTTAATTGTGTGGCTTGATCTTCCCGGTCTGCAAATGCCGCACGTAAATCTACGGTATCGCCACTACTATTCTCCACCGTATTTAATGTTGGTATTCCAATCGTGGTTGGGGCTTGGTTAGCATGCAAAACATTTATAAAAAAATTGGTTTTTACAGATTCGCCTTGGCTGTCAGTTGCAGTCACTTCAATTGAATAAACACCTTCATTTCCATGAATTGGCGTTCCGCTGAAAGTACTTGTTGCTGCATTAAAATGTAACCATGACGGTAATGCACCGCCACCAGTTAATTGCGTGGAGTAAGTAAGTGTATCGCCAACATCTGCATCGTCAAAAATATTTGATGGAATTTGAAAATTGAATGCCGAATCTTCAATCGCATTTTGATTAGGAATTGTATTTTCAATTGTTGGTGCATCGTTAGTGTTAGCGATGACTAATGCAAAAGTGTCGGTGATGGTTCCGCCGTTACCATCGCTTGCGATTACATCAATTGCTAATATCCCCACATCAGAATTGGTTGGTGTTCCGATAAAGGTGCGCATTGATGCGTTAAATGTTAGCCATGTTGGTAACGCGCTGCCGCCATTTAATTGTGCCGTATATGTGAGTGTATCTGTTGTATCAATATCGTTAAATGTA
Source organism: Gammaproteobacteria bacterium (assembly GCA_004172865.1). Classification (GTDB taxonomy): domain Bacteria; phylum Pseudomonadota; class Gammaproteobacteria; order Pseudomonadales; family Cellvibrionaceae; genus Cellvibrio. Next base: position 278,264 of record SEBV01000010.1, on the reverse strand, counting down.
TTCGTAGGAAATTGAAAATTGAATGCTGAATCTTCAATCGCGTTTTGATCGGGAATTGCATTTGCAATTGTTGGAGCGTCATTGGTGTTTGCGATAACTAATGAAAAACTATCGGTGATAGTTCCGCCGTTGCCATCACTTGCGGTGACATCAATTGTAAGCGTTCCAACATCCGCATTGGTTGGCGTTCCGCTAAAGGTGCGTGTTGCTGCGTTAAATGTTAACCACGATGGTAATGCGCCGCCGCCATCTAGTTGAGTGGTGTAAGTTAGCGTGTCCCCAACATCCACATCATTAAATGCACTTGCTGGAAATTGAAAATTAAATACGGAATCTTCAGTTGCGTTTTGATCTGGAATTGCATTGGCAATTGTCGGTGCGTCGTTAGTGTTTGCGATAACTAATGAAAAAGTATCAGTGATAACTCCGCCATTGCCATCGCTTGCGGTTACGTCAATGTTGAGTGTTCCAACATCGGCATTTGTTGGTGTTCCGCTAAAAGTTCGTGTTGCTGCGTTAAATGTTAGCCATGATGGTAATGCGCCGCCGCCATTTAATTGTTTGGTGTAAGTGAGAGTGTCTCCGACATCTATGTCATTAAAGGTGTTGACCGGAAGTTGGAAATTAAATGCGGAGTCCTCCGCGGCGTTTTGATCTGGAATTGGGTTTGCAATTGTGGGGGCGTCATTCGTATTTGCAATAACAATTGCGAAAGTTTCTGTGCCGTTTCCGCCATGGCCGTCGTTTGCGGTTACATCAATCGTTAAGTTTCCAACGTCGGAATTTGTTGGTGTGCCGCTAAAGGTGCGCGTTACTGCGTTAAAACTTAACCATGAAGGTAATGCGCCGCTGCCAATTAACGTTGCGGTGTAGGTGAAGGTATCGCCCACATCGACATCACTAAATGTGTTGGATGCAAATTGAAAATTGAAGGCTGAATCTTCAGTAGCGTTTTGATTAGGAATTGCGTTTGCAACCGTGGGGGCATCATTTACCGAAAGCACTGTGAGCGAAACGCTATCGGAATCGCTGTGTGCGCCACCAATGCCGGTGTTGCCTAAATCGTTGGTAGTGATGTTGAGTGTGTCTGTACCGAAATAATTTGCGGTGGATGTGTAAGTGAGCGTTGCGAGTGCAGCATTTATATCTATGACCGTGCCGGTGAAACTCATGCTTGCATCGTTAGTGCCATCGCCGGTGAGAAACGACAGGCCAGTGATGCCAGCTAAACTTAAGCCACCGTGGGCAACGCCAAGATTAACTTGTACGCTGTTGCTGCCGGCGTCGACATCGGTAATTTGAATTTGGTTGCCATTGCTTGCTTTAAAAATCAGCGGTACATCTTCATTGGTTATTTGTGCGGTCGGCACTGTATTTACGGGCGGTGTGTTGCCAGCGGCAATTACTAAATTAAAGGTATCGGTGGCGTTATTGCTGGCGGTATCGGTTGCTATAACGTCAATTATCAACGTGCCAACGTCGGCATTGGTGGGCGTGCCGCTAAAGGTGCGGGTTGTTGCGTTGTAACTTAACCAGCTTGGTAAAGCGCCGCCGCCAGATAATTGCGCGGAATAAGTGAGTGTATCGCCAATATCCGGGTCGGCCGCTACGTTGGCGCCGAACGAAAAATTAAAGGGCACGAAGCCTATCGCGTTTTGGTCAGGGATGGGGTTAACAATAAAAGGTGCTTCTTGTTGATTGATAACGTTAAGCGTAAAGGTATCGGACACTGAGCCACCCAAGCCATCGCTCGCAGTAACTTTGATCGATTTTACGTTTACGTCGCCATCGTCCGCCATGCCGTAAAAGGTGCGGGTTGCGGCATCAAAATTAAACCACGCCGGTAGTGGATTACCATTAGCTTGAGTTGCGGTGTAGGTTAAAGGTGTGCCGTTCGCATTGTTGAAAGCGGTAAATTGAAAGTTGTAGGGCGTGCCTTCCAACACGTTTTGATCGGGAATTGGCGCAGGCACGGTGTTGGCATTCGAGACTACGACATCAAAAAATTCTGAAGTGGATGCGCCATGATTATCCGTTGCCACAACTTCCACTTGCCAGGTGCCAATTTGGTTGAAGTGAGGCGTGCCGCCAAAATGCAAAGTTGAGGTATCGAAGGTAATCCAGTTTAAGCCGCTTTGGCCGACCAAATGCGCTCGGTAAGTTAGGGTATCGAGCGGGTCTGCATCCGAGAAAGTATTAGTGGACATGTTGTAGTTGAAGGTTGCTTCGCTGTTCAGTGCTTTGTCGCTGATGGAATAATCCACCGCCGGCGTAATGTTGCTGCCGTTTTCGTAACTCATCTTAAAGGCTAGATCTTTGGTTGCGTCGTCTGCTCCATTGATCAACACGTTTCCGCCGACCACATCGCCGAAGTGGCCGAGCTTGATGGCATTGTCGGTGCCGGTTGAGCTGACTTTTATATAGTAGGTTGTGCCGTCGGTGAGTGACACATTGCCAAAATCAAAGCTATACCATTCTTTATTAGCTTGGCTTAAGTCGTTGGATGTAACGCTGTCTGTTCCCAAAACCGTGCCGTTCCAGGCATCCAATAATTGTACGGTTACCGTTTGCGGCGCTGCGCCATAAGCCACAGTGAATAAGCTAATTTCATTGACGAGATAAGTGCCGTTACCGCTGGTGTACGAGAAACTTTGACCGACTTGGTTTGTTGTAGATACGGTTAACTCAAAGCCATTTGAACCTGTGTTGATGTAATTGGTGTCGAGATTGGCGGAGGTAATAATCGAAAAAGTATCTGTAGCCGTACCGCCGCTGCCATCATCTGCGGTGACATCGATATTGAGCGTGCCGACATCGCTATTAGTAGGTGTTCCACTAAAAGTGCGAGTGGTTGGGTTGAAGCTCAACCATGATGGTAAAGCGCCGCCGCCGACTTGGGCGGAGTAAGTCAGTGTTGTGGCGGCATCCACATCACTAAACGTGTTGGCAGCAAAGGTGTAATTGAAGGCAACGTTTTTAGGTGCATTTTGGTTGGGGATTGGATGCGCGGTAGTGGGCGCGTCGTTCACGGCGGCCACATTTATGATGACTGTATCTGTATCGCTCAACGGCCCGCCAGTTCCGGTATTACCTAAATCGTTGGTCGTAATGGTTAGGGTGGATGAGCCGTTAAAATTACTGGTCGGTGTGTAAGTAAGCGCGGCCAAGGCGTTGTTAATGTTAGTGAGCGTGCCAGTAAATGTCATGCTGGTGTCGCTAGTGCCATCGCCGGTGGTGAAACTTAGTCCGGTGATTCCCGCGAGACTTAAAACTCCGTTGGTTACCGATATTGTGGTCTGCACGGGGTTACTTCCGGCATCTACATCGGCAATGCTGATTTGATTTCCGTTGGCAGCACTAAAAACCAAGGGCGTATCTTCATTGATATTTTGTGTGACGGGTTTGGTATTAACCGGCCCGTCGTTAACGGCAGTGATATTAATAATGGCTGTGTCATTGGCCGACAAGCTGCCGTCATTCGCGGTAATGGTAAGTGTTGAGCTGGCCACGGGTGTGTTAGCGGCAATGCGATAGGTTAGGGTTGCGCTGTTATTGCCGTTAAAAAAATCATTTAATTGAGCTGCAGTTCCATGCAATGCCAAACTATTAGTGCCGTTGCCTGAATTGATAGTTACGCCGGTTGTACCAAGGTTGGCAGTGAGTTGGCTGTTGGTGGACGTTGCTGCAACGGTGATTGTTAAACTATCGCCATCTATATCAGCTACGGAAATACCGGTGCCGTGTAAATTCATCGCGACTTGTTCGGTCGCGGAATAATTTGTCGGTGTAATTATTACGCTGGGCGCGTTATTGGTTGCGGCAACATTGGTGACTGCAAAAGATAAATCCCAGGATGCGCCGCCGCCGTTATTAAAAAATGTACCGCTGCCAAATACATCGGTGTTGTGGTAAGTCGCCGCCACCAAACCATCGCTACCGCTCGTGGTTAAGCGCGCCCAGTAAACGTGATAGGCCGTGACTGCAGTTTCTGCGAAATCAAAATTCACCCACTGCACGCCATCGCTTAGCGCACTGGATGAAACCATTGCGCTGCCGATGACGTTGCCGTTGTAGCCATCGCGAATTTCCAGAAAAAGATTTTGTGCAGCTGCGCCTGCAGTTTTATTGATCTCAACACTAAAACGATCAACCGTTGCAGCGCTGGGAATTTGAAAACTTTGCCCCGCAAAATCGCCGGGAATTAATGCGTAATTGCTGCCGCCGGAGCCGGTATTGATGTAAGTGACATCTGCTAAAACGCCGTGCCAGGTTTGAGTTTGTTGCGCGCCAATTAGAGCCGCTGTTTCGATATGGCCAATATTTTTTTCCAATACCCAATCAGCATTCGGAGCTGCATTACCCGTTAGGTTTGTGCTAGCTGCAGTATCCGCACCGGTTATTTGACTAAGGTCTTGCAGTAAATTTATGCCAGCGCTATTTGCAGCGAGATCGCATCCATAAATTAAAATATCGGCATCAGTTGTTAGCGCGCGTTGCCAACTTTGTAATTGATTTTTAAATTGTGCCAGTGTGGTTTCACTGATGATTGAACTGCCGAGTTGCAATTCACCCGCAACACTGTGCGATATTAATTGAATGGACGAAACATTTGATAGCGTACTTAAGGTTTTGGTGATTTGCGCAATGCCATCCTGATTTGCATCTAAATAAATAATCTCCACATTTTTGTTGTCGGGATTGTTTAAAATATCTTTTACCAGCGCTTCGTAATTATCGACATGAGTGTCAACAAATACCAAAGAGTGAGTTGCGATTTCTTGAGGTGTATCTGCAGGTAATGCGATAGGTGTATGGGAATTTTCTGTATCAGTTGCAGCAACACTGATCGGCGGTTGCGCCATTAAATCTGGGTAGACCTGCGTTAAATCCAAATTATTTGCAGCATGGGAGAGTGAATCAACGGAATGGCTCGCATCATCAAAAACAGCAATATCTGCCGTGGCCGAAAACAACAGCCGCGGTTCTATAGCTTCAATAATGGGGCGACGTGTGCGCGTTGGTTTTGACATGGCTGCTCAAATTACTTTTTTTATACGCAGCGAATTGCGTATAAAGATTAAGGGATATTGTTAGTTTTATAATCCATGCTTCCCTTTATCTAAAAACTTATATCTAAAAACGTGCAAATACTTTTTAACACTAATTTAAGGACGTTTGGCATCCAACAAATTTAAACTAACACCTTCAAAACTGACTTTGCATTTCAATCCGCTTGGAATTTTATTGTCGGGGTTTGGAATTGAAAGGCGAATTGCAAACGTATTGCTTGGGCCATCAATAACTTGATCCACCAATACCACGTCAGCGGTATAGGTTTTGTTAATCGAACGAAGTTCTGGCGTTACGGTCGCTTTCATACCTTCTTTAATTGCGCCGTACAAACTGGAAGGGGCAAAGACTTCAACTTTTAATGGGTCGAGATGCGCAATTTTTAATACAGGTTCAAAATCAATGTGCTCGCCCGGTTGTTTAAAACGTTCAACAACAATGCCGCTCACCGGGCTAACAATAGTTCGCTTTTGTAAATCAGCCTGCGCACGTTTGTATTCCAAATCAGCTTGACGTTTGCGATCTTGTGCTTGTTGTAATTGTTGTGCCGCTATAGCACGTTCGGTTTTCGCTTTATCCAATTCAGTAAAAGACGCCGCTTTTTTTTCGTATAAATTATTAACGCGCTCAAGATTGCGTTGGCTAAAATCCAATTGCAGGCGCTGTGCGTCAACATCGCTGTGAAGGTCAGCCTGAACCCGGCGCAATTCCGCCGTAGCAGTTTCAACACTGGCTTCAAGCCGCGCAACCACGGTACCTTTTTCTACCTTACTGTTTTTATCAACCAGCACTTCACTGATAACGCCAACCACAGGGCTGCTAAGCGCAATCATTGTTGAAGGTTCAATACGGCAATTTAATTGATTAGTATTATTATTTTGTGCAATTGCGCTGCCGGCACTGGCGACTAAAAATAAGCTAATAAAAAACTTGGTCATAGGCGTTTAAACAAAGAGGAATTATGAACCCTAACTATAGAAGAGATTTGCAAAATCGCAGGGAAAATCCATGCTTTCGGGTAAAAATATTCGTTTTCATGCGACTAAAAAGCGTGTTGAAAATTGCGGATGAAAATTTGTTGAAATTTGCGATACCACTGAGTTGCCATAGGTTCGGCGGGATGATAAAAACGTACATAAGCACGCTCGCCAAATTGATTTTCTTGTATAAGGTTTTTTGCGGTTAGGTCTACTAAAAAAATCATTTGCGCCGTTTTAGTGCCCTCGGGTTTTGATGCATCCAGCGTAATGCGGCCACCACCTTTTGCACCTAATATAGGGCTGGGCAGTTCAAAAGTTCCTGCGGGGACTTGCTGACTTATAGCGGCATCAATAGGCTGCGCTAATTTACTTGCCAGGCGTAATTCTACTTTTTTTGTTGCCTGTTTTACCAAACCAATTTCTTCTTGCGTTAAAGCAGCGCGAACGCGTAAAGGTTCGTGGGTTTCAACCAGCGCAACGCTTTCTCCTTGCGATAAAAAGCTGCCTTCGAGTTGATAATGTTTTGTAATGCGCAAACGTCCCGCCGTTGGGCTGCGTAATGTCAAATGATCAACACGTTCTTGCAATACATTTACCTCGGCGCGAATTGCATCGGCATCTTGTGTAAGTAGCTGCGCCTTACTGCGGTCATAGCTCCAGGCTTCTTGCAAGCGCGCTTCGTATTCGCGCAGGCTTCCTTGTTTGGTGGCGAGGTTCGCAATCAAAGTGGGATTAGTCAGTTGTAAAATTGGCTGTCCTTGCGTGACTTGATCGCCGTCTTTAATAAAAAGCTGCGTAATTTCTCCAGAGGCTTCGGCTTTAATTCTTGCATTGTCCGGTAGCCAAATTACACCTTCAGTGAATGTGGAGTTAGGCATGGGCATAAAAGTGAGAAATAAAATAAGTGTCGCGATGCCGCTGCCAACGACAACTAATGAACGTTTTCGTACTGCTTTTAATGCAGGGCTTTTTATTAGAAATAAACTGTACTTAATTGCAGGCAAAAGAATTTGAAAAGCAATTAGCCAGAGCGCAAGCACCAAACCAAGTTTTGGAAAATAGTGCGCCGCCAATAAAATAATAGAACCGAGAATAAATAAACGATAAATAAGGGCGGCAATGCTATAAGTTGTTAACGCAATTGCTTGACGTGAATTGCCCGCGGGTGAATATAAACCTTGCAGCCCATACGCATAGCGGCGAATTAAATAACTGATTTGCTGATTGGCTCGGCTGGCTAAATTGGGTTGGTCGATGGCATCTGTTAGCAGATGGTAACCATCGTATCGCATCAATGGATTGCCATTAAAAAATAACGTGGAAACGCTACCGATTAAAATGACGTTGTATAAAATATCTTTTAATAATCCTGATTCGACATTTATCCAGATTAGTAAAGCGAGCGCTGCTAGAAATAATTCCACCGCCATGCCCGCTGCACTCACGAGCATGCGTTGTCGTTTGGTTTTAAACGCGGTTGCAGCGCTGGCATCTACATAGGGCAATGGCGTTCCCAGCATAAAAATAACGCCAAATTCATGTACATCACCGCCCCAGGCTTTGGTAAATAAGCCGTGACCTAACTCATGCACTATTTTTAATAGTGGATAGGTTAACCACAATAAAAATAAATTGTGGGGCGATAAAATTTTATCCAGCTGCCCGTGTGTTAATTCCGTCCAATGCATGGCTGCTTGCACGAGTGCGACGGTTACACACAAGAGCCATACCATTCCCATTGCAGGAGAAGTGATTAATTTCGCTAATGGATTCAGTTTTTCCAAAAAGCGATTAGGGTTGCCAAGCGAAAATTTCCACACCAGCGGATTCATTAACAGTTGCAACCAACGCTGCTTTTTTTTCTGCTGTTGCCGTGCAAATAATTCCTGCGTGCTGGGCGGCATATCGCACAACAATAAATCCGCTACGTGTAAATATTGTAAGAGATGAACGAGTTCATCGCGCGTGGGAATTTCTTCGGGGTTTTCATAAAGCTCCGGCGCTGAAGCTGCCTGTAAAATTTGCGGCAATGAATTGCGCCCGTTCATAAAGCTTAATAGCCGATAGGCAGAAGGCGTAAGCCGGTGAAAACGTCCGTTACTTTTGTCGTGCAGCAAATACCAAAGTTCGCCGTTGTAATCGCGACGTTGGAAATCAATATGGCGAGGCAGGGAAGGGCGCAATACTTCGAGGCGCTGCCAAAGCGGGTTTTGGTTTACAGCCATAGTTTTAACCTTAGCCAATACCAAATATCGTGAAACCATATCCAACCCAGGCATTCACGGCCCGCTAACACTTTTCCTGAACCTGTCATGCCTGGGCGCAGTTCAGCAGTTTCGCGATTAAGCGTTGCTTCTACGCGAAAATAATTTTTGCCTTCACGAATTTCGCTAATTGGCGTAATCGATTTTACGCTCGCTTCAAAAACTTCATTGGGAATGCTGGTTAGTTTAATTTTGCAGGCTTGGCCCGGCTTTAGCGGAGCTATGTCGCGCTCGTCTATCCACAGTTGAACCAGGTAACCCTGGTTTGCAGAAATTTCAAATAAAATCTGGCCTTGTTTTACAGGTGTTCCCAGCGATTGCGAAATATCGTCTGAAGTAATTATTCCTTCACTCGATGCTACCAGTTGCGTGCGCGATTGTTGTTGTTCAATTAATTGTAATTGACTGCTAGCTTGTTCGACTTTTTCGTTGGCAATGGCTGCCTGCGCGCGATTAGAATTTGCTAAAGCATTGTCGTATTCCTGCTGTGATTGCTGCATTTGGCTGAAGAGTTTGCGTCTTTCCAAACGCAAGTCTTCATCATCAAGTTGTGCAAGTAGGTCACCTTTTTTAACGTAGGTTCCGGGCCTGACTTTTATTGATTCTAGGTAACCATCCTGTGGTGACACTACTAAATATTTGTACTTGCTTTGTAAACTTGCATCACTCGTAACCCAGTAATTGGCTGGGAAGAGCAAAATTAAAAATAATACTACTGCAATAATAGCGACTATTTTTCGGGTCAGTTTTTCCCCGCCTAATAATGGCTGCAATTTTTTTTGAGCGCGTGCTTTTATTTGCTGGCGAATATTATTCTCACCAGATTGCTTTAATGCGATTAAATCACTCACCAATAGCAACGCTGGTTTTAATAAACTATTTTTTTCTGGCAAATTGGTTTTATATTCAACAGTGAGTACGCCTAGAATTTGAGAATCCTTGCGCAATAAAAAGCTATCTACACTAGCCGCCTGTTGTTCACGTAAAAGATTGTGGTGGCAGCGTTGAATTTTTGATAGCTCATCAGCCGCTGCGGAATTTTTGTCAACGTGAATATTAATTCGTTGATCGACCGCTTCGTCCATGGCATTGCTGATAGCTTGCATGGCGCTGGTGCGCTTATCGAAATTTGCTGAAAACGAAACCGCAGTTAAATCTATAGCATTACTTTTTAGCAAACCAAAACTCACGCGCGATGCTTGTAACTGGGTTGCAAAAAAATTGACTAAGCTGATTGAGGTTTCCTGCAAACTATTTTCTTTTAGCAAGCTGGTCATCAATTGCATTAGCAATTCGCTTTGCGGGTCTTCGTTAGATGGAGGTAATTCAGTTTTAGATAAATCGGTTGTAGGTAAGTCACTTAGGATTAATGCCTGTTGAGTTAACAGAAACTGCAACCACACCAGTCCCTGTTGCAAGAGATGTAAGTTGTCGCTGATAACTTTTTTATCGTTACTGCCAATACGCAGAATTACTGCGCCCCAAATTTGACCTTGGTATACCACCGGGTGCGCCATAAGCATTTGGTTTGCGTCCACCGGTACCAAATGTAATCGTTGTTTTTGAATAACTTCTTTAATGGCAACGGCAGTCTGTTGATCTGGATTAAATTTTTCCTGCGGGGATACTTCTGGAATTTGAGCAATGCATTTTACATTGCCATTTTCCGACACGCGCACTAATACGGCGGAAAGGCAATTATGAATAATATGCTGTTGCTGTTTTAACCAGCCTTTTAACGGGATTTTAGCTTGATGCATGAATTTTTTGGCTAGAACGCCACTTGCCGGTAATGAGATTTATTTGCGTTTGTTGTTTTTTTTTCGCTTCCTTGGAAGTATAGAAGCATATGGCGCAAATGCCGGATTTTTATTGATATTGGAAAGGAGACGGTGGCGGGATTTCTTAGGTATATGCGGGCTATAGGTCTTCAAAGAGTTTTGCCTAAAAATTATCGCTTAATGCAGCTTAAGGTCACAGCCACACTAAGGATAATTTTCAGGGCACTATTATTTTTTCCAAAACCATTTTTTCGGCGCAGCGGTTAATTCTGCAATTTGATTTTGTTTATGTTCTTCGTCGGTATACCAAAAATAATCGTGAGTGGTTTTGGGTTTTATCCAGCCTTTAAACGGCGCAATATTTTCGAGTTGCAATACGGGTAAACCAAGTTTGCGGTCGGCATTAAAGCTGCGGTTCCAATCCACTAAAATATCGCGCTTGGCGGTTGCTATAGCGAGTTCTTCGGTTTGTGCCTTAATTAAACGGCAAGCAATAAATCCAACCACTGGTGCAGTGCTGTTATAGTTTTCAAAAAATATATTGGAGCCAGAAATTACAACTGTGTAGTTCGTCATCATTTAATAAAAGTGTTCACTTAATCTAATTCAACATCATTTTTGTTGAGGTATAAAGGAGTGGATGCAGGCATTTTTTGAAACAGCTTGCTGAAGTGCTGTTGCACCTTCGCAATATTCATGAGCCCCATACTGCTTGAAAAACCAAACCACACGTACAACCCGTTTAAGTCGCGGAACATGGATGGCAAATGTTTAGGCGGTGCAATTACGCCTTCCAAATAACACTGGTACAGCAGCGGCAAATCATCCAGGGTGACTTTCCCAACAAATAACATCGGAATAATTTCAGGCACGCCAGATTGAATCGCGCTGCGAATAAAATTCACATTTTCTACAAAACCTTTTACGTAAGAAATATCTTTCGTAAATACCGAGCCGCCATCCAAAGTGCCGCCGCGAAATACACGCTGGGTTACACGATAGCTGTCGTGTTTGCTAATGCCGCGCTCTAAAAAGTAGCGATAAACTTCACAAAAGTTTGCGCCTTGTTCCGCTAAATCCACCGCAACTACGCGGTCGCTAATTCTGCGCGCGCGTTGCGGAAAAGAGCTGAAGGTTAGCGTTTCCATTAACACCGCCATGCCTTCCTGAATCGCCGTAATGCGTGGCGACCCCACGCTGAGCCAGGTCGCCCAAGGCTGCTCGCGGCCATTGAGCGTGGTGCCTATATGAACCCAGCCTTCGTGAACTTCCAGCACTTGCAAATCTAGCTCTGAAAACATGGCGCGGCGATTAATTTTGATGCAATCGCCACCGGCGGATGCATCCGACACTATGTCATCGCTAAGCACTACGCGCACTTCACCGCTGCCGAAATATTTATCCATTCGCTCGTGCAAGGTGCCAACCGCTTGCTCAGCCGAAATATTGTTAGCGTAAGGGCGATTTAGGTGTTCGACAGCAGGAAGCGAGAAGATGTGACACAGACGCTCACCCATTTCCCGCAGGGTTTTGCGGTCGCCGCGGACTTTATCTTGCGCTGAACCATAGAGCAGTTTGCTGAAATGCCCGAATTGATCTGTGCCGCGGGTGCGCAGCAGCTCAATCACGATTTGGTATTGATCGATAGTGGATTGGAGAATCTGACCCAGTGCATCGCCACGTCCAAGGTCGCGGCGCACATCGGATTTGAGTTCTTTGAGCTGTGAATAGACTTTATCGGTATCGAATGAGAGGCGTTGATTTTGGTAAAAATCGGCCCCCAATTTAGGTAATTCGCGGCCGCCTTTAGCCAAAAAAACGATTTCGAGATCAGCAGGCCATTTAATCGCATCCAAAATGCGAATCGGCTTTTGCAGTGCTACCAAGCGATTGGATAAACCGCGCAATCGCTCCAGATAGGCTTGATTCGTCATAGGAGAAAATTCGTTAGGGGCGATAAGTCAACCACGATGCAAAATCGCAGTCATCGGCCCGCTCATTCTAACTGCAGAAGCTTCAAAAGTGATTAGTTGGATGCATGATAATGGCAAAAAATAACTGAATTTTTTGCGCGAAGGTATATAACCGTAAAATTACTTGCGTATAGTTCCTGAGACAGCGTAAATTTTGCCCCTCTGAAAAAGCCCGGTTAATGTGTTAAATGCTATCGGGCATTGCCAACTGTGTTGCCAGACTTAACGCTTTATGAGGTTGTTTATGGCGTTTATTGCGCTGGAAAAATTGCATCAACTTTATGATGGCTATCGCCGTGTATTTCGTATCGGTGGGCGCGAATGGATTTTGTTCCAGGAAGAAGGACGGCATTATTGTATCGCCAATCAATGTCCACATTTGCAAGCACCGCTAGCGCATGCCAGTCTTTCGAATAATATTTTACGTTGTCCAACTCATGGCATCGAGTTTGATTTACGTTCCGGTATGCCGATCAATCCTTTGAGTTGTCGACATGCACTTAGTTATTTACCGCTTGTTTATGAGGCCAATCAAATAGGATTGGACCTTAAATAACGCACGCTTGCGGTATTTAATTCCACAATAATAATCAGGCCGACTATGTCTATTTTATCCGTTGTTATTTGTATTGCGCTTTTGGTGTTATTAACGGCGCGCTGGAATATTAACCCCTTTATTGCATTTCTTATCACCGCTATTACTGGCGGAATAATGTTGGGAATTCCGCTCGATAAAATTCCCGACTCTGTTGAAAAAGGCATGGGCAGTGTTCTGGGTTCCCTAACTGCAATTATTTGCCTTGGGGCGATGTTCGGTAAATTAATTGCTGACTCCGGAGCCGCGCAAAAAATTACGTCGGTATTGATTAAATTTTGCGGTGAAAAATATATAACCTGGGCGCTAATGCTCACCGGTTTATTTGTAGGTATTCCGTTATTTTACAATGTGGGTTTTGTGCTGCTGGTGCCCTTGGTTTTTTCCGTAGCTTACCAAACCAAATTGCCTGCGGTTTATTTGGGAATCCCATTGCTGGCAGCGCTTTCGGTAACGCACGGATTCTTGCCGCCGCACCCTGCGCCTACGGCGTTGGTCCCACAATTTAATGCGGATATAGGGCTGACCTTGATTTACGGTTTTGTTGTTGGAGTACCAACAATGATGATTGCCGGACCCATCTTTTCGCGATTCTTGAAAAATATTCGCAGCGAACCTTTGGCAACTTTTACTCCGGCGTTGGTTGCTGATAAGGATTTGCCATCAACCGGTAAAAGCTTTTTGATTGCTTTGTTGCCGGTGATTATGCTCAGTGTGGCCAGTCTTTTAGCACCCTTGGCGGCCAGCAATCTTGCCTTGAAACCCTATATCGCTTTTATCGGCAACCCATTAATGGTGATGCTGATTGCGCTAGCGGTCGCCAGTTACAGCTTAGGCGTTGCGCGCGGTCATTCTATTGGCGTCTTAATGCAAAGCTTTACGCAGGCATTGAAAGATATTTCTGTTATTCTCTTGATCATCGCGGGCGCTGGAGCTTTGAAGCAAATTTTTGTTGATAGTGGCGTCAGCGATGAAATTGCAGCCAGTCTAAAAAATATTCCCGCTAATCCTTTATTTCTCGGTTGGTTAATTGCGTTAATTATTCGCGTTAGTCTTGGCTCAGCAACAGTTGCGGGCCTAACTGCAGCGGGTATTATGGCGCCCTTGGTGTTGGCATCTCCTGATATTAATCCCAACCTTATGGTGCTCGCGATTGGTGCAGGCAGTTTAATGTGTTCACACGTTAACGATTCCGGTTTCTGGATGTATAAAGAATATTTTAACTTGAGCTTGAAGCAGACATTTGCGTCTTGGTCAGCAATGGAAACCATCGTCGGCACGCTCGGGTTAATTGGTGTTTTGTTGTTGGATATTGTTGTTTAAATTTTGTAAAACTTTTCTATTGTTCATTTCCAGACCCCCACTATTTTTTAGATGAGTTGGTCTTGGTTTGTTTTTTTAAAGGGTAATTTTATGTCTTTCCTAGCGCGTTTATTGGGTAAAAAATCTCAACCGAAAGTAGTTGAAAAGAAAACCACTAATTTGGAATCCTTATCGCTGGATGCTTTGGTTGGCATCATTAAAAGTGGTGATGATGAAAAAGTACGTATCGCTGCCATTAATAAAATTAATGATTTGGATGTGCTCTTAAGTCTTAGCGGAATTTCTGAAACGTCCAGCTTGCCTGCCAGCATTCAAAAAATTTCAAAACAGCGTCTACTTCATTTGATCGACACTAATACTTTGGATGCCTCGCAATTACGTCAGCGTGTTACCGACAAAATGACATTGTTAGCGCTCTTGGGTTTAACCAGCAAAAATGAATTGTTCGAAGAAATTTTCAATACCTTGGATGATCAAGCTGAATTGTCAAAATTTGCACTCGAAGCGTCCACTAGCAAATTGCGCCAAGCTGCTGCAGCGAAAATAACCGACAAGCAAATTTTGCAACAATTGTTAAAAGACACCAAAACAAAAGACAAAACTGTTTTTAAAATCGTTAAAGAAAAGTCTGATGCGTTTAAAGAGGACGATAAGCGTGCTGCAGACGTTGTCGCTGCAGTTACGACGGCTGTTGTATGTTTAGAGCAACAAAGCAATCGTCCTTTCGATGCGCAGTACAGCGCGAGGCTCGCTTACCTTGTCCAACAATGGGAAGTAAAAAAGCCAGATGCCTCTGAAGATTTAATTGCCCGGGCGCAAGCTGCCATTGAAAACGGTCAAGCAACTATAGATAACATTTCTGCCGAGCAAACAGCGCAGGAAGCACAGCGCAAGGCTGAAGAAAATGCTAGTGGCGAACGTCAGGCGCATATCGAACAATTACAGGCTTTGCTTACATCGGTTGTTAGTTCAGATGTAAACGTTGAAGAAACTAAAGCCTTATTGAAATTATTAAATGCGGCATGGCAAGACCTTGGCAGCGTTAAAAAACCAGGTGCACACGAACAAAAAATTGTTGATAGTTTAAACCGTATTATTGCGCAAGAGTTGGAAAGCCATAGCCTCCACGGCAGTTTACACGCGCAGAAAACACGCTTTGAAGAATTGGTAGCAGAAGCTTCCGCAGAAGTTGGCGATTATTATAAAGCTCTCAAAAAACGCGTGAATAATGTAATCGCATCTTTTAAAGAAAATGTGCCGGAAACTATTACTCACGCGCAAGCGGCGTATGAGCAATGGGAAAAAGCCGCTGCGGAAAAAACCGCTGAATTACAAAATGCACAGCGCCATATCGCCGGTTTGATTCGCAGGGCCAACGAAACAATTAGTGCCGGTGTTTTGGGTAAAGCCGTTGGCATTCGTCGTTCGATTGATGAAAAGTTACAAAATATTGGTCAATTGCCAAATCACTTAGCAAATCAATTAGAGCAATTAGACGCCTCCCTCGCAAAACTTCAAGACTGGAAAGATTACGCTGTCGTTCCTAAAAAGCATGAATTGATTGCACAGCTTGAAGCGCTTGACGATAGCAAAGAACATCCAGAAAGCCTCGCCAATAAAATCAAACGTATTCAAGATGAATGGCGCGCGTTAAGCAAAGGCGGTAAAGATCAGGATCAGGACTTGTGGGAGAAATTCCACGCCTTGGCGCAAAAGGTTTATCAGCCATGTCGCGATTATTTTGCTGAACAAGCGACGATTCGCCAAAATAATCTGAAATCGTTAAAACAATTAGTCGAGCAGTTGAAACATTATCTTGAACATCATCAATGGGAAAATGCCAACTGGAAAGATGTTGAGCAGGTGATTCGTGTAGCACGACAAGAGTGGCGCAATTACTCACCCACTGAGCGCGCCGCAACTCAACCCGTATTGGCGGAATTTGAAGCTACTCTGACTGCCATTCAGCAAAAATTAAACGACGAGTTTGCAAAAAATGCGTTACTCAAAAAAGAGTTGATCGAGCAAGCACAACAATTGGTAGCTGTCGAGGATTCTCGCAAGGCAACCGATCAAGTAAAACAGTTGCAAGCAAAATGGCAAACCATTGGCGCAAGCGTGCGTAAAGAAGAACAACAACTTTGGCGTGAGTTTAGAAGCGTATGCGATGCAGTTTTTGCAAAACGTCAGCAGCAATCAGCAGAATTTAAAGCTGAGTTGGACACTAATTTGGCCAACGCCAAACAATTGGTTGAAGAAGTTGAAAGTTTAAGTTTGCTTACCGCCCAAGCATTAACAGATGCCCGTAAACGAGTTGATGAAATTCGCCAGACCTTTGGTGGTTTGGGCCAATTTCCTAAAGCTCAAGTCAGTCAAATTAACGCAGCTTTTAATCAGGCTGTTGAAACCTTTGAGCAAAAACTGAAAGACGAACGTGTAGCGCTTAAACAACAAATCTGGGTAAATTTGTTTTCTGCTAATAAAGTTGTGAATGACTATGAGTTGGCTTTGGTTAAAGGTAAGTTGCCAGATTTAGCTGATCAAGCCGAATTACAAACCCAAATTGATTCTATTACGCAGTGGCCGTCAGGCGGGCTTAAAGCTATCCAGCAGAAACTGGCGCGTGCGAACAGTGGCACTGACCTTAGGGAAAATCTAAATTCGTTACGTGAACTATCTATTCGTGCAGATATACTAACTGACAGCTCAACACCTGCATCTGAACAAGCTTTGCGAACAGCATTTCAAGTAAATCAACTGCAGCAAAATTTTGGTAAAAAACCACAGGATGTTGCAACAGAATTTGAAAACCTAGTATTTGAATGGATTGCCGTAGGCGCTGTTGAAGCTAAAGATTATGAAAACTTATTTGCTCGTTTTGATGCCGCGCGTTTAAAAGCTGCCAAGTAATCTGGAAAACCGTTGACTTTTGTTACCGGTTTTTTTACCGGTTTGAGATAGAGATAGAAAACATTAAGGACTTTATTCTATGAAAGTTATCGCTAAGTTAGTCATTTTGGGATTGGTTGTGGTTGGAGGATTTAACTACCTGAGCTATCAAAAAACAGGTGTTATTCCTGCACAAGTCTGGGTTGAGAACGCGCAAAAGGCATTTACTAAACTTCATGCTCAAAATGCACCATCGGATGAAACCAAGACAGTAAAAATATCCAAATGGACTGATGCCAAAGGCGTCGTGCATTACGAAAACCGTCCGGTGGAAGGCGCAAAAACATTGGAAGTAGATCCAGATAAAAATATATTACCGCCAACACCAATTGTTGAATTGCCTGAAAGTGATGTGAGCAAATCAAAACCGAAAACGATGGATGAAGAAATGCAAGAGTTGCGCGATGCTAAGCACGCCCAAATGGAAGCAATAATAAATCGATAAGTATTTCAGCTTTCTAACAAATTTTTAGGTGGTTAATGAGATTTTTTGGGCGAACATTAAAGCGGCTGTTCATTATTTTATTTTTACTCTTGGTCGCTTACCAATTATGGATATTCGCCTGGGTATTATGGTGGAAGTGGAATCCACCGCGCGAAACTAATTTCATGGAGATTCGACTAGCAGAGCTGCGACAAAAAAATCCACAAGCACAGTTAAAATATCAATGGGTTCCCTACGAAAAAATATCCAGCAATCTTAAACGTGCGGTGGTGGCTTCAGAAGACGACAAGTTTATGGAGCACAGCGGCTTTGATTGGGACGGTATCGAATACGCTCTAAAGAAAAATCAACGCAAAGGCAAAAAAGTAGCTGGTGGCTCTACCATCACGCAACAGCTCGCCAAAAATCTATTTTTATCACCGTCGCGATCCTATGTTCGCAAACTCGAAGAAGCGGTGATTACAGTAATGCTGGAAACGCTGTGGGATAAACATCGCATTCTGGAAGTCTATTTAAATGTGGTGGAGTGGGGCAGCGGTGTCTTCGGCGCGGAAGCTGGCGCGCGCAAACATTATGGTCAATCCGCGGCGACTTTGGGCGAATATCAGGCCGCGCGCATGGCAGTGCTTTTACCTAGTCCACGTCGCTTTGAAAAAAGCCTGCCTAATTATGTGGTCGAGCACGCTGAGTCAGTCCAAGAGCGCATGCGTTATTCTGCTATTCCTCGTTAAATATCCTCGATTTAACAATTTTTGTTCAATTTGATCGCTAATCTAATTTCTATAAAGTTGTGCTCATGGTTCTCGCTGGCGACGGCTTAGGCTATAATCGCGAGCTTTTTCAGGCTTAGGGGCCTGGAATTAATGTAAAAATTGCAGTTTGAGAGTACGTGATGCCTATTTATGAATATCAATGTGAGTCCTGCGGCCATAGCCTTGAAGCTTTACAGCGCTTGAGCGATGCAGTTTTGGTTGATTGTCCCGCCTGTCATAAACCCGCTTTGAAAAAACATATTTCAGCTGCAGGTTTTCGTTTGAAGGGCGGAGGTTGGTATGAGACTGACTTCAAAACCGGCAACAAAAAGAATTTAGCCAATGATGCCGGTTCAGGGTCAAGCGGCGCCAGCTCTCCGGCACCTGCCGCGAGCACCAGCACTAAAGCTGCGGATTAATTAACGCAGTCAATTAATGTTCACCATTTAATTTTTTACAATATATAAACGGGACAATGCCTATGCGCAGCCAATACTGTGGCGCTTTAAATGCCGCTCATATCGATCAAGAAGTCACCCTGTCTGGCTGGGTGGATCGTCGTCGCGATCACGGTGGTGTGATTTTTATCGACTTGCGCGACCGCGAAGGTATTGTGCAAGTGGTGTTTGATCCAGATACCAAAGAAAATTTTGCCCTAGCCGATAAAGTTCGCGGCGAATATGTTTTGCAAGTTACCGGTAAAGTTCGCGCTCGTTCTGCGGCTGCGGTAAACCCAAATATGGCCAGCGGTGAGATTGAAGTTTATGGCACTGCGCTGACTATTTTGAACGAAGCCGAAACAATTCCGTTCCCATTGGATTCATTTTCAAACGTAGGTGAAGATGTTCGTTTGAAATACCGTTTCCTCGACTTGCGCCGTTTGGAAATGCAAAAAAGTTTGCGCTTCCGTTCAAAAGTCACTAGCGCAATTCGCAACTATTTAGATCGCAATAACTTTTTGGATATTGAAACTCCAATCTTAACTCGTGCAACACCGGAAGGCGCGCGCGATTATTTGGTTCCATCGCGTACCCACGAAAATAAATTCTTCGCCTTGCCACAATCACCACAGTTATTTAAACAACTGTTGATGGTTGCCGGTTTTGATCGCTATTACCAAATCGCAAAATGCTTCCGCGATGAAGATTTGCGCGCAGACCGCCAACCAGAATTTACGCAGATCGACATCGAAACGTCATTCATGACCCAAGACCAAATTATGTCAGTCACTGAAGGCATGATTCGCGAAGTGTTTAAAGATTTGAAAGGCGTTGAGTTCGATGAATTGCAGCGTATGCCTTTCTCTGAAGCCATCGCTAAATACGGTTCAGATAAACCGGACATGCGTATTCCATTAGAATTGGTTGATGTTAAAGATCTTGTTAAAGAAGTGGATTTTAAAGTTTTCTCTGGCCCAGCTAACGACGCAAAATCTCGCGTAACTGCTTTAAAAGTTCCTGGCGGTAATGAGAAATTAACCCGTAAACAAATCGATGAATATACCAAGTTCGTTAGCATCTACGGTGCGAAAGGTTTGGCGTACATTAAAGTTAACGACAAAAATGATCTTGAAGAAGGTTTGCAATCGCCTATTGTCAAAAATCTTCCAGTTCCAGTTCGCGCAGCAATTCTCGAACGCGTGGGTGCTGAAAACGGCGATTTGATTTTCTTCGGTGCAGACAAACACAAAATCGTTACTGAAGCTTTGGGCGCATTGCGTTGCAAGCTCGGTGCAGATTTGAATTTGTATACCAAAGAATGGGCAATGTTATGGGTTATTGATTTCCCAATGTTTGAAGAGTTGGATGGCGGCGCATTAACCGCAATTCACCACCCATTCACGGCTCCATCATGCTCGCCTGAAGAATTGGCTGCGAATCCAGCTGAAGCTTTATCACAAGCTTACGATTTAGTGTTGAACGGTACTGAATTAGGTGGCGGTTCTGTTCGTATCCATACCAAAGAAATGCAACAAACCGTGTTCAATATTCTTGGCATTAGTGAAGAAGAGCAACGCGAAAAATTTGGCTTTTTATTAGACGCATTAAAATACGGCGCACCACCACACGGTGGCTTGGCTTTCGGTTTGGATCGCTTAATTATGTTGATGATTGGCGCAAGCTCAATCCGCGACGTAATCGCTTTCCCAAAAACCCAAAGCGCTGCTTGCGTGATGACCGACGCTCCAGGGTTTGTAGACGATTTGCAGTTGCGTGAGTTGCATATTCGTTTGCGTAAGAAGGAAAAGACCAGCGAAGAGCAATCAGAAGCGCCTGCTGAATATGGATTGTAAGTTTTACTAATATTAGGATTATTACGAATGAGTATTGAAAGCCGTCAGCAAGATAATTTTGCTCAAACCAATAATGATGAAATCGATTTGTTGGAAATTTTTTTAAAAATATGGAAAGGTAAATTTCTGATTATTGGAATTGTTGTAGTTAGTGCTGTCATTGCTTTTGTGTCTCTAAAATTAATGACTTCCTATTTTAAAATAGATACTACGATTGATGTGGCTACAGCTGATCAGATACGTGTTTTAGCTCCTTCAGTAACAGGTAGCACCGAGTATCAAGTTCCAATACTCGATGCAAAAAAAATCTACGACAGGGTTTTATTACAAGCTAACTCATTACCATTGCTTAAAGCCTTTTGGGAAAAAAGGACTGGAAAACCGTTACTGTTAAATCCGGGAGATCCTGTTAGTGAAGAGAATCAAGGTTTTAGAAAATTCTACGAAAGTTTTGTGATCGAGGCATCCAATCCAAAAACTCCAGAAGTTACAGCGCGTAAAATTTCTTTGGAATATAGAGATCCTGTTAGTGGAATTAAATTGATAAATGATTACCTTGATTTCTTAAACCAACAAGCTTTGCTGGGTGAAATCCAGCGATTAGAGTCTAGTTACAATGCTAACTTGTCTGCTCTCGCAGTGAGCTATAGCGCTAGGAACCTTATCGAACAACGTAAATTAGACGACGAGCTCGTTAAAATTCGCGAAAACCTTAAAATTGCTGAGTCCTTGGGTATTAAGGAAACGCCTTTTAGAGAGTTGGAAAATATTCAGCTGAAAGTTTTGGATAGCCGTGATTATTTAATTGGCACCAAGCCCTTATCCCAGCAAATTGATATTTTAGTTGCACGACAAGGTAAATCTTTGGCTCCTTTTTCCGCTGACTTGCGTAATATGGAAACATGGCGAGACCAGATGACTGTAGATTTAGAACGCTTGAAAGTTATGAAAGATAAGGTACGCCTATTTTCTGTTATTAATAAACCTGACGCATCCCCCGATCCGGTTAAGCCGAAAAAAGCTTTGATTTTTATTGTCATAGTATTTTTGTCGGGAATTCTCGGCATCGCTATTGTTCTTATCAGAGATGCAGTTCAATCGCATCGTAAAGCTTAGTTTTTAATTAATCATCCTGACCAAAACGTTTCTTGCTTCAAAACAAGAAACGTTTTTTTTGGAGAAAAAAATGGCTGGTCACAGTAAATGGGCAAATATGCGGCATCGCAAAGGCCGCCAAGATGCTAAGCGTGTAAAAATTTTTACCAAATTAATTCGTGAAGTTACCGTAGCTGCAAAAAGCAGTACAAATATTTCTGATAATCCCCGTTTACGTGCTGCCGTGGAGGCGGCGCTTTACAACAATATGAAGCGCGAGTCGGTGGAAAAAGCTATTGCACGTGGCGCTGGTTCAACCGAGGGTGATAATTACGAAGAGCTGACATATGAAGGCTACGGCGTAAATGGCGTAGCTTTTATTGTTGAGTGTATGACTGACAATCGAAATCGCACCGCTGGCGAAGTTCGTCATGCATTTGATAAACGTGGTGGTAATCTCGGCACTAATGGCTCGGTCTCTTATTTGTTCAGCAAAAAGGGTCAAATTACTTTTACGACTGGCGTCAATGAAGATGCTTTGATGGAGGCAGCGTTAGAAGCTGGTGCGGACGATGTAATTGTCAACGATGACGGCTCCTTCGATGTATTCACAACTTTTGAAGATTATCTCAGTGTAAAAGATACTTTGCTTGCAGCTGGCTTCAAGCCAGAGCATTCAGAAGTTATTATGCAGCCGTCATTGACTGTATCGCTCGATAAAGAACAAGCCGAAAAAATTCTTGCCCTAATAGATATGCTGGAAGATTTAGACGATGTACAAAAGGTTCACACCAATGCCGATATTTCCGAAGAGATAATGGAGCTAATCGGCTAAAAAATATTTTTTGAGATATTGAAATGGACATCATAGAAACTCAACGCTTACTGCTGCGCCCATTTAAATCGGCGGATGAAGAAACATTTGTCGCGCAAATTACTGATCCTGATTTCATGCAGTATTCACGTGCAGGTGCATTGAGTGATGCGGCGGCGCGCGCAAATTTTATTCAACGTTTGGCGCGTGCAGAAACGAAATTCAGTAAGCTTGCAATCATTGAAAAATCCAACGGAAAGCATATCGGTTATTGCGGCGTTGAACACTGTGAACTGGATGGACAACAGGAATTGGAATTAGGTTATCGACTGATTGCAAGTGCGCGAGGGAATGGTTATGCCACTGAGGCTGCGCGCGCAGTTCTCGATTATTATCAGCAACAGGGAATTACAGATATTATTGCTTTTACTGCCCATGGCAACGAACCATCGCAAGCTGTTCTCAAAAAGCTGGGATTTAAATTCTTTAAAAACAGCGAGATTGAATCCTTTTCCATTCTTGTTTTTCATCGTGGATAAAAATTTTTCTAAAATTTCTGCACCAAAAAAACGATTGGTAAATTTAGGCGATCACTAACAAGTGAATTCTCGCATTGAACGCTCTTACAAAATTGTAGATGTAATCGGTTTGATGTTTGACTTGATCCGCAACTTTTTATAGTTAAGATTTTTGGCGACAGCACCACTTTAGCTTTTCGAAACTGATTAGCGTCACTTTAGATATTCTGCCAACTCTGGTGCGCCCTTTATTGTTTATCTCTCGATACTTGTAACGCGATTAAATAAATCTTATCGCACACAACATCGAGTTTTCTAATAAACATAAAGGTACTCATATGTCTACATTAAGTCGCTCTATAGGCGCGTTCATTGCTATATTCGCGCTCATTTCCACTTCCGCTGTTCATGCCAAGGCTTACAAGGCAGCAGAAATTTATACGAAGCAAACCTACCATTACGGCCGCTATGAAACGCGGATGAAAGCGGCAAAGGGTAGCGGTATTCTTTCTACATTTTTTACTTACAAAAATGGATCAGAAGTTACCGGCAATACTTGGGAAGAGATTGATCTGGAAATTTTTGGTAAAAACAACGCTACCCAATGGCAGAGCAACGTCATTATCGGAACTACTCCAAGCCTGGTTCGCACTGAGGGTGTCCATACTGCGCCAGCGTCCTTAGGCGATGACTATCACACTTACGCAATTGAATGGACGCCTGAATATATTGCTTGGTATGTCGATGGTGATCAGATTCGCCGTATCACCGGCGGACAATTTGTTACGAGTTTGGTAAGCAATCAGGATATACGTTTTAACATGTGGCCATGCAATGTAACGAGCTGGGCGGGTGCTTTTAGCGATACGATTTTGCCGATCTATCAATTTGTTAATTATATTGAGTACAAGCCTTACGATTCGATCACCAAGAATTTTGTTGGTGGCGGTTTCCGCGACGAATTTAACGGCTTGGATACCGCTCGTTGGGGCATAGGTAGCTACACCTTTAACGATAATATTGCCGATTTCGATCCTGCAAACGTGACCACTAAAAATGGTACTTTGGTGTTATCGCTAACCAAAGAAGGCAAAAGTGCATACACAGGTACGCCACCGGTAGACACCGGAATTCATTTGGAGGCCGAGAACTTTAATACTGCGGGCGGGAGCGTCACTGTGTCTGGCGGAGTTGTTGGCAACATAGACGCTGGTGAATGGCTGAAGTATTCCAATATTAATGTTCCGGTGACAGGCACCTATAAAATTGAATACCGGGTAGCCTCCGCAATCACTACTGCACAATTTACCCTGGACCGTGATGGCGTTGGTTTGGGTACGTTGCTAGTGCCTAATACTGGTGGTTGGGGAACTTACACCATAATTTCTCACAATATTTATCTAACCGCAGGCGTTCAAAATTTGTCGGTTTATGCAAATTCTGGCGGTTTCAATATTGATTACATTCGTCTGAAGAAAATCTAGTGCTGTGTATACGGGTGTCCTTGCGACGCCCGTTTTTCTGCATATTAGAAAGGATTCGGTTCTTCGCTTTATCTCCTCTCTTGCCTCAATCGATAGCTCATGTAACACTGTACGGAATTCCAGTTGTTTATCGATTTCTTGGCTTTTCTTATGGCGCTAATTTTGGGAATAGACCCCGGCTCCCGCAAAACCGGATTCGGTATAATCAATGTCATTGGTAATAAAACCGAATACGTAACTAGCGGTGTAATTCGTATCCCCGAACTGGAATTGCCCGAGCGGCTTAAAATTATTTTTGATTCCCTCTCGCAAATTATCAATCAATATTGCCCGCAAGAAATGGCTATTGAACAGGTCTTTATGGCGAAAAATGCAGGCTCGGCATTGAAGTTGGGGCAGGCACGCGGCGCGGCAATTGTGGCGGCAGTTGCGCAAAACATCCCGGTGAGTGAATACGAAGCACGCAAAGTAAAACAATCTGTTGTAGGTAATGGTGCCGCGGATAAGTTACAAGTTCAGCACATGGTAAAGACCTTGTTGCGGTTACCGGCTTCGCCGCAGGAAGATGCTGCCGACGCTTTGGCTGTCGCTCTCTGCCACGCGAATTCGCAACAATATTTAATTAAATTGGTTGGCTCCAGCAGTTTCCGGCGGGGCAGAGTCGTATAAATTTCATATGAGTTTTAGATAAAAATGATCGGACGTTTACGCGGAAATGTGCTCGAAAAACAGCCTCCATATTTGTTGTTGGACGTTAATGGCGTCGGTTATGAATTGCAGGCACCTATGACGACGTTTTATCGTCTTCCAGCGGCTGGCGCCGATGTTATTTTGCACACGCATTTATCGATTACTGAAAATTTGCATCAATTATTCGGTTTTATCGACCAACGCGATCGCTCGCTGTTTCGCACTTTGATTAAAGTAAATGGTGTTGGCCCTAAATTGGCGATTGCAATTTTATCAGGTATGGAATCTGACGATATCGCTCGCTGTGTGCGCGACAACAATATTAAAGCTTTAACCAAAGTGCCTGGTATAGGCACAAAAACGGCTGAGCGTTTGGTAATTGAATTACGTGATCGCCTTAAAAATTGGGATTTGCCGCATAACGATTTGCTGGCCCACGGCGAAATCCAGCAAATTGCAGGCGATAACGATATTTATGCTGAAGCGGAGAGTGCTTTGATCGCTCTGGGCTACAAGCCTGTCGAGGCCGCTAAAATGATCACCGCGGCAACCAAACAAAAACCCGAAGCCAGTAGCGAAGAATTGATTCGATTTGCGTTGCGCACTATCGCAGGTGCGTAATTAGCTAACACATAATTTCACATGAGTTACTTATCGTAAGAGCCAATGATGATTGAAACAGATCGCCTGATCGCTCCAGCTGCCAAAGAGCGCGAAGATTATTTAGATCGCACTGTGCGCCCCAAAAGCCTTGCTGATTATGTCGGCCAGCCGGTCGTGCGCGAGCAGATGGAAATATTTATTGGCGCTGCAAAAAAACGTGGTGAGGCTTTGGATCACACATTGGTATTTGGTCCACCAGGATTAGGTAAAACCACTTTGGCGAATATTATCGCCAATGAGTTAGGTGTTTCGTTAAAAAGTACTTCAGGTCCAGTGTTGGAGAAGGCAGGTGATTTAGCTGCATTGATGACCAATCTTGAGCCGGGCGACGTGTTATTTATCGATGAAATACACCGCTTGAGTCCCGTGGTTGAAGAAATTCTCTATCCCGCTATGGAAGATTTTCAGTTAGATATCATGATTGGCGAAGGGCCGTCAGCGCGATCGATCAAGCTGGATTTACCGCAATTTACGCTCGTAGGCGCAACTACTCGCGCGGGATTACTAACATCTCCGTTGCGCGATCGTTTTGGTATTGTTCAGCGTCTGGAGTTTTATAATGTCGCTGATCTTACCCACATCGTCGGACGTTCAGCGCGCTTATTAGGTGTGAAAATGGAAGGCAAAGGCGCAGAAGAAGTTGCTAAACGCTCGCGCGGAACACCGCGTATCGCTAACCGATTGCTGCGACGTGTTAGGGATTATGCCGAAATGAAAGGCGATGGCGTGGTGACTTCCATCATGGCTGATAAGGCATTAAATATGTTGAATGTAGACGAGCGCGGTTTTGATCATATGGATCGGCGTCTACTCATGGCAATGATGAATAATTTTGATGGCGGCCCCGTAGGCGTCGAAAGTTTAGCCGCTGCTATCAGTGAAGACCGCGGAACTATTGAAGATGTTATAGAGCCATATTTAATTCAGCAGGGATTTATGGCGCGCACACCGCGCGGTCGTGTTTTAACCAGCAATGCTTATTTGCATTTTGGAATTCCAATGCCGAAACGTTTGCAGCAGGAAGTGGATTTATAAAATATGCGAATAAATTTTGTACAGAGATATTCATGAGCAAATCTGAATTTAGATTGCCTGTGCGTATTTATATAGAAGATACAGATGCCGGCGAAATTGTATATTACGTTAATTATTTAAAATTCATGGAGCGCTGCCGTACAGAATTTTTGCGCACTTTGGGGTATGATAAGCCCGCCATATTAGACGACGGCCTGTTATTAGTAGTTCATTCTGCACAAATTGATTACCATCGCTCCGCGCGTTTGGATGATCAAGTGGAGGTGACTGCTGAGATTATAAAATTAGCGCGAACCTATGTTGAATTCAAACAACAGGTTTTTCGTCAGCAAGAATTATTATGTACTGGTGTTATTCGCGTCGCTTGTGTGGACGCTTCAGTCATGAAACCGCGTGCAATTCCCACGCATATGCACCAGCAATTAACACATTATATTGAATCACAATCCCAAGGTTAAATGCCCTTATGTCAGACGTTGAAACTACTCTCTCAATCTGGAGCTTAATCGGCTCAGCCACCATCGCAGTAAAAATCGTTATGTTGATTTTGATTGCAGCTTCAGTTGTGTCCTGGGTAATGATTTTTAAAAGCGGATTTTATCAACGCAAAGCGAAATCAGCATTTGATTATTTTGAAAAACAATTTTGGTCGGGCGTTGATCTTAATCAATTGTTTCGCCAGGGCAATGGGCATGACCGCATCGAAGGTATCGAAAATATTTTTCGCGCTGGCTTTAAAGAATTTACCCGTTTGCGTCAGCAAGCAGGTGCCGACTCAGATGCAATTATGGAGGGGGCACAACGCGCTATGCGTGTTGCGCTCGCCCGCGAAGAAGAAAAGCTCGATGAGAATCTACCATTCCTAGCCAGCGTTGCATCTGTAAGCCCTTACATAGGTTTATTTGGAACCGTGTGGGGAATTATGAATTCCTTTATGAATCTTTCAAATGTGCATCAAACAACCTTGGCGACGGTCGCGCCTGGCATTGCTGAGGCACTGATTGCTACGGCAATGGGTTTATTTGCAGCAATTCCTGCCGTATTGGCGTACAACAAATTTTCATCGCGTTCGGCAGCGCTGCTAAGTAATTACCAAACTTTCGCGGAAGAGTTTTCGACCATTCTTCATCGCCAAGTACATAGCAAGTAAATTCGTTATTAGGCAAGAAGTTGTTGCCCTATAAATTTATGCAATTACCGGGAGCGATATAGGTTATTTCTCATGTCTGGATTCGGACCAAAAGCTAAAAAAAATCTTAAAGCGGAAATTAATGTCGTTCCGTTTATTGACGTTATGTTGGTGCTGTTAGTGGTTTTTATGATCGCAGCGCCCATGATGACGCAAGGTATTAAAGTTGATTTACCCAAAGCCGCTGCGGAGCCCGTCGATAATAAAGACGAAGATCCAATCACGGTTTCTGTT
The DNA here is from genome assembly GCA_004172865.1 of Gammaproteobacteria bacterium. Classification (GTDB taxonomy): domain Bacteria; phylum Pseudomonadota; class Gammaproteobacteria; order Pseudomonadales; family Cellvibrionaceae; genus Cellvibrio. The sequence continues at coordinate 250,117 of SEBV01000010.1, read as the reverse complement.
AAAAAAGACGGCGGTTTTTACATTGAGTCGGGTGCCGAAGGCATCGGTGGTGATAAAGATACTGCACGTCCACTTCATGAAATTAAAGATATTGTTAGCAAGGTGTTGAGTGGAAAACCTAATACCTTGGTTTTTGTGCAAGGCGACCGCAGTGTTTCATACGGTGTGATTGTCGAATTGATGGGTGAATTAAAAGCTGCTGGCGCACCATCAGTGGGTTTAATTACTGATCCACCGTCGCACTAGGTTATCTATGAAGTTTGCCAATATATTTTCACTGCCGGTATTTCTCAGTGTGTTTTTACATGCTGTGCTTCTAGCATTTATTATTTTGAAGTTTGATTTTTTTAAAAAAGAGCCGGAGCCATATAAGCCACATTTTGTAAGCGCGACTTTGGTGGATGTAAAGCCCAAGGCAAAACCTGTGCCCCAGCAAGTTAAGGAACAGGTATTGGATGGCAAAAAAGATCCCGATTTAAAGCCTATTAAGCAACAAAAAGAACAGGAGGTTCAGGAGGCAGAAGCTAAAGCAAAGGTTCAAAAAGTACAAGAACAAAAAGAAAAAGCTGAGACTGAAGCAAAAATTCGTGATGAAAAGCTAAAAAAAGAAAAGGCTAAAAAAGAAGCGGACGAAAAAGCTAAATCTGAAAAACAGAAAAAAGTTGAAGAAGAGCAAAAGGCGTTAGCTGATGCCGAAAAAAAGAAAAAGCAGGAAAAACAACGTAGAGAGGAACTCAAAGCCCTTGATGCTGCTCTACAAAAAGAAGAACAAATGATCAGCAGTACGGTTGATGATGTCAGCAGTAAAAGTTATGAAGAATTAATCGCGGAACGAGTAAGACAAAATTGGAATCGTCCGCCGTCAGCACGTAATGGAATGACAGCTGTCTTAGAAATTAGAATGCTACCAACTGGACAGGTGATGGGCGTGCGTGTTGTGAAAAGTAGTGGTGATGCGCCTTTTGATCGCGCTGCCGAACAAGCTGTCAAGCGTGTTGATCGCTTTGAAGAAGTAAAAAATATTCCACCGGATATTTTTGAGAAACATTTTCGTCAATTTACTTTTACTTTTACCCCAGAGGATTTACGCCAGTGAAACGCTTTATATTGCTTTTTATGGTTGTTCTATCGAGCTACGCGAATGCGCAGTTAACCAACATCACTATCTCGCACGGTGTTGATAATCCCACGCGTATTGCGGTCGTGCCTTTTAATTATTCTGGAGCAAAGCTGTCAGAGGATATTCCCCAAATTATTCGCGACGATTTAAATTTCAGCGGCCAGTTTGAGTCTATTCCAACCGATAAAATGATTTCATATCCTATCAGCGAAAGCGAAATACGCTACCGCGACTGGAAAATGATTAATGCGGAATATATTTTAATTGGCGGAATTACTGAACAAGCAGGTCGTTATTCTGCGAGTTATGAGCTTTTCGATGTTGCACAGCAAAAACGTGTATTTATCAAGATGAGCGTGGACGGCGTAGATTCGCAGTTGCGCGATATGGCTCATAGAATCAGCGACAAAGTGTATGAAACCTTAACTGGGATTCGTGGCATATTTTCAACAAAAATTATCTATGTTGAAGCTTTCCAGAAGCCGAATAGATACCGTTTAATGTTGTCAGATTTTGACGGTGCTCGTTCAAGAATATTGCTGGATTCAAAGCAACCCATTATGTCTCCAGTGTGGTCTCCTGACGGATCGCGCGTTGCCTATGTGTCATTCGAAACTGATCGTCCAGCCATTTATGTACAAACTTTATCTACAGGCCGTAAAGAGCAAATTACTAATTTCAAAGGCTTGAATGGTGCGCCTGCATGGTCTCCAGATGGTCAAAAATTAGCAATGGTTCTTTCGAAAGATGACAATCCAGAAATTTATACTGTGGATTTAGCGAGTAGGGCTTTCACAAGAATTACTAATCAATTCGCAATCGATACTGAACCTTCCTGGACAATCGACGGAACCGGCATATTTTTCACGTCAGATCGCGGCGTAAGACCCCAAATTTATAAAGTAACTCTTGCAACCGGCGTAACAGAACGTGTAACCTTCGACGGCGATTATAACGCGCGTGGCCGCGTTTCTCCCGATGGCAAGAGCTTAGTAATGGTAAACAAGCGAACAAATGTCTACCAGATCGCAGCACAGGACTTAAAATCGGGGAATTTACGCATTTTGACCGAGACAAATTACGATGAATCGCCTACTATAGCGCCCAACGGCGCGATGCTAATGTATGCGACTAGTGTCGGTGGTAAAGGTATCCTTGGTGCAGTATCTCTGGATGCAAGAACAAAAGTTCGTTTACCGTCGAAGCAGGGCGATGTACGTGAGCCCGCGTGGTCACCATTTTTTTAAACTGTTCTTTTCACCACAATAGATCTACAACTTGATTGGAGTTACACACACATGATCACTAAAGCAATTAAGCAAGGTTTGACTTTCGCCGTAGTTATGGCTTTCTTGGTAGGCTGTTCAACCAGCGACAAGAATAAAAAAGCTGCTGCTCCAGCTCCAGCTCCAGCGCCAGTTGTTGAAAAAGCAACTCCAGCTCCTGTAGTACAAGTAGCGAACGTTGTTTACTTTGACTTTGATAAATACGACTTGACTCCAGAAGCTCGTGCAATTCTTTTGGCTCACGCTGAAAAATTGAAAGGTTCTTCTACTTCAGTACGTTTGGAAGGTCATGCTGACGAACGCGGTTCACGTGAATACAACATCGCATTGGGCGAAAAGCGTGCTAAAGCAGCTCGTGATTTCCTTGTTCTTCAAGGCGTAAAAGCAGCTTCTTTGGAAGTTGTAAGCTACGGTGAAGAGCGTCCAGTTGCTACTGGCCATGACGAAGCTTCTTACTCACAAAACCGTCGCGTAGAAATCAAGTAATAAGAGTCTGAACTCGTATGTTAAAACCTGTAATTGCTTTCTTATGTTGTATTGCGGTTCCAGCTGTTGAAGCACAAGTACGAGTTGTTGATTCATCACCCCAGAGCGTACGCTCTGGGGTGAGTCGTCCGCAAGAATCTATAGATCAAAAGACTGAGTCCTATAATCAGATTCAATCTCTCCTCCAAGAAGTTTCAGAGTTACGTGCGCTTGTTGAAGAGCAAGGCCACGAAATATCCCGCTTAAAGCAACTACAATTAGATAATTATGTCGATCTCGATCGCCGCGTATCTTTTTTAACGGGTAATAATTCTGTAAAGTCGAAAGATAGTGATTCTGTTGATGTGACTACTGCGCCCATAGATTCACCAGTTTCATCTGGTAATGGTGCAAGCGAAGCAGATGAATATAAAGCTGCTTATGATTTATTGCGCCAACGCCAAGTTGATCAATCTTTAGTTGCTTTTAAAGATTACTTAAAAAAATATCCCTCCGGCGAGTTTGCAGCTAACAGTTGCTATTGGTTGGGTGAGATTTTTCTGCTAAAAAATCAGTTGCCACAAGCCCGTGATTGGTTTGCAAAGCTGCTGCAAGATTTCCCCGATAGTAACAAAGTACCTGACGCCAAATTTAAGCTTGGTAAGGTGTATCACTTAATGGGCGATAAAAAACGTGCTAAACCTTTGCTAGATGATGCCGCTACTGGTGTAGGGGACTCTGCTCGTCTAGCTAAACAATATCTGAAAGATAATTTTTAATTATCTTTCACCTGCACAGTAAATTCCGCGCACAAAATCTGTTATTGGATTTTTATTCTTGTTGATTCATCTTTCTTAAATCTCCATACTCCCGCTTTTATTTTTTGCGCATATTGGAGAGATTATGCAAATTTCCGCTGATTCGGTCGTTAGTTTTCACTACAACTTAAAAGATGCTGATGGCACTTTGTTAGAGACATCTTACGATAGCGATCCAACCCTATACTTACATGGTCACAGTAATATTCTTGCTGGTCTTGAAGAGCCGCTGGAATCCAAGACTGTTGGAGATAAAGTAAGTGTGACTCTCGCTCCAGATCAAGCCTATGGCGAACGCAAAGAAGGCGCTGTTCAGCGTATACCGATTAAGCATCTGCATAACCACGCTGCGCTAAAAAACAAATTAAAACCAGGTTCGCGAGTGACGGTTAATACTCAGCATGGTCCTTGGGATGCAGTGGTTTTAAAAGTTGGAAAATTTAATGTCGATATAGATAGCAATCACCCATTAGCTGGCAAAACTTTGAATTTTGAAATAGAAGTTGTTGATGTGCGTGAAGCTTCTGCAGAAGAGTTGGCTCACGGTCACGCGCATGGCGCTGGCGGACATCATCACGGTTAATTCATGTGAAATATCATCGAAGAGAATTTGTAATTAGCTTCGATGATATTTAGCTTTTCTTGAGTGGTTTTATTGAGTATTCCAGATAACCCGCTTTTCCCTATCGCATTACCGCAAAAAATTTTTTACTTCAAAATACCTATATCAATATTGCTTCTTGTAGCTCTACAGCTGGATCGAACGAGCCTCTATACCCTGTAATATTAGCTAAGTAAGCCATTTTTTAGTTGGCAGTTTCAGTCAATAATAATGAGTCGAATATATTGTTCCAAATTCAATTATTAATATCTAAAGAATGGCATTAAATTATTTATTGTTGTCGCCAATATAAGCTCTATTTACCGAATAATTCCGGTCAAGTGGGCACTTGATTTTTTAGGTGATGCTAATAGCTCAGCCCCGTTGTTCATTTGACTGCTTTTGTTGTGATGCCGATAGGAGAGCTTGCGGTTACTTACGTGGTACAATTGACTCTATTGAATAAATCAATTGTTGTCAGAATTTGTAATAATAATTATGAAAAAAACTTTGCAAATAATTTCCATCCAGCATGAACTTGCTATGGCCAGTGGTAATGGACTGGATCTTGACGAAATGTTCCAATCATTCATGCAAGCATCTATTGCTTGTTTGAATTTAACTAGCGCATATTTATTCCTGTTTAGTGATCAGGCTGGGTCGCCCATTCGTTTTATTGGTGACACCGCTAATCAGATTTTTTCTCAGCATATAAGTGTTTCTTCTCAGAACACGGCGCATCATGAGACGCAGAATAAAATTTTAACGCGATGTGTAAGCGAACATATTAGCCAACACGATTTTGTTTCAGTGATTTTCAGTGACGATAAGTTTTATCACAGTTTTTCGATTCCCGAACATGGCGTGCTTGTTTTTGAACGTGTTCTCGAAATAGAGCCAATCATTCAAAATTCGCTTGAACCAATTTTTAAGAAGTTAGCATTAAGTTGTTATGCGTGTTTGGTTCACCAATCCTTACTTAAAGAGATGTCGGCCCGTAAAAGTGCGGAAGATATTATTGCTCACCAGGCAGCTCATGATGAGCTTACTCAGCTTTCTAATCGCCGTACCTTAACCGACAATCTAAAAACATCCATCACTTATTGCATCGAAAATAATAAGTTTGGTGCGCTTATTTTTATAGATCTAAATCAATTTAAATCTATAAATGACGTGATGGGCCACGATATTGGTGACAAAATGTTAAAAGAGGTTGCCAATCGTTTAAAAGGAATTACTCGCGGTAAGGATACGGTTGCGAGGTTTGGTGGCGATGAATTTATTATTCTATTGCCTGATCTTGGTGATTTCGAGCAGGCAGCAGAGCTCGTTGTTAATCGCACTGCGACTCGTATTCTGGATGTTGTTGAAGAGCCTTTTCTAATCGGCGATTTAATTTACAACATAAGTTGTAGCATGGGCTACGAAATTTTCCCTGCCTTAAACGGTTCGTCATGTGATGTTATAAAACATGCAGACCTCGCAATGTATGAAGCAAAAACATTGCGGCAGCGCATTGCGATTCGCTATCAAGCGAGCATGTCCGAAAAATTAAATATGCGCTCTGTTTACGTTACAGAGCTAAAGAATGCGCTAAAAAATAACGAGTTTATGCTTCATTACCAGCCTCAGTACGATGCTAATGATGAAATAATTGGCGCTGAAGCATTATTGCGTTGGAATAATCCAAAACGCCTGGAAGAATCTCCGGATATTTATATTCCTATTGCAGAAGACAGCGAACTTATTTTAGCGATAGGCGATTGGGTTTTGCACGAATCTTGTCGCCAATTAAAAATTTTGCAAGAAAATGGCTTGCCAGATAGCTTTAAAAAATTGTCCATCAATGTCAGCGCGAAACAGTTAGGGCAGGAAAATTTTTTTGAGAATATTTGTCGCGCCATAAAAACGTCTGGTATTGATGCTAAACAAATGACGATTGAAATCACTGAGAACGTGTTAATCAGCCGCATTCATGATGCAATGTTATTGATTTCCCAGCTCGGCGATATAGGTGTAGATTGCGCCATCGATGATTTTGGAACGGGTTATTCATCGCTCACTTATTTACGTCGGTTGCCTTCAAGTTTGATAAAAATTGATAGAAATTTTGTGCGCGATATTCACAAAGATGCAGAGAATCGTTCTATTGCAAAAATGATTATTGCGCTTGGCGAAAATCTGGACATGAACATTCTTGCTGAAGGTGTCGAGTGTGAAGAAGAATTGCAGTGCTTAAAGGATTTGGGATGTTATCAATATCAGGGTTTCTATTTTTCGCGTCCATTAGCTTTTGATCAATTCGTTGAATTAGTTAAAACACGCTACCTCGAAGCATGTTAGTTTTTTAGCTATCGTTTAATACCTATGAAAAACTCTTTCGCTTATATTGGATTGCTAAATCCCAAAAGTCCTGAAAATGTTGGCATGGTGATGCGTGCTGCTGGTTGTTATGCTGCGAGTAAAGTTTTTTATACGGGCGAACGATTTGATCGAGCACGGAAATTTTTCACCGATACCAAAAATGCACATGAAAAAATTCCGCTGCAAGTTACCGATGATCTATTAAAAACTATACCTGAAGGCGCAAAGGTTGTTGCTGTTGAATTAATTGAAGGGGCAACGCCTTTAATTTATTTTGAGCATCCTGATCAGGCATATTATATTTTTGGTCCAGAGGACGGTTCTATTTCCCAGGAAGTTTTAAATGCGTGCGATCACGTTGTTTATATTCCCACTATTGGGTGCATGAATTTGGCCGCTACCGTCAATGTCGTCTTATATGATCGCCTGGCAAAATCAGTCGGCACGGTAATTGAGGACAGACCGATAGCCGAAAATCGTGATACCAATAATCGCGCTATTGTAAAAAAATAAAATTCAAAATTAATTTGTTTTACTCGTTACCGTTTCCATTCTTCGGGAATAGCTTTCACGAGATATTCCATAAAAGCCCGCGTCTTGGATGTTAATTGATGGCGGTCGCGCACACAAAAATAAATGTCTAATGGTTCAATTTCTGCGGAAACTTGCGCGTTTTCATTTTGCAAAAATAATGTTTCCAGTTGCCCGCTGGCAATAAAAGGATTTGATACAAATGCCGCTAACCGAGTGATACCACCACCGGCCACCGCTAAATGTGCGAGCACATCAATGTCATCGCTAATCATTGTGGCGCGCACGTCTGCCTCAAAACGCAATCCATCACGTATAAATCCCCAGCGCAAAAACCGGCCATCTACGGGCACACGAAAAACCAGGCAATCATGATGGCGAAGTTCCTCGGGTGTAGTAGGGCGGCCAGCGCGTTCCAGGTAACTTGGTGCCGCACAAAAATGTGTTGGAATCGTGGCAATTTTGCGCGCGACCATGCCGTCCTCAAGTTGTTGCTTGATGCGGATGCTGATATCGACGGCTTCCTGAATATGGTCAACGTTGCGGTCCGTAGTCATCAATTCAATTGCAATGCGCGGAAAGCATAAATTGAATTCGGGAATCAATGGCGCCAGCACGTGACGCCCAAACGCAGCGGTGGATGCAATACAGAGTCGCCCTTGGGGCTCGGAAGTCAAACTTGTAACCGCCGTATTAGCCTCGCTTATTTCACTAACAATACTCCGCACTTTTTCATAGTAAATCTCGCCACTTTCGGTGAGCGCCATGCTGCGGGTAGTGCGAATCAGTAGCCGCACCCCAAGGTAGGTTTCCAATCGCGCAATATTTTGGCTCGCTGCTGCCGCACTTATTCCCATCCGCTTGGCCGCCGCAGCAATACTGCCTAGCTCCACAGCTTTCACAAAACTTTCGATACCGCGCAATGTATCCATAGCAATTCATAGTAGTTTTATAAATGATTGATAAGTTTATCTTAGTATTGAAGCAAGTCCTAGCTATCTACTCGACGTCTTTAGGCATCTATAAAGTGTGAATCGAAGGCAGCAATTTTGCTGCTTACCGGGAGGAAAGATGTTACACGATCAAAATATTGCATTAGTTAGACCTAGCAAAATATCCAAACTACCAATGCGTTACAGTCCGGTAGTGTTTGCATTTTTTATGTCATCGATCATGGCGTTTTTGATGTGTCTGGTTATCACCGCGGCCAGCAATAGCCTGACTATTACTTACCTAACTAACGAATATTTAGAGGGAGTGCTACATGCTTACAAATTAGCAATGCCTGTGGCCTTCATTTGTGTTTTAGCGGTTCGGCCGTTGGTAATAAAATTGGTTGCCTTGTGTGTAAAGAAGTAGGTGTATTAAGTTATTTGTAGATTAAAACTGCAAATTTTTTTTGCAAAAAAAAGCAGCTAATTGGCTGCTTTTAGGATCGTAAATTTAATTTGATATTTTACTTGGCGCCAGCGGCTTCCAACGCGATTACATATTCTTCCCCGTTGCGGTGAGTTTTAACACTTTGCAAAAAAGTTTTGCCGTCTTGCCCAACGCTATTTAAATCTCTACCGGCTTCTACAAATAATTTCACAAATGTTGAAAAGTTTTCACCGCGCATACCGCGATAAGCTTTTTCCAGTAAATGAAAATCTGCATTAACACCAGCTGGTGCAGGATATTCTAAAAAAGTGGCGATGCGTGCTTCATCGAAGATTTCGCCTAATACTTTTTCTTTGTCTTTACGTAAGCTCATTTTAAATTCTCTGCTTTGTTTTTTTACTCCTCTCTTTTGGAGAGGAGGCTTTTAGCCGTTTAATTTTTTAACTAACAATTCATTCAGTGCTTGCGGGTTCGCTTGACCTTTCGATGCTTTCATCGCTTGGCCAACGAAGAAGCCAAGCATTTTTGCGCGCTTGTCTTCAGCTGCTGCACGATAGCCTTCTACTTGCGCAGTGTTAGCGGCAAGAATATCGTCAATAATTTTTTCCAACGCGCCAGTATCAGAAACTTGTTTTAAACCTTTGGTTTCGATAATAGTATCCGCATTGCCTTCACCGTTGGTTATGGCTTCAAATACTTGTTTGGCGATTTTGCTCGACAAAGTTCCGTCTTTAATCCGCACAACTAAACCTGAAAGCAATTCTGGTGTGACTGGTGATTGATCGATACGTTGTTCGGTGCGATTTAAATAAGCACCCAAGTCCGCCATGATCCAGTTAGCAATAAGTTTTGTTTCGCCAGTTTGCGAAGCGGTATTTTTAAAGAAAGTTGCTGCAGCTTCAAAATAAGCTGCAGCAAATTTATCCATAGTGATTTGGCCGGCATCGTAGTCGCTCAAACCATATTGCTCAACAAAGCGCGCGCGTTTTGCTTCGGGTAATTCAGGCATTTGTTTGCGTACGGATTCGATATATTCATCATCGATAATTACTGGCAACAAATCAGGGCAGGGGAAGTAGCGGTAATCGTTGCTGTCTTCTTTACTGCGCATAGAGCGAGCTTTTTTAGTGTCGCCATTATAGAGGCGAGTTTCTTGTTTGATTTTTCCGCCGTCTTCCAGCACATCAATTTGACGTTCAACTTCGAGCGCAATAGCTTCTTCCATAAACTTAAATGAGTTTAAGTTTTTGGTTTCGGTGCGTGTGCCGAGTTTTTCCTGGCCTTTTGGGCGCACGGAAATATTTACGTCAAAACGCATTGACCCTTGGCTCATTTCGCCATCACAAATTTCGAGCGAGGTTACGATTGAGTGTAATTTTTTTGCGAAGGCAACAGCTTCTTCAGCGTTGCGCATATCGGGCTCGGTCACTACTTCAATTAACGGAGTACCGGCGCGGTTTAAGTCAATTCCACTCATGCCAGCGAAATCTTCGTGCAAAGATTTTCCTGCATCTTCTTCCAAATGCGCGTGGTGAATGCGAACACGTTTAGTGCGGCCGCCTTCTAATTCCAAATCCACAAAACCGGGGCCAACAATTGGCTCAGCTAACTGCGTGGTTTGATAACCTTTCGGCAAGTCAGGATAAAAATAATTTTTGCGTTCAAACACAGAGCGCTTGCCGATTTCTGCATTTACCGCCAAACCAAACATGGTTGCGTAGCGAAACGCTTGTTCGTTGGCTACGGGCAAAGTACCAGGCAGCGCTAAATCAATTGCACAAGCTTGCGTGTTTGGCTCAGCACCGAATGCAGTGCTGGCGCCGGAGAAAATTTTAGTTTTGGTGGCGAGTTGTACGTGAACTTCCAAGCCAATGACAGTTTCCCATTGCATTTTTTATTCTCCTCTTACTCAATACCAGGTGCGGTTTGTTGGTGGAAGTTGGTCGCTTGTTGGAATTGATGCGCGGCATTTAATAAACGCGCTTCGGCGAAGAAGTTGCCGATCAATTGCAAACCAACAGGTTTGTTTTCCACAAAACCGCAGGGGATTGATAAGCCGGGCAGGCCCGCCAAGTTGGTGGCGATGGTGTAAATATCTTCCAAATACATGGAGACAGGATCTTTGGATTTCGCACCGAATTTAAACGCTGGCGATGGCGAAGTTGGGCCGATAATGACATCCACATTTTGGAATGCATCGACGAAATCTTGTTTGATTAAACGGCGAACTTTTTGCGCTTTGCTGTAGTAGGCATCGTAATAACCCGCAGACAATGCGTAAGCCCCGACCAGAATACGACGCTTCACTTCATCACCAAAACCTTCGCTGCGTGAACGCATGTAAAGGTCATTTAAATCTTTTGGGTTTTCGCAGCGATGACCGTAACGCACTCCGTCCATTCGCGATAAGTTTGCAGAACATTCTGCAGGCGCAATTACGTAATAAGCTGGAACGGATAATCCTGTGTGCGGCAAGCTAATGCTATGAATAGTTGCACCCAGACTTTCGTAAACTTTTATAGCTGCTTCAACATGCGCTGCGGTTTCAGGATTTAAACCTTCACCAAAATATTCTTTCGGTACGCCGATTCGCAAACCTTTGAGCGAATCATTTAGTGTTGTGGTGTAGTCGGGAACATCGCGCTCAACACTGGTGGAATCTTTGGTGTCGTAGCTCGCCATATCGTTAAGCAGAATCGCCGCATCTTCTGCAGTGCGTGACAAAATACCGGCTTGATCGAGGCTCGACGCAAACGCGATCATGCCCCAGCGCGATACGCGACCATAAGTTGGCTTGATGCCGGTTAAACCGCAATGCGCTGCAGGTTGACGAATAGAACCGCCGGTATCAGAGGCGGTTGCTGCTGGAGCCAAGTGCGCCGCTACTGCCGCAGCTGAACCACCAGATGAACCACCGGGAACGCAATCAATCGCCCAAGGGTTTTTCACAGGACCGTAGTAACTTGTTTCGTTAGATGAGCCCATGGCGAATTCGTCCATGTTGGTTTTGCCCAACATGACGACGCCTGAGTCTAAATAATTATCCACGATGGTGGCGTTGTAAGGCGCGATAAAGTTATCGAGCATTTTGGAGCCGCAGCTGGTTCGCACGCCAATCGTACAAAAAATATCTTTATGAGCGATGGGCACTCCGCATAATGCAGGGGCATTGCCAGCGGCCAAACGTTTGTCGGCAACGGCAGCTTGTGCGAGTGCCAAGGCTGGCGTGGCCGTAATATAGGAGTTGTAAACTTTATCGAGTCGCGCAATGCGGTCGAGATAATGCTGAGTGACTTCAACGCTGGAAAAGTCTTTGTTGAGTAGACCTTTTACAAGCTCGGCAATGGTTAGCTGATGCATTCAAAAAATTCCTAAAGAAGGCGATCGTCATCCCTGATGCGCGATGATGACGATCCCATATAAATTCAATAAGCAGTTAATACAAAATTAATTATTCAATAACCTGAGGCACAAGATACAAACCATCTTGTACGGCTGGTGCAATCGACTGAAATAACTCGCGTTGATTGGGTTCAGTTACCACATCGGCACGCAGGCGTTGCACGGCATCAAGCGGGTGCGCCATGGGCAAAACGCCGTCGGTATTGACAGCTTGTAATTGATCAACCAAAGCCAGCACAGTAGAAATACGGCTTGCGACTTCATCAGCTTCGTCATCGGAAATGGCGATGCGGGCGAGAGTGGCGAGTTTTGCTATATCAGAACGATCTACAGCCATCGTTTGGACTCCAATGAACGAACAATAAAGCTGGCGAAACACCGATAAAAACAGGCGAGCGCCAAGCCGGAAAAAGGGGCGCTCAAGTTACCATATTTAGGCGTGGGTTGAAAAACTAGTTTGCGGGAAAATAATCAGGGAGAGATGAAGCTCGAATAGTCATCAAGCTCCGGCGGTGCAGGGACTTAGGAGCGCATTTCCATCATTTCATGTTCAACATACTTCAGGCGTTCTTCCAATATGGAGGTTCGTTGGAAGTTGCCTTTGGCAAGTTTGATGGCGTTGCGCAAATGAGCCATCGCCTTGTCGTAAACTCCGTTGGCAATAAAGTATTCCGCGCGGGCCTCATGAACACCGAGAATATCGCCATTTAAGCCATCCACTTCTGCCAGTAGATACCATAAATAGTCGTCGTTTTTACGTTTGCGAGAATACTTTTCCAGCAACTCCGCAGCTTCTTTGTAGCGACCAGCCTTCATGCTGGCTTCGGCGTACCGAATATTAAGCGGATAACTTTCAGGGTAGAGCGCGAGTTGAGTGCTTAATAAATCCAGCGCAGGCTTGTAGCGCTCGGCAGCTACATCAATATCCGCACTCATAATAAGATAAGTGATGCGAGTGGGGTCTTTTTCCAATAGCGGTTTAAGCGTTGTGCGTGCTGCATCAAACTGGCCAGCAGATGAATAAGCCAAGGCCAGTCCATAACGGCTTGCATCTGGAGAAGTATTGTCACCATCCAATTCATTTTTGAAACGTTTAATCGCGGTTTGCGGAGTTTCCTCCAATTCAAAACGTATGCGCGAGCGCATCAGCTGAAATTCGAGATTATCGGTATAGGCTTTTCTGGGATAAGACATGGCGCGGTTGCGGGCATCGGCAACGCGGCGTTCAGTCACCGGGTGCGTCAGGAGATATTCTGGCGGGCGACGACTGGAGCGGGTTGCATGTAACATTTCTTCGAACATATCAGATGCAGCATAGGGATCGAGTTTCGCATCCAACATTGTCTGCATACCGATGCGATCTGCCTCTTGCTCGTTCTCACGGCTAAAGCGTAAAGCGGCTGCTTCGGCGGCGGCTTGAGAAGCCATAATCGCCGCCATACCGCCATCGCCATTACTGTTTGCCGCTAAAACCAGGCCAGCGAGCATGCCGGCGATCATTGGCATCATGCTATTTTTTTGTTGTTCAAGATGGCGAGCGTAATGGCGTTGGCTTAAATGGCCCATTTCGTGGCTAATGATAGCCGCCAACTGGTTTTCACTTTTTGCGTAGTTGAATACACCGGTGTGAATCCCCATTACTCCACCGGGAACAGCAAAAGCATTCAAGGTATCGTTTTTAACGACGACCAGATCAATACGTTTTTCGTCGAGCTGACTGTAAGGCAGCAGGCGATTTATCAAACCTTCAAGATAATCAATAACTAATGGGTCAGAAGACGTAGGCACTTGCGCTCGATAGGCTTTGAGCACGCGCTGACCGAGGATTTTTTCCTGTACCGGCGAAATCATGGCAGAACTGGTATCGCCGAGTACGGGGAGTTCGATGTCGTTGGAACCTGAAGGGGCGGCTAAAGCGGCAGCTGCATAAGCCATAAGGCTTGACGCAATAACGAGCTGTCGGATAAGTCGGGTCACGGTACAAAAACTCCTGATGTTTGGATCAATGCAAAGGCGGGCGCAGGCCCGGTCAATCTATATTGGACGCGTTCGCGATTGAAGGCACGCGGCGCACTCTAGCCTTTTTGCAGCTTAAAGGCTACGCGGGCGAAACAGGTTGGAGCATGTAAATTTATATTAGTTCGTTAGCATAGCTGTGAAAAATGCGCGTTATGCGCTAATTTAGCGCCCACTTGTGGCACATAGGGTATTATTTTGAACGAACTCGCTCAAGATTCCAGCATTCCATCGCTACTGCGTGAAGTGGAGTCAAACCTGGCATTAAGCAATACGGTAGACTTGGAGGTTGATGCACGCGAGCTCGCCTGCCCATTGCCCTTGCTAAAAGCCAGGCAAGCCTTGCGTAACCTTGCGGTTAACCAAGCGGTGCGAGTCTTGGCAACAGACGCTGGTTCACTAAAGGATTTCGTTTCTTATGCACAGCTCACAGGCCAATTAATTGAAGGCTTCTGTGTGCAGGACAATTATTATTGTTTTGTTCTTCGCAAGCAGTCTTGAACTGCGTGAAAATCTGACCTGGAGTAGGCAGCTTCTGAATAGTTTTTATAGTTAGCGATTGAGCGAAGATTGAATGAGATCACTTTATGTTGAACGTTTATTGGTTGCAGGTAGTTAAATTTTAATGTTGCCGAATCCTCGTTGTTGTCGGCAGGCGATAGCCTTGCTTGCATTATTGATGATGGTTGCCAGTGTACAGGCGCAGCACGCGGCTGCGCCCAAAGTGTCGCCTATTAGTAAAAGTGATAATGATAATCGCGATTACCGTTACCTTACGCTCGGCAACAATTTGCGTGTGTTATTAATTTCCGATACCGCTGCCGAAAAATCTGCTGCTGCCCTAAACGTCCATGTTGGTAGCCATCAAAATCCAAAAGACCGCGCTGGGCTTGCACATTTTCTTGAGCATATGTTGTTTTTGGGCACTGAAAAATATCCTGAGGCGGATGCCTATCAGGATTTTATCAGTCAGCACGGCGGAACCAATAACGCCTACACCGCAGAAGAAAATACCAATTATTTTTTCGATATCGAACACGCCTCATTCGAACCTGCGCTGGATAGATTCGCGCAATTTTTTATCAATCCATTATTTGATGCGAATTACATCGACCACGAAAAAAACGCGGTCAATGCTGAATATCTCGCCAAAATAAATGACGATGACCGCCGTGAGTGGGATGCTTACCGAGCGCTGTTTAATCCTGATCATCCCGCGGCGACTTTTTCAGTTGGCAATCTTGATACTTTGGCGGATATAGAAGGCCATAGCATTCGCGATGACTTGATTGCGTTTTATCAAAATAATTATTCCGCTAATCTAATGACCTTGGTGGTGTTGGGAAATCGCAAACTCGACGATTTGCAAAAAATGGTTGAATCGCGTTTTGCCGCAATCCCCAACAAAAATAAAACCATCGCTGGCGATTATCCCTCGCTATTTTTGCCAACCGTTTTGCCTGCAAGCATTGTGGTAAAACCGGTTAAAGAATCGCGCGAACTGACGCTGGCATTTCCAGTTCCAAATTATTCCGATAAATACAAAACCAAACCTTTGCATTACTTAGGCCACTTGCTGGGTAACGAAGGTGCCGGTAGTTTGCTTGCATTGCTAAAAGGTTTGGGTTGGGCGGAATCTCTAACAGCGGGCGAAATATATCAAAGCCGTCGCGATAGTTTGTTTGGTATTTCAATCAAACTGACTAAAGAGGGTGTAAGAGCCAAAGACCAGATTGTGTCTGCAGTGTTTGATTATTTAAAGTTGACGGCGTCGCGCGGAATATCTGAATGGCGATTTACCGAAATGCAGCAACTGGCAGAATTGGATTACCGCTTTGGCGATAAACAATCCGCTATCGATTCCGTAATGGAGCTAGCGCAGTCAATGCAGGATTATCCAGCGGTGGATGTGTTGTGGGGCCAATACGCTTACACCAAATTTGACGAAAGTTTAATTAAAAATAGCCTGGATTATTTACGCGCTGATAATGTATTTATTTCTCTGCTAACGCCTGATGCCGTTACTATCAGTTCATCTGTCTTTTATAAAACGGCTTTTGCAACCAAACCTGGAATTCCGGCAATACTCGATCTCAAGCCGATGTATCACCAACGTCTATGGTTGCCTGAACGCAATATTTTCATTCCCAAGAATCTGATTTTGAAAGCGCCTTCCATGTTGCCGTTTCAAGAAGGTAACTCGGGTAAAAATATTCCCGTGCTTTTAACCAACAATGATCAATTTAAATTGTGGTTTCTGCAAGATAGAAAATTCCGATCACCAAAGGCAGAATTAAATTTTAATTTTAAATTGCCGGTATTAAATAATTCGCTGGAGAATGCGGCGCGTGCGCAGCTTTTTACTGAGCTGATTGTAGACCAGTTAAATGAATACGCTTACCCAGCAAGTCTCGCGGGTTTGACGTTTAGCTTAAAAGCCAACTCTCGTGGTTTTGATATTAACGTTTCAGGTTATACCGATAAGCAAAGCTTGTTGATGAATAAAATTTTGAGTGCAATCGCGCAGCCCGATTTTTCTCAAACTCGATTCGATCAGCTAAAAGATGATCTGGTTCGTGAGTGGCGCAATGAAGATAAAAATTTGCCTTACAGTGTGTTGGCCAAAAAAGTAGCGCGTTTGCAG
Source organism: Gammaproteobacteria bacterium (assembly GCA_004172865.1). Taxonomy (GTDB): domain Bacteria; phylum Pseudomonadota; class Gammaproteobacteria; order Pseudomonadales; family Cellvibrionaceae; genus Cellvibrio. The sequence goes on along the minus strand of SEBV01000010.1, from coordinate 233,490 downwards.
TACTTACCTTATTGGGGTAATCGCGAATATATTGATGTATTACAAAAAACATCCTTCGAGCAATTTAAAACTTTTTCGTTGGATATTTTGCGCGGCGCAAAACTTGAAGCCTTATTTTACGGAAATCTGTATCCGCAGGATGCTATTAAATTATCGGCCGTGATTGAGCATCAACTCTTGAAAAAACGTTCGAATCGTTTGCCGCAGCTGGCAAAAATATTGCGCTCGGAAAACAAGGATAATAAATCCTGGATCTACTACTATCCGCTTGAACACAATGATCGCGCAGTTGAGCTTTATGTGCAGGCGCTCGCGCCTTATGCAGACGACTCCGCGCATATGAAATTGATCACACAAATTCTGGCGCCGGAATTTTTTAATCAACTGCGCACTGAAAAACAATTGGGGTATGTTGTATCAGTTTTTCCAATGGCGATCAGAACTGTGGAAGCCAGTTTTTTTGCGGTTCAATCTCCCAATGTGAGTGCGACTACTATTGTGGATGAGATAAATAATTTTCTTGGCAGTGCTTCAGCAAAGCTCACTGATAATTTTGTCGAAAACAAAGCGGCGCTCTTGGCTGAATTGCGTGAACCGCCTTTATCCTTAACGGAGCAATCAGAAATATTTTGGCAAAGTATTTTATTAAATGATTATGAGTTCAAACGTCAGCAAGAATTAATAAGTGCAGTAAACAAAATTACACCCGAGTCGATACGCAAATATTATGAAGCCGCGTTTTTGCAAAAAAATCGTCGGTTATGGTTGAGTACAGAGAAACTGGAAAACCAAAAAGATTTTGAAATTATTCAAAATGTTGCGGAGTATCAGCAAAAGCAGCAAGGATATTTGCAACCTTAGTTGTAAATAATGAACTGCTTTGGAGCATGTTTTTCATTTTATTACTTGGAGAATCCAAAAAAATTAGGTAATAATGCGAACCCTAATTTAAGAGGTGGAATTTGGAAGTTTATTTGCGCTCCAGCAATTATTTTCTTTATTTTTGCACCTTTTTTGTGCTCGATGTCTTGTCACCCAAAAGACTGAGGGCTGGTAAAAAAGCGCCAATTATGTAAAAATTTGGCGTTTTTTTGCTACAAGCACCAGGAATCCTCTGTCGCTAACCCAGTTAAATCAGTGATTTATGGGGAATCTAACGCGCAGATACTCCGGTTCCAAAATTCCTAAAATAGATACTCTTTAATATAGATACACTCTATAGACACTATCGCTAAGTAAATATGCGCCACAAGCGCATACCCGAGGAGATTTGAATGCTACAAGATATCGATGCTATTGAAACCAAAGAGTGGCTGGACGCCTTAAAGTCAGTTGTACGGCATGCGGGTAAAGATCGCGCGGCCGAATTGTTAAAGACTCTGTCTGAATCTGCGGTTAACCAAGGCATTGAACAGCCTTCATCTATTCGTACTCCCTATCGCAATACCATTCCTGTAGACAAAGAAGTTGATTATCCTGGCGATTTAAAGATGGAGCGCAAAATTCGCTCAATCATCCGCTGGAATGCCATGGCTATGGTTATGAAGGCCAATGACAATGATGACGGCCTTGGTGGTCACATTGCATCATTTGCCTCTTCCGCTACCTTATATGACGTAGCATTTAACAATTTCTTCCGTGGTAACGATGGCGATGTTCCCGGTGATTTGGTCTACTTCCAAGGTCACATTTCTCCAGGTATTTACGCTCGCTCCTATGTAGAAGGGCGTTTGAACGAAACGCATTTAGATAACTTCCGTCGCGAAGTTAATGGCGGTGGTCTCTCTTCCTATCCGCATCCGTGGTTGATGCCTGAATACTGGCAGTTCCCGACTGTATCCATGGGTTTAGGCCCAATCAAAGCGATTTATCAAGCGCGTTTTAACCGTTATTTGGAAGCTCGTGGCTTAACGCCTGCTAGCGACCGTAAAGTCTGGGCATTCCTGGGTGATGGTGAGTGTGATGAGCCAGAAAGCTTGGGCGCTATCGCTCTCGCTTCGCGTGAAAAACTCGATAACCTGATTTTCGTAATCAACTGCAACTTGCAACGTTTGGATGGCCCGGTACGCGGCAACAGCAAAATCGTGCAAGAGCTTGAAGGTGTATTCCGCGGTGCTGGCTGGAACGTCGTTAAAGTTCTTTGGGGCGCTGGCTGGGATCGCTTGTTAGAAAAAGACAAAACTGGCTTATTGCAAAAGCGCATGGACGAAGTTGTCGATGGCGAGATGCAAAACTACAAAGCCAACGGCGGTGCTTACACCCGTGAACATTTCTTCGGCAAATATCCAGAGCTATTAGAGCTTGTTAGCGATATGAGCGATCAGGATATTCTGTACCTCGCACGCGGCGGTCACGATGTTAAGAAGGTGTACAACGCCTATCACAATGCCGTAAATACCAAAGGCCAACCTACAGTAATCCTCGCGCAAACCGTTAAAGGTTATGGCATGGGTTCGTCGGGTGAAGCGATCAACAAAACTCACTCGGCCAAATCTTTGGCAGTTGAAGATTTGAAGAAATTCCGCGACCGTTTTGAATTGCCAATTAAAGATGAAGAATTGGCTGCGCTTCCTTACTATCGTCCAGCGGAAGATAGCCCGGAAATGCAGTATATGCGCTCACGTCGCAATACCTTGAAGGGCTATTTGCCATCCCGTAAAGCTGATTTTGATCCAGTGGTAGCTCCTGCTTTGGAAGCTTTTGCCGCGCAGCTGAAAAGCACTGGTGAGCGTGAAATTTCTACCACCATGAGCTTCGTACGTATTCTGTCTTCGCTCGTAAAAGACAAGCAAATCGGCAAGCAAATTGTTCCAATCGTACCGGATGAAGCCCGTACTTTTGGTATGGAAGGTATGTTTAAAACCATCGGGATCTACTCATCCGAAGGCCAAAAGTACACTCCTCACGATGCTGCACAAATGATGTCTTACCACGAATCTGCTACCGGCCAGATTCTGGAAGAGGGCATCAACGAAGCAGGTTCTATGGCGTCGTGGATTGCTGCGGCAACTGCCTACAGCAACTACCGCGTTCCAATGATTCCGTTCTACATTTACTACTCAATGTTCGGCTTCCAACGTATCGGTGACCTGGCGTGGGCTGCAGGCGATTCACAAGCGCGCGGATTCTTGTTGGGTGCGACTGCTGGTCGTACCACCTTGAACGGTGAAGGCTTACAACATCAAGACGGTCACAGTCATGTGATTGCGAATACCATTCCTAACTGCCGCACTTATGATCCAACCTACGCGTATGAATTGGCGGTGATCATTCAAGACGGTATCAAGCGTATGTATCAAGACAGAGAGAATGTGTTTTATTACATCTCTCTAATGAACGAAAACTATCAACATCCGGATATGCCTGCTGGCGCCGAAGAGGGTATCGTTAAAGGTATCTACCTGTTGGAACAGGGTACTGGCAAAGCTAAGAACCGTGTTCAATTATTGGGTGCCGGCACTATTCTGCGTGAAGTGCGTTTTGCTGCTGAAATCCTGCGTAAGGAATTCGATGTTGAAGCAGATGTATGGAGCGTTACCAGCGTAAACGAACTGACTCGCGATGGTCAGCGTGCAACTCGTTGGAATCTATTGAATCCAACATCTGCAGCACGTAAGCCTTACCTGACACAACAGCTTGAAGGTCGCGATGGTCCTTTCATCATCTCTACCGACAACTTAAAAACCTACTCTGAGCAATTACGCGCTTATATTCCTGGCTCTTACACCGTGTTGGGGACTGAAGGTTTTGGTCGCAGCGATACTCGTACACAACTGCGTCACTTCTTCGAAGTTAACCGCTATTTCGTGGTGATTGCTGCACTTAAATCCTTGGCTGACCAAGGCAAGATCAAGGCAGATGTGGTCGCTAAAGCGATTAAGAAGTTTGGTATTGATCCAGCTAAAGCAGATCCATTAAGCGTGTAATCACAAGTCGCCCTCCCACAAGGAGGGCGATCTTGCATTAGCATTGAATACAATTTGATCGATTAAAGGCTCTGTATAAAGAGCATATTTACGTGAGGATAAACAGTGGCAATTCAAACGATTAAAGTTCCAGATATAGGCGGCGCAGAAGGCGTTGAAGTTATCGAGATTTCCGTAAAAGTAGGCGATGTTATCGCTGAAAATGATTCGATTGTCGTCTTGGAAACTGATAAGGCTTCAATGGAAATTCCCGCCAGTGTGGGCGGTAAAGTTGTCGCCATCAAAGTGAATCTCGGAGATAAAGTATCTGAGGGCGCTGCCTTGATTGAAGTTGAAGCAGAAGGTGCGGGCGTCGCTACGTCTGCGACATCTGCCGAACCGACCCCAGCAGCTGCACCTGCGCCTGTCGCGGCTCCCGTAGCAGCCACTGCTCCAGCAGCAGTCGCTAATACCGCAGCACCAGCTGCCAGTGCTGAAATCACACTCACTGTGCCAGATATCGGCGGTGCAGAAGGCGTAGAAGTTATTGAAATCAGCGTAAAAGTTGGCGATGAAGTTGCTCAGGGCGATTCGTTGATCGTATTGGAAACTGACAAAGCTTCTATGGAAATCCCGGCAGAATCTGCGGGTAAAATCCTGAGTATCGCTGTAAAAGTTGGCGATAAAATTTCCCAAGGCGCAGCGATTGCTGTTATCGCAAGTGCTGGCGGCGCATCTGCTACTGCCCCAGCTCCAGTTGCTGCACCAGCAGCGGCAGTTGAGTCAGCGCCAGTAGCTGCCGCATCGGTGGCTGCCACACCAGCACCAGCTCCTAAAGCTGCAGTTGCTGAAGAAGTTGCACAAACCGGTGATGTATACGCTGGCCCAGCCGTCCGTAAGCTTGCACGTCAGTTAGGTGTGGATCTCGGTAAGATCAGCGGCTCAGGCCCACGCAGTCGTCTGTTGAAAGATGATGTGCGCAATTATGTTAAGCCAATTGTGGTTGCGGCCCAGTCGGGCGCTCCAATGGGTGGCGGTTCAGGAATTCCGCGTGTTCCTGCAGTTGATTTTGCCAAGTTCGGTGAAATCGAAACTGTAAAAATGAGCAAAATCAAAAAAATCACTGCGGATAATATGACTCGCAACTGGTTGAACGTTCCACACGTAACACAGTGGGACGACGCTGATATTACCGATTTGGAAACCTTCCGCAACAGTGTAAAAGCTGAAGCTGAAAAACGTGGCAGCAAGCTCACTCCATTGCCTTTTATTTTGAAAGCCAGTGCTGCAGCTTTAGTCGCAGAGCCATCGTTTAATGTTTCTTTGCATCACGATGGCGAAAGCATTGTTCAGAAGAAATATGTTCATATCGGTATTGCGGTAGATACTCCTAACGGTTTGATGGTTCCGGTTATTCGTAACGTGGACAAAAAAGGCTTGTGGGAATTGACTGACGAAATCAATGCATTGGCTAAAAAAGCGCGTGAAGGCAAATTATTACCATCAGATATGCAAGGTGGCTGTTTCACCATTTCAAGTTTGGGTGCATCGGGCGGTAACGGTTTTACGCCAATCGTAAATGCACCTGAAGTGGCAATTTTGGGCGTATCGCGTGCGCAAATAAAGCCTGTGTGGAATGGTAAAGAATTTGTGCCTCGCAATCTGTTGCCCTTGTCGTTGTCTTACGATCATCGCGCAATCAACGGCGCAGATGCTGGTCGCTTCTTCACTTACTTAACAGCGGTTATTGCTGATGTAAGAAAATTGCTTTTGTGATTTTTTGCAGTTAAGTGAGCGTTAAAAAGGTCAGCGTTGCTGGCCTTTTTTATTTAGTGATTTATATTGTTATGGCTTCAAATTAAAAATAAGAAATAGTTTTTCGGCAGTGGTGCTCATTCATCTTTAATGAGAGATTCACTATGACCTTAGCAATAAAAAAATATTTTAAAGAAAATTATATCTCAGGATTTTTTCGTTATGGGATTGTGCTGTTTGCGGGATTATTTTTATCTGCCTGCCAAACCGTCACTCATTTTGATGATCCTACTAACACTTATAACGCTCAAACAACCTATGCCAAACTCATAGGTGATTATCCGTTTATCAACATCGCTAATGTAGTTCCGCCCGCTACTGTGAAAGAAATTAAAGATATAACCTATGAGCAATATGGCAATCGCGCTTTGCGGTTGGATTTGTATTTGCCTAAAACTCCTAACAAAAAATTAATGCCAGGAATTGTTTTTGTACACTGTGGTGGTTGGAAACATGGCTACCGCGAAAATTTTACGCCTATGGCAATTCGCATGGCAGAGCAGGGTTATGTTGCAGCGACTATTTCTTATCGCTTATCACCTGAGGCGCAATATCCCGCGGCGATTTATGACGTAAAAGCGGCGGTGCGATGGATGCGGGACAACGCCAAACAATATGCCATTGATCCACAACATATTGCGATTGCAGGTGGTTCAGCAGGTGGACAAATAGCGAGTTTGGTTGGTGGAACTAACGATGAAGAAAGGTTTGATCCACAACTTAAAACCAGCAAAACATCGAGTGCAGTACAAGCGATTATTAATATCGATGGACTTTCAGATTTTACTTCTGAAGCTGCGTTGAAATACGAGGATGATCCCACCAAAAATCCATCGGCAGCGGGCGCGTGGTTTGGCGGGCGTTATTCAGAAAAAACGAATTTATGGGAAGAAGCTTCGCCGATAAATCATGTTAGTAAAAACACGCCACCGATTTTATTTATCGGCAGCGCGCAAACGCGATTTAGTGTTGGTCGTGAAGAGATGATCGAGAAGCTAAAGCCATTGGGCGTAAACACGCAAGTCGTGTTGTTGCCCAATACTCCACATTCATTTTGGATGTTTGACCCGTGGCTTGAACCCACAGTTAAGGCCACGGTGGAATTTTTAAATCGCGAATTTAAAATTAATCCCTAATTATTTACTCGCGAAATGAATAAATTTGTCAAACCAACGAATATTTTTGGTGAGCAAAAAAATAAATAGAAGCCCAAGGACAACACCGGTGGAGTTTGCGCAAATATCGTAAACGTCGAAGGTGCGGGGCGGCATAAAGTGCTGGCCGATTTCTATTCCTATCGAAAAAAGAATCAGGAAAACAGCTCGCTGCCAAAATGCTCGAAGTGGAAATGCAAAGCTGATTGAAATTCCAGCCACAAAATAGCCGCTGCAATGCATCAGCTTATCGTTGAACATGGGAATCGACTCTTCGGGAGTAGGCGTTAATCCCAAATAGGTGAAGATAACCAGCAGAATAAAAAATTGAATTAAACAGAGTGCGCGCCAGATCAACATACAAAATCCTGATTAAAAATTCTGGCGCAGAATAACATTAAGCGATGAATTTGTTAGTCACGACGTGGAGAAACGCGAATTTATTTTACTAGAGCGGCAAGAGGTTCGGCGGCATAAAGATCTTGCGGTGTATTGATATTGAAGAAGGGATCATAGCCTTCTTGTTCGAAATTAAATTCAAGCGGTTCCAGGGCGTTAATCCATTCTTGCAAACGTGGTGATTCGCCGGTGTAAAGTTGCGCAGCAATGGTTGATGCCAATGAAACATGCCATAACGAAAATACCGGGTGAACACGGTCATTAGACGTAGCGACCACTAAACGCTTATTGGCCGCGAGTGCCGCCGCCAGCAGTTCATCTGCAAGATTAGTTGGGAAAAAGGGCGTGTCCGACGCAAAGCTGACTAGCCATTCCAATTTAGGCGTGTTGACCTGCATCCATACAAAAGCTGCATGAATTCCCGATAATGGACCAAGATTGTTGGGGTTTGCGTCAGCTATTACAGGCAAGCGCGTACGTGCAAAACGAAGGCTATTGCCATTGGCGTTAAGAAGTAGTTTGGTGACTTGCGGTTGTGCACGGTCAATGGTGCGCTGGAGAAGAGTTTTGCCCGCCAAGGGTAATAAACATTTGTCGCCGCCTCCCATACGTTTTGCGAGACCGCCCGCTAGGATAACGCCAACAACTGAATCTGAAGCTTTCATAAATACCTTATATGCCGTGAGGCAATTGCCTTTGTGTTTATACGCGTCCGGCTTCTTCAAAGATGAGCGGGTTGGCGTATAAACTAACATTATATCTATTTAGTTTAGCTGCTACTTACCTTAGTGCATAAAGATTTTACTTTTCTCATCTAAAACTGCTAAAAGTTAATCGTTGTAAAAACTATCAAGATTATAATAATAATTGATTTTTATAATTTCCATGCGTTGACTAACATGAGTTTGTAGTTTTTAAATTCAAATGAAATGCAGTTAATGGAGATTATTTATGACCACCAACACAACCCTGACAACTTCAGCCGGCGCCCCCGTTGCCGATGACAACAATAGTATCAGCGTTGGCCCGCGTGGCCCGCTTACGTTTGACAATCACTACTTATTTGAAAAGCTCGCGCATTTTAACCGTGAGCGCATACCAGAGCGTGTAGTGCATGCTCGTGGAACTGGTGCTTACGGCCATTTCACGCTCAATAAAAGTTTAAGCGAATACACGATTGCCGATTTTTTACAAAACGTTGGCGATAAGACCGAAGTCTTCTTGCGTTTTTCTACTGTTGGCGGCGGTCAAGACTCCAGCGATTATCAACGAGATCCCCGTGGCTTTGCTGTGAAGTTTTACACTCGCCAAGGTAATTACGACGTAGTTGGTAACAATACTCCTGTGTTTTTCCTGAATGATCCAATTAAATTCCCGGATTTCATCCACTCGCAAAAGAAAAATCCACAAACCAATTTACCTGATCCGGCGGCGGCATTTGAGTTTTGGGCGAATCACCCACAATCATTGCATCAGATGACTATCCTTATGTCAGATCGCGGGATTCCTTTGTCCTATCGCCATATCCACGGCTTCAGCTCACACACCTTGAGCCTTTGGAACGACAAGGGAGAGCGCTACTACGTGAAATGGCATTTCAAAACCAATCAAGGCATTAAAACTTTAACGGCGGAGGAAGCGGCGAAGATGCCAGGGTTTGGCGCGCAACAAGATTTGGTGGATGCGATTAATCGTGGCGATTTTCCGAGTTGGGCAGTGAAAATACAAATTATGACCCAGGCACAATCCGAGACTTATCACATCAATCCCTTCGATTTAACTAAAGTATGGACGCATAGCGATTTTCCGTTGATCGAAATTGGTCAGCTTGAATTGAATCGCAATGTAGAGAATTATTTTGCGGAAACCGAGCAATCAGCCTTTGCTCCCAGCAATCTGGTTCCCGGCACAGGTGCGTCACCGGACAAGATGCTGCAGGCGCGTCTGCTAGCTTATCAGGATGCTCATCGCTATCGCGTGGGGGTAAACCATAACCAATTGCCGGTAAATGCTCCTCGCTGCCCTGTAAACCATTATCAGCGTGATGGCGCAGCTGCAGGATGTCCATTTGGTCACGGCAGTCAGACGCAGACTTCAGGGGCAAATTACTATCCTAATGATCGTGCTGCGCAAGGTTATCCAGTTCCGAATCCAGCGTTCCGTGAACCGCCTTTAGCGTTGAGTCATGCCGTGGCTGATAGATATGACCAATTGAGTGAAGATTACTCTTCGCAAGCAGGCGATTTATTCCGTTTGATGAGCGATGACCAAAAAGATCAGTTGGCTCGCAATATCGCCGGTGGACTGAGTCAGGCCAACGCATCAATTCAGGAGCGCTTGCTAGCGCAATTTGCTAAAGCTGATCCTGATTACGCGGCGCGTGTTAAAGCTTTATTATAAATCCTTGTCAAAACTATAAAGAAAAAGGCATTGCGAAAGCAGTGCCTTTTTTGTTTATGGGCAGTAGTATGCGAACTATCTTAACGAGGGATAGCTATGACATTAGATTTAGAAAACCTGCGCCGCGACTACACTAAAGGTGGATTAGAGCGCGAACAATTAAACGAAAATCCTATCGAACAATTCAAGTTGTGGATGCAGCAAACTATTGATGCAAAAATTCCTGATCCTAATGCCATGACGATTGCAACTGTTGATGCCAGCGGTCAACCGTCACAACGAATTGTGTTGTTAAAACATTTGGATGAGAAAGGTTTTGTGTTCTATACGAATTTGCAAAGCCGCAAAGCGCAAGAGTTAAAACAAAACCCGAAAATAAGTTTGCATTTTCCCTGGTATTTTTTAGAGCGTCAGGTAAAAGTGTGTGGTGTGGTTGAATCTCTATCTGCCGCTGAAGTTTTAAAATATTTTGTCACTCGCCCGCGGGATAGCCAACTTGGCGCCTGGGCGTCGCACCAGAGTCGTCCTATTTCATCGCGCGCGTTACTAATCCAGCAATTTGAATCCATGAAAAATAAATTTTCCAAAGGCGAAATTCCACTACCGGATTTTTGGGGTGGGTTCAGGGTAAAGCCACATCAAATTGAATTTTGGCAAGGCAGGGAAAATCGTTTGCACGATAGATTTGAATACCAGTTGCAGCAAAATAATTCCTGGAGTATTGAGCGATTGGAGCCGTAATTCATGAAATTTATTGCGATGAAAAATGCTGGTGATGCTGATGTGCTGGAGATTCAGCATATGGAAATTCCCACACCAAAATCCGGTGAGGTTTTAATTCGTGTATATGCCGCAGGTATAAATCGTCCGGATATTTTTCAGCGCAAAGGCTCTTATCCACCACCGCAAGATGCATCGCCAATTCTAGGCTTGGAAGTGGCGGGAGAAATTTCAGAAATCGGTAAAGATGTAACTGACTGGAAAATTGGCGATAAAGTCTGCGCCTTAGTAAACGGCGGCGGTTATGCAGAATACGCTATTGCACCCGCTACACAATGCTTACCAATTCCTGATCAATTTTCATTTATTCAAGCTGCTGCACTGCCCGAAAATTTTTTCACTGTGTGGCATAACTTATTCCAACGTGCGCAATTGAAGTCCGGCGAAACTTTGCTGGTTCACGGCGGCAGTAGTGGAATAGGTACAACTGCAATTCAATTGGCTATTGCATTGGGTGTAAAGGTTTTTGCTACGGCAGGTTCTGTTGATAAATGCAAAGCCGTTCAATCTCTTGGCGCAACGGCAATCAATTATCGTGAACAAGATTTTGTGTCAGAAATTAAAGCCCAAACTCAAGGGCAGGGTGTGGATGTTATTTTGGATATGGTTGGCGGTGATTATATCCAACGCAATTTTTCTGCTGCCGCAAAAGATGCGCGGATTGTGAACATCGCATTTTTAAACGGCAGCAAAACCGAATTGGATTTAATGCCAGTTATGGTTAAACGTTTAACGCTGACAGGTTCAACCTTGCGTGGACAATCGCCGCAAGTGAAAGAAAGTATTGCGCAGGAACTGAAGCAGCATGTTTGGCCGCTACTTAACGAACAAAAAATAAAACCCATTATTGATTCTGTATTTCCATTTAGTGAAGTTGCTAGCGCTCACGAGCGAATGGAATCGAGTCAACATATTGGAAAAATAATGTTGGAAGTAAATTCATGACTTCAAGTTCACGCCGTCCTTTAGACGGCATTCGCGTTATCGAAATTGGTCAATTACTCGCAGGCCCTTTTGCCGGATGTATGCTCGCGTACTTTGGTGCGGAAGTAATTAAAATTGAACCTCCGGAAGGTGATCCTATTCGCGGTTGGCGTGTTTTGGAAAATGGCACGTCGCATTGGTGGCGCAGTTTAGGTCGCAACAAAAAGAGTATTACCCTCGATTTAAAAAAATCGGAAGGCCAGCAGATCGCTCGGCAGTTAATTGATGGTGCCGATGTAGTGATTGAAAATTTTCGCCCCGGTGTTATGGAAAGCTGGGGGCTAGGGCCAGATGAAATTAAAAAATCAAATCCCAAATTAGTTTACGCGCGCATTTCCGGTTATGGTCAAACTGGTCCCTACGCAAGCAAACCTGGCTTCGCCTCCGTATGTGAAGGTATGAGTGGCTTTCGTTATGTAAATGGCTTCGCGGATGAAGCGCCCGTGCGCCCTAATTTAAGTATTGGTGACACGATTTCCGGAATTCACGCTGCACTTGGAATTACGCTGGCTTTGCTCGAACGTGAAAGAAATGTTGAAGGCGACGGCCAAGTGGTTGATGTTGCGCTTTACGAATGCATGTTTAATTTAATGGAAGCCGTCGTGCCTGAATTTTCTGGTGCTGGTGTTATTCGTCAACCATCGGGCACAACTGTTACTGGCATAGTTCCTACCAATACTTATCGCTGCAAAAATAGAAAATATGTTGTGATTGGTGGCAATGGCGATTCCATTTTTCAACGCTTGATGGAAGTTGCTGGGCATCCTGAAATGGCGAGTGATCCGCGCATGAGCAATAACGCAGGCCGCGTTATTCACGAAGCAGAAATTGATCACGCACTTGCAGCCTGGTGTTTGAGTAAAGAGTCCGATGAAATTTTATCGTTGCTTGAAGAAGCGCGAGTTCCGGCTGGGCCTATTTATAATGTAGAAGATATGTTTTCAGATCCACATTTCAATGCACGTGGCATGTTCGAACAAGTTGAAATTAACGGCAAGCCGTTAAAGATTCCTGCCATTTTACCAAAGCTTTCTGAAACGCCGGGGCGCACTGATTGGCCGGGTGGTGATGTAGGAAGCCACACACAGGAAATATTAGAAAACATTTTAAGTTTTAATAAAAGTGATATTGCTAGATTAAAGGAACAGGGTGTTATTTAAGCCAAATCAATTCGCCTGCCGCGGGCCTCACTTTTCTTTCGGCAACTGCTCCTGCGTTGCTCTACCTCCTGCATCCATGCAGTCGTGCTTCGCCACAAATTGCAGGAGCAATTTGCACAGCGTAGCTGCCCGAAGGGTAAAAGCCATGGATGGCTTTTATGAAAGAAAAGTAAGCAAAAGAAAGGCGACCCTGCGGCTTCGTTTCTCCTGCGCGTTTCGGAAAATTGCTCTCGTTCCGGTGCGACATCCATGTTGCATCGTCACTAAAACAAACATCCTGTTTGTTCTCCATCAATTTTCCTGCAATGCTCGGCGAAGCCACTAAGGGACCATTGGTGCAATAAAAAAAGTGATTTACTAAGAACAAAATAAATACTTTATTAAAAAGCGAAAATTTATGAATTTAAAACCCGGACTATATCGCCACTACAAAGGCAATGATTATTACGTTTTCCAAGTTGCACATCACAGCGAAACGCGTGAGCCGTTAGTGGTTTATCAATGTTTATATGGTGATTACTCTTGGTGGGTGCGCCCATTGAGTATGTTTGCTGAAACGGTTGAGTTGGCAGGAGAAATTATTCCGCGCTTTGCTTTTGTAAAAGAAATAAGTGCAGATGAAGCTGTACTTTTTAACAAATAAAACTTTGTTTGGAATAAATGTGTTTCGAATAACTCTATTTGCATGTGTATTTTTTTCTTCAGCCAGTTGTTCGTGGTATGAGTCGGCTAAATTCCATCGCCAACTAGAAAACTCCAGGAAAGTTGCGCTTTTGAAAATTGATAAGGATAAGTGTTCACAAGAAAATGGAAAAATAGAGGGGGTTGGAATGTTTGGAACACCATCCTGTGTTCATTATTATTCTGATGCGGGAAAATACTGTATAGATAAAAATGATTGCCAAGGCTATTGTATGGGCGGTGAATATCTCAATATCGGCGAAGCTTCAACAGGAACTTGTCAAAAGTCTGAACAAGACCAGTTCGGTTGCTTCACGATCATTAATAATGGCAAGGTTTCCAATGCTATGTGTCAGGACTAAATTTTTAAAAACTATGTGAATTATAGAGATAGACAACTAATAGAATGAACAGTGACACAGAGAACTCGATGATAGAAATAGATCGATCGAATGACGAAAAATACATGCGCCGTGCAATTGAATTAGCGCAGCAGGGTGAAGCTGTAGGTGAAGTTCCAGTGGGTGCAGTTATTGTGTGCAACGATGAAGTTGTCGGTGAAGGATTTAATCAGCCAATTACCAGTCACGATCCTACGGCGCATGCTGAAGTGGTTGCTTTACGCGATGCGGCGAAATCTATCCAAAATTATCGCGTAATAGATTCAACGTTATATGTGACACTCGAACCCTGCACTATGTGTGTGGGGGCATTAATTCATGCGCGTATATCGCGTTTGGTATTTGGTACTACTGAGCCTAAAGCGGGCGCGGTGGTGAGTCAGTCGCAATTATTAGATGCTAGTTATTTTAATCATCGTATTGAGATGCAAGGCGGTGTTTTGGCGGAAGAATGTCAGCATCAGCTAAGTGATTTTTTTCGACGGAGAAGGGAAGAGCTAAAACAGCGGAAGAATGCTGACCAATAATTTTAAAAACTTAAGCTATTGAAAATAAAAAACGATGCACATGTGCATCGTTTTTTTTGACTTAAATTACCTGAATATTATTTCTCGTTCAATACATCTTGCGCTGCGTTGACGAGAAAAATGTACACGGCTGCTTCATCAACAACGTATTCATTTTCGCCCCAGAAAAATGGCCAATCTTCATGGTTTTCAGGGTAGTCTGGTTTGAGAATAAGTACACCTGGGACTACACCGCCCGGAATTGAAGTAAAGTCAGCGCGATTATTTCCGTAAGCGACTTCCTTCGCGTGAGTGCCGACGTTAGATACAAACGAAAGATTGTGAGCCGGGTGAGTGCCAAATAAATAATTTAATGACCGCAATACGGAATCACGGTTTACCAAATCGGGATAGGCTTTGTGGATAAAGTAATTATTAATTGCGTAGCGAATCACGGTGCCGTTTCCAGCCCAACCACCTTCGGTAATTGGTACACCGAAAGGATTTTTGGATTCGATGCCAGGAATGGCTTTCGCGTATTCTTCGGAAAGTTTACGTATTTTTCCGTTAAATTCTGCCGACATGTAAGGCAAAGCGCGGAACAACCATGACGAATGCGATGCGAACGTTTTTTCAATATCTGGCAGCAATGCTTCGATGGCTTGTGCGTATTGCGGATCTTGAGTTGTAATCAACAATTCTGCAGCGGCTTTTAATTTTTCATCTTCAAGTTTTCCACCGGTGGTATTACCTACGTGGAAAAGATCCGGTTTTGCTTTGGCTTTTTCTTCTGCCCACACTTTTTTGGCCGTAGTAATAGATTCATTTGCGAGTGCATCGTTATAACCTTTAAGTGCGCGACTAGCGGCGGCAAGCGCGGCGGCCGATCCATAATTCAAGGGTGTAGATCTACTCGTAAATGCCCATCGATCATCGAAGGTTCCGCTTTTAAATCCGTCTGATTCGCCCTCGCGTTTTTTCGCATCGTAAATTAAACCGTCTGTTTTTGTGACGGCATCACCGAGATGCGTGTACTGCGTAATGTGAGCTTCCACGATTCCAGGAATGGCGTGGCCAACGGCGCGATGTTGCGCGATCAACGCGAGAGTTCCGTGTTCAATTTGTTGCAACAAATCTGGTTTGCCATCAGCGACATGCAGGTTCACAAAACGTTTGGTGTAGTCAACAGTCGTGACGTCACGCTTTAAACCAAATTTTTCCCAGGTATTAACAAGATTGGTAACTACATCGTAATGAGTTTGGGTGCGTATGTCGAAATCACCAGCATCGAACCAGCCACCAATATTTAAGCCGGGAATATGTTCGCCTGGTTTGTAAGGCGTATCAGTTGTTGGACCTTGCGCATATAAATCAAAATGTTCGTGATTGACTGGCGCTTGTAAGGCATCGTCTAGATGCGAAGCGCCGTGCCAAATGCGATAGGCCTCGTTAATTAGCATATGATCCATTTGAACCGGTAAATACATATCCAAACTTGGTTGCCACGCATTTTGAAATACATCTTTTGCAATGCGGAAGGGTTCGGTTTTTTGATCACCGTAGGCAATTGTATAAAGTCCTTCTTCTTGAACATTTGAAAAATCAAATTGGCGATATTCATAACGCAAATATTTCCCCCAGGACGATAATTTTTTACTGAGAAGCTCTTTTTCGCTGCCATCTGCTGCAATTTTTAATAATTTTGCCGGTGGATTTTTCTTATCGTTTTTATCCAGCTCAATAACAGCAATTTTTTGTTGGCTGGGATGATAACCAACTTGTGAATGCGCAATCATAGGTTGGCGCACCCAATTTTTGATGGTGTCCGCATTCAATTGCCATTGAATAACCGTTCCACTTTTTCCTGCTGGAATTTTACTGCGCACCACAAACCAACCATTTTGTGCTTTGCTGCGGCCATCATAAAGCTCCAAGGGAATCCCGTTGGATTCAATGCTGACTCTGCGCTCGGTATTATTGGGTGCAAGAACAAGATGTTGACCTTGAGATAATATTTGCGGTTCAACTTTATTATTTATTTCTTTTACACCGCTGGGATAAATTGGAAACGTTCCCGTTGTGCTATCCATTATGTAAGCTTGATGAAAATAGGCAGCCGGCAAAAATTCCAGGTTAAAGCCGGCGCGACCTTCAAGTGATTTTGGTAAAGGTTTCGGTAAATTTACAGAGATAAGAACGCCCGTCGCATTCTTTTGCACTTTGATTGAAAAATCAAAATCTTGTTCGGCGTAACGCATAAAAGCTTCTATAGATTGTTCTTCGCGATTTATTTTGCGTTCTTTAAATTGCGGAATCATGTCCCATTGTTCGGGTGTTGCGTTTAAGCGTACGTCGCCATTAGTGGCAGTGCGTTCACCGTGGTGAATTAATTCTATGCCGCTGGTTTTTGAGTCGCTGAATAATCCGTCGTACCAATTGCTAAACACCAGGACGTTTAGGCCTTGTTCTTCGAAATAATCTTTATCATTGAGGCGCAATTTATTTTCGGCAGCGAAAGATGCCTGTGATGTAAGCAAGAGCAGTGATAGGGCGGATGCAAAAAGCTTCCGGCTAATGGTAATAGACATGAGAGTCTCCGATTCGTTATTAGAAGAGTCTTATAGTCTATTTGTTTATAAGGTGGTTTAAGTATGCTTTTTACAAAAAATAACAACTGTTGTACTAGTGGAATATTTCAATTGTCGACTGAATTTTGAGAATATTATTTTGAATAGAAAAAAGCCGCGTAGATACGCGGCTTTTTATTTATTAGTAAATTTCTTTTATCTGTGAATTTTCTACAAGAAAGAAAGTGATGATGCGCTGCTTAAACGTAATTGATTTAACTTTTCCAGCGCACTCTTTTCTTGAGCTGTCGTTGTGAAGTTTACGTCGTCACCTGAGCTACTAGTCGCAATACGCAGTTTTTGTTGGTCTTCTTTAAACGCTAGAATTTTTTGATAGTTAAGCACTTTTTTAACGTAAGCAACTGGTTCCCAGCCGCGAGAATAACCATAGGTAGCTTTGGAGTAATACTCTTGTTTGGCGAGTAGTGGGAAAGCTTTACTTACATCTTGCCAGCTATTTGCATCACCTTTTAAGCGGCGGGTAAGGGCGCGTGCATCATCCAAATGGCCAATGCCCTGATTGTAAGCTGCGAGCGCCATATAAAGGCGATCTTCGTCTTGAATGCTGGCAGGTAGAGTATCCAACAAATAACGTAGGTATTTTGCGCCGCCGCTAATACTTTGCTTGGGATCATCCAGGTTTTTAACGCCTAGCTCGCGAGCGGTATCTGGCGTTAGCATCATAAAACCACGAACACCAGTGGGAGACTGCGCATTAGGAATCCATTGTGATTCCTGATAGCCAACGGCGGCCACTAATTGCCAGTCTAAATTGTATTGTGTTGCTGCAGCTTTGATATTGTCTTCCCAGCGTGGGAAGCGTTTGTCGAAGCGCTGGCTAAACATCAGGGCATCGTCTGTATTCACTTCAATATATTGTTCAAAGAAGTGCGACGATGCTTTCGCGAGTTGGCCATTGTTTTTAATTTTCTCCAAATATTTTTGTGCGGCATCGTAAAGACTATTGTCGCGAGATGGAGCGAATGCCCATGACAAAGCTTGTGCAGCATTCAAATCGAACGCGACTTGGGTATGTGGGTATGAGTAGCGATGAATATCAAAAATAGCTGAATCAACAATAGCGTAATCAGCGTGACCAAGCTCAACCATTTCCAGCAAGTCGGTCATCTCAACGTTTTCAACCACTTCCCAATGAACATCAGGCAAGGATTCTTGCAGCTGCTGCATAGGCGCAGGCACAGATGCTTTATTGACGATCAATACGGTTTTACCTGAAAGCGCCTTAAGATCTGCTGGCGCAGTCTGATTAACGTTATAGATAACGTGCAAACTGAAATCCATAAAAGCAGTGCTGTAGCTCAGCTTTTCTTTAGCGGTGAGCGCGTTAATCACGGTTGGGCTCGCCATATCAAACAATGAAGTATCGCCGCGGGGCAATAATTCTGTAGGCGCTTCATCTTTCATTGTAAGAGTCACGCCAAGTTCATCGGCAAAACCTTTCAACAAAGTGTACTCGAAACCCGTAGTCCCAGTTGGGCCTTGATAATGGCTAATAGGGCCACTGCGAACCGCTACGCGTAGTTCACCCGAGTTTCGTACTTGTTCCAGTTTGCTTGCAGGCGCACTACGAACTAAAAGAGCTGCACAAAAAAGCAGTAATGTAGCAATCAAAAGATTGTTGATAGAAAAACGTTTTACAGCAGTACGCTTGCGGCCATCCGTAAATTTTATTCCGGCCATATTGGTGTCTCCGGTTTTTGAATTGCATCGCCCGAAAAGGGAAATAACTTCGTATATGCACTCTTGCCGAATCTAATCCGTTATTGACCCGTGCAACTTGGAGACCATGGTAAAGGCAAGCTATATCTCTGCATAGCTTGTTTTCTGAACTAAACTGGGGTAGGCGCTTGAGCATAAAACAATCAAAAAAATGAAAAAATCTTTATAAACAACTAGTTATAGAAATCATTTTAGACGCCTTAACAGGGTGAAAAAGATGAAAAAAAGATGCTTTTAGTAGATTTTATGTGTATTTTTAGGCTTTAATTCCTATAAAAAATGAGGTTTTCCTTAGATCTTTTTGTAAAAAACAGTGAAAAAATTGCACAAAAAGACACCATTCATCGGAATTCGTGGATGAACATGATGCATAAGGGGCGACGAAATAAGGTTTTTTGACAGCTTGATGCGAAAAAACTAAAGCAGCTAAAAGATCGTCAATATTTTGTTATAGATGAACTTTTAGTATGCAGGAAATCATGATTGCTACACACATATCACTTGATCGCGTCCTTTCAATTTCGCTTCGTAAAGCGCTTTATCCGCCCGCGTAATTAAGCTTTCTAAAGTGTCGCTATCTTTACGCGAAGTCGCACCCCCGGATGCTGTCAATTTGCCCACTGGCGAAAACAATTCACTATTAATAGAAGCGCGTAATCGCTCAGCCACGGTAAATGCATCCCGCTCTGAAATGCCGCGAATTAACACCAAAAATTCCTCACCGCCCCAGCGAATTAAATGGCCATCGCTACGCAATGCGCTACTTACGCGAGCTGCAAATTGTTGTAGCACCTGATCACCAATTAAATGCCCGTGAGTGTCGTTAATCATTTTGAAGTGATCTATATCCAACATAATAATGCTCCCAGTCGTTCCGCTCCGCATAAAATCATCGAGCAAACGCTGGCCGCCCCAACGATTATATTGTTGCGTTAATGCATCGCGCTCCGCCAAATTATGCATGTGGGAGTTATCACTTTGTAAGCGTTCAAGTTGCAGGCGAGCCCTGCGCTGAAACGGCAACAAAACCAGTAGGAGTAAGATGACGAAACCATAGCTCATCAGCATATCCTTACCGCGCGGTGCCCATAATTCCTCTTTGTGAGTCAATAGATAGCTTAAAATCGGCACGGCATTTAAGCTCCAAACCACCATCATGACTAGAAATGCGCGGCGGGGCGGAAGCATCACCATTACCAACACAAGTAAAATAATTAGGAAAGAAGAAATAGGTGGGAAGATATTAATGAGCAATACAGTGGGATCTTGTTGCGCACGTAGACTGTAATACCAGGCAGGTATGGAGAGTGCGGCAATGCCCACGCCAAACGCCGAATAGATAACACTCAAAATACTTTTCGGTCGATATCTTAGCCAAATCGCAAGTGCAAGATTTGCTAAAGCTGCGAGCGGTGGGATCACCAAATCCATGGGTTCTGGTGCTGGCTCGGTATAGTGCAAAATGGTAGCCGCTACGGCCATTAATCCAGTAAGCGCAAGCCACACTAGTACTGCGCGATAAAAAACGCGTTCATCTATAGATTGGTTCTGCATTCTCTACCTGTTGAACCATCGCCTTGCAGGTTGAGAACAACCACCGCACAACGCCGGATACCCTTTTAGTCGGAAGCTCAACATCTTAAAGCCTTAAGGTAAAATGACAAGCATCCTATAAGGATAATCAGACAATTCTTGTTTGGTTTGCAACTTCATTTTTCGGTGGATCGTCTCAATGACAAAGGCTGTTAATTCTCAATAACCAAAGTCCGCTAGGAGAAAGAGGGCGATCTTTACTGCTGATATAGGTGATATGAATTCCTGCCAGCGGATAAATCCAGTACAATGCGCGCCTCATTATTTCACTCCTTAATTCACACCCCAGACGCTTGAGGCTCAAATCACTATGCTGATTCTGCGTGGCGCCGCCGCTCTTTCTAGTTTCCGTACCCAAAAACTGCTGACCACCGTGCAACAACGCGTTTCAGCCGTGACCGGGATTTCCTCTGAGTTTGTGCATTTTGCCAATGTGTCTGCCCCGTTAAACGATGCGCAAGCCCATGTGTTACAACAACTCTTAACTTACGGCCCGAAAGTGGAAGGCGAAGTGAGCCACGAGGGTGAGCTTTTCCTTGTGGTGCCTCGCTTGGGGACCATTTCTCCGTGGGCCTCCAAAGCGACTGATATCGCTAAAAACACAGGTCTTGATGTTGTTAAGCGTGTTGAACGCGGCGTTGCTTATTATGTTCAAGGTGCGATTTCTACTGAAGATCGCGCTGCAATTACTGCCATCTTGCATGACCGTATGGTTGAGATTGTGTTTGATAGTCTTGAGCAAGCCGAACAAATTTTCAGCTCGCAAGAGCCAGCGCCGCAAACCAGTGTGGATATCCTGGGCGGTGGCTGCGATGCGCTAGTTGCCGCCAACAAATCTTTAGGCTTGGCGCTGGCCGACGACGAAATCGATTATTTAGTTGATGCATTCAAAACCCTCGGTCGCAATCCTGTCGACGTGGAATTGATGATGTTCGCGCAGGCCAACTCCGAGCATTGCCGCCACAAAATCTTCAATGCTTCCTGGACTATCGATGGCGTCGAGCAAGAGCGCAGCCTGTTTAAGATGATCCGTAACACCAATGAAGTTGGCGGTGAAGACGTACTTTCTGCTTATTCGGATAACGCCGCCGTTGTGGTTGGTCACGAAGCAGGCCGTTTCTATCCCAATCCAGAAACTAAAGCTTACGAATACAACCAGGAACCCATCCATCTATTAATGAAGGTGGAGACTCACAACCATCCAACTGCCATTTCACCATTCTCTGGCGCAGGTACAGGTTCTGGTGGTGAGATTCGCGATGAAGGCGCTGTAGGCCGTGGTTCCAAGCCAAAAGTTGGTCTGAATGGTTTTACGGTTTCCAACTTGCAGATTCCCGATTTTATTCAGCCTTGGGAGCAGGATTACGGTAAGCCAGGTCGCATTGTGACTGCGCTCGATATCATGATCGACGGCCCACTCGGCGGCGCTGCGTTTAACAACGAATTCGGTCGCCCCAATATTTGCGGTTACTTCCGCACCTTTGAAGAAGACTTTGACGGTGAGCGTCGCGGTTACCACAAGCCGATTATGTTGGCGGGCGGTTACGGGAATATCAAAGCCGAACACGTTATTAAAACGCCATTCACCGCAGGCGCTAAATTAGTCGTGCTTGGCGGCCCGGCCATGTTGATTGGTTTGGGCGGCGGCGCGGCTTCGTCCATGGCTTCCGGCTCGTCCTCAGAAGATTTGGATTTCGCTTCAGTGCAACGTCAAAACCCGGAAATGGAGCGTCGTTGTCAGGAAGTTATTGATAGCTGCTGGCAGCAGGGCGAGAAAAATCCTATTGCCTTTATTCACGACGTAGGCGCAGGCGGTTTGTCCAATGCGTTCCCGGAATTGGTGAAGGACGGCGGCACCGGCGGCAAGTTTGAATTGCGCAATGTGCCTAACGATGAAGTGAGCATGAGTCCACTGGCGATTTGGTGTAATGAATCCCAAGAGCGTTATGTGTTGGCGATTAACCCTGAAGATTTGGCGCGTTTTGAAGCCATTTGTAAGCGCGAGCGCTGCCCTTATGCGGTCGTTGGTGAGGCTACTGACGAGAAACATTTGTTAGTAAACGACAAACATTTCGATGCAAAACCAGTCGATTTGCCGATGTCAGTTTTGTTTGGCAAGCCGCCGAAAATGCATCGCACTGCTGAATCTCACAAACCAGCGATAAGCCATTTTTCTACGGAAGATATCAATATCAACGATGCTGCCGAGCGTGTGCTCAAGCACCCAGCCGTTGCCAGCAAAAGCTTTCTGATCACCATCGGTGACCGTTCAGTAACGGGTATGGTTGCGCGCGATCAGATGGTTGGTCCATGGCAAGTTCCAGTTGCTGACGTTGCGGTTACCACAGTAAGTTACGACAGCATCAAAGGCGAAGCCATGAGCATGGGCGAGCGTACTCCGCTTGCGTTGTTAGATGGCCCGGCGTCTGGCCGTATGGCAATTGCAGAGGCGATTACCAATATCGCGGCGACTCGTATCGAAAAGTTATCCGACGTAAAACTGTCGGCCAACTGGATGTGCGCTGCAGGTTATAAAGGCGAAGACGAAAAAATGTATCGCACCGTGCAAGCGGTGGGTATGGAATTGTGCCCTGAGTTAGGCATCACGATTCCGGTCGGCAAAGACTCCATGTCCATGCGTACTGCATGGGAGGAAAACGGCAAAGCGAAAGCAGTTACCGCGCCTCTTTCTTTGGTGATTTCTGCGTTCGCTCCGGTGATAGATGTTCGCCAAACCTTGACTCCACAATTGCGTACCGATAAAGGCGCAACCGATTTAATTCTGGTTGACCTTGGCAATGGCAAAAATCGTTTAGGCGGTTCGATTCTCGCGCAAGTTTACAACCAAATGGGCGATGTCCCTGCCGATTTGGATTCCGGCGCACAGCTCAAAGGTTTCTTTAATGTCGTGCAGGTAAGCATTGCCCAAGGCGACATTATTGCGTATCACGACCGTAGCGATGGTGGTTTGTTTGCAACGGTTGCCGAGATGGCTTTTGCCGGGCACACAGGTGTAGATATTCATCTGGATTGTTTGGGTGAAGATGTACTCGCCATTTTATTTAGCGAAGAAGCGGGCGCAGTCCTGCAAGTTGCGCGCGATAAAACTGAAACTCTATTGACTCGCTTTTTTGCCGCAGGCGTAACTCACGCAAAAGTGATCGGCCAATTGAACGATGAAGACACACTTCGGATTACGCAAAACGGCAATCAATTATTTGATCAATCACGCGCTGTACTGCAAAGCCTTTGGTCTGAAACCAGTTACCGCATTCAAGCCATGCGCGATAACCCAGCGTGCGCGAAATCTGAATTTGAAGGCATCTTAAAATCTGATCCGGGTTTGAGCGTAAAACTTTCCTACGACATCAACGACAATATCGCAGCACCATTTATCAACACTGGCGTTCGTCCTTCTATTGCGGTATTGCGTGAGCAAGGCGTAAACGGTCACGTAGAAATGGCGGCGGCATTTGATCGCGCTGGATTCAAAGCTGTTGACGTTCACATGAGCGATTTGTTGTCTGGTCGAGTCTCACTCGACGCCTTCAAAGGCATAGTTGCGTGCGGCGGTTTTTCTTACGGCGACGTATTAGGCGCAGGCGAAGGTTGGTCAAAAACAATTTTGTTTAACAACAAAGTGCGCGATGAGTTCGAAGCATTTTTCCACCGCGAAGATACTTTTAGTCTAGGTATTTGTAACGGTTGCCAAATGATGTCGAATTTGAAAAATTTAATTCCCGGTGCAGATCATTGGCCGCGTTTTGTGCGCAATCTTTCCGAGCAATTTGAAGCGCGTGTAAGTTTGGTTCAAGTACAGGAGTCGTCTTCAGTATTATTCAAGGGCATGGCCGGTTCGCATATGCCTGTTGCTGTTGCGCACGGTGAAGGTTACGCCGAGTTTGCGAATGCTGATGCGTTAAAAATCTGTAATGAAAGCGGCACTGTTGCATTGCGTTTTATCGACAACAATCTCAATGCAACTGAAACTTATCCTGCCAACCCAAACAGCTCGCCACTGGGTATTACCAGCGTGAGCAGCAAAGATGGCCGTGCCACAATCATGATGCCGCACCCTGAACGTGTATTTCGTGCAGTGAGCAATTCATGGCATCCAGACGATTGGAAAGATGACGGTGCATGGTTACGTTTGTTTAGAAATGCGCGCGTGTTTGTAGGCTAATTAATTTATTTGTGTACAAAATAATAAAGGAGGCTTGGCCTCCTTTATTATTTTTAGCGGTTGTTTTCCAGTTTAATTTTTAAATTATCACTAGATTTTAATTAACGTTTCGCATCCTCTAATCGCCACACTAATTTGGTTTGATGCCAGCAAGCCACAGCTTTTTCACCCTCCATACACGGCGTAAACGCCCAACTACGTAATGCATGTTTTATTGCAGCGTCATCCAAACGGCTTGATCCGCTGGAAGAAAACACCTTCGCTTCCGCAACACGACCATCGACAGTAATAAAAAGGCTCAAGCCCGTTACACCTTCTTCACCCATACGAGAAGCTGCCGTGGGGTAATCAGGTTTAGTTGCCTTAATGATTCTGGGTTTTGAAATGCTTTGAGTAGTTTGTATGATTGGATCGCCAGTTCCGTTGCCGGTGTGATCAATGACAGGGTCTGTTTCAAATGTAAATGGTGTGTCTATAGGTGGTGTGGTAGTAAGGTCTTTAGGTTTGACAACAACATCGTCAGGTGTAACTTGCTCTTTAGGCGTAACTTTTTTCTGTTGCGGTGTAATGGTGATATCTTTCGGCATTAGTATTTCGCCAATTCTACCTCCAAGCCCATTTGCGAGTCCCCAAATTAATAGCAAATGGAATGCAATAACAATAAAAATTCCGAGGGATCGTTGCTGGGTATTTTGCTGAACATGATAGGACATATTTTTATTACCATCTTTGTGAGTTTGACCTGCTAAAGAAATGGTATTTTTATGAAACAAACTATCCAGTACTGCGGTAGTTGTTTCTACCATTTCACGGAGTTTGCACCAAGGTATTTCCCCTTGGTAATTTGATTATAGTCAGCTTTTTTAAAATGCAATTTGATCTGCCAGCAACGTTTAGATTCTTTGATACCTAAAGCGTATTTACTTATATAAACAAATATCAGTGATCGTTAAACTTGTCGAAGGAGTATAAATTTGTAAGATAGCTTTTAGTCGGGAACAATCTTTAACAAAAACTACTCTATTAAGCTGTTAGTCTAGACTGAACATCTATCTAAAGATGGGCGATGTCGGAAAACGCACAGTGTCGGAAATAGATAGTCAGGTTAATGTAGTTTTATAATTATCGAATGCTTGTTGAATTAGTGAGAATCCCATTGAAGTATTGAAAGTCTCTAGAGGAAATAATCATGCGCTGTAAAATTCTCGCTGCAATGCTTGTTGTTAGCCTAAGCGCTTGTGGCATTGCAAAGCCCCACGAAAAACTTGCCCAGACTCAAGCCGAACAAGCTGGGTTGGTGGCTGTTGCGAAACCAAAATTAGATACAACCTTTGTTTTGCCGCACGCAAATTTGGGGCAATACAAAAAAATAGTGTTGACCGAACTCGACTTGTCTACGACAAAAATTATTCAGCCCACGTCAAAAATTGGATTTAATACTCCATGGGAACTCAATAAAGATGACATAGCCTATTACCAGGCTAAATACACAGAATCCGCCAAAGAGTTTTTATTTGATGATGGGAAATACACCGCCGCAACTGCAGCAGGTTCGGATACGTTGTTGTTAAAAGCAAAGATTACCGAAATTGCACCGCTCGCCTCAAAGGATGATTTTAAAGGCCGTCCGAATATTATGGATGTTTATAGCGAGGGTTTTGGTCGCGTAACTATAGTATTTGAACTCTACGATTCAACGTCAAACAAGTTGTTGCTGGTGACGAGCGATGAACATGACTTGGGGCGAATCTGGGAAAAAAATACGCGCGTGCAAAACAATATCCAAATTAAATTAGCCTTTGATTTTTGGCTGAATTATTTTGCTAAAGAATTGGAAAGCGTTTCTAAAAAATAAATGCTAAGTTTTGAAACAAAGCCGAGCCTATGCTCGGCTTTGTCGTTTTAGGTATACTGCGCGCACATTTATTATCAAGGCACAATCATGGCAAATCTTGAAAATTTCCCCATCGCAGAATTATCAGTCGGGCTTTCAAAAACTTACAGCAAAACGCTCACTGAAAAAGATATCCTTTTATTTGCCGCTTGTTCCGGTGATCTCAATCCTGTGCATCTCGATAAAACTTATGCAGCGACTACGGTGTTCGGCGAACCAATCGCTCACGGTATGTGGACAGGCGCGTTGATTTCCGCAGCAATAGCAACCCAATTACCTGGGCCAGGCTCTATCTATCGTGGTCAAACACTGACGTTTAAAAATCCGGTAAAAGTGGGCGACACTGTCACTGTAACACTAACAATTAGTGAAATTAAAGAACGTCTAAAACTGGTTGTGTTGGATTGCGAAGCAAAAAATCAAGATGGGAAATTAATTGCGAAAGGTGTAGCAGAAGTGATTGCGCCAAGCGAAAAACAAATTTTGGAAATTCCGATATTGCCTGAAATAAAAATAGGTTGATTATGTAGGCTGAGCAGTTTCGGACTAAGTAACAAGATAAAAATTAATGATAGGAAAATGTGTGCTTGGTCTACTTTGGCTTATAAATCCACCAAATTGTAAGTTTATAAATTAGGTAGTAGAGCAAGCAAATTAACATCAGTTGTAAATAAAAAATTCCAATACCTGCAATCTCAAAGGAATCGTATTCGGCTTTGTCAGACTTATTTATCCAATATAGTGACCAATATAATATGTAACTGACCACGAGGTTTATGGCTGCGACAGACAAGTTTCTAAGAATAATATTTTTTATTTTTCGAGAAAACAGCAAGGAAAAAATAGGAACGGTAAAAATCATTACGTATTCCATGTAAAACTCCATTACTGTGTAATTACAGAGGCAAGCTACTTCCTACAAGTAAAACGACTAGCTGAGAATAACTACTCTCCAATAATTATTATTCCGCTTCTTCATCTTCCTGACAAGCAGCCGCAATTGGCCAGCCGCCACATTCTTTCCATCTGTTGACGATAAAACAAAATAAATCTGCGGTTTTTTCTGCATCATAAGCAGCGGAATGAGCTGAGCTGTTGCTAAATTCCAATCCTGCGCAGCGACAAGCTTTGGCTAATACAGTTTGGCCGAAAGCAAGGCCTGCCAAAGTGGCTGTATCAAACACGCTGAATGGATGGAATGGATTGCGTTTGATATCGCAGCGTTCAATTACCGCGTTTAAAAAATTTAAATCAAAATGTGCATTGTGGCCAACGACTATGGCGCGCGTGCAGCCGTTTTCTTTTACGGAGCGACGTACTGCTTGCAGCATATCGGTGAGCGCCATTAATTCGGGTTCAGCCATACGGTCGGGGCTGTCCAGATCTATGCCGGTGAAATCCAGGGCTGCTTGTTCGATGTTTGAACCTTCAAACGGATCTATATGAAACGAAAAAGTTTCGTGGCGATGCAGAACGCCGTTCTCATCAATCCGCACAGTCACTGCAGCAATTTCCAGCAATGCGTCGGTGAAGGGATTAAACCCACCGGTTTCTACATCAATAATCACCGGCAAAAAGCCGCGAAAGCGCTGGGCTAAAAGTGACGATGGATCTTTTTGATTTTCAGGAGGATTCACAGAATGCCTTAATACAGAAATTTTCTTAATACAAAATTGTCATGAGCTGACAAAAAGTTCGTCGCTATTTTTGCAATACTATTTTTGCAGTTGCCAGCGCAGCGTTTCACCCGCGCGCAGTGGGACCAAATCAGTACCTGCAAATTCCAGACTGTTGGGAGCTTGCCAGTCAGTTTTAACCAAAGTAATGGTGTCGGTGTTGCGTGGCAGTTGATAAAAATCTGCGCCGAAGTGGCTGGCAAAACCTTCGAGCTTATCCAGCGCTCCGGCATCTTCAAAGGCTTCCGCATAAAGTTCAATTGCTGCATAGGCAGTGTAGCTTCCAGCGCAACCGCACGCGGCTTCTTTTTTGTCTTTGGCGTGGGGTGCAGAATCTGTACCCAAAAAGAATTTTGAATTGCCGCTAGTCGCCGCTTTTATTAACGCAGCCTGATGGGTATTGCGCTTCAAAATGGGCAAGCAATAGAAATGTGGGCGAATCGCACCGGCAAGCATATGGTTGCGATTGTAGAGTAAGTGATGCGCGGTAATCGTGGCCGCAACATTGGCAGGCGCTGCGTTTACAAACTCGGCTGCATCGCTGGTGGTAATGTGTTCAAGCACCATCTTGAGCGCGGGGAAAGTCTTTACCAATTGACTGAAGGTACGATCCAGAAAAGCTTTTTCACGGTCAAAAATATCAATCGCCGAATCAGTAACTTCGCCATGCAGCAAAAATGGCATGCCGACTTTTTGCATGGCTTCGAGTACAGGATAAATCTTGGTGAGATCAGTCACACCCGACGCTGAATTGGTCGTCGCACCGGCGGGATACAATTTGCACGCAGTAACGCCAGCGGCTTTCGCTTTAGCAATTTCTGCCGGGTCAGTGCTGTCAGTGAGATAAAGCACCATTAAGGGCTCAAACTGATTGCCGGTAGGGCGCGCCGCCAGAATACGTTCTTTATAACCCATCGCCTGCTCCGTATTCATCACTGGCGGAACAAGGTTAGGCATAACGATGGCGCGGGCAAATTGCGCAGCAGCGTCGCCTACGGTGCGGTTCAGCGCTGCGCCATCGCGCAAGTGAATATGCCAATCATCGGGGCGGGTAAGGGTGATTTGCTGCGGCGATGCGGACTGCGACATGAACGACTTTCTCTTCAATTCAAAAACGTTTTGCATACTACCAAAACTGGGCTTGAGGCGCAGCTACAAGTTTTACGAGCTGGCGGGATTGCTTGTCTATACTAATCCTGCGCGTGAGGCTTGGCTCACGATTGTCGGCAGCATAGGTTTGAGTAATGGTTTCATGTGTTCGTATTTATCGAGTGGTTTTAGCTTTTGCTGCCTTTTCGGCGAGTGCTGCGCACGCGCAAATGTATAGCGCAGATCTCACGACTTCTGAATGGAAAGTCACTTCGTCGCCTTTTGCGTGCAGCCTAACCCACACAATTCCGGGTTTTGGCAAAGCGGTTTTCGCACGCAAGGCAGGTGGTGCGGAGACATTGAATCTGGAATCGCAGGGCAAAGCTGTATTCCCTGCTGGCAAGGCCACGATTGAAACCTTACCACCACAATGGCGCAGCGATCTTATGCCCGTCGCGCTCGGGTCTGTAACTGCTACATCAGGCAATCAGCCTATCAATCTCAGCTCGGCGGAAATTGCACCTTTGGTAGCGCAATTAACGGCGGGCGTAAATGTTATGTATTCGTCGCAGGCCGTGGCTAGTACATCGTCAAGTTCATCGGTTATGCGCGTGGTCTTAAGCGCGAAAAATTTTGCGACGGGTTACAAAACCTATCAAAAATGCGTTGCCGATATTATTCCCTACAGTTTTGCGCAGGTTGCGCGAACCTTTATTAATTATCCTGAAAAAGCTACCGGATTAACTTCGACCAACAAAACCGAGTTACAAAAGGTCGCCCGTTACGTTAAAGCTGACCCAAAAGTAGTGGGGGTGTTTGTAGATGGCCACAGCGACGATTCGGGTCTTGCTGATGCACGCGAATCTGCTTCCAAACAAGCGGCGGAGTGGGTGTCGGGCTATTTGACCGAGCAAGGTATTTCAGCAGATAAAATCACAACTCGCTGGCACGCTGATAAATTTTTAATTGCCAGTAATAAAACTGACGCTGGCCGCGCCCAAAATCGACGCGTAACTGTGCGTCTCGAAGACGAAGCCGCACATAAAGAATTTATGAAGAAGGAAGAGGAAACTCGTAAGGCCACCGAAAAAACAAATGCTGAAACTGTTTCAGCAGATGCAAAAAAAACTGACGTAGCAACAGCTACAAGTAGTAGCGCATCGAGTGCCTCAAAAATGTCTCCAGAAGAAATCAGTCGCATGGTTGAAGGCTATGATTTACGCAAAGCGAAATAATATTCAGAGTCTGTTCATCGTAATTAAAAACTCCTTCGGAAACGTATGGGTTTTGCCCCAAATACGAATCCTCAATTCTAAAATTTAATACCCTTGCGGAATTTTTTCTAATCGCCTGTGTCCTATGACACGAGCCGCAGTCTCTCAATTGAATCATTCTGTGGCATAGGATTTATCTCAATAGAGGTCATTATGAAGCGATTGGTTTTACGTACATTTGGTTTAATTTTATTGTCAGTTAGCCTTGTAGTAACGTCGGTTGAAGCGGCGCAACTTCCCGACTTTAGCGATTTAATTGAGAAAGCATCGCCCGCCGTTGTTAAAATTACTGCCGTCACTAAAGCGCGCCAGACACGCCAACTTCGACAATCTCCCAATGAGCAATTGCAGGATATTCCGGAAATTTTCCGCGATTTGCTTGAGCAGCGCCAAAATCCGCAACGTGAACATGGCTCTTTAGGTTCGGGTTTTATTATCTCCAGCGATGGTTATGTACTTACTAACAATCACGTTGTTAGCGAGGCAGATGAAATAAAAATTATCCTCAATGATGATCGTGAATTTGAAGCGAAGTTAATTGGTACGGATGAACGTACCGATATCGCTTTATTAAAAATCGACGCAAAAAATTTGCCGCAACTTAGCTTGGCAAAAAATGAAAAACTTAAAGTAGGCCAATGGGTAGTCGCAATCGGTTCACCCTTTGGTTTGGATTATTCTGCGAGTGCAGGCATCGTCAGTGCGATTGGCCGCAACATTCCCTCTGAACATAATTACGTGCAATTTATTCAAACAGACGTTGCGATTAACCCCGGTAATTCCGGCGGCCCTTTATTTAATATGGATGGCGAAGTTGTTGGTATTAACTCGCAAATTTATTCTCCATCCGGCGGTTCGGTAGGTTTGTCTTTCGCAATTCCATCATCAGTGGCGTTAGATGTTGTGAGCCAATTAAAAGATAAAGGTCGCGTTGAGCGCGGTTGGTTGGGCGTTGTGATTGGCAATGTCGATAAAGATTTAGCGAGTGCTTACGGTTTGGATAAAGCACAAGGTGCGATAGTGTCTGAAGTTTACCCGAAAGGCCCTGCAGAAAAAGCGGGCGTAAAAGTGGGCGATTTAATCGTGAAATTTAACGATCACGATGTTCACAGTCAGGCCGATTTACCGCGTATCGTGGGTCAATTAGCGCCGGGAACTAAAGTGACTTTTGATGTTATTCGTAAAGGCAAACGCGAAACTTTGACTGGTGTATTAGAGAAATTAAAAGATGAATCCGGTGCGACTTCTACGCCTACTCCAGCCAATGAATCCAAAACCACCAAGACCGATAGTTTAGGTTTGACCGTTGCACCTGTGGACAGCGGTGGCAAAGAAAAAGGTGTTCAGGTTTTAACCATAGAGCCGGATAGCGCAGCGCAGCGTGCAGGTTTGCAGCGCGGCGATATTATTACCCAGCTTGATTTTGTGGATTTGGATTCGGTAGCGAGTTACGGCAAAGTTGTTACCGGCTTGCCGAAAAACACCGCGAAAGCAATTCGTTTTGTTCGCAATGGAACGCCGGTATTCCGCTCGATTATCATCAAATAATCCTGAATTGATGGTGTTTTAAGAACCCAAAGCCAGAGCTAATACTCTGGCTTTTTTATTTAGTGCGCTTGCTAAATATTTTTCCAAAAATTGCAGGTATATGGCGACATTAAACATCCTTATAAGCATCTGTTAAGCTATGAGGTTACAATAGCCAACTTATTACGTTGATGTGATTATTATGCAACCACCTGTTTTTACTCGTGCATTACTCGCGCCGCGCTATTGGCTCGCCTGGTTTGGTGTGGCTATTTGGTTTTTGTTGTCGCAATTGCCATACCGCATTCAATATTATTTACCGCATTTATTAATTCCTTATTTAAGACGAAATAAAAAACGTTTTAATCAGGCGCAAACCAATATCCGTTTATGTTTTCCAGATTTGAGTGAAGCTGAACGCGATGCTATTCTGCAAGAAACATTGTATTCAACCGCTATGGCAATTTTTGAAACAGGTATCGCCTGGTTCTGGCCGAAGTGGCGTCTGCGCCGTTTATTTACCATTACTGGTGTTGAACACGTTGAAGCGGCGCTTGCAAAAGGTGAGGGCGCGCTATTGCTCAGTATGCATTTCACCACGCTGGATATTGGCAGTGCCATGCTTGGGCAATATGTAAATTATGATGGCATGTATAGCCCACATAAAAATCCAGTTTATGATTTTATGCAGAAAGTTCGTCGCGAAGCTTACGCGCCTGGTGGCACCGCGTTTAGTCGCGACAATGTGCGCGCAATGATTAGCCGTTTACGTCAGGGCCGAATGATTTGGTATGCGCCGGATCGCGACCTCGGTGAAAAACTCAGTATATTCGTGCCTTTTTTCGGTGTGCAAACTGCAACGGTTACGGCCACGGCACAATTCGCGCGTTTAGGTCGAGCGCAAATTATTCCTTTTACACAAAAACGTCTTCCGAATGCGAAGGGATATGAATTAGTGATTCATCCACCTTTTGAAAATTATCCAACAGGTGATGACTACGAAGATGCATTGCGCGTAAGTAAATTTATGGAAGATGAAATTAGTAAAATTCCCGGACAATATTTTTGGGCACAACCGCGCTTTCGAACCAGACCTGCAGGCGAGCCTAAGCTTTATTGATAGACGTTAGGGTTTAGCTTTAATTGATTTATCAGAATAATGGACTTTGCCGTTTTCATCGGTCCAGCGGTAAAGTTTTTCTTCCACTTGTTCTGCTTGTGATGATGAATTCCCGCTTTCAGTTACACGTTTGTTGCCGTGAGTAATATCTTCAACCGTGTAATGCACATTTGATTTTTTGGTGTCAGCGGTCTCAAAAGATTCGGACGTTACAGTTCGTGCATCTTTACTAAAAATAATTTCAGATAATTCACGCAGCTTTGGGTTCATCAACAGCGGTAGTTTGTTCGGCGAATTCAGTTGCGCTTGAAAAGCTTCGTCGCTCACAATTGCAATCACGCGTGGATCATTTTTTAACGTCGATACTTTTTGCCAAGCCTGGACCATTTTTTCTGCTGCAGCTTTTTCATCCGCTTCATTTTCGATTTCGCTTCCATTCCCATCTCCGCTCGATGCTATGATTGCTTGCATGTCCGGGTTCTGAATAATTTTTTGAAAGTCTTTATTGCGCATAAGTTCGTCAGTATTACCGCGGTTAAGCTGCGCCTGAAAATCCGGTTTATTCAGCAGTTCTTTAAATTCGCCATCATTCGTCATGTTTTGCACATGGGTCAGCATGACTTGTGGATCTTGTGTAATTGTTTTGGTGATTTGCGACGCGGTTTTGTCATCGGTTGCGATACCTACAGCAGTTGATGCAGCAGCACTGACCAATTTTTTTGCGGTAACATCTATAAAAGTGCCTTTAATCGGAGCATCTTCAGCTACCACATATTTTTTTATGCTCTCGGCTTCTTCATTAGTATTTTGTTTTGCTGATCGCGATTCTTGTGTGGCAATTAAAACGGTTTTTGGTTTGATAAAAATATCAATCACGTATACCGCGATTAAGCCAAACACGCTTCCAATAACAAGCCCAAAAGCTGCGCCCCCAATTTTTGAACTGGTTTCGGTAAGCTGACTGCGTGGAACCAAATCCGAGATGGCATTTAATAGCAAAGTCACCGCGAGGCTGACAACAAAGAAAATGGTGCAGCCAGCAATCAAAAATAACAGTAAACCGTCGATTGCGATAAACCCACGCAAGAAAGCAGCAAAAGGTTTGGTGAAAAAAATTGCGGCGGGGTAGGCGATAACAAAACTTAAAATTCGCGAGATGGCGCCAATAAATCCTTTTTGATAACCGCGCCAGGTAAAAAATAATAAGATAACAATAAAAACGATAGTCGTTATGCTCATGCGCTTTTTCCTTTTTATCTAATAATATTTTTTATAGTTCTGCAATTGCGCCCTTGTGAATACCTTCAAAAGCTTTTACGCGAATAGTAGATTGTGGTCGTTCAGCTTTGGTAGCTTGTGCAAAATGCTGGGCAATTAATTCCACGGTACTATCAGTATCAATTAGATAACAACAGCTTTTCGGGATGGTTAATTCAAATGGCCCCTGTTGCGATACATAAGCAAATTGAAAATAGGGAGCGTCGTTGTGAACTGGCTCAGCTTTAATGTCCGCACGAGTTCCAATATAAATATCTGTCCAGCGTTTTGCCCAAAGTTCTTCGAGTTCTGCAGATTTTTCGCCATTCTCCCAAATATCAATTCGCGAGCGGTGGCCGTGAGCGATGCGTTGGCAATTGCCTAAATGTTTTTTCAGACCATGGCTGTAGTGGTAATAAGAGCCGGGCGTTTCTTCTTTGGTGAAGTGCAATTCAAGCTGCGCAACACTATCAGGAAATAAACGTTTTAATTGGCTAATGCACCATTGCGCAACGGATTCTGGCGTGAGTATTTCGGCGTCGACCAAGGCAATAGCATCGCGCGGCGAGCGTGTATGAAGAAATTGATTGGCTGTTCCAAACCGCCAATGAATATCCAGAAATTCACCGTCATCAGTAATACGAATGTTCGGTGATTTGGCCGGCACCGCGAGGCGATGATCAAGCTCTGAATCCAGCCAGTTGCGCACAATTTTTTTGACCGTACCGAAGTCGCACACCATTCCCTGTTCATCCAAATCACCGCGCAATTTGATATTAGCTAGATAAGTCTCGCCCAAAAGCCCGCGTTGGGGGTCGAGAAAACTGAAATCTACATTGGTGAGGTTATCTACAAAAAGCAGCATTTTGATTCATCGGGGAAGTGAAACGGGCGCTCATAATAACACTGCCGAGCTGATTTTGGTTTGCACTGTGTGCGACGCTAGGCCGCGTAATAACAATAGGGATGAAACTGGTCTATGCTTTTTAAGCAAATGACGACGGGTGTAAAAGTGTCATTGAGATTATTAAGACAGGGAAGCGTGTATTTACACGCTGTATACGCTGCCAGCTTGGGAGTAGTAGTTTCTGAAACGGGTAATATTAAGTTGCATGCTGGGGCTTCTACCCTTGTCGATGGCTGAAGCAGCGTCCAACGAAGCTGCCCTACGGGTTGCGTTTGTCTATAAGTTTATCAAGTTTATTGAATGGCCAAATCAGGGCTCAAGTGCATCTTTGCGTTTATGCGCATTGGGTGCGGATGGCGATGCTAAAGAAGCCTTGCAACCGCTCAACGGCCAACCTGTAAGTCGCCACATCGTTGATGGCAATTTCGTCACCAAGCAGGCGATTGAAGTGTTTTATCTAGACGACCAATCCGGAATTCAGCAGAACATCAATAGCTGCCAGTTGGTTTACCGCCCTCTAAACGCCGCCGCGCTCAGAATTCCCCACCCACCGCCCACCGGCGTATTTGTAGTCGCAGACGACCCTTTACCGACCGACATAGACATAGGCATTGCGCTAATCCGCAGCGAGGATGGCCGCATTGAATTTTCTATTTCAACCTCCGCCGCCAATCATGCAGGCGTAAGTATCAGCAGCCAGCTTTTGAAGCTTTCCAGAAATAATTCTGGGGGAGGTTCCTAATGCCTCAAACCTCAACTATTTCGCGCAAAATTAGCAATCTCACCATGATTGTGTCGTCCATGGCGGTGCTGATCGCGGCCATGGTCGGAATTTGGCAGCAGTACGAATCCGCCCACAAACAAATTAATAGTCAGCTTACGATTTTGGCGCAGGCCACGGCTTTTAATCTCGCCTCACCAATTATGTTTGGCGACGATAAAGAAGCCCACGAAGCGCTCAAAGTCTTGAAGGTTGACCCAGACGTGGTAGCAGCACGTTTGGTACTGCCTAACAAACAAATTCTCGCTGAATATCATCGCAAACAAAACGATAAAAATTTTATTGATACTGGCAAAAGCGATAAACAAATTGTTGCCGATGTAGTGTGGAAAAATGAAACCGTTGGCCAGTTGATTATGGATGTCGATTTGTCCTCGTTGCGTGCTCAACTCCATCTGCAAATTATTTGCGCGCTAATTACGGTAGTTATGGCGCTCGCGTTAGCCGGTCTGCTTGCCCATAAATTTACCGGAATTTTAACCCAGCCACTGCGTGATTTGAGCGAGCTGGCGAAAACTGTTGGCGAGCAGGGCGATTACAGCATGCGCGCCGCAAATAATCCTGTGCGCGATGAAGTTGGTCAGCTGACGAAACGCTTTAACGCCATGTTGGATCGCATCGAAATTCAAGATAGTGAACTGCGGAAACAACAAGAATTACTTGAGCAGCGCGTGGAAGATCGCACGCTTGAGTTGCGCGAAGAGACTCATCGCGCGGAAGCAGCCAGCCGTGCAAAAAGTGAATTTCTAGCAGTGATGAGCCATGAAATTCGCACGCCGCTTAATGGTATTTTAGGCATGACCAATATGCTAATCGACGGACCTTTGGATGCAAAACAAAAACGCTTCGCACGCGTAGCACGAAGTTCAGGTGAAGACCTGCTTGCCATCATTAACGATATTTTAGATTTTTCAAAAATTGAAGCGGGACGTTTGGATCTCGAGCCGCGTGCGTTTCAATTAAATGGATTGTTGGAGGATTTAGCCGAGCGTTATGCACCTATTGCGCAAGGAAAAGGACTGGAGCTTTTATGCAGCACGCCCATTCCTCCGATTTCAGTGGAGGGCGATTCTGCGCGTCTTGCGCAAGTGCTCACCAATTTATTGAGCAACGCCATAAAATTTACAGCGCAAGGTGAAGTCATGCTTGCAGTTGAACTTTTGAATGAAACTGACGATAAAGTGAATTTACATTTTTCGGTGCGCGACAGTGGAATTGGCATCACCGAAGAACAAAGCACAAAATTATTCACGGCGTTTACACAAGCCGACACTTCCATGACACGAAAATATGGCGGCACAGGTTTAGGTCTCGCCATCTCCCAGCAACTGATTAAATTAATGGGGGGAGAAATTTTATTAAACAGTGAGTTTGGTGAGGGCTCGAATTTTCATTTCACATTAAATCTACCTAAAGTTAATGATGTTCGTAATCTGCAGCTGGTAAAAGGTTTTGAACATATTCGTATTCTAGTCGTAGATGATAATCAAACTAATCGTGAGATTTTGGGCTATTGGTTGAATTCCTGGGGCGCACAACCGACGATGGCTGAGTCAGCTCCACAAGCTCTGGAATTACTGCAGCAAGCCGCAAATACTGCGCAACCTTTTCAACTTTTATTAACGGATTGGATGATGCCAGATATGGATGGTGGGGAATTAATCGCCGCCATTAACAAAGATGCGCGTTTGGAAAATTTAGCTATTGTTGTATTAAGTTCAGCCGGTATGGCGAGCGCGCCAGATTCTACGAGCAACACAATTTACCTGCTAAAACCAGTGCGTCAATCTGAATTACATAATCTTATCAGCAGTATCATTTCTGGTGATTTTAAAGTAAACGAAGCAACTCATAAAATTGCATTTGAACAAACTGCTAAAGAAACCTGGCTACCAAAGTTGAAAGGAAAAGTTTTATTGGCAGAAGATAACCCAGTCAATCAGGAAGTTGCCATGGCGATGCTGCAGCGCATGGGCCTGCCAGCAAAAATTGCAAATAACGGGGTTGAAGCTATGCAACTTTTAGCAGATGAATCTTTCGATTTAGTGTTAATGGATTGCCATATGCCGGTTATGGATGGCTTTGAGGCTACGCAAAAAATACGTGAACAGGAAATGACAGTTACACAAACGAAGCTGCCCATAATCGCATTAACAGCCAATGCCATTATTGGTGACCGAGAACATTGTCTTGCAAAAGGTATGGACGATTATTTAAGTAAGCCATTTGCTCTGGAGCAACTTCATAAAATTTTATCGCAATGGTTGCCGCAACAGGATTCCGAAGAAAAAAATAATTCAAACGCTCCCGTGATCACTATCGACGAAAGTGTGCTAACGCAATTAAAAAATTTAAAGTCAGGTTTGTTAGTTCGGGTTATTGATCTCTATATTGAGTCCAGCCCTAAACTACTTATCGATATGGATCTCGCGCTTGCGCAGCAAGATACTAAAAATCTTTATAAGGTAGCGCATAGTTTGAAAAATAGTTCATCGAATTTGGGCGTCGTTGAATTGACCAATTTGTGTCGCGAATTGGAGATAAAAGGTCGCGACGGGAATTTGGCTGAAGCAACCTTGTTAGTTATCAATATTAAGCAGTTGTATATTGCCGTTGAAGCCGAACTGAAAAAAATTAGAGCAGCGGATGTAAATAAAAAAGATTAATGCTAAGTCTTATCAAAAAATTAATTTATTTCAGACATTAAACAATCTTTACGTAACGCTGAATGTGAGAGAAAGATTGTAGATATCAAAGGAAATTAATGATGACAATCAACCAAAGTCTACATTGTCGACGATTACACCTTCGCAATATTTTAGCCGTTACTGTGCTATTAAGTTGTATGCAGGTAGCTGCAGAAGACGAAGAATATTTGAACATGGAGCTTGAACAATTGTTACAAGTCCCTGTGACCGGTTCTACCTTGCGCGATCAATCTTTAAAGTCTGTACCTGCAGTTGTCAGTGTATATACCCACGAGCAACTTGAGCGCATGGGAATTGATTATTTATATGAATTGGTAAATACGGTTCCTGCATTTCAATTTGATCGCGGCGGCGACAGCGGTTTGAACTACACCTTTAGCTCACGCGGGCGTCGCAATGGTTCTCAAGCCCGTGAAGTTTTGGTGGTCATTGATGGCCGCAGCGTAGCGAATCCGCGCACAGGTTCTGCGGATATTACCTTGCCGTTAATTCCGCTGGAACAAATTGAGCGCGTTGAAATTATTCGCGGCCCAGGTTCTGCGATTTATGGCTCTAGCGCTTTCACCGGCGTCATAAATATCATTACGCGAAAAAATATTAATGCCGTAAAACTTGAAGTTGGCAGTGATGATAGACGCAGTGCAAGCTTGTCACTTTCCAACGCTATAGGTGACTGGTCTGCCGATGTTTACGCGCGTGCTTATGAAGATTCCGGTCAGACTTATAATGTGCAAGACACCTTTACCAAAGCGCCACTGACCACTAAAGATCCCCGTCAAACAATTGATCTGGACGTATCTCTTGCCAATGCCGACACCAAAATCCATGTCGGTTATCACACCAGTAATGCAGATGATTTTTACACTATCGAAAATACGCAAAACGGATTTAACACGGCTGGCGCGGTATTAAAACAATTTAATATTGAACACAGTTTTCAGTTTTGGAACGACATTGTTACAAATGTTTATGCGGGTTATTTATCCAGCGAACAATCATCTAATGTTGCGGTTATAGGTGCGGGTGGTTTAGCGCAAATTAGTCAGCCTTCAAGTACTGCACCGCTACTCACAAAAGCTACGCTTGCGGGTGAAACCTATAATTTCGGCATGACCAATAATATGAAATTAGGCGAGCGCTCGAACGCGCTCCTTGGTATTGAGTGGAAACAGGATTCTGAAACAGATGCTTTCGTTAGAAACAATTACGATTTAGGCCAATTAGCGCAACATAATTTACCCATTAACTATTACGGAGATTTTACGCATACAACGCCACTTGGTTTAATGGACTCTTATCATTCCGTCGGCGTATACGGACAATATCAACAAGCGCTAGGTGCAAGCACAGATCTGACTCTGGGTTTGCGTTACGACGATTACGATAATTTTGGTGGACATTTGAGCCCACGAGTGGGACTGGTGCATCAACTAACTCCTTCACAAACTATTAAATTATTATACGGCGATGCCTATCGCACACCGTCACTCGGTGAAACAGGCGTTATCAATAACCCGTTGTTGGTCGGCAACCCAAAACTTAGTTATGAAACTGTAAAAACCTGGGACTTATTGTGGATCGGAAGTTGGGGCAATACGGTTATGAGTGTGGGCGGTTTTCGCAATGATTATAAAGATCCTATCGTCGCGGGTTTTCTCGGCAGTACACGTACTTTTGTGAATAGTAGGGATGAATCCAGTACGGGAGTTACCTTCGGTGCAAAATATATTCTCACGCAACAGTGGTCCCTTCGAGGGATTTATACTGATTTTATAAGCTTACCTAAAACTGCATTTCGTGAAGCCAAACAACTAACGTCAGTTGAGTTAAATTTTAATCAGGGTGCATGGAACTGGAATCTATTGGCTAATCACCAAAGTGCTCGCTATGAATTAGGTGCGAATAATAGTTTGAACGAGCTTGATGATTTTTGGGTAATCAATTCAAAACTGCGCTACCAATTTAAACAAGGCTACAACCTGAGTGTGCAATTTAAAAATCTCGCTGATCTGGATTATTCAACACCTGCACAAGGCGTTAATTTACCGAAAGGCATTCCAAATCGCGGACGCGAAATCAGTCTTATGTTTGATTGGTCTCTGTAATAAAAAAGACGACTATCAAGACGCCTTTTTAACACTTGAGAGCAAATAAAAACCACTGCTGACTGAAATTCCCACCCAACGCGGCGCGCTTGGAATATATAAATTCAATACTGGCTGATAACCATAAGCCACATCATCAACTGGTTATACCCATGAATACTCGTTTTGTGCATGACTTTTTAAAGCTACACAAGGCACATTGTTTGAAATTCGCAGGGTATTAACCCGTTCGGGATGCTCGCAAACAAGCGAGTTTTTAATTGAAGCAGCTTTTAACTTGCAGCCATTGAGGCGCGGAATTAACACTTTTGGTGTTTGTATTCTAAGCTAAATCATATATTTCTGACGCGCTGCGCGCTCAATAGGAAGGTATGGACAATGTTTAGCATGCTCACCATTAAAAGTAAGTTGATTGGGCTAACACTCATGGGGTTAGTGATTACCGGTGTTGTGGGGATTTACTGCTACAGCAGTATTCAAAATCTCAGCGGGGCGATGAATCAAATAGTGGTGAGTTCCACTATTTTGCGCAATCACATGTATGCAGATATGTTGCATGACACATTAAACTCCGATGTGAATGCCGCGCTCTTAGCCGCTGAAAATCCTAACACTAATGATGTGATCACTGTTGAAAAAGAATTAAAAGAGCACTCGGAATTATTTACCGACGCGCTAAATAAAAATCAAAAATTAGTCACTGATCCCAAAACACGTGAAGCTCTTACCAAAACGCTTCCGGTGTTGCATGACTACATTGCCACCGCGACCAAGATTGTACAAACCGCAAAAACAGATCGCCCGGCAGCGCTTGGGATGCTGCCTGAATTCCATAAGGCGTTTACGCGTTTGGAAGTTGAGATGGAGGCTTTGACCGATCTTATTGAAGAGAATGTAAGGCTTACTCAAACGGCAGCTTACGATGCAAAAAATAGCACCACCAAAATTCTCATTATCATTTCGATTGTGGGAACTTTGGCGATGATTTTTATTTCACAAATCGTTATTAAAAATATCACCGCGCCGCTTGAACGTTTGGTTTATGTTTCCGAGCAAGTTGCGGCGGGCGACATGACAGTAAATATTGATACTTCAAAATCTGATGAGTTAGGTTCGCTTGCGCGCGCGATGGAAAAAATGCGTACTAATCTGGTGGGTGTAATTTCACAAATCAGTTTGACCACAACAAAATTATTAACATCCGTTGAAGAAATTTCTGTTGTTACTCGCGCCGCTTCCAGCAATATGATTGAACAGCGTTCGGAGACTGAGCAAGTCGCAGCAGCTATGAATGAAATGACAGCGACAGTTCACGAGGTATCCAATAATATTTTAGCAACAGCGAGTTCAGCACAGCAGGCCGCAGAAGAAACTCATATGGGCGGGCAAGTGGTGCAGGAGGCAGTGCATTCAATTACGGTATTATCCAATCAAATTAGCGCTGCTTCTGAAATTATTAATCGCGTTGAACACAATAGTCATAATATTTCGTCGGTGGTGGATGTTATTAAAAATATCGCCGAACAAACCAATTTATTAGCATTAAACGCGGCAATTGAAGCCGCGCGCGCGGGTGAACAAGGTCGTGGTTTTGCGGTGGTTGCGGATGAAGTGCGAACGCTTGCCAGCCGCACGCAACAATCGACCGGCGAAATTAATCAAATGATCAGCCAATTACAATTGGAGTCAAAATCATCTGTTGATGCAATGAATAAAAGTTGTGAGCAAGCGGGCATTGTGGTTGGTAAAGCGGAGAAAGCAGGGCATTCGTTAAAGACGATTGCTCAAACGGTTACTAAAATTTCCGAATTAAGCGCGCAAATTGCTACGGCGGCCGAAGAACAGACGGCGGTGTCTGAAGAAATTAATCGCAATATTGTTCATATCAATGAAGCGACAATTGTGACGGCAGATGGAACACAAAAATCGACTGAAGCAATAAATCAATTGGCGAAAATTACGGTTGATCTACAGCAATTGGTGAAGCAGTTTAAAGTTTAATTTATCAATAATTAAAATGCCCGATATTACATCTCGCTCCCAAGCTCCGGCTTGGGAACGAGAGAACTTTATCAATATTAAAATGTTGAATAAAAAATGCCGGATAATTATCCGGCATTTTTTATTTTCAACTTTTATTTCAAAAGCCGATTGGCGATTACGCCAATACTTTTAAAGCTGCATCGTAATCAGGTTCGTTGGCAATCTCGCTCACTAATTCAGTGTGCAATACTTTGCCATCGGTACCCAATACCACCACTGCACGTGCGGTTAAGCCAGCCAATGGGCCATCTACCAATTTTACGCCGTAAGTGCTGGCGAAATCAGAGCGGAAAGCAGATGCAGGAATTACGTTGTTTAAGCCTTCAGCGCCGCAAAAACGCGCGAGTGCAAATGGCAAATCTTGGGATGCACATACCACAACGGTGTTGTCCAAAGCGCTTGCTTGGGCGTTGAAGGTGCGAACTGATTGCGCGCAAGTTGGTGTGTCTACGCTTGGGAAAATGTTAAGTACAACGCGTTTGCCAGCAAGGCTCGCACCAGTCACTTCTGATAAATCAGTCTTAACCAGGTTGAATGCAGGCGCGGCGCTACCCACTGCAGGAAGGTCGCTATTGGTGTTAAATGGATTGCCTTTAAGTGTAACTGTTGCCATGGAATAACTCCTTTGAGGTTGATTTTTCAAGCTGAGCCCAATTGATGGAGGCATGAAGATGAATTACAAGGGTGACGTTTGCATATTTGTATGACGATTGTGTAGCAATACGATTAATCGTTTTTCCCATTCGCAGCGGCTTGCCGCTCTTGCTTACGTTTTTGCCAGGCCCTGGTTACGTTCCAGCGCCAGAAAATTTGCATCACAAAATAACCAAGCGCGCCTGCCATTAGGCCGGTGATGATCAGTCCCAGTAGTAACGGTTTCCAAATATCGCCAAGACTTTTTAGAAACCAATTCCAGCTCTCGCTGAAGTTGCCATTTAATAATTGTGTCCAAACCACGTTTGCGCTGGCAATTATGCCTTCATCGTTAAGGTTTGAAGATGCATCGGCCTGCAGGATAAAAGCGCCCACTTTGTAGCTAAGTAGTAGCAAAAATGGTGTGGTGAAAGGATTACTAACCCAGGCGAGGGCCACCGCAATAGGTAAGTTGCAACGGAACACTAATGCAGCTAATGCAGATAACGGCATTTGCCCGGGCACCGGAAGTATGGCGATGAACAGGCCCCAAAAGAACGCGACGGATACTGAGCGGCGGTTGAGGTGGAAAAGATTTGGGTCGTGCAAGAATTTTTCAAACAGACGTAACGCGGGATTATTTTTGATGGTTTCCGGCGTCGGAATAAAACGTTTGAGTAAATTGCGCGCCATATCAGTTCACTAAATTCAAAAAGTTGGCCGCATTATGCATAAGTTTAGTGACAGGTTCTATCATCAAGTGTCCTTGGGGCGAGTTGTTTAGGAATTCGGTTGGCCGGTCATTCGCTTTTGTATATAGTCGCGCCGCTGCATTCGGCGGACAAGCTTGGCTCTATTACTAGAGGTGAGTATGGTGAAAAAGTTGCGAGATTTGCATGAATATCAATGAACTCTGGGTTGTGTGTCAGTCGCCGGATTTTTCTGAAGCCGCTCAGGCACTGGCTGAGCGCTTGGGCCAGCCGCTGAAATTTGATATTGATCTTACCGACTTGCAGGCTCCCGAATTTGTAGTCGTGTTCGATCATCATGGTGTATCACTACAGCAAACTGGCCGCAAAGCGCCCGGTCCGATAAGGACCGAATTCGCCGAAGGTGCTGTGGATCATCGCCGTAAATTCGGCGGCGGCAAAAGTCAGATGATCGCCAAAGCAGTCGGCGTGAAAGCTGGTGTATACCCCAACGTTCTGGATGCCACCGCCGGTCTTGGAAAAGATGCTTTCGTATTAGCCACGCTAGGTTGCACCGTTCAATTGTTGGAGCGTTCACCGGTCGTTCATGCTCTCCTGCACGATGGCTTGGACAGAGCCCGCAGCCAATCGCCGTTTGATGATCCTGAACTAGCGGGAATTATTGCC
Source organism: Gammaproteobacteria bacterium (assembly GCA_004172865.1). Lineage (GTDB taxonomy): Bacteria > Pseudomonadota > Gammaproteobacteria > Pseudomonadales > Cellvibrionaceae > Cellvibrio. The sequence continues at coordinate 188,772 of SEBV01000010.1, read as the reverse complement.
CGTATGGAGTTGTTGGCAGTGGATAGCCAGAATTACCTTGAACAGATAACTGATGAAAATCGTCCGGACGTTATCTACCTCGACCCCATGTTTCCAGATCGCCAAAAGTCGGCCGATGTGAAAAAGGAAATGGCTGCGTTTCACCACGTAGTCGGCAAAGACGAAGACGCCGATTCTCTGCTCGAAAAAGCGCTCGGGAAAGCTAATTATAGGGTAGTAGTAAAGCGCCCTCGCAAAGCTCCGTTTATTGCTAACAAAACCCCGTCTTATCAGTTGGAAGGAAAGTCGAGCCGGTACGATATTTACACTTTAAAGAAAATGCCTGAACAGCTTGGTAGCCGAGGGTTATAAATTCCAAGCGTCTCTAATCTACAAATCCCCGATGCAAACTAACGCGACACGCGGCTGAAATTTATCTTATTAAATGTTTTAGCCATCACAAATAAAAATCATTTTACCGGCAATCTGTTGAATTTTTATTCAGCCGCTATAGTCTCTCATCGCCAGAAACCGGTTACCTGAAGGATCGGTTTCTGGCCCGCGTGCAACTCAATAACCAATACATAATTAATAACGAGGTTTACTATGTTTGAATTCCGCCAGGGAAAAGGGGCGCGTTATGCTGTCCCTATCCAATCTGTTCCCAACAGTTTTAAAAAGCTATTCGTAAAATCCCTAAGCGCTGTTGCGCTCGCCTCGCTGTGCTTGTCATCTGCGCAAGCCGCACGACAGGCAGAATATCTTGATCGCGGTGTTGTTGCGCTTCCGTCGGGTAATGGTGTTTATATTGGCTGGCGGATGCTGGGGGATGACCCGAGCAACGTCAGCTTTAATGTATATCGCAACGGTACCAAAATCACTTCCACTCCCGTTACGTCCAGCACCAATTATTTTGATGCAAGCGGCACCACCAACGCGGCTTATACCGTGCGAGCGATTATTAACGGTACTGAATTGGCCGCAAATACTGCCAAAGCCACTTGGACTAATCCTTATTTACTTGTGAATTTGCAAAAGCCTGCGGATGGCACAACTCCATCGGGCGAGGCCTATACCTATTCGCCGAACGACTTAAGCGTAGGCGATGTTGACGGCGACGGTCAGTACGAGATCATCGTCAAATGGGACCCTTCCAATTCTAAAGACAACTCGCAAAGTGGGTACACCGGCAATGTATTTATCGACGCCTATAAAATTAACGGCACGCAACTTTGGCGAATTGACCTTGGCAAGAATATTCGCGCCGGTGCGCACTACACGCAATTTATGGTGTATGACCTGGATGGTGACGGTAAAGCTGAGGTAGCGATTAAAACGGCGCCCGGCACTCGCGATGGCAATGGTGTAGTCCTCGGCGGCAGCAACGCCAATACGGATTATCGCAATTCGAGTGGTTACGTTTTATCGGGCCCGGAATACCTCACCATCTTTAATGGCGAAACGGGCGCTACCCTGGCAACTACGGATTATGTGCCTGCGCGCGGAACCGTCAGTTCGTGGGGCGATAATTATGGCAATCGCGTTGATCGCTTTTTAGCAGGTATCGCCTATTTGGACGGAACTCGCCCGAGCCTGATCATGAGCCGCGGCTATTACACTCGTGCGGTGGTAGCGGCTTGGGATTGGCGCGATGGCAAGTTGAGCCAACGCTGGGTATTCGACAGCAACACCAGCGGCAATAGTGCGGCTGCCGGGCAGGGCGCGCACAGCTTGAGTGTGGGTGATGTAGATGCCGACGGTAAGGACGAAATTATCTTCGGCGCTGCGGCAATCAATGACAACGGCACCTTGATGTACAGCACCAAGCTCGGCCATGGCGACGCGTTGCATTTAGGTGATCTCGACCCAACTCGCGCAGGGCTGGAAGTTTATATGGTGCATGAAGACCCGAGTGCTACTTACGGCGAGGAAATGCATGATGCAAAAACCGGCCAAATCCTCTGGGGCATTAATGGCAATACCGACGTTGGCCGCGGCGTCACTATGGATATTGACCCACGTTATCCCGGCAACGAAAGTTGGGCGTCGGTGGGCGGGCTATACACCGCGAAGGGCGTGCTTATCGGCAACACCAAACCTAACTCCATCAACTTTAGTGTGCTGTGGGATGGCGATCTGCTGAGCGAACAGCTCAACAACACCATGATCAATAAATGGAATTACACCGCCAGCACAGACACGCGCTTGCTGACGGCCTACAACTACGGCGCTGCGTCCAATAACGGTACCAAAGCGACGCCAGGTTTATCAGCGGATATTTTTGGCGATTGGCGTGAAGAAGTTATCTGGCGAGTGGACAACAACTCGCAGCTAATTATTTTCTCTACCACAGCGGTCACCACCAACAAATTGCGCACCTTAATGCATGACTCCCAATATCGTCAGGAAGTCGCTCGTCAAAATGTCGCTTACAACCAACCACCGCACACCAGCTTTTTTATTGGCGACGGTATGGCAATACCTGCAGCGCCAAGCTTGTATTTTGTAGGCAAAAACCCTAATGCGACTGTACCGGCAAGCAGTGCGAGTTCTGTTACTTCAAGTAAATCGAGTTCGGTTGCAGCAGTAAGTTCGTCTAGCAAATCCTCGCTGGCGAGTTCGAAAGCGTCCAGCTCGGTTACAAGTGCAATCGCGTCCAGCAAATCCAGTTCGTCGGCTGCGAACACCAGTGGCAAATGCACTTACGTTGTTAGTAACGAATGGAACACGGGTTTCACCGGCGCTATTCGCATTACCAACAGCGGCACCAGTGCAATCAACGGTTGGAATGTGAAATGGAGTTATACGGATGGAACACAAATCATCGGCAGCTGGAATGCGACCTTGACTGGAAGCAACCCTTACACCGCAACCAATCTCAGTTGGAATGCCAGCATCCAACCGGGGCAATCGGCTGAGTTTGGTATTCAGGGAACTAAAGGTACAAGCACTACCGCTGTAATTCCTGCAGTGACAGGTTCGGTTTGTAATTAATCTCGAACTTAGCAATAGAACCGACTGTAGCAATGCAGTCGGTTTTTTTTCGCTCAGGGTTTATAATCGCGCGCTCTACGGTAAGTGGCTACGCAGCAATGAATTATTTTGAAGAAACTCAACTCGATGACATTGCCGATGCTCTCGCCGCACAAGGTTATATTCTTATCGAAAAATCCCTGCCAGAAAAATTGCTCCACTCCTTGTTGATACACTTCAATCAATTGCGCGATGACGAATTCAAAGCCGCAGGCGTCGGTCGCCAAACGGATTTTCAATTACAAGAAACCATTCGCTCCGACAAAATTCATTGGATCGCTAATAACACAGAAACAACCGCAGAATTTTTGCAGTGGATGGACGTTTTGCGCATAGGTATCAATCGCCGATTATTTTTGGGATTGTTCGATTACGAAAGTCATTTTGCGTTCTATGCTCCAGGTGCTTTTTATAAAAAGCATGTGGACGCATTTCGTGCAAGCCGAAAGCAAGGGCAATCCAATCGCGTAATTTCTACTGTGCTTTATTTAAATGAAGATTGGCAAAAGCACAACGGTGGCGAGTTGGTTATCTACGCAGAAGATGGCGAAGAAGTTTTGGAAAAAGTAGCACCAGAATTTGGTCGGCTGGTGATTTTCCTCAGCGAAAAATTTCCCCATGAAGTATTGCCTGCAACCCGCGCGCGAAAAAGTATTGCAGGTTGGTATCGTGTCAACGAAGGTGCTTTTTAAAAAAGCATTAGGTTAATTAAGTACCATTTAATCAGGATAAATTTCAATGACGAACGTACTTCCTTTTAAGCGTCCATCACCTTTTGAAAAACACAAAGGAAAAACCTTGTGCAAAAGCGGCTTCCACAAATGGAAAATAAAAACCGATAAAAAATTTGATGTGAAAGAAGGAAAGTTAGTCACTGTGTTTGAGTGCGAGCGCTGCGGTGAAACGAAAGTTGAAACGCGTTGATCTTTATTATTTTATCGCCGGTAAGGTAAACCAGAAAATGCCACCGTCACCGTCAGCCTCTTCGTAACCAACATCGCCATCTAACCGACAAATAATGCGTTTAACAATCGACAATCCCAGACCATGTCCATCCGCCAGGCGTGGATCAAGCCGTGAGAACTGAACAAAAAGTTCAGGCCTGCGAGCTACCGCAATACCTGCGCCGAAATCTCGCACCCAAAACTTAATCATGCCGTTAGCGAGTGAAGTACAACCGATTTGAATATGTGGGGGTGTTCCGCCATATTTAATCGCGTTGGAAATATAATTTACCCAAACCTCTTCAATCCACTGCGCATAGCCAATAGCATTATGCCATTCGCCGATAATTTCTATATGCGCAGTATGTTGAAGCGCGACGCGCTCCAAACGATGACAAGCCTCTTCCGCCAATTCACGCAAATTAATAATGCCGGGATTAATAGAATCAGTTCGGCGTACGCTTGCGAGCAATAATAACGCATCAATAATGGCGTTCATTTTTTTTGCAGTTCGATTAATAACGGCAGATGACTCTCTGGTTTGCTCAGCGGTTAAATTAATTCCCGAAGATTGCATCAGCCCGGAAACGCCCACGATGGTTGTGAGTGGAGTTTTTAGATCGTGCGCAACACTGTGAGCATAAGCATCCAGTTCGCGATTTTGCGTTTCAAGTTCGTCGGATTGCAATTCGAGTTGACGCGTTTTTGCAATCAACTCAGCAGTTCGCTCTTCAACTAAATCTTCAAGGTGTTCCTGGTGGTTCACTAATTCCAATTCAATCAAGCGACGTTTTTCCAGACCATCCTGCAGCGTGGCTTGCATTTGATTGATTGAGTTAACTACCAAATCCAATTCATCCACACGATTATTTTTTTGATCGCGGTTTAATACCAAAGGTTTATCGAGATTATTTAGATCAAGACCTTCGGCGAAACGTGCCATTGTTTCCAATGGTTTGGAAATCCACTGCCGGAAAATAAAAAGTACAAACACCGAGCCCAACAAAATAGTAATGAAAGTGGTGATGGCAATGCTGATCGATTTATCGATTAGATCGTGCAGAATTTGATAATCGGTAAGTTTTACCGAGAGATTACCCAAGTCGTAAATAAAATCGCCTTCGCGATAAATCAAAGGGTATTGATGTTCCGCAATAATATTTTGCACGTTGGAGGTTTCGCGGGTAATCGAATGATGGGTCTCATCGGTCAGCTCTACGTGAGCAACATGTGGCAAATGTGAAATTCCGCCTACCAACGCTTCTATACGAGAATTGTCCACTACCCATAGGCCGGACACTATATTGGCGATGTAGCCGGAGTCAATTTGTTGGAACTGTTGTTTTGCATCGGTAATTGCCTGCTGATAAGCGACGTAAATTTGCAGGCCACTTACAACTAACGCAATTAAAAAACTATACACTGACGCAGCGAGCACAATACGCGTACTTAAACGCTGAGTTATTTTTATTTTATGTGTCTGGTGCGGTGCCATTAATAATTTTTCTCCGGAGAAAACCAATAACGCGATTCACTTAGCGGTGTCTGTGCTGGCAATAACGGATTGTTAATCGAAATAATGTTCCGTTGCGCTAAGTTGGCGGTACGAATGGTTTCACTGAAATGGCTATCAAACAATTTTTTGAAGGAGCCATCCTCAATGGCAATTTGCAAACCTTTTTCTAAATCATGAGCCAGTTCGGTATTTTTTTTATTTACAAAAAAATAAAGCGCTGTGGGGTAGTGCAGCGCTAGATTTGATTCTATCGCTAAGTCATGGGTAGGATGCGATTTTAGTTCCAGCGCGATTTCGAGCATCGAACGCGGAAAATATTGAATGTGGTCGCGGGCCAACATATCAAATAGACCTTCGTAGGTGGTACTACCTGAAATCAAAAAGTTATTGGATTGTAAAATATCAGTATCTGGCCAATCGTGACCTTGACCAGCTCGCAGTTTGGCGAGTTGTTCAGCGTTTTCTACATCGTTAAATAATTTCTGATTTGACTTTTTAATCAAAAATAGTCGCCAGCCAAACAATCCGCGGTCTATAGGAATACGGATTGGCATTAATTTTTCTTCGCGAGCACTGGTCGTGAAAGTCCAAATGACTTCGAGTCCGCGATTTGCTTCAATCAGTTGTAATGCGCGTTCCTGTTCAACATGAAATGCTGTCGGCGCTAACTTATAATTTTTGTTGGATTTGGTAAGGCACAGATCTAATAATTGCGAGTAATAATTAACGCGTTCATCAGCAGCAGATTCTGCTCGCGGGTAATGCACAACAGTATCTGCATAAGCAACTGAATGGACGATCAAGAGTAAGCATAAACCAGATAATGCCGAGTTTAAGTAGGTGATAAGTAGGGTAATTGTTGGCTTTTTGCTATTCAAGATGTTACCAGGTAGCTAAGTTGTTATAGCTTAAAGCCTAGCATTGCATGGGGGAATGTCGAGGTAAGAAGGGAATTGCGGTGGAGAATGCGTCACCGGTAAAACTACCGGTGACGCATATGACTTAGTGGTGGTGATGACCGCCAGCGCCATGTGCATGACCGTGTTCCAATTCTTCAGCAGATGCAGGGCGAACTTCAGCCACTTCCACATCAAACGTTAAATCAACACCTGCCAATGGGTGGTTACCATCGATAGTCACGTTGTCGCCTTCAACATTGGTTACAGTCACAACTTGCAAACCGTGTTCAGTTTCAGCATGGAATTCCATGCCTACTTCAATATTTTCGATACCGCTAAACATATTGGATGGCAATTCTTGCACCATTGAATCGTCACGTACGCCATAAGCTTCGGCAGCTGGAATGGTTACCGTGAATTTATCGCCTACAGATTTGCCAAGCAGTGCTTTTTCCAAACCTGGAATGATATTGCCAGCACCATGTAAATACGCCAAAGGCTCTTGGCCTTCAGAGGTATCTATAACCTTACCTTCACCATCGGTAAGGGTGTAGTGAATACTTGCAACGCTGTTTTCTGAAATGGTCATGACAATTTTCCTGAAATTAAAATATAAAGATAAACATTAAAATATTAAAAATTTTTTGAATTCGTGAATCAAAAATGCTCTATTGCTTTGCCGTTGAGCGAGGCTTTACTGATGTAGATGGTGTAAGCAGAACCATTTTCTTCCTGCTGCATACGTACCAACAGGTGTTGAAAGTCTTTAGCAAACCACGCGTAGGTAACTAATTCTTCATTGTCGCGGGTCCGTTTCACTTTTACGGCTTTAACGTCGCCAAGTGCTGTAGGTAATATCTCTTCCCCTACAATTTCAAATTTGTATTGTTTGAGTTTGCGGCCATTGGTAACTGAATATTCAAAGCGGTCTTTGCCAGCAATTAAATCCTGATTCAGTTGTACCTGGTAGCTCAAACTATCTTGCAGTTTTTTAGCAATATCAATTTTGGTATCTTTTTTAACATTCGTGAGCTTGAGATTTGGCCAGTCAAATATCAATTCATCATCGCGATTATTGCCCATGCCTTTACGTTTGTAGATGTAATGCTGCGGCGTAATCAGTTTTTCTTTGTCATTCCAACTGACTTCGGTAACTTCAGTTACCTTGCCAATACTTGAGTCAGCGTTAAAAGCGTATTCGTAATTACCATTGGGGAGCGCCGTTAAACGACTGGTCGCGGTAATAGAGAAGCCGTAAAGTTTGGCGGTGTAGGTATTGTCAAAGGTGGATAAATTTGCGTGAGCGGCGAGTGTTAAACCAAATCCTAAAAGAGCGACCAACCAATGATGTATACGCATGTTAATTTTCCTTAAGTTTCATCAGACCATATTTGGAAGCCGGATGAGGGCAAAGGTTCACCTTTTAACATACTTTTGCCATTAATCATGCACAAATCGCCCTCGGCAAACCACTTTACGGCCAAAGGATAAATCACATGTTCTTGACGCTGCACGCGCTTTGCGAGGCTAATTTCATCGTCATTTTCAAAAACGGGGACTGATGCCTGCACAATGGCAGGTCCGCCGTCCAACTCTGCGGTAACAAAATGCACGGTCACGCCGTGGCATTGTTCGCCCGCTTCTATGGCGCGCTGATGCGTGTGCAAACCTTGAAACTTGGGCAGCAGGGAAGGGTGGATATTCAGCATTCTACCCAAATAGTGCTGCGTAAATTCAGCAGTCAGGATGCGCATAAAACCAGCTAGCACAATTAAGTCGGGTTGATAGGAATCGATTTTATCCATAAGCGCGCGATCAAAACTTTCGCGGTCTGTAAAAGCTTTGTGATCGAGCAATTGTGCAGGAATACTGGCGTTGGCTGCGCGCTCAAGTCCGAATACACCGGGGCGATTGCTGATAACCGCAACCAGCTCAATCGGTAAATCGCCGCTGGTTACGCCATCAATTAATGCTTGTAGATTACTACCGCTCCCAGAAATAAGGACGACAACACGCGCTTTCTTAGTGGATGACATGCGCCTAGAGGCTCTTCTGGTCAAGAAGCAGGCCTTGCAAATCAACTTGTGGTTCGTCGCCAACAGTTTTGGCGATATGACCAACAACGAACGCGGTCTCACCAGCCGATTTTAAAATCGCCAAGGCGTTATCTTTTTCGCTCGCAGGCACCACGATAACCATGCCTACGCCGCAGTTAAAGGTGCGGTACATTTCGCGAATGTTCACATTGCCGCCGCGTTGCAAAAATTGGAATACGGGTGGGAAAGTCCAGCTTTTGGTGTCGATAATGGCTTTGCAGTCGTCCGGTAAAACACGTGGAATATTTTCCGTCAAGCCGCCACCAGTGATATGCGCCATGGCATTCACTTGGGATTCTTTGATGAGTTTGAGTACAGATTTTACGTAGATGCGAGTTGGCTCCATCAAGGCATCGCCAAGCGGACGACCGCCGCAATCCTGCGTTAAATCAGCTTTGGAAACTTCAATAATTTTGCGGATCAACGAATAACCGTTCGAGTGTGGGCCGCTTGAAGTAAGGGCGACAAGAGCATCGCCAGCTTGAACTTTGCTGCCATCAATAATTTCAGACTTCTCGACTACGCCCGTGCAGAAACCTGCTAAATCGTAATCTTCGCCTTCGTACATGCCCGGCATTTCGGCAGTTTCGCCACCTACCAAGGCACAACCTGCGAGTTCACAACCATCTCCAATACCTGAAACAACAGAGGCTGCTACGTCTACATTGAGTTTTCCAGTGGCGTAGTAATCGAGGAAGAACAAAGGCTCAGCGCCTGTGACCACCAAGTCATTTACACACATAGCTACCAAGTCGATACCGATGGTATCGTGCTTGTTCAGAGTCATCGCCAAGCGTAATTTTGTACCTACACCGTCAGTTCCTGAAACCAATACCGGTTGACGGTAGCCGGCAGGAATCTCAACCAAAGAAGCAAAACCACCTAATCCACCCATAACCTCTGGGCGCTTGGTACGCTTGGCGACGCTTTTAATGCGTTCAACCAGCGCATCGCCGGCTTCAATATCAACGCCAGCGTCTTTGTAGCTGAGAGAAGGCGCGGAGTTAAGGGTTGAGGAGTTTTGGTTGTCGCTCATAGTGAATTCTCTGGCTGATGCAGTCGGAGCCCAGTTAATGATAACCAGGGGGTCAAAAAAAGGCCGCCATTCTAACAGTTTTGCGCTGACTGTGGGGGTTTGCGAGGGGCGAAATATTTAGCGGGTACGGGCAGTCTATCTAAACACCGGAAAGTAGATGTTCCGGTGTTTAGATAGAGATGTAAGAAACTAAAAGGAAGCCATCATTGAGAGGCCAATGGAGAAGATATTCTGGTTACGAGTTTGAATACTGCGAACTTTATTGTAAGCGTCCCATCCCATTGCTTTAGCTTTGTCACGCCAGGCTTGTCTGCCGATAGGAGCTGGCTTCAAGCCGACTTTGTTTAAAGCTTTGCGAGCTACACCATTGAAGCGAAGTGCTTTGCGCCACGCGTTGTTTTGCTCGGTATTAAAGAAGATCGCCATGGAAATCGACACATCATCACTGCCGTTACGCACATGATGCCCAGCCAAGAAAGGAATATGAATAGCTTCGCCAGGCTTAAATTCAAACTTGGTTCCCAAAGCATCAATCTCGTCGTTAAACGGCAATTTGGTATTCGCATAAGCCATGTAAGCTTCATGATGCGCTGCAGTTACCGCACGCTCGTCCCATTGAGGAAAGACGCTGACATGCTTGCTGCCGCGGAATTGCATGAGAAAATTGGAATAGCGATCAATATGAAACGGCGTGATGCTGTTGGGAGACGCTATAAACAGGAACAAGCGTGGGTCAATCGCTTCTTTACCAACGCCCAGGCGATGCATGATTTTTTCAACATCTTCTATTAATTGACGCTTGATAGGCGCAAACGACGGGTGCACATCGGGGTGATTCACCATGATGTAAGAATTGGAGGTACGGATATTTTCAATAGTGTCTTCAAGACTGAATTTTTTGCGCTGATCCCTAAATGTAGTCTCAAAGTCATCATTGATATTCAACAAACCCTTTGAGTACTCCACTCTGCCTTCTGGCAATTCGGGCAGAACATTAGCCAAATTCTCCAAGCTTAGCGATGGGTGACCTAGTAATTTGTGTTTAAATTTAAAGGCGGCACTATCCAATTGATTGAGCGCATCGTTATCTTCAAAGGACTGCATAGGTCTCCCAAGGTTTATAAACACAGTTGATTTGTAAATTTAGACGACATTATAGTCGATTAAATCGGGTTAGCTCGAAAAATGGTGGTTATTTAATAGCTTTATTTATTTATATGCTAGTTAAGTTACAGACTTAAGACCTGCTAAGCGCATTAAATTGGCGATGAATTCTACGGAAACTTGAACGATTGCTTAAGGTTACTGATTAAGCGTGGCGCGATAAGTTCCCTCTTTATTCACGCAATCGGCGATTTACACTTATTGTCGATTTGAACTAGCCAACAATTCCGGAGTTGAAAATGGACAATAATTCTCACAACCTCACGACCTTATTTGATCAATTAGGTTTGCCTTCCAGCGAAGAGGACATCGAAGCATTTATCCATTCACACCGTCCTTTGGATGCAACCATTCCCCTGAGCAAAGCCCCATTTTGGACGCCTGGACAATCCCAGTTTTTAGGTGAGCAAATTAAAAATGATGCGGATTGGGCAGTGGTAATTGATAAGTTTGATACCAGCCTGCGCCAGTAAATTTTTGATGAAGCAATAGCGCAATCAAAATTGCGTTATTGCTATCTTGATTTATTCTTGTCCCGTTAAAGTTTTTGGATTGAGAAACTGAGTAAGTTGTTCACGACTTAATTCTGTGTCTTCTTCAGCAACATCAATAATCGCGCGGCCATCTTTGTACGCCTTTTTAGCGACAGCGGCGGCTTTCTCATAGCCGATAACTGAATTAAGCGCAGTCACCAGAATAGGATTTCTTGATAAGGTTTTTTCGAGGTTGTCTTGATTCACTGTGAATGTGGCAACTGCATTATCGGCGAGTTGATTTGATGCATTGCTTAGCAGCTCAATAGATTGCAATAAATTATAGGCAATCAGCGGCAGCATTACATTTAATTGAAAATTTCCCGATTGCCCTGCAACACCGATACTAACGTCATTGCCAATAACTTGTGCGCACACCATGCAAACTGCTTCGGGAATTACCGGGTTTACTTTACCCGGCATAATTGACGAACCGGGTTGCAATGCATGCAAACTAATTTCGGCAATGCCCGCGAGTGGGCCCGAATTCATCCAGCGTAAATCATTAGCGATTTTCATCAAACTTACTGCCAATGTTTTTAATTGGCCGGATATTGCAACCGCCGTGTCTTGCGCGCTCATCACTGCGAAAAAATTCGGTGCCGGTGTAAAAGGAAGCTCGGTATTTTCACTGAGTTTTTTCGCAAAAAGTTCTGCGAATTCTTTATGGGCGTTTACACCAGTTCCAACTGCGGTGCCGCCTTGCGCAAGTTGAAATAATTGAGGCAGCGCAGTTTGCAAGCGCACATAATTACTTTCAATTTGACTTGCCCAACCGCCAATCTCCTGACCCAACGTTAATGGCATAGCATCCATTAAATGGGTACGTCCGGTTTTTACGATTTCATGTAATTGTTCTGCTTTCCCTAATAAACTGGTATGTAAATTTTCCAGCGCAGGAAGTAAATCTTTTTCAAATGTGAGCGCGGCACTGATATGAATTGCGCTGGGAATTGTATCGTTACTGCTTTGGCTCATATTAACGTGATCATTCGCATGCACGCTATGTCCCGCTGCTTCACTCGCAAGCCGTGCAATCACTTCATTCACATTCATGTTAGTGCTGGTGCCCGAACCGGTTTGAAATACATCAACCGGAAATTGATCGCTATGATTCCCAGCAATAATTGTTTCGCTTGCACTAATAATTGCCTGTGCAATTTTTGTATCTAATAAACCCAATTCTACATTTGCCTGCGCTGCCGCTTTTTTAATATGTGCAACCGCAACAATAAAATGCGGGGGTAAACGCAGTTGGCTGATTGAAAAATTATCAATAGCTCGTTGAGTTTGCGCGCCATAAAGCGCAGAAGAGGGCACTTGTACTTCGCCCATGGTGTCGTGTTCAGTGCGGAATTCTGTCATTAGATTTCTCCTTTATTGAGGAGTGAATTAAGAAATGAATTGCTAGATGCTTTGAATTGGATGTGAAGGAAATAGATTAGTTCAAATTGAACCTGGGATCTATGAATTCATTAAGGGAAACTTTTAAGAGAATTGTAGGTTGTTGCATCAACAGCCTACATCGTAAAAATTATTCTACCTGTTGTAGCTGATGAGAAGTATCTGGTGCCAAAGCTTTATTGAATTCAGAAAAAATATTATTCAGCCACACTTTAATCCGTTGGCGCTCAGTAATGCTCATGGCTTCAGTGTTATTTGCCGCGGCCCAAAAGCTGTAATTGCTGAAATCAACTTTTTGTATCAGGCGTGGTTGGAGTTTGTTGAGTGTAATAAATTTTGCGTTGCGTTCGCGGGCTTTTGCAAAAGTAGCTGATTGTTTTGCAGCATCGAAATTTTCGCCGCGACCCATATTGCTTAGGACAATAAATTGCGCATTTGCGTTTGCATGTTTTTCGAGAAGTCTATCCAGCAAACGCATTGAATCTGCGCCGTCGTCCATAACGTGCCAGAGATAAACTTTATAATCAAGCTCTGCAAAGATTTCAAAAATTCCGCTGTCTGCAATCCATTGTTCAAGTTTGCGCGATGTTTGCGCCGCTAAATCTACAATGATATCTATGTTGGGTTGTTCTTCTGCGGTGGCGACAATTTCATCGAGGCTATCAAAATCTTCCACGATAATCGGGCTGGCAAAATCTGCATAAAAGCGCGAGAAAGTGCCGTGGGATTGATCTGTGTCAAAACCAATGAATGGCAATTGATTGTCAATAAAATATTGCGCCAGTAAACGGGCTGTTAGGGATTTACCTACACCGCCTTTTTCGCCGCCGATAAAATGTACTCTGCCCATTGGTTCTCCATAAGTATTTTGATAAAGATTTGTGCTGATAAAAGATGTAATAACAAAAGTTGGGGAGCAAAGATTACGCCAAAAGGCGAAGCTCACGTGGCTTGCAGTCTATAGCGGCGCAAGCGTTTAGTGTATGAATTTTTTGTGGGTGATTTTGGTGCGGGTCTAGAAGTTCAGGAGTTTTTTGCGGAGCGACATAATAATGTCGCTATCGATGTCGTCATAATAAACAGCTAGTGTTCGTAGAAATCCAAATCTTTTGCGAAGGTTTCTTCTACAAAATAAAGGGTGATAAACGAGAGCAGCATGAGGCCGCCGCCCACCCACAAAAAACTATTAATCATATTTCCGCTGGTCGAATTGACTTGCGTGTAAATCCAGGCGATAGGCACCAAGGAGCCGCGAGCGAAATTGGGTACGCTAATGGCGGAGGTCGCACGTAAATTTGTGCCGAATTGTTCGGACGCATTGGTTACAAATAATGCCCAAAATCCTACCGAAAATCCCAACAGAAAAATGGCGCTATAAAAAATAGTGCTGCTAACATCGTGTAAATTTAAATAACCGAACATGGTTAAGGTGCAGAGCACGTAAAAAACGGCGAAGGCTTTTTTGCGACTACGCAGAAGTTGGCTGGTAGTGCCCGATGCAAGATCGCCAATCACAAGCCCGGAGTAGGCGAGGAGTATGCAAAGGTTTTGCGCTATGTCGCCTTGCACTTTAAGCGTTTTAGCAATTTCCGGCGCGCGCGCTACCAGCAAGCCAATCACAAACCATACCGGTAAACCGAGCACGATTGTTTTAAGTAAACGGAAAAAACGGTCGCGCGAAGTGAACATCATTAAGAAATTGCCCTGACGAACATTCGCATGGTTAGCTTTTTTAAACATCGCACTTTCAAAAGTGCTGATACGAAGCACCAGCAGGCCCAACCCAAGAACACCGCCGATGATGTAACAGACTTGCCAGCTTTTAAATTGCGCCACCAGTGCCGCAGCAACCGCACCGAGCAAACCTACTGAGGCCACTAGCATGGTGCCCAGGCCGCGTTTATTTTTATCCATCATTTCTGCCACCAGGCATACGCCGGCGCCCAGTTCACCGGCCAAGCCGAAGCCCGCTACAAATCGCAGAATCTCGTAGGTGGTCATATCGGTGACGAATGCGTTCGCGAGGTTGGCGAGCGAGTAGCAAATAATGCTGCCGAAGAGCACGGCGAGGCGGCCTTTTTTATCGCCGATAATGCCCCAGGCAATTCCGCCCACTAACATTCCGGTCATTTGTAAGTCGAGCAAGTGTTGGAATTTTTCCAGCAGAATGGGTTGTCCAGCCCAGGCAGGGTAAAGTTCGGCCAAGCTTTTTTTGCCGATAATCAAAAACAGAATCAGGTCGTAAACATCAACAAAATAACCCAATGCGGCGATGATAATGGTGGCGTTCAGGATTTTTTGCGTAGGTTGGGCGAGCGGCGTGCTTAGTGTATTCATGATTTTTATCTTTATTGAATGATGAAATTTAATGGGACGCATTGTACAAAAAATTTGCTGGCTTACCTCTATTTTCAAGTGCCATTCCCAATCAATGACTTTGTGAAGACTTTTCCCCGAGAAATTTCGGCAAGCCTGTTACAATGCTGCCCACTTATCTGAAGCGCTTTTCAACCAAATGGCAGGAGTTGGCTGTGGCCAGACATTTATTATTAGTTTTGAGTTTGTTTGTGGCCGGTGCCTCGGCGCAGCAGGTGGACATTTACCGCGTGGAAGCGCCGGTCGCCAATCAATCAGAAAGCGAACGTGTTGCAGCCGCCAAGGCAACACTTGGCGATGTGATTTTACACGTGGCGGGCGACTCGGCTGCGTTACAACATCCTTTAGTGCATCAAGCAATTGCGGAAGCGCCGAATTATCTCGCCAAATTCAGTTACAGCTCTGACAAAACGATAGTGCTGAATTATTCGCCGCTGGCAATTCAAACACTTTTACAAAAAGCCCAGCTGATAGCGGCTGGCGCCAACACCGCACAGGGCATAACGCTTTACGTGGTAGATGTAAAAGACTTCACTGCGTTCAAACAAGTACAAGCCTATTTGCGAACGGTTGGTGTTATTCGCAGCGTAAATTTAATCAGCGTTGAAAAAGAAGTTTTGCAATTTAATCTGATGTTGGATGGCGACGAGCAATTGTTAAAAACTACTTTGGAAGCGGGCGCTAAATTGCAAGCAGTTGTAAATGATAAGCCGCAACCACTGACGTTTCGCTGGCAGAATTGACAGGTTTAAACAATGAATCCGCAACAGCTTTCACTTGGCGTCAGCCTTAATGACGATGCGACATTTGAAAATTTCTATGCGTCTGCCGACACACACAATGCACAAATTTTATCGGCGTTGCGTCTGCAAATTGAAACGGCCAATGAACCTTTTATTTTTTTGTGGGGCGCCACAGGCAGCGGTTTAACACATCTATTACAAGCAGCTTGTCATCACGCCCAAACTCTCGAAAAATCTTTTCAATATTTTCCCCTACATGATTTGGCTGGTTACGCGCCTGACGAATTATTTGTCGGTTTGGAAGATTTAGATTTGGTTGTGTTGGATGCGTTGGAAGAAATCATCAATCGGCCAGAATGGGAGTTTGCTTTATTTAGTTTGTTCAATCGTTTGCGCGATGCTGGCAAATTATTATTAGTGGCAGCAGTTCAAGGACCACAGGAATTACCAGTAAACCTGCCCGATTTAAAATCGCGGTTACAGTGGGGCGCGGTTTTTCATGTCCACACGCTGGATGACAGTCAAAAACAAGCGGCCTTACAATTTCGCGCTCGCGCTCGTGGTTTGGAATTAAATGATGAAGTCGCGGCCTATATTATTCAGCGTTTGCCGCGCGATATGAATGAATTATTTTGGCAGTTGAATCGGTTGGATCATGCATCCCTGGCGGAACAGCGAAAATTGACAATTCCATTTGTGAAAAAAATTCTGAGGTTGTAGTTTTTATTTATAGTTTGATTTAAAAATCAATCTCATAAAAAAAGCCTGGTTCTATTTTAGCAACCGGGCTTTTTTTGATTTTAAAAATGTTTAAATAACTACAGGAGCGGAAACTTCTTCGGTTTTGGTTAAGTTTGCATACTTGGCACCAAAGTACAGAATGAAGAAATAACAGGCTGCTGGCAGCAAGAAAGAGATTTGCAAGCCAATAGCATCGGCCAAAAATCCTTGTGCGTAGGGAACAATAGCGCCGCCTACAATACCCATACACAGTAAGCCTGAGCCTTGGCTGGTGTATTTGCCAATATCATGCAACGCCATGGTGAAAATAGTAGGGAACATAATAGAGTTAAATAAACCTACACCAATTAATGCCCACATTGCTGCAGAGCCAGATGCAAAGGTCGCAACCAAAATCAACGTGATAGTAGTGCCTGCACAAACACTCAGCACAACGCCTGGGCGAATAACGCGCATTACAAAAAATCCAATGAAGCGGCCAACCATTGCACCACCCCAGTACAAGTACAAATAATTTTCAGCGGCGTTTGCTGCGGTCAAACCGGCAACTCTTTCCAATCCCAAAAAGTTAACAAGGTAAGTACCGATGGAAACTTCAGCACCTACATAAAGAAAAATCCCTAGTACGCCCAAGCCCAAACGCGGGTAAGTTTTAATAGCTTCGATGTTTGATAAAAGGGATTGCCCTAAAGTGCGTGATTCGCCGCTCTCTGAATCAACAATTTTTGGCAATTTTGCGAGAGCGAAGATCACGGCCAAGAGTAAAAGCACACCCGCTAACGCGAGGTAAGGAATTTGAACGGATGAAGCTTCTTGCAAATGGTATTGTTGCAAAGCATCTGGTGAAAGTTTTGCGAGTTCTTCAGCACTTAAAAAAGTAACGCCGCCAAGAATAACGCCCGCTAATAATTTCGGTGCAACTGTAGTTCCCAGTGAATTAAATGCCTGAGTTAGCGTCAATCGGCTGGATGCAGTTTTAGCTGGGCCAAGCACCGCCACGTAGGGGTTCGCCGCAACTTGCAAAACGGTTATACCGGCAGCCAAAATAAAGAATGCAAACAGGAAAAAATAATAACCAGAAGAAGCTGCAGGATAAAACAGGATGCAACCAACAGCCGCAATAACCAAACCGGTCACGGCACCTTGTTTGTAGCCGAAGCTGCGAACATACAATCCAGCGGGAAGTGAAACTAAAAAGTAAGCGCCGAAAAACCACACTTGCACCAACGCTGCTTGAGAGTAGCTTAAGGTGAATACCGATTTTAAGTGCGGGATGAGAACATCATTCAGTGAAGTAATCGAACCCCACATAAAAAACAAAATAGTTACAATAATTAAAGGAATCGTATTGTTTCCTTCGCTTGTCGAACTCTGGTGCCTAACCGAACCTTGCGGAGTACTGGCCATTTTTTACCTCATTGTCGTTGTTATGGGTTTGTCGTCTCTAGTATTCTTGCAGGCAACTATTCTTGTGAGTTGTCCTGTAAGAGCGCGGTACTATAATTCAAGGGCCGAATGCTGTCACATGGTTTATAGTGCTTGCAAATTGTCGAAAAATTTTGAGCAAACAGGCAGGGGAGTTTGTTAGGCTAGTGGTCTTTTTAACCTTTAGTAAAAACTAAATTGTTAAACCAAGTAAGATGCAGGACGCTTCTTTTAATTAATAATAACAGGTGGTATGTCGTGTCCAAGGCAACGATTGATGATGTGGCAGAACTCGCAGGCGTTTCAATGAAAACCGTCTCGCGGGTGATGAATAATGAGCCCAATGTTCGGCCCGCAACTCGTGAAAAAGTAACCGCTGCAATTGCGGAATTGGACTATCGCCCGAATATGTCTGCCCGTAGTTTAGCGGGCAATCGCTCTTATCTCCTTGGTCTTCTATACGGCATTCCCTCTGCGCATTATGTATTGGATATTCAGGAAGGTGTGCTCGATGTCTGCCGCCCACAAGGTTACGAACTTTTGGTTCATCCCTGTAACCATCAGGATATTAATATCACCGAAGAAATCGTGAATATCATTCGCGATAAACGAATTGACGGCGTGATGCTGACTCCTCCCATCTCCGACAACATGACGCTAATGCATGCGTTAAAACGTATGGCGATTCCATTTGTGCGAGTTGCGCCTACGGAAAGTAAAAGCCTATCGCCTTATGTGGAAACTAACGATCAGGAAGCGTCTTACGATATGACCTGCAAATTAATTGCGTTGGGTCATTCGCGCATAGGTTTTATTTGCGGGCATCCAGATCACCGCGCAGTGACCTTGCGTTTCGATGGTTATAAAGCGGCTCTGATTGAAAACGATATTCCCATTTCAGCTGAATTGGTTGAGAACGGTTTAAATTCATTTGAATCTGGCGAAGCTTGCGCGCGAAATTTATTGCAGAAAAAAAATCGACCTACAGCAATTTTTGCGGCGAACGATGATATGGCTGCGGGCGTCATGATGGTCGCACATCAACTCGGTATTAAAATTCCACAAGAATTATCTGTTGCCGGATTCGACGATACGCCCGTAGCCCACCAAATTTGGCCTGCGTTAACAACAGTGCGTCAACCCATCCAACCTATGGCAAAAAAAGCGACTGAATTGCTGATTAAACAATTGCGCGGCAAAGATGTGCAACTGCCAGCCAGTATGTTGAGTTCAAGTATTATTACGCGGGATTCGACGGGTATTGCGCCTAAGAAATAGGAAACATAAATAGCTCAGGATGAACGGAGATTTCATAAGATTAAAAAATTTCCAAACAAAAAAGCCACAATATTTCTATTGTGGCTTTTTTTACTATTTATTTTTTAAAATTTAAACAGGCTTTAATTCTGCAGTGTGATGAATCAACCACGCCGCTGAACCTACCAATGCTGCTTTATCATTTACGATAACTTTAATCGAAATATCAGTTACGTAATGTGTCATTGGGCCTTTATTTTTGTAGCGCTCTTCAAAATCTGTTTCAGGCAATATGCCCAGCAGTTTAGGTGTAATTCCACCACCAATCACAACACCGCCGCGTGCGCCAGTTGAAACGGCTTTATCGCCAGCAACTGCACCGAGCGTGTTGCAGAAAGTAATAACTGCTTCTCGACACAAAGGATCTTCATTGGACAACCCTTTAGTGCTTACGTCGGCTGGTGTATAGGCTTTAGCTTCCACGCCAGCGATGTGCGCTAGTGCGCGATATAAATTTACCAAGCCAATGCCAGACAAAATATTTTCAACTGAAACGTGAGATTGTTCTTTCAATAAGAAAGATTTAATCGCCAATTCTTTTTCGTTGGTCGGTGCAAAACTTGCGTGACCGCCTTCGGTTGGAATAATTTCCCAGCCACCATCATATTCAGGTACCAACAACGCCATACCGAAACCAGTGCCTGGGCCCATGACCACAATAGGAGCTTTTGGATTTGATTTTGCGTCGTAAAGAACTTTGGTTTCTTGTTCTGACAAAAACGGAACAGCATAGGCGAGGGCAGCAAAGTCGTTGATGACATGTAGGGTTTTCAATCCCAGCTGATCGCGCAGTTCGCTGATGCTGAATTTCCAATTCAGGTTAGTCATTTGTGCCACGCCATTTTCAATTGGGCCGGCGATAGCAAGGCAAGCGAATTCAGGAGTATCTATTTTTAATTCGACACAACAGGCTTTAATCATGCTTCCCATATCTGGGTAATTTTTACATTGCAGTGTGATTTGCTGGCTGGTGGTGTAAATAGGTTTGCTGGTTTTTGCTACCTGTTCAACCAAGCCGAAGCGAGCGTTGGTGCCGCCGATATCTGCAACCAATAGTAAGCCCATGCGTTTGTCCTCTATAAATCGTTTGTGTTGTAAGTATTAGTAGTTGGAGGTTTTGTAATGAATGAAAGCGAAAGGGGAGATTTTTTTGAGGAAATAACTCGTAACACTCATTCGGGTGCTGATTATGACCTATTTCCAGCGACTTGGAAGTCTATGGATCGTTGACAGCGCTGTCAATAAAAGGTAGTTTGCGCATCTATAAATAAGGTGCGGTTTTTGTGGAATTTAATTCAATTTTTATGAACAAAACTGAAACCTAGCCACGCAAATAAGTACTACGCCAGTAAAACGACTTTTGGAAAACTAAGCTGCTGTTATCCTAATAACGGCTATTCTTCAGACATACCTCTCGTTTTATTCATCGAAAAAATGAAATACATCTATGCGGCTTAACTCGCTGTGCGGTTTGTATATTTCTGGCGATTTCTTATGTAGTCATTTGCCCATCGCCGCTGCGAGGGTTTTTACCGATTTGATAGTTGTCCATTTTGGAGGTTATAAAGTGATGTGGCCTACGCTCACGCACGCAGTTAAAAAAGATCCTGCCATCGAGCAAAAAATTGATGAGCTGTTAACGCGCATGAGCGTTGAAGAAAAAGTAGGGCAGATGATTCAGCCTGAAATCCGCCATCTCACCGCGCAGGATGTTAAGGACTATCACATAGGTTCAGTACTTAACGGCGGCGGCTCGGTTCCCAATGGCAACCGCTATTCAAAAGCAGCTGATTGGCTCGCAATTGCAGATGCTTACTATCAAGCGTCTATGGATGAGAGCGATGGCAAAGTTGCCATTCCAATCATGTGGGGTACCGATGCAGTACACGGCGTTGGCAATATTGTAGGTGCAACACTTTTCCCGCATAACATCGCCTTGGGCGCAACTAACAATTCTGAATTAATTCGCCGTATCGGTGAAATTACCGCAACTGAAATTGCTGTCACCGGGTTGGATTGGGATTTCTCGCCAACCGTAGCCGTCGCGCGCGATGATCGTTGGGGCCGCACTTATGAATCCTACTCCGAGCACCCTGAACTTGTCCGTAAATATGCCGGTAAGATGGTGGAAGGTTTGCAAGGTGTTGCCAATACCGATGATTTCCTCGCAAAAACTCGCGTTATTTCTACAGCAAAACATTTTATTGCCGATGGCGGAACCTTAAACGGTATTGATCGTGGCAACAGCGTTGTCAGTGAAAAAGAGCTGCGTGATATTCACGCCGCCGGTTATTTCAGCGCTATCGAAGCTGGCGTGCAGTCAGTAATGGCATCGTTCAATTGCTGGCAAGGCGAGAACATGCACGGTCATAAATATTTACTGACTGATGTGCTTAAAGACAAATTGGGTTTCGATGGTTTGGTCGTCGGTGATTGGAATGGTCACGGTTTTGTTGCAGGCTGCACGCCTTTAAATTGTCCCACCGCCATCAATGCTGGTCTGGATATTTTTATGGTTCCAGATCCTGACTGGAAAGTGTTGTTTAACAACACGGTCGACCAAATTAATTCCGGTGTAATCAGTATGGCGCGTGCAGACGATGCTGTGCGTCGCATCCTCCGCGTAAAACTGCGCGCTAATTTGTGGACTAAAGGTTTGCCGTCAACGCGTCCGCTATCGGGTAAAGATGAATTGCTCGGCGCGCCCGAACATCGCGACGTTGCTCGTCAAGCGGTCAGAGAATCCATCGTTCTTTTAAAGAACAAAAATAATCTTTTGCCGCTATCGCCCTCTGCAAATATTTTGGTTGCAGGCGACGGTGCTGACAATATCAGTAAGCAGACGGGCGGCTGGTCAGTGAACTGGCAGGGCACTGGTAACACGATTGAAGATTTCCCTGGCGCTACCACTTTATGGGCAGGAATTGAATCTGCAGTTAAAGCTGCTGGTGGAACCGTTACGTTAAATGCTGAAGGCGAATATCAACAAAAGCCCGATGTTGCGATTGTTATTTTTGGTGAAGATCCTTACGCCGAAATGCAGGGCGATGTGCAAAACGTGTTATTGAAATCCGGCGAAACTAAAGACCTCGAATTACTTCGCAAATTAAAAGCCGACAATATTCCTGTGGTGGCTTTATTTATCACTGGTCGCCCGTTGTGGGTTAATCGCGAATTAAATGCGTCTGATGCCTTTGCGGTAATTTGGCAGCCTGGAACCGAAGGCGGCGGCGTTGCTGATGTTATTTTTAAAACGCCAGATAACAAAATTAACTTTGATACAACGGGTCGTTTAACTTTCTCCTGGCCTAAGCGCCCTGATCAATCGCCATTAAATATTGGCGATAAAAATTACGATCCACTCTTTGCTTACGGTTTTGGTTTGAGTTATTCCGATAAAGACGACTTCAGCGATAACTTGTCTGAAGAGGGAATTCAACATCAAGCAACTACAGATGTATTGGAATTGTTCAAGCGTCGCCCCATGACGCCCTTCACGATTATTCTGGAAGGAAAAAACAACGACCGTGCCAGCTTGAATGGCAATATCGCTACTGTTTCCTCATTGACGGTGACGGCGGTAGATCGTGATGTTCAGGAAGACGCGCGCCGCGTGCAGTGGAACGGCAATGGTGAAGGTTTAGTAGGGTTGTCTGCCTTAAATCGCCAGGTGCTCAGCGATTATTTGAATTCAAATTCTGCACTGATCTTTGATGTGAAAGTAGACCTAGCTCCGAAGGGCAACGCAAAAGTTCGCCTCGGTTGCGGCCCGTCATGTTACAGCCAGGTTGATCTGACTGAAATTTTCACATCAATAGCAGGTAAAGGCTGGAAAACTATCAAAGTTGACTTGGTATTGTTCCCGGATGCTGGAACCGACTTTGGTTTGAAGCGTACTCAAGCCGAGCTGTTTGAACTGGTGCTGGAGCCTTTTGCATTGTTTGCAGATGATGTTTTGGAATTAGTGTTTTCAAATGTTCGCATCGAAAAAAATGCCGGCCAAAATGGAAGCGTAATTGTTGAGTAACCGAGATCGTAATTAAGTGTTCAAACAAGTATTTTGAACGCATACAAAAAAGCTGCTTCGGCAGCTTTTTTTATGGAACAAATTAAGTTTTACGTTGCTTGCCAAGCGCTCTTACTAAAAGTAATAAATAACTTTTCGTTTTTTGCGCATCATTGGTGCATCTAAAATAATCAGAAAATTAGTCAAAGTAAAAATGCAATTTATTGATTCATTTCAATAAATGGCCGTGCAGTTTTTTGTTAACTATTGGTGCGTGATTTTTATTTAAAATGTGTATTTTTGGCGCGAAAATTTTTGAGGCGTCACCAACAAAGTGCGTTAATGATTTTTGGTGAAAATTTTTTAATGAATTATTGGTTTTTATAAGCGATTGATTTATCTAAATAAAATATAACTAATCCATACAAATATTTCGTTTGGCACAGCGCTTGCTCTAGGGGATGTGCTCATGCCAATAATTCTGAATTAAAAAATTTGGAAAAAAATATTGCGATAAATTTTTTAAGTCGCAAAAAAAATTAGGCAAGTGTGATTATTAATAAAGTCATTTTTTGGAGAAAGCCCTATGAAAAAACACACTGCTCATCTTCTTTGCGCTGCTGCGAGTACTTTAATTTTTTCCACACAATCTGTAAGTGCCTCACAAACAATAACCGAAGCACTGCAAACCGGAAGTACCATTAAATTAAATTTCCGTACACGTTACGAAAATGTTGAATGGGATGGTTACGAAGATGCCGATGCTTTTACCTTAAGATCACGCTTGAGTTATCAATCTGGTGCGTGGAATGGTTTTGCGTTAACCGCTGAGGTGGATAATGTTACGGCAATTGATCACGATGTTGATTACGCAACTTGGGGCGCAGACCCGATTATTGTTAATGGAAAAAAAGCAGCACCGATTTTTGATCCTGAAGGCACCGATTTAAATCAGGCATTAATTTCTTACTCAACATTTAATAATCAAATTAAATATGGTCGCCAACGAATAACGCTGGATAACTCGCGATTTATCGGCAACGTCGGCTGGCGTCAGAACGAGCAGACTTATGATGGAATTTCTCTCACCAATAAATCTATCCGCTATACAAATATTTTTGCCGCTCATATCACCAACGTAAACCGCGTATTCGGAAATGCAATTCCAGTTCAAGGTGACTACAAGCAAGATACGAATTTATTAAATGTGAGTTACACCGGTTTTGAAGCGGGAAAACTCACTGGTTATGCTTATTTAATTGATAATCTCGATGATGCAACGCTGGTTGGTACAGGCGCAGCCGCTAATAAATCTGCTGCAATATCCAGCGATACTTACGGTGTGCGTTGGGCAAGCACTGCAAACCCCGCGTTTATGTATGCCTTGGAATATGCACAACAAAAAGGTGCGGGTTCTAATCCGCTGGATTACAAAGCCAATTATATATTCGCTGAAGCGAGCACCACGCTCGGTCGTTTTGTTCCCGCAGTAGGTTACGAAGTTTTAGGATCAGATAAAGGTACCAAAGGTTTCGCAACACCTTTTGCAACCTTACACATTTTTAATGGCTGGGCAGATCGTTTTCTTGCTACACCTAAAGAAGGTGTTAAAGATGTTTACGCAAGTCTCACTGCAAATGTATGGGGTGCGCAATTCGTAGCGGCTTACCATAAATATGATGCAGACGAAAAAAGCCTCGCCGCCGGCCCAACCTTCGGCAAGAAAATTGATTTCGGTTCGGAGTGGGATTTAAGCGTTAGCAAAAAAATTGGCGCTGTCGTTTATTTGGCAAAGTATGCAACATTTGATAACGGCGATTGGATTCAAAAAATCGGCACACAGTCTCTGGTTTCTGATACCACTAAATTTTGGTTGCAAGCTGACTGGAATTTTTAAGCCTATTGTGATGAATTGAAAAACCTCGCTAATTATTAGTGAGGTTTTTATTTTTTATCTGACGGTAAATTTAATTTTTCAGTTAAATTTTTTAATCACCAAAAATAAAAAAGCCCCTGCAGTTTTCACTGGCAGAGGCTTAAATTTATAACGTTTCTATTTTTACATTTCTATCTATTGCGCTGGGTAGTCAGTCACCCTTGGAGTTCCCGTTGCTACGCCAGCAGGTGTAGAACCTCCGGTATTGTTAATTACATTTTGAATCCCACCGTTTGCGGTTAAATTCACGGTCACCATATGGTGGAATTTAACATTTGGTGTGTTAGGTGCTTCAATCGCTCTGGTGAGGAATACGTTAGGTGATGTGAACACCGCGTAAACACCCAAGCCCCAGGCTTCGTGATTAGTTACGGTATCCGCCACCTTGTAAGACGCCCAACCATTTACACCGGCACCGCTGGTGAATACAGATTGAGAAGGTGGGTCGTACGGAATTTCAGATTGGTAGAAGTAAGTTCTGCCGTTATTACCATTCCACAAGACTTGGTATTCCTGGAAGTGCTCAACGAACAAGCCGTAAGCGGTAACGTTATTGCCGTTAACAACCAAACCGTTTTTAGCGGTATTGATAGTCCAACCGGTGGTGTTCGCGCCTACGCCGTGGTCTGCGCGCCAAATCCAGGTGTGGTCGATGATTACATCACTGCTGTTTACCAACAAACTAACGGCCGCTCTACCAATCTCACTGCCGCCACCGACACGGATGAAGATGTCAATCAACGACGTTGGGTTGGATGCATGGCTTGCATTGCTGCCGGTTTGGCCCACTTGAATCAGGACAGGTGAACTGGTTGTGCCAGCATCTACTAACAGGTGCGCGATCTTAACGCCATCAACATCGGCAACTGATAAGGCTGTTTTGCCGTTGATTGGGTGCAAGGTCGCGAAACCAATCCCCAACACGATGGTGTCAGCACGAGTGACCTGAATGGTATCGGTCAAGTCGTTACCTTGCGCGAGAGCCGCGTTGATAGTTGCCGAAGTGTCTACACCGGCGTGTGCTAGGTAGAACTGATCCAATGGAATCGAAGTACCAGCTTGCTGGCCATTCGCCCATGAGATACCGGTGGTATTGGTGCGCAATGCAGGAACGAAAACTTCATAGTTGCTGCCATTCAGGTAAACAAATGGCTTCTCACGCACAATAGGTGTGGTGTTCACAACGGTATTAGCCTCGTTTGGCCATTGACCAGTAGGAACATTGTTGGGGATACCGACAAACACTTGATTCCACAATTGACCAGCAAAACTACCCCATTGTGAGTTGCGTGAAATCCATTGTTGTTGCGACCAGCAATCTACCGCGCCATCGATCAAGGAATCAGCCATCCAGCCGCCGCTTGCCCAACCATAATCAGCTGATAAACGAATGCCATTCAACACGTGCATGCGGCGGAAAGGTACCGCTTGTGAAACACCCCAGCGCATTGTTGAATTTTGGGTAACGCTAAAGTTCTCAACGCCACGCCAGAAGTTTTGGGTTGCGTTGTTGTTTGGCAATACGGCTTCTGAACGCACGCTGGCAACTTTAACTTGGTCAGGGAACGCGCCCAAGCCCATTACGTGAGTGAAGAAACCAACCGGAATATCGATATCGTAAGTACCTGGCTTGAAGAAAATCGCCGTACGTGGAGTACCGAATTGGTTGTTTTGCTGGATGGTGTAAATGGCGTTGATTTGGCTTTGAATCGTTGCGGTATCCATGGTGTTATCGAATATCAACACGTTTGAACCAAAGTCAGGAGTCGCTGAGTTGGTGCTGGTTGATACTAAAAGCACAGCACTTTGCCCAGATACGCCAAAGGAGTTCACCGCAGCAACCGTTAAGGAGTAGCTTGTACTTGCCACCAAACCGGTAAGGCTGGTGTTAGTCGCCGTTGGTGCTGCAGTTTGGGTACCATTTTTAAATACGCGATAACCTGTGATTGCACAGTTAGTACCGGGAGTTGATGCAGTCCATGACAAGGTTAAGCTGGTGGAAGTTACGCCAGACGCAGCCAAACCAGCAGGAACACTCGGCAGAGTAGAGCACACAGCCTGAGCTGAACTGTTTGCCGCTGATGATTTACTAGAGGCGACTGATGTGCTGGAAACCGATGAAACGCTCGATGCTACAGAAGCGCTTGATACCGCTGAGCTTTTTGCAGACGAAATCGAGCTGGCAACAGAAACGGCAGAGCTAGCAACAGAAGTTGAAGATGTTTTAGATGAAGAAGTCGCTAGTGCTGATGATGCTTTTGATGAAGACACGGAAGAAGTCGCCACACCGCGTGTACCGTAAACCTGGAACTCCCATAGCGAATAACCGTAACCAGTTCCGCGCGTAATACCGTTCATGCGCACATAGCGACCGCTGCCTGATACCGCTAAGTCATCAGTAGCGCCATCGCCATTAGTAGTTGAGTAGATGTTAGTCCAGGTGCTCGCGTTATCAGACACTTGAATTTGGTAGCCTTTACCGTAAGCCGCTTCCCAATTCAACACTACGCGGCTGATGTTGGCGGATGAGCCTAAGTCGAGGTAAATCCATTCGGCATCATTATAGTTACTCGCCCAACGTGTACCTGTATTGCCATCAACAGCGCCAGTTGCGGCAAATCCACCTTGCTGGGTAGATGCGATTGCAGGCACATTAGCAGATAGCAAAGCCGCACCCGAAACAGGCGTGCTACTTGCTGAACTTGCTACAGAAGTGGCTGAGCTGGCGACAGATGCTGCAGAGCTAGTTGCACCGGAACCGTAAACTTGAAACTCCCAGAGTGAATAGCCGTAACCTGTACCACGGGTTACGCCGTTCATGCGCACATAGCGCCCACTGCCGGAAACGGCGAGGTCATCGGTAGCGCCATCGCCCGTCGTGGTGGAGTAAATAGTTGTCCAGTTGCTCGCGTTATTTGAAACCTGAATTTGGTATGCCTTGCCGTAAGCTGCTTCCCAATTGAGGAGAACCCGATTAATGGTCGTGGTTGCGCCCAAATCTACGTAGATCCATTCTGCATCATTGTAATTACTCGCCCAGCGAGTCCCGTTATTGCCGTCGATGGCAGAGGCCGGAGTAAACCCGCCTTCCTGTGATGAGCCAATTGCGGTTTTGCCCTGTGAAAGCAAAGTTTGCGCTGAGGCTAGGTTAGTGAAGGTTGTTGCAGTAAAGATTGTTGCTAGCGCAAGTAACCTGGACACATGTTTGTTCAACATAGGTGGATCTCCAAAATTATAGTTATTTGAGGATATGTAACTGGTTTACAGGAACTGTATTGAGCCGCAAACGACATGGCCAACAAAGAAATCGAGATGGCGTTTAAATCAGTTTGCTAGGGAAATGATAGGGAGGCAGTTGAGGCTTATCGTACGAATAAACATTTCGTACCAAATATAATTTGCCAAAAACAAGTGGGAATTGAGAGTTATTTGAAAGGCTATAGAATTCAGTAAGTTAAGCTTGATCGCCAAAAGGTAACGGTGGGAATTTTCTACTCAGAGGCGTGATACCAATCGCAAGGTTCGAGTTAAATTCCTAACAAATATACAAAGATCAGTGCAAAAAATAGCCAGTTCCGGTGTCAGGTTCTAACGCGGGTAGAATTGCATGCTGAGATAGACGGAAAAGCCGACAATGCTTAAAGCATCGTCGGCTTTTGTTTTTTACTAAATCACGTATACGCGTCTAATTACTGCGCAGGGTAATCCGTTACTCGTGGTGTATTTGTGGCAACACCGGGCGAGGTTGTGCCACCCGTGTTATTGATCACATTTTGGATTGCGCCATTCGCCGTTAAGTTTACGGTCACCATATGATGAAACTTCACATTAGGTGAGTTAGGCACTTCAATCGCGTGTGACAAGAACACGTTCGGGTAGGTAAATACCGCGTAAATACCCAAGCCCCAAGCTTCGTGGTTAGTCACGGTATCGGCCACTTTGTAAGAGGCCCAACCGTTTACTCCTGGACCGCTGCTGTAAACCGCTTGGCTCGGTGGATCATACGGAATTTCGGATTGGTAGAAGTAAGTTCTGCCGTTGTTGCCATTCCACAGCACTTGATACTCCTGGAAATGCTCCACGAACAAGCCATAGGCGGTTACGTTATTGCCGTTAACCACTAAGCCATTACGCGATGTATTTGAAGTCCAACCCGCACCCTCACCGTGGTCTGCACGCCATAACCAGGTGTGGTCGATAATCACATCGTTACTATTGATTTGCATAGCGACGGTCGCTTTGCCTGGGCCATTACCGCCAACGCGCACGAATACATCGCTCACCGATGTTGGGTTGGATGTATGGCTGGCATTGCTATTCGCATCGCCAATTTCAACCAGAACCGGAGAGTTGTTGGTATCCGCATCCACCATCAGATGCGCCACAATCACGCCGTCTACATCGGCAACAGTGATGGCTTTTTTACCAGTTGTTGGGTGCAAAGTCGCAAAGCCCATACCTAAAACGATAGTATTTGCGCGAGTTACTTGAATCGGGTCAGACAAATTGTAAACACCGGGCGTCAGGAGCAAGTGCTTGCCTTGGCTCAAGGCATTGTTGATGCTTGCTGCGGTATCTGTATCTGAACGAGCGATGTAGAAGGCATCCAACGAAACCGACGTACCCGCTTGCTGATTATTCGCCCAGGAAATGCCTGAACTGTTGTATTTCAGCGGCGGAACCATGACTTCATAGTTGCTGCCATTCAGGTAAAGGAACGGCTTTTCACGCACTAAGGGGGTGGTGTTGACGAAGGTATTAGCCGTGGTCGGCCAGGTTCCACCGGGCAAATTATTAGGGATGCCCACAAACACCATATTCCACAAAGCGCCAGACCAGCTGCCCCATTGCGAGTTGCGCGATACCCATTGTTGCTGCGCATAGGCAGTTACATCGTAATCAATCAGTGAATCAGCCATCCAGCCGCCACTCGCCCAACCGAAGTTGGTAGAAAGCGTGATGTTGTTATTGATTACGTGCATACGGCGAAACGGCACAGCCTGCGAAACGCCCCATCTCATACCGCCACTGGGGTAAACCGCAAAGTTCTCAACGCCGCGCCAGAAGTTTTGCGTTGCGTTGTTGTTTGGCAGCACCGCCTCAGAACGAACGCTGGCGATTTTTACCTGATCTGGAAATGCGCCCAAACCAATGACGTGGGTGAAGAATCCGACTGGAATATCAATATCGTAAGTGCCGGGTTTAAACAGTAATGCGGTGCGTGGTGTGCCGAATTGGTTGTTCTCTTGTACCGCAAACACCGCATTAACTTTACTTTGGATATCCGCAATGGGTTGCGACGGATCAAAAATCTGCACATTCGGCCCGAAGTTTGGTAATCCTCCTGCATTTGAAGATGAAGATGACGAAGACCGTGATGAGATTGATGACAAAGACGATCTAGAAGTACTTACCACTGAAGACGACTTCGATGTGCTCACCACTGAAGACCTACTCACTACCGAAGATGAACTTGCCAGAGATGTTGCCCTCGATGTGCTCACCGAAAACGAAGATCTTGAGGTGCTAACCGAAGAAAGCACGGATGATCTGCTTGAAGAAGATGAAGAACGCACATCATTGGACGAGCCAGAACCGCTATTTTGCGTTCCCCACACTTCAAATTCATAAAGCGAATAGCCGTAACCCGTCGCGCGCAGCTGGCCGTTTAGTCGTACATAACGGCCCGTACCTGTCACCGTAAGATCATCAATTCCACCGTCGCCCGTTGTGGTTGAGTAAATCGTTGTCCAGATGGATGCATCATTCGACGTTTGTATTTGATAGGATTTTCCGTAAGCCGCTTCCCAATTCAACACAACGCGGCGAACTGAAGCTGAAGAACCTAGGTCAATGTAGATCCATTCGGCATCATTGAAATTACTACCCCAACGCGTGGTAGTGTTGCCGTCGTTAACATTGTTGGCAGCCCATGGGCCTTCCTGTGAAGAAGCTGTGGTAGTTTTAAATCGTGAAAGCAGGTTATTCGTTGTTACTGGTGCGCCGTAAACCTGAAATTCCCACAGCGAATAGCCGTAACCAGTACCACGGGTTACGCCATTCAAGCGAACGTAACGGCCAGTTCCGGTAACAGCAAGGTCATCAATCGCGCCATCACCGGTTGCAGTCGTAAAAATTGTTGTCCAAGTGGTGGCGTTATCGGAAACCTGAATTTGGTAGCCCTTGCCGTAAGCCGCTTCCCAATTAAGCACGACGCGATTAATCGCGTAAGAAGCGCCGAGGTCAACGTAAATCCATTCGGCATTATTGTAATTACTGGCCCAGCGCGAGCCGGTATTTCCGTCAACCGCCAATGCAGCGGTGAAGCCCCCTTCGGTAGATGAGGCGACTGCACTTTTACCTTGCGAGAGTAGCGTTTGCGCAGCGGCAGGGTTGGCGATTAACGCGGCCAGCGACGTAGCCGCGAGCAGCCGCAACAAAAGTTTGTGTAGCATTTTTATTCTCCTAACCATTATTGTTTACAAAAACGTTGTTTATAAAAACCGCGTTTCGTTGAGGAGACATTTACGCGAATTGAAAACAAAGGATAAAAGTTAAAATTCCTTTGTGCTTGTTCTGCATCGATTCACTCCTTAAATCCATTTTGCTCAGGTTGTCCTCAAACACAATAATTCCATTTGGGCTACATCCATTCTGAAGCAATTAAGAGGTTAGCAATTAATTGCCCGGCATTTTTTGGCGTGTTTTATCGTTATTAATGGAGTAATACCAAACGCGCAGCTATCGAGTAAAAATCTCAAGAGACTAATAAAACCAGAGTGATTTAATTAGGCGTGCCAAATAATTCCTGCCTATTTATGCAAATACTTCATACAAGCAGGAAGCAAGCAGCGAAATATTACGCTGGTAATAAATTACTGTAGTTCTACCGGCCGTATTCGAACCCAATTTGATTTGTACGAGTAAATTTTATAAAAAGTACACGTTTAACCTGTTAGTAATCAGCAAGTTAAAAACGTTTGTCGTTTAAAATTCTAAAATATTTTTTGATGAGTAAAACGTAAAAAGACAAATAAAAATTGTACATTTATGGTTTTAAATTTTTCGTAGTAAGGAGGTTAGTTGCCAATTTCTTTTTATAATATTCGCGTGTGATGTGGTTCTCTAGTGATGTGTATGCTGGTTTTAAAATTTGGCGATTTTAAAAAAAATATTTAATTTGAAAAAAGACAATCATAGCGAAGCGCTTTTTATCGCTGTGATTGTCATTTAAATCAATAGTTAAAATTATCGTTAGGATTTTTCCACTTGATTATCCGCTACGGTAATTACCGTTGTAGGCTTGTCGATAATTGTCGTATCCGCATGCCACAATCCGTTATGGCTTAGTTGCTGCCATGACCAGCGGATCCATCTTAATAATGAGGCTGCAAGCCACAGTGACCACACCAACATAACGACTTTGTAACACCACAAAGGCAATGAGAGTATCCATGCCTGCGGGAAATCCATATCACTATAATCCTGATACCACTTAAAATTATTTTGATAGGATTCATTACCCAGTACATGCATATCGGGTGCGCTTAGCAATCCATCTGGCAAGGTTGTTATTAATGTTCCGAGCGCGATGATTGATAATGCAAATAATCCCACCTGCAAAAATTTAAATTTTAATGCACTGGAAATTCGCGTTAGCTTTCCACGTTGGTTGAGTGCAATTAGCCACAACGCCACCAACACAAACACCGTGAAATTCAGTGTGCAAATGCCTAAGCCTAATAATACCCACTCATAAGGTTTCAAGGGTGTTAACTGGCTGCGGCCCAATGCGTAGCCAACTACACTTATTACCAACAACATTCCCCACAACAAAATGCTTGGCCCCATTAATGGCCCACCCACAAATAATGGCCAACGATTGCCTGGCAACTCTATGTTAATGGTTTGGTTGCTGCTGCCTTGCTCCAGAGAAAATTCGGGTGAGCGAGTAACAAAACTTAAACCTTCTTCAGATTTCCATTGCAACGAAATGGTTTGTGAGCCTGGGTGCAACGGCAATTTTAAAGTGCCACTGGTGGTGGAGATGGTTTGCTCTGCGTTATCAATTTCTACTTTCGCCAATTGAGCATCTTGCGGCAATTTGAATGAATATTGTCCGCCTTGATTAGTGCGAATATTAAACATTAATTTGCTCAAACTGCTGCGATTGCCGGGCTGATAAGTAAAGTTAGCCCTATCGATAGTAACGTAGCTTCCTTTAGTTGCCTTAGGTTTAATTAAGTCGATAGTGAGTGACTCACCGGGCCATGGCTGCCAGATAGGAAGGTATTGGTGCTTATCCATTTGTACTGGCGCAATGCCCTTGGTTTCTGCATGCCATATCGGTGAAACATCTAAACTCCAGATTTCTGCCCAAGGTACATTTTGCGAGGCTTTTAATTCCAGCGGTGTAATTTGTTTAATACTTGAATGCCACTGAAGCTCACTTTGATTCGCCTCAAGGTGCACAGAAATTTTACCGGCTGGCGTTAATTGAGTTGATAACGGCGATTCACCTGCAATTGCAGGCATTTCAATGTTGATAGCGCCAAATTCAGGTGCAACGCGTGTCACGGTAGTGGTGAGAGTCCATTCCAATCCCAAATTTAATTCACGCTTAACAATTACAAAAGGCGTTATAGGGTCAGCGCGTAAATGTTCAGCTTTGGTCGAATTTTTGTCTTGCTCCACCCGTTGTAATTGTAACGACAGACTTGCTTGCTCTTGAGTAGGAATGCCGCTGATTTCCCAGCCGCTGGTCGATGAAATTACATTATGTAATTGCACTGGAAAATTTAAATTGAGAGCATCACGCCCTTGCAGATCTGCTTTTATGCTGATGCTATGTCTGCCTTTCGGCAAACTTACTAACAACTCTTTATCTGATGTTTGTACCAGCGTTGCAGCTTTGTCATCTACTGTCACTTGGTCTGGCCACCATTGTTCGTGATCAGCAGGTAAGGGTAGTGAAATTAAATCGTTACTGTGAACAACAAGTTCAATGGTTAATCGATCTTCTTTTACCGCAATATTTGCGCTTTCAATTGCTGCGCAATTTGGTAAACATTTTGGCGCTTTCGTTAAGCGAGTCTCCAATTCTTTTAAAATTGCCGGATCTATTTGCACTTGAGCATTAACCGGTTCAGCCGGTGAGAACAAAACACTGGCGATAATCAAAGTTGGCAGAATTCCGGAAATTGCTTTTTTATTAAGTGTTGGCAAAGAAAATTTCTTATCAAAAACCAGCGCCGCCTGTTGCAACAAAATTCCTGCTAATCCCAAAGGTAATAATACGGAAAGTAAATGGCCTAGTCGATTTATCCAAGGCGAAACTAACACGAGAGTTGTTGTCTCGTCGGCTTTCACTGGACCATCCCATTGCAGATTGATTGTGTTGAGATTGAAATTAGGTACTGCAGTGCCGGTTTGAGTTTGTTGATTTGGATCATAGGATTTTTGAATTTGTACTCCTGGCGTGCGATGTAACGTCGATGCAGATTGCGCATTTGAATATTTCTCGACGTCTCGTTTTTCTTTGCGTTCCGCACGTGCACCAGTCACTACAACTTCTTCCGTCTCTACTTGCTCTGACATCATTGGTGCTGCATTTGGTGCGTTGGGTACGAAATCAAGCGCAGGAGGTGGAGAATTAACTGAATCGTTAATATAGGCGATCTTGTTTTTGTCGGATGTGGATATAAATGATGACGACCAATCCCAGAAATATTCATGTTCCAATTGCGGGTTAACAAATATTCTTGCTTCACGCACCGCAAAGGGAAGTGTAATTAATGCGAGCAATAAAAAACTAACGTAGGCGTAACGTTGAATAAAGTTTTTGAATTTTCCTGTTACAAATTTGGCGAGTGCAAGTACAGCAATAAGGTTAAGCCAAATAAAAACCGGTGCGCCTGTGCGCTGATAAATCAAAATAATAGTTGCAGCGGCAAGCAGGCCATAAGCAGGTTTGGTAACACGAGCAATTGCAATTACGATAATCAGCACTGCGAAAATATCCCACAAACTCCACCGCGAAACCCAGCTACCATATTCGCTGCTCACGCCTGTCGCGGTTAACAGCGACCAACCCGGTGGTAAGTGTAATTGGGTGGATGCCGAATTAAATTCTTCGTTCCAACCGGTCACTGGAATTGTCGATGACTTGGCCAATTGACTTACAGCATTAACATTTATATCGCGGCTACGAATTTCAATCCCGGAATTTGGATTATTCGCTAATTGTGTAATGAGTTGTGATTGGCCATTAATTTGCGCATGTGTAAGTTCAACAGGTTTGATAGTTTCCAATCGTGATGCATGAATATTGCCATGGATTTGATCATTGAAAATAAATTTTTCGCCGTTAAAACTTAACCACGCATCGCGATTAAGTCGTAACTCGTTACCAGTAGATTTACTTTCACCGCGTTGCAATTCTTCCATAATGAAATGAGTTTCTGGTGTAACTAAATAAGCCGGTAAATTCTTCCAATCTTCGGGCAGTTGAGTTTGTTGAGGATCTATAGTTTGTGCGCCAGATATTTGTACACTACGAAGCTGACGCTCTGCCGAAAACACCCAAATCTCCTGCTGCGGCCACAACTCTGAATTGGCTTTAAATGACAGTTGTTTAATGGGCGCGTTCGATTGGCTGACGAGTATTATTTCCCATGAGCCGGATTTAACTTGCACACGCAGGTTTCCATCTTTTTCAATTCTTGCGGGTAATTGGCTAGTAAATTCTACTGGAGTAAATCCGTTTAATAAAAATTGTCCGAGTTGCACTTCGCGCTCTTTTCCACTTACATCGATTTGTAATGTTGTAGTAAGTCGCAATGGAATTGTGTCATCAATTTTGCGGAACACTCGCAGATCGAATGAGTCTTGATGCGCTGTGGCATTTTGTTTTTCACTTGCGGTAAGCCAGAGTTGATTATTACCTTCCAGTGCTGGTGCCGTAATTGTTTTTCCATTGAGGGTTAATCGAATAATTCCAGTTTGTTCCGGAACGGGCAGTGTGCGCGGCATTTCGCTCCAGCGAATTTCACCTTTCAATTCGTGTACGCCAACATTTAAGTAAACTTCAGGAATGTTTTCATTATCGCGAACAGGAATTCTTGCATTGTTGTCAGTAACATCCTGCGGCCAAAGTCCGGCGTGACCAGGTAACTCAACCCATTCGCTTTTATAAACTTCGACTCGTTGCGAAAATTTTGCGCTATTTGCGTTTGCGTCGATACGCAATTCAGACGGCCATACGCAATCGCGCTCAGCGCTATCGAAGAGAACAGGGCAGTTGATTTCGGGATGTTTTTCCAATACCCAAGGTTTCCATTCTTCAAGAGATTTTGGGACTTCAATAGCGATGCAATTTATGCTGGCAAGAAAAGTAATAACTCCAAATAAACGTGCAATTAGCTTGAGCATGCAAGGATTCCTTTTTTGTTATGGGATGGTGAAGCGAGTATAGAAGGTGCAGGGTAGATTTGTGCAAGATACTAGGCTGGGAATACTGAAGCAATTATGAATAAGTTACGGCACTATGATCCAACATAAAAAAACCGCCTAACTTTCGAGAGGCGGTTTTTTAAAATCGTTAAATGAATCTAACGGTTTATTTTTTTGGATAATCGCGTTTCACACTGCCGGTGTACAACTGACGTGGACGGCCGATTTTATACGAAGTGCTAACCATTTCATCCCAATGAGAGTACCAACCAACAGCACGGCCCAAGGCGAAAATCACAGTAAACATTTCAGTGGGGATATCAATGGCTTTCAGGATAATGCCTGAATAGAAGTCCACGTTCGGGTAAAGTTTTTTGCTGATGAAGTAAGGATCTTCCAATGCGATTTGCTCAAGACGTTTAGCAATTGCCAACAACGGAGAGTTTTCCAAACCTAATTCGCCCAAGACTTCGTCGCAGGTTTGTTTCATTACTTTTGCGCGTGGATCAAAGTTTTTGTAAACGCGGTGACCAAAGCCCATTAAACGGAAGCCTGAAGTTTTGTCTTTCGCACGAGCAACGCAAGCTTCGATATTTTCCACAGTGCCGATTTCTTCCAGCATTTCCAATACCGCTTCGTTGGCGCCGCCGTGAGCAGGGCCCCAAAGTGTAGAAATACCGGCAGCAATTGCCGCGAATGGGTTGGTGCCTGATGAGCCAGACAAGCGTACGGTAGAGGTAGATGCGTTTTGTTCGTGGTCAGCATGCAGAACGAAAATACGATCCATTGCTTTAGCGAGAGTCTTGCTCACGTTAGGCGCTTTGCCTGCAGTACCGAAGGTCATATTCAGGAAATTTTCGGCGTAATCCAGGCTGCTATCCGGTGCAATAAATTCTTCACCTTTACGGTGTTTGTATACCAAAGCCGACAGGGTTGGCATCTGACCAATCAAACGATAGGCAGTTAGCTTGCGGCTTTCAGCATTAGTGATGTCAATTTCATCGTGATACACGCCTGCCAATGCCGCAACTGCGCTGCACAAAATGGCCATGGGGTGCGCTTCACGTTTGAAGCTTTTGATAACGTTGATGACAGATTCGTCAACAGTAGAATTGTCTTTGATTGCTTGGGCAAATTCGGCTTTTTGCTCGGGAGTTGGCAATTCGCCGTTGAGAAGGAGGTAACTAGTTTCGATGTAATCAGAGGAGACAGCAAGTTGTTCGATAGGATAACCACGGTGTAACAGAATCCCTTCGTCGCCATCAATATAAGTAATCTTGGATTCGCATGCGGCGGTGGACATAAAGCCCGGGTCAAACGTGAAAAAGCCATTCTTGGTAATACTGGTGACGTCGATAACGTCCGGTCCGACACTGCTGGGATAAATAGGTAGGTCAATCGTGCTATCTATACCATCAATCGTTAGGTGTGCTTTCTTGTCAGTCATTACTGACTCCTGTGCTTACTAGTAGGACTAATGTGCTTGAGTTATGTGCCCAGTGTAAATCCCGTGAATCGCTATGGTGATATTCATTTCCTCAGGAGCTGGTCAAGAATAGGCCATCATTGCAAAGTACGACTTAGACGCTGTTCACCTGCAAGTTGCATGCTCAAGTGATGTATAACCTTATGTAGCTCTTTTATAGCTACTTTTCAGACCAGTCGATTTCCGACCTTGCCGTTTGTTTGCGGTCGGCATTATAGATGACTTAATTGCCGCAACGAAAGTTTTTGCCAATAAATAGGGCGTATTTGTTAAAAGTTTTTTTTATCAAAATAAGCGACTTGTCGACAAGTTCGAGCTCACTGCTTATTTTTGCACCAAGCTGGGTATTTGATGTTGTTTTATGCGCTTTTATAGAACGGTAAATTAGTGTTAAAACCCAAGGAAGTCATTGATCTTGCAGAAAAATTGAACTATTGCGTTCAGTATGAAAAACATCCCCATGATTTGGCTTTTGAGGCAGCTTTTTGTTTGTATTTCCTAGGTTCCCTCTCTATAATGCTGCGCGACTTGCAGGATGCGTCGGCCTTGCCCCAAAATCTTACATTTTAGTGAATGCTGATGCTCATTCTTATAACCTGCCCGCGATGGGCTCAAAGGTGAATTAAACTGTGAACAAGAAAAGACCTGTCAACCTCGATATTTCTACTATTAAGCTTCCTATCACCGCCTATGTTTCCATTCTTCATCGTTTCTCCGGTATTTTCCTTTTTGCCGGTGTAGCCGTTCTCCTCTGGATACTCGATTCAAGCCTGGATTCCCAGGAAAGCTTTGCCGCTGTTCGCGATGCTTTGGCTAATCCCATTTACAAATTTGTACTCTGGTCTGTGTTGTCCGCCTTGGCGTATCACAGCGTGATGGGTATTCGTCATCTGTTAATGGATTCCGGTATAGGCGAAAGCCTTAAAGGTGGTCAATTGGGCGCGAAGATTGCGCTGACGATTGCCATCATATTGATCGTGTTGTTGGGAGTATGGGTATGGTAACTTCAGTAACGAGTTTTGGTCGCAGCGGCCTCTACGATTGGTTGATCCAGCGAGTTGGCGGCGTTGTAATGGCCGCTTATGTTATTTTTATCACTGGTTATTTAGCGTTAAATCCAGATCTAACCTACGAACAATGGCAAGCCTTGTTTAGTCAGCTTTGGGTTCGCGTATTCAGTTTTGCTACTTTGCTTTCTTTTATTACCCATGCCTGGATTGGTTTGTGGGCAGTCTTAACCGACTATTTAACCGTACGTTTGATGGGCAATAAAGCCACCGTATTGCGCATTTTCGCGCAAGTAGTATTGGGTGGAGTTTCCGTAACTTACCTGGTATGGGGCATCGAAATACTTTGGGGTTTTAATTAATGGCTAGCATTCGCACAATCTCTTTTGACGGTATTGTAATTGGCGGTGGCGGTGCTGGCATGCGTGCTGCGCTGCAATTGGCTCAATCTGGATACAAAACGGCGGTAATTACCAAAGTATTTCCAACCCGTTCGCATACAGTATCTGCTCAGGGCGGTATCACTTGTGCAATCGCAAGTGCTGATCCAAACGATGATTGGCGCTGGCACATGTATGACACCGTAAAAGGGTCAGACTATATCGGCGACCAGGATGCTATCGAGTATATGTGCTCGGTTGGTCCAGAAGCTGTTTTCGAATTGGAACACATGGGTTTGCCATTTTCACGTACTGAAGAAGGCCGTATTTATCAGCGTCCTTTCGGTGGACAATCCAAAAACTTTGGTGAGGGTGGTCAGGCAGCTCGTACATGTGCCGCAGCGGACCGTACCGGCCATGCGTTATTGCACACGCTTTACCAAGGCAATATTAAAAGTAAAACCGTATTCCTGAACGAGTGGTTTGCTGTAGACCTGGTGAAGAATGCTGACGGCGCTGTGGTTGGTGTTATTGCGATTAACATCGAAGATGGCGAAACCGTTTATGTAAAAGCCAAGGCAACTGTATTGGCAACCGGTGGTGCAGGGCGTATTTATTCGTCTACTACTAATGCCCATATCAATACCGGCGATGGTATTGGTATGGCGTTACGCGCAGGTTTCCCGGTGCAAGATATCGAAATGTGGCAGTTCCACCCAACCGGTATTGCCGGAGCTGGAGTGTTGGTAACAGAAGGTTGCCGTGGTGAAGGTGGCTACCTCATCAACAAAAACGGCGAGCGTTTTATGGAGCGTTATGCTCCTAACGCCAAAGACCTTGCAGGACGCGACGTAGTTGCGCGCTCAATGGTTCTTGAAATTTTGGCGGGTAACGGTTGTGGTCCAAATGGTGATCACGTGCTTCTCAAGCTCGATCACTTGGGTGAAGAAGTGCTGGAAAGCAAGTTGCCAGGTATCTGTGAATTATCGCGTACCTTCGCACACGTTGATCCGATTTACGCTGCAGTTCCTGTGGTTCCTACCTGTCACTATATGATGGGTGGTGTTCCGACAAATATTCATGGTCAAGCCTTAACGCAAGATGCCAGCGGTACTGATATTGTTATCGACGGTTTGTTTGCCTGTGGTGAAGTTGCTTGTGTATCTGTACACGGCGCTAACCGTTTAGGCGGCAACTCATTGCTCGACTTGGTGGTGTTTGGTCGTGCAGCGGGCATATACATCGAAAAAGCATTGCGTGAAGGTGTTGAACATAAAAACGCAACACAAGCTGATATCGATAAAGCTATGGCGCGTTTGAACAAAGTGAATACGTCCAATACCGGAGAAAGCGCCGCGGTATTGCGTAAAGAGCTGCAAACCATTATGCAAAATTACTTTGGCGTATTCCGCAAAGGTGAGTTTATGCAGAAGGGTATTGAGCAATTGGCCGAACTGCGTAAGCGTATAGAAAACGTATCGATTACCGACAAGAGCAATGCATTCAATACCGCGCGCATTGAAGCTCTGGAATTGCAAAATTTGTTAGAAGTTGCTGAAGCTACTGCAATTGCGGCAGAAGAGCGTAAAGAATCTCGCGGTGCTCATGCGCGTGATGACTTTGAAGATCGTGATGATGCCAACTGGTTATGTCATTCACTTTATTTCCCCGGCGAAAAGCGTGTTACCAAACGTGCAGTGAATTTCACACCGCACACTATGGACGCCTTCCAGCCTAAGAAACGTGTTTATTAATCGGGGAACAGACAAATGTTAAAAGTTGAAGTTTATCGCTACAACCCGGACACCGATAAAGCGCCGTACATGAAAGCTTACGAGTTGGATACCGGTGGTAAAGATTTGATGGTTCTGGATGTGCTGGAATTATTGAAAGCGCAGGACGAAGGTTTGGCTTATCGTCGTTCATGTCGTGAAGGCGTGTGCGGTTCAGATGGTATGAACATCAATGGCAAAAATGGTTTGGCATGTATCAAGCCAATTTCAGAAGCGACCGGTGGTAGCGGCAAATTAATTTTGCGTCCATTGCCTGGATTACCAGTGATTCGTGATTTGGTTGTTGATATGACCCAATTCTACGATCAGTACAAAAAGATCGAACCCTACTTGCAAAATGACACGCCGGCCCCAGCTATTGAAAGGCTACAGTCTCCAGAGGATCGTGAGAAGCTGGACGGTTTGTACGAATGTATTTTGTGTGCTTGCTGCTCAACCAGCTGCCCATCATTCTGGTGGAATCCAGATAAGTTCATCGGCCCAGCTGGCTTGTTACAAGCCTATCGTTTCCTGGCGGATAGCCGTGATTTGGCGACTGAAAAACGCCTGTCAAAATTGGATGACCCCTTTAGCGTATTCCGCTGCCATGGTATCCAAAACTGTGTTGCGGTATGTCCGAAAGGCCTTAACCCGACTCGAGCAATCGGTCATATTCGCAACATGCTGTTACAGAGCGCTACCTAAGGTGGCGCTTTTCTGTATCTGCGGTTGCTAAAATTTTGTGGCTTGGCGGCATTTGCGGCTAAGCTTTTAAACTGTTCGCTGTACCTGTCATCTCGACTGAAAAGCAGCGACTTAAAAGCGGCGTTTTTTACCACAAGTGAAGAGCGTTATTGTGTAGCTAATAGCTAGTTGATAGCAGGGTAAATATCGCTAAACCTCAGGGCCAAGTGATTAACCCGTGAATAAGGTGAGTGGAATGCAAGATAGCATTATGGAGCATTTTTGGAGTAGTTCGCACATCTCTGGTGGGAACGCTGCATACGTCGAAGAACTCTACGACACATATTTACATAATCCCAATGCCGTTTCTGAAGAATGGCGTAACTATTTTGATCAGCTACCTCGCATTAGCGGCGTATTAGCGCAAGATACTCCTCACTCAGTTATTCGCGCTCAATTTGAGCAGCTGGGTAAATCGCGTGTACGCACAGTTGCAGCTGCTGGTTCAGGCTCAGTTAGCGCTGAGCACGAGCGCAAGCAAGTTAAAGTGCTACAGCTTATTAGCTCCTACCGTTTCCGCGGTCACCAGAAAGCCCGGCTCGATCCATTGGGTTTGATGACGCGTGATCCAATCCCTGATCTCGATTTGAGCTTTCATGGTTTAACCAACGCTGATTTGGATACCGTATTCAACACCGGTAATTTGTACATCGGTAAAGAAGACGCTCCACTGCGTGAAATTATTGATGCGCTTGAAAAAACCTATTGTGGCCACGTAGGTGCAGAAATCATGCACATTACGCCCTTGGCTGAAAAGCAATGGCTGCAACAACGCCTCGAAAGCGTTCGCTCCAATCCGGAATTTAGTAAAGAGCAAAAATTGGCTCTGCTGGAGCGTTTGACTGCTGCCGAAGGTCTTGAGCGTCATCTTGATAGTAAATACCCAGGTACCAAGCGCTTCGGTTTGGAAGGTGGAGAG
Source organism: Gammaproteobacteria bacterium (assembly GCA_004172865.1). Taxonomy (GTDB): domain Bacteria; phylum Pseudomonadota; class Gammaproteobacteria; order Pseudomonadales; family Cellvibrionaceae; genus Cellvibrio. The sequence continues at coordinate 145,865 of SEBV01000010.1, read as the reverse complement.
AGCTTCATTCCACTCGTAGATGCTTTGGTAAAACGTTCAGGCACTTACGGCGCAAAAGAAATTGTATTGGGCATGGCGCACCGTGGTCGTTTGAATGCCTTGGTAAACGTATTCGGTAAAAATCCTGCTGAATTGTTTGCTGAGTTCGATGGCAAGCGTTCATTGAATACGTCTGGCGACGTGAAATATCACTCTGGTTTCTCATCGAACTTGATGACTCCTGGTGGTGAATTGCATTTGGCCATGGCATTCAACCCATCGCATTTGGAGATCGTTTCTCCGGTAGTTGAAGGTTCTGTGCGCGCGCGTCAAGATCGTCGCAAAGACAAAACCGGCGCTAAAGTGGTACCAATCAATGTGCACGGCGATGCTGCATTTGCAGGTCAGGGCGTAGTGATGGAGACATTCCAAATGTCTCAAACTCGCGCTTACGGCACTGGCGGTACTTTGCACATCGTGATCAACAACCAGGTTGGTTTTACCACCAACAAACGTGAAGATTCTCGTTCAACTGAGTATTGCACCGACGTTGCCAAAATGATCGAGGCACCGATTTTTCACGTGAACGGTGATGATCCAGAAGCGGTGTTGTTTATTGCGCAGTTGGCGGTTGATTACCGTTACGAATTCAAAAAAGATGTAGTGATCGATTTGGTTTGCTATCGTCGCCGTGGTCACAATGAGACTGACGAGCCTTCAGCTACCCAGCCATTGATGTATCAAGTCATCCGCAATCAAAAAACTACTCGTACCTTATATGCCGAGAAATTGGTTGCTGCAAATTTGTTGTCGCAAACAACATCAGATGAATTAACAACTAATTACCGTGCGGCATTGGATCGCGGCGAACACGTCGCCAGCGGTTTGGTGAGCGAACCAGATCGTTCATTGTTTGTGGATTGGTCTCCCTATATTGGTCACGATTGGTTAACACCCGCTGATACTGGTATTGATTTAAAAACCTTGCAATCTGTTGCCAGTAAAATGCTAACTATCCCAGAAGGCATAGTGGTGCAAAAGCAAGTTGAAAAAATTTACGAAGATCGTCGCAAAATGGCCGGTGGTGCTTTAGCACTTAACTGGGGTATGGCGGAGACCTTGGCTTACGCAACCTTGCTTGAGCAAGGTTATGAAATTCGTATGACCGGACAAGATGTCGGTCGTGGCACTTTCTCGCATCGCCATGCGGTAGTTCACAGCCAGAAAGATGGTCAGTCTTACACGCCTATTGCTAACCTTAATGCCGATCAGCCTAGATTTGATTTGTACGATTCTTACTTGTCAGAGGAAGCGGTTCTTGCATTTGAATACGGCTACGCCACCACAGCACCGAAAGGTCTTGTGATTTGGGAAGCGCAATTCGGTGACTTCGCCAACGGCGCGCAAGTGGTTATCGACCAATTCATCACTTCGGGTGAACACAAGTGGGGTCGTTTGTGCGGCTTGACGATGTTGTTGCCACACGGTTATGAAGGTCAGGGCCCAGAGCATTCATCTGCACGTTTAGAGCGTTTTATGCAGCTGTGTGCTGAGCACAATATTCAGGTTTGTATTCCATCGACTCCGGCGCAAGTGTTCCATATGTTGCGTCGTCAAGCGATTCGCCCAATGCGTCGTCCGTTGATTGTGATGAGCCCGAAATCTTTGTTGCGCCATAAGTTAGCAACATCAACCTTGGAAGAATTGGCGAACGGTCATTTCCAAAACGTAATTGATGATGCGGTTAATGCAGACAAAGTTGAGCGTGTGATTTTATGTAGCGGCAAGGTTTATTACACCTTGTTGGAAGAGCGCACTGAACGCAAACAAGAGAATGTTGCTTTCATTCGTTTGGAGCAGTTGTATCCGTTCCCGGATGTTGAATTGAAAAACATCCTCAGCAAATACAAAAATGTGAAGAGCATTGCGTGGTGTCAGGAAGAGCCGATGAACCAGGGTGCCTGGTACAGCAGCCAACACCATTTACGTCGCATGGCTCACGATCTATATCCAAATCTGTACTTGGAATATGTAGGTCGCGAAGCTTCGGCTGCACCAGCGGGCGGTTATATGTCTGCGCATATTGAAGAGCAAAACCGTTTTGTAAATCTGGCGCTGACCGTTCAAAACTGAACGCAAAAATAAGTCCGCGTAACTAACTAATATCAAGCCGAGAGAGAAGGAATAGTAATGAGTATCGAAATTAAAGCCCCAACATTCCCCGAATCAGTCGCTGATGGCACCATCGCAACCTGGCACAAAAAGCCAGGTGAAGCGGTTAAACGTGATGAATTAATTGTAGATATCGAAACTGATAAAGTGGTTTTGGAAGTAGTAGCACCGGCCGACGGTAGCATTTCTGAAATCAAGAAAGGCGAAGGCGACACAGTTCTGAGCAATGAAGTTATTGCCATTTTTGTTGAAGGTGCTGCAGCCGCCGCTCCTGCTGCGACTCCTTCAGCGCCAGCTGCTACACCGGCACCCGCTGCTGCTTCAGCCGCTAGCGGTGATAAATTGGTAAATCCAGCTGCTCGCAAGTTGGCTGATGAGAAAAATGTAAACACTGCCGCTGTTGATGGCACTGGCAAAGGCGGCCGCGTATTAAAAGAAGACGTAGCCAACCATTTGAAAGCAGTTCCAACCGCTGCTCCAAGTATTGCTGCTCCAGTTGCGCCAATTCAGGCAGTGGGCGATCGCGTAGAAAAACGCGTACCTATGACTCGCTTGCGTAAGCGTATTGCTGAACGTTTGCTTGAAGCTTCAAGCACAACTGCCATGTTGACCACTTTTAACGAAGTGAACATGGCTCCAATTATGGCATTGCGTGCGAAGTACAAAGATCAATTCGAAAAAACCCACGGCGGCACTCGTTTAGGTTTTATGAGCTTCTTCGTAAAAGCTGCGGCCGAAGCATTGCGCCGTTTCCCTGCAGTGAACGCGTCTATTGATAACAACGATATCGTTTACCACGGTTATCAGGATATCGGTGTTGCAGTTTCCACCGAGAAAGGCCTCGTAGTTCCAGTATTGCGTAACGCAGAAAATATGAGCTTGGCTGGTATCGAAAATACTATTCGTGATTTCGGTTTGCGCGCTCGTGATGGTAAGTTAGGCATTGAAGAAATGTCTGGTGGTACTTTTACCATCACCAATGGCGGTACTTTTGGTTCTTTGTTGTCGACGCCAATTTTGAACTTGCCGCAATCAGCAATTCTCGGCATGCACAAAATCCAGGAGCGCCCAATGGCGGTTAACGGTAAAGTAGAAATTTTGCCGATGATGTATTTGGCGCTGTCTTACGACCACCGTTTGTTGGACGGTAAAGATGCAGTGCAATTCCTGGTTGCGATCAAAGATTTACTTGAAGATCCAGCGCGTATTTTGTTAGAGATTTAATTTTTTTGAAACGCTCCCCCTGGGTTTCAAAAGAAGCAGGCCTAGGAGCGTTTTTTTATGTAAATGATTGTCGCTCACAAGGTGTTAATCGAAATTAATAAAATTGATGCTGGTTAATAAAAATCAGCCAATTAATGTAGGAACAAACTATGTCTGAAAAATTTGATGTGATAGTTATCGGCTCAGGCCCCGCGGGTTATGTTGCTGCAATTCGTGCAGCGCAATTAGGTTTAAAAACTGCGTGTGTTGAGAAATGGAAAAACGAAGAAGGTAAGGGCGTTAATGGCGGTACTTGTTTGAACGTTGGCTGCATTCCTTCCAAAGCATTGCTCGATAGCTCTTACAAATATCACGAAGCAAAAGATGACCTTGGCGTTCATGGTATTTCAACTTCAGGTGTAGAAATTAATGTTCCCGCAATGATTGGTCGCAAAAACCAAATCATCAAAAACTTGACTGGCGGTATCGCTGGCCTGTTTAAAGCAAACGGTGTTACCAGTTTGTTTGGTGCTGGTAAATTGCTTGCTGGCAAAAAAGTTGAAGTAACTGACTTTGAAGGTAAAGTTACTGTTTACGAAGCAGAAAACGTAATTCTCGCCTCTGGTTCTAACCCAATTAATATTCCTCCTGCTCCTGTTGATAACGATGTAATTGTTAACTCAACCGGCGCATTGGAATTCTCTGAAGTGCCAAAACGTCTCGGCGTAATCGGTGCTGGTGTAATCGGTTTGGAATTGGGTTCAGTTTGGAATCGTCTTGGGTCGCAAGTGGTTGTGCTTGAAGCTCTTGATAGTTTCCTTGCAATCATGGATCAACAAATCGCGAAAGAAACGCAAAAAATCCTGACCAAGCAAGGTTTGGATATTCGTACCAGCTCACGCGTTACCGGTTCAAAAGTTAACGGTAAAGAAGTGACTGTGACTTTCCTCGATAAAAATGGCAAAGAACAACAAGAAACGTTTGATAAGTTGATCGTTTGTGTTGGTCGTCGTCCGTTTACCGAAAATCTTTTAGCTGGCGACAGCGGTGTGAATTTGGATGAGCGCGGTTTCATCTTCGTTAACGAATTCTGTGCAACTAACGCTCCTGGCGTTTGGGCAATTGGCGACGTAGTTCGCGGCCCAATGCTTGCGCACAAGGGTTCTGAAGAAGGCGTGATGGTTGCCGAGCGTATTGCCGGTCAAAAAACCCAAATCAACTACGATATTATTCCTAATGTTATTTACACTCACCCTGAAGTGGCTGCTGTCGGTAAAACCGAAGAGCAAGTTAAAGCGTCAGGTGAACCTTACAATGTTGGTACTTTCCCATTCGCTGCTTCTGGTCGTGCGATGGCAGCTAACGAAACCCAAGGTTTGGTAAAAATTATTGCCCACGCCGTGACTGATCGCATTCTTGGTGCCCACATTGTTGGTCCAAGCGCAGCCGATCTGGTACAGCAAGTTGCGATAGCAATGGAGTTCGGTTCCAGTGCGGAAGATTTAGGCATGATGGTGTTTGGTCACCCAACCTTGTCTGAAGCTATTCATGAAGCAGCCTTGGCGGTGCATGGTCATGCCATTCACATCGCCAACAAGAAGAAGCGTTAACTCAAAGAGAGATACCGTAGAGTTCTCATCCCAAGGCGGCCATTAACTCATAAGGTTTCTGGCCATCGATAACCCCAGTTGACACGCTCATCTCACAAACGTGTTCAACTTCGTCAAATGGAACAACACCATGAATTTGCACGAGTATCAGGGTAAGCAGTTGTTTGCCCAATATGGCTTGCCAGTCTCTAAAGGCATTGCTGCTGCGACCGTAGAAGAAGCTGTTGCAGCTGCAGATCAAATTGGCGGCGATGTATTCGTCGTTAAAGCTCAAGTTCACGCTGGTGGCCGCGGTAAAGCGGGCGGCGTTAAGTTGGTTAAGAGCAAAGAAGAAATTCGTGCTTTTGCTGAGAAGTGGTTAGGCAAGAATTTGGTAACTTACCAAACTGACGAGAAAGGCCAGCCAGTTAGCCGCATTTTGGTTGAAACCTGTACTGACATCGCCAAAGAATTGTACTTGGGCGCTGTAGTTGACCGTTCTTCACGTCGTATCGTGTTCATGGCCTCTACCGAAGGTGGTGTTGAGATCGAGAAGGTCGCACACGACACTCCAGAAAAAATCCTGAAAGTTGCGGTAGATCCATTGGTTGGCGCGCAGCCATACCAAGGTCGTGATTTGGCTTTCAAACTCGGTTTGGAAGGCAAGCAAATCAACCAATTCGTTAAGATTTTTGTTGGTCTCGCGAAATTGTTCAAAGAGAAAGACTTGGCGTTGCTGGAAGTTAACCCATTGGTTATCACTCCTGCTGGCGACTTACACTGCCTCGACGCAAAATTGGTTATTGACGGAAATGCTTTGTACCGTCACCCAGAATTGAAGGCTCTGCAAGACCCAACTCAAGAAGACGCGCGTGAAGCTCATGCCGCTGCTTGGGAATTGAACTATGTTGCTCTCGGTGGCGATATCGGTTGTATGGTTAACGGCGCAGGTTTGGCGATGGGCACTATGGACATCGTTAAATTGCACGGTGGACAACCAGCTAACTTCCTCGACGTAGGCGGTGGCGCAACTAAAGAACGCGTTGTTGAAGCATTCAAAATCATTTTGTCTGACGATGCAGTGAAAGCTGTATTCATCAACATCTTCGGCGGTATTGTACGTTGCGACATGATTGCAGAAGGCGTAATCGGTGCAGTTAAAGAAGTAGGCGTGAAAGTCCCTGTTGTTGTTCGTTTGCAAGGCAACAACGCTGAAATCGGCGCGAAAGTGCTGACTGAAAGTGGCTTGAACATTATCGCTGATACCGACTTGACTGGCGCAGCCAAGAAAGTTGTTGCAGCAGCTGCTAACGCATAAGGGGCGGAAGAATGAGCGTTTTAATTAACAAAGACACCAAAGTTATCTGCCAGGGTTTTACCGGTGCGCAAGGTACTTTTCACTCTGAGCAAGCGATTGCTTACGGTACCAAATTAGTAGGCGGTGTAACTCCAGGTAAAGGCGGCCAAACTCACCTTGGCTTGCCAGTATTCAACACTGTTGCTGAAGCAGTAGAAGCGACTGGTGCGACTGCATCAGTAATCTACGTTCCAGCTGCTTTTTGTAAAGACTCAATCCTTGAAGCGGCTAATGCTGGTATCAAGTTGATTGTATGTATTACTGAAGGTATTCCAACGTTGGATATGCTTGACGCTAAAGTGAAAGTCGACGAGTTGGGTGTGCGTTTGATCGGCCCTAACTGTCCAGGCGTTATCACTCCAGGCGAAAGCAAAATCGGTATTATGCCAGGCCACATTCACTTGCCAGGCAAAGTAGGCATCGTATCGCGTTCAGGTACTTTGACTTATGAAGCTGTTAAGCAAACTACCGATTACGGTTTCGGCCAATCTACTTGCGTAGGTATTGGTGGCGACCCAATTCCAGGTTCAAATTTCATCGACATTTTGAAGTTGTTCCAGGAAGATCCACAAACTGAAGCAATCGTAATGATTGGCGAAATCGGTGGATCTGCGGAAGAAGAAGCGGCTGCGTACATCAAAGCTCACGTGACTAAACCTGTTGTGTCTTACATCGCGGGCGTAACTGCCCCAGCTGGTAAACGCATGGGTCACGCCGGTGCAATTATTTCTGGCGGTAAAGGTACTGCTGCTGAGAAATTTGCTGCACTGCAAGACGCTGGTGTAAAAACCGTAGAAAGCTTGGCTGATATCGGCAAAGCATTGAAAGAAATCACTGGCTGGTAATATCAGCAATGTGAAATAAAAAAGGCGACTTTCGAGTCGCCTTTTTTTATTTGTGATGGTGTAATGTATCTTGCCTCCTGTACAAGCCGGTTGTATTTAGTGATTCAATAGATTCATTAACAAATTGCTATCTTTGCTAGGTTGATTCTTATTCGCATCGTTAATATTTGGTTAGGCAGCGCCTCAGAAAAATAATTTTCTAATTTTATAAAAACGGATGGATAAAATGATTTCACGTTTGGGATTTTTTGTATTAATACTTTTTTGTTTTCCTATATCTGCTTTTTCTTCGGTTATTAATATTGAGTACACCGCGCATATCGATTCAGTATCGGGTGATGCTTTTAGCTATCAAGTTGGCGATTTTATTAGTGGTGCAGTTACGATAGATATGGAAAAGGCTGAGGGTAAAACCACCGATACACCCAATGAAGTTTGGGCCTATGCAAGTGCTGCGAGCGAGTTTTTGAAAGACAGTAATTATTCTGGCGCCGATGTTGGAGATGGCGTAGCTAGGGTTGTTGTCGTGGATGGCGGCTTAACAAGTTACGATTATTTTAACGCATCGGATGTGCTTGCGTTTCAAGGAAATATTCTAGACGCTTTTGGTTTCAGTCTTGAGTTTACTGGATTAGATTGGATAAAAAATACTACAGGAGCGGGACTTGATTTTACGTTCAATGATCCGATTACTTTGGCGCAGTCGTATGGTAGCTTTAGTCGGTGGAGCATTGATCCGTGGAATATGTTAAGTATTACTAGCTTTCAATTTGACTCAGTAAAAATAACTTCTGTAAACGTGCCTGAACCATCATCAATTATACTGCTGTTATTTGGTTTGATTGGCGTAGCTGTTAAACGAAAACTTTGTTAATTTAAATCGCGTCTCACCCTAAATGACTTATGGTTTTTAGGGTGGGATATTGCAGAAGTATATCTTCTACCTATTTATTTTTTTAAAACATCCCGCTTAACTCTTTCTTTTTTTAATCTTTCTTCTTTTAATTTATTTGGCTGCCTCTGACGATTTTTTCCTGCGATACGAAGCAGTTGCAGAAATTTCGGGCATTCAAAATGATTCTCTGCTTTGCAAGCAACTGCGTGTCGTAAACCGTCGCGCATAGACGTTAATTCTTTAATTTTTTCATCGAGTTCGTCTGCTTTTGCTGAGAGCAAATTTCTATCTATCTCAACGCTTTCCGGCGTAAACATTTTACTGATTTCATCAAGTGTAAAGCCGACTTTTCGAGCTAGTGAAATTAGCGCTAGCCGTTCTACTACGGTGGAATTAAATAATCTCCGCAAGCCGCTTCGTCCTTTGGATTGAATAAGTCCTTTTTCTTCATAGAACCGTAGCGCCGATGCTGGTAAACCGCATGCTTTTGAAACTTCGGTAATATCCATACTTCAACTCCGCAAATAGCTCTTGACCTAAAGTCAACTTGAAGTTGTATCTTAGTCTTGAGCTTCATATAGCGCTACAGAAATTCAATTAGATTTACATCGGTAGCAGAATGAAGTCCTCACTCACGAAAAGCCCAAACATTTTATCGGCTTTTATCGGATTGATAAATTTTAGGATTAGTTTTTATGCCGATTACTGAATGGATATTTTTATATTTTTTGTTGGGTTTGTTTGTGGGATTTATGGCGGGACTGCTGGGTGTTGGCGGTGGTGGGATTTTGGTGCCCTTACTGGTATCCATTTTTACCTATCAAGGAATGAACACAGATAACGTCGTGCATTTGGCGCTGGGAACATCATTGGCCTGTATGATTATCTCTTCAGCTGCGAGTATTCGCGCTCACGCTAGCCGAGGAGCAGTTGCATGGAAAGTGGTTTATGGAATGGCTCCCGGGGTAATTTTCGGCGCGTTTCTAACAACACGAATCGCTGCGGATATTAACTCAATTTATATCGCCATATTCTTTTCGCTTTTTATGGCCCTGGTCGCTGTGCAACTGTTTTTTAATTGGAAACCAAAAACGAGTCAAACTACAGCAAAATTTTGTGGATTATTTTTAGCTGGAAGTGGAATAGGTTCAGTGTCTTCACTCGCTGCGGTTGGCGGTGGTTTTTTGTCCGTGACTTATTTAACGTATAAAAATCTGGATATGAAAAAAGCCATAGGCACTTCATCAGCAATAGGCTTCCCCATCGCTATAGCGGGGACGCTTGGTTATTTGATAAATGGTTGGTCTAAAACGTCAGGCGAGGCTTACACATTAGGATTTATTTATATGCCGGCATTTCTCATCGTATCCATAACCAGTTTTATCGCAGCGCCTTATGGTGTTCGCAGCGCGCATTATTTACCTGATGTTCATCTGAAAAAAATATTCGCGCTTATATCATTAGCGTTAAGTATAAAAATGCTTTTTTCTGTGATTCATTTTTAAGAGTATTAAACTCAGCGATTAAAAATACAAAACCGGTTTGATAATATTTTCCTTCACGCTTCTCATGTCGCGTTGTGGCGGTTGGCCGAATAGACGACTGTATTCGCGACTGAATTGCGACGCGCTTTCATAGCCAACTCGCATAGCGGCGCTGCCTGCATCCAGGTTTTCATTCATCATCATTTGTCGCGCTTCTTGTAAGCATAAATGTTTTAGATATTGTAGCGGGCTCATTCCCGCAACATTTCTAAAATGTTGACGAAAGCTTGATGGACTCATATGTGCTTTTGCGGCCAATTCATCCATGGATAAATTGTTCGTGAAATTTTGCCTTAGCCACGCAATGGCTTTATCAATTCGTTGGCAGGGTGAGCCGAGCGTAACAAGATGTCGCAATGTCGGCCCATGGCCTCCGCTTAACAAACGAACTGCAATTTCCTGCTGAATTAGTGGTGCGATTTGCGGAATATAAGCGGGTTCATCGAGTAGTTTGACGAGTCGAGTTATGGCATCCAATAAACTCTCGTCCAACGCAACAACCGACAAAGCTCTGGGGCTTGACGCTTTCATAGAATCGGTTGGATCAATATCAGCTGCAACCTGCGCGATAGTTTTCGCATCCAGCGCCAGGCACAAGCCGAGATAAGGCTCACTCGCCCTCGCATCCGTAATATGAGACACCACAGGCAAGTCGAGCGACGTAACAAGCGACTGGCCCGGTCCATAGCTGAAAATTTCATTGCCAAGCGTGGCCCGCTTCTCGCCCTGAACTGTAAGCGCCAGCGCAAGGCCATACATGGTCGGCATAGGGTCAGTGGCGGCATTTCTGCGATAAAACATTAGGGTCGGAATCGCAGTTTTGTAATCACCATCGAAGCGAGCAATTTTATCCACTAATTCGGCAAGGGCTTTGGTGTTCATCGTCATCCCGTTTATTTAATTGGGTGCAGTTCGCGCATCAAAAAATTACTAGGTTGAAGTTTACAACCAAGTTAAAGCTTTGATGCACGGATTGATGGCAATCCGTCAATTTAGGCAAGAATCCTATCGTATTCGGCAAACGAATGGCGCGCACGCTGGAGCACACTTACTCCATCTACACACTCTTTCCTAAACCACATCGGAGTCATCATGAAAAAGAATTTGCTGATCATCAACGCCCACCAATTTTATGAAGGCGTATCGCCCGGCGATTTAAACCAAACGTTAACAGTAGCGATTCGTGAAGAAATGGAAAAACATGGATATGCAGTACGACAAACCAATATAGAGCAAGGCTACGATATCGACGAAGAAGTACAAAAACACCTATGGGCCGACATCATTATTTTACAAGCGCCCGTGTATTGGTTCTCCGCGCCCTGGATTTATAAAAAATACGCGGACGAGATATTTACCGCAGGTCTCGTCCAACAAAACCTAATCATAGACGACGGCAGAACCCGACAAGACCCACGCAAGCAATACGGCACCGGCGGAAAAATGCACGGTAAAAAATATATGATTTCATTAACCTGGAACGCCCCCGCAGAATCCTTCGGCAATAAAGACCAACGCTTATTCGAAGGAAAAACTGTCGACGAAATATTTATCGGCAACACCGCAAATTATAAATTTTGCGGCGCCGATATTTTACCATCGTTCTCATGTTTTGATGTGGTGAAAAATGCCGATGTTGAAATGGATTTGACGAGATTGAGAAAGCATCTGGATACTTATATTTTCTCAAAAGAGTTTTTTAACGAAAGTGTCTGCTAGCGATATGTAAATGTAGGTTGTGGGTGAGCTTGAGCTTGCGAGCGATGCACCCCAAACATGGCTATTTCTAACTAATAGCGCTTTGAAAATTAATTTGATGTGTTTAGATTTCGTGCGATTTTTAAAGTCTGAAACGTAGGTATGCGCAAGCTTAACCTACGTTAACTAGCTACGATGCCAAAGTTTTCACACACAAAGCAAACAACGCAAGATTAGCAATTAACCCTATCGTGAAAAAGTAGGTTCTCGGACTAGGATTCTTTTCTGTTGCGATAGCGTAATAAAGGGTCATGTGAATAATTCGTCCAGCGACAAATATCCAAATAAAAATTCCCGTCCAGAAAGTATTTGCGCCAATTAGAGTGGCTAAGAAACTTGTTCCTAGCATTGCAGGAATATTTTCGAGTGTGTTCATGTAAGTTCGGTGTGCGCGAAAAATAAAAGACTCGTGTCCTAGTGATGGATCAATCTTTCCAGGAATTGCACCTTTTTGCGAGCCTTTGGCTTTACTGGCGATAATCCATTGAATAAACAGTATGGCAATAATTGCTGTTATTCCCCAGAAGGCAGATAAATAGTTTTCGCTCAGATTCATAGTGCTCAACTTTTAATTCGAATGTAAAAAACTGCGCCATTAAATAGTTTCAGATAGTAAAATATTTAACGGCGCAGTTGTGGCTAATTACAAAAACTTTAAGGATAAATTAAATATGTAATTTACCTTCAATGGAATCATCCAATGTTTTTCCTGTAATCGCGCCGATTACCATTTTGGCGCCGGCAACCGCAAAGCCATGTTTGGTGTCCCAATAATATCCTTCTGTGGGTGTCACCTTAACGACGGAAATGCGTGGGTCGTCTTCACCTTCGGTAAACCAGGTTTTAAATAAGGGTTCCCATAGTTCTTTAATTTTTGCTTGATCGCGCGAAGCACTTGCAACACCTTTTATGACAAGAAAGTCTGAATGCGCTGAGCCGCGAAAATATAAAGTGACATTTGGGTCCACACTAATTTCTTGATTTTTATGGCTGTCGCTTGCACTCAAAAACCACAAGTTGCCTGCATCATCTACTTGTTGAACACCCATAGGGCGCGTACCAAAAGATCCGGCGGTTGGCGTTGCAGACGTTGTGAAAAAGCAACTTTCTGATTTATCGATAAGTTCTTTAATCTTTTCGATGGCGACAGTGCCTTGCAAATCTTGATAGTTATCTTCGGGCTGATTTTTGTTGATCGAATCCATGGTGAACCTCATTCAATAAAGTGGAGTAGGGTGGCGATATTTACGATCTGTTATCTACCCTATAACAACTTCATCGCGTGAACCGTGTGTTAACTAACCTAATCAATACGCGAAAAAAAACGGGCCTTAAGGCCCGTTTCGTTGATCGAGTGATTATTACTGAAGCCCTAAAAATGTTGGCTTTGGGATTTGCGTTTGCGCGCCGGAATATTCGAGCTGACCGTTAGCTAAAATATTTAACACCACCAAATTATTCGAATCCTGGTTAGCTACTAACATTTTTTTCGCATCCTCTAGCAAAAGAAAAAAGCGGGGTAGTTTGCCTTGGCTGCTAATGTTTTGTGCGAGAGTTACTTTGCCATCGTCTGCAATATTAAATACGGAAATACTGTTTAAATCACCGCGATTCGATGTATAGAGATGTTTTCCATCCGCACTGATAACAATATGAGCGGCGGTGCTTTTACCTTTAAAGTCTGCGGGTAATGCAGATACTTTTTGAATCTCAGTTAAATGACCTTTGGTGTCTTGTTGCGTAACTGACAAGGTGTTGCCCAATTCGTTTAAAACGTAAACCCAAGGCTTTTGTGGATGAATTGCTAAATGGCGAGGGCCGTCGCCCGGTGCTGCTTTATAGGCAACTTGCCCTTCGGCTAATGTGCCTTTTGAATCTTGTGGGTACCAAAATATTTTATCCACACCTAAATCTATAGCGTAAATGCCTGTGGTTTTATTTGCGTCGTTTAATTGCGACCAGCCTGCCCAATGTGCATGAGCGGATTCCTGACGCTCGGCGTTGGGCCCTTTGCCTTCATGCTGTTTTAATTGTGGCTTACCTTTTGGTACGCCTTTTTCATCCAATTCGAATACTGCAATATTTCCAGAGCCATAGTTTGCAACTGCAACATATTTGCCGTCTTTGCGTACGGAGATATAGCAAGGCCACTTACCGGACACTGATGATTTTTGAAGTAAATTCAATTCACCTTTTTCATTTTGGCTAAAGCTAAGCAGTTGGCCTTCTTTATCTTCATCTACAAAATACCAAACATTTTTATTGTGCAATCCAAACGAAGGATTGTTAGTTTTAGTCAATAATTGTATTGGGCCGAATTTATTGGTTGCAGTATCAAACGTTAAACCATAAACGCCTTCGCCACCTGTATCGGTATAACCGCTTGCAACTACTTTAACGGTCTCTGCCAAACTGCTTGCAGTGGTGGTGATGCCGAGAATTAAGGTAAGGCTTAAAAAGAGTTTGCGCTGGAGCATGGATTTGATTCCTGTTTTGTTTGGAAATTGCTTTTGTGTATTCGATGATTCTATGGGCGGATATTCAATGATGCTAGTTATTTTCTGTAAATTTCTAACGTGAGCAAAAAGACACAGTGATAAGGTTCAACTGAATTTGAAGTCTTCTAAAACGAATTTTGTGGAGCTTGATCGGGTAATGCAGATTTTTAAAGTGATGCTCAACGACTTCCCTAATTAGGTTTATAAAGTGACCGTAATTAGGGAAGTAAATTGCAATTAATGCGTATTAAGATTTTGCTTTTAGTGATTCAAGCTGCTCAAGAAACAGTTTTTGATTAGCAAGAAACTTATCCTGATTCGCGAGGAATGTGTCCTGATTTGCTAAAAACTTTTGCTGATTAATCAATATCAATTTTATTTGGCCAATCGCACCACTTACCAAACCTAAAGTTCCCAATCCAATCGCCAAATATGGACTGCCTAACAAGGATGTTACCGTAGCGATAACCAACATCGTCCAAAAACAAATATTGAAACCTTTGTATTGTGATTCCAAATCGGCTTTAACTAATTCTTTAAACATTTAAGTCTCTCCAATGTATTTAAATAAAAATAACGTTTTTCGTTATGGCACAGTGATCTTATTGATTATTTCTTACACTCAACTCTCAAGAGGCTGCAAGAGTACACTAAATTTTCGCTCCCATAAATGTTAGCGATAGGATTAGATGGCTGAAATGTTAAAGCCCTAATAAAAAACGGACCCTGAGGCCCGTTTAGTTATCTTTAACAGTAAGTCTGTGCCCGACACCACGTTAAGTTTCAATGGTTCGTTTTTTTGTGCTAGCTGTATGCTTGCTTTGGAATTAGCAGGCTATTGTATGAATCTGGCGCTAACTTCATTTCAACAAGTTTAGAGCCAAGCTTTGCTTTCACAGTTAATTCTTCAGCCATTTCATTTTGAATGATGATAGCCACCGAACCGTCCGGGTTTAGAAATGCCAATTGATTTTCATAGCCGGTAAAGCTGGATGCAGGAATAAATTTTGCGCCGGGCTGTACCAATCCACTCAAATGCCGCATGACGTAATATTCAGGATTCAATGAAAAGGTTTTATTCTTTGTATCAATCGTAATCAATGAATTTTGTGGCCAGCCCCATGTGCTATGTACGTCGGTACTCAAAATCATATTCCAATATTGGTAGACCGATGCTCCATTATTTAAAAAGGTTTTGATGAGATTCCACGCATACTTTGCATAGTGCCAATCGTTAGTGCCTGCGCCACATTCCTGTTCCGTTCCCCAAATCTTGAGTTGCGGATAATTATTTTTAAGCAATGGTAGGGCGTGCTTGCCAGCCCATTGCACACCAACACCTTTCAACACCGCTGCAGAGGCTGGCTTGCTCATGATCTTATCTACCAAGGCGGCATTTCCACGCTCAAGTGTTCCGAGCATTACATCAACTCCCAGCGGAGTCATCTCTTCGGCGAGTATGGGAATGAATTGATTTAAGCCTTCTGGTGTCCAGCAGCAACTAGGAAAGGGTTGCGCGGAATTAAATTCGTTTTGCGGCATGACAGCAAAAATATTAATGAATTGCTTACGGTATGCTTCAACGTATTTTCTAAAGTATTTTGCATAAGCTTTTAAATATTTGGTCTCAAGAATAAAGTAATCTTTGCCTTCTTCACCGACTTGATGCGGTTGCAGGCCATTAACAACGCTACCGGGCCAATTGGGTGTCATTGCATAATGCTTGTTCTTTTTCATCCAGGTTGGTGGGCTCCAGGGCGATGCCCAAATGGCCAGATCAGGTCTTATTTTTTGTGCTGCTTGTATAAAGGGAATCAAGGTTTTTTTATCGTTATCGATAGAGAAGTTTTTTAGGTCAAAGTCAGCTTCAGTTTCATCGTAGCTATACCATTTCAACGCGAAATCATTTGCGCCTATAGGTGTTCTACACAGATTGAAATTGGCTCCAACATGAGCATCAAATAAGAGTTGCAACACGGCTGACTGTTTTTTGCTGTCGAGTGCTGTAAGTGCTTCCCAACCTTTTTCGCTGAAGGCGGCGCCAAAACCTTCGATGGTTTGTTTTGGCTTATCCAGTTGGATATCGAAGTTGTAATCGAACGGCGTAAGTTGGCTTGCATCAGTAATCTTAGGCGTAGCTAAGCTGGTCCAGTTTGCCCTTTGTGTGGAGCTAAACCACTTGATGTCTTTATCGTCAGTATTCTTCGCATTGATGGGTGCGACGCTGGTTGAAGTTGAGCCAGCCATAAGTCGTGGTGCAGAAGCTATTGCGGTGACTGTTCCAACGGTTGCGAAAAAGTTGCGTCTTGTTATTTGCATAGGTGCCTCGCTTGCGAAGTGTTGTTAGGGAAAGTGCTGCTTGAAAAAGTATTGTTGGAAGATGTACGGATGAAGATTGCCGATGAACCAGTCTGGTTTAATCAGTTACATTGCGTTTTATAAAAATCGAGATGAAATTCAGCGCTAAAAATTAGCATGAGTTTTGAATGTTCGGGTTCGGATGAAGGGCGTTATCACTGTCTTTATTTAGAACGCGGTTATCAAACGCTAAACTTGCAGCTTTAGGAGATTGATGCGTGAGTGAGTCTAAACCTGCTAAATATCAGGGTTTTTAAGCGTGAGTTCTTTTGCACGCAAGCTTATGACTTTATCCGAACCACTTAATCCGCCTTGCTATGCTAAAGTTCACCTGAAAATAAATTAATAAGAGCTGCTAGAGCATGGATACTGTGCTATTTAATTTTCACGATTTAACCATGGCGTTTACCGCGTTCGAATGCTTACTGTTTTCGGCGCTATTACTGCTCACCCGTAAGCATGGTTCGATTAGCACCTTGCTGCTCACGGGCTTTTTAATATGCCATTTTCTAATTCCCCTTCATGAGCTTATTTTCTGGGGTAAGCAATTTAGACTTTGGGTATTGAATATATCGCCCAATTTATTTTTTTGGGGCAGCTATGCATACTTTTTAGATGGCCCATTGCTCTATCTGTTTTTTCGCTCAACTGTCTATAAAAACTTCAAGCTCAAGTCGTCGGATGCCTATCACTTGATCCCAGTAGTACTTTATTTTATTGGGATGATTTTCATTTATTACAGTAAGGATTCGAGTACCAAATATCATTTAGTAGAAAGTCAGGAGATTGCTTATTCGGCGACTTACCTTTGCTTTGAAGCGGCTGGGCGGTTATTACGTTTAAGTTACGCGCTTCTTTGTGTGTATTTGGTGTTGGGCTATACCGGCCAGCTTAAAGAAGAGTATGCAAATTTACGCCCCAGTGAATCGCTTTGGTTAAAGATTATGCTGGGTAGTTTTGTGATTCTGTTTGGTTGGGATTTGGTTTTACTGATCATCAAGCTCGAAGAGTTGTTAACGGCAACAAGCCCACTGGCTGATGCTGATCTTCTGAGTTTCTTCGGAATCGGCAGTTATTATTTGAATTTAATCGTTATCACGGTTTTGATTTTTTTGCGTTTTACATCTTTCGATAATCTGGTTTCGGTAACCGAGCTTGGTTTGCTAGACGCTGAAGAGAAACCACCTGTATCGGATGATGCAATAATCGCCAAGTTGCAGCATGTAATGGTCGATGAAAAATTTTATGCTGACCCTGATATTAGTCTTGATAGTCTCGCTAAAAAAATAGACTTGCCACCTAAGAAGCTAACAATGCTGATTAAACGTAATCATCAGACTAACTTCTATGAATTTGTAAATGCATTTCGCCTTGAAGAAGCCAAGCGCTTGCTGTCTGATAATGGCAAAAATCAAAAGACCATCATGGATATTTATTTAGAGGTAGGTTTTAACAGCAAATCCGTTTTTAATACTTATTTTAAGCGCGTGGTTGGTGTTACTCCCAGCCAATTTCGTGAGCAAGTTTCTTCAGATGTTTCTTCGTTGTAGGTGTGTCCGAAGTTCTCGAAAAATAGTGATAACTTTACGAACGCATGTCTAATCATTAGTTATTTTTTTGGAACTAGAAAAATATAAGTGTGTTTCTGCTCTCGGTTCCTTCAATTTTTTCGCTTGATCTTAACCCTAAGAGATTTGATATAAGCCTGTGCTTGGCCCGCTGCATTTTCAAACATATCGCTGTTACGATTCATTTTAGTGAGAAGCATTCCACCTTGCATAATTGCAATACAAAAGTCAGCGAGTGCTCCAGGATTAACTTGCTTGAGTAACTCTCCGGCGCGTTTTCTTTCGTCAAAAAAAAGTGCCAATCGTCCGCGACTCCACAAAAGAAATTCAGCGATAGCTGCTCGCAAGCTTTCCTGATTGTCGGTCACATCATTGCCAATGGTTCCAATGGGGCATGATCTTTCAAAATTAACGGACCTCTGAAAATCAATAAAGCTTTGGAACCAATAATCCATCTCTTTCCATGAATTGATCTCATATCCTGTTTGAGCCTTGCCGCTTCTAATGACATCGTGCAGATAAATTAATGCGGCGTGGACAAGACCTTCCTTGTTTTTGAAATAATGCGAAAACTGGCTTTTTCCGGTTCCTGAGCTTTCCAATATCTGGTCAATACTAGTGGCATTCACGCCGTGGCGATGGAAAAGATCTATCGCCGCATGAATCATCTTGGTTTTTGTGTCTAATTTTTCCATCAGCCATCTTAACTTGATTTTAATTGTACTGAACAGTACAATTTTGGAAATTAATAAATTACAGGAGAGTTTTCGTGGCAAAAATAATCTCGCTTATGCACCTTTCATTTGACGGATTCGCCGCTGGACCAAATTGTGAAATGGATTGGATTACAATGGACCAGGCAATATTTGCACATGTTTCAAAATATATTTCGAAAGTGGGAACTGGAATCTACGGCCCTAAGACATTTCAAATGATGGAAGGGTACTGGCCTGATGTTCTGGAAGACCCTGAAAGTGGGGGTTTAGAAATTCAGCACGCGAAGTGGTATCAAGGTGCAAATAAAATTGTTTGCTCTCGAACCTTAAAACACTTGGAAAATAGAGAAGCACATCTGATCGAAAACCTGGAAGAGGGCATTAAAAAGCTGAAGCAGGAATCAGAAAAAGATCTGATGGTTTTTGGTAGCCCACGTTTAACCCAATCCTTAGCTCGGCTTGATCTTGTCGATGAATATGTAATTAACGTCAACCCAGTCCTTATAGGCGGTGGCATAAGAATGTTCGACGATCTACCAAGAACAAAACTTAATTTGTTGAGCGTAACAAAATTTGATTCCGGGGTGGTTGGGTTTCATTACGCCAAATAACGTTAATGAGCCGGTCGAGATCGAATATGCATTGCAATGCAACTTAAACCAATGCAACTTAAAATTGCATTGAAAAAATTTACATACGTCAATCATGACATATGGAAAAAATTTTATGTCCACAACTGAAAAAGTAAAAGGCCCGCCAGCTATTTTCCTTCAATTGAAAACAAGTATGGCCAACCAATTCAACATTGGATATCACTGGTTGAGTCACAAAAGGAAATGAAGCATATGGAAATTGTAAACAAACTTAAATCAGAACACGGTATGGGGCATGGTCATGCCAATGCAATTGTTGCGCACGTTTTTTCTAAGAAAAAATAGTGTCTTTTTACTTAGATAATGAAACAACTTTTAAGGTTTAAAGTATTTTCTGGATTCAGAAATAAAAATTAAATTTGCTTATTAGCCAAAGAAAATGCCTCGAAATTTCAAAACCATTAGTAAATTTTCCGCTGAGATACCTTAGTTTCGTCACTCTACTAGTCCAGCTTATTTTTCGACGCTAGGTGGCCTACAGAACCGTTTTAGAAGGACTATTTTGAGACTCTATTCCACATAGCATTTGGGGAATAAGCATGCAGTCAAAAAACACAACTACGAAAGTGGTATATGCGGCGCTTGCAGGCAATCTCGCGATTGCATTGATTAAGTTTGTAGCGGCTGCAATAACCGGCAGTTCCGCCATGCTCAGTGAAGCCGTGCATTCACTTGTCGATACGGTTAATGAGCTTCTACTGCTCTATGGCATGAGACGGGCTGCAAAAGTCCCTGACGAGAGTCATCCATTCGGGTATGGGCGTGAGCTTTATTTCTGGAGTTTTATTGTTACCTTGCTCGTGTTCGCGCTTGGCTCGGGCGTATCGTTTTACGAAGGTGTTACGCACATCCGCAACCCGGAAATCATAACGAATCCACTCATTAACTATATTGTTTTGGCGATTTCGTTTTTATGCGAAGGTGCATCCTGGTGGGTCGCGTTCAAGGCATTTCGGGCATCCAAGGGCAAGCAAACTTACTTTGATGCGTTTCGAGCCAGCAAAGATCCGAGTGTTTTTATCGTGTTGTTCGAGGACGGCGCTGCGCTGCTCGGCCTGCTAATCGCAACGCTGGGAATCACGGGTGCCTTGGTATTGGATATGCCGGAAATCGATGGAATCGCTTCCATCGGTATTGCCATAGTACTTGCGGGGACTTCATTACTGCTGGCACGCGAAACTAAAGAACTGCTGATTGGTGAAACGGCGCACCCGCATGTTAGAGAGTCAATCATGCGCATCGCCCGCGAAGATTCTGATATTCGAAGTGTGAACGGCATTTTCACAGTGCAAATGGGGCCCAACCAAGTGATTGCAGCCTTGAGTGCTGAATTCCACAACGATCTAAACACGACACAGATCGAGCAATGCGTAACTAGAATCGAAGCGGCGATCAAACTAGCACACCTCGATGTAACCACTCTTTTTGTAAAACCCCAAACTACGCAGATGTGGCGCCAGCGCATAGCCGCCATGTCGACAGGTCAAAGTAACAATGAGAATGGTAATCCATAAAAGATGGCGGGTTACAATTTACAAAACTGCTTTTAAAGTTCGCCCAATAACTACACACTTTAACCCTAAAAACTTTTGGATCTCTAGCGTGTGATTTTTTTCTCAGTTTGAAAAAAAATAGGCCTCCAGTTTGGAGGCCTATTTTTGTCTAAGTTTTTAATAACCTCGTATGCTACAGCTAAAGCTAATGTGGGGTTTTAATTAAGTTAGAGATTTCGCCTATTTAAAATCAATGACTTAAAACGCAATATTTTTAATTAAGTTAGAGATTATATCCAAAAAACAAGAAAAAAATTTTGTCTCAGTTTTAATTAAGTTGGAGATTGCTAAATTATGCTTTTTTTTAGTTGAAAAAACTCCGGCTTTTAAGAAAAAACCGGAGTTTTTTAACATAGATACGGTGTCACTAAACGTGTGTTGCTTGAGCGGAAAAAAAGAAGACTATTTTGGTTGAAGAGCATTTTCCAATGTGGAAATTTGAGGTGTTTTTTCAATATTGGATTTACGGGTAGTAGGAACACGTGCAGGTAAGTTTTCATACAGCCATGATTTATCATTATTAAAAAGCCATATATAACTGGCCCCGAGTTCCAACCTGATCCGGTTGCGTGTTGTTGTGGAATTTCCTGTCATGTATTCCTTCATTTTTTCACGGTGCATTTTTCGCATCTTAAAGAAACGAATTTTTGTTCGTAGCTCCGGTAGATAAGCATGCGTCGATAAAATATGTTCTACAGCCGCCACAGAAATTGAAAACTGTTTTGCGATTTTCTCTGTACTTTCCCCGATATAAAGCTTGCGCCATATAGTCCGAATTTCAGTCTTATATATTTTTTTGGGGCGAATTTTTACAGGGAGATGGTTGGACAGTGCGACTTTTTTTACATATCCAACACTGACACCCATCATCTGCGCTGTTTTTCTCAGGCTGTGTCCGTCCCTTAGTAATTCTAAGGCACCTTGGTTGCGATTTAATTTCGCGTTCATTTCTGAATTCTTTGCCTCACAGCCCGCAATATCTTCTTCTGGATCTTCTGCAAGGTTGTACGCGTGATAAAAGCTCTCAAGGTCACCGAATAAAAACCCAATAAGAAGAAGGTGCTTCAATGGGTGATGAGTGCTGGTCCGGTAAAACATATTTTGTGGGAATGGATGTACTGCCTGGTCTGAAAATACCGAAGCAATAGCCTTGTTTGCACTCACATCGCACCAGAATTTTAGCAATTCCTGTCTCAGAACCCTTTGTCTGATACGCATTTTTTTTGTTGTGAAGCCTGAATCTCGCAAACGAAGCCAGTAAGTCAGTACTACTTTGGAGGGATCCAAATGTTCCGGGAGCGTCCCAAGGAGTAAGCTCTTACTTAGAGAGGCTAGCAGCTCCGCTTTTATTGAACACTTTTTCGGTGACTCAGTGTTCACTTCACTTGGTGGTAACTTTGGATTTTTTCTGCATCTTTCAACCTGTAATAGTTCTAACTGGTGTAACAGACAAGCCGATACACCAGGAAGTTGATGCTCTCGATGCCAATAAGACATACCGTATGTATCGAAACTTTCTTTTGCACACGAAAAGCAATAGTACAAATTTTCGTGTTTTCCAGTTCGATTAGAAATCAAAGAAAGCCTTGCATGTATATCACTTGATTTTCCGTTTAAAAGTGATGCTTCCGCAGCTGTAAATACCTCCCGTTTTGAAAACACCTTGAAATAATTTATAACGCAGTGATTATCAAGTATTTCTTTTCCAGACATGCCTGTCATTTTCGCGATTGGGGGGATAAAACCGGGTAAGTCCGAGTCGAGTTGGCAGTGTGGCGCTAGCTCTACATGCTTAAGTGTTTCATCTGTTGAGGGAAATCCTGCTATTTTGCACAGCTTTGCGAGAATGCTATAAACAGTTTCGCCTAAAAATATATTCACAAATGTCGCTACTCTTCCTACGTCACGCATAGAAGTTTTCCTTTTCTACTAAAATATGTTCCAACTCGCTGTCGTCCT
This sequence comes from Gammaproteobacteria bacterium, assembly GCA_004172865.1. Classification (GTDB taxonomy): domain Bacteria; phylum Pseudomonadota; class Gammaproteobacteria; order Pseudomonadales; family Cellvibrionaceae; genus Cellvibrio. Next base: position 123,218 of record SEBV01000010.1, on the reverse strand, counting down.
TTATAAGGGATTTCATTAGCAGGAGATAATAGAGGGGTGGAAAGAAAGTTTCCGAGTAAAGCATCAAGGGAACTTGTAAATAAGGCGCGCGTGGGCCTAAATTTTTCGATGGAAACTGAAAGTAATGCTCTACAATTTGACTTCCATACAAAAATTTATCAAATTCGGACTGAATGCTCGCCATCTGTCGAGAGTCCTTACTTGGAACTCGTTGATGTGATTGCGGTAAATTAGCTTTCTCAATCAAGATTTTTTTAATCTCTGATATAGCATTGGCTTTTGGCGAAAAAATTAATTTTCCAGTAATTGCCTCCATCCATTTCACAATAGGATTATTCACTTCGGTCGTGTCGAATTTGGCTTTGCACGCTGGGCATTTATTTTCAGTGGGTGGTAAGAGCAATGTTGCAAGATCCATCGAATTGAATCCGCAATGACTGCAAGAATATATAAGCCTTCCACCATGCTTATGGCAATGGATGATCGAAGGCACTTGCTGCGAGGCATGCCAATAGGTTGTTCCGTATTTATCCATGTCTTCACGCGCGCAGAGGTGGCACCATCGCCAATTTCGCGCCGTTTTTATGCGAATTTGCTCTGTAGGATTCAGCTTTTTGAGTTCTACATTTTCGCTGACAAATAATATGTCCTGCTTTTCGTGATGAAATGGTAAATAATAATGCCACAATGTATGACGCAAAAATTTTTCCGCTGCGAATTGACTTTCGTAAATGCCGAAGAGATCGCGGTAAACAAGTCGCCATATGCAACCTGGATTGATTGCAAATGCATTTGACGTTAGCTCAGCGATCGATTTTAAAAAAGTCCGTCTATCCAACATTGAATGCCACCTCGCCAAAGTCCCTAGAATATGTTCATCAGGGAAGGGGGTTGGGTAAAAAGTGATTCTATTTTTCATTTGCTAACTCCTTATTATGCGAATCATTTAAGCCAACACCAATCGCCAATGGATCCTCGCCTTTTTCCAATGGTGCATCTCTAGACTCATCTTCAATGCTCGGCACTACCTTTGGAACTTTCTCCGACTCTTCTTGTTTTGCGTCATCATTTGTCCAAATAGGATTGCCATTTTTTCCACGGGGCACTGCATTTTCGTAACCTTTAATATCTCCGTTTTTAAGATGCTTTAAAGCTTCGTTAATGATGCTGAATTGGCTTTTGTAAATCCCCTCCAAAAATTGCTCATCTCCAGTTTCTTTCTTAGCCAATCTCCATATGTACTCATGATTAAGTCTGGCCAGCCGTGTCATTACTGCCGGTAGACCGGCCGATAGCGAATGAAAGCATTTTTTAAAGTCCGCGCCAGGCAGAACTCTGCCGACGCACAAGCCAGGCGGATACAACGCATCGTAAAGTCTGTTGAATTCGTCGCTTTGTAGTGAGAATGCGTTGAACTTGAATTCGTGCTCACTCAGCATTCTTCTAGGTGTCGTTAGATTTGGAATGTTTCCCATAGCAGGTTCTGTACTTTTAAATAAGCCTAGCCCCGCAGATGTCGTTGTTAGTAATACTGGGATACCAATTTTATTAAAGAGGGCTTCGATGGTTTGAAGGGTCGGGGAGTCTTTTGTGCGGGCGTACGACAATAGAAATTGCAATTCATCAATGTGAACAAAACCCACACAGTGTGTAATTGCAATGAGTTGCATATTTCCAAAGTGAGCTTCTACGGATAGCTTATTTTTCGTGAGCCATATGTCGTAATAATTTGTGCCTAAAACCTTATCAACAGCTTTGAAAAAATTTAGCGCAAGTGCTTTGGGAGAGGCGGTTGCTGCACAATCGAAAGAGATCCAAACAAGTTGATCTTGTCGAAAGGGAACGTTGTTGTAACTGGTATGCCTGATTAATTGCGGAATGAGTGATAACGTATTTCTGATCGTCGTGCTTTTGCTACTACCCGATGGTCCATGTGCGAGACATGATGGGGCCGTTGTTAACTCGGGTACGCCATTAGTGAGGTAGTTCTTGTCCTTAGCAGAATTTGCTACACTATACATCGCTCTCGTCATTTTGGAATCCAGCGGATTTTTTGTAGAATAGCCACAAAGGATCAATTCCATAATTTTGTGGTACATGAATTCGCTGCAATGGTGTGGAATGTGTAAATTTCGTAACTGTCCTATTCTTGCATTGCGATAAAATGAACTTAAGTTATCGATATCAGTTGTAGGAACTCTCGTAAGCAGTTGGGTAATCTCGACTTTAGTTTCGATAACCTGAAGTGATTCGGTTAGAGGATTATTATTAAATTCCTCGATTGGGTGTTTAATGTAATTGGTGATTTGCATGGGCACTCCTTATTATTATGAATTATAAATTTCGTCATCAATATTTAGTTCTGGAACTGAATTTGATGTTAAGTTTTTGTTTGGATTGCGGCTGTTGAACGCTGTGACGAAGCCTTTCACAACTTCCAAATCACTTATTGCAGCCCCGATCGCATTGCGCTCCTTGATGTTCGGTTGCGGGGATTTCCGCGTATTTTCAGGGGCTTGGTTTAAAATTTCCTGTTGAATATCTCGCTGTTCATTTTTAAAATCGTCGCGCTTTGCGCGCGCTATACGTCGTTCAATTGCCAGATCATGCTGTTGATTTTTGTATTCTTCGATGCGATGTAAAATACATTCCCAGTGCTGATTAGCATATCTTTCTGAATCGTATTCCTTAATATCCAGCGTAATGATTTCTTCGGAGTCGGTGCGATACCAAATACAGTTTGTCGACGCACGACTGCGACGAACGAACACTTTAAAATTTCCTTGCAAGGAAGCGCGTGTTGTCCACCCGTGTTCACGTATGTAATCGCAGTCGTAATGAACGCCTTGGAGTCGAACCCCTTTTTCTTCAACCGTCGCTTCGAGTTCTTCAAGAAGCGCCCACCGTAGTTTTAGAATGTCTTCAGGGGTTGATTTTCTGCCGCCATTCATTTCTCGATCAATAGAATATTTATAGATAGCGACCGGTGTAATACCTACCTGATTTTCAGAGAGATCGAAGTTATGTAATCTCAATCGCTCTGAAGTTTTGTTGTGGTAGAGAATTTCTTGTATCAATACTTTTTTGAGTGCATCGAGATCCCATAAAGCATCGTTCGATGCGTGACTATCTTCTCTACGCGTTTCCTTGAAGATTGCGCCCGCTTCAAAATGGACAAATTCATCGTTGACTACGCCGAACTTCCTTTCACAAACACCTTTAGCATCACCTCTGTATAGGGCCAGATAAATTGCCGCTTGAATACCGACCATGGATTGCAGCAAATTGATATTTGCGCCTTGCGAATACTCCGTGCCATTATCCATTGCGATTTCGATTGGAATATGCGAGCAAGGCCAATCGTCTTCGGTAATCTCAATACCGTATTGTGCGCAAAACTCCACTTTATCCATGCATGCATTTACGAGTGCTTCGCTGGCTCCAGTCCAGTTCGGACCGGAAAAACCGATATAGAAACCTACAATGCAAGTGCTGTACGTATCTACAACGACGTAGAAGATTGGGCGGCCCATAGTGTAGCGACCGGTTATGTCGTAGGGATAACGTACGTAGATATCAAGCACGGTCGAGTCGATTTCATACCGATGCGACGGTCCGATGACACCATCCCGAGCAACGCCCGATCGAGGAGCAAAATCTTTTTCGAAGGTCACATCACCATAGGCGGCACGATAAAACTTCTCTCTGCTGATGAGTAGCTTGAAGTGATAATAAAACTGAGCATATGAAATGGTTTCAGTCTCTGGAATCGTTTTCGATACGCTGGAAAATCCCGGTCTGGATATTTGCTGGTTTTCAAAAACTTTTTGATAGTCTTCAAAAATTTTCGTAATGATTAATCTTTTATATTTTTGCTTTTTGACGTAATTGAACACAGCAATAATCTGATTCTTTACCTCTTTTGTTATACCTTTGGTTTTCGATCGAGAGTTTTCATTATTTTTTCCGCCTCGTCCGCGCTTGATGTTTTTTTCGTTATTGCTATGAAGATAATTTTTTCCCACATTACGAAACTTGAAAGGCAGCAAGGCATTCGCAATACACCCGAAAGTAATGTAACGATTTAGCAGGTTATAAACGTAGCTTTTGCTGCTGATGACGTGACTACTGATTGCCGTTTCAATTTCGCTGGAGATGCTACTCACAAACAAATACTTTTCCATCACCTCTGGTTCGATAAGATCCTTGAGCAAGTTCATGGAAGCATCACGCCGAGCAATCCAGTGATCTTTTCCACTTTTTCTCAGTTCGTTATCTGATTTATTTATCTCAAGCGGAAGCGAGAATTGCTTTACTTCCGCATTATGCGATTTTATAAACGCGCTAAGCTCACCAAATGTCTTCGCCAACGGTTTCTTGATCTTTCTACTGGTAAGCGCCTCGTTCATGTCGGCGAGTGCGACTCTCTTCAGTAAAGAGGATACGTAGCAAACTCGTAAACTTATCTTATGGTTTTCGCTGTAAATGTGTTGGTTAATATAAAACATTACAACACCACCTTAACAGGAGTGTTGAGCATCAGTCTCGTAGAAAGATCTAGGGGCAGTACCCTATATAGCGCAGCGTACTTAAATATACTTTGCGCATGTTTGAAACTGATATTCAGTCGGCCACGAATGAAATTAAGATGATGTTCGATTCGCAACTTATTATTGCTTTTCCAGCTTTCAATGAATAAAAAGCAGAAATCTTTTAATTCGGCTTCCGATACATTCACGTCATACTCTGTTTTGAACCAATCCAAATTAATGCATAAATGTTTCGTAGCATCTTTCTCGGTGATGATTCGATATTCCACTCCGCGCTGGCGCCAATACTCTGCTTCGATGGCAAGCTTCTGCCAAGTCCGTAATTTATGTCGCTCTAGTTCGCCATTATTGAGTCTGTAAAGCTGGTTAGAATATTTGAAACTATAGGCAACTTTGTGCGCTTGCTTCGTCTCACGATTGAGGGCAGTAACGAGAAAATCGGTACTCATGACATGCGCTGTATTTTCTTTCCAATCCCTGGGATGTAGAAAGCCCAGCTCTGCCGATATTTTCAAGGTTTGATTTAGGTCTAGCGGCGTCTGTTCATTTATTTTTAATGTAGACGGTAGCCAGATCAGCATTTGATACGCACGGTACTCGCCTCCGCTCAACAAGTGCACAGGGCGCTTTTGTTTGGGACAAAAAAACAAAAAACGACGGCCCATCTTTCGAACATCTGATACTCGGACGAACGGCTGGTGGGTGCCGCCAGCGTTCACGAGCGCTTTCCATGCCGTTATTTTCTTGATCGTTGTGTCTGTGATAGTCGGCAGCTTCATATTGCAGCCCTCATAGAACACTTAGGTATTATTATTTTATTGATCATTTTCGTAGCTCTCCAATTGAAGGTCTCTTTTCTTTAGGCAAAAAGATCCCGTAAAAAAATGTTGTTTTTTTTGGGGGGAGGAGGGTATAATTAGAGGGAACGCATCTTCTGGTCGATTATGCTCGTGGATTGAGCAGCACTGCTAATGCTGCTCTTCCTCAATCCACGCCCCGCACGCTTCGTTATTTCATATTTTTTCCTCTTTTCGTTAAGCACAAAGTCATACAGTCTTCCTTAGGTTATTTGCTTTTTTTTCACTTTGCAAGAAAAAAATGCCTTCAAAATATTGACATTTATATATTTATCGTTATATTATGTCCGTTTTTCTTATAAATAGTAAATAAATTTCCTTTGTAAATCAAAGGCTTACACCTTTTTATCTTAAGCAGCCTCCCGAATCTCATTAGAGAATTCTCTAATAAATAATTCGCCTGACACCTTTATCGAATAAAAATTTTGCCCCATTTTTCTCAAACGCTGAGTCATGACAAATCGATAGGGGCATTGAATATCGCGTTCAAAAAAATGTCGGTTATTTCGCGTGTAAGTAAATTTGAAGCTTTTTCACGGTAACGTCACCTCTTGACTCCGTTGTGAAAGGACTACGCAGTGGCCTTGCAGTAAAAATGTGCAGGGCGTTGGTAGTAAGGTTTTGGCTGACGCTTACATCGCTGTTTTGCAAGACAGGGTATTTGATGAGGCTAGGCGAAGCGAAGCAGCGTCATTGCTGCATCACGCCGAGGCGGCTTCCAAGCTGCCGGAGCATGATCAAAGTGGAGTGGGGAATTGCTCGACGCGCTGAACGTTAAGCATTAAGTAGCGAGGACATTGGCTGTCGTTAGTCCACCCGCGACGAAGACACACCGTAAATGGCTGGATAAAATCGCGACTAAGAAAAGACAAAACCCGCAATACTTTGCAGCGTTGCGGGTTTCGGGATTGCTTTTTTAATTAGCAGTAAGAATAAAAATAAATCACTACGACTTCTTTGTAACCGATCAAAAAATTAAATGTTTGGGCGTGCTACTCCTGCTTAGATGTTTGAATCCATTTATCTTAATCGAATTCATAATTAAGAATAGTCATTGAGCTTACACAATTATTCGCACTGTTGGAGTTATTAGGGTATGACTCGACGCATAGGTGTTCAAATCACAACGCCAACATCGTTTCTTATTCGTTAATAGCGCACTTGAATTGATTGTCATAATAATTTCTAAAACAAGTTTTATCGATGCTAGAGGGCCTTGTAATTCCCACTGACACTGAATAAGGTTTAACTTTTAGAGTTATGTAATTTATACAATAACTTAAGATTTCGACAACTACTCCTAGACCTGACGACTATTTCTCCTCGTCTCGACTAATCAAATATGTCTGAGTTAGAATTTGAGCCTACAAGTGTGTAGTTGTCATTGAATTCTAATGCGATCAGTTTTCCTACCTGACGAGTGATGAAAATTAGGTAGAGCTTCGACTTAGATTGCCGTCTAATGTTTTAGCTACATCGTCACAGCAATTGTTTTACTCAGATCATTCGTTTTTTTCTCAGATAATTTTTCCGGTATCTGATAAATATGTGTCAGGAGGCAATGTGCAAACAGCTTCTACTAATGTTCCTACCTCTGTGCGTGAGAACAAAATGATTGAAAAAGCGCAAGAAAAAGTTATCAAATCGACCCGATGGATCTCTGCGCTTACTATTGAAAAGTTGGCTCAAATCGAGTCCTCCGATAAAAGTGCTGTTGTCACGAAGTGGAAAGCTGCACAAAAGATCTTCAGCGTTAACTACTTATCTGAAGAGCTTTATCCAGTGTACGCTTTTGATGCGCAAAACGGATATCAACCCGCCGAAGTCTTAAAGCCAATAATAGAATTATTTCTTGGAAAGAAAGATAGCTGGGGCATTGCGTACTGGTTCGCGAGCGCTAACGGATTTTTAGGGGGAAAATCTCCCCAAGACATCCTAGAGATTGATCCTGCGCGGGTTTTGCGTGCTGCATTGGATGAAGTGCGAGGAATAACTCATGGCTAGAAAATTTTGATCGAGTGTTTCTAGTGTCAAACCGCCTTCGAAATTCTCTAATTGATATCTGAATTTGGAAAAGCATCAAGCCGAATTAATTGTCTGATAGCGAAATGTCGTATTTATTATAGATGTCAAACGCACCACTGGTTTGGAAAATTTTTACAGTCTGTTGACTTGCACTGTAGTTTGGCCCACTTTTATATCCGAAATTGACCCATAATAGAAGCAGAACAACTCAACACGCACATAGCTTTGAAATTATTTCCTTTGGCTCAAAATTCAATGCAAAAGTGGGTCAATTCCAAACGCAAATCAACACGCTACGACAAAGGCGGTGATTTATTGAAAACTTTGCAATTTATTTTTTAACCTAGCGAGACTATTAATCGCTGTTTTCATAATTGAATTCATAGATTTAATTGAAATATAGAAATAACAAAGAAAATTATTGGAAGTTTATCTGCCTCGCAGTATCAAATGTGAGCATGCTGACGTTCCAATCCTTTCAAATAGCACAGAATATGGAATCGCAAAATATTTTTTCACTGGTGCATCACAATCTTTTAATGGCAACGATGTTCTATAGACTAGCCCCCCGTTGAGATGGCTCAATGTGTAAATTAACTTAGGATTTGAGGATAAGGTAATGTCAAAATATATTAAAAAAATTATTGCGGCTTTTTTTGTTTCGGCTGTCATATTACCATCGGTTTCATTTGCAGATGGGAACAAAGAATCGCCCCAGGCATCTTACATTTCGGTTTCGTCAGAGGAGCTTTCAGCAGCTAGCGCAGAAAGGCCACTGGTGGCGTTATCAGGTGGAGCATGGGTAAGTAGTGGGGCGGGACCTACTCTAACAAATAAGGGTGTCACTTATTCATTAACGTTACCTGTTGTGGGTACCGTTCCAACAGGTTCAACCATACCTCAGTGAATTATTCCTGGAACCTTTCAACCACTCCAGCTGGGTTAACAGTTTTTCTTTGCTGGAATGGAACCAACTGCGTAAATGTCTCTTCGGCAAAAACTGGCTCATTAGGCAATTAGTCTGGATTTAATGCCAATACAAGCTTCGTCTATAAATTTTCCGTATCAGGATCTGGATCTATTTTTCCTGTCGCATACGGCCAAACCGATCAAGTAATTGTTAATTATTAATAAATCGTAAAGTCTGAATGCCCCGAAAGGGGCATTTGATGTGGGCGTTATTTATGCGGTAACGTCCAATTTCCAAAACCCTGTCTTAATCTGGTATTGCGCAGGTTGATTGCTATTAAAATTCAAAATAGCTTTCAAAACGTCTACATCCGATGATCCATTTGATTTCATTGAATTGTATAGTTCAATTCGTTTTGCATTAATGGGCTCAGCCTCTTTGTCGAATGTTACGCTTTGGTTTGCCCACGCATCGAAAGCTTCTGCATTTGCGGGAGAGGGCGCGTCTGCCCAATTCAATGTCATCTTGTCAGGAACATAAGCATAAGTTTTCGCCATCTGCTCAGCGTAAGTTGGATCAGCTTCAGCAGCTGAAACTAAACGATCTAATTTAGACCACCTGGATGACGAATTTGCACTGGTCGTCGTGCTCGCATTGGCAGCTGTTCCTGTCGTAGATTTGACCGGACTGGAGCTGTCAATGCCATGCTGCTTGGCGAGAGGCGAAATTCCTTTCTGTTCCGATTGTTGAAGTAGAGAGCCGAGACGATTGTTGGTAAGGTTATTCGTTAACATATATGCCTCCGTAGTTGTAACTGTACTGGAGCATGGATCGTGCCATCAAAGATCTCACTACTGAGGCGCCTAACGGTTTGATGAGGCGAAAGTATCAAATTTTTATCGAATAAAGCGGCAAGAAATTTCCCTTGCGGCAATTATTGTTGTAGCTCTAAATTCTCTGAGATTAGCCAAAATCCCGCTTCTCAAATTGTATTGAAATTAATTATTATTACTGTTGGAATTATTTTTTGCAGCGAACGCCGAGGTAAAAAATGAATCTCGACCCATCATTCGGGCAGATTTATGCCGCGTTGTAGAAATATTCAGGTGGGGATGTCTTGAACTACTCTTTTGCTACACGCAGATCACGGAGGTTGATTGTGGGCAAGAAGCCAGTAAGTGTTTTTGTAGAAACAATAGTTTTAATGATCGTAGGTCAGATGGGAATATTGCTGTTTCTTATACATTCTGAAAAACTTCACTGAGATCAAATGAAAGACTGTCCAATGCCATTGGAGTATTGTTGAAGCTTCCAGATAACATTCCATTTGAGTTTCTTCGCGGAGCGTGGACGAGTCATCAACTAGAAGATTTTTGAAAAAGAGGGATTTTCAAACTGAAGATTTTAATAATGAAAATACTTCGAAAATGCGGTTCGTAGAGACAACTGGAGAAGTTTCCAATCAGGTAAAGTTTGATATTGAATTTAATCATGAATACTTTAGTATTTTAAATTTTGAAGTAGCCGTTAGAAAAATGCATCGGTAGCTCTATCAGGGATTTTGTTCGGTTATACGAACCGCATTTAGTGACATCATATTTTACTGCTGACTGCCTGGATTTAATCAACTTTTATCAGCCCGCTATGTGGTTGTATGGACACAATCACTGGCCAGCTCGAACTACAATTGGTGTTACTAAATTGATAAGCAATCAGTTTTGTTATCCTGACGAACGATGGAGTCAGGCGGGGGATTTGATGAGGATTGCCATATGTTGATTTAACGAAGTAGCACGCAGCCATTCGGCAAAAACAAATCGCTAGTTATTTTGCACATTTTTTTTCGTGACAATTTACGTGCCTTTTGCAACGACAAAATCCACGATTCAACTTAGGTGACAATTTTAGTATTCCGAGAACTATGAGGTCGTTTAGAAACGTCATTAAGCCCTTCTAAGCCTTGTTCCTCATCTCGCTTTAGCCAATTGCGGAGAGTAGGTCTGGAAATGCCGCATTTGCGACATATTAAGCCGCCTGCGTTTCGCTGCTCTCACCCGCAAAATCGAAGAAGTTGTAGGTCTTGAATGAAGTCCAATGCTTGGTAATGAGATTTTTAAAGCGGGCACAATTGCAGTCAGATCAGTCTAGGATCATCCATTTCAATGCAGGCAAGAGGGAGGGATTGTTGCGTGCAATGTTCTACGGTAACATCACATGGTAATGACTTGGCGTAGCGTTTCAATTCTTAATCCGCTGCTTTAATTTGCCCGCGTCAGATCAATGTGGATTCTATCTTCACACAGTACTTTCAACGTCGTTAAATAGTTGCCGAGATTTAACATTGTGTCGCCTCAGGAGGAAATTATGAAAAACCCAAAGGTATACGATTCCGATGGAAACATGATTGGCGTTTTTGATGGGGAGTATCTTTACGATTTATCTGGGGATATCTCGCTTCGTGTTAATGGAAATGAAGTTTTTACAACAAACGTTCCTTGTAGTTATATTGGAACTTTCGAAAAAAATGAAGCAATTGCGCTAGATGGAAATTTATTATTTCGCATCGAAGAGTAAATTAGGATTTTTTACAATGAAAATTTCAAAATACGGGCAGTTTGATTTTTCATAGTTAAGATTGCCAGCTTGATTTAATTCGACTGGCTGAATAATGTTGGAAATTTACCGATAGTATTTCTCCACGAACGACTCCAAGTTATCCGCTTCATATACATGTTATTCAATATTCGAATTTTCACTCATCCATTTTTTTGCGGCTACTAAAGTCGCCGTCAATTCTAGTTGTAATTTCTCGAAGCTACTCTCAAGTTCAATTGTCGATGCATTATCTTTAATCAATTGTTCTACAGCGAGAGCATGCTCTGAAAATTTGGCGGCACCAAGGATACCCAAGCTTCCTCGTAGAGTATGCAGTATTCTCGCGACCTCACTATATTCGCATTCCTTGAAGCTAATTATCGCCGACTCAAAAGAATTTGACGTATTGTCTATCAGGCTTTTAATCATCACGGCTAACTTATTTCGATATCCTGGTGTCTTTTCTCCAATCTTTAACAAGTTAGTCACGTCGAAAATTCCATCGACTGAAGGGGATATCGTAATATTTTCCATGCCTTGGTATTGCATGGCTTGTGCTTGTTTACATGTATGTAGCTGTACTAGTGAAACCAGCTTTTCTGTTTCTATAGGTTTAGCGATTACGTCATTCATACCGCAGTCAAGGCACAGTTTTCTTTCGCTTTCTGTAACTCCGGCGGTCATAGCAATAATAGGTGTATTGATGTGTAATTCTTTTCGAATTAATGTAGTGGCCGTTAACCCATCCATGACGGGCATTTGAATATCCATCAATATGGCGTCATAAGTGTATGTATCGTTACGCAGCACATCCAACGCTTTTTGCCCATCCGAAGCAATATCAATAATTGCTCCGGCTTGTTGTAAAATATCACGCGCCACGATTTGGTTGAATTCATTATCCTCAACGACTAATAACCGCAGTTTCTCTAAAGGCTTGTGGAAGTTATCACTATCGAGCAAAAATTCTTGCGTTTTTGAAGGGTGGAAAAGCAATTCATTTAAGGTATTAAAAAGACTGGAGGAAATAACAGGTTTCAACAGTAAACTGAAAGGGCTAAATTTTTCGTCGAGCAGATTATTTTCGGATAACATTTCCTGTGCATACATATTTACCATTAAAATAATTGGTATTTTTTCTGACGCTGCCACTCTCACACCGCTAAAGGCATCTATTCCCATGTCGCTGACAGTCTGCCAATCCAACAGTACTGCATCGTACCTCTCGCCTTTTGCCGCGATTTTACGTAATTGGTCTAATCCTTCGTCTTGCGAAATAGCAATATCGACATTCCATCGCCATGCGTTAATGTGATTGACGATGGAATGGCGCGCTGACTCATTGTTGTCTATCAGTAGTAGATTAAAATACGTTGGGTGCCGAGGAAATGCACGCCGTTCAATATCGTCACATCGAGTGAACGGTAGGACTAAAGAAAATTCGCTTCCCTGGCTAGGCACGCTAGTTAATTCGATATGTCCTCCCATTAATTCAGCAAGTCTATTAGATATGGTTAAACCTAAACCTGTACCTCCAAATTGCCGCGTTATAGAGGTATCTGCCTGGGTGAACGCTGAAAATAATTTATTTTGCTGCTCTTGCGTCATTCCTATACCGGTATCCCTTACTGCGAAGGACATAGTCACTTGATTATCAATTTCTGCTCGGCAATCAATAATCACTGCCACCTCTCCCCTCGCAGTAAACTTGATCGCGTTGCTTGTGAGATTAACTAATATTTGTAGTAAGCGATGTGGATCACCGGTAAGTAGAGCTGGTACATTGCGGTTGATATCAATAATGAGTTCTATATCCTTTTTTAGCGCTGCCATACTCATCATCGTCGCTAATGAATGTATGACATCATCGAGTCTAAATTGAATTGCGCATAACTCCATTTTTCCTGCTTCAATTTTTGAAAAGTCTAAAATATCATTCAAGATATTTAGTAAAGATTTGCCAGACAATATAATCATGTCCAAATACTTCTTTTGCGCGCTTGCTAATTCGGTTTTGTGCAAAAGGTGGCTCATCCCTAAGATAGCGTTTAAAGGTGTTCGGATTTCATGACTCATATTTGCAACAAATTCGCTTTTTGCCTTATTCGCAGTTTCAGCTTGTTCCATTGTGACACGTAACCGTAGCTCTGCTTTTTTATCATCACTAATATCACTGGATATGCATACGACCCCTTCGATTAACCCGGTTTCGTTAAGGATAGGTCTTGCGTTAACTCTAACAATTTTTGGTTCTTTAGCGTGTTCTGGCTGTATGATCATTTCTGCCGTGGCTTGAGCCTCGCCTTTAAGTACTTTCACGGCTGGGAAATTTTCAAAAGCAAATGCTAATCCATCCACTGTAGATATCTTGTATTTGGTTTCCCATTCATAAAGAGAAAACTCGGGTAAACTTTTTCCGTAGATTTCTGTAAACATTGGATTGTAGGCAAGGCATTTTCCATGTGCATCAATCACAAATAAACCTTCGCTCATACTATTGATAACTGAGGTCAAGAGATTTGATTGCTGCGTTAACGAAAGTTCAGCAGTTCGTTTTACTTTAAAGCTTTTTATGATAAAAAAATAAAGCGAGGAAAATAATAAAAACGTCAATATTGTCGTAAACAGCACACTGTAAAATGTACGCTGAAAATGTGTACGCATTGTAGTGACGCGCTCATTCAGTAATTCTTTCTCGTCCTTTTCAAAATTAATCGTTACCTCGCGAATCTCTTGCATAAGACTATTGCCGTGATTGGTAGTAACAAGTGTTAATGCCTCTTCACGTTTTCCCTGGTTTTGTAGGGCAACTGTTGATTCTAACTCGTCAAATTTTTGCGTAATCAGCTCTTTTAGTTTATTAAGATTTTCAAGTTGTGATGGATTATCTGCTGCCAACATTGACAGGGAAATGAGTTGTTGGGATATCTCTTTCCTAGCGATTTCGTATGGCTCGAGATATATTGGATTTTGGGTGAGCAAATAACCTCGTTGACCTGACTCGGCGTCGGTGACGGCAATTCGTAGTTCGTCGGCTGCCTGTAAAACTCGCATAGTGTGAGTCGTCCATCGTTCACTATTTTGAAGTAATTGAACGTTTCGATAGGGTAGAAAGGCGGCTAGAGCTATGATTACCAACCCACATAAGAATCCCAATCGTATATATTTAGGAATAGCTTTTTTCATAGCATTTAACCTTGCTTTAGAATGAATTTACCGGCTGAAGCTATTGGCTTAGTATTCTGGTATGACATAGCTGATTTTTTCTTAAATTTAATTGCCTTCGCAAGATTCTCATGATCGACATATCGGTAAGAGGAGGGCGGTTGATAGGCTCTCAATTACTGTTACGGACGATGTTCGTCGCACATGTAGAGCTTACTTAAATAATCCCTCACGTGTATTGTGGAAATAAACAGGTCTGCTCAATGTGAGAGAGTGCTTTAATATTATTTAAAATAATTAATTTTATTATGTAGATCTGAGGCGCAAAGCACCAAATCCTGAGTAGACTTCTCGACATGGTGAATTGATTTTACTGTTAATTCAGTAACTTGGCTAATGTTTGAAATATTTTTATGAATACTGTTTGCAACCACAGTTTGCTCTTCTGTCGCGGTAGCTATTTGTATATTCATCCCGTTTATTTCAGAGACCGACGATTTTATACTTAATAAAATGTTTTGAATTTTTCCTGCGTACTCTACGGTTTCACGTGAATTAATTCGACTTTTCTCCATTACATTTACAGCATTGGTTACCCCAAGCTGCAATTGATTAATCATTGATTGAATTTCCTGGGTCGACGAATACGTTCTGCTAGCAAGTGTGCGCACCTCGTCTGCTACGACCGCGAAGCCGCGACCCTGTTCGCCTGCTCTCGCAGCTTCAATGGCGGCATTCAACGCGAGTAAATTAGTTTGTTCAGCAATACTGCGGATAACCTCCAAAATTTTTCCGATTTCCAAGCTCTCATTTTCTAAGTGATTGATGACTTTCGATGCTTCTTCAACATCATCGGTCAGCTTAATAATCGAACGCAATGAGGTTTGTACCAAGGCGTTTCCGTCAGCAACTTCTTTGTCAGCCGCAAGACTACTTTGCGCAGCACCATGAGCGTTTCTTGCCACCTCAGAAATAGTTGCAGACATCTCGTTCATCGCTGCTGCGACTAAGTCAGTTTGCGTTTGTTGATTTTGTAAATCTATGATTGTCTTTTTGCTGGTATTCTCAAGGTCATGTGCATTGTGAGCGAGATCATTACTTATTGTTATTACACCATGAATTACTTGTTTTAATTGGCGGGACATTTTATTAAGTTCTTTAGTAACGCTTCCGTCACGGAGGGTGTTTTCATGGAAGGTTATTGAAAGGTTACCTGCGGCGATCTCTTTTACTGCTGTTGCCACCTCGCGAGGTTCGCCTCCTAAATATGACAACTGCGAAAGAATCGTAGAACCAACATATATACTTGCAATGCTTGCGGCTATTGCCGTTATCAATCCCGTTAGGTTCAGTAGTGAAATTTTTTGATATTGTGCTGAAGAAGTTTGGTATTCATTTTTAACGATATTGAGTTGCAGGTCGACCAACTCTGAGATCTTCTTGCTAATAGGATCAATTGATGAATAAAGTGAACCATCAAAATTTATAAGTTCATTAGGAATCATGCCATGCTTATTTTGTAAAAAATTTAGTAGCTTATCTACACTCTCGTCTGCTGTTATAAATAAAAATTTTGCTTCTTTGGACAACTTTAATTCATCATCGGTGAGCTTTGTGGCTGTGTACGCTTGCCACTTCTGTTTAATTATAGCTTGTGCGGCAAGAAGTTCTGTTAACGCATCTTCTGCTGTGAGCAATCCCGCATTTGTTTTGTTGGTTACATCGATAATGGAAACAGCATATGCGTCTGCAATTATTTTTAAGTCCCTCAACGGAATAACTCTGTCCTGATAAATGCTCTCCATGCTCAAATGTTGTAGCTTGAAAACTCGCCATCCGAAACCGCTAAGGAGAAGTAAAAATAATGAAAGCACGGTTAAAATAATTATTAATTTATGCGATATTTTCATAGTTGTACTTCCTGAAATACAATGCTAACGGCTTAATACACTAAACTTATTTTGTTGTCCGATTTCAAGTGTTGGAGATGCAATAATAAGATTTGTACATTCGTGTTTGGACAACGGCTTGCTAAAATAGTATCCCTGTACCTGATCGCAATTATTATCCATGAGTAAACATAATTGCTCTTTTGTTTCGACACCTTCCGCCACTACCGTTAAATGTAGTGCATGTGCCATTGCAATTATTGCTTGCACGATGGCAAGTGTTTCCGTACTGGAAGTCATGTCAGCGATAAATGATTGGTCTATCTTAAGTTTGTCGACGGGAAAACGCTTCAGGTGACTTAGATTTGAATAACCGGTACCGAAATCATCAATGCTTAATGAAACTCCAAGCAATTTGAATTTGCGCATTATTGCAATACTGTTTTCAGGATTCCCCATAGACATACTTTCAGTCAATTCAAATTCTATCAAGTGCGGATCAATTTTATATTTTCCCACTGCCCTTCTAACGCAACCGATTATGTCCTGTTTTAAAAATTGTAGGCTAGATAGATTGATGGCAATAGGGATGTCAACAATGTTTACATCGTTCCATTCCTTAATTTGTGCGCAAGCGGTTTGAATGATCCATTCGCCAATCGGCACAATTAAGCCTGACTCTTCAGCAATAGGAATAAAACGAATTGGAGACACTGAACCCAATACGGGATGTTGCCATCGTATAAGTGCTTCAACACCAATTATTTTTCCATTATTTAAATCAACTTTGGGCTGGTAATGCAACGATAACTCATTGTTACTAACAGCGCGTTTTAATTGATTTTCAAGAACAAAACGCTCACTGGCTTGCGCTCGCATATCTTTTGAGTATTGTTGAATGTTAGAGCGGCCGAGATGTTTAGCGCGATACATAGCGGCACTCGCTGAGCTCAGTAGGGCATCGGGATCTGCGCCATCGCTCGGGTAGCAGGAGAAGCCGACACTCGATGCAATCGTGAACTCTTGAGTTCCAATCCAAACAGGCTGAGATATATGATCGAATATACGATTTAGAATTAGTGACGAATCTTCATCATCGCGCACGTCTTCAAGCACTAAAACAAACTCGTCGCCGCCAATGCGCGCAGCAGTATCGCTTTCTCGTAGCCACGTTTGTAGATTTTTAGCGACAGCGAGCAGAGCTTGATCGCCCGCGCTGGTTCCAAACGTATCGTTGAAATATGTGAAGTGATCCATGCCTATAAAGGCGATTACAGCTTTTTGTTGATGTCGTTCCCAGCGCGATATGCCTTGGCGGAGGCGATCCATTAATAGCGCTCGGTTGGGAAGTCCGGTTAAGGTATCGTTCGTCGCAAGTCGCTTTAGCTCCTGCTTTTGACGTTTCCGCTCAGAAATATCACGGGCAATAACTTGAACTGCGCGCCTATCTGCTTGTTTAAACGGGATTCCCGTGACTTCGACAAAAATGCGTGTGCCATCAAGTTTTAACCATTCAAGTTCCATCAGGGGAGAATCAAGACCGTCGATCATTACCCGTTTTAATCGGTTTTGAACTACCTGGAGATATTCAGGTGCAACTACATTGATTACCGGGCTGCCCAAAATTTGTTCTTTATTATTGGCGCCGAGTAACTTCAGTCCTGCCGTATTTACGAAAGTAAAAATCCCTTCAATGTGTATAAAAAACGCGTCAGGTGAATGTTCAATGAGATGCCTGTATCTACTCTCACGTTCTTCCAGAGTTTGAATAAGTTCAGTCGTTGTAAGGGCTAGTTGTCGCTGCTGGATTAGCTCTTCTGCAATGCTAGCTAGATCTTTTAATGTATTGAGTTCATTCTCGGTAAGTTTGCGTGGTATGTGATCTATTGAACAAAGAGTGCCTAGAACATATCCTTCTACGGAGTGTAATGGAATACCTGCATAGAATCTTACATTAGCGATACCGGTAACAAGAGGGTTGTCTCTAAATCGCGGATCTTCATGCGAATCATTAATCACAAATTCTGTTTCGCCAAGAAGGGCATGGCCGCAAAAAGATATATCGCGAGTAGTTTGGTCAACGCTCACCCCAACTTTGGATTTAAACCATTGGCGATCCGTATCTACTAGGGAAATTAATGCAACGGGGACGTTGAGAGTTTGTGCGACCAAGCGAGTAATTCGATCGAATACTTCCTCAGTAGTTGTATCCAGGATTTTGGCGGCGTATAACGCTGCAATACGCTCGTTTTCATTGTCTGGGTAGGGCGGTATCTGCATATAAGTAATTCTAAATTAACTTTCATCGAAAAATTTGCATTCCAATTTACTATAGGTCAAAACCAGAATTCGTGAGGATTAGTTTTCCTGTAAGCTGATAGGAATAATTTTTTGAATTAAATAGGTATATTTTATGCGCCAGCATCTTGTGGCATCGAAGCTCACGTAATGTGATATGTATTGAAATGGTTTTGTGAACTGGTGATCTCTACGGTCTGGTATAATCTCCATGAACGGTCAATACTATGGTAGTGTTACTGTTGTAGAGACAGTATGCCACTCCCGCTAAATCCTATACTTGGTTTCTCGACGACATATTGTGTCATTATGCTAATAATTTTAATTGGACACCTCCTCTAATATCTCACCTAGACGTCTTTCAATATTCCGAATCACTTTTGGTTTTGAAACTTTAGTCAATATTAATCAATAGCTTCCTTGCATGAATTAGATCTTTCCAAATCAGCTTATTCGGTTCGATATGCAATCATCTTGGGACACAATCTTCACTTTTGTCCGGACATTACATTCATAGTGCTAAAACGCATCATCAACAACAATGTATTGAAGAAGAACGATGTCATATTAGCGTAACTGGGTCGCATAGAAGCTCTGCGTAATTAATCGAAAGGCTTAAGAAGAAAAGTGGCATATTAGTTTGCCTTTGGAAAAGAGTTCTGAGACTTTCATTAAAATCGGACGGTTTGGCTATGCATTTTTCAGATCTGTTATCGCGTTCTCTCTCGTCAAAAATTGCGAAATACGTTTTTATCTATAGGCCATCACATTACGCACATCCTGACGTTATCTACGGGACGATTGAGGAGGACGTTTTGAGATGCTGTCGAGGAGTGGTGTACGCAGGCTTCGATCCCAAAACTCATGATGACGTTGAATTATGGCATACAAAATTGTATCCAGCATATCGATTCGCCCTAGACGATATGCGTATGGAAATGAATAAGGCTGCTGATCGTTTTGAGTTTCAATTTGAAATAATTAAAAGCTCAGAAAAATTTGAGTTTGATAGGGAAATTATCCGAGATGTGTCTTGAATGTTATGTGAATGTTTGAGGTGAATCATTCAGGAAGATCTTTCCGCTCTCTATGTGTTGTATATAACGCAACTTTTATCCGTTCATCTGTATTGTATTGCGCTTCGAGGTAAATTCAATCAGAGGTGATTTGTGATGAAATATATATTACCAAAATGCGGTTTATTAGGACTTGCATGTCTAGTCGCTTCAAATACATACGCTCAACAGCCCGTGTCAGCTCAACTGAAAGATCCAAAGGCGGCTGACGTTGAAATCGTCGGACATGTTTTAGAGCCGAAAAAAGTCCCGGCAAAAGATTTAATAAAACGTCTGATAGTTCCTAATGGCTTTGATATAAAAGTTTTTGCCGAAGGCCTGATGAATCCGAGAATGATTGCTGTTGCTGACAATGGCAATGTATACGTCACACGTCGCGACATTGGTGATGTTGTGAAACTTACTGACACTAACAACGATGGTGTTGCCGATGGTCAAGAGGTCGTTGCAAACAGACCTGGAATGCATGGAATAACGTTTGATGGAACTACGGTTTATCTTGTGACGGTAAATGATATTTATAAGGCTGCGGTTCAGGCAGATGGTAAATTTGGAGCTTTGGAGCGTATTGTTGATGACTTGCCTGATGGTGGCCAACACCCTAATAGAACGATAGCAATCGGTCCAGATGGGAAGCTATATGTATCGGTTGGATCTACGTGTAATGCATGTAATGAAACAAATCCTGAAAGTGCCACCATATTGCAAATGAATAAAGATGGAAGCGGTCGTAAAATTTTTGCATCTGGTTTACGAAACACAATTGGGTTTGCTTTCGAACCTCGTACTGGTGAGCTTTATGGAATGGATCATGGAATAGATTGGCTGGGAGATAACGAGCAGCACGAAGAGCTAAACCATATTGTAAAAGGAAAGCAATACGGTTGGCCTTATATTTATGACGACGGAAAATTTAATCCGCAGGATGAGCCACCGGGAAATATTTCAATGCAAGAGTGGGCGTCAAGAAGTGTTAATCCTGTCGGATTTTATACACCTCATGCAGCGCCAATGCAGATGACTTTTTACACTGGGAAACAATTTCCAAAAGAATACCAGGGGGATGCGTTTATTGCGCTGCGTGGTTCTTGGAACCGAAAACCGCCAGCCGGATATGAAGTTGCACGCGTTCACTTTGAAAACGGAAAGCCGGTGAAATTTGAAGCATTCTTGCAAGGCTTTTTAACGAGGGAGGGTGATCATTGGCTTCATCATGGTCGACTTGCTGGCATAGCACAAACAAAGGATGGCGCTTTATTGTTAGCAGACGATACAAACGGAGTCATCTATCACATTGCTTACACGGGTAAGGAGCGTGTAGGGAAAACGCCAGGGATCCCAACTAATTCAGATGGGGCAGGTGTACACATTTCAAGTGTAGATCCATTGACTCCGGCAAACCCGCACGTTGCGAATCTCGCGTCTAAAATATTAACTCAAGGAAAACAAAAAGTCCTCACCGTGTCGTCATCAGCATTTGCTGATGCTTCAGCAATTCCTTTTACGTTTGCCAATAAAGGAGAAAATATTTCACCGCCTTTACAATGGAGTAATGGACCAAAGGGAACAAAAAGCTATGCGATTTTGATGGAAGACCCGGACGTTAAGGAGCAAGCACCATTCGTTCACTGGACGGTCTATAATCTCCCGGCAAATATTCTCGAATTGCCTGCGGCAATTCCTTCACTCCCGGAACTTGCCAAGCCCGAAGCTGCCTTTCAAGGAAAAAATGATCAAGGAGCCATTGGTTACGTAGGTCCTAATCCTCCTCCTACAGATCCAGCCCACCATTATTATTTTCAGATTTTTGCCCTTGATACCTTATTGAATTTACCAGTTGGCACAACTCGCGAAGAATTGCTTGAAGCAATGAAAGGCCATGTATTAGCGGTAGGGACCACCGTAGGACTTTTTGATCAATAAAAAAAAGACCGCTTCATATATGAAATTATATGAGGCGGTCCATATCAACGAGATGCTTCACCCATCTCCTCCTTTAAAAAACTGAAGGTAGATCGGCACGCTCTCCCAAGTAGCTCAATAAGTTATTCAATGACTAATTGTAAAATGCCTAGTTTCACTAGGTTAATTCCATGGTCTTGCAAATACCTGATGGCGAGTTAATTCAGTTTTTCTAATCGCGATGATACAGAGGTAAAATTGAGGTCAGTTTAAATTTTTGTTCTGAAATTTCGTTGAACTTTATTTATTTTCGGAATCTTGAAGCCGGAAAACCTTATTAGGGAGCTTGCAGGCACCCTAGCATCTTCCATAATTCACCGATAAATATTTGAGGCTGTAGTTAGTGGAATACGCGGACGATACCAATTTTGAGAAGTAGTGTTAAGAAGCCGAATTCCAATGATCGTTGAGTTGGTGCGATATGTGGACGGCAACCCTATGTACAATGAAGACCGGCAAACGCTCGAAATTTTGTATGGCAATGAGCTAAAAGTGGTCAGAATGAACTAAATAAATTACTTGCACTTTTGAAAGACATTGCTTCTTGGCGGATACAATATAAAGAAGAGGTGGCTTTCACTTTTTCCATCTGGTGTTTGAGAATATTTAATAAAAATTTAAGTTTTGATTTAGTATTTGTAAGTTTTAATCCACAATAAAGGAGGCGCATTCTGGACTAAAGCTTACATATAGCCTATCTACGGCGACGGAAGAAATTGATAATTCCGAGAAGTATGATGGCACCTAGGAATGAAACTAGTAATCCCATTACACTAAAGTCATTACCGTTAATCGTGCCTGCTCCAAATAACGGGGATAATAGAAATCCACCTAAAAAGGCGCCCACTATACCGACAATAATATTTAGAAAAATGCCTTGTTGGGCATTTGTTTTCATTACAATACTCGCTAACCAACCAAGTATTCCACCTACTATAATCCAAGTGATAAAGTTCATTGTAACACCCTCAACTGACACCATATCTGCAATATTGCATTAATTTGATACTAATAAACTAAACTAATGTGAATGTACGTTAACGAACGCCAACGACGCTCAAATGTGATGACAGTAAGTTTAATGAAAATATCAACTGCGATTTATGTAGTCTTATCATTACGTAAATAAAAAATGGATAGTTCAGAAGTATTTTACATACAAGAATTTCCACGTCAAAAATTATAATGATTGCTTTAGCTTCACAAATGATTTTGCTTCCATAATTGAATACTTTCATTTCAACGTGGACAATAAGATGGTCGGTGGCACTTTAATAGGTAAAGTGAGATAGTTGCGTAGGTCAATCGTAGAATTCACGTAAAGCTTCTCTTGATAGTGCAAGACGGAGTTGTTCGAAAACAATCCCTGATACCAGGCATTTTCATTCTTAGGCGACATTAAAAAACTTTACTGTTATATGCCGTACTGAGAGTATGAATGAACGGCACGAAAATCTAGGTCCTTTAATTTGTTTAGGAGATTGTTATGAGCAGCACCGATCAATACACAATGCAAGATCCGCGTTATCAATATGCGCTTCCGCATGCTGAACCGGATCCCTCCCAACCTGAACCAGCCTTGGATAAATTATTAAAACCACAGGCAGATCACGGCGAAAAAACCTATCGTGGATCGCAACGACTTGCTGGCCGCAAAGCATTAATAACGGGCGCTGATTCTGGTATAGGCCGTGCTGTGGCAATTGCATTTGCACGCGAAGGTGCTGACATTGTTATTACTCATGTTCCCAGCGAAGAAGTTGATGCGACAGAAACCATGAAATATATTGAAGCGGAAGGTCGCAAAGCCGTTTACATTCCTGGCGATATTTCTAATGAAGATTTTTGCAAACAATTAGTAAAGCAGGCAGTAGATGAGCTCGGCTCTATAGATATTTTAGTAAATAATGCCGGTAAGCAACAATTTACTGAACATATAGAAGATATTCCTTCCGAAGAATTTAAAAAAATATATGAAGTGAATGTATTTGGAATGTTTTGGATCACCAAAGCCGCGACACCGCATATGCCACCGGGTTCTGCAATTATTAACACCACCTCAATTCAATCTTATCAGCCGTCGCCAGGTCTGCTTGCTTACGCATCCACAAAAGGGGCGATTACTGCCTTTACAAAAAGTTTAGCGAAAACGCTTATTGAGAAAGGCATACGCGTTAACGCTGTTGCACCTGGCCCGATCTGGACGCCGTTGCAATTAAGCGGCGGTCAGCCCGATGAAAAATTAAAACATTTTGGTGAAAAAGTTCCTATGGGGCGTCCCGGCCAACCGGCGGAAGTTGCACCGGCATTTGTTTTTTTGGCGTCGCAGGAATCAAGTTATATCACTGCTGAAGTTATTGGCGTAACTGGTGGCGAACACTTGCCATAAATAGAAATATGGCAGGGCATTTTTGGTCAGAAATAACTACCAGACATAAACTGTCGTTTAACCATCCTATTTATAGTTTGTTGAGGAGATTATCATGGCACGTGGCGATAAAGATAAATATTCTGATGAGCAAAAACGTAAGGCGAAGCATATTGAAAATGGTTATGAACACAAAGGTGTTTCAAAAGATGAGGCCGAAAAGCGCGCATGGGCTACTGTGAACAAGCAGTCGGGTGGTGGTGAACATGGTGGTTCTGGGGAGCATACTTCAGAAAAAACTAACAAGGCCGCCAGGAAGGATTCAGCTCACAAAGCGGTAGCGAGCAAACACGGAATTTCACGGGAAAGATCTGGTAGCGAAGAAACCAAAGCAAGTTTGCTTGAAAAAGCGCGCGCTAAAAATATCGTGGGCCGTTCGACCATGAGTAAGCAGCAGCTTATTAATGCTTTGCATCATGGTTAATTATATTTCTGTACCTAAAGGTGCCAGAGTTAATGATAGGTGAAATGCAAAAATGGCGATCCACATAGGTTGTTCGGGTTGGCACTACCTCCACTGGCGTGGCAACTTTTATCCCACATATGCCAAACCTAATGAATATCTTAATCTCTATCTAAAACATTTTGATACAGTAGAGATTAATAATTCGTTCTACCGGTTACCTACGGAACACTCGTTGTTATCTTGGAAGCAAGGGGTACCTGCGAACTTTACTTTTTCGGTAAAGGCGAGTCGTTTTATCACACATAATAAAAAGCTTAAGGATTCTGATGATGCCTTTCAATTATTTTTTAATCGAATTCTTTTACTGGGCGATAAATTAGGGCCAGTGCTATTTCAGCTTCCTCCAACATGGAATTATAACGGTGTTCGATTGGAGGAGTTTCTCACAGCACTTCCACGCCCGAATGATTATGTTTTTGAGTTCAGGAATCGTGATTGGTTACGTGATGAAATGTTTGCCTTATTACGTCAATATAATGTCGGTTTTTGTATTCACGATATGCCCGGAAGTATTACACCAGATGTGGTAACCTCTAAAATTGCTTATGTCCGGTTTCACGGGAATGGCGAAAAGTATAGCGGTGGATATCCAAATAGAATGCTTGAGCAATGGGCAGAAAATGTAGTCGAATGGCAGAAAAATCATATTACACCCTACGTCTACCTTAATAACGATATCGGTGGCTTTGCACCTCGAAACGCATTAACACTAAAGAATATCATTGAAGAAAAATATAACTAAAAGTTACCAGCGATATCGAAAAATTGACGATGTAGGTTATTCAAAAAATTAAGAGAGAAGCGAAAAGCCAACCAAACTGGAGTGGCTTTTTAGTGGGAATAGATTATTTAGCAAAAGCTTTTTTCAAATTGGCTGACGCAAAGTCTTCTGCATCTTTCGCTTTTTTAACTACAGCGCCCATGCCAAAAAATTCATGGGTTACACCTTTATACTCACGGTAGTCAACGTTAACCCCTTCAACTTTCAAGCGGTCGGCATAAGCTTTACCTTCTGATAATAATGGATCGATTTCGGCGGTGATAATTGTTGCAGATGGTAAGCCTTTTAGGGAGTCGGTTTTAATTGGAAGTGCGTAGGGGTTTTTAGGATCTGCTGCATAATATTTGAAAAACCATTTCATCATATCCTTATTAAGTGGCTTTGCATCTTCATTGAGTTTGTACGATGGTGAACTCATATCATCACTTACAACCGGGTATACCAGTAACTGATGCACTGGTAATTGTACTTTTTTATCGCGCGCCATTAATGACACGACAGTGGCCAAATTTGCACCTGCACTTTCACCACCGACAGCGATATGTTTTGCATCACCGTTGATGTCTTTGGCATGATCCAGTGTCCACTTATAAGCAGCGAAGGCGTCATCAGTCGCAGCTGGAAATTTATTTTCTGGTGCTTGGCGATAATCAACCGAAACCACAACGGCTTTGGCACCTTTTGCTAAAGCACGTGCAGAAGCCTCATATGTTTTAGTATTCGCGATTACAAAGCCGCCACCGTGATAATAAATTAATACAGGAAATGGGCCTTTTCCTTCGGGGGTAAATGTATAAGCGGGAATAGGACTGAAAGGCCCAGGAATACTGATTTCCTTAACCGATATACTCGCGTCAGGAGCCGTGCTTTTACCACTGTCCTGTAATAATTTTTTCACGGCATCCGCAGGAGTAGGTTGAATACGTGCTTCCCCTGGATCTAAATCTTCAATCGGTTTTCCGTTGAGACTTGCGAGTGCATCTAACACTTTTTGCATATCTGCATCCGTCTTTGGCGGTGTTGTTTCGGCAAATACGGCAGAGCTCAGTGAAGTAACAAGTAGAGTTGATGATGCAATAAGCAGTGATAAAGGTTTCATAATAAATCCTCATATTTAATAGAAAAGGCAGGATTACAATTTTAAAAAATATGATCTGTTCGACAACACACTCAAAAAAATGTAAGTCTCACCGATAGTTGTGTGGCAGCTTATTGTGCATATCTGTTGCGGCAACAGCAGCGTTGCCAATTGCAACGCTTATTTAATGTAAGGAATTCACTGCATCACCAGCAGCGTAAAGTCCGCTCACAGAAGTTTCTTGATGTTCGTTGAGAAATAATTTGCCCGGTCTCTTTTATATTTGCTCCCAGCTTCGCTGCCAATTCAATTCCTTTCTATTCGCCCAACATTATGTAAAGTGTATCAAATATGTATTTTTTTCCTGCATGAGTTTTTATGGCAGGTTGTTCCAATAAAGATATACTTTCTATGGTGTTTTCTACCATATTGACGTCGGCTTCCTGTAATTTTTGTCTGATTTCATAATTCAAATCGATAGCGGTGGGATTACAAAAAAGAGTAATTTTTTTGGAAAACGTTCGTAAAAAAAGGGAATGGTCAAGGCAACATTTTAATGATGATACCAGCCCAATATTTGATCTTTCACATCATAACCATCGCAAATCGGACATAATCGAAGTGTGTCCTGCGACACTGCTTTATTCCAATTCTCAATAGTGGGATGTTCATCCTTAATTCCAGTTGCAATCAATACTTTTTTTGCTTCAATTAATTTTCCCTCTACATTTGCGACAAAAAATTCACCATGGTTTTCAAGACGGTTAACCATTCCCTGCATTATATGTACATCATGTGCTTTAGCTTGGTGGCGTAGGCGAGACAACAAATCTTTACCGCTAAGTCCTTCTGGGAATCCGGGGTAGTTATGGCTTATTGGAATTAAGGATGCACGACTACGACCACCGTCAGCAACAATTACATTTCGCCTAAAACGCGCAAGATATATTGCAGCGGTCAAGCCAGCTGGGCCTGCACCAATGATTAGACAATCAACGTTTTGCATACCGATTTCCATGTTTAGGATTTTTGCTAATGTCGATGGCGATTTTATTGAAGTAACCGCATTGATAATGACAATATCGAAACGAACTAAGCGCTAAAACTAACAGTAGGTAGTTTATATTCCGTTCGTTATCAAACTTTAATCAGAAAAATATAAGATGGTTGAAACAAAAATAGCTATGCGACTCAACACACTGATGATTGCTTATTCATTGTTATAGATTTGGGACATGAAATTCTATTTGGAGCCTGGTATGTCAACATCTGATGAGATAATCCGTAGAGTAGCCCATCAAATTTGGGAAGCAGAAGGTAAGCCAGATGGTCAATCTGACCGTCACTGGAAGCAGGCAAGTAGTCTTGCCCAAAGCGGGGAAGATGCCGGATTGAAAAGATCAATTGATCCTTCCGAAGCCAAGGGCCCAACTGAGCCTGAGCAACCTGACCAAACCTAAGATTTAAATTTCCTAGAGGTAACTTTGACGTTATCTCAGAGTTTTTTTCGCTTTAAATTTAGTAGCGAAAATGGTGTCCTCACATTTTTTTAAGGAATTTATATGAAAGCCTCTACTTCTTCAAAAACATCGTCTAAGTCCTCAATTATTTAGAAGGAAATCCGTTTCCATTGGGTGCAACTTGGGATGGTAAGGGTGTCAATTTCGCACTATTTTCAGCACATGCGACCAAAGTGGAATTGTGCTTGTTTGATGAGTCGGGAAAAATTGAATTAGAACGAATTGAATTGCCCGAATATACCGATGAAATTTGGCATGTTTATTTACCAAATGCCGCTCCAGGGCAAGTGTACGGTTATCGTGTTTATGGTCCCTATGAGCCGCAGAACGGTCATCGCTTTAACCACAACAAATTATTAATTGATCCTTATGCGAAACAATTGGTGGGAACACTCGAATGGAATGAAGCAATTTTTGGCTATACCATTGGCTCTCCCGATTTGGATTTAAGTTTTGACGAGCGCGACAGTGCTCCCTATGTACCTAAATCAAAAGTGGTCGATTCAACATTTGATTGGGAAGATAAAAAAGAATTTCGCGTTCCTTTTAACGATACGGTTATTTATGAGGCACATGTTCGCGGTATCAGCATGCGTCACCCAAAAGTCGACGAAAAAGTGCGGGGTACGTGCAAAGGCTTAGCAACTAAAGAATTATTGAGTTACATCAAAAAATTAGGCGTTACCAGCATTGAGTTGTTGCCTGTTCACGCTTTTGTTAATGACAATCTTTTGGTTGAAAAGGGATTAAGTAATTATTGGGGGTACAACAGCATTGCTTTTTTTACCTCTCAACCTACTTATCTCGCCACCGGACATCACGCCGAATTTAAGAAAATGGCGCGGGAGATTCATTCGGCTGGACTCGAATTAATTCTCGATGTTGTTTATAACCACACCGCCGAAGGAAGTGAATTAGGGCCGACTTTATCCATGCGTGGCATCGACAATGCAACATATTATCGATTAATGCCGGGTGATCAGCGTTATTACATGAATGATTCTGGAACGGGAAATACCCTTGACCTCACTCACCCCTGTGTGTTGCGTTTGGTCACCGACTCGTTGCGTTACTGGGTTAGCGAAATGGGTGTTGACGGTTTTCGTTTCGACCTAGGAACAATTCTCGCTCGCGAGGAAACGGGTTTTAACGAACAACATGGTTTTAATGTTGCGTGCCGACAAGATCCGTTATTGAGCCAGATTAAATTAATCGCTGAGCCTTGGGATTGTGGAATAGGTGGGTATCAGGTTGGCGCCTTCCCACCGGGGTGGATGGAATGGAATGACCGCTTCCGCGATACCGCGCGGGCGTTTTGGCGCGGCGACAACGGGCAGGTACCAGAGCTTGCTAATCGTCTTACAACGTCGGGCGATTTATTTAACCATCGCGGACGACGCCCTGCTGCGACCGTTAATTTCATAACAGCTCACGATGGATTTACATTGAATGATTTGGTGAGTTACAGCGAAAAACATAACGAAGCCAATGGTGATGAAAACCGCGATGGGAATGATAATAATTTATCCTGCAATTATGGTATCGAAGGTCCAACAATCGATGAAAGCATTAACACATTTCGCAAACGACAAATCAGAAACTTTTTAAGCACCTTATTTTTATCCCAGGGTACTCCCATGCTCGTGGCCGGTGACGAGTTCGCAAATACTTATCAGGGAAATAACAATGTATATTGTCAGGATAACGACATTAGCTGGTTGAATTGGGAGTTAGAAAAAGAAAATAGAGATCTCGTTTTGTTTACTCAACATTTATTGAAGATTCGCCATTCACATCCGTTATTAAGGCGTGGTCGATTTCTCGTCGGCGCGATTAACGAGGACTTAGGGGTAAAAGACGTTAAATGGCTTTCCACCAGCGGTGCTGAAATGGCCCAAGTGGATTGGGATAATACAGATAATGCTTTTCTCGCTATGTTGATGGATGGGCGCGCGCAACCTTCAGGTATCCGACGCAAAGGTGACGATGCAACACTGTTATTGGTAGTAAATGCACATTCAGGTCCCGTGAGTTTTAGGCTGCCGTTCTCACCTAAAGGATGTGCCTGGACGCGCTTAGTTGATACTAATGAAGCTGATCTTTCACATTCAGGCAAAACAATTCATCAATTTCATGACGAATACATTGTGACAGACCATTCTACTTTGTTATTTAAATTGGAAAAACATTTCACATAAATTAACAAATCCACTTATGCTGTTAGAACGAAATGTATTTTAATAGCGAGCAAGCGAGAGCAGCGCGGATGTCCTCTCACTTCCCAGTTTCGTCATGAGGTGCATCTACAGGTTTCGATTCTGGCGAGCCATGTTGCCGCAAATAAATTGAAAAGAATACAATTGCTGCTACTGAGAGAAATTCGCTCTGCCAATTTTGTAGCGATTCGAACCAAAATCTGTTTTCTGTGAAAACTTCAAAAAGTGTAAGTGATTTATTTTCTTTTTCATTTATTTGCTCCATTGTTCCGTAGGCATGGCAAATAAATGATCCTACAAATAAAAACATAAATATAAGACTTAAAGAATTTTTATATATCGCTAAGACCCACCCACCTTTTTTTACAGGCCACGGTGCTTCCTCAGTTACTCGGGGGTTCCTATCAACGTCTTCGGCTTTCTCGAGACTTTTAGATTCTGCGGAGCCTTGTTGAAAGAGAAATACAGTTAAAAAAACGTATAATCCCATTTGAAAAAACTCACTTTCCCAATTTTCAAATGTTGCCTGGATGAAATGTCCTGAATGCAAGTATTCCGAAAAGGAATACAAAGAAAGATTTTTTTGTAAGCGCTCCTCATTACTTTCGTTCCAACCTGTATAAGCTTGGCCCGCCCATGTCAGTAGCATGAGTGTGATAAAAACGACGAGTAGACCATTTCTTTTTAAAAAGGAATACTTAGGCTTCATATCATCTCCATACAAGCAGTTTTGACAGTAAAAAAGCTAAAGGGATTGAAGCTTCAATGCTCAATTCCGCTGGTAACTACTACTCGTTAATGCGCGTCGTGTGGTGACTGCTGTTTTAACACCTGTTTAGCAAGCATGCTATCTGGCGTTATACTACTTAAAGCAACCTGTGCTTTATTTTTAATTCCAGATATAACCATATCGTCGCCATTCATCAAAGCATCAAAGCATCAAAGCCATCGCGAGCTACTTTAGCAGGATCTGCCAATTCACCATCCAAAACTTTAGAATTTTGCATTTCTGCTTTGTTGAAAAAGTCTGTATCTGTTGCGCCAAGTAACAAAGACGTAATAGTAACGTCAGTCTCACTTAATTCTGCACGAATTGCTTCGGTAAATGAGTGCACAAAAGCTCTAGTGCCATGATATACGGACCGGATTGGTCCGGGCACCTTCCCGGCAATAGATGCCACGTTTAAAATTTTTCCATTGTCATCTCTGACCATATCGCGTAGAAATAGCTTAGTCAAAATAACATAGATATTAATATTTAACTGAATAATATCTAACTCTCTCAAGATATCTGTGTCAATAAACTTTCCATATAATCCTTGACCGGCATCATTTACTAGGACATTTACAGCTAATCCCTTGTTGATAACTTCCTCATATAGTTCAAAGGCAGCTTCCTTGGTAAATAAATCTTTTGCAATTGGAATTACAGTCACTCAGTAATTGCTTAAGAAATTTGACGCAACTTCTTCAAGCTTTGAGCGAGTTCGCGCGATAATGATCAGGTTAAATTTATGTTCAGCAAAAATTTTTGCCAACTCAAATCCGATACCACTGGTAGCACCTGTTATAAGTACATAGCTATCATTTTTAGTTCTCATATTAACCTCCGTATTCGAAGTAACATTATCCATAAAGTCTTTACCAATAATATATTTAAGCTAGTTCCGCAAGAAGCTCCGATTTTACGCTTTAAAAGTTATTCGCCTAATTGTTTAAGATCTAGTTTTGTTGCAGATTTTGCTTTTGGAAAAATTTCATTTTGCTCTTCCTTGATGTGATGTTTTTCATATTCAGATAAAACTTTTACTTTAGCATCATAAATTTTGCCATCCGGTTCTATTCCCTCAATTTGCGCGATCAAATCTTTTAATATTTGATGTTCTACTGTAGCTTCCGGAATGAGCTCCTTGTCTTTAAGAGCCGCTTTAAACGCCAGGTAAAATATTTCTTCCTCGATTTGAGCATGAACAGTTAAAGCCTTGCAGACCTGAGCAACGATAGCTTTCTTTTCCAAACGGATCTGGTCTTTTCGTATTCGTTAAATAGTGTATCGACCTTTTTATGGTCAGCTCCAAGTAACGCAGTGGCGTCCGGAATTTTTGGAGCAGCAGTGCGCGATATTTTTTAGCAATAGCGTTCATGATAGTTTCCTCGATAAGTGAAAATTAACAAACCGCTATTGGGAACTCTTCAACTCTGATAGCTGTTTATCCGTGGACACTGTACGTTAAACCTCTCTGGAAGATATCAGTTGCCAGGTCTCAGAATTACTTTGCGACAATCCTCTTGCTTTTGATTAAAGATACGATATCCCTCTGCGGCGTCGTCTAAACTCATACGATGTGAAATAATAATTTCCGGTTTAAGCTTTTCGGCAATAATTTGTTCCAGCAAATGCGGCAATAAAACTTGCACATGAGTTGACCCATTTTGAAAGTTAATCCTTTTTCAAATGCATCACCAAACAAAAATCTATGCAGAAATCCTGCATACACTCCCGGAACGCTTACAACGCCGCCGCGTCTCACAGATGCGATACATTGCCTTAACGCACTGCCACTACTGCTCTCAATTTTTAAAGTGGTTAACACACTTTCCACAGCACTTCCCTTCGCTTCGAAGCCTACTGCATCGATGGCGGAATCAACTCCGCGAAATCCGTCTGTCTGTTCGATAATTGCCTCAGCAACATCATCAACTTCGTCAAAATTCATAGGTATGATTCCATATTCGCGACTAGCGAATTCAAGGCGATATGGATGGTGATCAATCATAAAAATTTTGTTAGCTACTAAAAATCTGGCGCTAGCCGCTGCCATAAGACCTACAGGGCCTGCGCGATAAATTGCAACACTGCTTCCGGTCGTGATTCCTGCGTTAACTGTTGCTTGATATCCTGTAGGCAAAATATCTGATAGGAACAACACTTTTTCGTCACTGAGGCCGTCGGGAATTTTAAAGGGTCCAACATTGGCTTTTGGGACTCGTACGTATTCCGCTTGACCGCCAGCTAGCCGCCATACAAATGGCTATAGCCAAATAAAGCAGCACCCGGCGGAATTTGCTTTTTATTTAGGATTGCTCCGCGTCCAGTGTTTGTAGTTTCACATGCTGCATGCAGATTAAGAGCACAAAAAAAGCAGTTTCCACATGCGATTTCAAATGGGATAACAACGCGATCTCCTTTATTAACAGCAGTAACGCCGCTTCCTTTTTATTCGACAATTCCCATAAACTCATGGCCGAATATGTCCCCATGTTTAACCTGGGGAATTTTCCCGCGATAAAGATGCAAATCGGATCCACAAATTGCCGTCGCCGTGACTTTTAAATTAATATCATCTGGGTCTTGAATCATTGGATCAGGAACATTATCTACACGTACGTCTTTGCTGCCATGATAGGTAACGGCTCGCATAACATTTCTCCAGAAAAGTAATTAAGTTTATTAGGCCTAATAAGTCCTTCATGATTTTTAGTTACGATTTACGGATACACCAAGATGTCCTTAAAAGGGAATATCAAATAGTAAATAATCGGATAGTTCGCCAACGAACGTTTGAAGGGCGCAAGGCAAATTGAATATTTTTAAACCGTGATCTGACGCTTTAACATATTTCGGGCTTTATCTATAAATTAAGTGCAATTAGAGTTTTATATAGTAAGATCATTGACATTACATTTGCTTTAAAAAGCTGTTCTGATTGTTAATTATGACCTCTTCGTTATTTATCTTCTGTTAAGAAGATATTACAGAAAATTAATTCATAGCGATTCACACGTAGACGATTCTCAAATGATTTCCACCGCTTCTATTAATATACTGCTCGTAGATGACGAACCGGCTAATATGCTTGCGTATGATGTTGCGCTTGCAGACTTAGGTGCAAATTTGGTTCGTGCGTCTTCTGGGGAGGACGCCTTAAGACAAGTGCTGCAAACTGAATTCGCTTTAGTAATTATGGACGTTCATATGCCTATCATGGACGGTCTTGAAGCCGCTGAAATTATACGAATTCGATTTCCAGCATTGCCGGTACTTTTTATCACAGCATCCGATCCCGACGCTTTTCCCATAGAAAAAGCATATGCGTTAGGGGCCGTCGATTATCTTGCCAAACCCTATAGCAAAATTGTTTTAAGATCGAAAGTCGCTTTTTATATTGAATTACATAGACGGGCGGAAGATCTTGCTGCTAGCGAACGAGCACGATATCAAGCGGAGCTCGGTGAGAGGGATGGACGTATCCGTCTCATCTTTGAAAATGCAAAGGGATATTCTTTTATAGTGACTGATCATGGAGGGATCATTACCGAATGGGAGGGTGGAGCAGAAGAGGTAACTGGATGGACACGGCAAGAAATGATTGGCAATTCTATCGAGCAAATTTTCACAGCGAAAGACCGTGCGGTCGAGAGGCCATTTATTGAAATGGGAACGGCTTCTACTAAGGGGCTTGCTGAAGATAAACGTTGGCATATGCGCAAAGATGGTACACGATTTTATGCAGACGGCGTGACGGTGCCGTTGAAAGATAACGCTGGACATTTACACGGATTTACAAAAATTTTTCGTGATGCGACGGCCGAGAAGCTGGCTGCTGACGAGGTATTGGAAAGTCAGGCAAAGCTTTCAGAGAATCGAGCCTTATTTTCGCTCTTACTTGAATCGTCCATCGACGGTATCTACGGTATGGGCCCTAATTCGGAATGTACTTTTCTGAATAATGCCGGAGCCTTAATGCTTGGTTATTCATCTGAAGAGTTGGTCGGAAGATCTATACATTCCGTGATTCATCACCATCGAGCCGATGGTTCTAGATACCCCATTGAAGAGTGCAAAATTGGAAAAGCAGCGCGTGAGGGAAATACAATTCGAGTTGAGGATGAAGTATTCTGGCATAAAGACGGAACACCCGTTCCCGTTTCATACTCCGTGTCTCCGATTCTTAATAACGGGAGTCCTGCCGGGGCAGTGATTACATTTAGCGACATCACTGAGCGTCAGCGAGACGAAGCAGAGCGCAAACAACTTTTAAATGAAGTTCAAGTTGCTCATGCACAAATGGCGGATGTCTTTCAACAAGCGCCCGCATTCATGTGTATTTTGCGCGGACCAGAGCATATATTCGAAATCGCAAATGATCATTATGTTCGATTGGTCGGTGATCGCAAAATGATAGGTATATCTGTGCGAGAGGCTTTTCCTGACATTGAGGGACAGGGATTCTTCGAGTTATTGGACAATGTATTTCAAACTGGTGAAACTTTTTCTGGAATGGATATGTCCATCACGCTGCAACGTACTCAAGGGCAACCACCAGAAAACCGGTTTATGGATTTTGTTTACATGGCTTTGAAAGATTCTACTGGAAAAGTGAGTGGAGTTTTGGTGCACGGCATTGATCAGACTGAAAGAAAACTCGCTGAATTAGCAGTGCGCACGAGTGAAGAACGTTATCGCACACTATTCGAATCGGTTGATCAAGGTTATTGCGTTATCGACTTGGTTTTCAATTCGGCAAGGCAGACAATTGACTACAAATTTATCGAAGTTAATCCCGCCTACGAAAAGTTAAGCGGGATGGTAGATATTACCGGTAAAACAATTGATGATATGGAACCCGAAGGTAGTTCATTTTGGTTGGATATTTATGGGCGCGTCGCAACGACTGGTCAGTCAATTCGATTTGAACGAGCAAATAGGCATTCTGCAAAATGGTTTGAAATTTTTGTAACCCGTCTCGGAGATTCTGATCAAAAAATTGCCGTTCTATTTAATGATATAAGCGAACGTAAACAAACGGAAGAAAATTTGCGAAAGTTAGCGGCAGATCTGTCGGAGACGGGACGTCGCAAGACAGAGTTTTTAGCTACTTTAGCTCATGAATTGAGAAATCCATTAGCGCCAGTTCGAAGCGGATTGTCCCTGATGAAAGCCAGCGAACATAATCCAGAAATTATTGCAAAAACTCGCGATATGATGGAACGGCAAATTTCTCACATGGTTCACCTTGTCGACGATCTTCTGGATATATCTCGAATTAGTGGTGGGAAAATAGAATTAAAAAAAGAACGTGTGGATTTGAAAAAAATCATTTCTAGTGCGGTGGAAACGAGCTTGCCTTTACTTGAAGAAAAGCATCATCACTTAACCATTAATATGCCGAACGAATTAATTACTATTGATGCAGATGCAGTACGAATTGCTCAAGTGATCTCTAATTTGTTAAACAATGCTGCCAAGTACACAAATGATGGCGGGCAGATCACTGTAAATATTTCGATTAACCTCCACGAAGCGACAATCGATGTTATAGACAATGGCATAGGAATCCAGACATCTGAAGTGCCAACCATTTTTGATATGTTTACTCAGGTAACGCACAACGTCGGAAACTCGAAAGGGGGGCTCGGAATTGGATTGGCACTTGTTCATCAGCTCGTTAAAATGCACAACGGAAAAGTCGAGGTTCTCAGCGAATTTGGAGAAGGAAGTCAATTTTCAATTACACTTCCTACAATACAATCAAGCCCTGAAGAAAAATCGGAAATTAAAATGAACGATAAATTTGCTGAAAATAATATGTCGCTACGAATAATGGTGGTGGATGATAATATAGATGCAGCTGAGACCTTGGCAGCATTACTTGAAATCAATGGGCACAGTTTGGCGTGCGCTCATGATGGATTTGAAGCTATTAGATTGGCGCATATTTTCAAGCCTCAAGTTATGTTTTTAGATATAGGCATGCCTGGTATGGATGGCTATCAAACCGCGGAGGAAATTCGAAGAACTCAAGGTTTAGAAAATATAATTCTCATTGCGCTTACTGGCTGGGGGGCCGAAGCTGATCGACTGAAAGCTACCGAAACGGGATTTGATTATCATTTCACTAAACCCGTGGAAATTGCTCAGATAACTAAACTTATTTCAAATTTAGCTGTTTCTGCTTTGTAAAAATATAGAAAATCATTTAAAGGGGTTCAGCGACGTTAGCAATCGGTACAACAACAGTCATTATTCAATTACAGGATGTATTTAATACGACCTGGGAAGTTAAGGCGAAGCCTGGCAATTTTTTATTAAATTGTTTATTTTTAATCGTATCCTTTCTACAGGAATGATTCTGAGTATAGTGTTTTTGCTTTTGGTACTGCTTGTAGTTAGCGCCGGGCTTGCCGCTTTCAGCGAGTTTTTCGGTGCTCTAGTTCCACGCCTTGAAGTGGTGTGGCCCGTTATAGATTTCATTGTTTCAGCGGTTAATTTCTGGTTTATTTTCATTGATGTTTAAATACCTGCTAGCCGCCGAAATATCGTGGCGTGATATTTTTGCAGGTGCGGTTTTGGCATCAATATTGTTCAATCTTGGAAACCTCTTGATGGGACTTTATCTCGGTAAAAGCGAAATTAGTTCGACTTATGGTGGTCCGGGTTCTTAGTCATTTTGCTGGTTTGGATTTATTAGCTCAAATATTTTTCCTCGGAACCGAATTTGCACAAGTGTATGCGCGACGCTACGGATCAAAAAATTGAACCTAAAGAATTGCTCATGTATTGTCTTCTAGAGATCAGGGGGAACAAGGAATCACTTTAGGACAGTAGCATGAATTCCCGGTTTAAAATTTGGCAAAATTCTAATATTTTTTTACCAGTATCTTCTCATTTAAGCTTGCGATTGTCGCAGGGTCTATAGGACAGCATATATGATTTGTATGGTCTACATTAGTTCAGCGGTACTTGGATTAAGCGATAGAGAAATAGGCGGCATTGTAAAAGTTGCCCAGAGAAATAATGAAGAATTAAATATCACTGGGATTCTTCTATACAACGGCGGGAGTTTTATGCAACTCATTGAAGGTGAGGACGAGAAAGTTGAACGTTTATACGAAAGAATTAAAAATGATCCTCGTCATACTAACGTTACTCTTTTGTTAAAAGAAAAAATAACCCACAAGAATTTCGAACGATGGTTCATGGGATTCAGGGACGTTCAAAATTTCATTAACATAGAGCCTGAGATTGCTAGCTCTTTTTTAAATGACGAGTTTAACTTTTCAATTCACGAAAACAATCCTCACAGAGCATTGACGTTTTTGAATACTTTTAAAAAGATTATCAAGTAGTGGTAAAAAGGAAGTGAAAACCAGCTTTTATATAATATTAATCACGAACCAAGCAATGTTATTTGATCCGCCTACAATAAGGTCTACACTAATCTAAAGACCCTATTCGTAGGCACTCAAAAAGAAATAAGGGATCATTCCTTTTAATCTGTTAGGAACGCTCGGGCTAGGCGTTGCAATATGATTGTCGCTAGAATTTCTCTCCCAATTATTTTTTTCAGCGCTCTCTTATCATGCGGTAAGGCTTTCGGCGCGTATGCGACCACCGCTCAAGATTTTGTTGATATAACGGCTGTGCGAGCTGTGTCAGAGATTGAGACGGCAAAAATTGCGCTCGCAAAATCTTCCAACCCCTTTGTGAAGGACTATGCAAAAATAATAGTAGAGGAGCAACGAGCAGTATTAAAAGATTTACGCATATTTGCTGAAGATCAACATTTAAACCTATACAGTGACGTTGAGTTACATCAACGTGCAAGAACGTATATATTCCGGCGTAATGGGAGAGCGTTCGATTCGGCTTATGCGGAAGCTCGTGCCACTGAACGTCGCAAGGTTGTTAATCTCTTTCGTACGGCAATAAAGTCCGATGACCAGATCGTTAGAGGTTATGCAATTCGCATGTTGCCCAGATGTATGCACCATCTCTATATGGCGCAAACGCTACGTTCTCAGATTACTTATTAAATGTGCGTTAATTGCGGAACGCTGACCGTATAACGGGAAGGTTAGACGTCACTACAATTTAATCCCTAGCTGCTGAAATTATTAACATCTAAGTTTTAGTCATCAATCGCTGCGACTAACGCATAAATCGCGTGGTCGAAAAATAATGCCAATAATTGAAAGTATTTTAGGGAATCTCTAATTACTAGTGACAAGATTTTGCAGCAGAGAATTCAGATTTTGAAAATCAATTGGTTCAGTCAATGCCTATCAAACCCAGCATTTTTAGCTAATTTTTTATCTTTTTCTTGGCCCCAATCGGTAGCCGCTATGAGAAATATTTTTTCACCCCATGCCTGTTGGCGAATTTTTTGTGCCACCTTATATCCATTAACATCAGGAAGTCCGATATCCAATAAAATCACACGGCGCTTAAATTCTTCTGCCGCCTGTAACCCTGACATTCCACTATGCGCTGTGTAGCGTATGTCCTATCATCTCTAACAATAATGCTAGGCTTTCCGCAGCGTCTACGACTAATATACGTTGACTGGCGATATTCTCGACTATTGGAATAATCTCTGTAGATTCAGCTGAGATTGGTAATCGAACAATAAACTCGCTACTTTTTCCTACGCCATCACTCCTAGCCACTATTTTCCCTCCATGGAGTTCCACTAGAGCGCGAACTAAGGCAAGTCCTATACCTAAACCACCTTGTGATCGTTCAAGAGCTGGAGTCAATTGAGAAAACATATTTTTAGAAATAGGCATTGCTTTCTTTCGAATCAATTTTGGCTTTGTTTGATAAACCAGCTGTCTCTGCGTTCGCATACCGAAGTATGTATCTTCATTAACTCAATCTATCCATCATAAAATCTACAAACGATCTGACTTTTTGTGTTGGACGGTTATCTTGTGTTCTTACAATGTGTACTTGCCGAGTGGGTAGCGACCAGTCCGGCAAAAGTATTTGCAGACCCTCCGAATTGATCTCTTCTGCTAGCAGCAATCTCGATTGCAGAATGACACCTAGGCTGGACAGTGCTGCAACTTTTAAGGCTTGTCCATTATTAGTCGTGAAAGTCCCCTGTACGTTAACAACTTCAGTCTTACCTTCTTTGTGAAATCGCCATTGAGGATGTTGCCCCCAAGGAGCGAAGCCGAGGCAATTGTGGCTTATGAGATCTTGGGGCGTTTTCGGTGTGCCGTGATTTTGAAGATAAGCTGGACTCGCTACTACAACCATCGGGTGGGGACGAACTGGGCGGGCGACTAGGTTGGCTCCCTCTATTTTCCCACTGCGTATGGCAATCTCGATACCTTCATCAACCAAGTCAACGATTCTATCGGTCAAGCTAAGCTCCAATTTTACTTCTGGAAACTTCGCGAGGTAGTCGGCTATTGCTGGAACTAATTCGTAAGTGCCATAAGTAATGGGGGCCGTGACCTTAAGTGTGCCACGAGGTGTTGATCGAAAGTCTTCAGTCACTCTCTCTGCTGCTTCAACCCCGGCAAGTACATCTTTGCAACGATCATAGTACAGCCGGCCAATTTCAGTGAGGTGGTGCTGACGCGTCGTTCGATCTAAAAGCCTGGCGCCCAAGTGTTGTTCCAGTCTAACTACGTGTTTGGCGACCATAGTTGCGGATACTCGAAATTCTTCGGTCACGGCCGCAAAGCTGCCTTTCTCTACAACGCGAGTGAATACCGCCATGCTCGTTAGCTTGTCCATTCCAAACTCCTGGTTTCTTTATTTGTAACTCTTTGACAGTTTATCAACTGTGGGTGTTTCTTCACTATGAGTTTCGTCAATTCTATGGAGAACAACGATGAAAACCTACTTGCGTGTATTTGTAATGTTAATGATGTTTGGAGCCCAAAGCGTTTGCGCGATGGACAAGACCTTGGCCTTGCCTCCGGATTGGTATCCTGAAAGTCTGGCCGTCGGTAGCGCTGGAATGTACGTCGGTAGCTGGCGCCAGGGTTCGGTAGTCCTGTTGCCGCGACATGGTGGAAATCCGATTATGTTAATCGCCCCTGGTGCAAATGGGTTAAGTAATACTCAGGGATTGCTGGTGGATGAAAAGCGTAAGCGCCTTTGGGTATGTTCGGGCGATTTGGGATATACCACTGTACCCATTCACCCAAGCGCGCTTCTCGCATTCAATCTATCCACCGGCGAGCCGATCCGGCGTTATGAATTTCCCGGTGGCGGATACTGCAATGATTTAGCGATGGATCGAAAGGGATTCATTTATGTAACTGATTCGCGTCATCCACGTGTTCTACGCTTGACCGCTGAAGCGGCAGAACTCGAAGTCTGGAAAGATGACGTGGCTTTTGCACTGGATAACAACGGTTTTACCGTCAATGGTATAGCGATCGAAGATCAGCATATCTATGTGAGTGCTGTGGCAGCTGTTCCCTATATTTTTCGACTTGATGTGTTAGCGAATGGGGATGCCGGGAAGGTAGAAAAAGTCGAGTTTTCGCGTCCGCTGAAAAACGCTGATGCCATTCGAAGCTTAGGCAACGGCAAGTTGCTCATTTTTGAAAGCAATGCCTTTGGTAAGGAAGGCGCGTACGGCGGACAAATCAGTCTCGCAAACCTCAAGACGAAGGAGTTGTCCATATTGGTGACAGGCCTCAACGATCCTTCATCGGGCTTAGTATTGGATAAGCGCGTGTACTTTATCGAGTCAAAATATTCACTACTATTCCGAGCAAAACCAGATGACACGAATACAGTACCTCTCAAGGTCCCATTTGATGTTCAGTCGATAGAGTTGCACGACTAAACTGAAATCTACTTCAGAAATGTTAGATCATCGAAACTGCGCTAGAGCAAGCTGGATTGATTCACATTCCGGTATTGTTCATAACGGAAACATTTCATATGGAAGAGCAGCGAACGAAAATTAATTCAATTATCAACTGGATTAATTCGAATAAAAAGTAAAATTGCTTACGACATCGTAAGCAATTCTGAACCAAACCAAACATTAGTCTTTAAATCAGCAGGTACTATTCCGCCATTTTCAGCAAGCTTATTCATGACTTGCTTATGCAACGAAATATTCATTGAAGCTGAATCGTTTGTATCACCCGAATGGTTTAGTTCTTGCGCAAGCTATTCATGTGCATGCATGCTGGAATCAATATTCAGTAATTGAGTAAGTCAATGATTGATGCACGCCAATTTAATTTTGTCCGGTTTTCCTGGACAGATCAGACAGAGTTTTTTCCAACCTCTGTTTTCGAAAATTTGTGTGATATTTTGCGCCGGTGCATTCGCTGTGGATGAAACTTGTTTTCCGGCGGCTAAAGGAGATTTCGGCCAAATCGTTGCGGCGTATCTGTCGCATGCGAATGAAAGATTTCATCAAATATATTTTAAGAACGCTCATAGATTTATCCGTGTTAGTGAGTTAACGCATGTGGAATATCATGGGACACGACACATTACGATAAAAGAATCAACATGCATGTCGGATCTCACAGAGCACGTAACTATGGAATGCGACCTCTTTTGTCAGCATTCAAGTGAAAGTGGAAAAGTGCATGAGAATAAATTAGATGAGTTAACTACCGTAGAAATGTTTACTAATGTGCAAAAAAACCTACAAATAGCTTCAATTCATCATTGAAGCTTAATTAATAAAACTAATTATTACGGTAAAATACCGTAATAAAACGTTAACCCTCGGTTTTCCTCGGGTCTTTGCTCCTTGGATAGGTTCTCTCTTCTTGAATTTTTCCATCGGCACCATGGATTTTTAAAGACGCTATTTTATCTGCAAGAAAATCGTGAGCCTGCTGCATTGCTGCCTCTTTAGTCGCGCCAGTTTTAGAAGCACGGCTCGCACCCTCTTTAATCAGCTGCCAATGATCATCGACTTTATTTAAATGATAATTATCCATCATATTCTCCAATACATTTCAGTTGGGTTTAAATAGCTACCGTGGTGACACGGATATTAACGATTATAACTATTAGCGAAAATGAAGTGCGTGTCTGTGTCCAAGCGTACATTTTGACAGCAACTAGACGGAGTAGTATTTAAAATTCGATCAAACGTCACGACCAAGTTAGGAAAACCAGCCGAAAATCTTTCACTAAATCGAGAAGCGCATGATTAAAGAATTTAGTCACTACACCGCGTGGACTGATGCAATGAAATATGAAAGCGGTTACGCAGGCCTCATCGGCTATCAGAGAAAATCTTTTGATTCAGTAGCGCATATGCTCTGGGTAATTGCTCCTAACTTTGCATCTGAGGCGGATGCCGAAGATTCGGCGGACAGGATGCTGGAACAAATTCAGGACATTACACGTTTTGGTAAGGTCATTTACAACGACGGCGTAATGCTTTAACTCAATCAAGGGTAGGTATCGTGATGGCTCGTTCAATTTGGAAAGGCGCAATTAGCTTTGGTTTAGTTCACATTCCTGTTGCACTGCAATCGGCCACGTCGTCCGATAACGTGGACTTCGATTGGCTCGATAAGCGCAGTATGGACCCGGTAGGCTACAAGAGAGTTAACAAGGTGACGGGTAAAGAAGTGACCAAAGAAAATATTGTAAAAGGAATTCAATACGAAAAAGGAAAATACATTTTATTGAGCGAGGAAGAAATCAAATCAGCGCATCCCTTATCGACACAAACCATTGATATTTTTTCATTCGTGAGTAGCGCGGAAATTCCGCTTGCCAACATTGAAACTCCCTATTATCTGGCGCCTGACAAACGCGGCGAGAAAGTGTATGCACTGTTGCGCGAAACTCTAACGGAAACGGGAACCGTTGGCCTTGCAAGTGTAATTTTGCATACCAAACAACATTTAGCAGCTGTAATGCCAATCGACTCTGCGTTGGTATTAATTTTGTTGCGCTGGCCAAACGAAGTACGTGGTCTCGATTCAATCGAACTTACCAGTGCAACCACAAAGGCAACTTTATCAAAAGCTGAAAAGGATATGGCGAAACGTTTAGTCGAAGATATGAAAGGAAAATGGAATCCGACGGAGTATGTTGATACTTTCAAGGAAAAAATTATGGATTTGGTCGATACCAAAGTTGCCGAAGGAAAAATCGAAGATGTTGAAACTGAACCTGGTGAAGAACCGCGTAGAAGTGCAGACATTATTGAC
The DNA here is from genome assembly GCA_004172865.1 of Gammaproteobacteria bacterium. Lineage (GTDB taxonomy): Bacteria > Pseudomonadota > Gammaproteobacteria > Pseudomonadales > Cellvibrionaceae > Cellvibrio. The sequence continues at coordinate 79,452 of SEBV01000010.1, read as the reverse complement.
CTTACTGAATTGCTAAAGCGTAGCTTGGGTAATGGAAAAAAGGTTGCCACTAAAACTGACCATGAAGCTGGCTCATCCGATGACAAAAAGTCAGCGGAAACGAAGACAACTAAATCAAAGACTCCGGCGAAAAAAACTGCGCGATCATCGTCCAGCAAAACCGCTCCGAAAAAAGCAGCTGAAAGCAAAACGAAACCTGCTCCTAGAAAATCATCTAGCAAATAAACTGGTGCAAATAGTTGAAAGGAAATTTTTCGCAAAAGAGGTGATGTATGGCGCGGCCGGATAGCGAATATAATAAAAAACGTAATTTCGACATTACCCCTGAGCCGCCCGAGGAAGGAGCTCCGCGTCGAAAACCGAAAGCACACGCGTTGCGCTTTGTGGTGCAGAAACACGACGCCAGAGGACTGCATTACGATTTTCGTTTGGAACTCGAAGGAACGTTAAAAAGTTGGGCCGTTCCGAAGGGGCCAAGTCTAGATCCGCAAGACAAACGCATGGCCATCCAAACTGAAGATCATCCACTTGCGTATGCCGATTTCGAAGGCACTATTCCGAAGGGCGAATACGGTGGCGGTGACATGATTATTTGGGATCATGGCATTTGGGAACCGCATGGCGATGCAACAGAAATCTATAGCTCAGGCAAATTGAAATTCACGTTGATCGGCGAGAAGCTAAGCGGCGATTGGACGCTCGTAAAAACACGCTACGGTGGCAAGCAAAACAGCTGGCTACTTATCAAAGAGCGCGATGAAGTCGCTCGCCCCTCCAGTGAATACAACGTCTTGCTAGATCGTCCTGAAAGCGCTATTTCAGGAGAACTATTACCGATGGATAAGCAGCAAGGTAGTAAAACAAATACACCTATTGCAAAAAGCAAAACAGTCGATCCGGACGTTAAAGCGACTGTTAAAAAGACTCTTAAAAAAACATCAGCGAAAGCAATTGATACCGCCGTTAACGCAAAGCCCGCTGCTAAAAAAGTATCAACGGAAATTAAGCGAAAAGTAGGTCCTGTTCCGGAAACATTTTCACCGCAGCTTGCCACGCTCGTCAGTGAGCCGCCTGAAGGTGATTGGTTATACGAAATTAAATTCGATGGCTATCGTATGTTGGCCCGTGTGAAAAAAGGCAAGGTAAGCCTATTCACACGGAACGGTCATGACTGGACCGAGCGCATGCCGATTCAGGCAAAAGCGATTGAAGCGCTTAAACTCAAAGATAGTTGGCTCGACGGTGAAGTCGTCGTCCTCAATGAAAATGGCTTACCGAGTTTTCAAGCGCTCCAAAATGCATTTGATGTTGGAAGCAGCCAGGAAATTATTTTTTATTTGTTTGACGCACCATTTCTAAACGGTATCGATTTACGTGAAGCGCCGTTGGAAGAACGACGTGGTGAACTGGAAAAATTGCTGGCCAATAATGATGATGGTCCATTGCGTTATTCCGCCGTGTTTGACGCGGATCATAAAAGCATTGTTCAGAGTGCCTGCGCATTATCGTTGGAAGGCGTTATTGGTAAGCGCTCTGGCAGCAATTATGTTTCTCGCCGGAGTAACGATTGGATCAAGTTGAAATGCCGTCTTCGGCAAGAGTTTGTCATCGTGGGCTACACCGAACCTCAAGGAAGCCGCAGCGGGTTTGGTGCGATTTTATTGGGAGTGCATAAAGATATTGGTAGCAAGGAATTGCTTTATGCGGGTCGAGTAGGCACAGGATTTAATGACGAAAAGTTGCGAGACATTTACAAAAAAATGTTTACTTTAAAGCGCGATACACCTCCCGTATCGACAAAGCTGACGAGCGAACAAAAACGCGGTGCCCACTGGATTGAACCAAAATTAATATGCGAAGTAGAGTTTGCAGAATGGACAGGTGAAGGAGTTTTACGGCAAGCGGCTTTCATTTCATTGCGAACCGACAAGCCAGCAAAAGATATCATCCGTGAGCGGCCAAAAAATATAAATGCACCAGCTGCCAATGAAAAGCCAGCGAAAAAATCCAGCGCTAAAAAAATTGCTGCCCCAGAAAAGCCAACAAGCGAATCAAAATCAAAGAACGGTAAAATTGACGTCGCTGGAATTGGTATTAGCCACCCCGACCGGGTGCTGGACGCAGAAAGCGGTGGGACGAAACTGGAGCTCGCTCAATTTTATGAGAGTATTAGTGAATTTATCTTACCGCATCTTTCTCAACGGCCCGTATCATTATTGCGCGCACCTGATGGCGTCGCCGGTGAGCAATTTTTCCAAAAGCATTCTGAAAATCTTTCCATCCCTCACATCACGCAGTTGGACAAATCACTTGATCCTACTCATGGTCGCTTGATGCAAATCGATAGCGCCGAAGCATTAGTCAGTTGCGCGCAAATGAATACCATCGAGCTTCACACTTGGGGTGCGATCACAGCAGCGATTGAAGCTCCCGATCGCTTCATTCTCGATCTCGATCCGGACCCGGCATTGCCATGGCGTAGTGTTGTTGAAGCCACTCGGCTTACGCTGTCTCTACTCGATGAATTAAAACTTCAAGCTTTCATCAAGACGACTGGTGGCAAAGGAATGCACATCATCGTGCCACTAACTCCCGACGCGGGATGGGATTATGTGAAGGCGTTTTCGAAGGCAGTTGCGGAATTTATGGCGAAACAAATTCCGGAACGGTTTGTGGCGAAGATGGGACCTAAAAATCGTATCGGTCGCTTATTCATCGATTACCTACGCAATACACGAGGAGCAAGTACGGTCTGTGCTTACTCAGTGCGGGCGCGACCAGGGCTTCCGGTGTCAGTTCCAATTGCACGTGATGAGTTGGAAAAAATTAGTCATTCGGGTCAGTGGAATATAGCAAATTTGCACGAGCGTTTGGACAAACTTAAGGTAAATCCTTGGGGTGAATACACAGGGGCAAAGTATAAAAAAAATCAAAAAATCACAAAAGCAATGTGGAAAAAATTAGGGCTCAGCGAGCCTCGTCAATCTGGAGAGTAGGAAGACAATGAAAGTAGCCGATATTAAAATTCTCGTTGTGGAGACGTTTAAAGAATGGAGTGCTGATAAGGCGAGCAGGTTGGCAGCAGCACTTGCGTACTACACGGTAATCTCGTTACCAGCGTTGGTAATTTTAATCATCGCGTTAGCTGGAATGATTTTAGGAGAAGATGCGGCGAAGGGGCAGGTGATTCAGCAGTTGCAATCATTACTCGGAGAGAAGGGCGCTGAGTCAGTGCAGGAAATGATTGCGAGTGCATCCAACACTGAAACCAAAACCATGTGGGCGTCTATCCTAAGTTCTCTTACCTTAGCCTTTGGTGCAACAGCTGTGGTTATTCAGTTACAGGATGCATTAAATACAATCTGGGAAGTGAAAGCGAAGCCTGGGAACTTTATAAAATTATTTATTTTTAATCGTATTCTCTCGATAGGTATGATTTTAAGTATAGGTTTTTTACTACTGGTATCACTTGTGGTGAGCGCTGGCCTGGCAGCCTTTAGCGATTATCTCGGCGCGCTTGCACCTGGCTTGGAAGTCGTATGGCCCTTTATAGATTTCGTTGTATCTGTATTGCTTATTGCGGGATTATTTTCATTGATGTTCAAATATTTACCGGATGCTGAAATATCCTGGAGTGATGTTTTCGCAGGTGCGCTTTTGACGTCGTTATTATTTAATATAGGTAAACTTTTAATTGGCCTCTACCTCGGTAAAAGTCAAATCGGCTCGACCTATGGTGCCCCCGGCTCCCTCGTCATTTTATTGGTATGGATTTATTACTCGGCTCAAATATTTTTTATGGGGGCAGAGTTCACTCAAGTGTACGCAAGACGCTTTGGTTCGCGTATTGAGCCAAAAGAATTCGCTGAACCTACGACTAATTCAGATCGTGCTGATCAAGGGATAAGTAAATAATTTTTTGCAGATAGCTAACGTTAATTTAATGGTCATTATCAACTAATCATTCGCGTTAGTGCTCTCGGGGTATTTCAAAGTGTCACATTTTTATCTCAATCGATTCATGGATGCTCAAAAAACTTCCTATGCCGACGCGCTAAGCGAAATTCGATACGGTCAAAAGCGATCTCATTGGATTTGGTATATTTTTCCACAACTCAAGGGGCTGGGATTTAGTTCGATGTCCCAGACATACGGCTTGGCTAATATAGCTGAAGCTCGCGCCTATCTGATCGACCCGATCTTAGGCCAACGGCTTAGAGAATCTGTCGAAGCAATGTTGGCTCATGAGTCGCTGGATGCGAACTTAATTTTAGGGGAGCTTGATGCGATGAAGTTTAGATCTTGTCTCACCTTGTTCTCGTTTGCTGATCCAACCGATCCACTATTTAGCGATGCTCTCGAACGCTTTTTTGCAGGTCAGCGCGATGATAGGACAGTTGAACTGCTAAAAGATGTGCAATGAATCCCGGGAAAAAATCATCGTCAGTCTTCTCACTAAATTACTGGTAAGTTTAAAAAGGCTGGTTGATTCAAATTAAATTTTTTGTGATGAGAAAGTTCAAGTGAAAATTTTTGGATCTACATTTTGTTTCCCCGTTAGTTGCCGCATTATTGAAATGTAGTTTTCAGCCTAGTATCACTATCATACGGCTTCCATGAACTATCCAACCGATTTTTCAGTTTTTAGATTTGTTAATTGGGCGCACATTTTTCATAAAGGATTTTTACGCAGGGAAATTTTAGTTTTCAAAACCCGTCGCCCAACTCGTCGCTTTCCAATAAAAACAAGCAATCTAGTCAAGCTTATGCTTTTACGCACTGCTACGATTCCATTTCAGCTACCGCAGTCAGGGACTCTACTTGACTAGAAATACCATCTGCTGCCTTCTTGCCTGCAAGAAAGGCGTGATCAGAATTATAATATTCCCACTCACTGTAACGGCCCGCTAAAATAATATTGTGCTTTTGCATCCATGTTTTTACGATAGCAACATTTTTAGCACGCGCATGATCATAAATAACGTACGCGTATGGCATATCGACAAGATTTGCGGTAATGACTTTATCTTCGGGGTTCATCATTCCTACTTTAATACAGTCCTCAATGCATCGCGCAATCAAATCATCACCATCAACTGGAAGTGGTTTCCAGGGTGAGTAAGAAATCTCGCACGTAAATCCAAAACCGCCCGGAGCATTGCATTCAGGGCTTGCATTACCTTGAACAAAAATACGATGAAAAATTGAATCTTCTGGATAATAAATCCAGTGCTTATCAGTAACGTTTTCGCGGTCGATACCGATGTTAACGCACCTTATTGAAATATGGCGTAAGCCACTCGCCGCTGCGTGAATTTCTTCAGGAGCATCTGATTCATTTAATCGCACTAGTTCTGGCAGGGGCATAGTCGAAATTAAATTATCGTAGCGATATCTACGGCCATCCGCTAACACCACAATATGGTCGCGAGGAATTATTTGCACTACATCAGCATTGAGTTCTATATCGCCCTTATGTGGGGAACGAAGCCCGATACGAGCGCTTGGAATCCACCTTTTTTAGGATAACCAAACCGTGCATTTGGACCCATGGGTTCCCCTACTGCGTGCAGTGCGCCATCAATTATTTCACTGAGATTAGACAGCGGCACGCGGCCCCCAAGCCAGGACGTTTCCATTTGTGTTAATGGCAGCGGCCACAATTTTTTGTTGTCTGGAATTGCAAAGTGTTTGGCAATTCCTACACCCCACACCTTATAAATAAATTCTTCAAAATTTTGAGTTTCACGCTTCAAACCGATTGCACCTCCGTTGGCGGTGTCCATAGTTCCATCAGCGCAACAATCTTCTTTTTTCTCCAACTCACATTGTTTATCAGAATTAATGCTTTGCACATTTCCGTAACGTGCATCAATCGCACCCATAATACAATCTTTAATAACTTCAGGTGGCAAGCCGAAAAGTGCGCCTTGAAATGGATAGCGAGTGTGCACATCTTTGCTATAGACCCAGGCTTCCCGGTTTTGCCAATGTTGATTATCACCTAATAAAATATCGTAGAGTTTTAATACATAAGGATCATTGGAAAACATAATGTGTCCAGCATACGCTTTCAGTTGGCTCGATTCTGCGATGGAGGCGACTAGCTTTCCATTCAGCGTAATCACCGCGCCGGGTCAACGCTATCATCCTGCGATAGTTGCTCAAGCACTCGGTACCTTGCTGCGAATGTATCCAGAACGTCTCGCAATATCCTTGGGAAGTGGGGAGGCATTAAACGAGCGCATAACAGGAGAAAGCTGGCCCGAGAAACCCATTCGAAACAAACGATTGCGGGAATGTGCAGGTGTGATCAAGCGTTTACTCGCGGGCGAGGAAGTATCTAGCGCTGGACTAGTGAAAATCAATCGGGCGAAGTTGTACACCCGTCCGGCGGTCACACCTCCGATTATGTGTGCTGCGTTAACGCAGAATACAGCGGCATGGGCAGGTACATGGGCAGACGGTTTATTAACGTCCTATAAAACCTTGGAAGAACTCGAATCGATTGTTAGCGCGTTTCGTGAAAGCGGCGGAGGCGATAAGCCCATTCACGTAAAGCTGACATTTTCGTATGCGCGCGATGAAAATTTTGCGAAGTCAGAGGCGCATGATCAATGGCGATTTCATTGCATCGAAGATTCACGGCTTTCAGAGATTGACTCTGTAATTGGTTTTGATAGAGCTTCTGAGGACATCACAATGAAGCAAGTGCTTTCGTCAATGCCCGTCTCGAATGCGACTTCTTATTTTGTCTCATTGATTCACGACATTAATCAGATCGGGGTTAATCGAATCATTCTTCACAACGTCGGCCGAAATCAATAGGAGTTTTTGAGACATTTTGGAAGCGATATCAGTTGATCGTCAACCCATCGATGACTACGACCACGCGTACTCCGGGTGCCGTAGGCCCGATTATAAATTTATATAGTCTGTCCATGATAGGGGGTAGGTGGAGCCAGTATGGATATATATTTGATTACCAAAGATCGCTATATCTGGCGACTTACCAAAGAAAATAGTGACGCTGTTATCGTCTCTGCCAGTAAGAAAAAGGAAGTAATTTATAAGGCGAATATTTTTTTGAAAGACAAAATGTGTGTGTTAAAACTCTATAATCAAGATGGAAAATTTCAAGAACATCGAAATTTTCCAAACAGCAATTCTTGGAAGATGTTGACGTAGAGAAGTTTTGGGAATGATCTTGAGAGGATTTCGCCGTAAGCAATTATTCAGTGTCCGATTTTGGCTGACAATAGTCAGTTAACCGCTAGTAATTATGCTGTTTAATAGCAAGATCTAATTATAGATACACTATCAAAAATTATTATTGGCCAATATGCGAATAAAAAAAGTAGCAATGCAATAGTCAAACGCGTCGGCATCGGGATGTTGCAATTGGGCCTGGAAAAAAGAACTGCTACGTAAAATCGGAAGTTCAATCTATCAGCGCGGCTGGACGCGCGATGGACATTTCGGATCGAAAGCTCTCGCAGATGATCAATTCATGGATGAAAGATTTGGTCGGCCTATTGCCGCACCAAACTAGGATGAAGGACGGGCTACTCTGAGCGTACTTGGACAACATTTGATTGGACAATACGAAACGATAGAGCGCAGCTTAAATGCAAACGTGGATTAAAAACGTTGGACGCATTGTTCACCAAATCTTTTTCTGACTACTACTGCCCAGCGTCCTTTGCAACATATATCCATGCATTCATTCCCGATTTTAAAGTCACGGAAATGCGGTGGTAATCAGTAACTTCATATTCATCTGCTTGAACCAAGTCATCTGGAGTGACATCAAAAACGGTGCCTTCTATTTGATCGATTAAGTTTCCTGTAAATCTAAGTATTGGTTGCGTGTCACTTCCACTTTGTTTAACCACACTGATGTCAGTGATTTTTACTGCGCCAAGCCTATAACCGGTTAGCGAATCTCCTACACCATGAAGTAACCTTCCAAATGTGGACTGCTGAACTTCTGCTTGCTGTAATGTTCCGTATGAAAATAATTTTCCCAAATCCTATCTCCCAATTTTTTGATATTTTTAAAACTCAGTAATTTCATAGCTAAAAAATTTAAGTGCGCTGGAAATAGTTTTCTTACTGCAATCTTTGTTCTAAACATTCAGTGACGCTTCCACTTTTTTAACATTAAGTGCCGCGATCGATGGGCTAGAAGTTTTGATTCAGGCCTAACAAAGTAATCTGAGGCGCTCCTGATCACCGCAATTCCCATGCAACCAACAGTGAAAAATCACTCAATAATCAAATGAGCTTGTATCGCCCCAGAGTGAGAGTGAGTTATTGGTACTAGATTATAAGGTTATGACCGCTGAAAAAATAGTCGTTAAAATTTAGATGCTAGAAGCTCGGCGGTACCTAAAGGGAGTAAACACTAAAAAATTCCTTTCTCGGCAAATCTTTTCCGTAAATAATCCTAGTTATATGGGGGCTTTATAGCATTAGCCATAACCAGAAGCCCAACAGCACGTAAGATTCGTTCGATGTCTGGCTACCAACTTATGTAGTGGCGCTCGTTGAATTTACAAAAATAACGTCCATTTCATTGTCAAAATACTTTGTTAACAAATTCCTGCATCGCCGTAAATTTAGTGGAGCCAAGCCTCGCAAATCTGATTTAAGAAGTCTCCGCTTGCTAGAGTAGAGGATCACTGCATCGGTATCATCACTTATAAATTTGGTTTTTCAAGTATTTCTGCGTGTCGAGGTATAGCATCTTTGAGGAAAAAGCATTCAATCTTGACAGTAATTTAGGGCAAGAAGCAAATCAAGATCTATCAAGTTAGTAACATTCGCTGTTAGCCGATACTCTTCAAACCAATTTTTGATAGAAATGAGATCAAAAGAAATATTTGGACTCTGGATATTTTTATCGAAATTCGAATTTGAAAACGTCGAAATCGAAGCCAAAATGAAATTGTTCTTTAACGAAAATTAAATTAAATTTTGTTTCCGTAATCTTTTTTAAAGAACTTTTGAATTGACTGGATCAATCCAGCCATTCGTCAACCAAAAGCGGTTGCCGATGTTGTTGCTGCTGTTAACAAAGATATTACAACGCGGAACACTCAACTGCGATAATCTCTCAAGGCATGCTGCAACCAAGGAGTTCCCAAATCTTTACCTTGATAGGATCTTGCAACTGCGAGGTGATAAATTTGAACTGCACGACCATTCTCACCGCAAAGAATGGTGCCTATTACTTTTCCATCTAATGCTTTGATAACAAAACTGAGGACTGGATTTCTTCTTAAAAAGGCACTGACGGTTTCCAGCGAATCAGACTCATTGAGCGTAACCCCTTTAATTGAACGCCACAGATTCACTGCCCTGGAACAATCAGGAGCTAAAATTTCTGGACTACTACTTAAGAATTTTAGTGCGCTTGATTCATATTTGATGATTTTCATTCAGATGTATGGTTAATGAAAAATATTGAATTGGACTATGTAGACGGCGGCACCTGCTAAATAACCGACAAAAGCCAATAGGCTTATTTTTTTCAAATACCAAAGAAAATCGATTTTTTCTAACCCCATTGCCGCAACACCTGCTGCTGAGCCGATGATTAGAATTGAACCACCGGTACCGGCACAATAGGCCAAAAACTCCCACAAAAAGCTATCGGATGGATAGCTTTCAATGTTATACATTCCCATAGACGCCGCAACCAAAGGTACGTTGTCGACAAGCGCGCTCGCAATCCCAATCAGTACAACAATCACATCTAGCCGACCCACCACTGCATTTAGCCAAGTTGCGAGCTGCGTAAGGATATGGGTATGTTCAAGTGTCGCTACGGCCAGAAGAATTCCAATAAAAAATATAATTGAAGCCATATCGATGCGTGTTAAGGCATGGGTAAGTGTTAGCTCACGCTTCTCCTCATCATCTTTATTTTTATGCATGCGATCGACCACAATCCAGAGAATTCCTAACCCAAATAAAACGCCCATAAAAGGTGGCAAATGTGTGAGTGTTTTGAATATTGGCACAGCAACTAAGACGCCAAGTCCCAGCCAAAATACAACAGCGCGCTCTGCCGTCGATGTAAGCTCATTTTGACTCGAATTATTATTAACCGGAGCTTCGACAATTTTTCCATGTAGCATCCACGCAGTAACCGCCGCAGGAATCACCACGTTTACGATTGAAGGAATAAATAACCACGTCATAATATTTGCTGGGGTAATTTGTCCACCGATCCATAGCATCGTAGTCGTGACGTCACCTATGGGCGACCAAGCTCCACCCGCGTTAGCCGCGATCACAATCATGCCTGCAAATATCAAGCGATCATCCCGCTTTGATAGCAGCTTCTTTACTAATGAAATCATCACGATAGTAGTAGTCAAATTGTCCAAAACAGCACTTAGAAAAAACGTCACAAGACAGATCAATAACATGAGTGATGACAGCTTGGTAGTATTGATGCGGTCCGTGACTACCTGAAAGCCATTGTGGGCATCTATTAACTCTACGATAGTCATAGCTCCCATCAGAAAAAAGACTATCTGAGCGGTACTCGCCAACGTCTCAGATATTTCATGCGATATAGCGTGCTGATTGCCCGACAAGACCGCATAAATAGTCCACAGCAACCCGGCACCTGCAAGCGCAGAGGCAGACTTGTTAATTTTCAGCGGATGCTCAAAAGCAATAGCGGCGTATGTTAAAACAAAGATAATTGTAAGCGCTGTTAACATGGTGATATCTTAAAAAATGGGATTAATCATTAGCGAAGGATTGCTAAATAGTTAGAATAGACTATCACGGCCGATAATTAGAGTGTTAGGAGACGCCGAAGCCATTCAACTTACCTAAACTTTATACGCGCTATTAGCAATAGACCTTAATAAGCGTTCGATCGTGAGTGAGGATAAAGGGTTTGCTAATTCGATTTCTGCTCTTGGGCCAATGCCGTTGAAAAGCTCGTTATAACTTTTCTAATGGTAATTTAAATAAAAAAATATTCCATTTTTCGCGTTACTATTTGAATTCTGAGCGACTCTTGTAGTGCGAAAGTAATTTCATTCAAATAGCGCACGATAGTTTTTATTTCCTATACGACTAAAATAGTTTTTCAACAGCATCGGCCGACCTGAATAGATTTCGCTGTGCAGTTGTTGAAGGTCTTTTCAGTAACACTCACTTTACTTCAATTGTTTATCGAGTAACTACACTTAAAAAATACACATCTCAGAACCAAAATAATAAATATTTTCGGTCATTCTCTATAGCAATTTCCTAATGTTAATCGGCGTGTTTTTAACAGATTATGGACGTCGGTGTTTGAAAAAAATAGCTCACAATAAATCAATTCCTGAATTAATCCTGTGGAGCTATACATTTTTTATGATTGGGAGGTTTTCCTTTTTGATAAAAATTCCTATCTTATTAAATGTAACCTGCCGGTTCGGCAACGAACATACGATGGCATTTACTTTGACCATCATATTTACATGATGTTCATGTGGAAATACCTGAGAACATCTAAAGGTATATTTATATCAATTTAGAAATAGGTGCTTATATGAAATCTCAACACAAGGTAGACGCAATCGATTTATTAATTAACGATCACCAAGAAGTTAAGAAATTATTTAAGGAGTTTGATGCGCTTACTGATCGCTCAAAAGCAAAGAAAAAATCCATTGCTGAAAAAATTTGTCATGAGCTAACTATGCACACCCAAATCGAAGAAGAAATATTTTATCCGAAAGTCCGTGAAGCAATTAAAGATTCTGATTTGATGGATGAGGCACTGGTCGAGCATGCAGGCGCTAAAGACTTAATAGCACAAATTCTCGGCATGAGTCCCGGTGAGGATTTATATGATGCTAAAGTTACTGTTCTTTCGGAACAAATTGACCATCATGTTAAAGAAGAAGAGGAAGACATGTTCCCTAAAGTGCGCAAATCTGGCCTTGATCTAATTGCGTTGGGTGAGCAGATGCTCAAGCGTAAAAACGAAATTAAGGAAGCAGAATTGGCTGCATAATTTTTTCAGTGTTAAGCATGGAAGCTTAACGAAAAGTAATTTCATTTGAATTTAAAAATCTATATTTTCGGAATAATTTTCAATACACATGCGAAATAATATTTGAAGTCGATTTATAACTTGTTACATAAAAATCCTCATCAATTCGCCATTCCCTCTCAAGTTAATTTCATAGCGTCAAATAAGGCTATTCGGCAATCCCTGAATCCCAGAGCGTTTCATGAATTTACTAAAATTTGAAATTATATTTGATTCATTTTTCCTATCGCTCGAACGCTAGGTTGGGGCTTTGGGCGACGATGTGTTAAAACTAACTGTGCTTACAATTGTTTCTTAACATTTATTCAAATTCAACGCGCAATTTCTGCTTTCGGAATGTAGATCGATTGAAATAGCTACGTAAGTTTTGTCAAAAGGTATTACTTTCATCTTTTACCAAAAATTGATTTATTGTCGCTTGGGATTACATTTTAAAATTCCTACTAATGTTTGTTACCAAACATAGAAATTTTTTGTTTACCTTTAGACTGCGAATACCACGTCGCGTTGAGCGGCCATCATAAACTACTGGAGAAACACGATGCGGACACTTACAAAATTTTTTGGACTTACTCTATTGTGCATCAGCGCAGTAGCAACGGCGGCAGATAATGTGTCCCATAGTTCATCATCAATCTTAGCTATGAAAGGCGTAGTAGCGAAAGATGCTGATAATAGTGATTTAAATACGCGAGATAAGAATGACGCTACGTTGACACCGCAAAAGCAGACAAATTCAAAGTCAGATATCGATGTTCTCGCTGCGGTGCGAAGTGCAATCGTTGACGATAAAAACCTGTCGGTTACAGCTCACAATGTAAAAATTGTTGTGGTCAAAGGTGTAGTTACACTGCGAGGGCCTGTAAAGAGTGCAACTGAAAAATCCCGAGTTGAAGAGCTTGCGCGCAACGTCGCGGGAGTCTTGAATACTGACAACCAATTAGACATTGACACTAAATAACTACTGGAGATTTACCATGAAAAATGCAGTTTATTGTATTGCGCAAACTCGGACTCAAGCTGAACTCATCGTTGATGAGCTAAAGAATGCAGGCTTTCTTAACAATGAAATTTCTGTACTTTTTTCTGATAAGTCAGGCACACGTGATTTCTCTCACGAGCAGAATACCAAAATGCCTGAAGGCGCTACGACAGGTGGGATCACTGGCATGGGTGCTGGTGCGGTTTTAGGTTGGCTGGCGGGTATTGGCAGTTTGGCTATTCCCGGAGTCGGCCCGCTTATCGCTGCGGGTCCCATTATGGCAGCACTCGGCGGCGCGGCAGTGGGTGGTGCTACAGGCGGCGTGATCGGTGGTTTGATTGGCATGGGTATCCCTGAATATGAAGCCAAACTGTATGACGGCAAAATTCAAGGAGGCAACGCACTTGTCTCTGTTCATACCGAAAACTCTGACCAGGTAAAAGTTGCGAAAGATATTTATGAGCGCGCTGGCGCCGAGGACATTCATTCTACATCTGAAGGTAGTGCGCCGAATAAAGCCCCTTAACTAAATTTGGTGTTTCTGATGTCTTATGAAATATAAAATTTTGGTTCACAAATAAAAAGCGCGATTTTACTCGCGCTTTTTTATTATTTTTTCTCAGGAAAAATTATGTGATTCTCTTCTTTTAAGCTTGCACGTAAAATCTGAATTAATAATTCCGGAGCTATTGATCGGTTCATTTGAGCGACCTGAAACGATTTTAAATTCATTTGCTAAGTGCGCTCTGATTTGTTCGGATCCACTTGGGTATTCAATAAAACATTTGACGTTTGATCGAATAAAAGCGGGTAGATCTGGCTACTACTAAAAATTCCATCGGGGATCTAAAAACGTAATAGGCAAGTTGGGTGATTGTTGCACAGCAATAAAATCTCAACACTTTTCTCCGCTAACTATGGCCAAAACTAGATCATCAAAATGAAAGCGGCATACACTTGTTGTCCGTTATGATAATAGTCAGCGTCGAGATAAATGTTTGTGAATGCACAAAATAGTATCTCACCTAATTTGATAGCCATTAAAAAATTCGTTACTCGTTTTTAACTTGGTGAATATTATGTTGGAAAACGGAGCTTGGTTCTTATTAATTGGCGTTCTCATGCTTGGTCGAGGGCTGACGTCGACTATTTTGGCTCGCTCTCCATTCAGCTCATCCATCATCTATTTAACCATCGGAGTGAATGCGGGACCGATGGTATTAAATCTTTTTCATTTTGACCCTATCAATGAAGCACCGCTTTTGGAAGTCTTAAGTGAAGTTGCAGTGTTAATTTCGCTTTTCTCCGCAGGTATAAAAATGCCGGTGCCGGTTACTGTGAAGCAATGGACAAAACCAGTTTTATTAGCACGGCTATCTATGACACTTACTGTGTCATTTGTTGCGGCATTCAGTTACGTTGTTTTCGATCTTTCTCTCGGGCTGGCGATCTTGCTCGGGGCGATATTGGCGCCTACAGATCCGGTGCTGGCGACAGATGTCCAATCGCGCCATGCTGGTGACAAGACCAACTCCGTTTCAATCTTACGTGCGAAGCTGGGATGAACGATGGGTCAGCATTTCCATTTGTCATGTTGGGGTTGGGATTACTCGGCTTGCATGACCTGGGTGATTCCGCGTGGAAGTGGGCGGCATTAGATGTGGTGTGGGCGACGTCCGGTGCCATCATAATCGGAATTCTTGCTGGAATTCTGCTGGCGCATGTTGGATTGAAACTACGGGGTTTCGAATTGAAGCACGAAGTTCTCGATGATCTTGTTGGACTCGGTTTGATCGCCATCGTATATGGTATAAGTTTGGCTATCGGCGCGTGGGACTTTCTCGCTGTATTTTTCGCCGGTGTCGCATTGCGGCAACGAGAATTAAAGTTGGCCGAGCGCCGCTCAAATGTAGCGAAGTTAACAAACCGAAGTGAAGAATCTGCTTTAAAGAATTCCGAAGATTCCGCACCAACTATCATCAGCTGGAAGCTTTGGTATTTGGCGCACATTTAGAACGGCTATCGGAAATGTTGCTAGTGTTTTTGCTTGGGGGCATGCTAGCGGTTCAGTACTGGAACTGGCAAAGTGTCGTCCTCGCAATTTTTCTTTTCGTAGTTGCTCGTCCTGTGAGTGTTTACATCAGTTTAATTAGCACTAACACTACGTGGAAACTACGAAGCATGATCGGATGGTTTGGCGTACGAGGCATAGGGTCAATCTATTATCTTATGTACGCGATACAGCATGGGGTTGATAAGACTTATGCAAGTCAACTTACTCAACTCACGCTTGTGGTGATAACTTTGTCAATCATCATACACGGGACTAGCGTTAAACCAATCATGGAGAAGTTTTGGCGGCGGAGTACGCGGTAGTATTTTGCTCATTAGCTTGTCAGTGTCAGCCTCTGGTAGTTTATCTGACGTGAATTTGAATTTTCTTTTTTCTGATGTTTATGGTCGCGTTAATTCGTACCTTGTACTTGTAATATCTAAACCGCAATTTATTAGGTGAATTGTTTGTATGGCAAAATTCTTAATCCAGCGCTTTGTAAGAAGGACAAAGTATTTTTTTGGTTTTGGCGGGAGGTGTTTCTGAATACTAAAAAAACCGAGTCTTTTTATCGCGTTATTCGAGGAGAACACTGCACAGATGATTAAACTAGCGTAAAAAGTCACGGCGGAAAGCTGTTACTACTAAAGAGCTTGTAAATTAAAAAAAGCTAGCCGTTTTTGCGCGGCCTATGAGCATCATTATTCACATGATGAAGACCAAGCGAGTGGAAGTTTCATACTGCTTCCGAAATATTTCTATCTCCGATAATGGTGCAGTCGTTGCTTTAATATGAAAATTTTCGGAAGTAGTAGCTTGAAATAAATCAGCGGTTGCTTAAATAAATTTGTCAGCTGACACACCTTGCCGCTGCCCAGGAGGTGTATCCCAGACGATCTCAATACCAAGCTGGGCAGTGTATATCTGAGACGCTATCGACCGATTTGTACGTAGCGTAAAGGGTTCAACTCTGGGTACGCTTATCGGTGGCAATTAATAAATTTCGGCACTTTCGCTTCATACATAATTAAGAAGGATATCCACACCTTTTGTGAATTGTTGTTTAAAGGCATTTTCCATCTCGCTTTTGTTTTCGCTTAGTTCAATACATATAGCCGCACCCAATTTCTTGAGCGACAATAAGGTTTCGCGATTGCGGCCTGCGGCGATAACTTTGTGAGCTCCCAAATATTTTGCAATTTGTAATGCGAGCACCTCCGAGATTCACGTTGTACCATTAATCAAAATGTTATCATGCTTAAAGATATGCCCACGCTCTTTTAAGGCCGCCCAAGAAGATACACTCGGATTGATGATCTAAAGCATTACACCATCAGCATAAACAACCCGGCCGGTAGGTGTGATCGAAATGATTTGTTCAAGCATATTGTCGGCGGATAACTCGGCATCGAACTCCGATCTAAAATTTGGTCCGAGCACCCAAAGAACTTGCTCACAACTAACGAACGCCTTGTGCTGGATCCCGATAAATCCCGCGTAGCCATTCTCATATTTCATTGAGGCTGTCCACGCAATGTAATTTACAAATTCCTTTGTCATCGTCATAAATCTCAGTTGACGCGAATGCGACCCGCGCATTTTACGTGTGACGCATTGGGGCACAGGATCGGCTTTCAGCGAATTGAAATCAGTAGGAAATGACGTGCTTAACGTACTGTTTCGGCAGAGAGATTCAATGTATACAATTTTGGAATATTCGTCACGCTTTTCAATCGGTGTATACCTCTATTTAGAGCACATGAAATTGATATCTATCGCGCCATCGAAGCGAGGCAGTTAGCACGGATGAAGTTTCTTACCTTGAATTAAGCCTTCACAGTAGCTGATTCTTTACCTAATGAAGTCGATAATATTTCAATGACACTGATTTTTTATGCGCCAGAATTTGTTAGTTTTTTCGGTATTGTAATTCCCAAGCCTATCGACGATGAAATTTTGAGTAAGCTCTTTTAGACGATCTCGTTAATTGGAACGCAAGTCTCGTTTGATTTTATTTTGAATAGTGCGCTTAACTTCTAAATGATAACGGAGGTTACGGACGCTAATTTTAGCTATATTATTGCTTAGGGGCGTTAATAAGCTTCATATTTGCTTCATATTGCTCGCTGTAATCGCGAGCAATATGAAAATTAAAAATATATCAGTCTTTTAAGTCGGCAGGTACCTTTCCACCATTGGCTGCTAGTTTATTCATCACTTGTTTGTGTAACCAAATATTCATTGTTGATGAATCGTTCGTATCGCCGGAATAGTCGAGTTCTTTCGCAAGCTCTTTGCGAGATTCTAAACTGCTGTCAAGATCGAGTAGTTTAAGCAGGTCGACAATCGATGTGCGCCAATTCAGAGGCTGTCCTGCTTTCGCCGCCAATTCAGCGAGGACTTTTTCTACATTCGTTTCAGAAATTGGAGTGATACTTTGAGCGGGCGCGTTGGCCGCAGGTGAAGTTAGCGGCCCGGAATTTGTAGCTGACGATGGTTGATCAGGTTGCGTCTTTGCATGTGCGGAGTGGAATATTTTATCAAAAATATTTTTAAGAATGCTCATAAAGTATCTTCCTGTTAGTTGAATTTGACGCACGCTAGGTTGGTGCGGACCACGGCACCTTACTACCTAATAAACAGTAAGTACGTTCGGAATCTCACACATCGTGCTACGTCAGAAAACAATAGATCAAATCCGAGCTTCCTTTCAAAACGTAAGCGAAGAATATTACGTGAAATCTCCAACTCGATATTCAACGCGCATTGGAATATTAATTTCAAATTTTTTTTAAAAAATAATTCTTTCTTAAGATCATCGTTTGTAACTGTTATTTTTTGATAGGTTGTTGTGAAATTTACGTGGTGTCGCTTGGTTAAAAATAATTTCCTATCCATGATGTCTCGCCTGACATATTTTTATTGGTTTTTAGGTCGTTAGCGGTGAGTTGCCGCACAGACGTGATCCGATGCATGAATTCAAATAATGAATATTTATTACTGCTGAATTTTACTGAAGCTACCGTGAGCAATATTAAGTATTTCTGTCTTGGCTTAAGCGGTTGCGGATAGTAGAGCAGGTTATGGCAGGCTCGGCAGAAGTGGTAATGTTGCCTTAGGGATAAGATTGAATTTTACTTGTGGAATTCCTAGGCGCGTTTTCTATCTTACGTACTTATTTCAACACATTTGAATTCTCAATTTAGTTTCGGCTTAATAACTAGATAAATCAGTATCGTAACTTTCGAATAAATAAATATTGGATCCTTGTGTGTCTGAAATCACCACTCAATGTTCAGGAGCTTAACAATTGCCTACTCAACACTTAACAACAGAGCTTAACGAGAATGAGCGATTGCATCTGCTAGTAGCAGCTGTTACCGACTATGCGATTTATATGTTAAGCCCTCAGGGCGTGATAATTAGTTGGAATGCGGGCGCTCAACGCTTCAAAGGTTATACTGCCAATGAAATTATTGGGACGCATTTTTCTGCTTTTTACACCGAGGCCGACAAGGCGGTAGATCTACCCAATCACGCCTTAAAAATAGCTGAAGCGGAGGGGCAATTTGAAGCTGAAGGGTGGAGAGTTAGGAAAGATGGTACGCGATTTTGGGCTAATGTCGTCATAGATCCGATTAGAGACCACGGCGGTCAGCTTATTGGATTTGCCAAGGTAACCAGAGACATCACCGAGCGTAAGCGCGCCGCCAACGTGCTTCGTGAAAGCGAAGAACAGTTTCGCTTACTAGTACAAGGCGTGACAGATTACGCGATATATATGTTGTCACCCGAGGGAATTATCACTAATTGGAATGCTGGCGCGAAGCGAATCAAAGGCTATTTCGATAATGAGGTAATTGGCACGCATTTCTCTCGCTTTTATACGGACGAAGATCGGCAATCCAATCGTCCGAGTCAAACTCTTAATAAAGCAGCTATTGAAGGAAGATTTGAAAGTGAAGGTTGGCGAGTGCGGAAAGATGGAACGTCTTTTTGGGCGCATGTTGTTGTTGATGCAATACAGAACGACATGGGCGAGCTAATTGGCTTTGCAAAAGTTACCCGCGACATTACCGAGCGTAGGGAAGCAGCCGCAGCGCTTGAGAAGGCGCAGCTCGCTCTTTTTCAATCACAAAAAATGGAGTCAATGGGGCAAATTACTGGTGGCGTTGCCCATGATTTCAATAACTTATTAAATGTGATAACCAACGGCCTAGCGATCTTACAATCAAGAATTTCTGACTCAAAAGATTTGAAAATTATCGACACCATGGAACGTGCTGCCCAGCGGGGTGCGACGCTCATACAGCAACTCTTGACGTTTGCACGGCAACAACCTTCTAATCCCTCGCCTCAAAACCTCAACAGTGTTATTCGGTCTTTTGAATCAATACTAAGGCGTGCAAATGACAGGAGGTTAGAGTTCGAGATAACTCTTGCCGCCAAACTTCCAGATGTAAACATTGATCCAGGCTTGTTTGAATCTGCGCTACTAAATCTAGTCGTTAATGCACGCGACGCAACCCCCGAAGGTGGCAACATTACTGTCCAGACCTCGGTAGTAAATTTAAAAGAGAATGAAATAAATTCATTGCTTGCGGGTGATTACGTCAAGGTCGAGGTCAGAGACAGCGGGCATGGAATTCCGACTGAACTCATCGAAAAGATTATAGAACCGTTCTTCACTACGAAACCCTTAGGCAAGGGAACGGGGTTAGGGCTGAGCCAGGTTTATGGTTTCGCAAAGCAAAGTTGTGGAGATTTACATATCAGCTCGTCACAGGGCCATGGCACGGTCATATCGCTTTTCTTCCCTGCATTATCAAACACAGGCGATACGGCTAGTTCTGGCAGAAAGCTGGAACAGGTTTTGATCGTGGATGATCAACCCGACGTTCTCGATATGGCCATCGATCTTATAAAAATGCTGGGTTACGAAGTTTATGGGGCCGGCAGTGGTGAAGAGGCAATAAGAATTCTCTGTGATCACAGTGACATAGACATTTTGTTCACTGATGTAATGATGCCGGGCATGAATGGAGTTGAGCTAGCTAGGCACGTCAAGCGCATGTTGCCTTCAATCAAAATACTTCTTGCGTCGGGCTTCACTGGGCAAGCGAAAAATATAGATGATATCGGTGACTTTAGATTAATTCCAAAACCTTACCAACTTGCGGATATTGCAAAAGAGTTACGGATAATTTGAGAGGATAAACGAAGGTAGTGAAGCTTCGCACCGTTCTCTATCGACAATTTTTAGACTTTGTAGTTTAGATTAATCTGTAATGCTTAATAAAACGTGATGGTGCTGACTCCTGCCTTAATTCTAGACATTAAGAGTTTCGGTTTTTCAAAACTATGTGATTTTTGGTCGGCCTAGAAGAATTGCCCATGGAACCGTCCTTTAAGGAGAAATCTTTCTATCCTTTAGCGCTTCAGTTGCCTTCTGGATGCTTCGTCATTTGGCAGGCTAGGAATTTGCTCTTGCTTTTCACACGGAGAAAACTTACTTGGAAGTTGGTTGATTAGATCAGTTCTGCTTTAGCCGCAGCAACATTTTGTTTCGTTTTAATCGCTGCTTCCAATCCCGACTTAAATACATTATTTCTCCCTTCGCATACTTGATTGGAGTCTGTTGGTAACCATATCTCGGCTAGCGTTGCTTGAATAGGTAGGAGGAACACTATAGACAAAACAATTTTTGATTTCACAGATGAGCCTTTACATTTGTCGGTAATTAGTTTGGTCAAATGTGGCTGTCTCAGTTACTCCTCGATTAGGCACACTTTGATTGGTGCAATGTGTATATAGGCGGTAACTCAAATCCTCAGGCAAAATATCGCTGTTTGTAAAAAAAGAATGTTCATTACCGTTGCCAAAAATTTAATTTCTTCAGACCTTTATGCGATCTCACTTACTGTATCAACTTAATTTTATTAGTTATAGGCGTCGGTATTTGACTCTCTGTGATTAAGCGAACATTAATGATGCTGAAATTTTCTAACACAGGTAGAAAGGAACCTTAATGATGAGTAACCAATAATCCGTTAATCCCAAGCTAATTCGGAATAAAGTGATCTTAAGGCGACGTAAATGCTGCTATTAGACGAAAAGATAAGATTAGGGCTTGCTGTCGGAATAAGGGTTTTCAAGTAATAGTTTCTAATAACGATACCTATGGTAATTCCAGCTAAGCTATATTTGGTAATTGTTGGAGGTATTATGAAAAGCGTGACGATGTTAAAAAAAGCACAAGAAAAGGTTATTTGCTCTACGCGTTGGTTCACGGAGCTTGACGTTATTGAACTCGTTCAATCTCAAGTCACTGATAAAAGCGTCACGACCATGTGGAAAAACGCACATGAGATCTTCAGCGTTACCTATCTGTCCGAAGAGCGATACCCAAGTTACGCGTTTGATGAGCTAAACGACTATCGGCCTTTTAGTGGGTTGAAACCGATAATCGAGCTGTTTTCCGAAAAAAAAGATAGTTGGGCTTTGGCTTATTGGTTTTTTGGCGCCAACGGATTTTTAGGAGGCACGCGACCACAGGAACTTTTACAAGCTGAGCCTGCCGCGTTTTGGCTGCGGCTAGGGACGAATTGGAAGGTATCACTCATGGCTAGAATCCTGATGAAGTACTCTGGTAGTAAACTCGCTTGGCGTCGTAGCACCATCTGGTCTGGATCTCGATGTAGAAAACGAATTACCGATTACAAAACGAATCTCTAATCCATTTTATTACTTCAGCGCCGTTTAGTAGGTCAAGTTACGGAGCTACGCCAGCTCAAAATCTTTTTGACTGTTGCTTTAAAGTTGAATCTTACTCGTGCAGCTGAAGAGCTGCATCTGTCGCAATCGAGTGTAAGCGAGCAAGTTCAAAATCTTGAAGAAAATCTCAAGGCTAAGCTTTTTGAAAGATCAACATGTCATTTAGAATTAACGGAAGTAGGTAAATGCTTGCATGATTATGCAACACGCTTGCTCTCGCTCGCTGATGAAGCACAATTTAGTGTGCAAGCTTCCGCAGGGGTTGCGGTCGGCAAATTATCCATTGGTGTTCTCGAAACCATTTGTTCAACGCGTTTGCCGTCTGTAATTGCAACATATAACGCTACACATCCATCAGTCTCGGTTGGTATCAGTGCAGCGAATACTCGCGAACTGCTCAAGCAATTGAAAGAAGATTCCCTAGATATTTGTTTTGTATTCGGGGACCACCACACTGAAAAAAATCTGAATAGTGAAATTGTTCATCGTGAAGAACTCGTCCTGCTCGCACCATCGAATCATTCGCTATCAACTAATAGCGAAGTGCCGTTGGAAGATTTAATGTCAGAAATCTTTCTCGTCACCGAAACTGGCTGTGTTTATGCGAAATGTTTGAAAAAACCTTTTCCCTCGCCTTCAGCTCGTCCCGCCTTGCAGGCGAAATGACCAGTATCGCAACTCTTATGCGTCTCCTAGAAACGGGAACCGGTTGTGCGCTTTTGCCGTGCTTGCTGGTGAATCCAGGCGATAGTCGATACGTCGGTACAAGGTGCGAAGATCTTACGACTACTTGTGATGTGCCCATTTCAATGAATTGAAGGCGACGCGATGTTCCACCTCCAAGGTTGATGTCCTTTTTGGAGGTGGCTCGTAGTAGTTTCGTCGGCATTAAATCAATCGATGACCACCATCAACATGAAGCACTGTTCCAGTGATAAAGTTGTTACTCAACAGGAAGCTAATTGCATGCGCAATATCCTCAGGTTGGCCTATGCGGGCAACTGCAATTGTTACGCTTTAGCTTGGAGAACTGAATTCTTTGCTGCGCCTGCGACAAATTCCCACAGGGGTGAATCAACCCATCCAGGCGACCTCACCTTTACTCGTATTGACCCCAATTCGACGCCAGTGCGTAGGCCAAGGATTCCAGCGCACCGTTAACGGCAGAAATGACTGAACCGCGCGGAGCAGGGCGATAAGCAGCTATACCCGGTGTGAACACGATTGATCCTTTTTAGGAGAGTACATATATACCGTATTTAGCCAGAAGCAATGGGCAGATGAATTTTGAATCACCAGCTTTTTGGGTTGCCGCCAGCGTTAAATAGGGCAGTAACGCGCCTTCCATATTTGCGGCGGTTGTAACTATGTGGTCGAGCGGGCCGGTCTGTTCGAAAAGACGCGCTACCTCGACTTCCTGTGTAATGTCAGCCCTTATCTTGCGCAGACACTCATTTGCCAAGCATGAGCTTGCATCGTCGAGCCGTTATTGGGATCTGCCAACAATCGTAACTTCCGCTCCATCAGCAACTTTTCGCTAACGCTAGACCCATTCCTGAGCTACCACCGACAATTAAAACTTTTTCAGAAACAGCGCTGTTTAATGAGTGCATCAAAATGGAATCCTCTATCTAAATATGATTACCGAAATAACTACGCATTGTGCCAGTAGAGATTTTTACCAATCATCATCGAAAAAAGTAAACGGGACATTACGGTAGTTGTCATCGGAAAATCCGACACATATTTCTCTGCGGGAGGCTAATAAAATAGAGTCAGCCCGAATTTACTTTAATTGAACATTTCGAAGAGCTTGCAATAAATAAGTTATTGATCATCATTTCACACTAGAAACTCCGATGTTAAAGTCAGACGGTCTAACTCCAATTTACAATCTATAAAAAATTATTTATAGCTCTGGCGAGATAAATGCCATATCAGCGAATTTGCTTCTTAATCGTGCGAATCATCAGATTGCTGATAGTGCCCAGGATGAATCTTAGGATCATTGTCATGATGTATTCCAATAACTTGAATGTCAGTCACTTTTGCCGACGGTAATTCTAATGCATTCAGGATTAGCGGAAGTGCATCCTCTTTAGAAAGCGACTCGTTCTCGACTTCTACTTCAATTGACTGTGGTTGATTTGAATGAATAAAACTTATTAAAAAGTGATGTTTTCGCATGATCTCTCCATTAAATTTTGGTGACTATACCATAACGATGATATTGCTGCGGTTAATAAGATAATCACGCTAATTTGATGGTACTAATCAAAGTTCAACGTAATTGCACCGAGAAGATATCACATTGAAGACACTTCCCTAAATTGAGAGCGCTTGTAAATCTATGATCGGGAACTGTGAAAGTTCTCCGAGTGGTATGCTCCCTAAGAGTGTCATAAGAATTTTGAAATTTTGGAATGGTAATGGTAAATTGTTTAAACAAGAATATCTTATGGATGCTCGTTCTACACTTCTATCGAATTTTCTTAGAGATCTTGAGACCATAGTGGAGCGTAGGAAGCGTTTTTTGTATATATTTTGAAATTACCGGATCTTCAGAAGTCGAGGCTCGCTTAAATAATGTAATCATGTCTTCGTGTGCCAAGACTTGAGTTTTTCCATAGTCAGTGTCGGAGAGGATTCTGTCATTGTCCATTAATTCTCTTGCTTGGCCATCAGTAATAGTTTCAGTATAATTGAGTACCGATATCTTTTTAGCCACCGCGATACGACAAATTTCAAGCCGAATTTTCACGTAGTCTTCGATTAGCTGCTGCGCTATTAGACGGGTATTACGTGTGAGATTTTGTAGTATTAATTGCGAAGATTTTATTTCTAATGCACAGCGAACGATGACTAAATTAATAAATTCTTCGTCATCAATACGATTTCCTGGATAGGCGAAATTGAAAATCCCGCCCAATACCTTTGTTAAAATTTTTTGCAAAAATTTTTCTGGAATATTCATCGCTCACTCCATTAAAACTTTGTTGATCATCTCAATTTTGCGCTGTAGCTCCCATTTAAATCCATTTGCAATCGAATTTCCCTAAGACTATTTTCCAAATTTTGGGGGTTCACCATAGCTCGCCATCTAATGGTTGCGTATGCGCGAGTTCGGCTTCATTCACCCAATAGCGAGCACCAATTTCTGTTGCATTCACTATTGTAAGATCCTAATCGATGGGAATCACACCCTCAGGCTCATGTAGGGAAGGCGCTCCATCTTCATGTTATCAAAGTGTCCCCAGATAAACCGTCCTCACTTTCATCGTCCTCTTCTTCAACTTTTTTCGTAACCAGTGATGTTGTGACTTTCCAAGACGCGTGTTTCAGGAGTTAGCTAATGAAACTTTCTGTGAAATCCGCGTCTTCGAAATTAATAGGTCAAATTCAATTGCGCGACCTGAATTTTCTTCGAATGGAGCATTTTCGTCGTCTAAAAACCTATTTCCCAAGACATTTTTCTCAGTGAATGGAATTTAAATCAATTTATTTTGGTTCTGACAACTCTCGTGTTTAAGACAATTCGATCTCACTACGAATTTTCAAAGATGCCTCTTTGGTTTTCAAAAAATCATGTGCAATTTGAAGCGGCTCCTTTTTTGTAGTGCCACAATAGACCCTCTGGTTGCACCTTCTTTGATAAGTTGCCAATGATCATTACTTTTTGTCAAATGTAAGCGTTCATTTTTAATTCCTCAGAACGTTAGGGGTAATAATGTGTTTGAGAAAAATCTTGACACGTTAACTATTGCGTTTGGCGTGTGCTCGGTCTGTGCTCGAGCACACATTTACTATCAGGTGAGCTTACTAAGAAATTATGACAGTAAACATTAGGTAACGTGACTTGCAATATCGCGTTCGAATTTGAATACTTAGTTTAAATATTGACAGAAAATTTTGAACTATCGTTGATGCTAGTTTTGATGCCCATCGCTATAAAAATTTGTGTGCCGCAGGTACTACTTTGGAGGCAGGGGACGCGTTGTAAGATTCCTTTATTTATGATGGTGCTATAGCTAATCGTCGACTACACGACTTTTTTCAGAAGGAAAATTTCTAAGAGCGCTTTGCGTTATTTAAGCCATAAATAATTGCTTCAATCATGCTGGGAACAAAGTCTTTTCTACATGAAGTCTGGATAGATTACCTCTTAAGCACCGTGGCATTAACTTGAAATGCGTGGATTACGATGTTTATTGCAATTAAATATCTAGTCATGCTCTTGCGATTTACCTTATTCACATAATTTCGGGTACACGCCAAAAATTTCTATTCGATATTTGTGAGTGAATGAACTGTCTTAGCGAAATCCGTTACTCCTTGTTCGATCTCCTTCATACTAATAGCTACTTCAGCTATTTTTTGTTGCCCTTCCACTGATATTTGAATCACTTGTTCCATTTGCTTACGGATTGCCGTGGTTAATTGATGGTTAATTTCGACAACTGAAGCTATTTCAGTTGTGGCCTCACCAGTTCGACGCGCTAATGTTCGTACTTCATCAGCAACTACAGCAAATCCTCGGCCTTGATCTCCCGCGCGAGCAGCCTCAATAGCTGCATTTAAAGCAAGTAGATTTGTTTGCTCTGCGATCGAGCGGATAGTACTCACCATTTTTGTAATACTATCTGAGCGACTATTAAGCTGATCCGTAATCTCCGCAGCTTGATTTATTTGCGTAGTGATTTGTGTCGACGTTGCAATAGCCTGTTCAAGCACTACGCGTACATTTTCAGTTATTTGTGATGTTTGTTCCGAGGTCGAGGCCGCAGCTTCAGCGGCACGACGGGTTGTGTCTACCCGAGTGGTGATATCGCTTGCGAATTTGACAACTTTATAAACTTTACCGTTTGAGTCGAAGATAGGATTGTATGTCGCTTCAAGCCAAATAGAATTGCCTTTGGCATTTTTGCGTTCGAATTTTCCTGACTTAAATTTTCCCATCGCGAGATCTGACCAAAAATGCGGTTGCTCCCGATAAAACTCGTCATAGCAAAACAGTTTATGGTGACGGCCAATTACCTCATGTAATCTGTAACCAACAGCTTTTAAAAAGTTTTCATTAGCAGTGAGGACGACACCTTTTGGATCAAACTCGATTACAGCGAGAGATTTTTCAAGTGCGCTAATAAGAGCGTTACCTGCGATTAAGTTATTTTGCGCAGTAGTAACATCTGAGGCGATCTTAATTATTCTAACAACTTCACCGTTATCCGTGACCGGAAAATAGCTTGCCTCCAGCCAAATTGATTTTTCCTTATTGCCAACCCGTCGAAATGTTCCGCTTTGTGCAAGCCCTGCACGTAAATTTGCCCAAAAAGTCAGATAGTCATTTGACGCAGCGTAAGTGGGGTCACAAAGAATTTGATGATGTTTCCCTATGATTTCGGCGCGATCATAACCAACTGTTTCAAGAAAAAGGTTGTTTGCGTCAACAATGTTGCCGCTCGGTGTGAATTCGATATAAGCCATATTAAGCTTTATGGCATTAAGATCGCTATCGTACTTACGATGACCGAGCTGAGTTTGAGCACTCTGGCCGATGGATTTGTTTGTAATGCCGAACATGCTTTTCCTGAGATGTTATTTGTATTTAATACGAAACGTTGTGCCTGTTAAACGGGCGGCTAAGTGAGTATAGGTACGTAAGTCGTGAACTTCCAACAGCACGTTCATATTTGCATTTAGAAGTTTGTCACATGGTCATTTTCTGGTAATGGAAGGCTGAACGCAGAATGTATAGGATATATTGAATCGAACAAGGGCAAATTCTACAGCGCTATTGGATTGTCGTGATTAATATAAAGACATTCCATTTAGTTATGTTCGACTTGCATGGCACTCTCATCGGATATGGAGTCATGCATTTTCTGTATCGCCAGTGACTGAAGTCGGTACACAAGATGGAAGGCAGTTGCACTAAGAACTCACCTGAAACATTTGTAAACAGTATGATGCGCGTCTAATTCTTGATACGAAAAACATCATCGACCTTCCGTAACTCATCTTCCACTGAGATAATATCTGTTATTTAAAGCAGATTTATTGGTGAAAAGACTTCAGCGATCCGTAGATGCAAAAGACGCAGATGCGATCATTGATTTATTTACGCTCGAACGTAATATTATTGTTGGCATCATATCCAAGCGATCTTTGGACGCAATCCTTGCCTATTGTTCGACGCCCAAATTAGCACAGTTACCTAATAGTTAAAAAGACCACCTGAAATTAAAATGCTAACCAGTTCTCAATCTGTCGACATGTATACATTGTGAAATCAAAAGTCACTACTTCGTGCGAGATATCTCACAGGACAAACAGCTATTCACGTCTTTCGAATTTGCATCGATTACAATAAAGTTAGCGAAGGATGTTTAATTTCAAGGAGAAGTAAGTGCCAAATCTATTGCAGGGAAACAAGCAATACAAGTGGGAGATGCAATTCATCAGGTGAATCAAAACATTCGAACCTCGAAGAAAAACTGAAATCCGTAAAGCCCAAATCTTACGCGGCTAAACAAATTCAAAGTTTCTACGAGTCAAAATTGAAATCCAAATCATAATCCTGTCCTGGCTTCAGAGCAAAAATAGCAGTTAGTAATATCCGTCAAAAAGCATAATAGTTAAATTATTTTGCCTCGCATTATCGAACGGAACTTATTCCCCACGGATCGAATCAGACTGACCTCGGAAGATTTAAGATGAAGAAGTTTGGATCCAGGTGGATGCACGGCAAGGCTAAATCGAAACAGAGCTTAAGTCGCACATTGAGCACGATAAAAAAACTAAGCCAAATCGGATAAGACGGCTCATACCGATAAAATGAATGTCCGCTCTTGGCCGAGGCTGTGTGAAAACTCAAAAATTGTCGAGCGACAAAACTTTATTGGCAAAAGCTACACTATTTTCGCGTGCCTATTCAAATTCTTTCAGATTCATAATCAACGAAACCATTAGAATTCACATAGCGACGCGCTTCTATTTAATTTTTAAAATTAAAATTTAGTTTTCACTCAGCCTCGGCCGTTTTGAGTCTTGCTAGAATTGTGATGGAGAAATATTCTCCAGCATTAAGCTAAGTTGTTGAAAATCGATTGGCTTAGTCAAATGCTCATCGAATCCTGCGTCCTTTGCTAACTCCTTGTCCTTGCCTTGCCCCCAGCCAGTGGCAGCGATTAAAACAATATTTTTGCCCCAAGCCTGCTGCCGAATTCTCTGAGCAACTTCGTAACCATTGATATCAGGAAGGCCGATATCTAATAAAATTATTTCGGGATGAAATTCTTCAGCGATTTTAAGTCCTGTCATTCCATCATGAGCTGTGCGACAAACATGTCCTGCCAATTCCAACAGCATAGCCAAACTTTCCGCAGCATCAATATTGTCATCAATTACTAATACGCGCTTGCTTGCCACATGCGCTGATGGAGAATCTCCGCTAGTTGCAGCAATTTCTTCCGATGAATTTGAAATTGGTAATCGAACAATAAACTCACTTCCTTTTCCTTCGCCTTCGCTGTACGCAATAATCGACCCGCCGTGCAGTTTTACTAAGCTATGCACGAGGGCAAGACCGATCCCCAAGCCT
Organism: Gammaproteobacteria bacterium; assembly: GCA_004172865.1. GTDB lineage: Bacteria > Pseudomonadota > Gammaproteobacteria > Pseudomonadales > Cellvibrionaceae > Cellvibrio. Next base: position 49,970 of record SEBV01000010.1, on the reverse strand, counting down.
CCTTGAGATCGCTCAAGCGCTGGTGTGAGTTGCGAGAACATCGTAAAAATATTAGACAATTGTTCAGCGGGAATTCCAATTCCCGAATCGGCTACAGATATAATTGCTTCATCACGGTCTTGAAATACTTTTAAGGAGATGGTGCCTTCTTCAGGAGTATATTTCGCCGCGTTATTGAGTAAGTTAGAAATAATTTGATTAATACGAGTCGAGTCTGCATCAATAAAGATGGAAGTTTCCTGTTTTTCTACTGTCAACTTATGATTTGATTTTACGATTATTTCAGATGATGATTCGATAGCGTGTTGAATAAGATCAGTAAGATCAATCCGTGTTTTTCTGAGTTCCAGCTTCCCTTGGGAAATTCGTGAAGCTTCCATTAGGTCATCAACCAAATGTGTCATTTGGGAAATATGCCTCTCTATTAAATCGCGCGAAGAATTTATAAAAGGATCATTAATTTCTTTGACTCGCATAATTTCTAAAACATTGCGTATGGGCGCTAATGGATTACGAAGCTCATGAGCAAGCGTTGCTAGAAACTCATCCTTTCTACGATCAGCAATCGATAATTGCTGATTTATCTCATTTAGTTTTTCGCGTGTAGAAATTAACTCACGTTCAAAATTCTTTCTGTCCGTAGCTACAAAAAAGGCTAATTGATCGAAGCTTTTATCACCATGCTTTTGACGAACAACATTGATAAGCATGGGTAACGTTTTACGCTCACTAGTGACCACATCCATCTGTATTTCTGCGACGGAACCTTGAAGCTGTAATAACGGCGCCCAATGGGTGTGATGAAAAAACCGTCCGCCTACAGTAAATAACTCCTGAATTTTTTTCTTTTCAATCAATTCATCAGCAGAAAAGCCAAGCCATTTGCAAAACGTTTTATTCGCACGTCGAATAGTTCCGTTTACCTCTGTGGTCACTAGACCGCAAGCAGCATATTCAAACGATGAGGGTAGATCTGGAATTGTCTCCATTGGTCGACCTACGAGTAACTCTTTAGATAATTTTCGATGGCTTGCGTGCTTGCTTCGGGAGAACTGAGATGAGGGCAGTGACCAACGTTTTCGATAATACATAACTCAGCATCGGGCATCTTCGCTTGCATATATTGTCCGACGGTTAATGGGGCGATAAAATCATCGCTGCATTGCAGTATTAATGTTGGCGTATTGGATTTTGACAATGCGTCACGGTGATCGGATAAAAAAGTAACGCGAGCAAAATGCTTTGCAATTTCTGGGTCTGTTCTGCAAAAACTATTAGTTAATTCGATTCCAAGCTCTGGTTGATCTGGTGCTCCCATAATGGCCGGCGCTATTGAACTAGACCATCCTAAGTAATTGCTGTCGATGGTGTCACATAGCTCTTCAACATCAGCACGTGAAAATCCACCAACATAATCACCGTCGTTAACATAGCAAGGAGACGGGCCAACCATAATTTGGCATTTAAATTTTTCAGGTGAGTTCACAGAGGCAAGTAACCCGATAGTAGCGCTTACCGAATGCCCAATAAAAATCACGGGTTGATCGGTTACCTCATTAATGATTTCAAGTAGGTCCTGTGCGTATCCATGTAAAGATTCATATTTTTTAAAATCATAAGCAGACAAATCTGATTTTCCGCTACCGACAAGATCAAACAGCACTATTGTAAATCGGTCCTTAAAGGATGGCGTCAGATATCGCCACATGTTCTGATCACAACCGAAACCGTGGGCAAATACAATTGCCGATGGACCTGCACCAAAGATCTGAATATTGTTTCTTGATTGAGCACTCATACTGAATCTCTAATTCACATTATTTATTTCGAGCGTAAGTTTGCTTTAATCGGTCCAACAATCTGCAATCGACAACAGAAATAGCCGAGGAAAAAACTGTTATAGCTCCATTGAGGATTTTGACCCTGGCCACACGGTGCCTGATGTCGCCATAAGGATTAGCAAAAGTTCTGATTGGAAGACTCGTTAATTAACTTGGAGGAGCTATCATCTGACAGTGCACCAAGTAATATATCGAGGTCTATCGGCTTGACGAGGTGTAAATCAAATCCCGCTGCCGAGGTAGACTCCCTATCTCCTGTCTGCCCATAACCTGTTAACGCAATAAGACGTAAATTTTGCGAAGGAAATTTTTTACGCATCTCTTTCGCTAACTGGTAACCATCCATGATAGGTAAGCCAATATCCAGAATGGCAACTGAGGGCAAGAAGGCGTCAGCTACCTCTAACGCTTCAAGCGGATCGCTTGCTATTGCCACGTCATATCCATAAGCCTGCAAGCACATTTCTAGAGTTTCTAAAGCGTCAACGTTGTCGTCTACCAACAATATACGTGCAGACGGAGCAATCTGTGAAAAGCTTTCTGGATGTTTCGATAGTTCGATCTTTTGACGGTGTAGCCGTGGTAATGCGACTTTAAACTCACTCCCATGACCAATCCCTTCGCTATGAGCGACGACTGACCCACCATGCAGCTCTACAAAACTTCTGACAATGGCCAAGCCGATTCCCAATCCACCTTTACCTCTGTCTATCGTAGACGTGCCTTGTTCAAAAATTGTGAATAAACGCGGGAACAAGCGGGGACTAATACCTACGCCATTATCCTTGATCTGAGCAGTTACCGTTTCTTCCTCCACCACGAGAGTTAAAGATATTAGCCCTCCAGGATCAGTGTACTTCGCGGCGTTGGTTAGCAGATTAGTGAAAACCTGAACTAGTCGAGTTTCATCGCCAAAAATACAGGCATCGCTATCCGCTAAAATTGCAGTAAATTGGTGGCCTCGCTCTTCTAAAAGTGGGCGGACAACCTCAATCGCACTGACTAGGACCGTTTTCAAATCTAGGGCTTCCCTTTTCAGTTGGACTTTTCCTTGGGTGATCCTTGACACATCTAGTAAATCATCAACGAGACGACGTAAATGGCGAACTTGACGATTTAGAACGAGATGTTCAGAAGTGAGAGCACCCCCGGCTTTTAACTCCATGATTTTTAGCGCGGCGACCATGGGAGACAGCGGATTGCGTAGCTCATGTCCAAGCATCGCCAGGAATTCATCTTTGGCGCGACCAGCTTCTTTCAGTTCGCGGGTCGCGCGCGCCGTTTGCAATCCATTAACTGCTAATGAAGTAGCCGCGCGGAGATACGCAAGGTGTGCCACCGTTGGAAAATCGTCGCTGTCTGATCCAAACCAGATGTGTCCACTAAAAACACCGTAACTCATACTAAACCGAACGATCTTCATAATTCCGAGGGGCGTTTCACGTTGCTGGACACGTGCGTCTGGCTGGCGTCGCTGGGCCCAGTTATTTGAAGCGCTCAACCACTCGTCTCGGAGTTGTTCTTCAATGGGACGTCCATGAACGCGAATACAATCTACCGGTTCTTGCTTCGATGAGAGCGTAATGTTTGTGTAGGAAAATACGATGGGTACGATATGCTCAATTGCTTCGGACATAATCTGGAGAACATCTTCACTGTCACGATTTGCCCACAAAGCGGGTAAGGCTAAAAGACCCATCATGTCGCGGATGGTTCGCTCAGCGTCCGACTCACCCAACAGGGTAGCTTGTATTTCTGTCATCGAAAACGCCTCGTACGCTCAAGAGCCTGCCATTCAACGGAGGAACTATCATCTTTGCTGGATGGTAGCGCGGTTTGACTTACGTAGTCGCAACTCCTGAAGCATTTCTGCGGCTGGAGTGTAGAATGGATTCTCCTGAACTACACCTCCAATCAACGTTAGCGGGTGAGTGCGGAGTAAGTCCATCATCATTGAGCCGGAAAGCTTGGCGATATCGTACACACAGACGGCGGGTTGGCGATTAAGCTCAAGTACTTCGTTAACCTCCGCCTCATATTCGAGGATATCTTCTGCTCCGGGAGTATCACTGAAAACCCATTCCATATCCCCCATGATACGTAAACGTGGGAAGCCAGCGTCTAATCCTTCCCCAGTTATATGATTGATAGTTTCAAGCATCTTGGCTTTATCGAATCGACCATCGGGATCTAAGTAAGCATTCTGCCATGAAATAACTTCAAGCTGGCCGCAGGATTCACAGTGGTGCGTGTCGATTCCCGCATTTACCAAGCGTGATCGATGGTCTTCGGTATTTACAGGATTGACGATGTGGAGGACTTTTTCGCCCTGATCTATTCCCTGTTTGAAAAATGGGATTAACACTTCGTACTCTTCATCGCGACTGTTGAAAAAGGCGCAAATATGGAAATAGTTGAGGTTAGTACCTGCGAGCGATAACTGGTTCATGGATGATCTACGTTAAGCGTGAAATTGGGAAAGACTGTTTAGAACCGTCTCGACGGGACCAGAGAAAGAGCACGTAAACTCATGCACGATTTGATCCTGCATCATATTCGCTTTTCGGAGAATTGTCGGCAATAAATTACGCCTCATCGGCCAGTTCTACCAAATATGGTTCGAAATACATGGCACAGCTACGATGGGGAGTTTCAGAATAATGAATGTACTGAAAAGCTAGAAGGTATCAAATCAATTGCGATTTAAAACGCCGAATATGTCCACTTTTGGCCTACAGAATTTAATTTATCGCTTGAGTAGCCCTATGATGCAACCTTGTTCACGTATTGCAAAAAACCTTAAGTAGAGTGGTCGAAGGTCGACAGGTTATTCCGCCTAATCAGCCTCAATCCGTTCGAGACGTCAAAAACCCAAATTTTCCAAGCGTGGGCTGGCTAACGGAAAATTGATGTAATAGCCCTAGACTTTGCCTTATTTTCTTAAATCGAGGAAGAGGATATATGCAAATCACTACTACAGAAATATCGGACTTGTTCGCGCAGCTCGGTCTGCCGCAGAGCGATGCGTCAATCGCGGAATTTGTGAAAGCCCACCCTTTGCCCGACGGGGTTACCTTGCCTGAGGCTGGTTTTTGGACCGATGCACAGCGGCAGTTTCTGATTGACTGTTGGCAGCAGGATGCGGACTGGGTTGTTCCTATAGATAAGTTGGATGCCTTGCTACGCCATCAAATGAAGGTCAATTCTGATTTGGTCGCGTCTTCAGTCTGATGCTCTGTGCCAATCGTCCTGCTCGATTTCAATGTATCGGCACCCAACACGCTTCGTGTCGTGCCGCAGGTGGTTGCGCGGCAAATATAGTTTCCGCATTCAAGTATTAAACTTTGCACACGCTACCCAACAACAGCACAAATTTAAAACGGTTCGCTGGGTCATATTCTCACAAGCCTATTAATTATTTAGGAGGAAAAACATTATCCGAATATTCAATTAACTTGAAAAAAAATCTCAAAATAGATGGAGTCTGTGTGGATATATATTTGATTACCAAAACACATAGTTGTTGGCAACTGACAAAAGAAGATTCTGACATTGTTATTCTGTCTGCCAATAAGAAAAAAGAGGTGGTTTATAAAGCGAACCTCTTTTTAAAAGATAAATCGAGCGTGTTGAAACTTTATAATCATCAAGGAAAATTCCAAGAGAATTGACATTTTCCAAACGGCGAATTCGTGGAAAGTTTTGACATAGTGAAGCTTTAGAGAATCTTGCTTTTCGGGGTATGAGCGTTGATTGCTTCCTTAGCTAGAAGCACGTATAAAATTGAGTTTTTTTATTAATGGCATGAGGGTCGCTAAACTGAATGGAATCTCTCAGATTTTCTCTAATTCATATGCACGAAAACACATCGCTGGCACATTATGTTGGATGGTGTGCACTCGCCACTACAGTCTGTTGTCCACAAGCACGAATACAAATAAATTTAACTTTACGATTTTGATTGGATTTAAATTGGCCCACTTCCTGGAAAATCTCCAGGGCATGCGGATGGTTAATAATAGTTCCTTATTTTTCTAGCCGAATGGATTTTTACAGTTCTTGTAGCTATACCGCAGCAATCACTACAGGTCTCGAAGCTTTCTCACTTGATGATATGGGTGCAAAGTGGATAGAGAATACGAATTTTTGAAGTATCGCATTAACAAGGCAGCGTCAGGTGACAGAATGGATGCCTATTTCGGTTGTAAACCACTAACTATTAATAAGTTATAATTTTAAGCTTTACTTTGGAAAGCTTAAACCAGAAACTGAAAAAAAATATCGATTTACAAAGCAGGTCAGCAATGAGCGAGATGCCTTTCATTACATTAAAGGTACCTTACTTGAGCTTATTAACCTTGCTCAAGAAAGGGTCATCGATTTCGAGGCAATATATGCAATTGATATCTCCCAAATGTTTAAGGCAAAGATATTAAACTTATATTTCCCTGAAAGGTTTGCGAATATATGTAGCGGAGATGATCTGCGCCTTGTAGCGGGTAAATTATCACTACCTGATGATTTACCATTGAGTAGATATCAAAATATCCTAGTACAACTAAAGGACTCAAATGAGACCACTCGGCGATGGAGTATCCCCAAGTTCATGAGCTTCACCTACCGCACCTACGTTCGAGGTGCTGATGCCCCTGATAATGTTGAAATTCGCAAGCCAAGAAAGTTGTCTCCAAAAAAAGTTAACTTCGAAGGCATAGCAGCTCAACGATCAATGATCGGTGCAAAAGCAGAGCTGTACGCTGTTGATTGGGAAGAGAAGCGATTAGTAGGAGAAGGGCTTGCTAATTTAATCCCAAAAATAAAGGATCTTCGTGATCGACCAGTTATGGGTATGACTACAGCAAATATTCGAAGGGCGATACAGAACGATACATCGAGGTGAAATCCGTTGGCAAGCTCAAGGGCGAAGAGAGCTACCGATTTTTCTTATCTGAAAATGAATTATCAGTTTCAAAAGATAAGGTAAAGGGAGCTAATTATTATTTCTATTTCGTATTCTTTGACTCCAATGGTGAGCCTTGCTCTGTTACGGCAGTCGAAGCAGCTAAACTTTACAAGGATGTTGAACTTCATCCTGTAAATTACCAGATTCAATTTGATGTCGATAAATTAGACTAAAAATATTTAGTGGTAAATAATATTGCCTGTGTTAGGCGTAGATTTATTAATCAGAACATTTTTCAGAAAGTTTCAGAGCAATCTCAATATTTTAATACCTATCTCGCTATTTTACTAAGTACCAAGAGGTATACATTTGAACGAAGAAGAATTTAGAAGTTCGTTGTTTGACCGAGACTTAGATGGTTTAGGCTCTGAATTTACATATACAACTCGAATGTTAGTGAATTCATTTAAGGCGGATGGCGCGCACCTGAATAAATGGTGGGTCATGACACCCATTAACTGGAGTTGTCCATGCTGTAAAAGAGCTAAATCTGAAATAGTAAGATTAAATAAAAACAATTTTTTAACGCGTCAGCTTCATGAGCATCATGATCACATGGAGCAGATAGTAAAGTCCTTATTCGAAAAATTTTCTACTCAGCGTAATCAAGTCGTGGCTGATAAACTTTCGGAGAAATTTGCGGTGAAAACCGCATTTTCTTTATCTGCGTATGATAATACAGTTATCTGTTTTGATTGTAACAAAGCAGATACGGATGCAAAGAAAATTGTAGGAGCCAACAAATATTTTTCCTTTTCTCCGTAAGAGATATCATGTTTTGTTTATGCCTCTCCAAATAAAGAACATAGAATTGATAAGGATGCGGCGCTAAAAGCGTGGGAACAAGCTGAGCCAGTTTTTAAAATTCGGTTAGAAATGGCCGAAAAATTTGCGATGATTGCAGCTGAAAAGAAGGACTGGTATCGGCCATCCGATATGACGGCGAAACAAACGGAATGGAGGGCAAGAAACTATTTTTCTTTAAACGGACTCACAGAATTAATAAGTGGGAACCAGAAAGACTACTTTATAATACTGAGCCATTTAAAGGAGAGAATAGATCATGGAGGATGAAAAATAATCCGGCGTTACAAAAGGTGCCGACACAAAATGATTTGTCGCATCTTTCCGCTACTCGTGGAAAATATTGGAACCGATATGACGATCAATGGTCTTGCCCAAGTTGCAATCGAATGAAATATGGCTGTGTTCGGCCATCAAAAAAGAATCCATGGGTTTTGGAAATTAAATCATGCCCTCTATTTTTAGATGATGAGGCTAAAGTAGATTATCAGGCGAAACCAATTTGTGCAGATTGTCTTGATGCCGCTATAAACTTGGGCAGAGAAGTGATGAAGGAAAGCCGTACGAATTTTAATTTTCCAAGCTCTGTGGTGGCATTGCATGAATTATCTGACTTCGTTCTAGCAAGACCGCATTCACTGCATTTGTACAATAATAATTTAATCGATAGTGAGATGCCCAAGTTAATTGAACGGGCAAGGCTAATTGAAACGATTGAAGCAAAGAACCGCTCTTGCGACGTGAATAATTTCCCAGTAATTGAGACCTAAATTTACTAAGATAGACGTTTTAATTTCTGTCTTACTGGTTTAGTTGGTGAGAATGTTGCCAATTTTAATGGCTCACTCATTTTCCTACTAGATCAACAGGTTATAGTGTTAGATATCTAATGCGTTCCTCAATCAGTGCTTTGTAATTTTCTTTTTGTGAATCATCTAACATTGAGTTCTGGATTAGTGCAAAGATTTTATCCAGGTTGTTAACAATGTCAATTTCGATAAATTCAATAATTATTTTTGGTGGAACTTCGACCTGATTTGCCAATGCAACGAAGTCCTTTTTCTTTAAGCAAAAGTGGTCATCGAAAGTTTCGATGTCTGGCTCGTTAAGGAATAAATCTAAGCACAGATGATCTGTGTCTCCGTACACGTGGGTATTTACCGCATCGTAAACCGGAGAGAGTTCGATCCCATCTTGAGCGTAAATTATTGAAATGTTTTTTAAATGATAGTCGCCGTTTCCAATCAAGTAGGCTGAAATCACTCGTTTAATAAACTCTTCTGCCAGCTGTGCGCCGCCAATTTTTTTTAATGTGTGCGCAACTTCTTCATAACTGCCTTGATATTTGATGTTTTCATTTACGTTAGGGCGGTTGAATACTGCCAGCATATCCTCTTGGTGAATTTTATTTCCATTCTTTGTTCGGTCGTAGCGCTTGATAAAATATGCGCTAGTACCATCTTCAAATTTTAGTATGCCGCAGATTGGTACATCAAAACCGAGGGTGCGCATTATTTCTTGGCTAATGTGTTCGTTGATGTCTAAATTTTTGTAGCGAGACGGGCAGGGCTTTATAATGTATTTACTATTTTGATTTGAAAGTATAAGTCCTCTTTCCTCTTGGATTCGTGTTGCTAACCCGAGCTTCGCTTGAACACCAGCGATACAAAATCCTGTTAAATTTTTCTTCGCCTCAACGTAGAAATTATCGATTGTACCTTTTAAATTCGGCACTATATTGATAGACCCAAATGCATCGGTTACACACTTATCATGGTAATCCTGATGTTTAGGCGCACTTAAAATAGGGCTTAAACAAATCAAACAATGTGTCATCACGAACCACCGTTACAGCACCTGGCAAGTCAGTACCATTATTTAGTAAAAGTGAAAAGCCATCACTCTCGTTTATATCCAGAACTCGTGCCTGCTCTTTACGTAACCAACCCTCAGATAACAGGTTGTCGAAGAAGCCAAATAGATGCTCTGAATAGAAAACTTCATCTTGTATGGGCAAACTTACACTAATTGCTCGCGAAGATTTTTTATGAATGTAATTATCTGCATATTTAAATAAGTACAAGCGTTTGCCTGCCCCATCTGAACATCGTGCCAAATAACCACATAGCTCTTTGTTGTAACTCACTTTCGCTGCAATTATTTTCATAACATTTATTTAAATATTTAACTGGCTATTGTAATTCGGTTTAGGAGAGCTTCACGTAACTGGGGTTTCGTTGCGACTAATTTAGTTGCATTTTTCGGCCTTGGCTCAAGTTCGGCTTGATATTTATTCCGCAGGGCTACATCAATGCTGAGCGCGTAAATATGTTATGACTTCGCAAAAAGATTCAACGGTGTTGCTTTCAAGCAAAAAACCTTTTATCGATTTATTGTTGAACGTCGGGTTTGTTGTAGTTTTGGAGAACCATTGTAGGGCTAAATCTTGACGCTGATGCGGCGCAAATAAATTTAACGCTTTCGAGATCTGAAGCAAAAGACTCAATCGCTCTGCTGCATCGCAAGTCATCATAACTGGCTCATCGTTGAGTGCGTTGCGTTGCATTTCGGTGAATGTTGCTGACTCGAGTCCAAGCAACCTTGCGACCTCTTCAGCCGTAAGATTCCAGCCGTCCGGGCTGCTCATTTTTGAAATCCATAGAACTGCTGCGGTAAAATGTTCCGGACTCAAGTCCCTATTTGAATTGATCACGGGTTCATTCATGGCGTGGCAACCTACATTGGCTGGTCGTATATACAGTATAGCGCGGTTTATATATTTGCTGTCAAGTGCGCGCCCGATGAAGTTGGTATTCACATGCACTGTATAGCGTTGCAGGGTTCTAATTCAAACCGTCGTTCCTGCATACCATTTCTTACAGACTATTCCAGTATTCGAGTAAAGGTGTGCTTTGCTGGTCAGGTAACTGGGAAAGGGCCTTAAGGACGGTTTGTCCGAACGTAGGGGTCGGATAATTTCTGACATCATCAATCGCTCGCCACAGATCTCCCGGTCGATCCGCGAGTAGTACCTCGATCAGTAGGGTGGCTTGCGCAACCTCTTTTCTCGTTTTGACAAGTTCAGATCGCGGCCTTGTACCGGAGATGACAAGGTTATGCAGGGCAAAACGTGCTGGGTCTGGAACATTTACAAGGACCGCACTTTTATTTAACAAAGCGGCTTTCTGGGTATTCTCCAGGATGAAATCAAGAAAGCTCACACCTTGAGCATGGGTTTTAAGCTTGGGAAGAAATACGGGTGATTAAAAAATCGAACAGAGTTGGATTTTTATCTTCCAAAAATAAATTTACAGAAACGCTACATTTTAATTTCTGGCCAAGCACGTGGCGAGGGTTTTTGATTCACAATTGCCATTCCGTTTCCGTCGAGCTGTTGTGTTAAATCGTTATATCAAAATGTAATAGATGGAATAGTTGAAGTTTTAATTTATATGTTGGACAATTACAACGCTTTTTTAAATTGCAGTATGATCTAGGAAACAAGTGGTATGGAAGCTTGGAACAGCACGCTAGTTTTATCCCGCAACCATCATTTTAATACCCACTCTAATTGCGTTAAATCCGGTTATATTCCCCGGTTTTTCGAGTAACTATTTCAAATTTTTATCTTATTGTTGAGCATTCACTCTCAAGTGTTTTCTCATTGTTGTCATTTTTATTGTATTAATAATGCAGCGATATTTTATTGACTGTGAAAAAGGAAAAGCTATGGAGTCGCCGTTCATGTTGAGAAACTTATATCGTGGAATATGGTTTGCGTTCTTATGGATGATCTACAGTTCCGCAACTGCATCCACCGAGGCGAGTATTTCCTGGTTGAAAACTCAACAACAAGGCAATGGCAGTTTTACGTCTCCAAGTTCAAGCCAATTCCTTTCCACCACGGAGGTGATAGAGGCCTCTTTGCTGTTTGGTAAATCAAATCAGGCATTCTACACTTCTGCATTGCACTACCTGAACGAATCCGAATTCGATGCAAGCACTGAGGGACTCTCGCGACGAATCGTTATAAATTACAGAAATGGCGTAAATACTTCTTCTGACGTGGCGGAACTACTGCTAAGAAAAAATCGCGATGGCGGGTTTGGTTCCCGCGTTGGCTACGACAGTACAGTATTCGACACTGCCTACGCATCATGGGCGCTAGGGTTAACTAACGTAGGCTCTTCCTCAGTTACTGACAGTGCCGTTAGTTTTATTATTGATGCGCAGTCTGTAAATGGCGGATGGGGTTTGGGCGGAAGCCAAAGTGAATCGCTTTCATTGACCTCCTTGGTGTTAGAAACCTTGAGGCTTTACTCTGTTCGCTACAACTTGACGACAAATATAAATAAAGGATCTGATTTTTTATACTCCCTGGAATATGCTGGAGGTGGTTGGGGAAATAATGAACTTACTGCTGATGCGTTAATTGCACTTATCCCTATTACAATCGATGCTAATAAATATTCTAAATCACTTTCGTTACTAAAGACTTCGCAAAATATTAACCAATCCTGGGATAACGATGCGTACATCACTGCGCGCGCATTAAGAGTTATCTATCTTTCACAAAATACGCCGCCACCGATTCTTGCAAGCGACGCAACTGTCTCCGGACAAATTATAGATAAAGTGTCTGGGCAGCCTCTTAGCGGGGTAGGGATAGTAATAACTGGTGCAGATACGGCGACCGCCACCACCGACTCGACTGGAAAGTTTAGTTTGAGCCTAAGCAAATTGGGTGGCTATTCGATTGCGTATAGCCTTATCGGCTTTAATACAAAAACTCAAACATTCAATCTTGCTAAACTACAAAGTATAAGTGCGGGTAGTGTAGCGTTAGAAAAAAATTCTCAAGTAGATCCACAAATTTCTTTCGTTAGCGGTAGGGTAAAAGACGCTACGCAAGGTACTCCAGTACAAAATGTTCAAGTATACATCTCTGGGGCCAATTCCATTTCAGTTACAACTAATTTATCGGGTGAATATCAAGCAGTGCTGCCCAACGCGGGAAACATTCTAATTTCAATTAGCAAATCTGGTTATCAACCTGTTACTGCTAACGGGATTGCTGTCTTAGGTCAAGCGATTACATTTTCTCCATCCTTATATTCAGAAAATGATGAGATTCCGCTTGATATTATTGCCACCGGAAAAATCATCGATGCAAGCTCCAGCTTTCCAATCGCATCAGCTAATTTCACCGTAAAACAAAATAATACAGAGTCTCAATTCTTATCAAATGAATCGGGTTATGTAGTCGTTCCCCATCTTCTGCCAGGCAATTTTAGTTTTAAAATTGATGCTAGTGGATACGAAAGTGTTACTGGGACGGGAGTGGCCGCTGCTGGAAGTAAAATTGATTTGGGTACACAATCCTTAAAACTAAAACAAGTTTTCTCAACAGTTGCTGGGAAAATTAAAAATGCGAATAACAATAATCCAATCATTGGCGCAACTGTAAAAATAGTAGAGGACAGCATAGCTTCCACTTCAAAAGCTGATGGATCTTATTCTCTAACTAATATCACACGTTCGCAATTTTCGATTGATATTTCCGCGTCAGGATTTAAATCAGAAACCTATCAAATCAATGCGCCAGATTTCCAAAGCGTCCAACTTGATGCAAAGTTGACTCCAATAGTTAATCCAACCGGATTTGGAATTAACAGTATTGATGCTGCAAAAGAACACTTCGGAGCGTACGAAAAAGGTTCATTTAATGTTTCTGTTTATAATAATGGGGCTCAGCAAGAAGAATTGCAGATGGTCATGGAGATCAAGGGTAACAATGGATTTTTTCAGAGGTTCCCAGCAGCTCATTCGCCGTTCCCGGGCGACTTAATTCCAGACAGTATATTGGTTTTGGGAGCAAATACGGCGTCTACAGTCGTGGAATTCAATTGGCTTACATCAACAATGCAACCGGGGGATTACCAACTTAGAATCATGGCTTACGACGCTAAGACATTGCAATTAAAATCTGAAAAGTCGACATCTGTAAAAATTGCTGAAACGAAAAACATTACTGCATTGATTGCAAAAGTTACTCCAAGGTTTGCTTATTATCATGCACAAAAAGAAATTGTGTTTACGGCGGAAGCGACGAATGCTTCTAATATTACTTTAAATACGCCATTTAAATATCGTTGGAAAGATCCACAGGGAACGATATTGAAAGAAGGTAATTCAATGATTACTTTGTTGCCCACGGACACTCGTAAAATTGTTGAATTGGCGCGTTTCACTTACTTATTTGAAAAAAGTGGAGATTTTATTCTCGAATTTGAATCTCTCGATGGAAGCGTTAGCTCGATGAATATTTTTCAGGACAAAGTTTCGGTGGCTCCGGCTGTTCGAATTGATGCATCGCTGGATGTAAATCCGACTGTGGTCACGCCTGAGCAAGACAAAACAATACGACTGAATATTAAATTAACTGGCAAGGACGAGAAGTAAGCATGAAATTTCTAAAGTTATTTAATAAAAGAAAATCTTCACTGATTGCTTTAGTGGTCCTACTGTTTTCCATGCAAAGTGAAGCAATCGAATTGATCAGCAATTTGGGCGGCACTTCAGGATATGGCCAGCTTGCCATGTCTCCTAATGATGATGGCTCGTCCGGCCTCATTGATGTTAGCGCGACCTTCTCTAAGGGTGTGAACTTTTTTGGTCAGAGCTATAAAAATATTTACGTCAACAATAACGGCAACATCACTTTCAAGGCCCCAGTGGGCGTTTATACTCCGACACCTTTCCCCATATCCCAGCAGCCCATGATTGCGCCTTTCTGGGGCGATGTGGACACGCGCGGAGGGGTCCCTTCAGGCCTGCCACCAGCTTCAAACAATGTCTATTACAGCTCGGCAAAAGCAGGCAACTTCATCGTTACTTGGTTTAACGTTGGATATTATTCCGGTGCTATCAATAAAATAAACTCTTTTCAATTAGTCCTTACTGATCGTCAGGATACTGGTGAGGGAAATATTGATGTTGAATTTCGATACAACCGTCTTGAGTGGACGACGGGATCGGCGAGTGGAGGAACAAATGGGCTAGGCGGCACTCCAGCGCAGGTAGGATTTGATGCAGGCGATAGAGAAAATTTTTTCGCACACCCAGACTCTCGAACTGAAAAAGTATTGGAGTTGATTGAGTCCAGTAATGTGGGCATTCCAGGTGTGTGGCGTTTCGAGTTTCGTGCTGGTAAGGTCATCGAACCTCCGCGTAATATTTTGAAGAATGTTTCTGCAAAATTATATTTACCAGCCACAGGAGTGACGGTCAATTCCTCCAGCTTTACCGAGGCTCCGCACAGTAACTCGGTTGTCGATGATAAACGTGTCATTGAATGGAAATATGACACTATGTCGGCAACTCAAGCAGCCGATTTAAGTTTCAATATTGTCTTGAACGGGCCTACTCCGGGCGAGCAACGCAAAATCGTTTATAAAATGACTCTCGATTATATTGACGTTAATAGTGTGCCTGTTCATTCCGAACTGGATGAGCAAGTAATTACGGTGCTGGCATCCCAATTCGATACTGATTTCGGAACCGATAAAAATAATTATGGGGCGGATGAAAATGTTAATTTCATATCAGTTATACGTAATACGGGAGCCGCATTTGGAAATGCAACAGCGTTTATAACTGTTTTAGATGCGCAAGGAAACGTCGTTGCGTCTTTGCCCGGACAGCCAATTAAGAATTTGCTGTCTCAAGGAAGTGTCGCACTATCAACTCTTTGGAACACCGCAGTTACTGTGACTGGGAACTACAGTGCAGTTGTAAAAGTTGTAGACGACCTAAGCGGAAATCAATCATCTGCCATTACATTTTTTACCATTTCAGCTTCAGGAGATGCAGGGAGCAATGTAGCGGTTCTATCAATTCGTGCATCCACCGATAAGGTAAATTATCTTCCTTACGATACAGTGGCGATTGAAAACTTTATTCGCAATGAAACAAAAAATGCAGTTTCATCGGGCGCTACATTGATTGTCCAAGTCTACGCGCCAGACGGGTCGTCCATTTTTGATAAAACTGAAACGTTGCCCGATATTGTTGCCAAAGGTTTTGAACAACGATTCCAATCCTTGGTTTTAAAAAATGCTAAAGATGGGTTGTATACAGTTGTAGCCCAATTGCGCGATAAGCAAGGTGGGAGCATTGTATTTGGTCGCACTCAATTTAATATCACACATGATGTGATTGATGATATTCGTGGGTCAGTGACGAGTCTTGTGCCTGAGATCGAAAAAGGTAAGCAGCAGCAATGTGAGTTTACAGTCAGTAATGTCGGCTCGAATACGCTTAATTCGATCAACATAACGAGATCTCTAGTGAGTCTGGATTCTCAAGCAGTTGTTGAAACTTGGGGGGATACAATTGACGTGATTGCAGGCAGTAACTCTAAAAAAACCGCTCAATTCTCAACGTCAAATTACTTGCTTGGCACATATGCATGTGTATTGCAGGCTACGACCAATGGTGTTCTTCATAACTTAGCGACCAGTCTGTTTAAAGTCGTTGCTCCAAAAGTTGTGCTAAAGGGAAATATTTCCGTTGGCGACAAAGGCCGCCTGCTAGTGCTCATTGACGGCTCTTCAAATCCATCTGAAGAAAACTATTTAAAGCAATTGTTAACAATCAACGGGTGGAATTTCACAATTGTTAAAAGCAGCTCTGATTTTTATGTGCAGTTAGTTCGAGGGGGATATACCGTTTACGCAATCTTGAGTGAAAATGTTTCTCTCGATACCGCAACGCAGTCCACCTTGAAAGCACAGGTTGCCCTAGGCGACGGGTTAATTGTGGCGGGAAGCACTGATCGACGTCATCAAAGTTTGGAAGAGGCTTTGGGCATTAGGGCGCGAGCAAACCAAGCTTTCGCACAAGCGGTTGGTCTGAATCAAAGTCTTGTAAGTGAACCATGGGAAAGTGCGTTTAATGCATCAAGTCGTGTGCTTAATTTCACCCCGAGCGGTGCAACGGTAATTGGCGATTACCGCAATAATATAACTGGAGCTGATATTAATCGTCCACTAGGCGCATTAGGTGCCGCCGCAGGCTTCAATGCGTTTATCTTCGATGACTTTGCATCAACATCCTCAGCCGTTGAGGGCCGTCTGGCTGTAGGTGGAAAGTTGAATATCAATAATTTCGGAATTGGCAATAAGCTTGATCCCGGTAAATTAAGTGATGTTGTCGTCGTAGGCGGGGATGCGATATTCCCATCTGGAAAGGTCTACTTTGGTAATTTGATCGCTGGTGGAAATGTGAGCGGCGTCGGTTCTGCCGTTAAGAATGGCATGGCGCAGGGAGCATCAGTCAAAGGAGCGGTTCAACCCCTACCATTTGATTTCGCGGGCGAGAAAGAATATCTGCAAGAGCTATCCACCAACATTGCAGCACTGCCTAGCACAGGTACTTATACATTCCAGTACGGCATTTACACCGTGAAGGGAAATTGCACGAGCATGATTCAGGTGTTTACTATAAAAACGGCTGACTTAGCAGCGACCAACACGTTAAATAATTCCTGCATACCTACAGGTGCTACAGTTATTTTCAACGTTACTGGTAACGCCGCAACTCTTCAAAATATGGGTATGCAATCTCTAATCAATCTACGTGAAAAAGTCTTATTCAATTTTCCAACTGCTACGCAAATTAATATGACTTCGGTCGGAATAGAAGGAAGCATTCTTGCACCGAATGCGCAGTTCTATAACCCGTCTGGCAGTATCAATGGACGATTAATTGCGAAGTCCTGGGGTTCCACGAACAATGGCTGGGTAGGAATCAATAACGTCAACTTCACTGGTGATCTTTCCGCAGCAATGGGGGCATCAACTAAAAATGCAGTAGCTCAATATCAATTCCGTCAAGGTAAAACAACTTTTGTTGGGTTTGATCTTTTGGCACAGGCACTTGCATCCCAAAATAAAATCTTACCGAACGACACCAATTATTTTGCGCAGTTATTGACTCGCTCATTGCTTCATATTCAACCGGAAGTGGTAAATGCACGTGCAGGTAAATCTATTCCGATAGTTGTAGATGTTGAAAATGCTGGCAGTCAATTAGTTAATGGAAAGACAAAAATTATTTTAAACAGCAATTTGAAAATGATTGAGTTTGCCGGTTTCTCGTTAAGTGCAGATAGGGCTGAATGGGTTTCTCCATTTAGTCTGTCTCCGACCAACCACCAGACTCAAACGTTGTACATCCAGTTGCCTGCCACGGTAGGCGATACGTCGAATATCAAACTCATTATACAGACTGGGAATGAGCCTTCTGTAGTAAATCAGTTTGAAAAAACATTGCTTCTGAAAGCTCAGTAATTTTCGTGGAAACATTTGGAGTAATAACCATATGTTTCCTCAGATAATCTAACAATTGAAAAGACGTAATTACTCAAGGTATTGCTATGAATAATGGAAACTCACAATTGACCATGGAAAGTTTTCGCGGTGGTTTTTTTGCTCGAATTACACGTAGTTTAACAGCGTTTTTTTTCACATTTGTTTTTTACCTCAATCCCACGAGCCTTGCCGTGGCGGACGAAATAAATAAAAAAGAACGATATGACGTGGCTCTTGAAGCAGCTCAGGAATTGACGCCTGAAATGAGGCTTAGCCACCGTATGGCCAAACTTTATGAAAAAGTTGTCCAGGACATACCTCATGCTTCGCAGGAACGGGATGCTAATAAAAATTGGTTTAGTCGTACTGTCTCAAACGTATTCGGTAATTCTCCTGTAACAGATTCCGAAATTGCTGAACTTAAAAGTCTGAAATTATCTGTAAAAAATGCCTATGAAGAAGCTATAACGATCTTCGAAAAGGAAAACAGTTTGGTGGCGACGAAAGCACAAGGTGAGGGGCGTCCTTTAAAAGCTGAAGTCATCCAGATTATCAATGAACGTCATCAGAAAGCGCTGACTTTGCTGAAAGAACGTCATGAGGTTACGCAACAAAATTTAGATAATTTGGTGAACGCAAACTCAAATGCTATGCAGAGGAACGCGCTCGATAAATTGACGCAGGATTTAGAAGCGCACCAGTCAAAACGCAGCCACACACCGGCCACTCCAGATCAACTCCCATGGTCTACGCCAGACGACAAAGTGCGCGAACCTGTTTCTAACCAGAGTGACCTGAACGCAGCGTTAAACATTAACCCTTACGCAAAATATGCTCAACTTGCGCAAGCCGGTGATGTAGATATGGCGACCATCGGCCAAGCTTTGGCTGTCGCTACGCAACAGCAACTGATAACAGAATTAGGTGAGTCTGTCGAGATTCAGTTCACTCCATCTATTAAAGAAAAAGCAGCTAGTCTTCATAACAACCCCTCTGAAATTTATGCATGGGTGCATAACAATATTAAGTACATTCCGAGCCACGGCTCAATTCAAGGCGCTCAGGTTACACTGGATACCCTTCAAGGGAACGCAATCGATACTTCGAGTTTGTTAATCGCATTATTACGCGCTGCAAATATTCCTGCACGTTATGCATACGGAACAATCGTCGTGCCTTCTGAGCAAGTCATGAATTGGGTGGGTGGAGCTAAAGTACCGGAGGCTGCGCAGCAGATTTTGGGGCAGGGCGGTGTACCTAGCATTGGAATCATTGAAGGCGGTAGAGTTGCTTACATAAAGCTTGAGCACGTCTGGGTTGAAGCATGGGTGGATTACTTCCCTGGACGTGGAATCAAAGGACATAATGGTGACAACTGGATTCCGATGGATGCGAGCTTCAAACAATATAATTACTCAGAAGGAATGAATCTTAAGAATGATTCAGGACTGAACGGCCAGGCTTTTGTCAACGCCGTGAAATCAAACGCGACTGTTAACGATGCAGACGGATGGGTTCAAAATGTGTCGCAGGTTGCAATTGAACAACAACTTGTTGCCCTTCAAAACCAGCTTAAATCGTTTATTGAGAATCAAAATCCTAATGCTACGTTAGGACAAGCTTTGGGGCTACAAAAAATCTCTGTTATTCCGGCGCGCTCTTTATCAGCGGGGCTACCTTACGATCATATTCTGACTAGTCAAACATTCGCAGAAGTGCCCGATTCTCTTCGGCACAAATTTAGCTACGACTTGGCTACTCAAAGTTATGGATATGAAGGAGATGCAATAATTCATATTCTTGAACCCACTGCTAAACTGGCGGGCAAGACTCTCTCATTAAGTTTTAAACCATCGGGCCAAGCTGATAAAGATATTATCGCGGCAAGCCTTCCAAAGCCCGGTAGTGATGGCAGAATAGACATGACAAAATTCCCGAAGAAGCTACCGGGATATTTAATAAATATGACTGCTGAGTTTATGATTAATGATGAGGTAGTCCTTCGTGCGCCAGCCGGAACCATGGGCGGAGAGCTAAGTGAAATTATGGGTGTTTGGAGCCCAAAGCAGGGTTGGAGTACAAGCAGCAACAAGCCGGTAATCGGGGAATTTAGAGTGATCGGTTTGGACTTGCAGGGTGCAAGCGCTACTCAGGCTGAAATGTTGAGGGAGAAGCTTAAGAAGACGAAAGCAAAATTGGAGAATGGAAATCCGACGGAACTTGATAGTTTGACTGGTCAGGATGTGGTGGGAGATCTTTTGTATAGTACAATTTTCAATTATTTTGCACTCAATGATTTGCAGGATCAAATTTCATCACAGAGTTCTGGGATTTTGAATTACAGACTACCTAGCTACGGAACCTTCAGTTCGAGTTTGCAGACGCAGTATTGGTATGGAATCCCGAGAGACGTTATGACGGGAGGACTAACCATGGACATGGATAGAATGGCAAGTCAGAGGGTCAGCAGATCCAATAATGCTCAAGAAACGATTATTTTTAGTCAGAATACTGGTGCGAGAATGAGTGCAATGGAGCACTTGGTTCCTGAGCAAATGTTCACTAATAGTCAGGATAGAGCCGATGGGATTTCTGCTGTGAAAGCATTGGCAATCGCAAGTCAGCAAGGCCAAAAAATCTGGACTATAACAAAAGCAAACGTGAATTTAGCACTCGACAATATCAGTTTGGGCAGTGATACGGAAAATGATATTCGTAGTGCTGTTGCAGCTGGAAAAATAGTTTCAGCGCATGAACAAAAGTTGAATTTTCATGGCTGGATTGGCGCAGGCTACACCATAATCGACCCTCTCACGGGATCGGGCGCATACATGATTGCTGGTGGTGCGAATGGAGGTTTTCTATCGGATAACGCGTCAGTGGGCTGGGGCTTTTTTGCTTTCGCATTGGGGCTTATCGGCGCAGGTTTTGCTGCTCCCTTACTGGTATTTATATCTGCGATAATTGTAGCTATCGTCACCATAGATATGGTTATGGATTATGCTGCTATAGATCACAAATGTGATGGGTTGCAATATTTAATGCTGCTCTCCATTATTGCAGCAGTAGTTGGAATATTTGTTGGGCCTGCGCTTGCAATTGTCTGGATGGTGGTGGGCTTGTTGTCTGGGTCGGGAGCAATAACCGTGGCAGGTTCAAGTGCTTGTAAACCTTAGGTGAATTTGTATGAATATCATTTTAATTGCGAAAATAATTTTTTTCATCGCCGCATGTGTCTACATTATTATGGCAATTAGAGGGGTTCGTAGTAATAGAATTTATGCTCTCGGAAAATGGTATGCAAAATCCAATTCGGCCTCACAGTATTGGCAGGTTGTGATTGGGTACATACTATTTTCCCTTACATTATTTTATTTCGTATTATTTGTGCTCAAATAAGTGTTAGCAAAGCATAATAGATTTAAGCAACTTTTATATTGCCACATGGACATTTTGATCTGGCGGCTATGTGATTAAAAGTTTTAAGAAGATCTTGCGAGTGTTGCAATTGCATTGCATTGATCGACTTTATCCAAATGCCAAACTTAAGGTGACATGGATGTCCACCTTCAACCGCTTTGATCTGCGTAGTAGATAAAATGTTCGCTTCATACTTTCCTCGTGTCAACCGTGCGTTTTACGAACCGTAAAATCGTTAAACTTCATCTAGTGGCGCATTTCGTAAAATAATTGAGGTCGGCGAAAGCTTTTCGTCGTCTTGGTGATACATTGAAAGAGTGGGGCGAAATTTTACCCATCACAGTAGGTAGTGACAAATTTTATATATTTAATTGCTTAACCTTTGGCGCGGTCAAAGAGGATCTTTGTGAAAAGGCTTTTTACGAAGGTGAAGATGTGGGGCTAAAAACTATTGTATTTGAATCTCAAGATGTGACGGCAAAACTAATATTTAAGACCGATCTTAATTCGTGCATGGAACTGTACTGCGGAGACCGACTAAAAAACATTATCGAAGAATATAAATTAACACGAGTGATATTTTCTGAGAAGTTGATTGCAGATTTTAATTAATTGCCCTCTAAAATTCATGGTGCATCTAAAATTACTGTTGTCGATTTTAGACGGATTCTCGCCTAAAACCATTTTACTGCGCGCAGAATCTTGCCCAACAGGAAACCCAAGTACATCCGCTGAATGATCCCGTTAAATGGGAGCTGCCTCAATACGCCATCGACCCATTCAGAAAATCCAATGCAGCTTTGCCTACTTTTCGAAAAGACCAGCCGAGCGCTAACTTTCGACAAGCCCTTTGGCAAAGACTTTTACGATGTTAATCAACACACTTAGAGTTGACCACATAAGCGATTAAATGGAAACCATAAAGATATCCTGTATGGCACCTATTTGTTTTAAAAAGTCATCACCAACAAGCGTGGGATGATATTTCATATGTCCTTTGAGTTCGTCAGGATGACATGCAATTATTCCAAAGGATTTTTCGTAATCGCCATTAACATATGCGTAACTTGTTGACAGAGAAAAATCAATAATCTCCATTGATGACAAAGTTATCCAAGCATGTAAATTTAATTGTGGATTCTGAATTCCTTTTTTCAAAAGCATCGATAGGTAGGTCTCATCATGGTAGAAAAGGTTTCTTTTTTCTAGCTCCACGTAACCAAGCGTAAAATAAGCTTCTGTGCCAAAAAGTTTTTCAATCGGATCTTTAATCAAACTGTGAATAAAAAAACACTGCGTCACCAACATCTCTGGTGTGAGTTCGCCTACATGTTCATGTATGTGCTCAGGGAGTTTCTGGAGCAATTGATCCGAGATAAACCTTCTGGACTGCAAATTTATATTGGGAACATTCAGTTTAAAGCTCCTTGCCAACGCTGAGGCGCTGAAAAACTCTTGCTCATACAGGCCCGCCGCAACTGGAGAGTTGACGGACGTCTTTCTTATTGCTTTGAAAAAATTTGAAATGAACCCCACCCTATAAATATCCTTGACCTAGGTGAATTACGCTGTTTAACACGATCATTCTGAACAAAATATGAATCAAAATAATCCCTTCGATAAGTGGCCAACATAATTTCAGCCCATTTATCAAATCCTTTACTTGCGCAGGCTGCACGCCTGGTAAATGCGAAGCTTTTGTTGATTGCATATTGTGCAGTTTAGAGGAATTGGTAAAGCGATGTGAGTTGTATTCAAATATATCTACGATTCTAGATCGCTATGGCAATTTTGTGAAATTGCAATTACATGACATTACATTACATCTATAAGCGTGCATGCTCGATAAACACCGGCAACTTAATCGACCTCAAAAAATAGCTGCTTGCGAGTTTTTGAAATCTGCGGCTGGTGCAAGATGACCTTTATCGAAACCGGATCTCGCATAATCAGCTGGCTTTGGCATAGCGCCAATAGGAATGTCTGGGTCGGGAATAAAGTCAAGATATTCCCGTTGCGCGTCACCTACGAAGCCACTTTTAGTGAGATGTTCAGCAATCCACAGCGGGGTGCGTTCTGATGGATCGTAAAGACCCGCATATCCCATTCGGCACGTATAGAAAGCTCGACGCAGAATTTTCGGATTTGTTGTTACTGGGTAGCCGAAAATCTGGAACTGCGGGCAATCAGTATTAGCTTTTCCTTGTGTTACAGATGTGCCGAACTTAGCACCTGATGTAGCTTGAACGATATTTCCTTTGCCTAATGCGGCGTTTGAAAAGAAGAATGCAATGAAAAGGAGTGTGGTGAAGTTATATTTCATATTTTTATCGGAATTTTTTATCGCTAAAGCATCGTCCGTCAGGACTATTACTTTGCTTGTTAGGGTTTATTTGATTAAGCGCAAGTCTGAGCTATCTTTAACGGAGTCACAAACCGTTCAGAGTTTGTTTAGCGTTGTGAAAGGAATGCCATGTTAACACTTAGATTACCGCAGGATTACTACAGCGAAGTTGTAGTGAGAAAATCTCTCTATTGGTGTGATCCCGACGCTTTGTGGACGTTAAAGGCCGAGGAAGACCAATGGGTGATTTCGGTTAAACAACCGGCACCAACGTTCGAGGCAGTTCTTCACAAACACCTTAATGATTTCCTATTACGAGAAAAACTGGACGCAAAAACTCGTGTGTTGCGTGACGAATTGATCAGTGCTTCATTACGTGCGGTGATGATCAATGTCAGCAAAGCTTGAGCTACTCCCGTTCAATTTCCGGCAAATCCCCAAGCTTAATAAGTGGCTACTGAGCGGGCCATCTGGAGCTTTCGCATTACTTGATTCCAAAGAGCAGCTTAAGGCAATAGCTGATGGAAATCTTGATGTACTTTCCTCCGATCATGTAAATGAACTTATTGCAAAAAGCTTTTTGTCAGAGACCTCTGAACGAGAAGTTAGGGCCAGGTTAATCGCTTCCCAAATGGCAACTCAGCTCGCCAAAGCTGTGAGCAAGCCATCTCTGTTTATGATCATTCCCTCATTGCGCTGTGACCATGACTGTGGATACTGCCAAGTTAGTAGGGTGCCTAGAGATCGTGCAGGCTATGATCTGGATGATCAGCACATTGAAGCCATTCTTCGGGCGATTGCAGCCGTTGGTAATGACCGAATCAAAGTTGAATTTCAGGGCGGTGAGCCTTTACTGGCCTTTGCTTTTATTCAGCAGTTTTATGAGAAAGGGCAACATGTTCTCGTTGGTGTTGATGTCTCTTACGTGATTTGCACGGCAGGTGGCCCTTTAAGCGAGTCCATTATCGATTGGGCGAAAGACAAGAAGGTAGACTTTTCTATTTCCTTAGATGGACCTCAAGATGTCCATATCCACAATCGTCCGTCAAAGTATTTCAACACTCATAAGGTAACGACAGCCGTTATTGAGCAAATCCGGCGCACGTTAGGATTCCATCGGGTTAATAGTCTGACCACCATCTCCAAGTATTCATTGGACCATCCTACCCAGATTGTTAATACCTATTTCGATCTGGAGTTTCCCGGAATCTTCCTCCGGCCCTTGAGTCCTTTCGGATTTGCGGCGGCCACCCAGCACCGGATTGGCTACGACGCGGGCGAATACATGGCCTTCTACGAGGCGGCACTGCGCCACATCATCGACCTCAATAAGGATCGGACCTTTATTGAAGACACTGCCTTGATTCATTTGCGCCGTATCTTCCAACCTCATTCAGCCAATTACATCGACCTTCAAAGTCCAGCTGGCTATATCTTCGGGGCACTCGTTTTCAACTACGATGGCAACATATTCGGTTCGGATGAGGCCCGCATGTTATGGCAGTCCACTCAAGCAAGCGAGTTGGTTCTTGGGACTGTTAATGATGACATGAAATCCCTTGTAATTGGCGAAGCTGCCAAGCGGCTGCTAACCTCTTCTTTTAATTGGGCAACTCCGGGCTGTGATGATTGCGCCTACCAACCTTACTGTGGGTCTGATCCTCTGCATCACCTGGCGACCCAAGGGGATTCGATAGGGCATAAAGCGTCTTCTTTTTTTTGCCAATATCAAACGGCAATGTTTGATTTGTTATTCACGTTATGGGAAACGGACACGAATGCTAGGAAGGTATTTCAAGAATGGCTAACCCATTAAGAGTCAGTAAGTTACGGTATGACGGTGACATTCCCGAAGGACTGTATGTAGTCGGGAGTTCTTCTGTTGCAAATCCCGGCGTTCCCCATCTGCCCACAATCGGAGCAGACCAACCAAGTCCTGGTACATACAATTTAAATTTAAGTGTAGACCTACATTGTCCCGAGCTATTTGATGCTTACGATCAGGGTGATGTTATTTGGGTGGATTCAAAGCAAAAACTTTTACGTAATATTTTATCTCGCAGGGCAAATTCGAATACGCTTTTAGTTACTGAGCAATGTGACAATCGTTGTTCTTTTTGTTCACAACCTCCTAATGGTCTACCTGATTCAGAGCTTTATCATCGAGCAACCCTAGCATTATTGAATTACAACACTGACGGATATATAGGAATATCCGGCGGTGAACCTACGCTAAACCGAAATGCCTTTCTTGCAATGATGCGCATATTGCAAACCAGTAATGACAAAACAAAATTACATATTCTCACGAACGGAAGAAGTTTCTCTGATCAAAATTTCTTAACGTCTTTGACGGATTACGTGCAGGGCAGGGAAATAGCATGGGGTATCCCCATCTACGGACACACCCAAAAAATCCATGATTCTCTTGTCGGTGCAAGCGGAGCGTTTTTGGAAACAATAAATGGATTGCTCAATCTTGCCGCAACAGGGCAGACAATAGAGTTACGCATTATTCCTGTTCAGGAAAATCTTCATCACTTAGGCCATTTGATTGAGTTTATTGCTTCGGCATTGCCGTTTGTATCTGTTATTTCGGTTATGAATCTTGAGCCTAAAGGTTGGGCACGCAATAACTATGAGCGTTTAGTGACAAGTGTTAAAGAGCAATCTAAATGGCTATCACAGATGGTAGAAGTTGCTAATGTCAGAGGTCTCGACATTAGATTATTCAATTATCCGCTGTGTTTGTTGCCAGAAGACATTCGCACCTATGCTGCTCAATCAATTTCAGATTGGAAAAATTATTATCCTGATCAATGTGATGGTTGTGAATTAAGAAAAAATTGCGGTGGTTTTTTTACATCAGCCGTAGGAAATTTTATTGAAGAGGTGAAACCCTTAATATGGAAAAGTTAAAAAAGAATGTAAAAAGATTGGTTGCATTAATTTCAGCATCGCTTACTGCGGATTCTGCTCATGCAGCACTTGAGCGTGAAATTCTTTTCGATGATTCTAACAAGCAGTTGATTAAAGCAAATGTATTGAACCCATCAGTACCTTTGCAACTTGCCGGGCATCGAAGCCATAGCTCGCATTCTTCACATAGCTCACATAGTTCACATCGCTCATCATCAGGGGGCTACGGTACTTACTCCTATCCGGACGCTAGTGGTTCGACAACAACTACTACAACACAAAGTGCGAGAAGTCCTAGTACAAGTAATACTACAACGCCAACTGCTCCCGCAGTAAACTCCACGGTATACAACTCAAATACGTTATCAAAAGATGCTTTGCAAAATACGATTCAAAGAGTGCAATTGGCGTTGACTTATGCCGGTTATTACCAAGGCAGTATTGATGGGATTATGGGGCCAGCTACACGTGCGGCAATTACCTCTTATCGGAAAGCAAAATCTTTTAAGACAAGTGAATTTATTGATGCAGAATTATTAAATTCATTAGGAATTACATACTCTAATTAACTGAGCCTAAATATTAAAAATATAAAATGTCGAGGATAAAATGGTTGACTTTAAGAAGCGATTAGCAGGAAAAAAGATAGAAAAACCCATCGATCCGATAAAACTCTACGATTCTTTAGATCGGGCTCATGATAAAGGTCCGTTGCGCCCAGCCCAAATGGCTGTGCTTACAGAGTGGTTCGCGAACCACAGAGACTCTCCTGATGTCATTGTGAAATTACATACAGGTCAAGGAAAAACCTTGATTGGTTTGCTTTTGCTTCAATCTAGGTTGAACAGTTTCAAGGGGCCGGTGGTATATCTGTGCCCGGATAATTTTCTTATTGGGCAAACTTGTGAGCAAGCAAAACAGTTTGGTATAGCTACTTGTACAGCTGATACAGATTTGCCTGAAGAGTTTTTAAACGGAGAAAAAATTCTTGTAACTTCTGTTCAAAAGATGTTTAACGGTCTTACCAAATTTGGCCTTAATCGTCAGTCAATAAAAGTCGAATCTATGTTGATGGATGATGCGCATGCTTGTTCAGACAGGATTAGAGAGGCTTGTCGAATTAGAATTCCAAAGAGTGAACCAGCCTATTCTAGTATTAAGGGCCTTTTTGATACAGAGTTAGAGCAACAAGGTATTGGTACGTATGCTGATATTTGTAATGATAAAAGAGATGCTCTCTTGCCTGTTCCTTATTGGGCTTGGCTCCAACGCGAAACTGAAGTTGCCAATATTTTATCCAATAATGCAGACCGTCAATCTATTAAGTTTGCATGGCCATTGTTAAAAAATATTCTTGCGAATTGCCAATGTATAATTTCTGGTTCCGCAATTGAGATTGAGCCTTATGTACCACCGTTGTCATTTTTTGGAAGTTACTGGGAAGCAACTCAAAGAATATTTATGTCTGCTACTGTGACAGATGATGCGTTTCTTGTGAAGGGCTTACAACTTGAACCTAAGACCATCACTAATCCAATCACGTATTCTAGTGAGAGGTGGTCTGGTGAAAAAATGGTTTTGCTTCCTTCTCTAATACACGAAACATTAAATCGTGAACAAATAGTTCAAATGATGGCGATGTCCAACTCCAAGCGACCATATGGTTATGTTGCCCTTGTTCCAAGTTTCAATGGCGCAAGAGATTGGGCAGCTTACGGCTCTCTAGTTGCTGATAAAGAATCATTGGCTGATGCAATCTCCAATCTTAAAAACGGAAAATATGAAAAGACTCTTGTGCTTGCAAATCGTTATGACGGGATTGATCTCCCCGATGACACATGTCGCATTTTAATTGTTGATGGTTTGCCATTTTCAGAAAGTCTTATTGATTTGTATCAAGAGTCCTGTAGGCCAAAAAGTGAAGCCACTTTGATTCGAACAATTCGTACGATAGAACAAGGTTTAGGTCGCAGTGTTCGTGGCGAAAAAGATTACTCGGTAGTGATTATCACGGGTTCAGACATTACTAGGCTTGCGAGAGAAAAGGATTCGAGAAAATTTTTATCGCCGCAAATGTCCACTCAAATAGAAATTGGCTTAACACTTACAGAATTTGCTCAACAGGAAATAGATGAAAATGAGGATAAGCCAGTTGACACATTTTACGGATTGATTAGACAGTGTCTTAATAGAGATGAAGATTGGAAGGCATTTTATATTGAGCAAATGGACGGGGTAAAACCTGCCCGACCTAATGAGCAAATTTTGCTAGCATATGCGACCGAATTGAAAGCTGAACAAGAATATAGTTTAGGTGATTATTCTTCTGCGATTAGTTCACTTCAATCTCTTCTCGATCTTGGAAGTATTGGCCAAGATGATAAAGGATGGTACTTACAGGAGATGGCTCGATATTATTTCAAATATAACCGTGTTGACTCACAGAGGCTGCAAATCGCTGCCCACAAAAGTAATAGATTGTTATTACGACCACCTGGGGGGGTGACAGTGGCGAAGTTGGTTATAGTTAGTCAAGGCCGAATGGAAAGAATCAAGGATTGGGTCAACAGCTTTGAAAATTATGCGCAGCTGTCTATAAATCTCGCAGATATTTTAGGAAAGCTAGTGTTCGGAATTAAAGCAGAAAGTTTTGAGCAGGCTTTAGATGAGTTGAATAGGGCTATAGGATTTGGTGGAGAGCGCCCAGATAAAGAATGGAAAGAAGGACCCGATAATTTGTGGGCATTGGATGACACGCAATATATTATCTGGGAGTGCAAAAATGAAGTAGAAATAACTCGTGCAGCAATTAACAAGCGAGAGGCTGAACAAATGAACCGTTCAAGCTCGTGGTTCGAAAAACATTATCCTGGACTGAAAGCAAAGAGAATAATTATTCATCCATCGAATAACGTTGAGAGTGCAGCGTCTTTCACGCATGACGTTGAAGTGATGCGAGAGAAGGAGCTTAAATTGTTATTAACTTCCGTAAAAAACTTTTTTAAATCTTTTGAATCTATCGATTTCAAGGATCTATCCGATACGCAGATACAAAGTTTAATAAATCATCATAAGTTGACTGTGTCAGATATGCTTAATATTTATACAAAAAAATATAAGGATCTAAGATGAATAAAAAATCCTATGGAATTAAATTATGCGACAGTTAAAATCTAATGCTCCAGGTCAATATTTTGGCTACTCACTTCAAGCTTTGAGGATGTGTGTTTATCTATTGAAATGTGGCGAAGATTCAATTGTTGCCTTAGAAGTATTGGATGATGTATCTGAAGTTAATTCAGACGGTATAGTCACAGTTGAACAAACTAAAAGTGGATTGGCTCATAATCCAGTTTCGGATTGGTCTGTAGACTTATGGAAAACATTTTCAAATTGGGTTGATGCAGTAAGTATACAAAACATCGATCTAAATAAAACCTCATTCAAATTATACGTAGCTCAATCCTACACTGGCAATTTGGTCTACAAGCTTTCTAACGCTACAACCAAGGATGACGTAGAGAAGCTATTAAAGGAAATTTCAAATCTATTTGCGAGTGAAAATCCGAAAGGGTGCGCTGAATATTTTAAGAAATTTGTTAACGCGCCTTCTGAAATAAAAATAGCAATAATAATTAATTTTACATACGAATGTGGGAATGACGCGTTGTATTCGGAATTAAAAAACTTAATGAATCCATACGTTTCAGCAGCAATGATTGACAATGCATGCCAAAAGGCGGTCGGTTGGGTAAAGATTAAAACCGATGAGCTTATAGCCGCTCGAAAGCCTGCTGTTATTGCTGCTAGTGAGTTTTTAAACGATTTCCGTGCCTATATCAGGAAGCATGATAGAGATTATATTCTATCTTCATTTTCGCTGAAACCTACAGAGTTAGAGATTAGTGATGGACTTGATCAATTACCTATTTTCATTAAACAACTTGATTTAATTGAGTGTGATTCGGATGAAAAAATAAGAGCCATGAGCGATTTTTTAAGATCATCGTCAGAAAAAACAATATGGGGTGAGCGAGGTTTAATCTATAAAGATAGTTTTGACGAGTTTGAAGAAAATTTGATTTCAAATTGGCGAAGTGAAAAGGATATGGTGGAGATTACACAACAAGAACTTTCTGATGTTAATAAAGGAAAATTAATATACATCGGTAATGTTAAAAAAAATCACAGGCTAGAAGAAAAGGATTTGCCACTTTTCTTTTCGAAAGGAACTTTGCATTCTCTTGCTGATAACTTGAAATTAGGTTGGCATCCACATTTCAACCGTGAGTTGAAATCCAATGATGAATGAGATTGGTCACCATAAAAACTCTCCTCAGTTAAATGAAGTAGAGATAGTTCAAAATGCAGCACTGGGTGCCGTTTTATTATGGCGTTTTTCAACTTGCTACGACAAGTCTTCAGCTGTTCAAGGCGTTCCTATGCCTCTGTTATTTATTGTATTACCTCTATTATTAAATGAGTACACAAGGGATGTTATACATTCTACAAATCCTAGTTCAGGTTTAAGTTTATTTTCAATGAAACTTTTGAAGCGGAAAGAAGAGCTGCTAAGTATTCATAGCAGGATGCTACGTCTACGTCTATTGACTCTGAAGTCATTGAGTGTGGCAGTAAATAAGGAATTGCTGAAAATTAGTGTAATTGATGGTTTGATACTTAGCAGTAAGCCACCTAGGGGAAATTCGCTTCCTCAGGAAGCTCGTTCGTTGATCAAAGGCTCCGATAAGTTGGGTGGTTGGTGCGCGGAGCTTGGGTTGTCGGAAATAGAAAATTTTTTAAGGGTAAGATTTTAATGAAATTTCAAATTGATGAAGTTATTTTATGGTCCAAAACTGGCGACAGAATAAGACGATTGAAATTTCACCCTGGAGTTGTAAATGTCATCAGCGGTGCGTCAAAAACTGGGAAGTCGGCAGTTATCCCCATAATTGATTACTGTTTAGCATCCAAAAACTGCAAGATTCCTGTCGGTGTAATTCGCGATACATGCGCTTGGTTTGGTTTGTTGGTTACCACTCAAGAAGGTCAGAAACTTTTTGCACGTAGAGAGCCAGGTGATCAAAAAAGCACGGAAGATATGTATATTATTGAAGGGATAAAAATTGATATTCCAGAGGCTATTGTAAATAAAAATTCCAGTACCAGGAGTGCAAAAGCCATTTTTGATAGGCTGGCTGGTCTTGGTAACTTGGGGTTTGATCCTGAATCTGCGTCAGGCTTTAAGGCAAGACCAGGATTTCGCGATCTAATGGCATTCACTTTTCAACCGCAAAATATTGTGGCCAACCCCGACATATTATTTTACAAAGCAGATACGACTGAACATCGGGAAAAACTAAAAACTATATTTCCTTACGTTTTGGGAGCCATAACACCAGAGATACTGGCTGCTCGTTGGGAGCTTGATGGGCTAAGAAAAGAAATGCGACGAAAGGAGAGTGAGCTTCGAGCATTATCTAACGTTTCTGTTCGCTGGCGGGCGGAAATTGCGACATGGTTTGATATGGCGAGGAGCTACGGTTTAATTTCAGCTGAGGATGTAGTTCCGGTCGAATGGGATCATTCTATTGAATACCTCAAAAAATTAATAACAAAGTCATCCCGAAATGCAGAACAAACGATTGAAGGCATGGATAAGGTACTTCGTGATCTTGAGGCTATACGCACTACAGAACGTGAAGTTGCGTCTTCTTTATTCACTAATCGCGAGCGTCTTACTGAAATAACTCAATTAAAAGATAGCGCCGCTGATTTTGAAGGAGCGGTTTCAATTCAGCGGGAAAGATTGTCGCTCTCAACGTGGTTGAGCGGCTTGAGTACATCCGAAGAAAATATCCTCAGCAGTTTAACGCTAAATCCTAGCAATGAATTGCAATTACTATGTAAAGCATTATCTGAAATTGAAAGTCGCTCGGGAATTGCTCCTCAAATTGCCGATTCAATTGACAGTGAGCTGGTTCGGTTGAAGGCCGAGGTCAGGAAAGACATGGACCTGCTTGCTGCAACGAGGGCCCGCATACGCGCTCTTGAAGAGGCTCATGCCAATGTTAAATCTAATTCGCAGAATCTCTCTAAAGCAGATCGTTTTCTTGGTCGAATCGAGCAGGCTCTTGAAACGTATAGAAATATCGGAACTGATACAGATTTGCTTAATGAGATTCGTAGGCTCCAAGAAAAAATTAATTTAGTGCCAAAGTTTTCCGAAGAAGATGTAAGAGATCGCACAAAATTAGCTCTTAAATCTATACAAGATATTTGTACTGAAATAATACCTGAGTTGGACGCTGAATGGGCTGATGCCGTGATCAGATTATCAATCACCGATCTCACTGTAAGGGTTTTGAGAGATGGACGGTCAGATTTTTTATGGGAGGTTGGAAGTGGTGCTAATTGGCTTGCGTATCACGTGACGATGACATTGGCTCTCCAAAAATATTTTATGAAAAGCGACTTTCATCCCGTTCCACATTTCTTAATTTTTGACCAGCCTAGCCAAGTTTATTTTCCTCGTCGATTAGCAGGAGATAAAGCAGCTATCGATAAAAGTATCCTTAATGATGAGGATAGAAATGCTGTTCGAAAGGTGTTTAAAGTTCTGGGGGCGACTACGGTTGAAAGCAAAAATAAGTTTCAAATTATCGTACTCGATCATGCTGGTGACGAGGTATGGAGTGAGTTGCCTGGTGTTAAATTAGTTGAAGAGTGGCGAGGGAGCGACAAATTGGTTCCTTCGCACTGGCTGTAGCAAGATCAATAAAAGATGTAATTACTTTCGATGCAATATTTTCATAAAACTCACCCAATTATCTACCTGGCGGTTGTAATCCGTTTTAGTTGATCAAGGGCTGTTTGGTGGCGAAGTGTGGCTTACGAAACCCTGGAGACTTACATCACAGAAGTGCTTCTCAGGGAAAATGATGGAACGATAATGGACGAGCTTTCTGGAGTCATGGCTGAGACTAACGCAGAGTTTAGTGATTTTCCTGAATACGATGAAGTCGAAATCGAGGAGACTGATTTAAGTGTAGTTGTCACCGTTAATGGCGTCTATAGCGGAGATAACGTGGACGATAAACCTTTCAGTGGAGACACTATAGATTTCGAAGCAACCGTCATTCTTACTCGCGTGGCCGGAAGACGAGCTTTCTCAGACTATGAATTAAGCGCGGGCGGGGGAGTTCGTGACGATTGGAGCGATTTTTTTTCAGGCGAAGAGGATTAAAAGTCGTCAATAGATCGTTAATCAGCAAGGATGCTGATTATTGGCTCTGCTGCTAGTCTACATAAAGCTTTTAACATTGGAGCGTATATGACTCACCTCTCTTCTGATCGACCAAACACTACGCCGAAAGAAGATTTATTTGGCCACGCGCCGTTTGCCGAAAGCCTCGCCAAAAGTATCTGCGCACAGCCAGATAATGATGGTTTGGTGATGGCATTTTATGGGCCTTGGGGATCAGGCAAATCTACAGTGCTGAGCTATGTAAGATATTTTTTGGAGCAGCGCCCAAAAATAGAACAGCCTGTCGTAGTAGTGTTTAACCCTTGGTGGTTTTCTGGCCAAGAAAATTTGGCAAGAGCTTTTCTTGGACAAATGCAGGCTGTGCTGCCTGCAAAAAATGAGAAATTTAAAAAGCTCGGTGATCTGTTCAGCGATTTTGCTGAAGGTGTGGGAGGCCTCGTAGATCTGACCGGCGTCACTGGAGGCGCTGGAGGACTTATAGGTGGCCTGATAGGAAAATTCGCAAAGCGTAAACCAAAGGATGTTCCAGCTATTAAAGAAGGTATTAGCGAAATACTTCGAAAAGCAGAGACGAAAGTTCTCGTTATCATAGATGATATTGACCGGCTTGCTCCTGAGGAAACTCGTCAACTGTTCACAGTGATAAAAGCATTAGCCGATTTTCCCAACGTGATCTATTTGTTGGCATTCGATAGGGAGGTTGCGGCACGAGCGATAGAGCAACAAAGTGGTCTTCCAGGAGCTAGATATCTTGAAAAAATAATACAGGTACCCTTTGAACTTCCGCCAATTGACAGGATGGCGTTGAGGGCAGCTTTATTTAAGCGTCTAGACAAAATTCTAGGTGATACCCAAGATGATCTATTCGATCAGACCTATTGGGCAAATGTTTTTCATGATGGAATTGATTCCTACTTCAAAGTCCCGCGAGATGTGATTCGTTTTACCAATACTCTTGAGGTGACTTATCCAGCGGTACGAGGCGAAGTGAATGCTGTCGATTTCATAGCTTTAGAGGCTTTACGGATATTCGCACCTGAACTCTACAACGTGATCCGCAATAATCAGGATAGGTTTTCAGGACATACTCCTAACGGAGAATATCAGGCTGAGCGACAAGAAAATGTAGCTTTTCATGAGCAGTGGAAGAGCCAACTATCCAACGAAAATCGCGAAAGCACCCAAGCGTTACTTGATCGAATATTTCCAAAAATTGCTGGCGGTTATGGAGCTGATTGGCTCTCAGATTGGCGCAAACAAGCTAGGGCGTGCCATCCGGACATATTTCCAATATATTTCCGTTTATCGGTTCCTTCTGGCTCGGTTAGTCGAAGTGAAATGCTAAGCCTTTTAAAACTTGCTACGACTCCCGAGCTTTTAGGCGAGGCATTGGTGAAAGCTAACTCCGAAGTGCGACTTGATGGGCTTTCAAAGGCGCGAGTGATGCTTGAACGATTGTTGGATCATGTTGAAAAAGACATACCTATTGAACACGCGCCAGTATTCATAAATGTTTTATTTGATATGGGTGATTATATTTTGAACGAGGATATTCGCAGTACATTTGACTTTGGAAATGCGCTTCGAATTTATTGGATTATTGATGGGCTGGCTGCTCGTATTGCTTCAGTAGATTGGTTTGATCTTCTTATTCAAGCATTTGAAAAAGGCAGAGGAATAGAAACTCAGCGATACTATCTATCTCTTCAGGAAGACGTTCTCTCCAAACCATCACAGAATGGCGGAGCACGTGCTCATTCGAATATTGATTCTCTCGAACTACTGAAAGCTAGTTGGATTAAAAACTTCAAGATAAAAGTGCCCGAGGGACAACTTTTAAGTAATGAAAAATTTACGAGTTTGCTCTGGGCCTGGTTTGAATGGGGAGATTCGAAGGAAGCAAAGATGTGGTGTGAAGCTGTAGTTGCCTCGGATTTGTTGTTGCCAATATTTTTGACGAAATTTCTTTCCTACACAAGATCTCATGCTTCTGGCGATAGGGCCTATCGCTACAACCCCCGATTAAATCCGAAAAACCTTGAGAAATATGTGGATCTTCAAGCTTGCAAGACCCGTTTACTTGAATTGCAAAAATCAAATTTAATCCCGGAAGATTCGAAGGTGGCGGTATCGCAATTTCTAAAAGAGTTTGAAATGATTTTAGCGGGGAAAGACCCGGACGGGTTTAACTTGATAGAGGACTAAAATAACTCTGGGGCTTTAAACGAATTTTAAAGGGCAGGCTCTTGTGAGAGCCTGCATAGATCATGAGTCAAACGTAACAAGAAAAATTGACTGTCAGGTTACAAAGACATTACGCTACTTTCTCTAGATAAATCGGAAATCTTTGTCTTTCTCATCTCTTCAGATATTTTGCGCAATTTTTCAGTCACTGCGCTACTTGGGCCTGATGTCACAGTCACGCCAGACAGTGCATGTTTTCTAGGTATCGCAGGAGGACGATTGGGTAGGTTAGATGTAGACATACATGCCTCCAGTAGTGATCAATGTATTTGAATTATAGCGTAGTAGCAGTTTCTGTGCTCGATTTTTGTGTTAAAAACAATTCCATAAGCGAATCAATTAATACGATGATCGGAGATACTAGACTGACGAAATGCTCACAAGTTTCCAACCTTCCGCCCAATAAGTTCGGGCTGTCGCTATAGAGATTAATCACCGCACTATAACTATGGTTTTCGGCAGAATCATCGATAGGAATAGGTGTGGATAGGATTGATTTATTAACCTTTGATTTTTCATAGTAATTATCAATCATCGACTGAAATTGTTTCAAATATTCGTCAGTCCCGCAGGTAAGCGCTATTTTTGATGTATCAGAAACATATTGATTTTTGCCATAAAAAAAAGCAAATGGAGCTTCAGGAATGAGCCCTAGATTTGACGCGGTCTGCTGGCGATTAGCTCCAAAAATAATGGGGTCAACGGTGTCAGCGAGGTGACCAAGCGACTGTGACTCGTTGCTAGTCCTCAAGTTCTCCTCCGTTGAGAGGTAGAATTCAAATTTTGAAGGTGGTGTATCGCTTAATAGGTCGTTAACTTCTATAAATTTTGAGTTTTTTAGCAGTACAGTTTGGAACATATCCTTATCTGCGAACCAGGCTGAGGGAATGGCTCTCATGATGGACGCACTGTAAATTTTATCTCCTTTTTCTCTTCGCTCTTTGTGCGTGTCCCAATAGTAGGCTATATCGATCATCGCTCGGAGAGCTAACCTTAAGCATTCTTCAAGCTCTTTGTCCGTGATATTTTCTTCATCTCGAATTGAGTTGAACATGTTCGTTAGCTGGATATACCTTCTCTGAGAGTATTTCAGTAAATGAATCGGAGGGGCAACCTTAACTAGTTGCTGTGTTTCTTGAAGTAGTTTCTCAGTAAAATCTTTTTCCTTCTGAGTAAAAACTGTTTGTTTCCATACGATGGCGATTAATGGAACTAAGATGGCATAAAAAGTGATCACTTCCCAAGATAGGCTTATGCAATCTCCCCCATATTTCCAGCAGGAGAACGGAAAGGTGTTTCCCAAGAGGGTGGCCCTCACGGAGGCATATATCCCGATCAAGACTATAACGACAATACTGATGACTGGGGAAAGTTTATCAATCGAGCTGCTTAGCTCGACTTTCAACTTTTTAAATTTTTCAAATGCTGATGTTTTTTCGCTGCGAGAGTTTTCCATTTCTAGACCCAAATATCTCGTTTCACTAATTCTGTGCTTATCCCTGAATGGGGACTATAGAGTGTAGCTGAGCAAATGCCGAAATGTTTAGATTCTAAGTGCTGTCTCCCGAAGTATTTCGTGGATAGAAAGCTTTAGTCATCCAAACCTCGCTACATACACGAAGCCGAGCGCTCATCTTGCTCGGAAATGCATTTGATTACCCGCAATGGCTCAAACAGCTAGGACATGCGATAAAGTAATTTGTGATCCAGGGGCATACTGTTGTTACGAATTGCAAGGTCCTGTATATGTTACAGTTAAGCCGCTAACTGCAAGTCATATCAAAATTTAATGATCTTCCATTAGACTCCTTCTCGGTGGCGCTATATTTCAAAACAGAAAAGCGGCGAAATATTTCACAGCTGTATTGCTAGTTATTGCAGCAAAAAATAAGCTGGTTTGTTTCGAGTTTGGTTAAGAACCTTGTAGCAGCGAGCGTTGTAAACCAAACTAACTATTCTTCCTGTGTCTTTGCAGAAGTGATTCGCTTCAGAACCGCTTCTCTTAATACGGTTTCACACGCGAGTAGTCGGCCAAGATTTTTTGAATCATCAATGCCGCTGTGCTGACGCCCATCGAATGTTAGGCCACGGAGTCCTAGCGCACGACTCAGCCCTATACGATGTCCAAATTTCCGCGCAAAAAACTGCTTCACATTTAAATGTTGTATCTTCGTCATCGGATTTATAAACGTTTTCAGATTACACTCACGCATAAACTGAGATGCATCAAACTTTCCCCAACTGGCCCAAGCGTGGACGTTATTTTTTTCATCTTGAGGTGGCGACTGAGTATCCATTGATATGCTTTCACCGGAGAAATGTTCGCGGTTGCTCGATCAATCAGCGATTAGAATTTAAGTAATCTCTAACCGTATAAAAGCTTTCAAGGGTGTTGTTTTCAAGTAGATAATGTTTAATTGACCTGTTTTGCAGGATTGGCGAACTGTTTGTCTTGTTAAACCAGGCAAAGGCCAAGTCTGGCCGTTCATGCGGCACTAATAATTGCAGCGCTTTCCAAATCCCAAGGAACAGGCTCAACCTTTCAACCGTGTCTGGGGTCATTGTGATTGGCAGTCCACCCTCGGCTCGGCAAAGCATTTCCTGATAAGTGTCGACTGTGAATCCACCTAATAAGGCCGCTATTTCCTCTGCCGTCAGATTCCACCGTTCGGGACTACCCATCTTGGTAATCCAAAGGATGCCGGTTATTAGGTGTTCCTGAGTCACATCGCTAACTAAACTTACGGTAGGCTTGTCCATTATCGTCACCATTGATTTTATTGCTGGCTATGCATACAGTATAGCGTAGTTATGACGTTTGTTGTCAATAGGAACGACGGTCATGCTCTAAGTCTTGTCAGCTTTGGGACTTGGACGTTTTGACGCGTCGCTGAAGTGTTAATAGATTTGAGTGATAAGGCGCAGAGTAGGTATTCAATGTGAGTAAAGCGATTCA
Organism: Gammaproteobacteria bacterium; assembly: GCA_004172865.1. Taxonomy (GTDB): domain Bacteria; phylum Pseudomonadota; class Gammaproteobacteria; order Pseudomonadales; family Cellvibrionaceae; genus Cellvibrio. The sequence goes on along the minus strand of SEBV01000010.1, from coordinate 10,839 downwards.
AGTAGTAGCATTTGACGTCTTCGGTACGCTCGTACGAATGTCAGTCAAAAATCATCCCTATCGAAAGGTATTGAAATATGCCAAAGACGCGGGGCGTAAACCTCGTCAGGATGATGCCCGGTTATTAATGACACAGAACCTGCCACCGGAAAGGATTTTTGAACATATGGGAATATCCATTCCATTAGACATGCTCGAACAATTTTACAGAGAATTGGCGGAGGAGCTTACTTTACTCACACTGTTCGACGATGTCGCTCCCGTATTGGACGCGCTGGCTAAAAAAGAAATTAAGGTCGCGCTCTGTTCAAATTTAGCGAAGCCGTACGGAGAGGCAGTTGACAGGCTGCTGTCAGATTATGACTTCATAAAATGTTTGAGCTACGAGGTTGGGGCAATTAAACCGGAGCTTGAAATTTATGATGATATTGTCAGTAAAAGTGAGTCTACCCCAAGCGAGATCCTTTTCGTTGGCGATACGTTTCTGGCTGATGTTGAAGGGCCTTTAAATTATGGATTTCGCGCATTGCATTTGCAGCGTGGTTCGGGGCAAACAAATCCTATTGTTATCCAATCACTTCTTCAGGTTATGAATAATATTTATTAGAAAATTGCTAGGGTTAACGGCTGCCTTTAAGTTGCAGTTCCTATTCATCATCTTTCAGAGCCGTCGATTTTACCATTACTTCTACATAGTTTCCGCTAATTACGTTGCTCAAAAATAAAACTTCTAACAAGCGACGTAAAATTTAGTGGTGTTAATTGTTGGCGCCAAAATTCCCCTCAAACTGGTTGCGCATATACCAATATGCTAAATTCCAACTACTGTATCTAAATACAGCATTTCGATCTTCATCATTTCATCTTAAAGGAGGTTTTTATGTTCAGGCGATCTCTCACAAAATCAGGACTATTTAAAAAGTATGGTTCCCATACACTGAGCTTTCTAGGTGGCGTGATTACATTGTGGGGATTTTCCTTAACGCTAACTAATACAATTCCGACGATAAATCTTGAATCAATCGTCGTCTCCAAAGGGAAAAATGTCAGCAATTTTCGAGAATAAAAACTCATCATCACTCGATAATTTTTATACGGAATTCTATGTGCACCTAGACGGTAAAACCGTTCATATTCCACGTCAGGAAATGCAAGCGCTTGTTGGAAGTGGCGGGCGAAGGATAATTGATTTTCCTTTCAGTGAAGGCAAACCCGATAAAATCGTTGTCTGTGTAAGTTACGAGGGGGCATATGTCACAGATACTCTGTGGCAAAAAGTCGAGCTTATTTCACCTTACACCGATCCCATGTCAGCTATGCACAGGATATTTACGTATACCGGTGAGACAACAAGGTTGGTGCACAATTATCTTTTCAGTGCGGATTGCGGAATGGGGAGTTAATTACTATGGATGCGATTCTGTTAAGTTTTTTCTCACCTTATATTTCTCTTTATTCGACAGCCCATTTTTCTTTCAAGCAAAACACCAACAGTATTCTCACAGAAATAGATCAGGGCGTGGCTTTCATTTTAATTCGATCCATGTTTGAAGTTTATCCTTCTATTTTCATCATAACTCCGTTCCTTAGCGTGCTCGCTTGTTTTTCATTGCGAAAGAGTGCTGGAGTTGTTGTATTGTTTTTATGGCTTTTGCCAGGGATTCTTTCCATATTAGGGATCATTACCATACCAATAAACATTCCTGACGTCTTTTACATGAGTAGTGGAATAAAATATGTTGGTGAAGTTGGCTCAACGCTTCTCAATGTTTTATGTATGCTCATCTTCGGATGGTCTTTTTTTACGTTATTTGTTCACTGTTTCAAGATCTATCGAGGATTTAAGGATGCATATGATCATGTTTGGTATTTGGTAGGTCTGTGTGCAATATTTATTTTTGTAGTGGAGAGCAACGCCTCATTTTATCAGGAAGATTTAAACGATTATGAAAGAGAAATAGCCGTAAATCTTCAAACTGTAATTTCACAATTAGATTTTGCAAAATTAGAATGTAGTACCCATAACGACTATCTTAAAAAAGAGGCGATCTTGGAAGGATTTTGCCGGACGATTGACGAGCTTTACCGAAGATACTCTTTTTTAGTGGATCAAAAGTCTTTTGCTAGGCAATATCATGATTTATCTATCATCGGAAGCTTTATCAATACAGATTTCATGGCCGATGCGAAAAAATTTAACACCTATGAATGTGAGAATCTTCGTTCGTCGTCATGCCATCCTGTTCCTTTTGATACAGTAAGATTTGCTCCTGAATACCGTTATGACACCAACGCTGCGATAGCTATCGCTCCCCTCCACAAAACTTTATCGGTGCTTTGGTCTGAATCAGTGAAGCTAGATTCCAAAATAAAATCATCGAAAAAAAGTCCTAATATCAGGTGGTATTTCTATATGTTTTTAAGTTTTATTCCTGGAGGAAAAATCTCAAATTCAACCCGTTCACTTGCTGGTCCTCCCACACCAAAATTTCGTATTTCATTGATCAAAATATGCAATTGGCTTAGGAATTTTTTTAGACATACGAATGAATATAGCATTACCACTTTTTGTCGATTAACAACCTTTTATCAAAGAGTAAAAAAATCCCCAGTAGCACTAGCTTATTGTAAATGGAGAAGAAATCTCTTTCGACATCAAGTTCGCCTTAAAAAAAGTGTTCCGCGCTATGTTTACGTATTCGCAGCAATGTTGTGCTGCGTGTCAATAGTGTTCGCTGTTGCGGTAATGGTAGCTATGCCGAGTTGGCTATCAATAGCAAAGGAATTGTGGCATATCGGAGCGGAAGATCTTAAGTCCGCAGTCTGGTTGATGCTTTTGATAGTGATATTAACTATTTACAAAAGTTTAATCTTTAACGGGCCCTTCTTACTTATTCGCGCGGCAATGGGGCTGAAAACAAGAGGTGCGGACTCTCCTCTGTCTATCATACGGCGATACGCATATCAGAAGGCACGCAAAAGATTATGGCGACCGTTGTCGTGGCTTCTTAAACCATAAATGTCTTTAGTGGAGATATTTACGAACTTTTTGTTAAAAAGCGAATTCATTTTATACGTAGAATTGATTCGGCGGTTTAGAGGACTTATACCGTACATAATTTTTAAAATTAATCCAAGTGAAGAACTGAACGCACAGCGGAATTCCTGGCGACCCAATTGTCGAGACGATAAGGAGATTAGATTGGGATCGGCAATGACTCTAAATACCTTTTAGGTTTGTTTGATATTCCGTTATCCAACCGAAACGTTCACGCACAGTAAAGCGATTTAAATTTTTCTGAAAGCTGCTGGGAAATTCTTTAAGCGCTTCGGGCGGTATCCGCATGCATGCATTCGACTACAAACATCGGCACGCTTGTAATGCATCAGGGAGCCAACTTTGCATTTTGGACATGGCTTTCTCCCAACGTCGGTCGGAACCCACTCGATACAAGAGAATTTTTCTTTGAGCTTTTCCAGCTCGAAAATGAACGGACTTGGCCTTTGCGCATTCGCGAGAATAATAACTTGGTGGCGCGCCCGGGTAAGTCCAACGTAAAACAAGCGTCTCTCCTCTTCGATACTGCTCGTGAGCGTTGGCAATACTAAATCGAAAAGTGGTTCAGGTGCACGCTCATCGGGAAATCCGCGTGGGCCAGACTCGAGGCCTGCCATAATAATAAAATCCGCCTCTAATCCTTTCGATTTATGAATCGTCATATCGCGTATTTCAAGTTTTTGTTTGTAGTGCTTGGCGATCCCTTTGAGAAAAACCTCATCCAGACCTTCCGGAACGGTGTACTCGCTGGTCGTGCGGGTTAACAGATTAACGGAGGGAAGCCGGTTCTTAATTTCCCCAGAGAGATGTTGCGTAGCGGAAACAATAATCGCGTCTAGAGCCTCGTGGACTGCGTTTTGTCTATCCTCACTTTCGGAGCCATGGAAAACAATGCGTATCTCGTTAGTGATGATTGGATCACTTGCTACAACCTGCTTTCGCGATTGATTTTTGTTGGTAAGTACGATGTCACGAGAAACTTCTGCTATGCCTCGCCCACAACGAAACGTTTTTGTTAAATCCAAAAGGGCAGTGTGACGATTAAAATAATCCGACGCACCTGTAAATATCGAGACATCAGACCCCGAAAAACGGTTTATTGTTTGCCAGTCATCACCGACAAAAAATACGAGGGAGTCGTTTGGCTGCGTATCAAGCAACGCTTTGACAAGTGATGCTTTAAGGTGTGAGATATCCTGGAATTCATCAACGAGAACGAGTTTGGGATACGTTTTATCCGAAGGACGTTTCAAAATATCGATAGCTTCTCTAAGCATGTCCGGAAAATCAATTCTTTCACCCAATTCCTGTTGGTAAGCATCAAGTACCATAAAAGCAATTTTCAAAAACTGAGACTGTCTGTAAGGAATTGTGCTGCGTTTTGCTCGGTCAAAAACCCCAGCCTGATCAAAACCCGAATCTTTATATTTCATGACGAAGTCGATGATGGTTTTTTCAAATTCTTTCGACTCGCGAAAATTATTAATGGCTCGCTCACGAATTTCGTCGGAAGGTTCGCTAACAGGAATTCCGTAACGTTTGAGGGTAGTTTCTAAAAGATTCCAAATTGAACCATTGCGAATTTGACTGCTTCTCGTTTCGAAAAAAGCAATTCGATTAGGGTAGCTAGCGGTGTCCTCAATCCACTGTGCAAGCATTTTGCGTTTACTTTTCGCTTGCTCCTCGTACTTGACTCCTCCCATCCAGTCGGGCGCTCGACCATGCTCGTCAAGGCCGAAGTGTTCATGAATGATGGTAAGTTCCGTTGGTGTTTCGCTTTCAGGATCAACTGTTAATGTATAGGTAAAATCGGGATTATAAGGTCGTTGTTTGCCAGCGTCGGTTTTTGGTAAGCCTAATCGTTTGCCACCCTCGAAGTCTGCCTTTTCGTAAGAAAATTGAACCCCACGTAATAGCAGCCAGTTAGCAATGGAGCGCTCTTCAAGCGAGCGAACATAAACTTTGTCATCAAAGGTAGGAATCGTAGCGAGATAGGATTTGCGATCAGAATTTTTACGTGCCCGAATGCGTTCTAAACAACATTCCTCATAAAGCTTCTGGCACTGATCCAGATCATCACTAATTCCGACGGGCTGTGGAGATTCATAAGAGGCGTAGCAAATCCAATCCGCAACGAGCCTCTGAAATTCACTGTTTGTTGTGATCAAATTTTCAATTGCCTTTTTTATACAGCGACCTTCCTCATTGCCTTCTTCCTTTAGCACCCTAATCGAATAATCCTCTCCTTTATGGTCTGCAAGGATGGATAATCCAAAACTGTGAAACGTTTTTGAGCGAACATTGATTTTTCGATTTAATACAATCGAAAGTTTTTTCTCCAAGCGTTCTGCGAGGCTTGCGGCGGCATCCTTGTTGTAAGCAAGTGCGATGATTTCATCATCATTAAACAGGTTATTTTTTAAGGCGAATCCGATTTTACCGACAATGCACGAGCTTTTTCCCGAACCGGCAGCTGCGCCAACCAAAGTTGCATCTTCAAATGTGAGCGCCGCATCTATTTGCTCCTCCGTGAGAGGGCTTGATTCAACTCTTTTAAAATAGTCAGCGTCCGCTACGCGAAAAAAGTCCATGTATTTTTTATTATATGCATGTCTCGTTGTATCCGAATCATGTATGTACGGGTGCGTATGATTGAGTGTCTTTTTTAAATCGGCGAAGGCAATTTTTTGCAGGCTAGATAGAAACGTATTTTTTTCTAAAAAATTTATTATGCTTGCTGATGTTTTGTAAATCGGTTTACATGAGTTAACGAGATCACTTGCTTTTGAATGTCGTATGTACGTTTTTTCTTTAAAGGTTAGATTTATGTTGTTCTGAATTTCTGTGATGGAGTGGTCAAGCTTGTCAATGATTTCCGTTAACGCATGTTGTATGGATGAATGAAGGTTGTTAATTATTTCTTGCGAAATACCACTCGGGGCGATGCAGGTAATGTGTTGTTTTTCTTTATTGATAAAATAACCAATTGTTATTTTTTGCAGCTCAAATACGCTCCAGGGGAAAACGTTTTTCGACGTTACCGCATCGATTTCAAATGGTTTAACATCAAGCCCATTTATTGCGATTTTTTGATCACACAATTGAATAACGTTTTGTTTGCGACATTGTAAAAGAGCGATCCATTTGTTTTCCTTAAATGTTAAACCATTATCCAAGAAACTAATCTCCGTAACGAAATGCCTTTTGTAGTCGGTTGATGAAAATCAGCCTGTGAGTTTAACAAATCTATCAGCCGATATTGGTGAACCATGCCCATTTAGAGTGTTTTGTGGCGCTTATTGCTACTGTTCTCGCAGCTTTAAACCAGTTAGATTTTTTCGTTGAAGGGATTTAGATAGGATCCTATTATTTTTCCACTCCCTTTGATGTTGAGCCTTTACGACTGCTGAGAAGCATCGACGTCTTATTGCCAACCTTCGTCTTCTTTAAATGAACGCAAATTCGTATTCGCCATTGCAATCATTACGGACATGCTCTTCTGAGCACATCATTCTTATAGAGTCTTTGGTGGCTTCTATCTGAGGGATTTTCTTCATAGGCCTCCCGAAAAGGACGAGAAGATTCTATCCTGTAGTGTGGATGATACTGGTTCTACCATGCCAGTTTGATTTTTTGACCTAAATCAAACTACGGTGAGTTAACGCAACACGGTGAATATATAACAAAAAACTGAAATAAAATTTCATTTCTTACAGTACATCAAACAAATGACGCTTCAATTAGGTTTACCTAAAAATCGTACAGTTCAATCCATTAATCGGGCAGTCTTACATCAAGAAAATCGTTGGCTTTTTACAATGGACATTACGCTTTTCAGGTTAGTGATTTCTCCACCACCGCAACTTCCTTGTCGAATTAGATGTCTTGCTTGAAATCCAAATTTCATGGGTCCAAGGTAATCACAATATTTGTTGTCGCCAACCAAGAGGATTTGTTTAGGGTGTAGGTTAATAGTCTCAGAAATTTTTTGGTAAATTTCTTGATCAGGTTTTATACATCCAAGTTCATAGCTTAAAAATTTATGTAGACTAAATGTGTTGAGTAAATTGTCTACCGCTCGACCATAGGGCTGGGCAAGATTTGAGCATATCGCGATGGGCATTTTTGAATCTGCAAGAGATGTAAGAGTTTCGTAGACATCGTCAAAAAGCGTGAGCGCTTCGATTTCTTCATTGATCTGTTGCTCTAACTCGCTAAGAAAATTATTTGGAGCGACAATTCCCAACTGGCTTGCGATTCCTCTGAGATTTAAATTCAAAGACATGATTTGTCGAGCATCATTTTCTCGGACCGGTCTTGAATGGCTTCTTCCATATTCAATTAATGTTCGGTAGGGACTATTCCTGATTTGGTGTTCGATAAGGGTGCCAAACAAATCAAATACAATTAATTTCATAAAGTCTCTATTAAAATGTCATCGAACATTTGAGGCGACTTACCACTCACGAACTTCAATATTGTCGATTTACTGTTGAGCAACTTAGCTAAACACGCCGTTAATTAAGCGTCCAATTAATTGGAGCGATTCTTTCATCCCTTGTCGTGTTTGTGAATGTTTGAGTGGGGATTCACCCCCTAAAATGTCAAGCGGGAGATTCAGCCATGTGTTTGCCGCTTCACGGTTTCCTTCAAATAATGTGACCGCAGCATTCTCAATGGATGGTAACGCCGTTGCTTGCAAATGTGGTTCAGAAAGCGATGAATGAGCGTTCGTTCGCACTATCGCACGGTAAATGTCTTCGATAATTTTATCTTCTTCATTAATATCAGCTGAAAGCTGGCAGGGAAGCTTTTGTTGAGTCTTGCTAGAAAATTTTTCAAGTATCAAATTGTAAACTCGTTGAAGCTCACCATCTGGTAAATATGGCGCTACAAAAGGTGCGATTTCGATCCACGAGGTCGCTTGCCCTGATTGGACATAGTCAATGCAATCATCAATTAAAAGAATTTCATCTATGTTCGCATCGATAACGAAGCTCAAATCTTTTTTGGAGCCGCTCCAGTCTACGTACTCAATCACCTCAAACCAATCAGGTGCTGAACCCTCCGCAACTAGCAACGTGGCTATGGATCTAAACCTGGGTTCTTTTATCGTGGTAAAAATTACAATCCTCTCACATATCGTTCGACAATTTTCTAGAAAATTAAAAAGGCCATCTCGCGGAAATTGAGAAACGGCGCTTGAGATTAATGTGCGTTCCACATCGAGTGCTATGATCTTCATTTCTCATGACCTTTTAAGAATTATAAAAAAAGGAGTCATATAGATACTTCCAGATAACATAAAATGGTTGCGTCGAGTCACTTGAAAGTAAATTTTCCTTAAAAGATTTTCCGTTAAATTTTGGATTGGAGTTTGGCGCACTAAATATGGAATAAACATGCTCGCGGCCTACCAGGGCGTAGGAGGTTTTAAATATTGCTATCAGAACGCTGACCCGTTCAATTGCGTTCTTTATGTCGGTTTCTGGTATTTCCCCAACATCATTTGTGGATAGGCGGTTGTATTGATCCTGTGAAAGGTTGCCTAACATTTTCCGCTTTTCAGGATTTGATAAATTCCGTCTATCTTCATTGGCTACATATTCGAACCAGTGAAGTGCTGCGTGCAAATGACGTTTCGAGATATGACAAAAATCTGGTCCCCGCCAAAAATTTTCGGCATTAGGACATATCGACTGAAAGATCGAATCTAACTCGGAGACTATATCTGCCAATTTTCATCACCTGCTCAGTAAAGGTAATATTTTCGCAACGACTGTTTGAGGGGAGATCAGAATGAAGATTAATCATTGAAAATGTATTCAAGCCGCAAATGTTGATAAGTTTGAAGATTCACTATGTTCGCTTTCTGCTTTACGTAGTGTGAGCATATAGGGCATGAAACATTTCTTAATACTTTTTCCCGGCACCTGTCACAGGACCCAAATTTTATCGTGCAAATACAAGGGGCGGGTTCAATGCATTGGGGGCACCAGACGCGGGTGTTCATTACAACGATGCAACCATTTGGTCTTGCTTCTCATAAATAATTTTGAAGGCCGTTGGTATTTCCTTCGGCGATTCTCTGTTCGTGATCACGATAGGTTCATTTTTCTGGGCAACCTTAATTCGCAGCGACCACAGCTCAAGGCGCGAGCCTTCAAAATAAATTGAAGTGATGTCGTACTCATCTCGGGCCTCACCGGAACTTACGGTTCGCGATGCGAGAAAGGTGAATTCAAATTCTCGGAGATCTAGGTGGTCGACGAAATCGAGGGCATCGAAAACTGAGTAGCACTTGATATTCAACCGGCTGTAACACTTCGCGTCGAGCGCGTATATCGGAATTAAAGGAACGTATCCCGGAAAAAACTTGGTATTCAATACGAACAGGTCGCAATCATCTTCATTAAGCATACCGTCATCGAAACATAGCGCCGCTATCGTCTCTGGAGGACGATATTCAATACACAAAGTACCAATTTTTTTGTTCAGTAGAACCATGGCAGTGTTCTTTCCAACATGGATGCCTTCATTCATAGATCAGAGCAAACAGGCCAATGATTAGGTCTGTTCGTTCACAGTTGATTAACAAGAAAATACTAGTGAATCCGTAAATTCTGCCTTCAATTTCGGGGCAAGAATAGCATGCATATACACTATTACGCAATGATAAAATCCGTGAACGACAAAGACTATCAGGCTTTACTGCGTTACTTGAAAGCTGCTCGCGACGAGCAGGGCTTAACTGTGCGCGATGTGGGGAAGTTGATAGGGGAATCGAATCAGATTGTGTCCAAAATAGAGACCGGAATTAGGAAGTTATCTGTGCACGAATACGTCCAATACTGCGAAGCAATGGGTCTTAACCCGTTGAACGGAATAAAATTGTTGTGCAAGTACGATTGGGCGGACTCTAATTAATTAATTGCATAATATCTTATAGCTCGAAAAACTCACCTCGGTTACCCCTAAGTCAAAAGCTGATTATTTAGTTGGCTTCATCAATCTCAAATCTAATTTATCGCTATTCCACTATGTTGGTGCAGCTGGATTCAGCGAATGTAGGCGCTGAGCCTGACAGTGTTTTTTATAACTGGTCTTTGGGTTTGTCTTTTTAATCCCTCGCGGGGGAGCTTGATCTGGCTTATCTATTTTTTCTAGCGGGCATCACTCCAGAATGTAGTGTCAAAACGAAGTTTACTAATGGCGTTCTGATAGGTTTGCTTGGGCGACGGCGTTGTATTGGTGGGAAACGTATTTTGGTCACTTTTTCTATAACGTCTTGTCTCGTGCTTCATTGGAGGGAGCTTAACGATTATGTGGATGAGAGTGGTTCAAGGCTATGTGTTACGCGGGCTTAGTGTATGGCTGGGGCGGATGTGGTGACTTTGCGGCGCAAAATATCAAAATTGGTGGGTTTTCAGGTGCTTTTTGTGATCCAACATCACCTGGTGGCAAGGATTTCGTAGTCAAAGCGGGGATAGGGGGGGATTATTGAGTGCGAAAACTGACTTAAATTCAATCTTATTGGATGAATTATGATCAATTCTGTGCTTGGGGGCCAATAGTGTTCGTTCTGCTTAGAGTGTGATTACAGGGTAATTTCATCATGGTTTACCGAATCAATCGCCTTCAATTTATCTAGTACCGCTGTAAGAGGTGGTGCTAGTCAGATTTGGCATTGGCACGTTTTCGCAAATTTACAATTTTAAGATGATACTGGGATTTAGGTTTTTCATCTAAGTTTAAAAAAAAATTTTAGTTTCAAAAATAAT
>SEBV01000084.1 GCA_004172865.1 Gammaproteobacteria bacterium | reverse complement strand
GCGCTGATGCGGTACGAAACATGAACGATGTGTTGAAGACTTTATAATCCTCTCAGCAACGAATAGTTCAAATGGCAGAAATATTTCTGCCATTTTTTATTGCAACACATTCCTTCTTTAACAATCACACGGCGATTACGAAGAAATAAGACAAAATATTTCTTAATTTGCCAACACAAAGGCGAAAGGAATAACGTGGTAAAAACCTTTTATGATAGACGCCGGACTGCTTTAAACTTTGTTTATAAACCGTTGAAGGTTTGCACATGAGAAGGCGCCCCGGATTCCCGGGGCGTTTTTATTTGGTGATCAGAAAGCATTGCCGCTTTAGTTTGCCCGCAAAATCAAATGGCGTAGTGGCTTTCGTGATATCTTTTATCTGCGTAGCGTGAAGCTGCCCCGAACGAAGCTGAAACCTGGTGTAGTTTGTACTGAAGTAAAGTACCCCACCCTGCGTTAATGCCTTCATGCACTGGTTGATGAGCACCACATGATCACGCTGAATGTCCAGGATGTCTTGCATGCGTTTGCTGTTACTGAACGTTGGCGGGTCCATTACAATCAAATCAAAACTAGCGGCGGTGAGGTCCTTTAAATATTTCAGCACATCGGCGTGAACGATGCTGTGATGCGCATATTCCGGGAAATTGAGCTGCCTGTTTTTTTCCGCCCACGATAGGTACGTTTTGGAAAGATCAACCGACACCACTTCGCTGGCCCCTCCGGCAATGGCATAAATGGAAAACGAACCGGTATAGCAGAACAGGTTCAGCACTTTCTTATCCTTGCATTGCTCCCTTACCATTTGCCGTGTCAGCCGGTGATCCAAAAACAAACCAGTATCAAGATAATCGCTCAGGTTCACCAGAAATTTTAAACCACCCTCCTCCACCACAAATTCATTCTTTTCTTCGGCCACTTTCTGGTATTGCCCGCCCCTTCCCTCTTTTCGCTGGCGCAGCTTTACGAAAATGTTTTTCTTATCAACTCCCGTAACCTTGCTCATAATGTCAAGGCAAGCCTCCAGCCATTGCTCGTATTCCTCCTCGCTTAAATGATGGCGGCGTTTGTATTCCGACACATAAAGCTTGTCTTCATAGGCTTCGATGATAAAAGGCGCTTCCGGCAGATCGTGGTCGTAAATGCGGTAACAGCCAATACCCTGCTTGCGGGCCTGTTTACTGATGTGCCGGTACACTTTTGCCAGCCGGTTCTGAAACGATAAAAATTTGTCAAACGATTGCGCCATTGCCAAAAAATTTAGGAACTTCGACACCCTTCAGGATTGTTCAAAGTTGAACGTTTAATGTTGAAAGTGGTGCCGAAAGCTGCTGTTTAATTTAAGAACAGGCACACAAAGAACATTAAACTTTAAACATCAAATATTAAACGGTTTTCGGTGATGTATGCCATTGTAGATATTGAAACGACGGGCGGCTATGCAGCAGCAAACGGAATTACAGAGATCTCCATCCACATTTTTGATGGAGAGAAAGTCGTTGAAAAGTTTGAGACCTTAATCAACCCTGGAAAAACCATTCCCCGCTACATTCAGGCCTTTACCGGCATTACCAACGAGATGGTGGCCAATGCGCCAGGCTTTGAGGAGATTGCCGAAAAGATTTACACGATTCTGCAAGGAAACATCTTTGTGGCGCACAACGTCAACTTCGATTACTCTTTCGTTAAAAGCAATCTCGATTATTACGGTTACACCTTCAACGCTAAAAAGCTTTGTACGGTGAGATTGGCCCGGCAAATCTTTCCCGGTTTTCCCTCGTACAGCCTGGGTAATCTTTGCCATTCGCTGGAGATTGAAATAAAGGACCGTCACCGCGCCGGCGGCGATGCGGCGGCTACCGTTACTCTCTTTCAGAAGATGCTGGAAGCCGATACAAAAGGCACCATCCAGGCAAGCCTGAACCG
>SEBV01000083.1 GCA_004172865.1 Gammaproteobacteria bacterium | reverse complement strand
CATCGCTTTCCAATGCCTGTAAACTATACAAAGCCTGGTGAACATTGAGTTTAAAATTCCGCACGAATTCATCAAATCGAAAAGCATAAGAACGGTCCTGTCCATCATTCACTGGGATCTGCAAAAAATTAACCAGCGCATCATACACTTGCCGGATGATGTCGAAACCGGGATAACGATTCAGATGCAACGCTTCCAACTCCTCAACATCTCTTCCTTCATACAAAAGAACGGCATACGCCTTTTTTCCATCACGTCCGCAGCGGCCTGCTTCCTGGTAATAGTTTTCCAGGCAATCCGGTGCATCCATGTGCACCACCACCCGCACGTCGGGCTTGTCGATGCCCATTCCAAAAGCGTTGGTGCAAACAATAATTCGTGTTTTGTTATCAATCCATTCCTGCTGTCGCTTGCTGCGTTCTTCCTGCGCTAAACCCGCATGATAGAAATTGGCAGAAAGACCATGCATTTGTAAGAGCGCCGCCACCTCACTCGTCTTCTTCCGGCTCTTGCAATACACAATGGCACTGCCTTGTACTTTTTTCAAAATATCAACCAGCTTGGTTGCTTTTGCTTCCACCTGAAAAACGGAGTAAGAAAGGTTTTTCCGCTCAAAGGATTGACGGAAAATATTTGGTTTGCGAAAGTGAAGTTTCTCGCAGATGTCTTTTTGCACAGCCGCCGTTGCCGAAGCAGTAACAGCCAGCACCGGCACATCGGGTATCTCTTCCCGCAACGATGCAATTTTCAAATAAGAAGGACGGAAATCATAACCCCATTGCGAAATACAATGCGCTTCATCCACAGCAATCAGGTTCACGTTAAGTGCCGGCAGGTATTCTTTAAAAAGCGATGTTTCCAGCCGCTCAGGAGAAACATAAAGAAATTTGAAGTAGTCCTGCCGCGCATTCTCCAACGTGCGAATGATATCTTTCCGCTGCATACCTGAATAAATCACCAGGGCGCCAATGCCCCGTTTTTTCAGGTTCTCCACCTGGTCTTTCATCAGTGCTATTAGTGGCGAAACCACCAGGCAGATGCCGTCTTGCGCCAAAGCGGGAACCTGGTAACAAATCGACTTTCCCCCGCCTGTTGGCAGCAGGGCCAACGTGTCTTTTCCTTCTAAAACCGATTGAATAATTTCTTCCTGTTGCGACCGGAAGGCGTCGTAACCCCAATATTGTTGCAATATGGAATGAATACCGTGCATCTGCTGCAACGATACGCATCATTTCTCTTTCTGCAAACGATCAAGTTCTTCATAACATTCCGAAGAAAGCCGCATCACCTCCCTGGCTGCTTCGGCTGTTACCAATTCCACTTCCACTAACACGTCAACCGCAGCATCAATAATCACCATGGAATGCAATGCGCCGGTGAGGTACTGTTCTTTTACTTCTTTGCCCTTTAAGAAAGCGCCTTCAACGATGTTGATATGGGCCGAAAGCGCGGCGTTGCGTATGTACTGGGTAAGATTTGTTTTTTCTTCGGGCGGCAGTGCGCTGGTGAGTTCATAGCAGGCAAGCACCAGCTTTTTAGAAAGTGCAAAAAGATTGAAGTTTTGTGAAGAGTACGTGCCGCTCATAAGCAGATGTCCCTACCAGTTGAATTATTTAGCAAAGTAAAAGGTTCTTTGGCAGGTCTTCAGAAAAAAGGCCGTTTCGGTGAAGCGGCCTTTGCTTAAAAGAAGCTTTACAGTGTTGTTCAGATGCATGTTCGCGTCTGAACAACAAGCGAAATCTACTCAACTTTTTTCACGTAAAGCCTCACCGAATTGATGGCAAGCACCACGTCGCTTAAACCCATGACCAGTGCGGCAAACGTTGGGTTCAGCAATCCAAAAGCAGCAATAGGAATGGCAACAATGTTATACGCAAAGGCCCAGAAAAGATTTTGCTTGATGGTGAGATACGTATGCCTTCCAAGTCCTAACGC
>SEBV01000082.1 GCA_004172865.1 Gammaproteobacteria bacterium | reverse complement strand
GATGGAAGTAGCAGCAAAATTAACCGGTGCTCGTCTGTCGGCGCAAAAAGCGCGTTTGGTAGCTGATCAAATTCGCGGTAAAGGCGTTGAACAAGCTCTTGATACTCTTGCATTCAGTACCAAAAAGGGTGCAGAGATTATTAAGAAAGTACTGGAATCTGCAATTGCTAATGCAGAACATAATGAAGGTGCTGATGTTGATTCTTTGAAAGTTTCAACAATCTTCGTTGATGAGGGCACAAGTTTGAAGCGCGTGAGTCCACGTGCAAAAGGACGTGCTGACCGCATCACCAAGCGCACTTGTCATATCACCGTTAAAGTAGCCGATCAGTAAGAGAGCAGGCGTTATGGGTCAGAAAGTACATCCGAACGGTATACGTCTCGGTATTATCAAGAAGCACACCTCTATTTGGTATGCCGATGGTACTGATTACGCAGATAAGTTGATTGTTGATTTGAAAGTACGTAAGTACATTCAAGACAAGCTGGTTAGCGCATCTGTAAGTCGTGTTGATATTGAGCGTCCAGCTAACACTGCGCGCATCACAATTCACACGGCGCGTCCTGGTATTGTCATCGGCAAAAAAGGTGAAGATGTTGATAAGCTTCGTTTAGAGCTTACCAAGCAAATGGGCGTACCAGTCCACATCAACATCGAAGAAATTCGTAAGCCAGACTTGGATGGTGTTTTGGTTGCCCAGGGCGTAGCCCAGCAATTAGAGCGCCGCGTGATGTTCCGTCGTGCTATGAAGCGCGCCGTGCAAAACGCAATGCGTCAAGGTGCCGAAGGCATCAAGATTCAGGTTGGCGGACGTTTAGGTGGTGCTGAGATAGCACGTAGCGAATGGTATCGTGAAGGTCGCGTTCCTCTCCACACATTGCGTGCGGATATTGATTACGCAACGGCTGAAGCGCACACCACCTACGGCATCATTGGTGTAAAAGTGTGGATCTTCAAAGGTGAAGTTATCGGCGACGTAGTAGAAGCTGACGCGGCACCCAAGAAAAAAACCGCTAAATCCAAGTAAGGGGTACGCAACATGTTACAACCTAAGCGTACAAAGTTTCGCAAGCAGATGAAAGGCCGCAATCGCGGTCTGTCGCAACGCGGCTCGAAAGTGAGCTTCGGTGACTTCGGCTTGAAGGCAACTGGTCGCGGTCGCTTAACGGCGCGTCAAATTGAAGCAGCACGTAGAGCGATGACTCGTCACGTAAAACGTGGCGGAAAGATCTGGATTCGTGTGTTTCCGGATAAGCCAATTACTGAAAAGCCTCTTGAAGTTCGTCAAGGTAAAGGTAAAGGTAGCGTGGAATATTGGGTAGCACAAATTCGTCCTGGCAAAGTGCTTTATGAGATGGATGGTGTGAGTGAAGAATTGGCTCGTGAAGCTTTCTCTCTTGCAGCGGCAAAATTGCCAATTAATACAACATTCGTTAAACGTTCGGTGATGTGATGAAAGCTTCAGAATTACGCGAGAAATCCGTCGAAGAGCTGAATGTAGTGCTGCTGGATCAGTTGAAAGAACAGTTTAAGTTGCGTATGCAATCTTCTACTGGTCAATTGACCCAATCTCACTTGTTAGGTCAAGTTCGTAAAGATATTGCACGCATCAAGACAGCGCTTAGACAAAAGGCAGGTAACTAACGATGACTCAGGCAACAAAACTGGCTCGTACTCTGACCGGTAAGGTCGTTAGCGACAAGATGGATAAAACCATCACTGTCCTGATTGAGCGTCGTGTTAAGCATGAGCTTTATGGCAAATATGCTACTAAATCCTCAAAGCTTCACGCTCATGATGAAAATAACGAGGCCAAACTTGGCGATGTGGTTACGGTTGCAGAATCGCGCCCATTATCAAAAACCAAGACTTGGTCTTTGGTTAAAATTGAAGAACGTGCTTCTGAAGTCTAATCGGCTCCAGATTATATTGAAAGTTTCGGAGACGGACGATGATTCAAACAGAAAGCTACTTAGAT
>SEBV01000081.1 GCA_004172865.1 Gammaproteobacteria bacterium | reverse complement strand
AAAATAAAATTGCCGCTTAGCTGCCGCAACATCAGGTGACTGCGGTACCAGGTACCGCCTGTGTCTGAAACAAATCGTTTTCCATCCAGCAACGCCACACTGTCATTGTAGGCAAACACATTGAGATGCGCATCCGGCGTTTGCTGCAGCCAGTTAACCAATTTGGTTTTATAAGTAGAATCGTAGCCGTAATTGCTGTCGAGAAAGCTGATGTTCTTTACGTATGTAGGAATCTGCTGCACGCCATCGAGGTAACTGAAGATAAACCGTCCGCCGCCGCTGTGGCCATTCAGGTACACCGTCTTCTTACCCTTGAACAAACGGTAAACCGTATCAACCGCCTGCTGCACTTCGTTTACATAATTTGAATGCTTTGATATCGAAATGCCAGTCGTCGCCGGGCTGTAGCAGCTTGCCCATTGTTTGCTCGATGGTGTTGCCATTAGGTAAGGCATAGAAGATGACCATCGTTTCTTTTTGTCTTGCTGTTTTTGCGGGAATGTCAATCGCTATGAAGACATCATTGAACAGGGTGAAGCGAAGCAGGCTGTCGGGCCATTGACCGCAGACCATCAACTGCGTAATCAGTAAAACAAAAGAAAGAAAAAACTTCACAACGGAAGTTACTGAATTCAGGATTGCCTTTGCCTAGATAAACTCAATTCCTTCCAGCGTGCCCTCTCCCATTTCGGCTACTCTTGCTTCTACCTCAAACCGGTTGTTGTGATAACCGCGCCGTGTGTACTCCAACAGGTAGAGTGCCGAAAACCGCAGCAGGCCGTAGCGTTGAAACTGCCGCACATGCTCTACTTCGTGCACTACCCACGAAGTCCGTTGAAGAAAGTCGGTACGGCTGACATTCCACAGGTGAATGGTATTTCCCAAAACAGCGGCTACCGTTTTACACTTTAGCTGCTTTGCCGCTATCCGGGCAAACAACGATTGCTCCTTGATTTTTACTTTCACACCACCAAAATAAGCAGAGAACGTTTATTGCTTTTGGTTTTTTACAAAGCGATACGCATAGCAAAAATCTGGCATCAAGTTTTTGTAGCTTCTTCTTCAATTAAACATTTATTTATGCCAAACACAAACAACCGATACGCACTGATCACCGGCGCCAGCAATGGCATTGGTTACGAACTGGCAAAGCTTTTTGCCGAAGATGGTTACAACCTTATTACCGTTGCCAGAAGCAGCGACGAGCTGCAGCAACAGGCCACGGAGTTTTCGCAGAAATATGGAATTGATGTGATTCCGATTGCGAAAGATCTTTTCCAGCAGCAGGCAGCGTTTGAATTGTACGATGAAGTAAAAGCAAAAGGTCTGACCGTTGACGTGCTGGTGAATGATGCCGGGCAGGGACAGTTTGGATTGTTTGTTGAGCAGGATATTCAGCGGCTGCTCGACATTATTCAACTGAATGTAAAGTCCCTCACAGTACTTACGCAGCGGATATGCAGGACTCAAAGATCACGGACACCAAACTTTCCGACCCGGCAAAGGTGGCGAAGGATGGTTACGAAGCGCTGATGAGTGGCGATGATAAAATTATATCCGGCACCAAAAACAAAGTGATGGTTGGCATGAGCAACGTGATGCCCGAGTCGCTGGTGGCTGACCAGATGAAGAAGATGCAGGAGCCGAAGGATGAAAAGAAAAAATAGGCGCAAAAGCCCGGTGTTAAGCCGGGCTTTTTTATGCGGAAAGCTTTGTCTGTTAAATATGGTTGGCAAAAACGATGGTAGCGATTTCTTTTTCTGAAAAACAAAACCGGTTCAAAAAACCGGCCCAATCATTTTTTACAAAACCAGTTGTGCAACCACCACCCCGTTAGCAGCAGTTTCCTTTCTCCGCGAGTCTCTCTTTGCCATGCTTTGTGAGTTGGCAGAGGACTCGCGGTGTCTGCACCAGCCGCGAGTCCCTTGCAGGAGACTCGCGGAGAAAGAAAAGAAATGCCGGCCTACAGCCGGCAATCCCCAATTCTTTACGGCTATAGTCCTATTCTTTAATCGAGATGTTTCCGCTCACCGTCAGGTAAGTGTTCCAATTATCAGCACACGATACGGTACCAAATACGGTTGATAAAAACACATCGCTGATCTTATCGGCGGCTTTGCCGTTTCCATTGTCTTCCACCGTAAAAGAGGCGGTGTTACCCACAAAAATATAAGAGGGAATATTGCTGCCCGATACGGAAGTAACCGTGCCGTAAAGCGTAGCCCTGTTACCATTGATGGACAGGCAGGTAATGTCCATATCAAATTCCGTGTTGGTGAGCCTGATGTTATAATGCAAATGCCCGTTCACCGATCCATCGGGCAACTGCACGGCATTAAAAACAAACGTTGATTTTACCCCTCCCTCCAGGGCTGTACCGCCGCCATTAACATGGGCATTGCCCTGTAACAGACTGGCACTGGTTGTTTTTTTGGGGGTGTAGGGCACCGTGGTAAACGAAACACCAAGAATAGCAAGAGCGATAAATACGGCTAAAACTGATTTTAACTGTCTCATGTGCGAAGATTTAAAGTTTAAATGATCAGTGTTTCTTTCTCAAGAAAGTTTAATAAGAAGAGGATGACTTCTACATTTGTGTTGTTGGTGGCCTATACATTGTGCCCTCGCCTCAACACCAACAACGGCGTGAAAAGTCGCACCAATTGCGCACAACGTTTGATGGCTTTAGGCAGTAGCGGCATTCATTGTTCTTCAGCCTCACTGTTGCCCTAAAGTTCAGTAAAGATATTTTGTTCAGCCCATGTAGTCAAGCCGCTATTGCTAAAAGCTGATGTTGTAGGCTGCTCTTCATCAATAAGAGTTCAGTCAATTCATTACCACACGATGAACCAATGTATCAGTACATTCTTATCCTTATTTATAGCAACGCCCTTTGAATATCCGTTTTGCCAACCTTCAGGTAAATAATCTAAAGGCTTCAAGCCTTGCCAATAGTTTCCAGTTTTAAAATCAAGGACATGAATCTTAAATCCTTCTGACAAACCGCTAAGAGTTTTATCAGAATAAATGTTTTTTACATCTCCTTTGTAAAAAGGGAGATCATTAGTTTCAAAATATGGAACAGGATAATAATATTTATTGTCTCGTATTTTATCTGTGTAGCTTTTCTTCTTTTCTGGATTCCAATAGGTGACTGTTTCTCTTTTTATAGAAATTATATTTGAATCAGCTGCATCATATATAGCCAAGAGTTGGCCAATGTTAGTGGTATCGAGTTGTGAAACAAAGTCATTGCCATACTGTAAAAGAAAATAGTAGATACAGTGGCTTGTGGTATCTGTATTTGTTATAAGCGTTGAAGTCCCGTCCTTCGGAAGATGATCGGGAAAATGATCTTTTAAAAACTGAGGGATTTGTGTTAGTCGTGTTTTGTAATCGGGGTCAGGCACATCAAAGCAGCTACTCGCTACTAAAAGAATAGGAACAATCAAACAAAATATGTGCAGTCGTAAAATTCGCATTATCGAAGGATGGTTGTACTATAGGATTTAGAGTTGCCTACAACGTCTATCAGCTTTGCGATGGGCTGGACTTCTATGTTCGTTAGCCGACACAAAAGCTGAATGGTTTGCAGTTGATGAAAATAAGAACTAAAGCTCAATTTATAATGTCCGGCTGACAACTGCTGCTGATTAGCGATTTGGTGCAGATTGCTCATCCGTCTGCCAGCCTATTGCAAAGCTGCTGTTAGGCGAATGGTGTAGGTTTATTGGTAAACGAAAACATACTCTAAAGCCAGCTTGCGACTTGTTGGGCTTTCCTCAAAACTGCGCTGCCGAATCTCTAAGCCTTTGTCATTGAACTCGTGTAAGTCTAAATTCCCATAACCACTCCTTGGGTTACAGTTTTTATATAACGATAGTTTCTTCCACTTGTTAAAATGAGTTTCCTCGGTATTATACTCGTCTACTGCTCTTTTCACGATTCGAGGGTAAGAGGGTTTGAAACGCTGCCATCTTTGAAGTGCATCAGATTTAAGGGCCATCATTTTCTTTTCGATGCTTTTGCCTTTGAAATCAAATGTTTCATAGAGAATGTCACTATTATTTTGCCATGTATAGCGAAGATTCATTTTTATACGGCCTAACGAATCAGGTTGATAAGGATGAATATAGTCTGCGTTGAGTAGGTAGCGAAAATGTCTTGCTGGTAATCGGTATCCGTTCTCAACGGAGGGATAATGCATCATCTCTACGTCAAGTTTCCCTGTTGAATGAACGTATTGAATTAATCGTTCAAGTTTTCCTGTATGAAATCGTAGTAGTTGAAATTGATTGGATAAACTTGTGAAAATCCGAAACAAGGAGTGAGAAACAAGACTATATAAAATATTTGCTTTAAACGCATGTTGCTGATTTCGCCTAACGGTTAACAGCTTTAAGAAGTAAGGGCATTTGATATTCTATCGCCTAATGTACTTGCTGCTGCTCAATAAAGTTAGTCGGTTAAGCATATATTCGTCAGCCCTTATTTTTTAAAGCTGATGTTAGCAGCATTGTCTAATTCAACTGATTTCGTTTCGAACGAGATACCGCCTCTTTCAATTCGTTCTATGGCTTGAGTGGGCAAATAGCGAGGCAGTTGTCTTACGTATTGTTTATAGCCAATAGACTTGAAAGAAATTGTCCCTTGCTGTGTCTCAATAACCCAGTCCATTTCAACGTCTCTGCCAATAAAATCAGCATTCTTTGGTCGCTGGGGGTTATCACGAGTAACGTCGTCAATTTCAAGTTCTATTCCAGAAAACTCCAAATCGAATTTCAAATCATAAACGTTTTCAAAAACGAGTGTGCAAGGTGAAACCCAAAAATGATAGGTCTTTCCAGTCAACACCCATTTGAAAATGTAGTCAATGTCAAACAGCAGTTGGAAGTTCTCGCCGAAGGAAATGCCATAAACGAGACTGTCATGCCAGCCCATTGTGTCAAAGTCCTCTTCTGTCCAGAGACTTTTTTCTAACTGATATTGTTTGGAAGATTGTGTCACTTGGTATTGCTGCTAACGTGAAAGGTGTTTGCGAAGTGGCAGCATTAGCCATTCTATCGCTTCATTTCCTTTCCGCTGTTGATTAGTGTTTATAAGTTGAAAGGTAGTTTTGAAGCAGCCATTTTGCAAACATTTTGTTAGCCGCATTGGGTGGTCTGTTTAATTCAGCTTTGGTCCTTTGAATCTTTCTGATGCACTTTCAAAAAAATACATCCCTTTCTTTAGCAAGTATGCTTCTTGTTCAAGCGGCAATCCATGAGACTCTTTGTAGTACACTGTGTTGTTTTCAAAATAATAAACCGCATATAAGTCTTTTGCAAACCCACGTCTTTTTAAAATGGTTGCCCTTCTCAGTCCTGTAGAATCAAATCGGTAGTGGTATTCGAGTTTGCCTTTATTGTTTCGAGGATACTCAGTGATGCTTGTAAACACCGTTGTTTCAGGATGATAGAAATAAAATGTGATCGTATCATTGATGATATCACGCCGAGTCAGAGTTCTGCCGGTAAAACTTTCTTTTACGTTGTTATCGTATGCTCGTGCTCGTAAACTGTCTTGTGCCTGGCTTTCTTCACACAAAAGCTGGGAAGCCACAAAAAGACAGATAAAATAGATGATCTTATTTTGATACATAGCAGGCAGCTTCATCTTGCGGCTAACGAGCAGGGCTTTCTGCAGCATAGGCATTATTGATTCTGCTGACCGGCCTCTGTTCCGCTGTTCAATAAAGATAAAAAGATCAGCTTATGCACCAAACCCTATGTTGCAGAAAGCTTGCGTTAGGCGCTGTTCACTCTAAGTAGATAATCAGCAGTCTGGTCGGCTTGATCAGCCCTCGAATGTGCACTTGGTCAAAATAACAAATCATAAATGTGGTCTTATTCTCTAGTTTTGAAACATTAACCAAATCTGAAAGCGAAAACCCCAATAGGCTACCAATTCCTCTTCCAGTTGCCTTAATTAGTATTTTTCCAGTGGTGTCACATAAAATAAGATTTACCTGGCAAGAACGGCATGATACATCCCTAAAG
>SEBV01000080.1 GCA_004172865.1 Gammaproteobacteria bacterium | reverse complement strand
CAGTTCAATTTACTGCCGCTTTTTAAAATGATGTGGTTAATATCAGAGCCGTCATACCGCTCACGGTTTTGTACATATAGTTTACACCACACTAGCTCTTCAGGAGGAATGATTTTCACCGGTACGCCATACACCTGCGATTCGGATGCATTTTCATACCAGGCGTCATCCACTGTGCAAATGTTATTGACGGTATTAAAAATCAGGTCAATGTAGTGTTCGTCGCGATGCACTTTTGCCAGCCAGCGCACATCATATACCTGCGTTTCATAGCCATGATCGGCAAGGAGCTTCAGAATTTTTGGGTATTCAGCAGGCTTGCAAAAAATATCCATGTCCTTTACATCGCGAACAATACCTGTATAATGATAGTAGGCAAAGCCGCCTCCCAGCATAAAAGGAATATTGTGCTCGTTTAAAAGTTCAAGCGATGATTTGTAGAATTCCTGCGCCTCAACTCTTGGTTCGACTACTTTCAACATATAATAATGGTTAAGGATGATTGCCCAACGTGGGCAAAGAATAAAGTATAAAGAAATGTGCCAAGAAGAGCTTGAAACAAAGGTTTTGCAAGCTATTGAGTGCAAACAAAAACCGGTCAGTGATGACCGGTTTTTGTGGTTGTAGGAAAGCTTTTGAATTACTTGCTTTTTTCTACAATCCCATAAAAGGAGATGGCCTGCCGGCTGTTGCTTAATACCTGTAATGTAGCAAAGCCATTAGCAGAAATAGAGAAATTTAATTGCGTGACATCCTTTGTATCAGAAGGCTTGATTACCAGTTCCCAACCACCTTTTGATTTTTCTTTCAGTTTGTATTCAAACTTTGATGAGTTAAAACTGATACCGTTTCCATTGCTTGTATAACCCGCCTGGTAAGCTCTTCCAAAATAAGGAAGGTAAGTGCTGATGGAATCGCCCATCAAACGCATATCAAAGCCGGGTGTAAGCTGGATAACGGTGCCTTGCAGCGGCCAGGCGGATTGAGGTTTAAACACAAATGTTTTTGTAGCCAGCATGTTTTTCAGGGTCGTTTCATTGGTTTCCTGGGCTTGAATCTGGCTAATGCCAAGCAGCGCAAGTACCAGTAAAAAAAGAGTTTTCGGATTCTTTGTTTGCTTCTTCATTTCTCTCATGGATTGTCCGGCAAATTTACCCAAATGCTGTACCGGCAAACGATTGCGTACGGAACATTAACAGGGGTTAAAAGTTAAAAGTAAGAAAGAAAATTAAGAAGCAAGTATCTGCTCCTGTGGTTGGATTGTAAGTTCTTTTTGCAGTTCTTTATTGATAAGCACACCGGCTTTTGCACCCTCTGCTGCAGCCACTACCACAAAATGCATATCCTTCGCAGCATCGCCGGCTACGTAAAGGCCAGCAATGTTTGTTTGTTGGTAACGATTGGTTAGCACAACACCTTTTTTTGTCATGTTGCATCCAAAGGTCTCAGCAAGATCGCATTGCTGCCGAAAACCGTTTACAAAGAAAATGGCATCGCACTGCCGGGATTCACCGTTTTTGAAAACAACGGAATGCAGCTTGTCATTCTTTGCTTCCAAACGTTCAATAGGGTAAGAGACAATCGGTATATTATTTAAGGCCAGTGTTTCGACCTCAATTGGTTTGAGTTTGTTTCTGCCATCGGCGAAATACGTGACCTTATCGCTCCATCCTTTCAATGCCAACGCCAGTTCAAAACCATTTTTGTTGCGGGCATAAACGCCTATTTCTTTATCCCTGACTTCCCAACCATCGCAATAAGGACAATGATGTACTGATTTTCCATAGAGTTCTTTAAAGCCCGGTACAGCCGGCACATTGTCCCACAGGCCTGTGGCAATCAGGAGTTTTTTCGCGTGATAGATCGTTCCTTTGTCATCTTTTACATCAAAAGTTCCCTGGCCATTTTTGCGGGCACTTGTTATTTTACGGTGTATCAGTTCTATACCGTATTTATAAACTTCTTTCAATGACAACTTAATAAAATCGCGTGATAGATCGTTCCTTTGTCATCTTTTACATCAAAGGTTCCCTGGCCATTTTTGCGGGCACTTGTTATTTTACGGTGTATCAGTTCTACACCGTATTTATGAACTTCTTTCAATGACAACTTAATAAAATCGGCAGGCAGAATGTCATCTCTTGTCAAATAATTGTGCATGCCATGAGAGTACTGGTTTCGATAGGTGGCGCTGTCAAAAACAATCACTTTCCTTCTGCAACGGCCTAAAACGACGGCCGCATTTAATCCGGCCGGACCGCCGCCAACGATGATACAATCGTATAATTCCATTGGTGGTTTTATTGTTTAAAGATTGATGTTTAAGGCTGAATGACGTCTGTTTGCAAAACTTCTTTCCTTATCAACAACCTTAAACATCAAACGTTCAACTTCCAACTATTTGCTGGCTTACTGTGCGCCTGCTCTTCTATGGCTGTCCACCCATTTTTCTTTCTGCTTGCGGAGGATACCTTGTAATTTATTAATGCACTCGTCAATTGATTGTTCAAACTGCTCAGCGTGTTCTTTCACAAAAAGATCCGGCCCCGGAACCTCCAGACGTATTTCGCAATAATCATTTGGCGTAGCTCTATCCGGACCTTGAAACAGGGTTACGTTTGCTCTAATAATCCTGTCCGAAGGAGTCAGTTTTTCCAGTTTCTCGTTGATATATGCTTCCAAGTTGTCGCTATGCTTAAATCCAAGCGATTGAATGATCACATCCATAATATTCAGGTTTTTAATGAGGGAATTTTTCGTTCTTATGCATCAGCCGAATGGTTCGATGTATAGTCTGTCAGCTTGCGGTCGTTAAGGGCTTTGTCTCCAACGCCTTCATCGGCTGCATTCTCGACGGTTGTTTCATCCGGTCCGGGTGTAGAAACGGCTGTATTATTATTTCGAGCATTGATGTTACCGGTTTGCCTGGATGGTTCCGTATCGGTCCGCTCCCTGTATTCCGTGTCTCTGCTATTGTTTTTATTTGTCATAACCTTTTTTTTGGATAAGAGTGAAAAATTAGTGCCACTCCTCAGGCCGAGACTGTTTCTTTCTGCAATGGGATGCGTTTTCGAATCCTTGGCAAGGGCAGGGTGTACTCCTGGTGCTGTGCCGGGCATTCAATGCGCTGGTAGTTTTTTATGGAAAGGCGGTCGGCAAAGCCCTTCTGCACGGCAGCTTCACCGTGCACCAGGAAAATTGCTTTAACCTTTTCGGGATTCTGGTTGCTGATGAATTGTGCAAGGTCATCGGTATCGCCATGTGCACTCATACCCTCTACTTGTCCTACTTCTGCCAACACTTTGCAGGGATCATGGAAAATCTCCACTTCTTTTGCACCCGCTAACAATTGACC
>SEBV01000079.1 GCA_004172865.1 Gammaproteobacteria bacterium | reverse complement strand
AAAGTGTTTGCCGCCGGTGACATGCGCCGCGGGCAATCGCTGGTCGTTTGGGCCATCTCCGAAGGCCGCGAATGTGCCCGGGCGGTGGATGAATACCTGATGGCAAGACCCACTGTGTTGGAAAGCAAAGACCGTTCTGCGGTGCTGATCGCTTAACGAAAAATATTGGTTGTTTTTAGTTGTACATCCCGCTGCAAGGCGGGATTTTTTTTATTTCGAAAGGCCAGGTTACGGTTTTAAACGCTTATAAACGTTTAGAAATGTTTATAAGCGTTTGTGTATATTGGTTGGGTAAATGCAAACGTTAGCTGCCATATTTCTAGCCCCCTGATAAATGAAAAAAATACGGAGAATTATAGCAAAACTTGTTAAAACGTTTAGTGAACTAAACTCAATAGTGTCTCGTTTAGAATAGATATAGTTCTTTGAAATTCTTGATTGTACTGCATTTGAAGTGTATAAAGGGCGGTGACGATTTGAATGGTTACTGTGGTTTTTAGGATTGTTTTGGTGGATGAATCAAGGTAAATACGTCTTTGCTCAGATCAGCGCCTTTTTACCACAGCGGATTTTTGACCGCATGGTTGCTCATCACAAGGGAAACTACAGGGTTCGTCACTTCAGTTGCTGGAATCAGCTACTGTGCATGATGTTTGGGCAGTTGAGCAATCGTGATAGCCTTAGTGACCTGATCGTTACCATAGGTGCGCATGGCTCTAAATTCTATCACCTCGGGTTCGGCAAAGGTGTCTCCAAAGCCAATCTGGCCAGAGCCAATGAGGCCAGGGATTGCCGCATTTATCAGCTCTTTTCAGAGCACCTCATTGCCATGGCCCGTCAGGTGTGTATCGGTAATGAGGAGGGTAGCTTTTCCTTTTCCAATGCCGTCTATGCGTTTGACTCCACCACCATTGATCTTTGTCTGAGTGTGTTTTGCTGGGCTACGTTCAGAAGAGCCAAAGCAGCCGTTAAACTGCATACACAGTATGATGTACGCACCTTGATTCCGGTCTTTATTGATGTCACAGCAGCTTCTCAACATGATGTGAAGGCTATGGACAAAATCAGCTACGAACCGGGTAGCTTCTATGTTTTTGACCGGGGCTATTTGGACTTTACACGTCTTTTCGTCATCCATCAGTCAGGGTCATTCTTTGTCATCAGAGCCCGGACCAATCTGCAGTTTCAGCGCCGCTCCTCTGCTGTGGTGGATAAAACCACAGGCGTCAGGTGTGATCAGATCGGTGTGTTAACGGTGTTTTATTCCGCCAAAGGCTATCCTGAAAAAATCCGCCGCATCAAGTTTTATGACACAGAACAAAAGCGCACCTTTATTTTTCTGACCAATAACATGGAACTGAAAGCCCAGGAAATTGCTGCCGTTTACAAACACCGATGGAAAGTCGAACTCTTCTTCAAATGGATCAAGCAGCATTTAAAAGTCAAAGCCTTCTGGGGATATTCGGAAAATGCGGTAAAAACACAGGTCTATATTGCCGTGATCACCTACACAGTGGTAGCCATCATCAAAGAAAAGCTGAAATCTGAGTATTCAACTTATGAAATCCTACAGATTTTAGGCACTTCTCTATTGGACAAAACACCACTAAATCAACTACTTCGAAAGAAAAACAATCAAGATGTCAAAGAACTTTTATCTAACCAATTGAAAATCTTTTAGTTTAAACGAGACGCTACTGATGTTTTATCTTTCCTGAGGTTTAAAACGATTCGAAAGGCCAGAAAATACCAGCAGTTATGGGTGCATGGTGATGACATAGTTTCGAAGGCTTTTCAACTCTCCTGCTTTCTTTGTTTCTCCATCTAACTTAGGTAGTGGTCCTGTACCGGCAGCACATGTAAATTTCAGCCGTGCAAAATCTACCAGCCCTCCCTCTCCCAAAGCAAGGCAGGTGTGTATCAGGACACCGAGGTGTCAATCGCTCGATCTTGTCATTAATACTGGGAAGGAAGGCGTATTTCGATATTGTCAATCACTTATCAGCGAGATTGTTAC
>SEBV01000030.1 GCA_004172865.1 Gammaproteobacteria bacterium | reverse complement strand
TACTGGGCTGGAAACAATAAAAACTTGCTTGTCAAATTCAGCTGCTTTCTTCTATATTTGCACCCTCTCAAATGTTTTTGAGACGGCTGCCCGGGTGGCGAAATTGGTAGACGCACCGTCTTCAGGTGGCGGCGCCGCGAGGTGTGCTGGTTCGAATCCAGTCCCGGGCACGTTATAGCCTTGTAAGTCATTGATTTACAAGGCTATTTTATTTAGTGTGTGTCAAAAAGTATCGGTTTTTATCACTTTCTACCACAATTATTGACACTTAATTGACACACGAAATGACACACGAAAAATTGGGACATCTCCCAAGTCAGGCCTTCCACAACAGGAAGCAATCAATGAAGAAGTTCCACTGTTTAATTCATCCTTTTTGGCAGCTTTGGACCTGCCAAGTACAAGGCTTCGAAAAGCGAAACGCAAGCATTGGAAAATTAAATTCTGTTCACTTTTATTCGCTATTTCCCACCTGCAGAAAAGCTGCGATTCTTGCTCCCTCCAAGCTGTCAGTTGACCCCTTCACGGCACACCTATTGAATCATTTTATCACTGCAAAAACTGCTACCCTATGAACATCCTAAAAAGACAAAACGCCAAAGGCGACAAAATCAATTTTTATTATGACTATGGTCGTGGGGCGGGCCAGCGTCCCTCAACGGGAATTTTCATCTACACAAAACCAAAAGACCAAATCCAAAGGAATCACAACAAAGAATCGTTGGCTTTATTGGAAACCAAAAAGAGCCAGCTTATTATTGAAAAGCAGGCCATTGGTTCTGCTTTTATTCCAAAGCATAAGTTCAAAGAAAACTTTTTGGATTATTACGTCGAGTACCTTGAGCTAAACAAGCGCAAGAGTAACCGGCATCTTAAAAACAGCTTTACACAATTTAAGCTTTTCATTGACCGTGACTTTATAGCCCCAATTGAAATCACAGAAAACTTTTGCAAGCGGTTCCGGGAGTTTCTGTTAAAAAAATACACCGGTGAAACACCTGGTGGTTATTACGCCCGTTTTAAGTGGGTAGTGAATGCGGCAACAAAAGATGGCTATTTCCATGATAACCCGACCGAAGATGTAGCAGCAAAGTTCAACCCCTCCTCCCATCTAAAAGAAAACCTGGAAGTGGATGAATATTTAGCTCTATTGAAAACCCCTTGCCTGAATGAAGACGTGAAGGCTGCCTTTACCTTTTCTTGCTACACGGGGCTTCGTTGGGTAGATGTAAAGGGCTTACAATGGTCGGACATTAATAATGGCGTGATGACAACTCGTATTATCCAGGCAAAGACCGGAAAGCCGGTTGTAATAACGCTGCACCCAATTGCCCAAGGTATTTTGGATAAGCAAATCGTAAAAAAGCAGCACGGACAGAGGGAAAATAAGGCCGTATTTGCCCTTCCGACTGCGAACGGTGCTAACAAAGTGCTGTCGGGATGGATGGAAGACGCAGGTATAGATAAACATATTACCTGGTCGTGTGCCCGTTTGAGCTTTTCTATTCTATTGCAAGATCAAAATGTGGATGATGCCACCGTTGCTTACCTCATGGGACACGCCACAACAGAACAAGTAAGAAAAACTTACAAACGCCATCGTCCAAAGAATCAGGAAGCGACAATCAGCCATTTGCCTTCGCCAGAAAAAGTGCCCTACCTTTTACACATAGCCAGTTAATAAAAAAGGGGCTGACATTTCTGACAGCCCCTTTTTTATTACTTCATAGAAAATTATACTTTCATTTTACTGGCAGCTTGTGATATCAATGATGGCTCACCTGCAAGCATCTTATCTAAATCTGCCTTTGCAAAATAACCGCTGTTGTTCTTGTATAGTCCGAACTCTTCGCACTTCTTTGCAAATTGTGTCCGCCCAAGATTACAATATATCAACGCTTCTTCAGGCTTTAGAAAAGGCTTAAAGCAAATGGCAATTGCCCTCATCGCAATTTGTTCTTCACGTTTTATCATAGGATTGGTTTTTTAATTTTTATTGATTAGAAAATATTGATTTCACCGCCCTGGTTAAACCTTCCCATCTGAATTGCCTTTCCTTTCTGTGGCACTTCAATTACTACATCAACATCGTGCTGAAAAGAGTTGGCTCCCCGGAAGTTGCCATCCTTGGTGGCTTGGAAAATAAAGACGAAAGACTTTGATGGGTTCTGTGACTTTAGCTTGTTCAAATCTTCAGGTTGTAGTCCAAGCCTATTCACACTGTCTAAAAAGATAAAATCGTAAGAAGATAGTGATGCTGGCAGGATGGAAGAGACAAACAGGTTTGGATGTGCAACGGCTTTATCATTCAATTTCTTTTGCAGTGTCATATCTAAACCTTCTTCTTTTGCCACATACAGCACCTTACCATGATGGCGGGCTAAGTATCCAGCAAAGTCAATACACACATAAGACTTACCCATTTTCGGCTTACCATACACCATTGCTGTAAAGTTGGAAGATGGGTCGCCAATCAGCTCCAGCCACTTCCCCTGAAAGCCAAGTGTATCAAACTCCATGGCCGCAAAGTCCATACTGTTCATAATGGCCGGTTTGCCTTCAAGTCCACTTAAGCTGTTGCAGGCACAACCCAATATCCCTTCTAAGCCGTTAAGTGCAGCTTGTTCAATTTCCAACGTCTTAATTGTTTTATCCGTAGCGAATGCTTTGAGGTTTTTCTTTAATTCGTGTATCTCAACGATGTAAGGATCACTGTCAGTTATCTTTCCTTTCTCGTAGGCCCGATTGATTTGCTCAAGCAATGCCTTTGCCTTTTCCTTCATACCTGGCTTTTCGTTCATGGCAATGTATCGTTTGATAAAGCCAATAGAGGCCATAACTTTCTCGCCGCCAGTTAGCTTCTTTAGTTCTTCGGCTGTTTCCGGCTTTAGCTCCAACTTAATCTTTGCCTTCATCCCGTTGTACACTTCAATCAATCGCTCCTGTACGTACTTAATTTGGTCTGCATAGGCCGACGTTTTTCTGATTCGTTTTTCTACAATGGCTTTTTGTAGTGAATTAATGAAGCGAAGAATATCTTCTTTGGTTTTTGTTTTCCCATCAAGATTGACAAATCGTTTAATGAACCGCAGTTCCTCGGGCATACGTTCAACCATCATTGGCAATTCAACCGATGGTTTGGGAGCTTTAACGGGTTTTGCTTTAGCAGTTTGGTTTGGTTCAGCCTTTGCTTTTGATGTTTTACCATTTGGTTTATGTGCTGCAAGAAATTCTGCCAACCTTTCAAAGTAAAGTTGAATGGTTTTGCGAATAGGGGTGCTGTTGTGATAGGTGTTCCAGTCCGTAGCATTGCTGGTTGCCTTCATCAAAAATTCATGGCCTTTTTGCAGCGGCATCGGCATTGCTTTAATGTCGACGGAGGCTATTTTAGACAAGTAGTTTTCAGGGTTAATCATTTTGTAGGTTTTATGCAGCGAGTAATTCGAGTTCAAGAGCAAGGGCTTCAGCTTCCAATTCCAAAAGCAAAATATTGTTTGCAGGTTCGTCTTCTTTTTCTTCATCGGGCACAAGGATCGGCTTTCGGTTCTTAAACCGCATACCATCTGTTTTGAGGTCTTTGAGTTGGTAGGATTGGATAGTAACAGAAAGAGAGTGATTAATCTGCAGCAGTTCAACTGCTTTGTCGATGTTTCTTTCCGGTAACATGGCCACCATTTTGTCCGATGTCTTTTCGAAGTTGTTGTTCTCCACAAGCTCCAATAGCTGCTTATCCAAATAGATGTCTCCTCCTCGTGTGCGTGATGCCGCAACAATAAGTTTGAAGTGCTCTCTCGTTTTAAAAAATGAAAGTCCATTGTTGGTTACAATGTGCCCGTTCTGCGTCAGGGATTTGATTAGTGGTAATGCTTTGAGAATTGGAACAACCACTTTGTCTTGCACTTGTTCGGTTGGGTTCCAGTTCTCCGGCATTAAAATTCCTTTCTTCGTCTCTCCACTATCAGTGGTATAGCTTACCAGCTTTCCTTTGAAGTCCGAAAAAGCTTGCAATAGGTTACCGGTGATTATGTGCCGTATTCTACGGTCCACATTGTTTTGCTTAGTGTATTCTTCCCAACGATTGAGCATATCGTTCATAGATGGCTGACTTACGTCAACGCTTGCACCGATGATTGCCATCACGTCCTCCGAATACGAAGCAGGGATAGCCAAATACTTTGAGCTGTTGGCAATGGCAAATCGAAGTTTAATTGCCGAAGGTGCATAAGGGTTCTTCTTTTTAAGGTCAATCGTAAAACCTAAAAAAATACTAGGCACCAGCTCATTGCCGTTGTTGTATGTTTCTATTGGGTAGTTCAGGCTTCTTCCGACATAAAAGAAATTGAACATCTTCATCAGATACTGCTTTCTGTTTTCAAACACTCGTTTTGTTTGTTCCTTCTTTGCTTCTCTTGCTGCTTCGAGTTCTTTTCTTCTTTCCGCACAGGCCATCAGGTAAGCACCCTCGCCCTGCTTTGCCTGGATTTTGAGCATCGCCTTTTCAGCCGGTATGTTCAGGATAAGGTCTTTGTATTTAACCTCAATCTCCTCGAGTTCCGCTTCCAGTGCTTTTTCATTAAAGTGAGTGAACTGCCCAATGAGTTCTGCTTGCTGCGTTTTCGGTTCAACCCCTTTGAGTGATTCTTGAATTAAGTTCTCCAATTCTGTTTTAGAAAATGGTTTCTTCAATACATTGGCACGAACCGTTTCCAAATTGCTGTCATCACCAAAGGCACTATCACTGCCTTTGCCCATCTTGATGACTTTAGAGCCGACTGTTTCTGCTTCTAGATTCATGGCCTCTACTTCCAAGTCATATTCTCCTACTTGCTTTAGGTAATCAGCGTAATCACTATATCGTTCGGAAATATCATTGTAAAAGTCAGCTTGCATTTTGGTAGAAAGGACAGCAACACGGCCAGAAACTTTGTGTGCTGCATCTTCCAAAATGCTCCCTTCCTGTGAACCACTATCTGCTTTACTATCTTCCAGCCTTAGCGGATCATCCAACAAAGCGTTCACATCTTTATTTTCTACCAAGTAATCCTTTACAATCTTGTCACCATACTTATTCAGGAAATCGGGTACATCCAATAATTTGTTTGACTGCTTCTGGTTAGAAGCGGTATTAGCATCTAACGATTTCAGCTTTTTTTGCAGCATCATCATCAATCGCTTCTCCGCAGGTATCGCTGATGTTACATAGTCATATATAGGTTTTAAGATTTGCCCGGTGCGATTGATGCGACCACGTTTTTGAACTTCGGTATTAATGTCCAGTTCTGCTTGAAGTACTATCATCACTCTTTGGCGAACTTGATCTTTTGGCACTTTTGCGGTTGGTATGGCATGGGCAGAGGCGCCTGTCGAACCGGATTGATTAATCATCAACACATCTACTTCATTGTTATTAAACTGGCGAAACGCATCATTAGTATTAATCCGCTTGCGTGATAGTACTAAGCCCTTACCAGTTTTTGTATTGAGTTGCAGTTCAAACTTTCGTCCCGTTACTTCTGCAACAGTATATCCCGCCTCTTTTAGTTTTTTGATAATGGCATCAATGGGTGAAATCGTTATGCCGGTGGATGCATTTTTGATTTTGTTCCAAATACGGTGGTATTCTGCTTGTGCATCCTGCGGTAGTTCGGACAGCTCAAACTTTTTGTGAATTGATTGACCATCCACATCTTTTTCTGAATAGCGGAGAATGCCATCTAATCCTCGTTTTAAAACCTCAGTAAAGTCAGCATTGATCGTATCACCATCGCTTACCAATATTCCGTGTTCGTTCTCCATTCCTTCGATAAAGCTGCCCATTGTGGACGCAAAAGCAATCACTGGTTTCTTACCTTCTTTGAGGCGTTGGATGGTTCTTTCTGCAACGGCATCTGCTTTGAGCGAGAAAAGCATTTGATTAATAACCTGAAAGACTTTTGAAAAGTAGGGCTGGCTATCAACACCGGCTTGTGACGTGCCTTCTCTTAATTCAACTTCCTTTCCCTCTGCTACTGCAATCTTATCTAATTCCTCAATCTGTTCGTCAACATATGTCCCTTGGAAAGCAATAATGTCCCGAAGTATATCAGTAATGTTGTCCGCAATAGCTCTATGTTCTTCACTCCTTTCATCAAGCGATAAATAATTTACTTCCACGCCTTCAAAGCTGCGCTCTCTTCTTACCATTTGCCCTTCGGCTACAAGCTGGGAAGAAAGAATTTCTTGAAGGGCCACACCACCTCTTGTAATGGCATCTACCAAATCATCTTTACTCATGTTGCAATCGGCAATTGAGGTTTTCATGGCGTAGATAGGCATGTTGTCAGGTCGCTTGGCAAACGTGGCGGATAAGAACACAACACCCTTCGTTCCGGCAATCACCTTTTGCAGGAACTCTCCTGTGTTGGACGAGCCACTGGAATTGTGTGCTTCATCCATGATGAAAATGTTGCCCTCAGCTATTTCACGCAGAAAGTTTGGCTTTTCAGGTTTTTTCTCCGGTGAGTTGAATTGTGAATATGTTGCTACAGCAAAATCATAGTTAACAGGAACTGCTCTATTAGCGATGATTCTGTTTTGCTCTGTAACAGGTGGCGCTTGATAAATAACGTTGCCGTCTTCGTCTTTAATGTCCGTCTTGGATTCTTTGGTGTTTACGATAAACGGTTTGAACTGTGCAGATCCAATAGCGGACAAGTCGCGGTAAATGTCAGAAAACAGGTTTGCCTTTTCTGTAAGAAAAACCGGCTTATGTCCTTGCACTACTGCATAGCGAATCATAGCCGCTGCTACTCGTCCTTTACCAATGCCTGTCTGGTCTCCGATAATCATTCCCTGGCCTCTCGCCTCTATGTTATAGATCGCCATTGCAACAGCATCTATTTGTTCAGCAGATAAGACTTTACAAAGGGCTGTCTTCGTGGGATATTTTAGCCGGTGGCGAACGAAATTGTCAATGTCGCCGCCAACTTCCTTTTTGATGCTGGCAACGGCCTGCCTTGTTTCAAAGGCCATACTATCGGGCACTTGTGTATTCAGAACAATACAAGCTTCGGAAGCAGGTTCATACGGTGCTCCCAAGTCACTGCCACCAAAGAGCCTTTGTAATTCAAGGGCTTCGCTTTCTAAGTCAGTTATCGTCTTCATTGGTTGAGAGTTTTCCATAGCGTCCATTGCTCTTTCAAAGAGTTCCTCAAAGGATTTTACTTCTCTGTCTTTATTCGGGTTGTAAATAGGAGCTACGCCAGACGGCTTTTCTTTTCTGCCGTTTATTAAAATCAGTCGAACGTCAAACGAGGTCCCTTGACGAGAGTATAGTTTGTGACCGTCAATGTTGATTACATCAATAACATTGTAGCGGCTGTACAGGTAGTTAAAGAAAATACGGTTCTTACCTGCTTGTATTCTGCCTTTGTCATCCCATGACGTATGCCCGCCAATGATAATAGCGGCACGTCCATCATCTTTCATGCAGTCAAGTGCTCCTAATGCCATCACATGCTCCAATGGCTTTATCGGAAAGGTATCATACATTACTTCTGTGTCCATCTTACCGAAAGGTGGATTAGTAATGACAGCATCAAACTTTTTTTCCAGTCCTCTGAATGCTTTGGTTGCATCCTGGTTCATTACAAGCCGGAAGCCTTGTGTCTCTAAGTTTCTTCTTCGCACTGTGTCAATTTCGTTGACAGTACACTGCGCGGGAGTAGCAGCAATAGTAAGTAGACCATTACCTGCAGATGGTTCAAATGTTGAAGTGCTGGCATACTGCAATCCACAGAAAATACCAGCTATATATCCGATTGGAGCAGGTGTAGAATATTGTTGAAGTAGTATGGATTGAGAAGTGCGGTGCGATAGGTTTACTTGTGATTCATAGAGATGGCAAATAGCTCCATATTTCTCTGCTGTTGTTTCTTCCGTATGTGCAACTGTTCTTGCTCTGTTTACAATAGCAAGCTCGGTTAATTCTTTAACTTCTGTTTTATCTGTAATGCCAAAAGAAGCGGCTAGTTTTTCAATTGAAGTTTTATTGTGTCGTTGTCCATAAACTAAACTTTTTGTTACTGCCTGTACAAAACTTTCCTGACCGCTCATAAGAGAGCCTAAACCTTGTAGCCCTAATAGGCCCTGGTCAGCAAAAGAAAGAAAGTTATCCTTTGTGATGATTAAGTGGTCAAGCAGCTTTATATCCATCAGAGCTGCACTTTCTTTCAATCGTTGCGTAATTTGTTCATCTGCTCTGCTCGGCTTTAGATTGCCCGAAGGATGGTTATGTGCTACGATCATTGCAATGCAAGCACATTTAAGAGCCGTACCTAAAATGATTCTGATGTCAGCAACGGTTGCATTGATAGCTCCCTTTGAATGTTTGTAGTACCCAATCACATTATTTGACTGACTTAGATATAAGACAATGAACTGTTCTTGCAGCTCTACTTCATTCAATCCAATGGAGGTGCGAATAAAACTCGCCACATCGGACGATGAGGAAATAACACCCGACAGAAATTTTCCCGAACTACGGTTATAGGAAACCTGTAGTTCGGGAATTTGAATTTCCGGGATGTTGCCAAGCACTATTTCTGGTGTTGTTGGGTACATCATCTGTTAGTTGGTCATTCAGTCGGTTGATCGACTGGTGGATTGGAGTCGCCAACTGGACCGCCTGGGCCTTCTGCTGGCGGATTGTAGTCAGGCAAAATTGGCAACGGTGATTCAATCGGCAAATCATGGTCATACGGCACGTAGTTCAACGTTTCCCGCTGGCTCCAAGGATAGATTTGCCTCTTGGTTCCATAAGCCCATTCCGAAATGATTTCATCGTTCACCTGTTTTACACGTTCAATTGCCCATTCAAGTTGTTCGGGAACACCGAACCTTGCGTGCCAACCACGATAAATCATGTTGGGATTGGACTCATCAATGCGAGATGGCTCACCCTTCGTAGCATCTAATTCTCGAAGATTCATCGCCACCAAAACGTTGGTAAGCTGACTTACTTGGTTTAAGATGCTAACCTGCGTGACCTCTTTTGCATCGCCACCTAAGTAGGCGTCCGTAAGCATCATTGCGTTAATGATGTCACGAAGCTCACTTGCGGAAGCAACAACAGGAGAACCTACCTCTTGGTAATTCAAGAAAATGTTCTTCAATGGTCCCTCGCCAATGTCAATGCGAACGTTGTTGGTGTGAACGATGTCAATCGTCTTTACCTGGTCTTTGGCAACAAGTAGAATCTTGCCATTTTTTTCGATGCGAATGACTGCGCCATCATTGGAGATCTGTACTCCTGGTGGTTGTTGTACCATAGTTATTGTTTATTTGGTTTAGTGACTCTTTCGGC
>SEBV01000029.1 GCA_004172865.1 Gammaproteobacteria bacterium | reverse complement strand
CGACGAGAGTTAACCTGCCATACCAACTTTTAACCCTCAATCATCTTCTTTTTCCTTAACCATAACAAACGCACTTCGCTTCGGAGAAGGCATTATAGCCTGCTCTCCTTTTACGGATTTCCAGATGATTTCGTTTAACAACAAATCGGGTGCTTCATCTTCTTTATCAAAATTGAAAGCAGATGACAACTCAGCACTTTTGTTTTTTTCGAGATTCCTCCGGTTCAGGTCAATATTACTGGCTCTATGTCTGAAGGGAGAAAAGTCAGGAACAGAAGTAAAGCATTTGTAAAGCGGCAATGCCGCCGCATCGTACTGACTCATTGGGGGCAAACCCAAAATAAGTTCCATCGTGCGGAGCACACCGCTTGTGGTGTACATTGTGCTGATAACCTCATTGCGTTTAGTATAAGGGCTAATTACCAAAATAGGTGACCGGTGTGCATCTACATGATCAGGACCGTTTTGCGCATCATCTTCCAATATAAATACCACTGACTCCTTCCAGATTTTGCTATGTGAAAGATGATCAATAAACAATCCTACAGCTAAATCGTTGTCGGCAATGGCTGCCGTGGGTGTAATCTTTCCGATTTTTTGTCCGCTCGTATGATCATTCGGCAACTTTATTGTGTTAAAATGAGGAACGTTATCACTTACGAGTAAACTGTCAAAATCGGCCTTCCATATGGAATAACGCGTTGTATCCTTGATCTCAAAATTGAAGGAAGGGAAACCGATGCAAAAATGATCATTCAGCGAAGCGAGTACTGCTTTTCTACCGTCACAAAATTCTCCATAGCTCCTATAGCTAACCCCTGCCCGCTGGCAGTAATCCCAAATAAAACCATCGCGTGGATAAGTGATTTTTCGATTGCCACCATAGTCGCCACCACCACCACGTTTGCTATATTGTGAGGGCCATGTCTTTTCCGTATAATCATTGGCGTAGGCGCCCATGCTCCAGTTGTGGCCGTCTGCACTCACTTCGGCATCCACGTAAAAATTGTCAAGCAATACAAATTCATTTGCCAGTGCATGAATGTTTGGCGTTATTCGTTCTGGAAACAGACAAAGACTTTCATCTCCGTTGCCTTTCTTTATGTCTCCCAGAATCTGATCATAGGTTCTGTTTTCTTTGATAATGTAGAAAACGTACTTAATTGGACTTTTATCCTCTATTCGAAAAGGAATCGGATTACCTTTTTCAGGAGCCTGAACAGCTTTGCCAAACGGTGTGTTCTCGTAAACTACAGCAGTGTATTCTTCTAGCTTTTTCTCTTTCGGTGCGTCAATGATTGACAACGTTCCCTTAAACAAGCTGGCAATGTATTGCAGTCCTCTTTTTGGTGTTGAACCCTCATGCAAAGCGCTGTTATCGTCCTCACTCGCTGGCTGTGGGCCTTGAGGGTTGGCCATGCTTGAAAAACCCTTTCCATTTGCTACCCAAATTCTACTGCCGCAATATTTGACATTCGTCGGATACCATCCAGTCGGAATAAAGCCCATGCTCTTACTTTCCCCAACCTCCGACACATTAAAAACTGCAAGGCAGTTATTATCAGCGTTGGCTATGTAAAGTGTTTGTCCATCATCTGATAGGGCAAGCCCATTTGTGGTCGAACCTGTTAACTTCGTAGGATGTACGGTAGCGGAAATTGTTTCAATAATCTTTCGTGATGTTGTGTTCACAACTGACACTGAATTGTCTCCTCCGTTTGCGACATAAAGAAGACTTCCGGATTTGTTTAAAACCAATTCATTAGGTGCATATTCAGTAGCGATGGTATTGGTGATTGCCTGCTTTTTAGAATCATAAAAAGCAAGTTTGTTCGTGCCCCAGAGGGATATGTATAATATTGAAGCATCCGGAGATAATACACAAGCATATGCTTCTGAACCTAGAGGCAAAAATAAAATTGTCGTTGCCTCCTGATACATAAAGTTGCTCATCATTTCTGCTAAACTGTAACCCATACCATGCTTTCCCAATTTTCTTCTCATCGACAATCTTTTCCTTCTTTGTGTCCAGAAGCTGAATCGTTTGATCCCCTTGCCCATTATTGGTTATAGCGATCAGCTTTTTATTGTGTGAAAGCTGTATGTTTAATGGCAAATCGCCCAACTGAACAGAACGTCCAGCGGGGCTAAGCTTCCATCCATTTGGCAGTAATACTTCGGAAGAATTTTCTTTGCCAGGAAGTTGTGCAAAAAGAGTAAACGATGCAAAAGAGAAGTGTAATAGCAAATTCAATTTGGCGTTCAACATAGCTCTATTATTTCAGATATTTCCTCAAAATGCTTACGAGCAATGGTCTTAGTCGTTCTACAAAACGGTAGCTCCCTAGGTCGTTCGGATGTACACCATCTGTACTTCCTTCATGATCATTTCCTAAAAAACCTCCTGTATCGATAAAGTAAAAATCTTTTGTCTTTTTTCGAACCAGCTCTTTGGCAATGCTGTCAATTGTTCCGTTTTGTGCCAGCACCATTTGCCCTACTTTATTATCAAGAAAACCTTGTTCGCGGCTAATTGTATTGAGCAAAATGATGGGCTTACCCGGATGTGCTTTTTGAATAGTGTTGATCATACTGACCGCTCTTTCGCGAATTACTGCCGCAGATGAATTAGGGATGCAGTCTAAAACATAGGCGTCAGCCTGAACATCATTCAACATGGCAATGACGGCTGGTTCCATCTTGGCGCTGCCGCTTAATCCTAAGTTCAAAAATTCCCAGCCCGTTAGTCTTGATAATCTGGCAGGATAAGCCATTCCTGGTCGACTGACCGAAGCCCCCTGCGTGATGCTTGATCCATATACAACGATCCGTTTGTGAAATGGGTTTGTTCCAGCATTAATCGCAGCGTCTTGGTCAATGCCTATTTCGACATTGCTTGCTTCGTCATAGATCGGGAGATAGAGCAAGCATTCTTTTTCACCTTCATCAAGATTGCCAACGACAAGAGCTTCGTTACAAACACTATCAGGTTTTCCTACTCCGGCAAATTGCCATTCACCATGATGTTTGATATAAAGATCAAGACCTTTATTTGCTATTGCTGTGAGGTTGGGATAAGGTTTGTTCTTAGTAACACACCATTTCGCCCAAACGTTTCTACTGGTGGTAGTAAAACAAACAGCTTTACCTGCAGATTGTGTCAACAGCTTTTTCACTACTGATGGCATGCCTGGATAAGCTGAAGTGTCAATTCTATGAAACTTATTGGAAACAGGCATTATCTCTCCAATTAGCAAAAGCTCACTTGCTCTTGTATAATTGGGCTTTTGGGGTTGGGCATACAACGACTTTGACAAAAGAAAGAAGCAAACACACGGAAAGAATAAGAATGTTCTCATGGTAAAAAGATGCTCACGTTTTTTAAGGATCGAGCGGATCATTTGGATTTAGCCGAAACGAGGACATGATTGGATAATACGACGTTTCCTGATCATTGATGCGGGTTATTCGGTCATACGGAAGATAGCCTAAATCCCGAAGTGCTACTCTGTCCATACCCTTTACAATATAGCGATTCTGGCTACTATCGGTTACAATCAGTACTGGCTTGTCCATTGGGAAACCAAACTGGAACAGCAGCCGGTTCGTGTTACGCAAATTCGTTGTGGTATGCCGTGCATGCGGCTCAATAAAAACAACATCTTCTGGCACACCAAGTTTTTGAACAAGGTATTTTTTCATTTCAACAGCTTCATTGAACGGTGTCTTGAATGGGTGTACGTGCCCGCCCGAAACGATGATAAACGGTGCGAGGCCCTGCCGATAGAACATCGCACCATCTTCGCAACGTTTGATACCCCCTGCCGCTAGTGCTACACCATCAGTTTCTGGCCCTAGTCCGGGAATCAGCAAACAACTGTACTGGTATGACTCCCATTGTATGCTTTTTATTTTTTCAAAAGGTAACCGGTTCTGTCCGCTGTTTAATGGTTCATACCTGGCCGCCTCATCCCGCCCATTCAATTGCAACGTTTCAATTGCAAGGTGCAGCGGTAAAGAAAAAACCGAAGACGCTCGGTCAGACACCAATTGCTTTGCTAGGAGGTCCTTTATCTTCTGCCGGAATTGCGGGTCTGTCTTTAGAAAACTTATTGAATCAACCTTAGCATAAGTCGGTAGTTTCCCGACAATGTAAACATCAAGTATGTGATGATTGGCTGCCACTGTTTCTTCCCACGCCACTCGCAAGACACTTGTATCACTTAAATTTTCATCTGAGCAATAATAGCCTCTCGCTTTTATATCTGCCACGATTTGCCGCAACTGGTTTGATTGAGCATACAGGCGTTGCAATTCTTTTCCAATGTCCTCGCTTTCCTGCTCTTTCCATTTTAGAGCTTCAACCATACAAGCAAGTGAATCGCAATGAGCAATTGCCGTCACGACTCTTGCCTTTCTTTGCGCCTCAACACTCCTAAGAACCTTATTCCCGCGGACCAGAACATTTAGTTTCGGATTGTTCAGCACCATTGACATAAACGGAAAAATCTTCGTCGAAAGAATTGAATCTGACGGGGTAATATCAGTCTGTACATTGTATTCAATCTCCTGGTTGGCACATCTCCGATCTTCCGCACTTAGATCACGACGGCCGTCAAACGCGGATAAGACAAAGGCAGCTGCGAGAAAAACAACCAATAACACTCGCTTTTGATCACATATTTTCATTTCGATTTTTTCAAACATCAATACCAGGACTATCCTTTCTGCCTTGCATGTAGCTCCCGATTATTGCCAACCCGGGTTTTGTACAAGGCTGGGATTTAAGGTAATGTCTTCCGTTGGTATGGGGTATAGATAATCTTTGCTTTCGTTGAAAGTAATGTTTATACCCTTTAGCGGATTGAAGTTGCCAGACGTTCCATTTGTCAATGCTTTTTGATTGACATTTATAATACTTGTAGTCCCGACGGGTGCTCCTGATGCATTGCCATTGTGCAAATAGACATCCGTTTTTCCATCGTTATTAAAATCAAATGCACCAAGGCTTGGAAAATACATACCCAACATCGGTTGCTCCAGCTTTTTGCCTTCTTTCCAACGCATCAGGTCATCCCAGCGCAAACCTTCGTTAAACATCTCAATCCGGCGCTCCCTTCGTATTTCAAGGATTACGCCTTTGTTCGAACCATTGTCAACATTTGCATACTGTCCTAAAAGGTAAGGATCCGGGCTTGCATTAGCTGCTGCCAGGGACAATGACGGCATACCTGCTCGGCTGCGAATTAGGTTTATTGACTTATCGAGATCAGTTTGTGTTAATGTTCCCAGTTCAGCTTTCGCTTCTGCAAATACCAGCAATGTTTCGGCGTAACGCAGAACGATAATGTCAGAATAGGAACCATTTGACACCCATTGATCTTTGGTTGAAAGTGCCTTAATCACACGATAGCCAGTTGTCGTTATGCTCAGGTTTACAGGTTCTCTAGTTGTTTCTCCATAAGCTGCGAAATCGGGTCCGGCTGTTGTTTGTGTAAGCCTTGGATCGCGATTTTGCATTTCGTCGTAAAACTGTTTGGTGGCGTAGTTGGGAATATCCGTAAAACGAGTACCGTCCTTCATTAAGTAACTGTTGATCATATCTTTTGGAATTCCGTACGCTCCACCTGTTGCAGAAGTCATGAAGTAATTGATTCCATTTACTTGGAAATCTTTATTGAAATCCCTCGCTAAAATCGTTTCTGTCGGATCTTGATCTTTACGGGCAAACAACTCACGATATGCAACAGCAGGGCCGCCGGTTGTAAACAGTTTATAGGCACCTGTATTCATTAGCGTTTGTGCAGCCGATGCTGCTTCGTTCAACATGGTTTGATAGTTACCCAATCCATGATACTTTCGATAAGTTCCTTCAAACAAACAAATCCTTGCCTTCAATGCTAAGGCTGTGTAGCCCGATACCGTATTTAGGGAAACTTGCTTTGGAATATTCGCGATAGCATAATCCAAATCTGCTAGTACTGTGTCCATTACTAACATACGTGAGTCCCTGGGCTTGTACAAATCCGGATCATCTGCCTCCAGCACTTTTGTGTAAAGCGGCACATCACCGAATGTTTTCACTTTGTCGTAATAAAACCAGGCACGGAAAAAACGGGCAATGCCACCGTATTTCTTCTTTGCCGCTTCATCGGGACATTTCTGATAGTTCTCTAAAAAATAATTAATAGAGCGAAGTGTAGT
This sequence comes from Gammaproteobacteria bacterium, assembly GCA_004172865.1. Taxonomy (GTDB): domain Bacteria; phylum Pseudomonadota; class Gammaproteobacteria; order Pseudomonadales; family Cellvibrionaceae; genus Cellvibrio. The sequence goes on along the minus strand of SEBV01000029.1, from coordinate 5,226 downwards.
GAAGTTCCATCCTCCGGTTCCTCTTGCCACAGGCACAACCCTTGCACCTTTAACTCTATCTGTCAACAACAAAGGTATTATGTTGTCCGATGAGGCATCGTCTGTGTATAAAGTATAAATTGTAGAAGAGGGTTGTGGAAGCAAGTCGTAAAAACGATTAGTGTAAACCTGAAGGTCAGTAGCTGTGTTAAAAAAACTCTGTGCATCAATTTTATCGGGTGGAATTACGTCCAGAAAATCTTTTTTACAACCAGCAACCGAAACGCAAGCAATGCCAACGACAATGATTAATATCTTCTTCATGATCTTTAATTAAAAGGTTAAACTCAGACCAAGGGAATAAACTTTGCCCAAGGGATAAACTTCTCCCGCACGTGCAATGGAACTTGCAGTGCCTGGACTTGAATAATTGATACCTGAACCAGCGATCTCGGGATCAATGTACTTTGTGAGATTGCCAAAACAATATGTCAGCAGGTTTTCTCCGCTGAAGTAAAACCGCAACCGCTGGATGTTCCACTTCCGCATCAGATGTTCTGGTAATGAATAACCAAACGTTAGGTTTTTTAACCGTATATACCCAACGTTAGTGAGATAGTAATCATTTACTTCGCCCAGGGACCTCAATGCGCCCAGTGAAGCATAGCCACGGCTGATTTGTGGATATTTATTGTCTGGTTGATCAGGCGTCCAAGCATTGGTGATAAGGTCTTTGCGCAAGAACGATAAGTAAGGACGTTCGTAGGTACCCCAATAAATATCGCCTGTTGGATACCAATCCTGGTGTGCCACTCCGGTGCCCGCTATCTGCAAATCGAAATTTTGCCAGTCAGCGCTTAACGTGAATCCAAAAGGAAAGCGTGGCATGGCATTACCAATCGGCACCAAATCACCGTGATTTTCCAACGTATTTTTGCCTTTATTGATGGCGCCATCGCCATTTATATCGACATATCTTATATCACCTGCCCGTAAGCCTTTCCATTGCGTGTTCTGGACAATGTTTAATTCATAATTGTACACTTGGCCAAGCGTGGTTGTGGGATTAAGAAACTTCGCTTGATAAGCCTGCGCCTCTGCATCAGATTGAAACTGTCCGTCAATATGGTAGCCATAAATAACTCCCAACTTCTGACCTTCATAAAAAGAGCTCATTAACCCATTGGGATTCGGATACTTTGTGATTATTCCGGAGAAGTTGTAGACACTTCCGGTAGCTCTAATATGCATCGGCGATTTGCCGATTTTGATTGAGCCATTGTATGTAAGGGAAAGTTCAAAACCTCGGTCCCGCAAACTGGCAATATTCTCCTTTGGTTCCGGTGCACCAAATACGGCGGGCAAAGGTTGACCAGGAACATACATTCCAGAGATGTCTTTTTGGAACCAATCAAAAGAAGCAGTTAACTTGTCCCTAAAGAGGCCAAGATCCACACCGAAATCGATCGTTTTAGAATTCTCCCAGGTTACAACACTCGGCAACGGCGACGGCACTCCTACATAATTTGTGCGGGATCCATTTACTAACCAACCCGTTTGCCCGGTAGAAAGAATTTGGGTAAAGGTGTAGAGGTCGATGTTTTGGTTGCCTAACTGGCCATAAGAGGTACGTAGCTTTAAAGAACTCACTAAATTACTGAGTGGCTCAAAAAACTTTTCACGGCTAATATACCATCCCACTGAAACCGAAGGGAAAAACCCATAACGGCTTGTCATAGGAAAGCGGGATGATCCGTCATAACGGCCATTTACCTCCAACAGATATTTGTTCCTGTAATCGTAATTAAAGCGACCAAAATAACCACGCAACGACCAAATGCTACCCGAACCTGTTGCTAGTAACAAATTAGTTCCAAGGTTTAAACTGGAAAGGTTACTGGCCAGCAAATTGCCCTGCTGTGCCGTGACGTTGTCAGAATGGAAATCCTCCTGATTAAAACCTAACAACAATTTAAAGTGGTGTGCATTATTAAAAAGGCTTTTGTTGTAGGTACCGTAAATGTTGAGTGCGTTATAATAATTCCGGTTACGCTGTTCCGTTAGGCTGTTCACTCCAACGGTTGAAAGCACTGCCTTGTTTGTGGTTAAATAAGTTATTGGATTTTCACGAATGGTGTTCGCTATCTGGTTAACTGTGTTACTATAGTCGATATTCAAAACAAGATCTTTGAGCGGTGTAAGTTTTGCACTTAATGTATTCACCAATTGTTCAGAGTAGGCACGGGCGTAATTGTCTCGGTTACCAAGAGCAGCTATTTCTCCGTATCCATTATAGTCATAAGGAACGCCATCGATCATGTTTGGCATAAAGGGAAACAAAAAATAATAGGTATTCCCGTTGTAGATTCCACTGTAGCCACTTTTGGACCCTGCATAATCAATCTGGTTGGAAGTGCTAACAGAAATATTTTCCGTTAATTCCAGCCAAGGATTGGGTTTGAAATTCAGGTTTCCTTTGATATTGTATTTGATTAAGCTGGCATCTACGTTTGCCTGAATGGTGCTCAGATTATAGGCTCTACCCGACAAATACGCTTGTACCTTGTCATTTCCGCCTGATATGGAAAGGTTGTGGGTTTGCGAGGGTTGCCATTTGCGAAAGATCAAATCGTACCAGTTGGTTTTGTCAAAAAATTTATAGGTACCGTCTGCTTGCTTCTCGCGAAAAGGGGCCAAAGTGCCTGCTGCTACCTGCATTGCCTTATCATAATCAGAACTGGTCCAGCCAGTATAGTTAGTACCATTATAGCCAGAGAGAGCTGCGTCCACCGTTTTCCCATAGATGTAAGGATCGCTGATATAGTCGGTACGAACTGTAGGTGTGGCCACTCCGAAATTGTTGGTATAATTCACTACCACTTTCCCCTCTTTCCCCCTTTTAGTGGTAATAAGAATAACACCAAAAGCACCTCTTGCTCCGTAGATAGCTGCGGAGGCAGCATCTTTGAGTACTGTTACGCTTTCTACATCTAAGGGATTGACCCGGTCAATATCACCCTGTATGCCGTCAATCAGAATCAGCGGTGCCCCTCCGTTGACTGAATTGAACCCGCGAATGTTAATGTCAGGCCTGTCTCCGGGGTCACCTGTATTAGCCTGAATATTCAACCCTGGCAGCAGACCTTGAAGCGAATTCATTATGTTAGGAGTTGGCCGCATGCCAATATCTGCACCACTTACTTGTGATACCGCTCCGGTTAAGTTTACTTTCTTTTGGGTGCCATATCCTACAACAACAATGTCACTAAGGCTTTGCACTTTTTCCACTAAGGCAATTGCTGTTAACGACGGATCTTTCGCTGAGAATTCCTGTGTTGAATAACCTGTATAAGAAATGACAATTATATCCGTCTCATCAACATCTCTTAATTCAAACTGACCATCCTTATTCGTTTGCGTCTGGTGTTTGCCATTCTTGGTGGAAACTGTTGCTCCAGCTAATGGAAGACCATTGTTATCAGTTACCTTTCCCCTAATGACGATCGGCATTATTTCAGCCTTCTGGACGACGTGTGTAGGTGCTTTTTGCTGCAGTAAAATTGTCTTGTCAACAATCTTATAATTCAAAGGCACGCTTCTTAGACAAGCTGTCATTGTTTCGTTGATTGAAGCATCCCGTACACGAACATTGACTGTTTGCTCTACGTCTTTCGAATCGTAAAAAAACACATAAGACGATTGCGCCTCAATGGATTTAAGTACCTTTTTTAGTGGCACATTCGATTCATTCAGCGAGATCTTTTGTGCAAAAGTTTTGCCGGATAGCAACGCAAATACAGCGAGAAATAACAGCATTTTTTGTTTCATAACAAATCTGTTTAAGTAAGTCCGTTCAGATATTTTAATGATAGCAGTGTTAATGTATTAGGGCATCTATTTATGATAAAAAAGTATTTGCAATAGCTTTGTACCAATCAACTCTTTCTTTAAAACCTGAGTAGATAGGGATTCATCCAGTTCTGCCAATACTTACGGCATGACTACAATTCTTCTCCCTTCGATTCTAAAATGAATTTGTTTATAACTAAGAAGATCAGCTACTTTCAATGCACTGATATTTCGGTAGATTTTTCCGGAGAAGCGCCGTTGAGGAACAGCACCCTCATAGCTTATATCAACATCATACCATCTCGCCAGCTGGCGCATTACCGTTTTAATGTCAGCATCGTAAAAGCTAAAGAATCCTCTGTGCCAAGCAATCGCTTCTTCTACATCTACGTCGCGTTTCACCTGGAATGTTTGACCGTTGTTACTCATCAGAGCCTGTTCGCCCGGTTTTAAGATTGCTGCCTGACTCTTACTCGTTATTTTTATACTGCCTTCAATTAATGTTGTTTTCAACACCGGCTCATCATCGTAGGTATTTACATTAAATGCTGTTCCTATGTCTTCAATGAGTTGACCTGCTGCAATCACACGGAAAGGTCTAGACGCATCATGCTGCACTTCCAGATAGGCTTCACCTGTAATTTCAACCTCACGACTTGTTCCCGAAAACACCGATGGATACCTGATTGATGAAGCAGCATTTAACCACACTTTTGTTCCATCAGATAGTGTCAGGTCATACTTACCGCCGCGGGGCGTAGAGAGAGTGTTATAACTAATTTCGGTTGATTGGGCAACGTCAGAAGAAGATTCATAAATTACCCTTCCGTTGTCTGTCTTCTTAATTCTGGCAGCACCTTCGGTAGCTAATAGACCGCTTTGAGAATTATCAAGATTTATTTTTCTACCGTTTGAAAGGGTAAGAACAGCTTTGTCGCTTCCAGGCGCTAGCGTATCTTTTACTACTATTAAAACATCCACTGAATTCGAAACCAGATCTTTCTTTTCATTCTTTAATAAGTAGGTTCCAAGGCAAAAAACCAAAAAAATACAGGCTGCTGCTGCTATTCGAAACCAGGGAATGATCCTTCGTGTAGTATTGTGATCAATTGGTTTCAATTGGATCGCATCTTCCTCCGCTCCTATTTTCTGCCTTATCTGCTGCCAAACGGCACTAGTGTGCTTGTGCAAATCAGGCTGAGAAAAAGAAGTTTCCTCTTTCTCGATCTCCTCTCGAATCAGCCTTCTGAGCTCTGCATTATTTTCGGCATTGAAATGAAGAAGCAATAATCTGACTTCTTCCGGCGAACATTGGTTATTCAGAAAGCGGGTAAAAAGCCTGTTTAGATGTGATTCTTTCAAGCAGTGTCTTTACTACTAATACGAACAACTAACACC
>SEBV01000078.1 GCA_004172865.1 Gammaproteobacteria bacterium | reverse complement strand
TTTAACCTCATCCCAACCTTCTCCTGAAGGAGAAGAAGCACCAGGCACAGACACTGGCTTTTGCATGATAATTTAAAGACTCAATCATTTTGGTGATTGAGTCTTTTTGTTTTTATGAACCAGAAGGTAGTGCTACTATTGAGCGTCTGTTGCGTCGCACTCTTGTAAGGTTGGTAGACTTTTCAGCAGAGACTCTTTATTCTATCTTTATTGATTTAAGTTTGAATAAAGAGTTATAAAATTCAACTATTGTAAACAATTCGCTTTGACAAATCAATATGATACAGAGGCCACAGACAATACAAATATTCTTACCAGATGGTAATCCTACAAGTATAAAAATTGCTGACTTGACAAATCGAATGATTGTCGCTGTACTTATTCCAAGAAATAAGTTAGCTGAGTGTGGAGTAAGGGCCGAGGTGAGAAAATATGGAATTTATTTTCTTTTCGGAGTTAATGAAGAAAAGGCAAAGCCAATTTCTTATATCGGCGAAACCGAAGATTGCTTTGAGCGCCTTAAAACGCATAATAAGTCTAAAGATTTTTGGAATTATGCAGTTGTGATAACATCAAAGTCAAACACATTTACAAAATCTCATGTTAAATACCTAGAGCATCTATGCATTAAGGCCGCAAATGAAATTGGACGTTACGATACAGACAATCTAGCAACACCTGCAAAGCCTTATATCACAGAAAGCATGGAAGCGGACCTGCTTGACAACTTTGATACAATAAAGGTTCTTCTTTCAACATTGGGCTTTCCCATTTTCGAAGACATTAGAAAATCGTCATCTCAAAAACGAGATCTTCTTTATTGTAAAGGAAAAAATGCAAGTGCTCAGGGTGAAATGATTGATGATGGTTTTGTTGTATTAAAAGGGTCAATGGCCAATAAAGAAGAAACTAAAACTGCAGGTACTTGGGTGACTGGAATGCGGAAGAAATTACTTGATGATAGAATCGTCACTCCAGAAAATGGTGTGCTTGTTTTCGCTGAAGATTTTGTTTTCGGCTCTCCAAGTGCGGCCGCTGCAGCAGTGTTAGGCCGTAGGGCAAATGGCTGGACAGAGTGGAAAAACAAAGATGGAAGAACTATCGATGAGATTTATAGGGTTGATACAATTACAGATATTTCCTAGAGTTAACTTTGTGAGGTCGCTCAATGTGATTTTAGCATTAGCGAAGACATCTATTAAGAATTTGAGCTTAGTAATAATCTATCTTTCCGATAAACGAAAAGCGCAATCAAACTGATTGCGCTTTTCTATGTAAATGAATACTTTTTTTAATTCGCTCTTGAAGTCCCAGTCTGCTTCCAACCCTTCGTCACTTCTTCAATTGCCTTGTCAAGCTGCGTGTCGCGGCCGTTGATCTTGTCTTCAAACGAATTGATCACTAAAATGTCCGGCTTCACGCCGCTCATTTCCAAATCCTTTCCATCCAGCGAATAACAACCCCACGATGGCATGCGAACGGTTGATCCATCCACCAGTCCCATACCGCTGGTGAAAATGATCCAATGATAGGTTTCATTGCCTACGATCTTCCCCAGCTTCAGCGCTTTAAAGCCTTGTGCGGTCATCTCCGCATCGCTTAGGGATTGCTCGTTTGTCAGCAACACGATCGGCTTGTCGGCCGGACCGAAATTGCCTTGTGGCGTCAACTGTCCTTCGCGGTATTTCCATTGCAAATAGGTCCGCTGGCTCAGAAACTTCAACACATTGCCGCCGGTGTTGTAGCGAAGGTCAAGAATGAGCCCATCCTTGCCCACCAATTCCTTTGTCATGTCAACCAAAAAACTTTCCAGTTCGCCTGTGCCCATGTTCTTCATGCAGGCGTAAGCGATGCGTTTGTTCGTCTTTTCATCTACGCGTTTTTGGTTGTTGTCAATCCATTCATCATACAAGTTGCCGAACAGTGAAGTTTGCGGATGCAGTTTTACATCATACGATTGCCCGGCCCGGGAGAAGGTCAGCTTCAGTTCTTTATCGAGTGAAGGACGGGTAAAATAATAAGACCGGTCTATCGATTGATCAACCGCCCTGTCATTCACTTTCACCAACACATCACCCGGACGGACATCAATGCCTTTGCGGTCAGCCGCACTGCGCTTCACTACATATTTCACTTTGTAAGGTGTATCATCTTCGAAAAGAATGCCGGTTTCCATCGTGGTGTTTTGCAGGCTGATGGCCTCTTCGGTGCCAAATGTGTTGAAGCCCTGGTGAGAGGAGTTCAGTTCGCCTAGCATGTCGTTCATCATTGTACGTAAATCGGCACGGGTGTTCAGGTACGGCACATAGCGGCCGTATTTTTCTTTCATTTTGTTCCAGTCAATGCCGTGGAACTTTTCATCGTAGAAGTTTTCATTCACGTCCGCCCACATTTCTTCAAAGATTTGCGCAAACTCTTCCTGCAACGATCTTCTGAACGCATACGAAGTTGTAATGGGGTCAACCTTGTTGGCATCAAGGTTCAACTTGTGAACCGTTCCGTTGAGCAGCACAAAAAGCTTATCATTCACTTCTACGATGTTGCCAAGATTGGCATTATCCGAACCGGCAATTTTCTCTGTCTTGATGGTTTCAAAAGGTTCCAGCACTGTTTTCCATAAAGCAAAACGTCCTTCACCGTGATTGCTCCAATACAGCGCTGTTGTTTTATCGGCTTTGGTGTACAGCGTTTGCAGGTATTGATCACCAAATGGAGGTGAAACCAATTCAATGCGGTCCATTACATTGTCCAAATCCATCACCAGGGCTGAGTTGTCAAC
>SEBV01000077.1 GCA_004172865.1 Gammaproteobacteria bacterium | reverse complement strand
GCTATTTCAAAGAATCCAGTAATGTAAAATGCGTTTGTGAAGACATGGAAGCGATACACCAATGGTACATCACCCGAACAGTATTTTTAACCAGGAAGTTTTACCGTTTGGCGCTGCCTTTTGAGGAGCTTAACGGAGGCGTAATTTGCAATGGTTTTATTCAGCAGTCGCAAATATTCAAACCTATAGGGACTTACAAAAATCCGTTCCCACTTTAAAAGCTGGTAAGGTTCAATGTTGATCTGACAAGTGGTATGAAATAGTTGGCGAATAGTTTTGCACGAAGCAGGTTTACAGAAATTCGTCCGGAATAAACGGCGTGCCATTTTTAGGATCAGGAACATTATTTGGGGGATTGGGAATTAGTTATTGTCTTTGGAGCTCACTAATTTGATTGTTTTGGAAGGTTTATATGTTGAGTTGCTAAAGGCTTTTTTGCCTTCGGGTGTGCTCGACTATTTTGAGATTATCTCCTTTGCGCAGAAGGACGAACGCATCACCCTGCATCTGCAGGAGAAAAATGAACTGCCGGTTTCGCATCAGGGACAGCCCTTTCATTCCAAGGGCTTTCTACCACCGGTGCTCATTGAAGATTTTCCAATCCGTGGCAACAAGGTTTTGCTTCAGATAAAACGGCGTCGATGGGAACATACCCAAAGCGGAGAAATCATCACACGTGACTGGAAACTGGTTCAGAAAGGAACAAAAATGACTGCGGAGTTCGCAGCTTTTTTAAAACAGGCATTTGGCTAATACCCCCATTGCCACACAGAGTCTCGCTTCATTATTTCACCAGAACGGCAAAAGACTACAACGCCAGTACAAGAATCACATCTCTGACTACCCCGCCTTTAAGGAACAACAAAAAGGTAAAGACTATCTTCTGTTTGAAGAAAACCTGACGGAGGAGCTTTCCATAGACGAGACCGCACTAAGTGGCGGAGAACTCTATACCATTGTCACCTCGAAGGGGGCCAAGGGTAAGAAAGGAGCGCTAGTGGCGATGGTCAAGGGAATCCTGGCAGACAGAATCACTGCTGTGCTGCAACAAATACCAGAAAGGGTCCGTAGGACGGTACGCGAAGTGAGTGCAGATATGGCCGCACCATTAAATGCTGTGATTCGACGCTGCTTTCCCAATGCACATCGGGTAGTGGATCGCTTTCATGTTCAACAACTGGCCTTTGATGCTGTACAGGAAGTTCGTATTGCGCTAAGATGGCAGGTGCTGGAAGAAGAAAATGTAGCCTTCACGCAGGCGAAAGATGAAGGTAGAAGCTATCAGCCCGAGATCCTTTCCAATGGTGACACCCTGAAGCAACTCCTGGTCAGGAGCCGGTATCTGCTCTTTAAACACCCGCGATTATGGAATAACGAGCAGCAACAAAGAGCCATCTTGCTGTTTGAACGATACCCACAACTGCAAAAGGCTTATGGATTGGCAACAGACCTGGGCGATATCTATAACAAATGTACTTGTAAAGAACAGGCCTTTAAACATCTTGCATTATGGTACAACAAAGTAGAGGAAGCAGCAATCACCTCATTTCGAACGGTATCAAGGTCTGTCCAGCATCATTACATAGACATTCTGAACTTCTTCACCAACAGAACCACCAACGCTGCCGCAGAATCATTCAATGCAAAAATCAAAGCCTTTCGTGCGCAATTCAGAGGTGTAAAAGACAGAACTTTCTTCCTCTATAGACTAGCTAAACTTTACGCATGAAAACACAAATCCCCCAAACTTTGCACATGACCCGTAGCAAGTCGCCACAATGGGTTAAAAGTATTTTCAAAAAAAACCTCTTGATTGTTCAGGAGGTTTTTTGTTTTCGGAAAATAGTTTGCATAAAGTGAAAACCGCTTTGTATTATTTGCCACTTGCTCTTCCTGGGCCAGGAAAAAATCAATCGTGAATAGTAAATAGCAGGTCGTTATAAAGTTTAAAACATCCCATAAAACACTAACTTCCTGAACAGGCAGGAGGTTAGTGTTTTATAGGAAAAGATAGTTTAAAAGGCTACTCGCTATTCACTACTCGCTCTTAATCGACCAGTTCTCCGCGCAGCACATCTTCGTACAGTTTTTCGT
>SEBV01000076.1 GCA_004172865.1 Gammaproteobacteria bacterium | reverse complement strand
AATGGTGGGAGAGAGGAAACAATGAAGGCTGGACATTTTTATTTTACCACGACATCAAGCATCCAATTTACAAGAGCAGGAAAACAGATTAGAAGCGAAGTAATAGAGAATTTTGTTTAAACAAGCCTTCGAAGGCGCACGAAGCACACAAAGCAAACACGAAGAATAAAACGCCTGGTGCTCTTTGCGAATACAAGACCGACGGTTTCTTATGCAAATCATTCGCCTTTTATCAAACTTGCGCTTTAGCGAGTTGTTAAGAAAGAAAGGCTGTCAAGCGTTTATATTTACAGCAAAATAGGATATGAAAGCCATCTTCTCCTTGCTGCTTTTTGTGATTGCTGCCAGTGCTTCAGCACAATCGGTAAGCACTTCTGTCAAATTCGATAAGACCGATAAACCCGCATTGATGCTTTACCTTCCTTATAGCCAGGAAGTAGCGGAAGGGACAATTCTGACCAAATTGAAAGAAATCGGGTTTGAGCCGGAGTCGAAAGGGTCGTTGTTCTGGAAACAAAATAAAGTGAACGGCTTTTATGCGTACAAAGGTGTGATGCTAAAAGGAGATAAAAACGAGCTGGTGGATTTGTATTTTAAAGTTGACCGTCGCGGTAGCAAAAAAGACAACCAATCCGTGATGTACATGATGACGAGCAAAGGAGCCGATAATTTTATCACCGATATGTCTGATGCCTCAACCTTTGCTTCTGCGCAGAGATTTTTGAATGGCTTTGTTGGCGAAACAGCTACTTACAAGCATGGTTTGGATGTGAAGACGCAGGAAGAAACCGTGAAGAAGGCTGAGAAGAAACTGGTTGACCTGATGGATGATGAAAAAGACATGGAAAACAAGCTGGCCAAGTTGCAGGAAGAGATCAGAAAAAACAAAGAAGCACAAATTAACCAGCAGGCGCAGATTGAATCGGAGAAAAAGAAACTGGCCGATATGAAACTGACTGCGCCACAAACAACAGGCAACAACTAATTGTAATTAATTGATAGAAGCTTTGGTCGTTTACCAACGGCCAAAGCTTTTTTATTGGTCGTCAGGCAAAAAAGAAGGCCTCTTGCGAGGCCCAAAATCAAACAAACATTTTTTAGGGTTGTCGTTCTTCCTGCTGTACGTCACTTTCATCCTTCTGATCGTGAGTTCTTCCGGATTTTTGCTCTTCGCTTTCATTCATCATATCGCTCATGCCTTGCGAATTGTTGGTGCTCACCCGCTGACCGGTCCCCTGTTGCTGAGGTGTGGTGTTCATCGTCTGTCCTTCGCGGTGCGGATGATCCTGCTGATTTGTTGTTGGTTTATTATTTGTGCCCATATCAATCGTTTTCTAAACCATTGCAAAAAGCAGCCCAATTGGAAGTATGGAGTAAAAAAGTAAGCGGTTTGCAGTTGCTGCTCCTACTATGAACTGCTTACCGAATACTGCCTGCTTTTCTACAAGTCCCCTAATTGTGGACGAAGCACAATATCTTCCACAACTGCCTGTGGTGAAAGTTGCGAAGCGGCAAACATCATTTTAGCAAGGTCTTCTGTTTCCATAATGCGGCTTTCGGGCACGCCGCTTCCTCTCCACGAGTCGGTGTAAACCGCGCCAGGTATCACAGCCGTTACTTTAATGCCAAGTTCTTTTAACTCCGCCCGAAGGTTGCGGGTGAATCCAAGCAAAGCGTACTTGCTAATACCGTAAGCACCACCGCCTGGATAAGCTGCTAAGCTGGCAATGGAACAAATGGTGAAAATATGCCCGTTCTTTTGTGCCTTCATTTTTGGAAGAAGCGTTCTTGTTGTGTGATACGCACTGAACAGGTTTACTTCCAGCATGGTTTCCAGTGCACCATCCGGTTCGTCAGACACATTCCCTTGAATGAAAGTTCCGGTGTTGTTAATTAATACATCAACCGAATCAGCGTTGTTCAGCACCCACTCACCAAAAAGAATTGCTTTTTCCTTTTTCCCCAGGTCCAATGCTTGTCCATCGATGGACACGTTAGGAAACTTTGTTTTGAGCTCGCTGATGGTTTCCAGGAGGCTGCTTTCTGTTTTCGAGCAGAGAAACAGGTTGTAGCCATGCAGGGCAAACGTTTCGGCAAGCGTTTTTCCAATTC
>SEBV01000009.1 GCA_004172865.1 Gammaproteobacteria bacterium | reverse complement strand
CCGGTAATTGGACGCTTGCCGGTAACTTGACATACTCTAGACATTCTATTGCCTCATTAATAAATCGCGCTAAGCCTAGCCGTTAAGTGGGCAGCGCTGGGAGCCGTAACACAGACTAACAACCAGCTTAGAGCATTGTTGTAAGCAGCCTATTCTTCAAAATCGCGGACTGAAAATAGAGTCAGTCAGGCAAACTTCACAGGGAAATTTGTGCGGGGCGCTTCATTTGGACACTTACTTTTAAGTAGCCAAAACAACCCTGCCGCAAAGAGCCGCGTTTTATACCAAAACAACCCTTCAATAGCAATGACTAGCTGATTTTTTAGCCAAAAAAGATGGATAAATCCGTTAATTTTTAAAGAAGGCCACGTTCCGCGAAGGAAATCACTTCTCTGTCGCCAACAACCATGTGATCGATAACCCGGACATCGACAAGACTAAGTGCATCTTGCAGGCGTTGGGTGATGCGCTGGTCAGCCTGGCTTGGCTCGGCCACTCCAGATGGATGATTGTGAGCGAGTATTACAGCGGAACAGTTCCTAGCCAGCGCTTTTTTCACAACTTCTCTGGGGTAAACCGATGCTCCATCAATCGTGCCGAAAAACAATTCGTCGTAAGCGATTAGCCGATGCTGGTTATCCAGAAACAACACCGCAAAGACTTCGCGCGGTTGATGGCGCAATTGTGCGCTTAAGTAGCTGCGGACCAAATCCGGGCTGGTGAGTGCATCGCCCTCTTTCAAGCTGGCCGACAGGTGGCGTCGCCCCATTTCCAGCACGGCTTGCAGCTGCGCATATTTTGCGGACCCCAATCCTAAGCCTCTGCAGAAGTCGGATTGGCTCGCCTCAAGCAGAGGCCGCAAACCACCGTATTCACTCAATAATTCTCGTGCAAGGTCGACCGCAGATTTGCCCACGCAGCCTACGCGTAAAAAAATCGCGAGCAGTTCAGCGTCTGAAAGAGCCTGAGGGCCATTTAGTAAGAGTTTTTCACGGGGACGTTCAGCGGCGGGCCAATCGGTAATCGACATAAGTGCTCCTTGTCGTTAAAACTACGGCTATCAATAAATCCATTTATGATCCTTTTATGATGCATGGATCAGCGCGCACAGGATGCTAGTTGCAGCCTATTTCGTCAAGTAAATAGGCGGGCACAGTCATCATGCACTGTGCCCACTAGTAATTACTGAACTTGCGGTGCCATCCACTCAACCACATCCTTACTTAAATCTCTTAAGCATTTGCGGGTTGCGGAGCAAACGGTCACACCATAGGTTCCCAAGTCGGTAACGTCACTGGTCTGGGTAAATTCATTTAATGTCATGATGGCGCAGGTATGTTTCGCGGTGACAATAGAATCTTTATTCTTGACCAGCGCCGCCGTAACTTTCACTTTGGGTAGGCTGGATTCCTGTTTGGTACCAAACTGGCGCTTTTTCTGGTCGCCAAGGACTAGTTGCTCAATATCTATCGCTAGTACTGGGATAACGCCGTTGCGAATCTCGGCTGCTGTGGAAACGGGTTTTAACGTTATGCCACTGAATTGCGCTTGCTCGACCAGGTTTTCCACTAGCACTTTATCGATGTCGCAGGGAAATTCGGATTGCTTATATTTGTAGCCCGTAACATTGAAACCCAGATTTTGGTTGACGTATACCAGCGGTGCTTTGTCGCCAAGTGGTGGGGCGTCAGCGGCAATAGCGAGTAAAGGAAATGCGAGCGCGAGTGTTGATAGTAATAATTTCATGATGTTGTCCTCGTAGGTGAGTCGGCGGTTTAAGGCAGCACCCTAATTAGTGCAGTGAATGTTCTGCAGTGGATGTGCGTAAGTTGAATATATTGCAACACCGGAAAAAAACACTGACCATGGAAAAACCGCGTGCTTACCTTTTGCTTACCAAAATTAATACTATAAAAATCAATAAGATATAAATCACGTGGCTGATGGCAAGGCTTGTATAACGCCACTAAAATCTTGCAGAATTAGCCAAGGCCGAAACACTGAATTTGTGTGAAGCTAGCGGTACAACAATAAGAAGGGTTTATTCAGACGATATTCCCAATGCGCAATTCCTATGCGCAATTCAAAGGTATGTAAGTTGTGATGGCACACGATAATGATAATGGCTTCACGCTCGGCGATGTACAGGTATCGCCCTCCCACAACACCCTGAACTTGGGCGAAAAATCTATTAAGTTACAACCCAAAGTGATGGCGGTTTTGCACTACCTTGCCGCTAACCACAAACGGGTTATTAGCAACGAAGAGTTGATGGAACGGTTGTGGCAGGGCCGCGTCGTCACCCACGGCTCGGTGCAAAAAAGTATTAATGCCCTTAGAAGCGCATTTGTTGAGCTGATCGGTGAGCGAGATATTATCGCCCACTACTCCAAACGCGGTTATCAACTCACTATTGAGCCCTTGTTTTCCAGCGCGATTACGCCAGCGCTGCAAATCGCTGAATTCAAAGTCGCTAATGAGATAAACCCGAAACTTTTCTTTTACCAGCATAGGCTGCGGTTTGCTTTCGCCGGTGTAGTTGCGATCCTGCTTCTGACTTTTTATGGATTCAGCATGAGAGCCCTGCCGATTGTGAAAAATCACAAAACGGTATTTAGCTCGACTCAAGGTTACACCAACGAAACCGGGCACGAGCGCAACGCCGCGCCGCATCCCGACAATAATCATGTGGCCTATATTCGCGAGAAATTTAACGCGCGCCATCCCGGTGAAACGGAAAGTGAAATTATTATTCGCGACAATACCGGTAAGGATTGGCGCATCGCTAACAGTGATGGGTCGTGGTTTAAATTGTCCTGGTCGCCCGCGGGGAAATCGCTGGTGGCGGTTGAAGTTAAGCATCGCGAAGGTCTGCCTCTAGGGCCTAATTTTTATGAGAAGCAAAACTTCCTTTATTCTTTTCATATCTTCTCGCTCGACCTCGCCACCAATCGTCTGCTCGAAAAACAATTGTTGAGCCAATGGCAGGGCCGTATTTTCAGCGTGACCTGGTGGGATGAAAACACCCTCGAAATCGTCGCCAAGCAGGGGCCGAACGCAGGCAACGCCCGCTACCGATACGCCATTCAGGACCAACAACTCAAGCTGTTGGATGATCTTGAAGGCGTAACCAATCCCATCGCCAGCACTGTGTTAAAAAAGAAAACCGCTGTCGCCAGCCTGCACAAAGGCGCCGTTCAAATAGATTTTTTGAATGAAAACCAAAGCCCTATTTCCCGATCACAACTGGATTTTTCAGCGGTAGACATTAGCTGGATTCCCGATGGCAGCGGCGTTTTGGTATACGCGGAGGAAGAGCGAAAACTTTTCGCGCTCTATACCAATGGCGAGCAGCTTGCGATTCCGCTGGCCGACACCAAAGATAAAATTTTCTCGCGGCCACGCTTCAGTCCCGATGGTCAGGCGATTTTCTACACCGAGGAGAAGCGCAGTTCCAATATTGTCCACCTTGGGTTAGATGGCGCTAAAACCCGATTGACCGACACCACCGACCTCAATTATTCCGCGAGCTTTTCACCCGATGGCGAGAAAGTTGTCTACGCCTCGGTGCGCAATAATCAAACCCATTTGTGGCTAGTTGAGAATGGCCAAGAGCGGCAGCTAACCAGCCAACCCATTCCTAAAAAAGTCGGTGCTATTGTGTGGTCGGCAGATGGTGCTCATTTGGTTTATAACGCTGGTACGCAGATTTATCACCACAATCTGGAAACGTCGGAAAACGCTTTGCTTTTGGCGGGTACCGAAAGAATTGAACCGCTCGCTTATTCCGCCGCTAATAAACGCTTGCTCGCGGTAAAAACCAGCGGTGAGGTGAGAAACCTGTGGCGTAATGACCTTGGCAGCAATCAGCAAAAGCAGCTGACCTTTGGTTCAGTGGGTTCGGCGGTGGAATATAAAGGCGATATTTATTTCCAGTATCTGGGCGAAAGTGCGCTTTGGGTTTTGCACAGCAAGGGCGATGCTTTGGAGCAACTTGGATCAGCGCTCGGCGATTACAGCAAACTGTTAAAAGTTGATGATCACGGTATTTATTTCGTTAGCGGCGGCGTTTGCCGGGAGTCGGACATCTATTATTTTCAATTCGGCCAAGCCGTAAAATCGGTCTTTTTAAAGCGCGATAGCCAGATAGTCGCGACTACATCTTTCAACGCCAACAAGGGCGTGCTCCAAACCGAATGCTATCTGCCGGAAGCGAATATCGTCCTCTTGAAATAAGAGGACGTTAGTCTTGCAGCCTTGGCGTCTCCCATCACCTAAAAATTTTCAGTTATCCGGCAATTAGCGGTGATATTTGGCTGTTTCTGGAGTTAGTAGTCAGTTACATTGCGCTACAATTAACAATTGTTCATTTTCGCTAAGGCGCGCCCATGAGTTCGCTCACCAATAAACGTATTTTGCTCGGTGTAACCGGCGGTATAGCTGCTTATAAAAGTGCTGATCTCGTGCGCCGCCTGCAAGATGCCGGTGCCGAGGTACGCGTGGTGATGACCGCCGCCGCGCAAGAATTTATTACGTCCTTAACTATGCAGGCGCTGTCCGGCAACCCGGTTCACACCACACTGCTCGATCCTGAAGCTGAAGCTGGGATGGGTCATATCCAATTAGCGCGCTGGGCGGATTTGATATTGATCGCGCCCGCCAGCGCAGACTTTATCGCGCGACTGGTTCAGGGGCAGGGCAATGATTTGCTCACCACAGTTTGTCTCGCAACTTCCGCTCCTATCGCCGTAGCGCCCGCTATGAACCAAGGGATGTGGCGCAATGCGAGCACGCAGGCTAACGTTGAGATTTTGATCGAACGCAAGACTGCGATATTCGGGCCCGCTGCCGGTGAACAAGCTTGTGGCGATGTTGGCCCTGGTCGTATGTTAGAACCGCTGGCGTTGGTGGATGCCGCCGCAGGTTTATTTGCGTCGGGAATTTTGGCCGGGAAAAAAGTCGTGATCACCGCTGGCCCCACGCGCGAGGCGATTGATCCGGTGCGTTATATCAGCAATCACAGTTCTGGCAAAATGGGTTACGCCATCGCCCAAGCGGCGGTAGATGCGGGCGCGCAAGTAATATTAATTTCCGGCCCTACGCAACTTGCGCCGCCGGAGCGCGTCAAGCTAATAGACGTTACTACTGCTGCTGATATGCTAGCGGCAAGTTTGAAAGATGCCAGTTCTTGCGATGTGTTTATCGCGGCGGCGGCGGTTGCAGATTATCGCCCTGCTGAAATTGCCGCGCAGAAAATTAAAAAAACGGCAGACGAAACTATCACGCTTAAGTTAGTAAAAAATCCAGACATAGTAGCAAGCATCGCGGCACTCCCGTCAAAACCTTACACCGTTGGTTTTGCGGCGGAGAGTGAAAACCTATTGGAATATGCCCAGCAAAAATTGCTTCGAAAAAATCTGGATTTAATTATTGCCAACGATATAAGTGCAGCAGGAATTGGTTTTAATGCCGACGATAATGCCGTTACGGTTATCGACATTAAACAACGTATAGAAATAAGCCAACGCAGCAAACAACAATTAGCGCGCGATATTATTGCGATAATCGCGCAGAACCTAACTGCCAAACAATAATCAATTTGTAATTAAATCATGATCACCAAGGGGACATTGTGGACGATCTCGATAGCGACATAAACAAACCGCAGCGGCTGTTAAAAATTCCGCCCATGATTGCGCCGAGCCCATCAGGCGGTGGCTCACGCTCCGCTATTCGCGCGAAAGAGCAAGCCAAGCGCAAAGCGGAAGCGCAACAGCGTTTATTATTTATGATGCTCGGCGGCGCGCTAATTTTAAATTTAATCCTGGCGTATTTTTTATACGGCATCATGGTTAAAAATGTCACCGAAACTAATGAAGAAAAATATATTCAGCAGGAGTTGGATTCAGGTTCTGTAGCGATTAAAAAATATCTCACAGAGCATCAGGAAAAATTAAATCAGCTTGCACAAAATACCGCTGTCATTCAGGCATTAAACGAAAAAAATAAAGATACCTTTCCATTGCTCGCCGCCTCTTTTGTACCGCAAGTTGACCAAGCAATTGATTTAAAAATTCTCGTTGCCGGTGAAGTCGATGTAGACCCTAATGGCATAGTACCGATTCGCTATGCGGAGCTGGATTTGTTGCGCCGTGCCGAGCGCAACGAAAATGCTTTCGCAGAAGCCGCCTTAATAAATGAAAAATGGCAAATACATTTTGTAGCACCCGTTCACGCTGGTAAAGATTTACCGTTGATTGGAACTTTGATGCTAACGCTGGATGGCGAACCCGTTAAAAAATTATTAGCGTCAACAAATACCAGTAATTTGGGTGAAAAGAAATTAGAACAGAAATTTGCAAACTCAGCACCACTTCTCGTTTTTAAATCAGGTGCCGGCAACGCTGCCCCGAGCAAATCAATAGATATTCCGGACAGCAATTGGCAAATTACTTTCACACCATCGGACGCATTAATTCAGCAAGCAGAAGAAGCACCGACCTTGTGGATACTTGCTACAGGTTGCGCTATCGCATTAAGTTTATTTTTAGCGCTGGTGTTAAGCCGCTTCCTCGTTAAAGTTGAAAAGGAAACCGAGCAACAACTCGTTCCTAATTCAGATATTAATAAAGCAACTATTGCCGCTATGGCAGATACTGCCCCCAGTCCGTTGTTTCAAAAGCAGGATATTTTGGATATTGCGGTCATCGATGAAGATGAAGATATTTTAGGCTTGAATGACACTCGCAATAAAAAACAATCAGTGGCGCCAGTTGTTATTGATGAAGCCAGTATTCCTGCACATATTTTTCGCTCTTACGATATTCGCGGCGTTGTTGGAAAAGATTTGGATGCAGCCTTCGCCGAAAAACTCGGCCAGGCAATTGGTAGTGAAGCTATAGATAAAGGAGAGCAATCATTAATTATTGCTCGTGATGGCAGAACCCACAGCCAAGAATTAACCACTGCGTTGATCAACGGTATTTTGCGCTCCGGTTGTAACGTGGTGAATATTGGTATCGTGCCAACACCGCTAATGTATTTTGCGACCTTTCATTTTTCAGATGTACGCAGTGGCGTTATGGTCACTGCGAGTCACAATCCCGCTGAATATAATGGCTTTAAAGTTGTGATCAGAAATAATGCCTTGGCCGATGAAGCTGTCATGCAATTACGCACGCGAATTCTGACGCAGCATGTGCATCAGGGAATTGGTGAAGAATCTTTCCGTGAAATAATTCCGCATTACATTGAGCGTATTTTTTCTGATGTTGCATTAGCGGGCGATGTCTCCATTGTTATTGATGCAGGCAATGCAGTCACCGGTGTAGTAGCGCCACAATTATTTGAAGAATTGGGTTGCCGCGTCACACCACTGTATTGCGATTTGGATGGTACCTTTCCCAATCACGACCCGGACCCAACGCAAGAAAGTAATTTGTTTGCGCTTATCGAAAAAGTAAAAGAAGTGAACGCTGATATTGGTGTGGCCTTTGACGGCGATGGTGACAGATTAGTGGTTGTCACACCTAAAGGTGACATTATTTGGCCAGATCGTTTATTAATGTTATTTGCCAAAGATATTTTGGCGCGTCACCCGGGTGCCGATGTTTTATTTGACGTGAAATGTTCGCGTCAATTAAATCAGGTGATCAGTGGCTACGGCGGTCGTCCAATTATGTGGAAAACCGGTCACTCGCCCATGAAAGCGAAAATGGTGGAAACTGGCGCATTGATTGGTGGTGAATACTCCGGTCATATTTTTATCAAAGATCGCTGGTATGGTTTTGATGATGGCATTTATGCCATGGCGCGTTTGCTGGAAATTATTACGCTTCGCGATCAAAACATTGATGATATTTTCTCGGCATTTCCACAATTAATTATCACGCCCGAAATTAAAGTGGCAGTGCCCGATAACGTGAAATTTGATTTAATCAAAAAATTAAGCGAGACCGGCGATTTCCAACATGGAAATATCACCACCATTGACGGTGTACGCGTGGATTACAGCAAAGGTTGGGGCTTGGTGCGTGCATCCAATACGTCACCCGCATTAACTTTGCGCTTTGAAGCGGAAACTGATGATGCGCTTGCTATAATCCAGCAAATTTTCAAGCGCGAATTACTCAAAATTGATTCCAGTCTTGTGCTCAAATTTTAAATTTTTTAACTTTCAGATAGTAGGAAATTGTGATGTCACTCAACCGTGATTCGGCGATGAATATCGCCAATGTATTAACTGAGGCGCTGCCTTACATTCAACGTTTCACCGGCAAAACCATCGTTGTAAAATTCGGCGGCAATGCAATGGAAGGCGAAGCTCTTCAAAACAGTTTTGCGCGCGACATTGTGTTGATGAAATTAGTAGGCATGAATCCCGTTGTTGTTCACGGTGGGGGGCCGCAAATCGGCAGTTTGCTGGAAAAATTAAATATTAAATCCGAATTTGTTAACGGCATGCGCGTTACCGATAGCGCCACTATGGACGTGGTAGAAATGGTGCTCGGCGGCACCGTGAATAAACAAATCGTTAGCTTGATTAATCGCAACGGCGGCCAGGCAATTGGTTTAACCGGTAAAGATGGACAATTAATTCGCGCAAAAAAATTAACAGTCACTCACAAAACGCCAGAAATGGTTGCGCCGGAAATAATCGATATCGGCCATGTTGGTGAAGTCGAAAGCATTAATAAATCTGTTATTGATATGTTGATCAATAGCGATTTTATTCCTGTTATAGCACCTATCGGTGTGGGCGAAGATGGTTCTTCCTACAATATCAACGCTGATTTGGTTGCTGGAAAAATTGCGGAATTTTTGCACGCCGAAAAATTAATGTTATTAACCAATGTCGCTGGCCTGCAAGATAAACAAGGCAAAGTGCTAACCGGATTAAGTACTGCGCAAGTTGATGGCTTGATTGCAGACGGCACAATTTACGGTGGCATGTTGCCAAAAATCGCCTGCGCTTTGGATGCCGTAAACGGCGGCTGTACCAGCGCGCATATTATTGATGGCCGTGTAGATCACGCCGTGTTGTTAGAAATTTTTACCGACGCTGGTGTTGGTACACTTATTACTAACAAAGCGAAAGCATCACCAACAAAGTAAAAAAATATTTAAAACATAGTTAAAGATAGCTAACTGGTTGGATCTTATTGCGGTGCGTTATAAATTATCAATAACGTTACCGCAATTAATCAACAAGTCACGGATGTATGCAACAAATGAACAAAGCTGGCAATAAAATATCGCGTCGCGAGCAAATATTATCGGCGCTGGCAAAAAGCCTTGAAGATAGTCCCGGCGAACGCATTACTACCGCTGCTTTGGCAAAAGTTGTCGGTGTTTCCGAAGCGGCTTTATATCGTCATTTCCCCAGCAAAACAAAAATGTTTGAAGGCTTGATTGAATATATTGAGGCGAATGTTTTTACCGAAATTACACTTGTTCTCGCGTCAGAAAAATCTGCAGCCAAACGCTGTGAATTAATTATTAATACTTTACTGGTTTTTGCAGAGCAACATCCCGGAATGTCGCGTTTGTTAGTGGGTGATGCGCTAACTGGTGAAACAGAACGCTTGCGTCAGCGTATAGTGCAGTTTTTTGAACGAATTGAAACCCAATTAAAACAAATACTGCGCGATGCGGAATTGAAAAATAATTTGCAGTCTGCTCTTCCCGCTGCTGCCTTCGCACATTTTTTAATGGCCTATGTTGATGGTGCAATTTTGCAATACGTAAGAAGTAAATTTCAAAGTTCGCCGAGTTTGCTCTGGCTGGAACAATGGAAATTGTTAGCGCCTTTATTAATGCAGATCGAATTTGTAGAAGCATAAAAAAACCGGCATTGCCGGTTTTTTTATGTGAGCTGGCTTTTAGCTGACTTTACTATTTTGTCAGTCCGGTAATCTGGATAAATCTTTCTCTATCCTGATCATACTTTTCTGCAGCGGTTTGATGCTCTTCTTCGCGCTGTTTAATTTGAACATTCAAATCTTTGTCTTCAGCGCGCAGCGTTGCAATATTTTTCAAAATATCGTCGGGCACTGTTTTGCCGTTGCGCTCAATAGCTGCCGCATGACCTTCCTGAATTTTTAATTGCGATCTAACACTGACAAGATTCGCTTTCAAAATATTAATCGTATTGATCAATTCTTGCAGATTGCGTGCTTTAGCCGACTCAATATCCGCGACTGAACTATAAGTGCGGCGCAATTCCAAATCAGTTCGCGCTTGTTCTTTAGCGGCTTTGCGTTCTTTGGCAATACGTTCTGCATCTGCCTCTGCAGGTGCAGGCGCTACAACTTTCAATATCTCACCATTTAACGTCAACATTTCATAACCATTGCGCACGTATTGCGGTGGAATAGTTTGCGATACTACCTTGTGACCGTCATTGGTGGTGTAACGATAAAAAACGGTTTTATTGTCGGTCTTATCAGCTGCGAACGTATTTGCGTTCACGGCGATAAATAAACCGCTTATCAATAAAAGCTTTGCTATCAAAGAAAATCGTTGTTTCATAGCGGCCAATGTTAAATTGAAAATTGCATGGAATGCACAGCAAGCTCCGCCATGCATCACGTTTAATTAGTCTACGCCGTAAGTTGCACGATACGCTTTAATTTTAGCGACCATGTCCTGCTGGTTTGACTGAGTTTCAAGGTAATGGATTATATGATTTAAATTGATGATGCTGACCACAGGAATGCCAAAAGATTGTTCAACTTCCTGAATTGCCGACAACTCGCCCTGACCTTTCTCCTGGCGATTTAAACCAATCAGAACCGCTGCTGGTGCAGCACCGGCAGCCTTGATAATAGACATCACCTCACGCACTGCAGTTCCAGCCGTGATGACATCATCAACAATCAACACTTTACCTTGCAGGGGCGCGCCTACCAACGTGCCGCCTTCGCCATGATCTTTGGCTTCTTTACGGTTGTAGCAAAATGGCAGATCACTTTGGTAATGATCTGATAAGGCAATTGCGGTGGTTGCCGCTAAAGGAATACCTTTGTAGGCGGGGCCGAACACAATATCGAAATCAATATTTGCATCTTTAATGGCGGCAGCATAAAAGCGACCCAACTCAGCGAGAGCGCTACCGGTTTGAAATTTACCGGCGTTAAAAAAGTAGGGACTGATACGGCCAGACTTGAGCGTGAACTCACCAAAACCTAATGCTTGGTGTTTAATCGCCAGCTGAATAAAGTCGTGCTGGTATTTTTGCATGGAAAATTCCTATTTATGGACTAACTTTGAATAATACTAAGAATAAGATTTTAGGGACATAAGCATTGAACTCAATTGCCTTTTGGTTATCTAGTAGTTTCCCTACCTGAAATCTCCCATAATTCTGTAAAAATTGTAACAATACGAAACATAGGTAACACATTGTGATAAACCTTGGGTATCATACACAGTCCGTAATCAAGGGGCTAACATGAGAGTTATAAGTCTTAGCGTCGATGGAATTGTACAGTCGGCGCAGCGCGGTCTTTATGACTGGCTGGCAAATCAGGACGCAGATTTAATCTGCTTGCAAGATCTTCGTGCACGCGAGCGCGATATGGAAAAGCCCGAGTATGAACTCGACGGTTATTTTGCCTATTTCTTCGACTCAGGTACCAAGAATTACAACGGCGTCGCCATTTATACCCGCGTACAACCCAAAGCTCTTATATACGGTTTAGGTTTTGCGTCAGGTGTGGATATGGAAGGCCGTTATCTGCAAGTTGATTACGAACAATTGAGTGTAGGTTCTTTGCTGGCTCCAAGCGCAACCTCCGAGCTTGAATCACAAGAAGTGAAAATTAAATTCTTCGACGATTTTCAAGCGCATCTCGACAAAATTACTCGCAAGCGTCGCGAATATATTTTCTGTGGCAACTGGGCAATGGCCCACACTCCACGCGACGTCAGCAACTCTGGTGAAAACCAACACAACTCCGGTTTCCTGCCACACGAGCGTCAATGGTTAAGCCAGCTTTACAATCAGTTAGGTTATGTCGATGCATTCCGCCGCGTTAACAAAGATAGCGACGAATACAGCTGGTGGCCAAAAGGTACAAAGGGCGAAGGCGATGGCTGGCGCACTGACTTCCAGGTTGTCTCTAACAGCATCGGCCCAAAAGTAGAATACGCAGCAATTTATAAGACTCAACAGTTCTCCAGTCATATGCCTGTGATTATCGATTACGATATTGAATTACAGCCATAAATAAATCAAAAATTAAAAAAACTCGCTCCCTAACAAGAGCGAGTTTTTTATTTTGGGTGCAGTAAAAGTTAGGTATAAAAATAAAATCGCGGTAATTCTTAATATTCACCAATATTCAGCTTCCAAGTTTTTCAGGAATACCCAAGAATAATTTCAACAGATAGCAATCTGTACCAACAAAATATCTACAAGGACAATTTATGAATATTGGCGAGAAAATCAAACAACTTCGTACCGAAAAAAATTTAACACAGCCGCAACTAGCAGAAGCGATTGGCATTGAGCAATCCTATTTATCAAAACTGGAAAACGATAAATCAGTTCCCTCTGCCGATATTTTCAGTGGTATCTTAAAAGCCTTAACTATCAATGTTGCAGCCTTCCTGGAAGGCATCGATGAAAAAATAATTTACCGTCAATTGCGACAAATCCCTGAAGTTGCGAATCATCTAAATGCAGGTGTTGCTTACAAAATTCATAATATTAAAAAGTGGCTATTTGGTTCGGCTGCAGCTTGTGTGATTGGTTTGACGTTGATTGTGGCGGGATATAAATCTTTACTTTTTAACCTATCTCAATACGAATATGCCTCTGACGGAATTCTGCAAGCTGGCGAACCCGTTGACTTTATCGAGCATTGGGATAGATATGAAGCTAGAGACCCATGTAATTATACTATTAACAATGAATGCACTAAAAAAAATGAAGAGTTGGCCGCTAAGGCAAAAACTATGCGAAATAGATATAAAGTAGATACGATTTTAACGAACAATTATCAAGGTAGATATATTTATAAAAATGTTGAAGGAGGTCTAAGAGCCTACGAAATTAAAGGTAACAAAGAGCTGCCTCGCCCAGAAAATCGCTATTTAATTCTATTGGGAGCCTTGCTTACTTTTTCCGGCTTATTTGGTTTCTTTGTTGAATTTCGTTTACGAAAAATTTAGATCTGCTACTAATAAAAATCCCGCGCTATTTTAAATGGCGCGGGATTTTTTGAAATTAATTTCTCGCCAACGCTTCCTGCTGCAAGCGATGCAATTCTGCAATTCCCTGCTTAGCCAATTTCAACATAGCCGCAAATTCTTCCTCAGTAAAAGGCTCAGCTTCAGCAGTACCCTGGATTTCAATAATCCCGCCGTCATCGCCCATAACAACATTCATATCGGTGTCGGCTGTGGAGTCTTCAGGGTAATCCAAATCCAATACGGGTACGCCTTCATAAATGCCTACGGACACAGAAGCGATTGCGCGTTTTAGCGGTTCGCCGACAACTTTATCCTGTGCTTTTAAATGTGCGATTGCATCAGCCAGTGCAACCCAGGCGCCGGTGATTGATGCTGTGCGGGTGCCGCCGTCGGCTTGGATAACATCGCAATCGATGTTAATTGTATTTTCTCCCAGCGCCGTTAAATCCACTGCGGCGCGCAATGAGCGGCCTATTAAACGCTGGATTTCTACGGTGCGGCCTTGTTGCTTGCCGCGCGCTGCTTCACGATCCATACGGGTACCGGTGGAGCGTGGCAACATACCGTATTCTGCCGTCAGCCAGCCTTGACCTTTGCCGCGCAAAAAGCTCGGAACGTTATTGACCACACTTGCAGTGCAAATAACTTTGGTATCGCCAAACTCCACCAGCACTGAGCCTTCGGCGTGTTTAGTGTAACGGCGGGTGATGCGAATATCGCGGAGTTGGTTGGGGGTGCGACCACTGGGGCGTTGCATGTGAAAATCCTTACTTCTGAATGTGATAGAAGAGGTGTGCTAACATCTTCCAAAATAAATACGACAAAATGTCGCTAACGCTATGAGCTAAAAAACGTTCCGAACTTTACCAGCTCTGGCGACTATAAGTCATCAAACCATTTAGCAACCGATTGAAGGAATCCCTATGCCACGTAGTATGACCGGATTTGCACGCCGCGAAGCCAAACTCCCTTGGGGCACCGCCGTTTGGGAAATTCGCAGCGTCAACCACCGCTATCTTGAGCCAAGTTTTCGCTTGCCGGAAGATTTTCGCGAGATCGAACCCAATTTGCGCGATGCCATGCGTAAATCCCTACAACGCGGCAAAGTGGAAGCCAGTTTAAGTATTCAATGGGAGCAGGAAGGCGAAGCCGAGTTGGGCGTTAGCCTCAGCCGCGTGGCGCAATTGGCCAAAGCTGCACAACAAATAAATGGATTGCTCGGTGCTACAGCTGCGCCTATTAGCGCATTGGATATTCTCAAATACCCCGGTGTGATTCAAAAACAAGAACTTGACCGCGACGCTGTGCAAAGTGCGGTGTTGGAATTATTTGATTCTGCGCTCGAAGGTTTAATTGAGCATCGCAGCCGCGAAGGCAATGAACTTGAACAACTTATTCTCCAGCGCCTTGATGCAGTATCCGCGCAAGTTGTAAAAGTGCGTGCGCGTATGCCAGAAATTCTCGCGGCCCAACGCGAAAAATTGCAAATCAAACTCGCCGCTTTGCAAGTTGATCTCGACCCGGAACGCCTTGAACAAGAAATCGTTTTGCTAGCGCAAAAAGCTGACGTCGACGAAGAATTGGATCGTTTGGATACGCACGTTATCGAAGTAAAACGTAGCCTGAAACAAACCGATTCTTTGGGCCGCCGTTTGGATTTTTTAATGCAGGAATTAAATCGCGAAGCCAATACACTGTCATCTAAGAGTATTGTGAGTGATACGACTCAGGCGGCGGTTGAATTGAAAGTATTGATCGAGCAGATGCGTGAGCAGGTGCAGAATATCGAATAATTTTCCGTAGAATTTTATAAGAAAGTTTTCAAAAGCCCGACACATCTCGTATCGGGCATATTTAATTTGTGACATTTTTTGTATAAAAAATTAGTTAAATTAGATCGTTTTTCAAATACACATCAACATCCTCTCTAGTCCATTTGGACTATTTACACGCTTTTAAAATGTAACCAGTATTAGCAGTAGTTACTTTTTAAAATTCGTCTAGGTACATTTCCATTCTCGTCACAATCAGATTCCCAATGCAGAAAAATGCGATTGGAATTTGTCATTGCACAGCAAATTATTTTCATTCACCTAGCGCTTAAAAAGTAAAAAGGTATTTACATGAACAAGCTTGCACGGTACGCACTCTTTTTAACAATTATTGGGTTGTCGGCCTGTGGTGGCGGTTCCAATAAATCTTCTTCCCTAAGTTCTTCGAGTAGCAGTAATTCATCTAGCGCGAATACGTCGAGTAGCCTTATTGCTAGCGTGTCATCGACGACCAGTTCTTCATCAAGTGTTAACTCCAGCTCGCTGGGCAATTCGAGTGCAAGCTCGATAGCGCCACTTTTTGTGATTGCGACAGGTCTAGTTGTAGACGAATCAGGTGTGCCAGTAAGCGCTGCCAGTATTGCAATTGAGGGAAGTAATATTCTCGAATCGACGAATGTAGAAGGCAGCTTTAGTGTGAATTTATCCACCCAAACGCCTGCCATTTTACGGATCACTAAAAGCGGCTTTGCGAGCACGATACGTGCTGCGGCAACGGCAGGTGACAATGGTGTTTTTGCGAAAAGAATTGTTCTGCATTCCGTGGGCGCAACGCTTAATCTTGAATCTGCCAATGACAACACCCTGCGTGTTCCTGGTTCTACTGCACGAGTAGATTTACCCGCAAATAGTTTGGCTACTGCTAATGGTTCCATTTTTGCCGGCGCCGCTAAAGTGACCTTAACGCCTATAGATCCCAGCGTTAACGTAGACTTTATGCCGGGCGTTATGGTGGATGGTGGCAGTGGTATAGCCATCGAATCCATGGGTGCCTTGGGCGTTGAATTTACGGATACTAATGGCCAGCCGCTTAATTTGGGCGCAAATAAAACCGCCACCATTCGTATTCCTGCCACACCACCGGCTGGCGTTACGCCGCCTGCAACCATGCCGCTTTATCACTTAAATGAAACTACGGGTTTGTGGGAGCAAGATGGCACTGCGAGTTTGCAAACCGATCCGGTGTCCGGCGAGCAGTATTATCAAGGCGAAGTAAGTCATTTCAGTTGGTGGAATGCGGATCAAATGATTACTCGGGCCGAGATTGATTATTCAGAAACCCAGTCATCCACAACATGCGATTACAGCGCGCTTCCTGGTAACGTGAGCTTGGTAATGCAAGGCGTGGATTTTATAAGCAAGCAAAGTTTATCGCCAATTTCGAAGCTACCGCTCTATGCCAAAGCGCTTGGCACGGCTCGTTTAACCTTGGTAAACGCAGACAGTATTTTGGATTCCCTGGACATCACCATGCCTGCCGCTGGTGTGACGGTGAAGCTGCCTAGATGTCTCGTTATGCCACAGCAGGTGACGGTGTCCGGCAAAGTGACTGTGAGCAGCGGCGATCTCGCTGCGTATCGAGTACAGATTTCCGGTGAAAGATTTTTAACCAAAACAATCAACATAGACTCGGCCGGAAATTACAGCGCTAGTGTCTATGCAAATGCTGGCGCTGTAACCGCGCGACTGGTAGGCGGCATTCAGAGTCGCGAGACATCTACTTCAAGCGCGACTGTCACAGTCGTTAACAGCAGTGTCGCTTTTTCAGATCTGGTTATTATTGACGATAAAGTTACCGTCACTGGCTGCGTTAGCGGCTGGGAAACTTATCCACACGAAAGTGCGCAACTGAATGTATTTGAGGATGGCAAATTTATTGAGAGCCTTGCGGACGTCACCAGCCAGAATCGAAATTTCTCGTTTATCTCCACTATCAATCAAAACATATCACTTGTTATCACGCCTTCCGGCAACAACTTGCACGAAAAAACCGTTCCAGTGGCGGTTGCCAATATCAATGTAAATTTGAGCAATTGCTTAGCGCTTCCTAAAGCGCCAACGGCAGCAGTCGTGGCGAGTGGCAGCGGCTTTACGCGTACCTTTAGTGCGAGCACGTCGGTCGCAGGTGATGCCAGCATCGTGAAATACGAGTGGAGTTTTAGTGATGGTGCAATTGCTGAAGGCCAAACGGTCAATCATACCTTTGCGACTTTCGGCAGTTATTTTGTCAGCTTAAAAGTGACCGATGCCCTGATGCAGCAAGCCAGCAGCGGGCCTATACCCGTGGCGGTTACAGACAACACACAAACCATCACAGTGAAACCCTCCCTCCTAAGTTCTGGGCTTCTGCACAGTTGTTCGATTACCGCTGGCGGCGGTGTTAAATGCTGGGGCAACAATGACGCAGGGCAATTAGGGAATGGCGCTTTCTTTAATGGCGTACGCATGGAAGATGCCGTGCCTATCACCGGGCTTAGCGATGTTGTAGCGGTAAGTGCGGGTGGCAATCACAGTTGCGCGATTACCGCACTCGGCGCGCTCAAATGTTGGGGTGAAAATACCAACGGTCAATTGGGCAATGGTGTCGGTGCCTTTGGTTTAAATAGCAATGTGCCAGTGAATGTTGTTGGGCTTAACAGCGGTGTTATCGCGGTGAGCCTGGGGCGGAGTCACACCTGTGCGATTGTCACACCGGGCGCGATCAAATGCTGGGGCGACAACGGCTCGGGTCAGTTAGGTAATGGCACTAACATCAGCAGCAATACCCCCGTCAATGTAACCGGCTTGGAAACTGGCGCTTATAAGATTAGCGCCGGCAATAGTCACAGCTGCGCAGCCGTCTCGGGTACGGGTGCTTTTTGCTGGGGCAGTAATGGCAGTGGCTCGCTGGGCAACGGAACCGATTTCGACAATAAGTTACCGATTGCAGTAACGGGATTGTCGGGCTCAATAATTTCATTGGCCTCTGGTTACAAACATAGCTGTGCCGTGACGTCGGCGGGTAGAGTGAAGTGCTGGGGCTATAACCTTCAGGGACAATTGGGCATCGGCACGACTACCGACAGCCCGGTGCCAGTACAAATCGCAAGCCTTAGCGACATCGTTTTAGTCAGTCTGGGTGAAGGCCATAGCTGCGCACTTAATAGCGCGGGTTATACCAGTTGCTGGGGTGTTAATACCTACAACCAGCTGGGCAATGAAACGGACAGCTGGTTTACGCCAGACCCGACAAGCGCCAATGTGCAAGAAGGTACCGCCGAGGCGATAAGTGTCGGTGGCTACAATACCTGTGCGTTGAAGGCGGATGGCAGCGTGCAATGCTGGGGGTGGGATGGTCTGTACATGCCGGGTGGTTAAGCGAGTAATTCCGCCACTTTGCGATACAACACCGCCGGTGAAACCGGTTTGCTTAAAAGCGGCAGGCCGCTGGCGGTGGCATCAATTAAACGGTCTTGTGCGGTGTCGCCGGTGATTAGCATGGCGGGTGTGGAAGTGCCGCATACATTTCGAATTTGCGTAATAGCTTGGGTGCCGGTTTTCAAATCGCGCAAACGGAAATCGCTAATAACGAGATCAGGTGGATTAGCGATTGCGAGGGTCACTGCTTCTTCAATCGAATCGGCGGCATCGCATTCGCAACCCCAGGCTTGTAATAAATCCACCATTCCCTGGCGCACGGCTTCGTCATCATCCACGATTAAAACTCTTGCGCTCAGTGTAATAAACTCAATCGGTTTATTTATTGTGGCATCGCTCAGCGGTATTTCAGTTGCGTTGAGTAACTCAATTTTGAATACGCTGCCGCGTTTAGGTTTTGATGCAAATAATAAAGAGTGCTTGAGTCTGTTGGCGTAACCGCGCACGATGGCTAAACCTAAACCCAAGCCTTTTCGGCGGTCGCGTTCAGTATTTCCGAGTTGATAAAATTCGTTGAAAATATTCTCATGATGAATCGGTTCAATACCAATTCCGGTATCCCAAATTTCCAGTGATGTGAAATTTCCGCGCTTGCGACACGCAATTAAAACTCCACCTTTATCGGTATAGCGAATAGCGTTGGAAATTAAATTTCGCAAAATCAATTCTAAAATAATGGGATCAGACATTACGATTGCATGGGACTCTTTGGAGCGATAAATTAAATTTTTATTAGCGGCCAAGGGCGCCATTTCATTTTCTAATTTGTTCAATATCGGCTGCAAATAAAACGCGCGCTGCTGAACCTCTACCACGCCTGCTTCAATACGCGAAAAATCCAGCAAGGTATTGAGCATATCTGCACTTGCTTCAAAAGCTGAATTTGCATTTTGCAAAACTTGTTGTTGGTATTGCGATAAAGGGCTGCGCGCGAGCACTTCTAAAAATAAACCCAGTGCGTGAATTGGCTGACGAATATCGTGGCTCGCTGCCGCGAGAAATTTGGTCTTTGCCTGATTTGCATTTTCGGCAATGTGTTGTGCAGTGCGAACTTTTTCGGTTTCGGTTCCCAGCTTTGCAATTAAATCCAACTTATCAAATTGAAGATAAATATTTTTTTTACCCTGTATGTTCATGTCGCGTCCCATCAGTATAAAAATAATGCAGGTCACCAGCGCGAATAAACCCACATTATTAAAATCATTATGGTCAAGCAGTAAGAGTTTGGAAGATACAACGCCAGTCATGGTTATACAGGCGATAACATAGAGCGGTAGTATTGGTGAGAGCGTATTCATTAAGCCCACTAATAGACTTACTAGAACAGCTATAACAATAATGGAATTAAAAATCGAAACGCCGTCGACGGCAACCCAGGCCAGAAAACCCCAATTTATTCCTAAAATAGCATTCGCAATCATCAAAAAATGAGCCGTAGATTTTGCTTGCGGGCGCGGCTTTGCCAATAACGAAAACATAATGAACGCGGTCGCGATGTTGCATAGCACCACCCAAAAAAACCAGCTGCTTAACGCAATGTTATTGGTAGAGCCAAATAAAAACCAATAAAGCGCAACGGCAACAATACAAGAAAATAGAAGCCCTTTACTTTCAACCGTCATTACCAATTTGACTTGCTCTGCTAGCAAGCGATCATCTTCCAACTGATATAAACTTTTAAAAATATTAATGAATAACTCCTTGTTGCCTTGCTGCGTAAACCGCTTCTGATCGGCTGGCGACATTAAAAAATAATAAAATGGCTTGCACATGCCCGCGCACAGTATTCTCGGCGCAACCCAATTCCCGTGCGATTAATTTATTACTTAAGCCTTTGCATAACAGATCGAGCACTTCGTATTGGCGGGCGGTTAATTGATTTTCCGGCAGTAATTGATGCTTGGGTGCCAAGAATTTTTCCAACACCTGAACATGGTTTTTTTGATCAATTAATTGGTGAACAATCATCAGGATTTTTTTTGCGGTTTCCGCTTTAGTCACAAAAGCGGCAGCACCACGTTCAATTGCAAGTTGCGACGTGCTCGAAGACGTATCGGACGAAAGCATAACAATGGCGGCGAGTGGCCAGGTGCGCTTTATTAACGCAATACCGTCCAAACCATTCAAGCCGTTGAGTTCAATATCCAGCAAAACAATGGCGGGCGCAGTTGCACTGTCTTGAATCGCTTCATAAATTGAACTCGCTTCATTAATCTCAACGTTGGCTAAATCTGCGCTGAGCACAAGCCGCAAACCAGAGCGAAATAAGGCATGGTCATCAACAATTAAAATACTGATTGGTAGCATCAGAAATCGGTCTGCCTCATTAGGTTTTTATGCGGAAATCACGTTTCAGTATAATGCGCCCACAATATGACCCGGTATAGTCCACTAAGACTACGGAAATTGAGCATAGGGATTTGAAGTTAACGAAAGTGGTAGGCCTGAGGCTAAGACAAATTGAGCTCAAAGGCATCGGATAGCCATAAACCCAATTTTTAGAGCGACATGGGTAATTTTAAATCCCTCATTTTTATCGTCATTAAATGAAATTTTTTTAGCTTTTTAATCACTTCTGCTTTAACACTCCTTGGTAACTATTTTCACGTTTAGTGATTCGCTTTGGTGCGATATCGCCCTTGTGCACCCTCATTTTTACATTTTGGGTTCGCGCAAATCACCCTGTCGTCTATCTGCTTGCACCAGCTTGTATTTATTCCTAAATATCCGTGCTCCGCTGTTGCGCAAAATCAAAATCAAGAGCTTTTCTTGAAAGTGTGAAAATTATTCCCAAGTCATTTTAAGAAAACTATTTTCTTGTAAAGAATTGTTTTGGGTGATAACGTTGATTTTAAGCACATATTTAGCCATTTTTAAGTCTTTAATGAAAATAGTTTTCATATAAGGTATTAATAAATTAATTAGAAAATATAAAAATCATTATTGTGTTTTTATCGTGAATATTATTTTCACGGATAAGGCAGTCAGGTTAATGATGATTTTAGGGGATAGACAAGCGTTGGAATTATCACTTTAACGTTTGTAGGTGCAGGTATTCGGAAGTAATGCATGCGCGTTTTTGAGTTGCAGGGCTGGCGCTGGGGTCGGTGGCATATTCAAGTGGTAGCGCGGCATGAGTTGATTGTATTCGGTTTTTATCATTAAAAAATGAGGAAGAGAGATCATGAAGAAGCAAACAGGCTTTGCCACACACAAAGCATTGCGTTTGAAAACAACAAGTTGTTCGGTTGCGGTGTTAATGGGCTTGGCATTGGCGGCACAGGTATACGCTGAAGAGCCTGCTGATACTGACATTCAGGAAGTGATGGTGACGGGTTCGCGTCTTACGTCGAGCGGTTTTACCCAGCCAACGCCAACTACCAGTATGACGCAGGCGGATATCGAGCGTAGCGCCGAGCCCAATGTGTTCAACACCATCGCCAAGCTACCAGCTTTACAAGGTAGTACCGGCAGAGCGACCAACACCAATAGTACCAGTAGCGGTATACAAGGCTTAAGTTCATTCAGTTTGCGCGGCCTCGGTACTAATAGAACACTGACTTTGTTGGATGGCCAACGCGTAGTGGCGGCCAACGTTTCAGGCGTGACTGATGTCAGCCAATTCCCGCAATTATTGTTAAAGCGTGTTGATGTGGTAACTGGGGGTGCGTCTGCATCTTATGGTTCAGATGCCATTGGCGGTGTAGTCAACTTTATCACCGACAAAAAGTTTGAAGGCTTCAAGATGAATATTGAAGGCGGTCAAACCATGTATGACGACGATAAAAACGGCACGATTGCGGCGGCGTGGGGCAGCAGTTTTCTCGATGGTAAATTACATGTTGCCCTTAGCGGCGAGTACGGCAAAGAAGATGGAATCGAGCCTGGCGGCGATAACGGCTTTGGTGAATACGACCCGAGCGGTCGCGATTACTTTAAATCCGCCGAGCTGATTTCGCGCCCGATTGCACAAACCAATGATGGCAAGCCGCAGCTGTATATCAAAAATCATATCCAGAATTTCCAGTATTCCAAATACGGGTTGATTACTGAAGGTCCTTTAAAAGGTACAGCGTTTGGCGATAACGGCCAGCCCTATCCTTTTGAATACGGCACCAATTGCGTAAGCCCGTTTTGTGAAGGCGGTGATTTGAGCGCGAATATTTGGAATGGTGCAAGTTTGGCGGGCAAGCTGGAGCGTGAAAATTTCTACGGTCGCGTTGGTTATGATATCGACGATGAAAACGAAATTTACATGACTGCAACTGTCGCGCGAACCGAAGCATCTAACACTCCTAACTCGGGTGCGCCCAAAAACGGCAACCTGACTATTCAGTGCGATAACCCATTCTTGCCAACCTCTATTAAAGATGCCTGTGCCGCCAACAATATCACCAGCTTTAAATACGGTACTGCAAATGCGATTTTCCCTAACATCAGCGTTCATCCAACCCGCGATCTGGAGCGTTTTGTAATAGGCGCAGAAGGTAAGTTTGATTTGTTTGGCACCAGCTGGAATTACGATACCTACGCAGAACATGGCACTACGAGCACCGATCTCTACGTAAAAGACATTTCGCTGACCGCGCGTTACAACGCGGCGATTGATGCGGTGAAAGATGTGAATGGCAATATCGTTTGCCGCAACGCGACTGCACGTGCATCGGGCTGTGTACCTTTAAATATTATCGGTAACATCACCCCAAGTGCCGAAGCCTTGGCCTACGTGCTGCCTGAAAATGGCCCGGAACAACATGTTCGTCAGTTAGAAAATGCCTTTAGCTTCAGCGTTTCCGGCGAGCCGTTTACATTGCCAGCTGGCCCCGTTGCAGTAGCGACCGGTTTTGAATATCGCAAAGAGTGGTATGAAACCAAAACCGATCCTTACGGCAATGGCGGCCCAACCAATGAAGATTACCCGGCTGACCCGCTGTTAAATACCAACCCTGGCAACAACTGGTACGCGGGTAACTTTCACTCAGGTACCGGCGAATATGATGTTAAAGAAGCCTTCCTTGAACTTAACCTTCCACTCGTAAATTCCGACGCATTGGGCCGCGCTAACTTGAACCTTGCTGGTCGCGAAACCAAGTACAGCACCGCCGGTAGCGTAGAAGCCTGGAAAGTAGGCGCAAGTTGGGATACACCGCTCGATGGATTCCGCGTGCGTGCAGTAACGTCGCAAGATGTTCGCGCTCCGAACCTCGGTGAAATTTACGCACCAACCCAAGTGTTTAACGCCACCCTGCTTTACAACGGTGTGTTAAATCAGGTGCAACAACAAACCACGGGTAACGTGAATCTGCGCCCGGAAATTGGTCGCAGCAGCGAGTTCGGTATTGTGTTGGATCAGCCTGAATGGGCACCGGGTTTAAGCCTGTCGATGGACTACTTTCAAATCAAAGTTAACGATGTGATTTCAACCTTGATCCCGCAGCAAGTGATCGACCTATGTGAAGCGGGCAATAAAGAGTTGTGCAGTTCCTTTTCGATTACCGGCGCTGGTGCAACGGTGGATTTCCTGAAATTGCAGCCTTTCAACCTGGCTTCAATGGAAGTTAAAGGTATCGATTATGAGGCGCGCCAGAAATTTGATTTGAAAGGCGGCACCTTGACCTTGCGTGCGCTCGCAACCCGCACCATCAGCTACGTTACTGATTCGGGCGTTTTGGGGACCATTCCTAAAAACACTGCGGGCGTAAATTTGGGCACAACACCTTATTGGAAAGTGGTTTCCAGCATAGGTTGGGATGCCGACAAATACAGTCTTGAGTTAACTAATCGCTGGATTAGCGATGGTGTTTACAGCCGAGAATACATTGAGTGTTCAACTAACTGCCCAACATCGACGATCAACAATCCGACGATTTTAGATAACCACATGGACGGGATTTCTTACTTCGATCTCGGCGGCAGCTATCGTTTTACTGACAAGGTGAGTGCCTATTTCAAAGTTGAGAATTTGCTAAACACGAATGCGCCTGCTGCACCAGGTACGCCGCACAGTGTTAATGCTTATCTCTATGACATCTATGGCCGTATGTATCGCGTTGGTATGCGCATGAGCTTCTAATTTAAAGCGCATTTTTTGGAAGCGGCAGGCTCTTTCGGAGCCTGCCGTAACCAAATCATTAATTTATTTAAATGAAAATAATTTTCTTTGAAAAGTTATAATTACAATGATAGTCTGTGTTTTGTGCGATTTTTCGGCTGATTTACGATGAATAATGAAAACAATTTTCAAAATACATATCAAAGCAGTTTGGCAGATGCCAAGGGCATTGGCGCTTTTGATAGGAGCTTATCCCTAACCACTGTCGATAAGCTCGGTTGGAATATTTTGCGTGAAGACGTGAGCCTACCGGTGGCCGTGTTGCGCCAGAAGCGTATCGCCCACAATCTTGCGTGGATGCAGCAATTTATCGCAAGTTACGACCTGAAACTAGCGCCCCATGGCAAAACCACCATGAGCCCGGCCTTGTTTCAACAACAATTAGAGCACGGTGCCTGGGGAATTACTCTTGCCACCGCACCGCAAGTCAAAGCCGCTTACAACCACGGCATGCGCCGCATTTTAATGGCGAATCAATTGGTCGGCCGCGCCAATATGGCGATTATCGAATGCCTGCAACGCGACCCAAATTTTGAGTTTTACTGCATTGTGGATTCGGTGGCGAATCTCGATCAGCTCGGTGAATTTTTTAGCCAAGCGGGACAATCCCTGAAAGTTCTGCTTGAGCTTGGCGTTGATGGTGGCCGCACCGGCGTACGCGATGACTTTGAACTAGCGCGGTTATTAACGGCGATCAATCGCTGGCCGGGCGTTATAGTGTTGGCAGGTGTTGAGATCTACGAAGGCGTACTGAAAGAAGAAGGCGAGATCCGCGAATTTTTGCGTCGCGCCGTGCGCCAGCTCCATAAATTAAATGACAGCAATAGCCTGGCTGCGCCCACAACTATTCTTACTGGAGCCGGTTCGGCCTGGTTCGATGTGGTGGCTGAAGAATGGGCCGAAGTCGATATTGGTCGCCCGCTCGATATTATCCTGCGGCCTGGTTGCTATCTCACGCACGATGTCGGTGCTTACAAAGCGGCTGAAACTCGCATCAGCGCTAGCAATCCCATCGCCAAATCCATGCAGAAAACGCTGTTACCCGCGCTGCAAATTTGGGCTTACGTGCTGTCGCTACCTGAATCCGGCTTGGCCATTATGGGTTTGGGCAAACGCGATGCCGCCTTTGATGCTGGCCTTCCCGTTCCCAACAAACACTATCGCCCCGGTCAGTCAGCACCAGTGGAAATAACGGCTGATTGGCAACTGAGCGCGATGATGGATCAACACGCCTTTCTGCGAATCCCCGTTGATGCGGATATTGCCGTGGGCGACATGATTGCCTTCGATATTTCGCACCCCTGCCTAACCTTTGATAAGTGGCGGCAATTACTGGTTGTGGATGAGGCGCTCAATGTGATCGACCTCATTCAAACCTGTTTTTAGGCGATACCTGACGATGCTCGCCACAACATTTTTCACTCCGGGCCAATGGCTACTCGTGTATGCGCTGATCAGCGTGTTCGCGCTGATTCTGCTGATTGCGCGCTACCGAATCAATCCATTTATCACTTTGATTCTGGTATCGCTCGGCTTGGCATTGGCGGCGGGTATGCCCGCAAAAGATATAGTGGCGTCTTACGAAGCGGGCGTTGGTAAAACTCTTGGGCACATCGCTTTAATTGTCGCCCTCGGCACCATGCTCGGCAAAATGATGGCGGAATCCGGCGGCGCCGAGCAAATCGCGCGCACGCTGATTAAATCCTTCGGCGAAAAGAATGTGCATTGGGCCATGCTCTGCATTTCATTTTTAGTCGGCTTGCCGATTTTCTTTGAAGTGGGTTTTGTGTTGCTCGTGCCCATCGCCTTTAACGTCGCCCGCCGCACCGGCACGTCTATGTTGATGGTCGGCTTGCCCATGGTTGCCGGGCTTTCAGTGGTACACGGTTTGGTTCCACCCCATCCTGCCGCCATGATTGCGGTAGGTGAATATCAGGCGGACGTTGGGCGCACCTTGTTTTACGCGCTAATCGTCGGCATCCCCACTGCCATTATTGCAGGCCCTTTGTTTGCAAAGTTTATCGCCCCGCGAGTGGATCTACCTTTGGTAAATCCCTTAGCGAGCGAGTTTATCCAGCAAGATACCCAGCAGACTTTCCCCGGCTTCGGTATTACTCTGCTGACCATACTCCTACCTGTAGTTCTTATGCTTGTCGGTGGCTGGGCCGATAAGCTGGCTGCGCCAGATTCCGATCTATACAGTGCTTTGCGCTTTATAGGGAATTCGGTGGTAGCGCTACTTATCGCGACTGTGGTCAGCTTTTTTACTCTCGGAATTGCACGCGGATTTAGTCGCGATCAAATTTTAAAATTCTCGCAAGAATGTTTAGCACCTACGGCGGGAATCACTTTATTAGTCGGCGCAGGCGGTGGCTTAAATCGTATTTTGGTAGATGCTGGCATCGCCAAAGAAATTGTTACCCTCTCAGCCAGCATGCAAATAACGCCATTATTTTTGGGCTGGATTTTGGCCGCACTGATTCGCGTCGCAACCGGTTCGGCCACGGTCGCCATGAGCACGGCGGCAGGCATAGTTGCTCCCATCGCTGTGGCGGCGCATTATCCTCATCCTGAATTATTAGTGATTGCTACCGGCGCCGGTTCGTTAATTTTGTCGCACGTCAACGATGGCGGCTTCTGGTTAATCAAAGAATATTTCAACATGACGGTCGCCCAGACTTTGAAAACCTGGACAGTTTTGGAAACCATTATTTCGCTAGTCGCGCTCTTGTTTGTCTCGCTATTAGCACTCGTTATTTAACGCTTTCAGTTAAAGGAAAGTTAATGAATTCTCTTTTCGATATTGTTTACCACATTCGCAGCTGCCGCGATAAATTGTCGAGCACCGAACAAAAAGTGGCGGATGCCATTCTCGCGGATATCGCTTTCGCCGCCGCCGCCAACATAGACCAAATTGCCGCAAAAGCCGGCGTGAGTATTTCAACCATTTCGCGTTTTTCTAAATCCGTTGGCTGCACAGATATTCGCGATTTGAAATTAAAACTCGCATCCGCAAATGCAGTGGGCTCGCGTTTTTTAAGTGATGCCTCCAGCGAAGCCGCAAGCTCGGACGAGAGCGCGTTTTACACGCGAATTTGCAGTGAAGTTGAAACGACCTTGCGCGCAAATCTTGCGCATTTTGTAGAAGCCGATTTCCAACAAGCAGTGCAACACATCACCTCGGCGCGCATGATTTATGTTGCCGGTATGGGCGGTGGTTCGACGATGCTCGCCGACGAAACCCAATTTCGTTTAGCGCGTTTAGGTTTTGCAGTCGCTGCTTACAACGACCCAGTAGTGCTGCGTATTTTAGCGGCGACTATGACGCCGAATGATGTGCTTATTATTTTATCCGTCACCGGCGTCACACCCGAATTATTATCAGTTGCGGACATCGCCCACGAATACGGCGCGCGCATTATTGTGATTACTGATCCTAATTCGCCGCTCGC
Organism: Gammaproteobacteria bacterium; assembly: GCA_004172865.1. Lineage (GTDB taxonomy): Bacteria > Pseudomonadota > Gammaproteobacteria > Pseudomonadales > Cellvibrionaceae > Cellvibrio. The sequence goes on along the minus strand of SEBV01000009.1, from coordinate 313,099 downwards.
AAAAAAAGCCGATTTAGTGTTGCCCGTTACAACCGAAGAAACCGATTTTATTTACAAGCCATCGGCCTCGCGCTACGGCATTTTGTTCGCCATAGACGTGCTTGCAACCGAATTAGCTTTAACGCGTCGCGATCACAGCAAAGAATTATTACGCCGCGTGAAATTTGCGTTGGATGAATACCGCGGTGGCGGCAACAATCGTCTGCCTCTCGGCGATTAACAGGCAATTTACATGAGTGAAAAAGCTGGGTTGTACGATGTGATTATTAGCGGTGCGATTATTATTGATGGCTCCGGTGATAAACAATTTAAAGCCGATGTCGCCGTTAAAAATGGTGTGATTGTCGCTATTGGCGATTTGCAACATCTCAGCGCGGCCAATCATGTGCGCGCGAATGGCTGTGTGCTCGCACCAGGTTTTATTGATGTGCACACGCACGACGATATTCACGTAATTCGCCAACCAGATATGCTGCCAAAAATTTCACAAGGCATTACCACTGTGATTGTTGGCAACTGTGGAATCAGCGCAAGCCCCGCCATTATTTCAGGCACACCGCCAGATCCTATGACCTTGCTTGGCAGCAACGAAGAATTTATTTACACAAAATTTTCTGAATACAGCGCCGCCGTAAATGCAGCACAACCATCGGTAAATGTTGCGGCACTTATTGGCCACACCACCTTGCGCCAAAATCATATGGACACACTCGACCGGGTTGCGTCTGAAGAAGAAATTGAAAAAATGCGCGAACAATTGCGCGCGGCGTTAGCCGAAGGCGCCTTAGGCTTATCAACCGGTTTGGCTTACGCTTCTGCCATCGCAAGCGATACACAAGAAGTTAAAAAGCTTGCGCAAGTGTTAAATGAATTTGGTGGTGTTTACACTACACATTTGCGTACCGAATTTGACGGCATTATCGACGCCATCAATGAAGCATTTGATATCAGCACCTACGCGCAATCGCCATTAATTATTTCGCATTTGAAATGCGCAGGCGCAGGCAACTGGGGACGCAGCGGCGAAATTATTTCCAAAATTGAAAGCCTCGCAAAAGCTCACCCCGTCGGTTGCGATTGTTATCCCTACTCCGCGAGTTCATCCACGCTCGATTTAAAACAAGTCACAGAAGATTTCGATATTGTGATTACCTGGAGCACGCCGCATCCAGAAATGAGTGGCCGCACCTTAAAAGCTATTGCTGGCGAATGGCAAATAAATTTGCTGGACGCCGCACAAAAATTGCAACCAGCAGGCGCGGTATATCACGGCATGAGTGAAGCGGATGTGCGCAATATTTTATCGCACCCACTCACTATGGTTGGTTCAGACGGTTTACCCAATGATCCGCTTCCGCATCCGCGTTTATGGGGCGCATTCCCGCGCGTGCTCGGCCATTACAGTCGCGACCTCGCATTATTTTCGTTGCCTGAAGCCGTGCGCAAAATGACAAGTTTATCGGCAGATCGTTTTGGTTTATCAGATCGTGGCAGAATCGGTTTAGGTTTAGCGGCAGATTTAGTTTTATTTAATCCACTGCTGATTAAAGACACCGCCAGCTTTTCAAAACCCGCGCAAGTTGCCGAAGGCATAGAAGCGGTTTGGGTGAACGGTGTTTTAAGTTATCACCAACAACAATTAACCGGCCGGCGCGCGGGAAAATTCTTACCGCGCTCACGTGATTTGCGTAACGGTTTTCATTAATTTTTCGAAGAGCTTTTTTAGCTTTTAATAATTTGAACAGCTTTCATCAGAAAGCAGAGAGGATTTTTATGTCAGAAATTACACGTATTGGTGTTGAAGGCGGCAAAGGCACCGGCGGGCAACACTTGCCTTTCGCACGCGCTGCAGGTGCGGACGGTTGGTTATTTGTTTCAGGCCAGGTGCCCATGGTAAACGGTGAAATTATTGATGGCGGAATTGTCGCGCAATCCCATCAAACCATAAAAAATGTGTTAGCAATTCTCGCCGAAGCCGGTTACGGCCCCGAGCATGTTGTGCGCTGCGGCGTATGGTTGGATGACCCTCGCGACTTCATGTCATTCAATCGCGTATTTATGGAATATTTTGGCGCGAACCCACCAGCGCGTGCATGCGTTGTATCCAGCATGGTTGTGGATTGCAAAGTAGAAGTTGATTGCGTGGCTTATAAAAAACCTTAGTGTGTTCTAATTGAAAAACACAGGTTTATTTAATTTATAAAAGGTTACTGCTCCATGAAATATTGCTTATTAGTGATTGCGTTACTTTTACCGTTTAGCGTCACAGCAAACACTAATGAGCAATCATATCCACTAATGCCTTACCCACAAGAAATTACCGCGCAAGATGGTAAATTTTTGTTGCCAAAGAAAATTTCAATTTCTATTGAGGGTATTGAAGAAGCTCAACTCAACACAATGCTCACGAATTTTGTGAAGCGCACAAAATTACAAACCAATATTGATTTTGAATTAACGCCTTCGAAAAATGCTTCATCCATTTTACAAATCCTTGTGGCTCATGCGGTTATTGAAAATCCAAATTCAATTCAAGCGATGGATGAAAGCTATCAATTAACCATTTCCAAAAAAACAATAAAACTTTCAGCTGAAAATTCTATTGGTGTAAATCGCGGAATGGAAACCTTGCTGCAACTTATCGGCGAACAGAAAAAATCTGTGAAGCTTCCCTTGGTTGCGATCAATGATTACCCGCGTTTTAAATGGCGTGGATTTTTGATGGATACCTCGCGTCATTTCTTTTCAATCACAACCATAAAACGTCAGCTCGATGCTATGGCCGCCGCAAAATTAAATGTATTTCATTGGCACTTAACAGACGATCAAGGCTGGCGCATTGAATTAAAGTCGTTACCGAAATTACATCAATTGACATCCGGCGGCGAATATTACACTCAGCAAGATATTCGCGATGTGGTTGCTTACGCGCAGGCGCGCGGCATTCAAGTCATGCCAGAAGTAGATATGCCCGGCCACGCCAGCGCTATTGCGGTTGCCTACCCGGAATTATTATCCGGCCCTGGCCCCTACGCATCTGAAATTCGTTGGGGCGTGCATAGCCCAACATTGAATCCTGCTAATGAGCAAGTCTATGAATTCGCCGAAAAAATTATTGGCGAGTTAACGACTTTATTTCCCTTTGAGTATATTCATATGGGTGGCGATGAAGTAAATTCCGACGAGTGGAATAAAAATCCTACTATACAAACATTCATGCGCGAGAAAAAATTAAAATCGCCGCAAGATTTGCAAGCCTATTTTAATCAGCGCTTGGTAAAAATTCTCGCACAGCATCAACGCAAAATGGTGGGCTGGGATGAAATTCAACATCCCGATTTACCGAAGGATATTATTATCCAATCCTGGCGCGGGCCAGATGCGGTGAGCGACGCAGTGAGTCACGGCTTTCAGGCTTTGCTATCCACCGGCTTTTATCTCGATCAAGCACAAACTGCTGCTTATCACTATCGCAATGATCCGCTACCGCCACTGCCATCACAAAATGATTTGATTGCTGAGGGTGAAATTGCGCAGTCATGGTCATTCAGTTTTGCACGTAAACGCGGCGGCCCAGTAACTGGATCATTCACGTTAGTTAGTGCAAAAAACAATGAGCAGCGCGGTTTTATTGATTTCAAAGATAAATCGCGCCGCGATCTTCGCTCTGTAAAAACTATTAACGGATTGACAACCCTGTCAGTGGATACCTGGATGGGCCCACTCACCATAAGTTTTCCCCATGCGGGGAAAAACTCTGAAAAAGAATTTACCGGCTTTGCACGAGTCGCAAATGCTGCGTTCGAATTGCACGGGCAATTATTGGCAAATATTCCTACTGGAATAAAAGCACCGGCTTTAACGGCGCAGCAACACCAATTAATTTTGGGCGGTGAAATAGCGCTTTGGGCTGAAATTCTCGACGAATCTGTTATTGATACGCGCTTATGGCCGCGCGGTTTTGCTGTTGCAGAGCGCTTATGGTCACCAGCGAATTTGCACGATGAGCAAAATATGTATGAGCGCCTGGCTGTTGTTGGCAGCGTTACACAAAAATCTATTTTGCTGCGACAAAAAATAACATCCGAAAATTTATTAGCAACCTTGGCAAACAGCGATAACATCGAACCCTTACAGATTTTTTCGGAAGCGCTGGAGCAAGCGCAGTATTATCATCGCCAACACGAAAAAATGACCAACGCGACTTATTCAAGAACGGATCGTTTGGATCAATTTGTGGATTCGTTACCACCAGAAAATTTATTTTCGCGTCAGTTGCGGTTAAGGGTGGATTCCTGGCTACAAAATCCAAAAGATCGTGCTGTTAAAAAAGAATTGTTGGCTACCTTTGCACGCTGGCATAAAAATACTGCGCAAGCTTCGGCTCTCATTAATAGCCGCGATGATTTAAAACCGCTTGCAAACCTATTATTAAATGTAGATGCCGTCGCACAGCTTGGAACTGATCTCGTACAAAAAAATGATCGGAATAAGCCCCTTTCGCAAGCTGAATTTTTAGCAGCGAAACAAACTATTGCTGCCGCGCAAAAAATTGACAATGAAATGATTATCTCCGCAGCATATTCTGTGGAAGCTTTATTAAACGCAGCCCAACACGACAACTAATATTTACGAAGTAACTAACAAATGAAAATAGATATATTGGCTTATGGCGAAGCCATGGTTGAATTTAATCAACGCAACGATAACCCATTACTTTTTTTGCAAGGCTATGGTGGCGATACTTCAAATTTTTGTATTGCGGCAGCGCGTCAGGGTGCCGGCACCGGCTTTATTAGCGCGCTAGGTTGTGATGCGTTTGGAGAAAAGCTGCGCGATCTTTGGTATGCGGAATCTGTTAATGCGCAGCACGTAGAAAATAACGCGCTTGCACCGACAGGTGTTTATTTTGTTTCGCATAACGAGTCTGGGCATCACTTTGATTATTTGCGCACAGGTTCGGCGGCTAGTTTGTATCAGCGTGCGCAATTACCTTTACAGACAATTAGCGCAGCAAAAGTTTTGCATCTTTCTGGTGTTAGTTTGGCAATTAGTGAATCAGCGTGCGATGCCGGATTATTCGCAATGCAGCACGCTCGCCAAAACAACGTGCTCACTTCACTCGATACTAATTTGCGTCTCAAACTTTGGCCGCTTGAACGTGCGCGCGAAAAAATGCACGAAGCCTTTGCGCTGTGCGATATTTGTTTACCGAGTTGGGATGATATTAGCGCGCTTACTGGGCTCGATGACCGCGATGCAATTGTCGATAAACTACTCGCCTACGGAATAAAAATTATTGCCTTTAAACTCGGCGCCGAAGGTTGTTATCTTGCCACTCAACACGAGCGCAAACTAATTGAAGGCTATAAAGTTAACGCGGTGGACGCCACGGGCGCTGGCGATTGTTTTGGAGGCGCTTTTATTGCGCGTCTTGTAGTAGGAGATGACCCTTTTACCGCCGCGCGTTATGCAAATATTTGCGCCGCTTTATCCACACAAGGTTATGGCGCGGTTGCGCCTATACCGACAAAAGCTGAAGTAGAGGCACTGCTCGCGGAAATTTAATGGAGAGTTTAATTAATTTCTAAACCGTTAAATTAATTTCTTGCACCAATCCAGTTTCACCGTTTTCGTTAAGATAAATTCCCGAGTTCGCCACTTCGCCTAGCGATTGGTTTTTTCATCTTTAAGTTGAAAGGGCGACGTTACGTGGCCAAGAAAAATCGCACCGATTTGTTTATCGCCAAGTGCAACTAATTGACTGCTGCCATCTTCGTTAAAACTCCAAATGCGCAGCTTGTCGTAGATGCTGTCGCCTTCGTCGATAAAATGATTTCCATCTTCATCGAATTTCGCCAGCTCCGCAAAACCTTGGCCGCTAGCGGGGCCAAAAAGTTCGCTGCCGTTATTGATGATGCCATCGCCATTGCGGTCAAGCGCTAAAAACCCGCTGCCGGAACGCAAGCTGGCAATTTGTTCTTCGGTGCCGTCATTGTCTAGATCAAATTTAAAACGCGTTTGACTGAGTTCCGCGCCCTTGCCATCAAAATTTATGACGAGGGGATCAATCTTACGGGCGTCGCCCGCGCGAATGCTCAGATTGGATTCTTCGTAATAATCGCGGCTCATGGTTAACGACGTGGAAAAGGCGATGTTGCGACCGTCTTTGGTTCGCACTAGACCCTCCGCTTTAAACTCCATTTTTTCCTGTTCCTGATAATGTTCTCGGCGTTGGTAAACCAATCCGAAGCCAGCCGAACTTGAGGATTTTTGCACTGCTGCCGGAGGTGTTGCAACTGCTTGATCAATCTCTAACGTTTGAGTGTTGCCGCTTTCGGATAGCGGATTGGCAGGAGTTTGCGATGGGTCAATCATATTCATCGGCTGGCCAGTAATGGATTCGTATAGCTGCTTCAGAATCAAAAGATTAATACGCGAATGAGAATCCATTTTGGTATCGAGATTTAGGCTTTGGCCTCTGCTGCGCAATTCTGACAGCGAAAACCCCTGCGGCGAAATACTGACTTGTTCATCCCAACGAGATATTTTTACATCCTCTTTAGTAACAACTTCGGTGGGTTTGGCGGCAAGCCAAAAGTCGAGTTTTTCAGCAACCTGATGCTCTTCACGGTAGTCATGGCTGGCGGCCATCGCAATTTGGGCATTGGCAATAATCATGGGAATCCCTCTCTTTTGTTTTTGGTTAAGAGAGCTATCGGCTGAGCTGATTAAACATTGAGCACTTTTTGCCGCTTTTTTGAAATTATATTTATTTAGGCGTCATATGATATTTGTAATCTATTGCAAAGCACGCCTTGAAGTTTCAATGCCTTTCCCTCATTGAGTTTGTGCTCTGACGACATTGTGGCGTCTTATAAATTATTTTTTTGGTATTCCTGAGGTGTGTTATGTCTGTGTTATTTGAACCGGTAAAAATTGGCGATTTGGAATTGGCAAATCGCGTGGTAATGGCACCTTTAACGCGTTCGCGCGGCACAGGCGCTGACAATCGCGTTCCCAATGAATTGATCGCTACTTATTACTCGCAACGCGCAAGCGCGGGTTTGATCATCAGCGAAGCCACCGCGGTTACACCTCAGGGCGTTGGTTATGCACGCACTCCAGGCATCTGGTCTGATGAACAAGTTCAAGGTTGGAAAAAAACCACCAGCGCAGTACACGCCAAGGGCGGAAAAATCGTACTACAGCTCTGGCACGTTGGCCGTATTTCCGATCCCATCTTCCTCAACGGCGAATTACCGGTAGCGCCAAGCGCAATTGCTGCAGGTGGACACGTCAGCCTGGTTCGCCCGGAGCGCCCTTACGTAACTCCACGTGCGCTTGAAACCAGCGAAATCCCCGGCATTGTTGAAGCCTTCCGCAAGGGTGCCGAGAATGCCAAAGCAGCTGGATTTGATGGTGTAGAAATTCATGGCGCTAACGGTTATTTGCTTGATCAATTCTTACAAGACAGCACAAATCATCGCACCGATGAATACGGCGGCAGCATCGAAAACCGTGCGCGATTGGCATTGGAAGTTACCGATGCCGTGATTTCCGTATGGGGCGCAAGCCGAGTGGGTTATCACATAGCGCCGCGTGGCGATTCCCATACAATTGGCGATTCTGATCCGGTGGCTCTGTTTACTTATCTGGCAAGTGAATTGGGTAAACGCAAAATCGCATTTATCTGCGCGCGCGAATATGCCGGTGAAGATTCTATTGGCGACAAAATCAAAGCAGCCTTCGGCGGTGCTTATATCGTCAACGAGAAATTTACTCAGGAATCGGCAGAAGCGTTGATTGAGAGCGGCGGTGCAACAGCAGTGGCCTTCGGTTCAAACTTCATCTCCAACCCGGATTTATTAGCTCGCCTTCAACAGAAGTTACCTTTGACCGCAGTAAACTGGGAAACAGTTTACGGCGCGACGGCAGTTGGCTATTCGGATTATCCTTCCGCGAGCTAGGTTTTCAGGTTGCGGATACAAAAAACTCAGCTTCGGCTGAGTTTTTTCATTTTGAAGATTAAATGGATTTAGTCATTCCAAGTCACCCTTTTCATCAACTATCTGAACCAAAGTTGCGATTCCGTTATTGCGGAGTTTATCCATTAATTTGGCCAACTTTTCGACTTGAACGGCATCCAGCTGCTCGCCGTGAATAAAGGTCAGGCGCTTTTTTTTGACTAGCTCGCGCACGTAGTCGGGGCGCACACGTAGACGTTCAGCAGTTTGGGTAATAGAGAGAAGTTGTTGCAGCATGATGAGTTTCTGTGCGGGAACTTGGCGACTACTATGCCACAAACTTTTGAATTACCAAGGGTTAAATTGCCCTGACGTAAACCCGCTCGCCCACAAAAAGAAAACCTGTGCCATAATTTGTCTCTTATCATTTTTTCGTTTTCGTACAGGGTTTTACTATGGCTAACCTCGGCACACTTTATACCGTTTCTGCTCCCTCAGGCGCAGGTAAAACAAGTTTGGTGTCAGCGCTGGTTAGGTCTAATCCGGAAGTTTGCGTCTCCGTATCCCACACTACTCGCCCTATGCGTCCTGGCGAGATACATGGCGTTAACTATCATTTTGTAGATCATGCGACTTTTGAAGGCATGATTGAAGATGCCGCATTTTTAGAGCACGCGCGTGTTTTCAGTAATCTTTACGGCACCTCGCAAAAATGGGTAGAAGAAACTCTGGCGCAAGGTATTGATGTGATTTTGGAGATCGATTGGCAAGGTGCAAAGCAAGTTCGCCAGCAGATGGAAACAGTGAGTCTATTTATTCTACCGCCATCGCTCGCCTGTTTGCGCCAACGTTTAACTGGCCGTGGCACTGATCCCACCAGCGTAATTGATGCGCGTATGGCCGAAGCGCTAAGTGAAATGTCCCATTACGTAGAAGCGGATTACTTGATTATCAACGACGACTTCACCACGGCGCTGGCGCAGTTCCAAGCCTTGATTACTAGCCAGCATTTACGTTTGGCGCGCCAAGTGCAGAAACACACGTCATTGATTCAGGAATTGTTGGCTTAAGAGCCGCAGACGGCGGTTATTTTATAGGCGCCTCTTGGCAGTTTTGCCTTATCTAGCGCATAATGCGCCCACTTTTTTAAGGCGACAAATCGTCGCGTTTTTGCTGAGTACAAAGTTATGGCACGTATTACCGTTGAAGATTGTTTGAATCACGTTGATAACCGTTTTGAATTGGTTATGGTTAGCAGCCGTCGCGCACGCCAATTGGCGATTGGTGGCAAAGAGCCACACGTAGCGCCAGAAAACGATAAACCAACCGTTATCGCCTTGCGTGAAATTGAAGAAGGCTTTATCGATGCAAGCATTCTGTTAGAGAAAGAAACCTTGCCACAGCCAAAACCAGAACGCGTTTACGACAACGATATTTAATCGCCAGTCGATAAAAACACTAAAACCCGCTGAGTCCTTGATTTAGCGGGTTTTTTGTTGCCTAAAATTCACCTTTTATTCAGGATTTGGCGTTACACTCTGGTTAACTGATGGATGCAAAGGATGGCGTTGATTCAAAACTCGCCGTGAATACATCCTTGTAGGCTCGTCTCGACATTCATGTGTCGTACGGTTTTGAACAAACGACACCCTTTGCCTAAAAAATCGCGCCCTTAATCAAAACCTTGCTCGGAGTAACGCATTGCAAACCATTGAAGCCTTAAGCCATCGGCTTTCGTCTTATCTGGAAGCGCCCCAAATTAATTTGGTGAAGCGCGCGTATTTCTATGCAGAACAGGCTCACGACGGCCAAAAGCGTCGCAGCGGCGAAGCTTATATTACTCATCCATTAGCGGTTGCCGACATTCTCGCGACTATGCATATGGATCACCAAAGCCTTATGGCGGCCATGCTGCACGATGTGATTGAAGACACCGGCATCAGCAAAAAAGCTATCGCCCTGCAGTTCGGCGATTCAGTCGCTGAATTGGTGGATGGTGTTAGTAAGCTGACGCAAATCGAATTCGAATCCCACGCCGAAAAACAAGCCGAAAACTTCCAGAAGATGGCGTTAGCAATGGCCAATGATCTGCGCGTGATCTTGGTAAAACTCGCCGACCGCCTACACAATATGCGTACTTTGGGCGCCATGCCGCCTGAGAAGAAACGTCGCATAGCCAAAGAAACCCTCGAAATTTACGCGCCTATTGCTCATCGTTTAGGTATGAATGACTTGCGTTTGGAGTTGGAAGATCGCGGTTTTTATTCCATGTATCCGCTGCGGGCGACGCGTTTACAAGCTGCGCTGAAAAGTGCGCGCGGTAATCGTAAAGAGTTGGTTGAGCAAATCCAGGCGGCGCTAGAAAAGCGTTTAACTAGCGAGAATTTAACGGCAATTGTGATTGGCCGTGAAAAGCATCTTTTCAGTATTTACGAGAAGATGCGCACTAAGAAGAAGTTTTTCAAAGAAATTATGGATGTTTACGCCTTCCGCATTATTGTGGATAGCGTGGACACTTGCTACCGCGCGCTCGGCGTAGTGCATAACCTTTACAAGCCAGTTGCGGGCGAATTTAAAGATTACATCGCCATTCCCAAAGCCAACGGCTATCAATCACTGCACACTGTTTTGGTAGGAATGCACGGCGTTCCGATTGAAGTGCAAATTCGCACCAAAGAAATGGATGAAATGGCGAATAGCGGAATCGCCGCCCATTTCCTCTATAAATCCAGCAGTGGCGATACGATTAACGCCAGCCATAACCGCGCACGCCAATGGGTGCAAGGTTTATTGGAGATGCAACGCCGGGCTGGCGACTCCTTGGAATTTATTGAAAACGTAAAAATCGACCTCTTTCCAGACGAGGTTTACGTGTTTACGCCCAAAGGCAAAATCGTGGAATTACCCACGGGTGCGACGGCGGTGGATTTCGCTTATGCCGTGCATACCGACGTTGGCAATGCCTGCGTGGCTTGCCGTATTAACGGCCGCCTCGCGCCGCTATCGCAGCCTTTATTGAGCGGCCAGAAAGTTACCATCATGACCGCTCAAGGCGCTCAGCCGAATCCAAATTGGCTGAATTTTACAGTTTCAGGAAAAGCGCGCAGTGCGATTCGTCATTTCCTTAAAAACCAACGCCATCATCAATCTATTGCGTTGGGCCGTCGCTTATTAGGCAAAGCCTTTAGCGATTTGCAGATGAATTTCGACAGCCTTACCGAAGAGCAACATCAAAAATTAGTGTTCGACAGCAAAGTAGAATCTCTCGACGCGCTGTTGGAAGAGATTGGTTTAGGCAATCGCGTGGCGTCGTCTGCAGCCAAGCTGCTCAAGCCCGACACCGACATCAAACCGCGTGCAAGCAGCAACTCTCCCATTACAATTGATTCCGCCGAAGGCATGATGATCAGCTTCGCGCGCTGCTGCCGCCCGATTCCCGGCGACCCGATTATTGGCCACATTAGTTCCGGAAAAGGTTTGGTGATTCACCAGGATACGTGCCGCAATATTGCCGAGCTGCGCAACAGCCCTGAAAAAATTAGTCAGGTTAACTGGGCATCTAATGTCAGCGGCGAATTTCTGGTAGATGTGCGCGTGGAAGTTAAAACTGAGCGCGGCGTTATCGCCACCATCGCCAACAGAATTAACGAAGAAGCGGGCAGCATCGAACACATCAACGTACAAGAACGCGATGCACACAACAGCATTATTAATTTATCTATCGGTGTACAAAACCGTGTTCACCTTGCGAATATTTTGCGCAGAATCCGCTTGATGAGTTTTGTGATTAGGATTCATCGGGCAAAAAATTAATTAAAATGGCGAAAAAAAAGCCTGCATTTCTGCAGGCCTTTTTGTTTTGCATCGACAATTACAAATAAGCTTTCTTAAACGCTTCTTTCGATTGTTGAATGTAGTTACGTGTTTTAGTCGCATGCATTTCCCAAGCTTTGCGGTCATCGGCATTGCTGAAGGGGTTTTGATCGGGCGCAATGGATTTATCAAATTTGTCGTAGAAGGTAATCATCGCCGAGGTAATTTGATTAAAGCGCTCTTTGTATTCCTGCAGCTCATCGATGTTGCTATTCGCACGCAACATAAATTGCACTAACTGCGCGTTGGATGTTGAACGCGTTTGCACCGCTTCAGCTTGTTTCGCAAAACCTTCATTAATTGTTTTTAATGCGGCGGCGCGAACTTGGTCATCTTTGCTCATTACACGGTTGAAGTTTTCAGACTGTTTATCCTGACCACCGTAAATCAAATAATCTTTTAAATGCTTGCTCAAATCTTTACGGAATTTATCAACGTCCGCTTGAATATCGGCAAGGTCTTTATCCAAACCGTTGGCTTTGGCTAATTCTTTCTCAATTTCGCCTAAAAATTTCTCAGCGGTTTGATAAGTATTTAAACCATTTTTTTCCGCAAATTTTTGCGCGTCTTTGCTGACGCCCGCGTTTTCGTAGGATGATTTTTCAAAAGTCGTTGCAACGATAGATTTAAAGGGTTCCGCGAATGCCGTAAAGGCACCGGCAGTTACCACGTTGAGCGATGCCGTTGCAATATCACCAAACGGACGAATCAACGAATCCAAACGGGTTTTTTGAATGGGCGACGATACTTTTTTCACGTCATCAATTACGTGTTTAAACGTTGCATAACCCAAAGGGTTCGCCATTTTGCTGCGCTCGGATGTTGCAAGCACCAGCGAAATAGTTGAATAAATTCCGTTGGAATATTCAATGTATTGACGTTGGGTTTCAATTTGCGACGTATAATTTTCGCCGAGCTTTTTTAAAGCTTCAGTTTGAATTTGGTAACTTTGGTCATCGCGCAATTTGCCCATGACTTCATCAAACACTTGTTGCTGATTTTTCTGTAATGCAGTGCTCAGCAAAATTCTATCGACGGAAATATCGTCAATATTTAAAACGCCACCAACGGTTTCAATATCAAGACGTAAATATTTTTTGCCAGGATCATCAACGGAAACGCGTTTAGCGTGATATTCGGTATCGTTGTTATTACCTTCCAGAACGCCCGCTTGCACCCAACCGGAATCGTTGCTGAGTGAACTATTTACAAACACCTTAATTTTGTAATTAGCGACGGGTGTGGAGGTGCGCAACCAGATTTCCATAGTGCCCGATTCGGCGACCATGGCTTTGCTGCGGATCGACGCTTCGTTTTCAACTTTAATAGAGTTAGCGCCAGAATGCGCCTGGGTTGCATCCAATTCGGCACCGTAAACCAATGCCCACTTTTGCGAGTCGCCATCAAAATTGCTGGAGAAATTGGCTTGTTTGTCATCAGCATAGGCCGAGATACACGCAGACAATAATCCGAGTGAGAATAAGGGAGCGGCTAGGCGTTTGGCGTAAGTCATGGTAATCCTGTTAAAGACAATGAATGCAGATTGAATCGGCAGGGAAACTATAGAAGGCATCCAATGAATGCAATCTGAACGCTGCCAATGGGATCGGCGGCTATAATATCGTTTATCGCCGTGCGGCGCAGGGGTTTCGGGTAAGGTTTTGTTGGCCTTCACACCCTAGCCCTGCGCGCTGCGCTTCTCTATACTCAGTTCCCTTTCGTGCCCAACACGGTTTCCATTGCAGTTCTCCAGTAGATTTAAGGATCACCATGACTAATAAAGCCATAATCCACAGCGACGACGCCCCGGCGGCCATAGGCACTTATTCGCAAGCGGTAAAAGTGAACAATACCGTGTACCTGTCAGGCCAAATTCCGCTGGACCCGACGACTATGCAGCTGGTGGATGGTGATTTCGCCGCGCAAGCGCATCAGGTATTCAAAAATTTGCGCGCCGTGAGTGAAGCCGCCGGTGGCGGTTTGAAGGATATTGTTAAGCTCAATATCTATCTCACCGATTTGACAAATTTCCCTATCGTGAATGAAGTTATGGGCCAGTATTTCACCGCTCCTTATCCGGCGCGCGCCGCGATTGGGATTAACCAATTGCCTCGTGCGTCGCTTATTGAAGCGGATGGGATTTTGGTGATTTGATCGTCGCACTTCGAATAAAAAAGGCCGATAAACTCGCGTTTATCGGCCTTTTTTATTTCTAACAATCAACGTTTAACTGCCGCCGGATTTGGCAAATCAGTAATAGTCCCGCCCGCTAATTCTGCGGCCAAGCCAACGCTTTCATGTAGCGTTGGATGGGCATGAATAGTTAGTGCTATATCCTCAACGCTGGCATTAAACTCCAGCGCTAATGTCAGCTCGCCGAGCAATTCCCCTGCGTGTACGCCGACAATTCCCGCGCCTAATAGACGATCAGTTACCGGGTCGTAAATCAGTTTGGTTTTGCCTTCGCTGCGATCAGCGCTTAAGGCTCGGCCGCTGGCGGTCCAGGGGTAAACGGCGGTTTTGTAGTTGATGCCTTTTTGTTTGGCTTCTTTTTCGGTTAAGCCCACCCAGGCGATTTCAGGATTTGTGTAGGCGATGGATGGAATCGCGAGGGGTGCAAATTCGTGTTTGTGCCCGGCGATAACTTCGGCGGCGGCGTGGCCTTCGTGGCTGGCTTTGTGGGCGAGCATGGGTTGGCCGACGATATCGCCAATCGCAAAAATGTGCGGCACATTGGTTTGCAGATAGCTGTTTACGTTGATAAAGCCGCGTTCGTCCACTGCAATGCCCGCTTTTTCGGCAGCAATTTTTTTGCCATTGGGAGTGCGGCCTACGGCGACCAAAACGGCATCGAATGCGCGCTCATCGGCGCTGGTGTTGAATTTAACGTAGATGGCGTCAGGTTTGGCGGTTACCGCCTCAACTTTGGTGGATAGCAATAATTCGAATTTGTCTTTGTTGTAGCGCGTGAACACTGTGACCAAATCTTTATCCGCCGCAGGAATAAGTTGATCGGCAAATTCCACGACTGTGGCTTTGGTTCCCAAGGCTTCATAAACGGTCGCCATTTCCAGCCCGATAATCCCGCCGCCAATCACTAATAAACGCTGCGGCACAGACGCTAATTCGAGCGCGCCGGTCGAGTCAAAAATGCGTGGGTCTTCGGGAATAAAGGGCAATTTCACGCTGCTGGAGCCTGCGGCAATAATGGCGTTGTCAAACTCTATAACTGTTTGCTCGTCGCCGTTGCTTACTAGCAAATGATGATCGTCTTGAAAGCTGCCGTAGCCTTGCACAACGTTCACTTTGCGGCCTTTCGCCATGCTTGTGACGCCGCCAACCAATTTGCCGACCACGGATTCCTTATAAGCGCGAACCTTATCCAGATCGTAAGTTACTGAGCCGAAACTAATGCCCAGGTTGTCCGCATGTTTGGATTCGTTAATAACTTCCGCCACATGCAACAACGCCTTGGACGGTATGCAACCCACGTTCAGGCAAACGCCGCCTAAGGTGGAGTATTGTTCTATCAGCGTGACATCCAACCCCAAGTCGGCAGCGCGAAACGCGGCGGAATAGCCGCCAGGGCCACTTCCGAGAACAACGAGCTGGGTTTTTAACGTGTTAGGCATGAGGCTTCTCCTGAGAATTACCTATCTGGTGATAGGTGAAATAATGCTTGGTAAGTTATTCTTGATCGCGGTTGATGTCAAGCCTATCTATCACTAGATAGGTGAGCTAAGATGAAAATAAGCGAACCAAAGATTACAACGAATTTATGACTACCGATACCCGCGATAAAATCATTGAACTGGCGCAAGAGGCAATCGCCACGCGAGGCTATTCCGCATTTAGCTTCCGGGGGCTGGCCGCTGATCTGGGGATTAAAAGCGCGAGCATCCACTACCATTTTCCTACCAAAACTCATTTGGGCGTTGAGGTCGCGCGCGCCTATCGCAATCAGCTTCAGCAAGCGTTTGATAGTATTGCTGTGACTTACGAAAGTGATCCCCAAAAAGCCATTGAGAGTTTAATTGCGGTCTACCGCTATGAAGCGCGCACCAGCCAGCGCATGACGGTATGTACTATGCTCGGAGCGGAAATCAAAAATCTGCCGGTGGAAATCCAGACTGAAATGGCGAGCTTTTACGCGCTGAATATAGATTGGCTCAAGCAACAATTTATAAAGCTGGGTGATGAGCCTGAAGTAGCGCGCGAAAAAGCCTGTCAGTTATTTGCCTTGTTGCAAGGTGCGTTGATGGGCGCGAAGGGTCAGCAAAATCCAGACTATTTTGATGTGGTTACCAAGGCCGCTGCGTTATTTTTTTGACTAACATCCGCTAAAAATTTATTGGCCCCGAACCGGCAAATTTGTTTGCGCGGCAATGTAATCGGCGCGCGCCAATGCTTCGCGCTCTACAGTGAAGACTTCGAAAATACGTTGCGTGCCGGTGCTTGTGATTAAGCACAAGTCGTAACTCGTGCTACTCGAAGAACCCTCGGTATTGATGTCGCTGCGAATGACGGCGATATGAGTAAATTGCGAGAGTGGTTCGCGGTTATTCCAGCTCATCCACAACCAATTGCTGCAGGTAATGTAAGTTTGGTTGGTGGTGTCGATAATGCGAGTGACCCGCGCTTTCAGCGTCCAGATCGCCACGCCAACAAATACCAGCGTCATAACACCGGCGAATCCTGATTTATAGCGCAGGAAATAAATTCCGAAGAATAGCCCGATAAAGATCGGGAAAAATGCCAGCAAGCGAATCAGTTTTGAGCCTTGACCGTGAATGAGCATGCTGACCTCTGCTAATAATTCATCGCAAAGAGTAACACGGGCTTGGTTGCAATCGCGCTGCAAATACAAGCCCTTTCACATTTAGCGCTGGCGTGTGCGATTAAAACTCCTGCACCGTTGGACGAATCACAATCTCACTGATATCCACATTCGCTGGTTGCTCAATCGCGTAGGCGATGGCGCGGGCTACCGAGTCTGCGGGAATTTCATTGTTGCGGTAGAAATCATTTACAAACGCGCTACTCTCCGCATGCGAGCTGCCATTTTTCAATTCCGAGCTGACGGCGCCGGGCGAAATAATGGTAGTGCGGATATTGTTATCCAACTCAATGCGCAAGCCTTCGGTGATCGCGCGCACCGCGAATTTGGTGCTGCTATAAACTGTACCGCCCGGTGCGAAAACTTTAATCCCACCGACCGACGCCACGTTAATAATGTGACCGGAGTTTTGCGCCTGAAACTCAGGTAAAACTGCGGCTACGCCGTACAGCAAACCTTTGATGTTGATGTCGATCATGCGATTCCACTCTTCAACCTTGGTTTCAGTCATGGGCGCTATTGCCATCAAGCCCGCGTTGTTAACAATAACATCGACTTTTCCGAAACTGTCCTTGGCCAATTGCACCAAGGCTTTGAGGTCATCTGCGCGGGTAACGTCGGTGGCTTTGATTGCGACTTTTCCGCCTGCACCGCGAATCTCGGCGGCGATAGTTTCCAGCTTGTCAGTGCGACGCGCACCCAGCACAACCGATGCGCCCAGACTGGCGAGATGACGTGCTGTTGATTCGCCCAAACCACTGCTGGCGCCAGTGATGACGACTACTTTTTCACGGATATTGTTGCTCATGATACTTACCTCATTGATGATGATTAATGTGTTTGTTTAAGGTTTTGCTCAACGACGGGGAAAGTATCGCCCGAGCCATGCTATTAATAAATGGAAGTGTTACGATTTAAGAATTCCAAAAAATGGAATCAATGAGGAGTTAAGTGTGCTAAATCGTTTGGAAATGTTGCGGATTTTTTGTGCAGCGGTAGATGCCGGTAATTTTAAAGATGCCGCGCATCGTCTTGGCATTTCGCCGCAAGCGGTAACTCGCGCGGTGCAGGTGCTGGAAAATTTGCAGGGCGAATTGCTGTTTCACCGCAATACGCGACGTACGCAAGTTACTCAGGCGGGCGAAGCACTGGTAATTAAGGCGCGTCACAGCTTGCAGCAAATCGACGAGCTTTTTGAAGCGGGCAGTCCGGTTAGCAATAACGAGTTGGTGGGGCGAGTGCGCATAACTGCGCCGGTTTTTCTGGGGCGCCGCCAGCTGATGCCGGTGCTCACCGCCTTGGCGCGCAAGCATCCCGGTCTGGAGTTGGATTTAACCCTGAACGATGCGATTTCCAATGTGGTCGATGAAAGAATCGATATAGGCGTGCGGATTGGTTTTATTCCCGACAATCGCTTTATCGTTCGCCAGTTAGGCAAGGTGTTTCTTCATGTGGTGGGCACGCCGGAACTGATTGCGCGAGTGGGTATTCCGCAGTTGCCAGATGACCTGCAGAGCCTGCCAGTTACGGCGATTCAGGATCGCAACAACGGCAGGTTTTGGGCGTGGTTTTTTAACGCAGAAAAACAGTGGACGCCAGCGCGCCCAAGCTTTAGTACAGATGACCCGGAATCTGAATTGGACGCGGTTATGGCCGGTTTGGGCTTCGGCCAGCTTCCGAGCTTATTGATTGACGAACATCTCAAGCAGGGTCTGCTGACACCCGTGTTGGCGGAATTCACGCCCGAACCTTGGGATCTTTATATATATCGACCCCAACGCGGCCCAGTCCCCGCACGGATTCGACTGGTGTTTGATACATTGGCGCAGCATTTTTCGCAGCAAAATACTTAAACCGCTTTGCGCAATACCGCGTAATAAAATCCATCGTGACCCGTGGCAGATGGCAATAGCTGCCTGCCAACGGCTTGTTCAATACCCCATTCCACGTCGAGAACTTCGGCAGTTGCCTGAGGTTGTCGCTTAAGAAATGTCGTAACGACTTGCGCATTTTCTCTCGGCATCACCGAGCACGTAGCGTAAACCAGCAGGCCGCCGGGCTTCAGTACTGACCAAAGACTCTTAAGAAGCTGGGTTTGCAACTCTACGAGTTTTTCGATTTCATCCGCTGTCCGCAGCACTTTGATATCGGGATGACGTCGGATAATACCGGTGGCCGAGCAAGGTGCATCCAGCAGGATGCGATCAAATTGCTCGCCATCCCACCACTCGGGAGTTTGGGTTCCATCGCCGCAAACAACATTCGCGGTCACGCCAAGGCGATTAAGATTTTCCCGTACTCGCAATAGGCGGCGTTCGTCAGCATCCAGTGCGATAACCTGCAAACTCGGTTCAACTTCCAGCATATGACCGGTTTTGCCGCCGGGCGCGCAACAGGCATCGAGCACGCGCAGGTTGGGCGCTAGTTGCAAAAGATCGGCGCTGAGTTGAGCTGCTTCGTCCTGCACGCTGATTACGCCTTCAGTAAACAGCGGCAATTTGCGCGGGTCGCAGGCTTGCGTCAGCGTGATTCCATAAGGGCTAAAAGGAGTTTCGGCCGCTTCGATTTCCAGCTCATCCAAAAGTGCAAGGTAATCGCTACGGCTGATTTTGCGAGTGTTAATGCGCAGGCTAAAGGGCGGATGGCTGTTGTTCGCGGCGATAATTTGGTCGAGTTGATCCGGCCAATTTTTGCGAAGCATTCCTTCCAGCCAGGCGGGATGGTTATTCTGGAAAGCGAGATTTTGCGCGAGTAATTTATCCAGTTTGGCTTTGTCGCGCTGAAATTTACGCAAGACGCCATTGACCAAATTGGTCGCCCAAGGCTTTTTGAGAAAGCGCGTTACTTCTACCGTCTCGCCCAGAGCGGCGTGATCGGGAATGCGAGTGTGCAACAGTTGATAGAGACCAAGTAACAGTAGCGCCTGGATGTCGCTGTCTTTCACGCGCAAAGGTTTATCTACCAAACATTCCACGTAAGCGCTTAACTGTGGTTGGTAACGGCAAGTGCCGAAACACAGCTCTTGCAACAGCGAACGATCTTTTTCAGCAACTTGAGGCTGAATTGCAGGTAAAAGGCTGGAGAGCGAACCTTTGCTTTGGAGTATTTGGGCTAAAACCTGCGCGGCGGCGGCGCGTACGCTAATCACGTGTTTTGCTCCAGCACAGGTGTATCTAATATATCTCCGACCTTAAATAAATCTGGATGACCGCGCAGGATTTCGCCGACATTCATGGCTTTTTTGCCTGGTAATTGCAGCTGTTCAAGGATTAGTTGCCCTTGTGCGCAAGCAACCCAAAGTCCATCGCCAGTTATTTGGGTGATGCTTCCGAGTTGGGAATTGGTCGTCGCATCCGTTGCTTTAGCAGCCCAAACCCGAATACGCGCGTCGTCATTTGCACCTGCTGGTTTGGTATGGGCTACCGGGAAAGGATTAAACGCACGGACTTTTCGCTCCAGATCGAGTGCAGAAAGTTGCCAATTTAAAGCGGCTTCTTCTTTGGATAATTTGAGTGCGTAGTTACTCAGTGAATCATCTTGTTTGATGGGATTAATTTGGTCAGCTTGAATCTGATCCAAGGCTTCCAATAATGCAGGAGTTCCAATCGTTAGGAGTCGATCATGCAAACTTCCTCCAGTATCTGTCGCTAAAATCGGACAAAAAGCTTTAATTAGCATATCGCCAGTATCGAGGCCGACATCCATCTGCATAATGGTAACGCCAGTTTCGGTATCACCAGCTTCAATGGCTCGCTGAATCGGCGCCGCGCCGCGCCAGCGTGGAAGGATGGACGCGTGAACGTTGATGCAACCGAGACGTGGTGTATCCAAAACAGCTTTAGGTAATATCAATCCGTAAGCGACCACCACCATTAAATCGGCATTCAGCGCAGCCAATTCTGCTTTAGCTTCATCGCTTTTAAAATTCAGCGGTTGATGGACGGGAATATCATTAGCGAGTGCCACTTCTTTTACGGGGCTGGCGGTCAGTTTTTTGCCACGTCCCGCTGGGCGGTCCGGTTGGGAATAAACGGCGATAACCTTATGGCGACTGCGGATCAAGGCTTTCAAGTGCTCGGCAGCGAATTCGGGCGTGCCGGCGAAGATGATTTTTAAGGATTGAGTATCAGGCATGGAATTATGGGATATCAAAGAGTAGGACAATTATTTACGGATCAAACCAAAACAAAAAGGCGCTTAGCGCGCCTCTTCTTTATGTTTTTTCTCAAGTTTTTTGCGGATTCGAGTTCGTTTCAGCGGCGAAATATAATCCACAAATAGCTTTCCATTTAAATGATCCAGCTCATGCTGAATACATACTGCGAGCAAACCATAAGGTTTAATCGTGAAAGATTTTCCATCGCGATCAAGCGCCGTTACGCTGATATGTTCGGGGCGTTGCACCGTCTCATAAAAGCCCGGTATGGAGAGGCAGCCTTCGTCGTATTCGTGCAGGTCTTCATCCAAAACGGTAACTTCAGGATTAATAAACACCAGCGGTTCCGACTTATCTTCGCTGACGTCTATTACTACGATACGTTCATGCACATTGATTTGCGAAGCAGCCAGGCCAACGCCCGGAGCATCGTACATAGTGTCGAACATATCATTAATTAGATTCCGGACTCTTTCGTCTACACTTACAACCGGTTTGGCGATTGTGCGGAGGCGTGGATCGGGGAATTCAAGTATTTCTAATATAGCCATAGTCTTGTGACAAACTTCTAGTAAAAAGATAATAAGCGCTGCTAACATGATGATCGTACAGGAAATACTCTGTATTCTGGAAGCAGCATGGTGGAATAATAAGCTATTATAACGTCTATCTGCCTGATGGCCGAATAAAACAGGATCGGTTTTTATGAAAAAAATGATTATTGGTATTATCGCCGCTGCTTTCTTGAGCTTCAATGTCTGGGCTCAGGACTCGTTACTCAAGCCGGGTCATCCCGATGAATACACCGTAAAGAAGGGCGATACCCTGTGGGATATCTCCAGCACCTTTTTGAGTTCGCCCTGGAAATGGCCAGAAATCTGGCATGCGAACCCACAAATTGAAAACCCTCACCTGATCTATCCCGGCGACCTTATCCATTTGGTTTATATCGATGGTCAGCCACGCTTGACCTCTGAGCGCACACTAAAATTATTGCCAGGCCAAGGCGTTAACGCCACTGAAAAGTTATCTCCTAGCGTTCGCGTAATTCAAACTGATTTGGCGATTTCGACCATTCCGCTTGATCGTATTGATAGTTTCTTATCGCGCAGCCGTGTAGTTGAAGATGAAAAAGTACTGCTCAACGCGCCTTACATTATCGCTGGTCCACAAAAACGTATTGTGGCGGGTGCAGGCGACGAAGCTTATGCGCGCGGTAATTTTAGAGATTTAACTAACTTTGGCCTTTATCGCAAAGGCGAACTTTTCCGCGACCCAGTTACCAAAGAAATTCTTGGTTTGCATGCTTTGGGTGTGGGTTCAGTTAGCATCAAGGCAATGAAAGGCGATATAGCTACCGTCAATATATTACGTGCTAATGAAGAAATTCGTGTTGGCGATTACCTCTTGCCAAGTGAAGACCGTTCAACCAGCTCAACCTTCTACCCAAGCGGTCCTGATAGCGATATTACCGGCGCAATCATCGGCGTGGAAAGTGGCGTAAGACAGGTTGGCAAATATAACGTAGTGATGATCAACCGTGGCGACCGCGAAGGTCTGAAAGTTGGCAACGTACTGGCGATCTACAAGAAAGGCGAGATTGTGACCGACCGTGTTAACGGCGGCAAAGTGGCACTTCCAGACGAGCGCGCCGGCCTGTTAATGGTTTTCCGCACCTTCAAGAAAATGAGTTTTGCTTTGGTGTTGGAAGCAGACCGTCCATTGGCAGTTGGCGATTCTTTACAAAATCCGTAAACTTATATTCAGCTAAAACCCGATAGCGGCGCATGAAGCGCCGCTATTTTTTTAACCCGTATTAACAAGGATGAATCATGCAAGATCCTCGCTTTCACGCCCTCGTTTTACATCGCTTACCTCAGGTTGGTGCCGCCACTTACAGCAAGTTGGTCGAACTATTTGGTTCGCCTGAATCAGTGCTAACTCAATCGCTTGCCAAGTTACAAGCGATAGTTCATGAAGAAACACTGGCTGTAGTTAAGGATTTCCAGTCTCTCGGAGAATCCTCCAAAATCGCCCAAAAAGTGTTTGCTGATCTGGATTGGTTAAATTCGCAAACGGATGTTCACTTAGTAGCGCTCGCCGATTCCATTTATCCAGAACTCCTGCGTCAAATTCCGAAGTTACCGCCGCTGCTGTTTGTGCGTGGCGATATTCACCTTTTGGGTCTACCGCAAATCGCCATAGTCGGCAGCCGCAACCCGAGCAGCGGCGGTGCAGAAAATGCGCATCGCTTCGCCGAGTTTTTGGCGGGCAATGGTTTTACGGTGACCAGCGGTTTGGCCTTGGGGGTGGATGCCGCTGCACATCAAGGCGCGCTTGCGGCAAGCGGCAGAACCATTGCGGTAATGGGTACGGGAATTGATTTGATATACCCCTCGCGCCATAGAAATCTCGCGCAGCAAATTATTGCCAATGGCGGCGCTTTGGTAAGTGAGCTGCCTTTGGGGAGCAGCGCGAACGCGGCCAATTTTCCACAGCGTAATCGCATTATCAGCGGCTTGAGTTACGGCGTATTGGTGGTTGAAGCGGCGGTGCAAAGTGGATCGCTCATTACCGCCAAAACCGCGTTGCAGCAAAATCGCGAAGTCTTTGCGATTCCCGGCTCTATTCACAATCCCTTGGCGCGCGGCTGCCATCAGCTTATCCGGCAGGGCGCAACGCTTGTTGAAACCGGGCAGGATATTGTGGATCAACTGCAAGGCATGCTCGGCTTTCAACGTGAGAGGCTTACAAAAATGCTGCAGCGTGCCGAAAAGAAAACCGAATTGGATCATAAAAGTCTGGACGGATTATCGCCCGCCGAGCAGCAACTCATTCATGCGATGGGCTACGATCCCGTCAATATCGATGAACTTGTTGAGCGAACCGATATTGCTGTCGGCAGTGTCGCCGCGCAGTTGATTGGCTTGGAAATCAAAGGTTATGTTCAGCAACTCGGCGCTGGTTATCAGCGTATTTGAGATGCATCCATGTTGTGAACAAGTTTGCCTGCTATACGTGCCTGCGATAATTCGGTAGATTGCCAGCATCTCTCTTTAAGGCGTTGGTTATGAATAATTGGATACTGAATCCCCGTGTGCAGTACGCTGCAAAACAAATGTGGCAGGGCGGCGTAGTCGCTTACCCCACTGAAGCCGTATGGGGTTTGGGGTGTAATCCTTTCAATGAAGATGCGGTAATGCGTTTGTTGGAGATGAAGCAACGCCCCGTCAATAAGGGCCTGATTTTGGTGGCGGCGGACATCAGTTTGTTCGAACCCTTTATCTACCATTTGAACGATATCCAACGTCAACGCATTAAGAAAACCTGGCCTGGTCCCGTCACTTGGCTGGTGCCCAATAACGGCCTCGCGCCCAAATGGATCACTGGTGATTACACCGGCGTTGCTCTACGCGTTACTGCCCACCCGGTGGCGTCGGCATTGAGTCGTGCCTTTGGTGCGCCCATTGTTTCCACCTCCTGCAATGTCCAGGGTCGCCGCCCGGCGCGCACAGGTTTTGATGTACATCGCTACTTCGGCGACGAGTTAGACGCAATCACTTCTGGTGCTGTTGGCAATCGCGCCAATCCCTCTGAAATCCGTGACCTAATGACGGGCGAAATTGTTCGTCCCGGCTAACGCTTTAATGGAAGGCCGAGTAGAATAGCGGCCTTTTCAGACCTGCCCTCAATCACGTTATTTGGTCGATATCGGGCGCTAAGGAATTCTTTATGAGCAACTCACCTGCCTCTGCACCCGATAAGGCTGCCGTTAAAGCCTATTTATTGGATTTACAGGATCGCATCTGCAACGCGCTCGCGGCTGAAGATGGCGGCGCAGGGTTTGTTGAAGATTCCTGGACGCGTACCGAAGGCGGCGGTGGCCGAACTCGCGTGCTCGCCAATGGCGTAGCCATAGAAAAAGGCGGCGTTAACTTTTCGCACGTACACGGCACCCAGATGCCCGCATCAGCCACGGCCCATCGCCCGGAATTAGCGGGCCGCGCGTTTGAAGCCATGGGTGTATCTCTCGTTATTCATCCCAACAATCCCTACGCACCTACCAGTCACGCTAACGTACGGTTTTTTATCGCCGAAAAAGAAGGTGCTGAACCCGTCTGGTGGTTTGGTGGCGGTTACGATTTAACGCCCTACTACGGCAACAAATCCGATGTGGTTCATTGGCATAACACCGCAAAAAATGCGTGCGATCCTTTTGGTGAAGATGTTTATCCTCGTTACAAAAAATGGTGCGATGAATATTTTCACCTCAAACATCGCAACGAAGCGCGCGGCGTAGGCGGATTATTTTTTGATGATTTGAATGAGCCAGGTTTTGAAAAAAGTTTCGGATTTTTGCAATCCGTAGGCGATAGTTTTGTACCCGCTTATCAACCGATTTTAGCCGCACGCAAAAATACGCCCTACGGCGAACGCGAACGCCAATTCCAGCTTTATCGTCGTGGCCGCTACGTGGAATTTAATTTGGTGTATGACCGTGGCACTTTGTTTGGTTTACAAACCGGTGGCCGCACCGAATCTATTTTAATGTCGCTGCCACCGCTGGTGCGTTGGGAATATGATTTCCATCCCGAAGCGGGCAGCGCAGAGGCAGAGCTTTACGAAAAATTTTTACCGCATCGCGATTGGTTGAAATAAATTTTAATTAAAAAGCATGAGCGAATCGTCAATGAATGTGGCGATGTATAAGCAATAAGATTATTTAAATGGAACTTCAATGACTGATCAATACGCCGTATTTGGCAATCCAATAAATCACAGTAAATCGCCCGCAATTCATCGCCAGTTTGCCGAGCAAACCGGGCAAGATTTGCATTACGCAAAACAATTAGTGGCTACCGACGAATTTGTAAAAGCGGCGCACGAATTTTTTAAACAAGGCGGTAAAGGTTTAAATATTACCGTGCCATTTAAAATTGAAGCTTTTAATTTTGCGCAACAACTTACACCGCGTGCGCTGCGTGCGGGTGCCGTAAATACGTTGGCGATTCAGGCCGACGGAATTATTTTAGGCGATAACACCGACGGCATCGGCATGGTGCACGATATGCACAATCTCGGCTGGGAACTGGAAGGCAAACGAATTTTAATTCTAGGTGCAGGCGGCGCTGTGCGTGGAATTTTGCAACCAGTGTTAGCGGAGCATCCTGCGCAAGTTATTATTGCCAATCGCACCTTCGCAAAAGCGGAAGAATTAGCCGCACATTTTCAAGATCTTGGCGATGTTCAGGCAAAAAGTTTTGAACAATTAGATGGCGAACAATTCGATATTATTATCAACGGAACTTCAGCGAGTTTAAGCGGCGATTTACCGCCATTGCCTGAAAATTTATTAAACACAAATGCCGCTTGCTACGATTTAATGTACGGCGCAGAACCCACCGTATTTATGCAATGGGCACAACAACAAGGCGCTGCAAAAATTGCCGATGGCTTGGGAATGTTAATCGGCCAAGCCGCCGAAGCATTTTATTTATGGCGACAAATTCGGCCGGAAGTTGTGCCAGTGATTATGGCGTTGCGTAGACAATTAAACGAAAAGAAATAAAATTTTAAGATGGAAAGTGCCAGCGCACTTTCCGTTCACCGCTTACCCTAAAAAATAAACCCTTCTAAAAAACTGATCTAATCGCACTAAATTGTCCACTGTATTGATTGATGGGTGCGGCCTACACTGCTTCCATTCTTGCAAAACGCAAGTCAGCACTGGATTAAGGAGTCACTATGTTTACTATTAGACGCAGCAACCAACGTGGTAGTGGAGCTTTTGATTGGCTTCGTAGCAAGCACACATTTTCATTCGGCAATTACCAAGACGAAACCCAAATGGGCTTTTCCGCCCTGCGTGTTATCAATGACGATGAAGTGATTCCCAGCGCCGGTTTTCAAACGCACGGTCACCGCGATATGGAAATTATCAGCTATGTGTTGAGCGGCGAAATTGCGCACAAAGATAGCGAAGGCAATATCACCAGTTTGCCACCGGGTGAGTTTCAATTGATGTCGGCCGGCAGTGGCATTCGTCACAGTGAATTCAATCCGTCCAACACCGAAAAGCTGCATTTTTTGCAGATCTGGATTCAGCCTAATGTGCTTGGTCACAAACCCGGCTATCAGCAAAAAGATTTCGGTAACGAGCACGGTTTAACGCTGGTGATTAGTCCAGATGGGAAAGATGGCAGTTTGCACATCAAGCAAGACGCCAGTATTTATCAGCTGATCCTGACACCTGAAGCAAGCGCTCAACTGGATACCGATACGGCGCGTCGTTACTATGTGCACAACATTGAGGGGCCCTTAGTTGTAAAAGGCAACGATGGTGCTTGGGAAACCTTGCAGGCTGGCGACGGCGTGAAAATAGAATCCCTAAGCGATTTGAGTTTTAGTGCGAAAGGTGAACCGGTAAAAGCTCTGGTGTTTGATCTTCCCTAAGATTTTTTGCCAAAAAAAGCCGCCTGGGGGAAGGCGGCTGAAGGGGTTTTTCAGGGTTGGAAATCGTTAAACTCTTGTTTCAATGATAGGTTTCAATAATTGTTTTATCAGGCACTTGCGGCGGTATTTTTACCGATAGCATTCAGCTCGCCAGTCGCAAGTGCGCTCCTGCCATAAACCCATTCAAATACCGGTGACGCCATTAAGGTAGTCACAACTCCATGAGTACCAGCATTGAGAACAGCGCTGGGCCACTCGCGCCTTTTTGTAAGCCGAAAAACTCGAAGTCCTGCTTTGTACATAAATCCCCAAGGGTCGGACAATCAAATGACTATCAATTTTAACTATGATAAATTTGCTGGCTGAGTCAAATGTTTGCGATCAATATCGCCCGAGTGGATTACATGACACTGATAGAGCTGCGTTACCTGGTTACAGTTGCCCAAACGCGTCATTTTGGACGTGCCGCCGAAGCTTTCAATGTAAGCCAGCCGACCTTGAGTATGGCAGTGCGTAAGTTGGAGCAGGATTTAGGTGTTTTGCTATTTGAGCGCAGCAAATCCGGTATTCGCGTTACCAAAATGGGCGAACAAATTATTGCGCAGGCGCAGCGAGTGTTATCGCAAACCGACGCCATCACCGCATTGGCAAAAGCCGATAAAGATCAGCTCAGCGGTGAATTGAAACTGGGCTCAATTTTCACCCTGGCGCCCTATCTTTTTCCGCAACTGGTTCCATCATTAAGTGTGATTGCGAGTCAACTTACACTCGTTTGTTCCGAAGGTTACAACAGTGATTTGCGCCAGCAATTACGAACTGGCGAGGTGGATGCAATTCTCATCTCACAGCCCTTTACTGAGGCCGATATCGTTACTCAACAAATTTATCGCGAGCCGTTGCAATTGGTTATGCAACCCAATCACGCGCTCGCCGCCAAAGCCAGTATCTCAATGGAAGAATTGCACGACCAAACATTTTTGGTGCTCAACAAAAAACAATGTTTAAGCGAGCAGATGTTAGAAATTTTTCAGCCAGTTGCGAAAAATATTATTGAATGCAGCAGTTTGGAAACTCTGCGTCATATGGTGGCGATTGGTTTAGGCCTTAGTGTATTGCCTGCGTCGGCGATCAATTCTTCTCTCTATTCACAACAGACAATTACCGCGCGCCCATTACAAACCAATCCTTCGCGAAATATTTTACTCGCCTGGCGTGCGAGCTTTCCACGGCACAAAGCCATAGATGCGGTGCGTCGTGCAATTCAAGTCAACAATTGGCAATTTACTACGGCACATGAAACCGTCGGTTCAGGTCTCTTGGTAGAAAATCAAAGTTGGTAAAACACGAAAAAGTAAATTATTAATTTAAATATTTCTATCAAAAAGCAGCGGCATTCGGTCAAAAAAATATGAATCAAATTAATCCCATCAAAAAAATCGTGATAGTCGGCGGCGGCACCTCGGGTTGGATTGCCGCGTCCATGTTGTCCTATCACCTTAAATCCGAATTGTGCGAAATTGAATTAGTAGAATCTGATGATCTCGGCACTATCGGCATCGGTGAATCTACTATTCCGCCGGTCGTGCGCTTGATTCAAAATTTGGGTATCGATGAACGAGAATTTATTAAAAGTACCCAAGCCTGTTTTAAGCTCGGTATTAAATTTATTGATTGGCGACAAAAAAACGAATCCTATTTTCACCCCTTCGGTGTTATTGGCAAACGCATAGGCTCACACGATTTCTATCAGTGCTGGCTGAAAGCAACTACGCAAGGTGATACTTCACGCTTGCAAGATTTTTCACCTTGCTCGGTTATGGCTGAACAGGAAAAATTTTTCTGGCCAACCCAATTGCAAAACACGCCCATCGGCGGAGCAAGTTATGCGGTGCATTTGGATGCAAAACTGGTTGTCAACTATTTAAATAAATATGCCAGCGAGCGCGGCGTAAAACGCACCGAAGGAACCGTCGAACATGTTACGCAAACCGAATCGGGCGCCATTGAAAAATTAATTTTAACCGATGGGCGTGAAATTCACGGCGACTTTTTTATCGACTGCACCGGTTTTAAAGCGCTGCTTATCGAAAAAAAATTAGGCGTTGAATTTGAAGATTGGTCAAAATATTTGCCCTGTGATCGCGCCGTGGTTGTAAAAACCAGCGCTCAAGAAAAACGCCTGCCCTACACCACTGCAACCGCACGCAAATCTGGCTGGAGCTGGAAAATTCCACTGCGTAATAGCACAGGTCATGGCTACGTTTATTCCAGTAAATTTTGTAGCGACGCCGAAGCAAAATCTACACTGCTAAAAAATCTGGATGGCCCACGAATTAACGATCCGCGCGTAATTCCTTTTTCCACTGGTCGCCGTAAAAATATGTGGGAGAAAAATTGTCTCTCGCTGGGTTTGGCATCCGGTTTTGTTGAGCCACTAGAATCAACTTCAATCCATTTAATCGCACGCGGCATGGATTTCTTTCTGCGTTTCTTCCCCGACCGCGATTGCGACCCAAGTTTAATCAAAGAATTCAACCGCCGCATGGCAACCGATTTTGAAGAAGTCCGAGATTTTATCGTCCTTCACTACTGCACAACCCAGCGTACCGACACCGAATTTTGGCGCTGGTGCAAAGACATTGAACTACCAGAATCCCTGCAGGAACGCATCGCATTATTCAAAGGCCACGGTTTAATCCGTGAAGGCACCGACGAATTATTCCGCAGCAGCAGCTGGCAATCCGTATTCGAAGGTATGGGAATCAGGCCTAATAAATATTGCCCACGCGTAGACAATATGGACTATCAAGAAATCAGCGATACCTTAAAAATTGCACGACAAGCAATTCAGTCGATGGTGAAAACCTTGCCAACGCATGATGATTTCTTGCGACAGAATTGTGGGGATGAGTAACAAGCTTAAGGGGAATTAATTTTCTAGTAATGCTTAGCTCGGACATTGCGCGTGCGTAGTGTTCAAGTCAGAGGTATCAAATGTCAGCGGAATTGCCTGTTTTTTCCATTGTTGCTATGGCAACCATTACAGCTTCACTAATAACTGCAATTTGCTCTTTCGTAAGTTTGACACTTACCAAAGAGCAGAAGATATCTGAATTTAGACAGGCGTGGATTGATGCTCTTAGAGAGGATCTTTCGATTTTTTTTGCTTGCTCTAGAGCATTTGCGCGCGCCACAGAAGAGGAATTTATATTTTCAGAAAATAGTGAAAATAAAAATCGATTTAAAATTTCTTCTGAAAAAGTTAGTGAAGTAAGATATCAAGTTGCGGAGGTATATTCTAGGATCATTCTTCGCTTGAATGTGGATGAGCCTGAACATGAGGAACTTCTTAGATTATTAGCCATAGCTATAGAAAAACAGAATATAGCAATAAGGGAAAAATCAAACAGTGCTGAAACTATGAAGGCAATTCAGATTGCTACAAATTATTCTAGGCCGCTTTTAAAAATTGAATGGGATCGTGTTAAAAAAGGAGAGCCGGCTTTTAGAAGTGCAAAAACTGCTGCTGCCGGTCTCATGATTTTTTTATGTATAGCTCTCGCCTCATTTGTAATTTATGGCAGTTTTAAATAAACGGCTGGCAATCGCTAAAATCACCATACTAGGCTGAAAGTTTTAGGTAGTTAGATCGGAGTTCAGTCCTCAGCGTAACTTACATTCTGGAATATTTTAAATTTGATATTTGGTTTTGCTTAGGAATTTTTTAAATGCAATTGATTGAAATAATTAATGAGAATGATTATACATTCGGCTCTTCAGATAATAAAAATATATATAGTTTCGAGATGAATCTTGAGCCCGAATATCGTCCAAGCGCTATTCACGGTGTAAAAGTTAATGGGGAAAGCGTTGCTGTATTCGGGGCGGCTGGAGGAAAAAGCGTTATTCATGGAAATTCAATTATTACTGTTAACGAGAAGTCCTATTTAGCAGTTGGACAATTTGTTGTTTGTTTTATAAGTGATCCTTTCGAATTTCTCTGGTGTATTGGCGTGGATTCAATTGCTTGTTTTGGGGTTCACTACAATAAACTTAAAAATGCATTCATATCACACGGAGAGATCTCAATTGTAAGGTTCAATGAATCTGGCAATATTATTTGGTCATCTGATGGAGCAGATATCTTTACTGGCAATTTCTCTTTATTAAATTCACATATTGAAGTTTTTGATTTTAATGATAGTAAGTATCGTATTGATTACGATACGGGCTCTAGCGAGTGTATTTAACTTATGATCTACGAGAGAGCTTGAATGATTTTTCTAATAATCCTCGTTATTTGCATTTTAATAGCTTCCTTTGTATTAATTCTAAAACACTTCGGCTATCTGACTGTCGCGTTAAAAACTGGATTGATCTGCGTTTTGCTATTATTGGCATTGTCATTTTTGTACGGGCTATTCAACGATTTTGTATTTATACATGGTGCCAGCCGAGCTGGTTTGGAGTCAGCTACGGCTTATATGGTTTTGCTAGGATTTTATGTTGGGCCGGTTTTATTTTTTATCGGTGCGATATGCGGGGCAATTATTAGTTATTGGCGGAAAAATAAAAAAACATAAAAATCTGTAAGTTGGGCTGACCTTGCGGCAGAAACGCTAAAGTGTTTTTGCCGCAAGCGAGATTTCCTGGAATGTGAATACTTGGATGGTGCGACATCTCCCAATGTTCGTTTTCTCAAATCCAGTAGCAAATACCCTTGTGAAGCTAACAACCAATATAAAGGTCAAACCAGAATCTGAGGCGGCCGTTAGTATCACGTATTTTTACCCAATACAAAGGAACGGAAAAAGTAAGCTCGGCAAAAGTTTTATCGGTTTTATTAAAATTGAGGGGATCTATCGCTTGGTATCGATTTGAAATCAACGCATATTCATTACCGTTAAAAATTTCGATTTTCTCTACACTCAAAAATTCATTGATAACAAGCGGGTCATAATAATCTTTGGAAAAATCATAAGGGATTAAATGTTTAACGCCACCTAGTTTGCTAGTGTCTAGCCAAAAATAAGTATCTTCATAATCTGTACTCACTGCATAGGTAAAAATTTTGTCCGAATTTCCATGTCGTTTAATTAATAAATAGTCACCGGACATACGTAAGAACTCGACCGTCAGTGGTGCATCCAAATCGGATACCACTAATTTTTCAAAATTTTCCTTATCAAGAATAATTGGATTTAAAGGCGGCTTTTCGGAAGACGGCCACACTTTAAATTCATTTTGTATAGCATTGTTTTCTTTAGGTAATTGGAGTTCGATCTCACCGCGATTGTAACTTAGAGCTGCGCGCATTTTTTCGAATGCTGAAATTCTTTCAATATTTAAATTTGGAACCTTGTCCTGTTTTTCGGTGTTTGTTAATGCCTCGTTGTCCGCATATATAATATCTGAACCGCCAGCTCCCACTTCGATATTAAAATCACTAGTCTGTATATTAGCTGGAGGAAGAGTCCAGATTTCCTGTTGATCGTTAGTCTTAACTAAATAAAATATGTTGCCGGTTTTATCTTTGAATATTTTTTTATAGGGTATTCCGATATTGCAGCTGCCGCCATCGCCTGTCACGCAGCCACTTAATAGGCTAACTGGCGTCGCTATTTTGCTACTGATATCAGCCTGACGATATCCGGTATTCGGTGATGGATAATCATAAAAAGGTAGATAGCCAATGTAGTGATCACCAAAAATTATTTCTTTATTAACTGCGTCCGCAAATGTGAAACTACTGAATATTAAGTTAATTAATACCAGATGCTTAATCTTTCCCATAAAATTCCCTATTTTTTAATGATATTGTTTAAATGACATATGAGTCTAACGTGTAAATCTGTAGTTGGTGGTCACATCTCCTTGAGTTTAAAATTCAAATGCTGTTTAACTCCAGCCCATTCATGTTTGACAATAGCGTAGAGCATTGAATCGCGAATGCGGCCATCGGGCATTACCATGTGGCTGCGTAGCAAACCTTCTTCTTTTGCACCTAAACGTAGAATGGCATTGCGTGAAACGTTATTGAGATAATCGGTGAGAAATTCTACGCGGTTCACATTCAGTGTTTCAAATGCATGGGTTAGCATCAATAGCTTTGCTTCTGTATTGATGCGAGTTTTTTGCCAGGATTTCCCCAGAAAAGTGTAACCAATTTCGATACGTTTATTAGGTAGATTGGCTTTCTGGAATCTGGTGGAGCCAACAACTTTGCCGGTGGCTTTGTCGATAGTAGCGAACGCAAGTCCGTCGCCGTTTTCATAAGCGGTTTGTGCGTTAGTGAAAAATACATCTATATCTTTAATTTGAGGAACAAGTGTGACGTAGAGATTCCACAATTCGCCATCCGAGATTGCATCAATAAGTTCGTCGCGGTGTTTTAACGAAAGCGGCTCCAAGCGAACAAAGCTTCCTTCCAGTGTTACAGCTTCAAATGTCATAGTTTTCTCCTTTGAAATACTTTTACTCTTTTAATTAAATCTTTCTATTTAACTAATGCTTCCAATTCCGCAATATGGAAATTTTTTAGTTTCACATAATTACTTGCGGAATATTTGAAAAAAGCGCGCTCACTATCTTTTAAGAGGCGCGCTTGTTTGCAAGGTGAGCCTACGTATAAAAATCCGCTTTCAAGTCGTTTGCCGGGTGGGACTAATGTGCCTGCGCCTATGACTACTTCATCTTCAACAATCGCGCCGTCTAATACGGTTGAGCCTATGCCGACTAATACACTGTTACCGATAGTGCAGCCGTGTAAATTTACGGAGTGGCCGATGGTGACGTCATCGCCAATAATGAGCGGATGTCCTGCGGGATTAAAATCGCTGGCGTGCGTAATATGTAATACCGAGCCATCTTGAATACTGGTGCGTGCGCCTATACGTATACGATGCATGTCGCCGCGAATAATTGCGTAGGGCCATACGGATGAATTTTCGCCGATATGCACATCGCCAATCACAATTGCTGCAGGATCGACATAAACATTCTCACCAAATTGCGGGCGCACACCTTGGTAGCTGCGAATGCTTAAAGGATTTTGGTTATGTTTCATTGGCGCTCCAGAGCTGAAAAAATCTATTTTAATGAGCCTGATAATGATTGGCTCTATTACAAAGTGAGTACAAAACCTTTACAAAATATAGGGTGTGTTCCTGTTTAAGTTGTATCATATAGGAAAATATTCTTGCTGATTATCCCCGTTTGGAGTCGTTTTATGACTAACCCTTTATTGCAAGCGCACGTGTTACCACCGTTTTCGGCGATTGAAGCTGCGCATGTTGAACCCGCTATTAACCAGATCATTGAAGACAGCCGTAGTCATTTAAAAGATTTGCTTGCAGGTTTAAATACGCCGTCGTGGGAAACTTTGGTTGCGCCACTTGAGGAACAAGGCGATAAATTGGACCAGGCGTGGTCGCCGATTAGTCATTTAAATGCGGTGCGTAATGACGAAGAATTGCGAAAAGCGTACAACGCCAGCATTGCACTTTTAACCGAATACGGTACTGAAATAAGCCAAAATGAAAATTTATTTAAAGCCTATCAATCACTCGCAACCAGTGACGATTATAAAAATTTAAGCCAATCGCAAAAACAAGCTGTCGATAACGCACTGCGCGATTTTCGTTTGGGCGGTGTTGCGTTAAGTGATGAAAATAAAAAACGTTACGCTGAAATTCAGCAGCGTTTATCAGAATTATCCAATCAATTTTCGAATCATGTTTTGGATTCTACTCAAGCATGGTTTAAACATTTTGAATCGGCAGATGCGCTTGCGGGCTTGCCGGAATCTGCATTAGCGCAAGCAGCGCAGGCAGCACAGAAAAAATCGCTAAGCGGCTACGTTATTACATTGGATTTTCCATCTTATTACGCGGTAATTATGTATGCGGAAAATCGTGCGTTGCGTGAAGAAATTTATACGGCGAATGTTACGCGTGCATCCTCTAACTCACAAAAAACCAATGCAGATTTGCAAACAGAATTCACCGCGGAATTCGATAACACTGAAATCATCGCTGAAACTCTGGCGTTGCGACACGAGCTTGCGCAGCTGTTAGGTTTTAGTAATTACGCCGAACGTTCGCTTGCCACCAAAATGGCGCAAAGCCCGCAACAAGTGTTGGATTTTTTGGAAGCGCTCGCGAAGAAATCCAAACCTTACGCAAAACGTGATTACGCCGAGTTGAAAGAATTTTCGGCATCGCGCGGTTGTGAAGATTTACAAGCTTGGGATACAACTTACTACAGCGAAAAATTGCGTGTAGAAAAATATTCTATTTCCCAAGAAGAATTGCGTCCGTATTTTCCGGCGGAAAAAGTGATTAGCGGAATGTTCGCTGTAGTGAATCGCTTGTTTGGCATTCAGGTAAAACAAATCGCTGATTTCGATACCTATCACCCCGATGTTCGTTTTTTCCAAATCTACAAAAACGATGAACACGTCGCTAGTTTCTATCTCGATCTATTCGCGCGTGAACACAAACGTGGTGGCGCCTGGATGGCAGATGCACGCGTTCGCCGTAAAACGCCACGCGGTTTGCAATTGCCCGTTGCGTTCCTGACGTGCAATTTCACACCACCGGTTGGCGATACGCCTTCGCTGCTCACACACGATGAAGTCACAACGTTATTCCATGAATTCGGCCACGGCATTCACCACATGCTCACCCAAATTGATGTGGCGGCAGTAAGTGGTATAAACGGCGTCGCCTGGGATGCGGTGGAGTTGCCCAGTCAATTTATGGAGAACTGGTGCTGGGAGCCGGAAGCGATTCCGTTAATCTCCGGCCACTATCAAACCGGTGAGCCGCTACCGCAATTGTTGTTGGACAAAATGCTCGCCGCTAAAAATTTCCAATCCGGCTTGCAAATGTTACGGCAGATTGAGTTCTCGTTATTCGACTTCCGTTTGCACGCTGAATACAACGCGCAGCATCCACATACTGCGCAGGAAGTATTGCAGCAAGTGCGCGATCAGGTTGCGGTGGTGCAGCCGCCTGCGTTCAATCGCTTTGAAAATAGTTTCAGCCATATTTTTGCAGGCGGTTATGCTGCTGGTTATTACAGCTACAAATGGGCTGAAGTGTTATCGGCAGATGCGTTCTCGCGTTTTGAAGAAGAGGGAATATTTAACTCGACCACCGGCGAAAGCTTCCTGCGCGAAATTTTGCAGCAGGGCGGCAGCAAAACGCCGATGGAATTGTTCACCAATTTTCGCGGACGTGAGCCGAACATCGACGCGCTCTTGCGTCACTCCGGCATAGTGGTCGAGGAAGTTGTGTAATGGCCTATTCCACCAAACGTCGTTTTATGGCGGGCGCGGTTTGCCCGCGCTGTTCCACCATGGACTCGATTGTGGTTTTTAATCTGGATGGTAAAGATTTTCGCGAATGCGTGAATTGTGATTTTAAGGAAGAGATGCGTTTGAATATTGCCACTGGCGAGTTGCAAACGCGGGTGAATCATCACGAAGAAGAATCGCAAGCGGTTCAGGTGATTAATATTATTCCAGATAAGTCGAACTGATTTAATTGAGATTCGTCATTCCTTCGACGTGCGCGTCTGATTAGGGATGACAGCTTCCTTCTTGATAATTTTCTAAGTGGATTGATGAAAATATAAACAGCAAAAATCCATCTTATTAATCGAAAGACTATTAGCCTCGCTCATACTTTTTATTAACTCTTCACACGCTTCTAGCTTACAAATTTAATCTTTTCTATCCCCATTTATTTTCGCGCTATTGCTCGATTAACGAGCATCAATCCTCGCAAAAATCTTCCTTCCGTCATCACTTTCGCGGGTTGCGCAAAGTGGTGATGCTTATGAAACCGCGCGCAATCTCAGTCTCTTCGTGAGTTCTGTTACCCAATCACACGGATTTTCAGATTTCGTCATCACTTTAGGTAGGCCGCGCAAACTGGCGCGACTAGCGTGTCTCAAGCGCTGATTATTTAGTGGCACATAAAAATCCCTTTTGCCTTCGCGCTGAGATCTGCTCAACCGCCAAATTAACTCAAGCGTTTTTGTGTGTGCATCTGCTGTAAATAAATAAGACTTATTTCAAGCAGCTAACCAGTTCAAAAGACTAACAATCAAAATAATTGATGACGAGGACAACATGAGTACATCAAAACGCACCGGCTACAACATAACACCTGGCAAACTCTTCAAAAAAAATACCCTGGCGCTCTGCATTATGGCGCTTGCTGCACCGGCTTTCGCGCAAACGGCAGCCACTGAAAATGCCGATGGCAAAGTTGAAGAAATCATCATCACTGGCGCGCGCGCAAACTTGCAAAGCTCGCAGGAAATTAAGCGCAACTCAGCAACTTTTGTGGATGCAATCTCCGCCGACGATATCGGCTCGCTGCCAGATAAAAGCGTGACTGAATCCTTGCAACGTGTACCCGGTATTGCGTTGGAGCGCTTTGCGGCCGCCGCCGACCCGGATCACTTTTCCATCGAGGGTAGCGGCATTACCTTGCGCGGCCTGCCACAAACTCGCAGCGAATTTAATGGACGCGACAGCTTCTCCGCCAACAGCGGGCGCGGCTTGAGCTTTCAGGATGTTCCGCCCGAGCTAATGGCGAAAGTGGAAGTTTTTAAAAACCAATCGGCGGATATGATTGAGGGCGGTATTTCTGGTGCTGTGAACCTCACTACTCGCAAGCCGTTTGACTCTGCCAACCAAATTATCGCCTTCACCGCGACCGCTGATTATGCGGATTTGAGCAAAGAGACAGAACCAAGCTTCTCAGGTCTTTACAGCAATCAGTGGAATACCGAGGCTGGCGATTTTGGCTTTTTGGTAAGTGTTGCGGATTCTAAGCTGACTACCCGTACTGATGGTGTGCGTGAGGGTCGTTTAGAGCGCGCTAATGGTAGTAGTACTACACCTGTTCAATCAGATGTTGTCATCGATGGTCAAACTGTAAAACGTTGGCAGCCAGTCAATGCCGGCATAAATACCACCATTCAGGAACGTGAGCGTAAAGGTGCATCTCTGGTGGCGCAATGGCGTAATCCCACCGGCAATTTCGAATCGACCTTTGAATATTTGCGCTCTGATTCCACCCAAACCTGGATTGAGCACGCGATTAATCAGGATGATAACGTCGGCACGCCATCCGCCGATTCAACCTATAACGATGTGAGTTTTACCAGCGGTACCTTGCTCAATATTGATGGTATGGACGTCACCACCCGCAACAACCACAAAACTTCGCTGGTGGAAGATTACTCGCTGCACTTCAAATACACTCCCACCGACGAGTTAACCATAACTGCCGATGTGCAACGAGTGGAGGCAAAAACCAAAGGCTTTGACGCCACTATTATCGGTCACGTAAAGGCATCTGCGAAGGCTGATTTCCGTGGCGATTCCTCCGTAGAAATTCTGCCACCTACTGATGCGGCAAATCCCAATACTTATTTTGCTGACCCAGCAAATTATTTCTACCGCGCGGCGATGGATCATATTGAAGACAACGATGGCGACGAAGGTGCTTATCGTCTGGATGCAAAATATGAATTGAACGATGGCTGGGCTAAATCGGTAGAAGCTGGTGTCCGCTTTTCTGAGCGCAAACAAACCACACGTTGGTCCGAATACAACTGGGGCGTTTTGTCGGAAGCTTGGTCAGGTGGTAAAAAATACTTTGACGGCCTGCACGACGTAACTCCATGGGATGGCCAGCGCAATGGTGATAGCTATGACGCGCCTGCTTCTCAACTGTTTACTCCCGACAACTTCTACCGTGGCAATAGCGGTATTGCAGGTGGTGGTGTCTTGGTGCCAAGTGAAGCTTTGGTAAAAGATTACGCGAGCTTTTTGGCAGCGGTAAAACCTTTCGGTTTTGTGGATCTCGCCAGCCGTGGAGATGGAAGCGGGATTTACCTACCTAATGAAATTAACGAGACGCAAGAGACGAATAAAGCAATCTACGCGAAATTGAATTTCGGCAACGAGGACGATAGTTTGCTGGGCAATATTGGCGTGCGTTATGTGGAAGTTGATAACGACGCTGTAGGCGGGCTTTCATACGCGTCAGTTGACGACAATGTTAGGCCACTGCTATCTGCAGACGACCGTGAGTTTAGTTCTGGCGGTGAAGGTCCGCGGAATACCGTTAGCAATAGCAGCAAAAAATTCCTGCCAAGCTTTGGTTTGAAGTACGCGTTTCGCGATGATATCCAGGCGCGTTTTGGTGTGTCCAAAGCTATTAGCTATCCAGACCTCGGTAATATTCGTAACTACACTTCCATCTATCCGGTATTGAACGTAATAAACGATCCCGTAACTGGAATGGCGCAATCCGCTACCATTAGCTACGCTGCCAACGCTGGGAACCCGCACCTTAAGCCAATGGAGTCAGTAAATTACGACAGCACTATTGAGTGGTATTTTGCAAAAGGAGGCTCGGTATTTGCGGGCGTGTTTTATAAAGACTTGAGCAATTTCTTCGCCAACGCGTCAGTGCCAACCTCGTTCACCAATCGTGGCGTAACGCGAACAGTGAATGTGGATATGGCTATCAACCAAGGTAATGCTGGCGTGACTGGTTTTGAATTCGGTTACCAACAGTTTTACGATTTCTTGCCTGCCCCATTCGATGGCTTAGGCGCGCAGTTCAATATCACCTTGTTGGATCAATCCGGTACTGTGCCCAACTCAGGTTTAGATAATTCCAATCCACCAGATACATCTCCAGACTCAGCACCAACACCAATTTTCAAAGTACCGCTGCAAGGTTTGTCGGACACCACGTTCAACCTGGTAGGTATGTATGAGAAGGGTGATATTTCGGTACGCCTCGCTTACAACTGGCGTTCTGAATACTTGCTGACTACGCGTGACGTTATTACCCAACTGCCGATTTACAGTGACGCTTCAGGCCAATTGGATGCGTCTATCAGCTACAAACTTAACGACAACTTCAAAATCGCCTTAGAGGGTTCGAACCTGACTGACGAAACCACAAACACACTGATGCAAGTGGATGAAGCGGGCACCAAATTAAAACGTAACTCTTTCATCAACGACCGCCGTTATTCATTAGTGTTGAAAGGTCAGTTTTAATAAGTTGGTTTTAAATAGGTCGATTTTAAATAGACCATTTCTAAATAGAGCGTTTCTAAAAAGCTCCGTTTAAAAAGTTAGGAGTCCTTTGCACGGGCGACGCAAGTCGTCCGTGCTTTTTTCCTGTTAGACATGACTTAACTATTTATCTACATATTTACATTTAGCGGTACAGAATCATGCTCCAACACAATGCTGATCCGACTATTCGCTCATTGATTATTTTGGGTGGTGGCACTAGCGGTTGGATGACCGCAGCGGCGCTCGCCCATTTTTTTGTACCACGCGGTGTACAGGTCACACTGGTGGAATCGGAAGCGATTGGCACTGTCGGGGTCGGTGAAGCCACGCTGCCGCATTTACGTTTTTTCAATCAAACGCTCGGTATCGACGAGCAAGAATTTATGCGCGCTACGGGCGCAACCTACAAACTGGGAATTGAATTTAGCAACTGGGGCAAACAGGGTGATGCTTATATCCACCCCTTTGGCGATTACGGTCAGGACATCAGAGGCGTAGCCTTTCATCACTACTGGCTCAAGCAATATCTGCAAGGCAAGGCTTATCCCATCGACGAATACTCGTTGCCGATTATGGCGGCGCAGCAGAATAAATTTTTATTTCCGAGCAGCGACGAGCGCTCAATTCTCTCCACCTTTTCCTACGCCTATCACATAGATGCGGGCCTCTACGCGCGCTACTTGCGTAACTACAGCGAAGCGCGCGGTGTGGCGCGGCAGGAGGGAAAAGTAGTTTCGGTGAGCCAAACCGATTCGGGCGATATCAAATCCATCACA
The DNA here is from genome assembly GCA_004172865.1 of Gammaproteobacteria bacterium. Lineage (GTDB taxonomy): Bacteria > Pseudomonadota > Gammaproteobacteria > Pseudomonadales > Cellvibrionaceae > Cellvibrio. The sequence continues at coordinate 271,917 of SEBV01000009.1, read as the reverse complement.
CTGGATAACGGCAAAGAATTAGCGGCAGATATGTTTATCGACTGCTCTGGCTTTCGCGGCGTTTTAATCGAGCAAACTTTAAAAACCGGTTACGAAGATTGGAGCCATTGGCTGCCGTGTAATCGCGCCGTCGCCGTTCCTACGGAAAGATCCGCCAGCTTTCCGCCCTACACAAAAGCCATAGCGCGCGATGCGGGTTGGCAATGGCGAATTCCGTTGCAACATCGCACCGGCAATGGCGTGGTCTACTGCAGTGATTTTTGCAGTGACGAACAAGCGCTGGATGCGCTGCTGAAAAACCTCGACGCTCCCACCACGGCCGATCCCAATTTTTTACGTTTCGTCACCGGCAAGCGCAAACAGGCGTGGAATAAAAACTGTATCGCCATTGGTTTAGCGGGCGGATTTTTAGAGCCGCTGGAATCCACCAGTATTTATTTAATTCAGATCGCGATTATGAAGCTGGTCGAGTTTTTTCCTGATCGCGAATTTGATGCAGCGCCGCGCGCGGAATTCAATCGCCAATTGGATCTCGAATACGACCGTGTGCGCGACTTTTTAATCCTGCATTACCACGCAACCCAGCGCACCGATTCGGCGTTTTGGAATCACTGCCGCACCATGAAAATCCCCGACGAGCTGGCCCACAAAATGGAGCTGTTTCGCGCACGCGGTCATGTTGTGCAATACAAGCAGGGTTTGTTTTTAGAGCCGAGTTGGGTGGCAGTTTATTTGGGCCAAGGCGTTATTCCGCAGGCGTTTGATTCACGCGTGAATGCGGTGAGCGAACGCGACTGTACGGCATTGATGGCGGAAACTCATAACTTGGTAGCACGGGCTTCTGGCGATATGCCGCTGCACGAAAAATTCCTGCAACATCATTTACAAGTGCCCGCCGCACAATATGCCTCGCCCAAGGCGCGCATGAGTTTGTACGGGGTGCGCACATGAATATCAGTTCAATCGCTGTAGTCGGCGACAGCCTGGCGGCTTGGACTGCGGCTGCTATGTTGGCAAAACATTTTGCGCAGCAGATCAAAATCTGCGTGCTGGAAATCCCGGTGCCCGACGATGCTTCGGCAGAATCTGCAATGCCATCGCTGCGCGAATTTCATCGCCTGCTCAATATCAAGGAGCGTGAATTTTTTCAGGCGACGGATGCTACTTTTAAATTGGCAACGCACTATCGCGATTGGTTGCGCCCGAGCCACAGCTATTGGCTAGGCGTGGGCGATTGCGGTATGTCGTTGGATGGCGTCGAGTTTCAACACTACGCAAATCTGTTACACCAATGCGGCGATAGCACCGCTTACGATGCTTACTCGCTTACAGTGCAGGCCGCGCGTAAACGGAAATTCAATCCGCTCAGCAACTCACAACAAGCAGCCGGTTTTCAACTTCCCTACACAATGCATTTGGATACCGCGAGCTACAAAAAAATGTTGCGCGACTATGCAATCGCCATGGGCGTCACTGCTATCGGCGGCGAACTTGCGCAAGCAGAGTTGACCTTGGAGAGCGGCAAACTTCGCCAATTGCAGGCTGATTTTTTTATCGATTGCACAGGTGCAGCGGGCAAGTTAATTGAAAACCTGGCACCGGGCGAATTTGTTCGGGACGGTTTAGGCTGCGACCGGCGCTTGAGTTGGATTGAGCCATCGCCAGCAGATATTCCTAATCACACCACGCTAAGTGCTCACGCCTATGGCTGGCAAAAAACTATTCCGCTGCGCACCGAAGTTCATCAACACTATTTCTACAGCAGCGAATTTTTAAGCGATGCGCAAGCGCTCGAGATTATTAAACAACAAACAACTGAAGATGTTCAGCTCGCCAATTTACACTCCGGTTATCGCCCGAATCCTTGGGTGAAAAATTGCCTGGCTTTAGGCGAAGCAGCGAATGGCGGTGGTCAGTTGGGCTTATCGAATTTGCATTTGGTACACACCGGCATATTGCGATTTATTGAATTATTTCCGTCCGTAGAATCGCCCGCGTTTGCGCAGGAATACAACCGGCTTACCGCGCTTGAATATGAACGAGTTGCCCACTTTCAGCAGTTGCCCTTTGCCTTAAGCCAGCGTGACGAATCGAATTTTTGGCGAGTGAATAAAATGCATGCGTTGCCGGATGCGCTCAGCCACAGCATTGATCTGTTTAAGCAGCGCGGAAAAATCGCCAGCCATGAGCAGGAAACTTTTTCATCGCCAAGCTGGGCCGCCATGTTTCTCGCCAACCAATGCTGGCCGCAAAAATACGATCCGCGACTCTCGGGCATCAAGCTTGAACAACTGCAGCAACATACGGCGGCTATGAAAACCGGCATCCAACAAATTGTGACCGCCATGCCCAGCCACGCGGAATATCTGCAAGCCTACTGTTCAAATACCTAAAAAGCTTTTAATCAACGCATAACAATAAACGAGCGAACACCATGACATTTGGACAAGCCGATGCTATTCAAAAAATCGTAATCGCCGGTGGCGGCACCGCAGGTTGGATGACCGCTGCAGCACTAGCTAATGCGCTAGGAAAAACCTGCGAAATACACCTGGTGGAATCGGCCGAGATTGGCACCGTCGGCGTGGGCGAAGCGACCATTCCGCATATCCAACTCTTTAACGAAATGTTGGGGGTGGATGAAGATGAGTTTATGCGCAAAACCCAGGCGACGTTTAAGCTGGGCATAGACTTTGTAAATTGGAAGCAAAAAGGCCACCGCTATGTGCATCCGTTTGGTAGTTACGGTGAAGATATTGCGGCAGTTCCGTTTCATCACTATTGGTTGAAATTATCCCAAGCTGGAATAGCGCCCGCGTTAGAAGAGTTTTCAATCACGATTCAGGCGGCCTACGCCAATAAGTTTATGCGGCCCGTGGATATCCCCGATTCGCCGCTCTCCGCATTTAATTACGCCTTCCAGTTTGATGCGGGTTTGTACGCGGCGTTTTTGCGCGATTACGCCGGGCAACGCGGCGTGCAGCGCTTTGAGGGCAAAATTGCCCAGGTAAAATTGCGTGCGCACGATGGGTTTATCGAGTCGCTAGCATTGGAAAACGGCCAACTAATGTCGGCCGATTTATTTATCGATTGCACCGGCTTTCGCGGCCTCTTGATCGAACAGGCGCTAAACACAGGCTACGACGATTGGTCGCAATGGCTGCCCTGCGACCGCGCTATCGCCGTACCCTGTGCCAACGCCGACGTCTTAACGCCCTACACGCGGGCGACTGCGCACACGGCGGGGTGGCAATGGCGAATTCCGCTGCAACATCGCATTGGCAATGGTCACGTCTATTCCAGCCGGTTTATGAGCGACGATGAAGCTTGCGCGATCTTGATGAAAAATCTCGATGGCGAAGCCATGGCCGAACCTAAACAATTAAGGTTTAAAGCGGGCAAGCGCAAAAAAATGTGGGTGAAAAATTGCGTCGCTATAGGTCTGGCGAGCGGTTTTATGGAGCCACTGGAATCCACCAGTATTCATCTTATCCAAACCGCGATTGCACGTTTGATCAGCCTGTTTCCATCGCGCGCCTTTCACCAGCGCGAGATTGATTTTTACAATCAACACGGTGCTTACGAGTACGAGCGTATCCGCGATTTTCTGATCCTGCATTACAAAGCCACCGAGCGTAACGACTCGCCGTTTTGGGATCACTGCCGCAACATGGAAATTCCACAATATCTGCAAGACAAAATCGACCTCTACCAAAATAGCGGGCGTATTTATCGCGAGAATGATGAACTATTTGGCGTGACCAGTTGGCTGGCGGTATTTGAAGGTCAGGGCATTAAAGCGCGGGCCTATCATCCGATGGTGGATAAGTTGGCTACCGGCGAAATACAAGCGCGGGTTGCGGATTATCAAAAAGTCCTACGCAAATGCACGAGCTTAATGCCCGCGCATATCGACTATATCCAGCAGCATTGCAGAAGTTTTTAGCGCTGAGCTAATTAGTGATGGGTGATATTTTTGGTGTTACTGAAGTCCAACACAATCGCCAAATCTTCGGTGAGGCACGGCCAGCGTTTTAATTCCTGCGACCAGCCGCGGGATTTATGCAACGCAATATAATGTTGGAAACTTTCGCCCGCAAAGCTGTATTGGTTCAATAACAATTCCGCGGAAAACAACACGGCCTGATCCAGCTCATTGGCGTAAGGCTCGCCAATTAATTCGTGGGCAATTACGTTGGCGCGCGTCATATCCATTGGCGCGAGCGGAATTCCGCAGTAGCCAATAAAACGGTCGTTCACTTCTTCTAGCAAACGATGCGCGAGATAAGCTTCGTCGAACAACGCCTGCAGTTGATTGTGGTCGCCAATAATATCCGGCGGCGTTAAAAAATAATCGCTCGCAATATGCAGGAGCGGCAAGATGCCATCGAAAATCCCCGCTTCTTTGGTGATCTCGCTAATGGCTTCAATAAATTCCGGCACTTGCGCGATATAGCGAATCACAAATTCCGCTAATAGCGCTTCCGCTTCTTGCGAAGGAAGTTTAATCGCTTCATGCAAGTGATTGGCGCGTATCGCCAGTAACTGCGATAGCTGGGTGGACGAGCTGTCGCGTCGCTTGGCCGTATCAATCAATTGGCGAATATGAATGAGTTTATTGATCATTGGTTGCAGTAATTGTTATTTGCCTTGGTGGCGGAAGGCCATTGCCCTGCGCTGTCGTTCGATGGCTTAACGATAACTCATAGCCGCGCATTCGCAAGTGAGTATTAATATCAAGTTTTTATATTAAAACCGGGAAAATGAATATTCTTGCGACAGGGCGACAAAAACCAAAAATAGGTCTAAGCAGGCGAAAAATTGAGCGACAAAACATAGCTCAGAATGGAATTGAGATACCTAAACGCTAACTCTTATTCGCATCTTCACTAAAGTATTGCGGGAAAAATTAGCGCCACCGCGCACTTTACTGTGAATCAAACGCCGCTTCAGGATATAATTCGCGCTCACTTTTGCCTGAGCACCCGCGCTCGGCTTGATGGAGTCACAGATGTCAGACGCTATTGCCAGCAATCAACGTATTGCGCAGGTAACCCGCAACACCCTTGAAACCAAAATCAGCGTGAGCCTCAATCTCGATGGCGCTGGTAAAGGCGTGTTCAACACCGGCGTGCCCTTTCTAGAGCACATGATGGATCAGATCGCCCGCCACGGCATGATCGATCTCGACGTCACTTGCGATGGCGATACTCACATTGACGATCACCATTCGGTGGAAGATATCGGCATCACCATCGGCCAAGCCATTGCCAAAGCGGTCGGCGATAAGAAAGGCATTCGCCGCTACGGCCATGCCTATGTTCCGCTGGATGAAGCTTTGTCGCGCGTAGTGATCGATTTTTCTGGTCGCCCAGGTTTGGTCATGCAAATCCCTTTTACCCAAAAACGCGTTGGCCAATTCGATGTGGAGTTGTTTTGGGAATTCTTCCAGGGCTTTGTGAATCACGCTGGCGTAACCCTGCACGTGGACAATTTGCGCGGCCACAATGCCCATCACCAAATCGAAACCGTGTTCAAAGCTTTTGGTCGCGCCCTGCGTATGGCGCTCGAACTTGATCCGCGTATGGAAGGCATAATGCCGTCCACAAAAGGTAGTTTGTAAGTAATGACCCAGGTTGTTAGTAAAAGCGAGACAGTTGCCGTTATCGATTACGGCATGGGAAACCTACATTCGGTTGCGAGCGCGCTTGAGCATGTCGCACCTGAGCAAACCGTTGTTGTGACTTCCGATCCTGCCGTGGTTGCCGCTGCAAGTCGCGTGATATTTCCCGGTGTAGGCGCAATTCGCGATTGCATGGCGGAAATCAAACGCCTCGGTTTTGATACATTGCTGCGCGAACAAATTGCGACTGGTAAACCGGTATTGGGAATTTGCGTCGGCATGCAAGCCTTGATGGATCACAGCGAAGAAAACAACGGCGTGGATTGCATTGGAGTTCTGTCGGGCAAAGTGCGTTTTTTCGGTGATCATCATAGAGATGCTAACGGTGATTCCTTAAAAGTGCCGCATATGGGCTGGAATCAGGTTCACCACAATAATCACCCACTGTGGGCTGATATTGCACAAGATAGCCGTTTCTATTTTGTGCATAGTTTTTATATTTTAGCCGACGATGCCAGCCAAGTCGCTGCATCTTGCGACTACGGCGTGCAGTTTCACGCAGCGCTAACACGCGGCAATCTTTTCGCCGTGCAGTTCCACCCTGAGAAAAGCCACACTGCAGGCCTGCAATTGCTCAAGAATTTTTTACAGTGGGATGGTAAGGCCTAAGCCAAAACCTAGATTGAACAGAAACCCTGAGACTCGCCGTAAACCCATCCATGGGGCTCGAACGCGGCATACGCCGCAAACGGTCTCAGAAATTTCTCTCCAATCCTGCCCAACCTCAAACAGAACTAAGAGATTGTTTAATGCTAATTATCCCCGCCATTGATTTAAAAGACGGCCAATGTGTACGCTTACGCCAGGGCTTGATGGACGATTCAACCGTATTCTCCGACGACCCCGTCGCTATGGCAGCACAGTGGGTGGAACAAGGTTGCCGCCGTTTGCATCTGGTAGATTTGAATGGCGCCTTTGAAGGAAAGCCGATCAACGGCGGCGTTGTAACTGCAATCGCAAAAGCTTACCCAAATTTGCCGATCCAAATCGGCGGCGGCATTCGCAGTGCTGAAACTATTGAGTACTACCTCAATGCGGGCGTGCAGTATTTGATTATCGGCACTAAAGCTGTAAAAGAGCCGCAATTCGTGACGGACATGTGCAAACAATTCCCCGGTCATATTATCGTCGGACTGGATGCGAAAGACGGCTGGGTTGCCACCGATGGTTGGGCAGAAGTGTCTAATATCCAGGCTTCCGAACTCGCCAAACGTTTTGAACAAGACGGCGTAAGCAGCATCGTCTACACCGACATCGCCCGCGACGGCATGATGCAAGGCGTAAATGTACAAGCGACCGTTGCCATGGCGCAGGCGTCCAGCATCCCAATTATCGCCTCCGGTGGCGTCACCAATATGCAAGATATAATCGCGCTCAAAGCCGAGTCGCATAAAGGCATTTGCGGCGCAATCACCGGCCGCGCAATTTATGAAGGCACGCTGACCATGGCCGAAGCGCAAGCTTATTGCGATGCGAATTAATCTGAGCTGCTAAGTTGGACATTTTTGCGCAATTTACATGGAGTTATATGTTTCGGTGTTTTCGGTTAACAATTGCTGGATTGGTTGTTTTTGCTTTGTCGTTGGAAGTTTTGGCGGCGCCGGAAAGCCATCGTCCCTATACCTTGGATCGCTCTGAAGTCATCGACTTTCACGCGCAAGCTAATGGTAGGGATTATGAGATTTACGTAAAACTTCCCGAAAGCTACGCCAATAATCCCGCTAAAAAGTTTCCGTTGATTGTGTTAACTGATGGCTACTATGCATTTCCATTGGTGAGCAGTATTAATTGGCGGATGAGCGAGCGAAATCAGGTCTACGAGCAGTCTATTATTGTTGGTATTTCCTATTCAAAAGGCGACGATATTAACAAGAGTCGTTCGCGCGATTTTACGCCAACCTTTTCGCCCAATGAAAAATTTAATACCAAAGAAGCGCAGGCAGAATCCGGACAAGCGAATCTCTATGTTCAGTTTATCGCGCGAGAACTGTTGCCTTATTTACTAAGCCATTATTCGGTAGATTCGACTAAAAAAATATACGCCGGGCATTCTTACGGAGGCTTGCTCGGCGCTTACATTTTATTCACCCAGCCGAACTTATTTGATTACTATTTAATTGGCAGCCCATCTTTGTGGTATGGCAATAACGTCGTGTTTAGTTTTGAAACAGAATATGCAAAAACACACAAAGACTTGAAGGCAAAAGTCTTTATGGCCACAGGTGCGGAAGAGGATGATCCCGAACATGGCATGGTCAAAAATATGCTGGCGTTAGACAAGCAGTTGCAGGCGCGACATTATTCGCAATTGCAGCTCACCACCCATACTATCTCAGATGAAGGGCACTTGTCGGGCTATCCAGCCTTTATAACCCAAGGCTTACTCTGGGCTTTACCGCTGAAACACTAATAGATTTTATTGGATCGATCACTATGGCTCTCGCGAAACGAATTATTCCCTGCCTCGACGTGGACAATGGTCGCGTCGTAAAAGGTGTGCAATTTTTGGATATCCGCGATGCGGGTGATCCAGTGGAAATTGCCAAGCGCTACAATCAGGAAGGTGCGGATGAAATTACCTTTTTGGACATCACCGCAACCCATGAAGGCCGCGCGACTACAGTTCATACGGTCGAAAAAATTGCGAGTGAAGTGTTTATTCCGCTCACTGTCGGCGGCGGGATTCGTAACGTGGATGATATTCGCACCATGCTTAATGCGGGTGCGGATAAGGTGGGGATTAATTCAGCGGCGGTATTCAATCCTGATTTCGTAAAAGCAGCGTCTGACCGGTTTGGTGCGCAATGTATTGTTGTCGCTATAGATGCTAAAAAAGTCAGCTTGGAAGGCGAAGATCCTCGCTGGGAAATCTTCACCCACGGTGGCCGCAAACCCACGGGCATTAACGCCGTTGAATGGGCGATTCGTATGGCGGAATACGGTGCGGGCGAAATTTTGCTGACGAGTATGGACGGCGATGGCACCAAGAAAGGTTATGACTTGGGCGTAACCCGCGCGATTAGCGATGCGGTTCCTGTACCGGTAATCGCTTCAGGCGGTGTCGGTAATTTGCAGGATTTGGTCAACGGTGTAATTCAAGGTCGTGCCGATGCTGTGTTGGCCGCAAGCATTTTCCACTTCCGCGAATTTACTGTGCCGCAAGCGAAAGCCTATATGCAGGCCCAGGGAATTGAAGTTCGGCTTTAACGTAAAATTTGCTCGTAAAAAAAGGCGCTTTGTAAGCGCCTTTTTTATTCTGTATCACCACCAATTAATTAAGCGGCGCGATATTGTTTGAGGATATCGGCTATTTTTGGTTCTGATGCACAGATAAAATCAATAAACTCACCCACTCCCACTTCCGCGTCGTCGCGGTTATCGAACGGACCAATATCTACACCTTCACGAGTGGAGTAGTACCAGTAGCCGTCTTTTTGCAGGAAACGACCGTTGCGATCCGGAACTGAACCTTCTTCGCCTGAACGATTGAATACAGCCATTTTTTGTTCCTCATTGATAACGTAATGCTTTTCAGCGACTTTCCCTAAGGGTTGCAATGTTTTCAGGTTCGTAACAGCCTTAAACCAAGGTGATTATAAACACTAAACAAAACTCCTGAATATACTTAGTTGAGATTATCGCTAGACTAGTTAATAACCAAAACCGAGGTTGAATATCATACTGGCTTTGTCGCTTTTTTCAACATTTGTGTGCCAATTAAACAAATCTTTAACAATTGGAACCGGGCAAGATGCCGGTTCATTGAGGATACCTGACGCTTCTTTTTCTGCTAATTTCGGTAGCTCAACAAGCTTGCCAAGTAATTGTGATGCGTGAACCAGCGTGACATTTTGCTGTTTTAACACGGCATCGATGCGTTCAAGCACGCCCAATGTTGCTGGATAAGGATGACCAATCGCGACCGCTGCACCGCGCAGTTTTGCAAATTGAATCGCGCGGTTAAGTTGGACTTCAATCGCTCCTCGTTCATTTACATCATCCAGAAAAACATCCCGTTTCAAACTCGGTACGCGGTATTCGTTGGCGATGTCGAAAGCTTTGGTTTTGGCGCTTGTGCGGCTATCCACAAAATACAATCCGCTTGGATGAAGCGCTTCCATCAGCCATTGCATAGGCTCAGATTCTTGCGTCAGCCGACTGCCCATATGGTTGTTAACGCCGCGAATATTCGGAATATTGCCAATATCTTGCTGAAAGGTGTTGAGAAAAGCCGACTTCTCCATTCCACTGATCAAACCGCCTTTGCCTAAGGGAAGATTATTAACCGTACTCATTGGCAGATGCAGCATTAGCTCTTTGCCATGATCATGAGCGAGTTTTGCGCTGCTTAAACCGTGGGGGGTGAAGGGCAGAATTGAGAGCGTGAAAGCGCCATCCAGTCGCGCGGCGCGTTCACTTTGGGATTGGTTGTAGCCGATATCATCAATAATAATGGCAAGGCGTGCGCCGATTTTGTCGGCGCTAGCAGAGTTGCATAGACTGATAAAGGACATCAGCCACAGGTAGTGCAACTTCAGCATTACTGGGATTTTTCAGGTGCTGGTGGTCGTACTTCAATATTGGGTGCTATAGGCGGAGCAACGAGTTTACCGGGTTGCTCATCGCCAAGGCTTGGTGGTTGCCCGAGAATATGTAGGCCTTTAAGCAGATTAATTGCGTCCAAAACCTGATTGTCTTTCAGCGTGTCATCACCCATAACCGCTTCGCGCTCACGGCTGATGCTACCCACTTCCTGACCATCCTGATTTGTAATATGACCCGCGAGGTCGGCTTCCGCCAAGGGCGCTTTTTGGCCGACGCCGCTACTCATGCGCTCAAGACGAACATCGGGTTCAATACCTTTAGCCTGAATGGAGCGACCGCTAGGCGTGTAGTAGAGCGCGGTAGTGAGTTTGATGGCGCGATCTTCAGTAATCGGAATAACGGTTTGCACTGAGCCTTTACCAAAGCTGCGCGTACCCATAATGATGGCGCGTTTATGGTCTTGCAGCGCGCCAGCAACGATTTCGGACGCGGACGCAGAACCGCTATTAATTAAGGTTACCAATGGCAAACCAGCAGTAATATCGCCCGGCGTTGCGGTGTAAGTGACGCTGCTATTTTCCATTCTGCCGCGCGTGTAAACCACGATTCCGCTATCCAGAAACGCGTCCGCAACGTCGATTGAAGCTTGCAAAACGCCGCCTGGATTATTGCGCAAATCTAACACCAAGCCTTTGGTTTTGGGATATAGCTTAAGATTTTCGCGCAATCTTTCCACGAAATCGCGCCCAGTATTGGTTTGAAATTGCGCGACGCGAACATACAAATATTCATCCGCTATCGGTTTAACAATAACGCTTTGCACATGGATTAAATCGCGCACCACCACTACATCTATCGGGTCATCCACACCTTTGCGCAGCAAACTTATTTTGATGGGCGTATCTTTGGGACCACGCATCAACCGGGATGCGTCGGTAAGCGTTTTACCTTTCATAGACTGATCATCTATGCGAGTAATAATATCGCCGGGTTTGATGCCGACTTTTTGCGATGGTGAGCCGTCCAGCGGTGTAATGACTTTAATGCTGCCTTCATCCATACCAACTTCAAGACCCACGCCACCAAATTCGCCGCTAGTGGTGGCTTGCAGCTCGGCGTAGGCTTCTTTGTCGAGATAGGCAGAATGCGGGTCAAGTTCGGAGATTAAACCTTTAATCGCGTATTCGAGCATTTTGGAATCGCTGACTTCTTCCACGTAACTGTTGCGTACGTGATCGTAGGCGCGAGTGAAAGTGCGCAATTCTTCGAGCGGTAAAAGGCCTTCGTTAACAGCGGGCGCCGGTTTTTTCTTTTCCACTGGCGCGGCCGCGCTAACCAGATTGGCAAACGCCAGCAAACCCAGCAGTAGAAACATGCGGGTTTTTTGATTAGCGTTTGGTTTGGAAGGGCACAACATTCACATCTCCGAAAAGCGCGTTAACGCCGGTAACTTACAAAAATGCATACATCAGAAGAATCAGTTAATTACGCCCGCGCCAGCCAATCTGCCGGATTAATCGCCTTGCCCTGGTAGCGAATTTCAAAATACAAACCCGTTTCGTTTTGTCCGCCGGTGTTGCCAACGCTGGCGATGGGTTCGCCGGCTTTCACCGCATCACCTGCTTTTTTGAGCAGATGTTGATTGTGCGCGTACAAACTTAAATAACCTTCGCCGTGATCGATAATGACCAACAGGCCCTGCCCGCGAAAATAATCCGCAAATACTACGCGGCCATAATGAACAGCTTGCACCGATTGCCCGGCGTTAGCATCAATTAAAACACCGTTCCATTGCAGTTGGCCTTCAACCTGGCTACTACCAAAACCGTGGGAAATTCGGCCCTGCGTTGGCCAGGGCAAACGGCCTTTGCGGCCACTGAATTTTTCACCCGCATTTGGTAGCGGAACATAACTAGGTGCTGCGGCAAGACTGTTGGTTGCGCGCGTAACTTTTTGCAAAAGCGCCTGCAGTTGTTTGCGGTCTTCCAACATGTCTTGCAGCGCTTTGTCTTTGCTGGAGATGGTCGTGTTAATTTTTACCAGGGTTTGTTTACGCTGTGCTTGTGCTTCTTGCAAGCTCGCCTGTTGTTTGCCTAATTCTTCTTTGATGACATTTAATTCGGCAGTTTTCTGCGCGATTTGCGGTTCGAGTTCATTGAGTTGCACAATGGTGTCGAGATATTTTTTCATTTTCTCGGCGTGCGCCGCCATGAAATAACTGTGGTATTTCATCATGCGGGAAATACGTTCAGGCGATTCCTGATTTAAAAAAACTTTGAACTGCGGTTGCTGCCCAAGCTGATAAGCAGCACGTACTTGCTCAGCGGCTTGGGCTTGTTGCTTTGCTCGCGCTTTTTCCAAATCGGTGCGCTCTTTATTTAGATCATCAATCTGTTTATTTTGGCTATTTATTTCCTGTTGAATTTTTTCAACTTTCTTTTGCAAATCACCCATTTGCGTTTCATTTTTTTGCAGTTCCTGTTGCACATTGGTACGCGCACCCTGAACTTTCTTTAATTCTTTTTGCAAGTCTGCAATATCTTTTTGCAGTTTTTCCATGTCAGCTTTTTCATCGCTCATCGCAGCGGGCGGAAGAACTAACAGCATGGATAAAAAACTTAAGCACAAAAGTTTTTTCATAGGATTTGTTTAATCAGTAGTAATTTATTTGGGAATCGTCATCCTCAGCTGGATCCCTGCAAGTGGGGGCGCCTAGCTGAGAATGACGACGGATATTAAACAAGAATGAATTTATTAAAAACTAATATTAGCGCTACGAAATTTCAACAAAGCTATTCGAGAGTAATCAAATTTCTACCCGTCATTTCTGCTGGTTGCGGAATGCCCATTAACGCCAACATGGTTGTGGCTACATCTGCCAATGAACCGCCGTCTGCAATTTTTGCTTTGCGTGTGCTGCAGAAAATAAGCGGCACTGGCAGAGTAGAATGTTGTGTATTTGCTTGACCGGTTTCATCGTCAAACATTTCTTCCACGTTGCCGTGGTCTGCAGTAATTAAAGCTTCGCCGCCCACTTTTTCTACGGCTGCCAATACACGGCCCAAACAAATATCAATGGCTTCTACTGCTTTTGTTGCCGCTTCCATAATGCCGGAGTGGCCGACCATATCGCAGTTAGCGTAGTTGCAAATAATTGCATCGTATTTTCCAGACTCAATCGCTTCTACCAATTTGTCAGTGACGATTGGCGCGTTCATTTCTGGTTGCAAATCGTAAGTAGCCACTTGTGGCGATGGAACTAAAATACGATCTTCACCGGGGTAAACCGTTTCATTGCCGCTGTTAAAAAAGAAAGTCACGTGCGCATATTTTTCGGTTTCGGCGATGCGCAATTGCGTTTTACCCAAACCGGAAAGATATTCACCGAATGAGTTCGCCAAATTTTCTGGCGGGAATGCGATAGGCGCTTTAATGCTGGAAGCGTATTCCGTAGTTTGCACAAATTGCGCAATTGCTGGATGCAGCTCGCGCTCAAAACCAGTGAAGTTTTCGTCGATCAATGCGTGCGTAATTTCGCGCGCACGGTCGGGGCGGAAGTTCATAAAAATTACAGAATCACCGTCGTTAATGGTGGCGACTTCTTCATCTTCTGCGCAGATCAAGGTAGCTTTTACGAACTCATCGTTTTCACCGCGAGCGTAAGCGGTTTTTAAGGCATCGACTGCAGTGACTGCATCGTATTCAGCTTCGCCGGTGACCATTACATCGTAAGCTTGTTTAACGCGATCCCAACGGTTATCACGGTCGAGCGCAAAGTAGCGACCGACAATAGAAGCAACGCGACCAGTGCCTAATTCTTTAAATAAATCCTGCGCTTTTTGTAGCGATGATTCCGCGCTACGCGGTGGGCAATCACGGCCATCTAAAAATGCGTGCAAGTAAACTTCTTTAGCACCGCGGCCAATTGCCATTCTAATCATGGCATAAATATGGTCTTGATGGCTGTGTACGCCGCCCTCGGATAGCAGACCCAAAATGTGCACTGCTTTGCCGCTGGCAATAGCGCTATCGATTGCTTTCACGTACACCGGATTGGTAAAAAAATCGCCATCGGTAATTGCTTTGTTCACACGCGTGAAACTTTGGTACACCACGCGGCCAGCGCCGAGCGTCATATGGCCCACTTCGCTGTTACCCATTTGGCCTTCCGGCAGGCCAACTGCCAAACCTGAAGTATCAATCAGGCTTTTGGGATTATTTGCCCACAACTTATCAAAAACCGGCTTGTGAGCGGCAGCGATTGCGTTGTATTTGGTGTTTTCCGAGTGGCCGAAGCCATCCAGAATAATGAGTACAGTAGCTTTTTTGGAGTCAGTCATAGCGAGGTCACTTCTCAAGGGAGTTAGACATGAATGTGAGTCATTCTAGCGGGTTATGGGGGGCTTCTCTAGCGCGATGTCGAGCTATGACGGCTTTATATAGCCGCTGGTTCCCTTTCAACCGGTTTGGCGCTTGCCATAAATCGGCACCTAAAAAGTATAAGCGTTTCGCATTTAGGGACTGGATATTGGAAAAAAACAGGGTATAGTGCCAAACGCGTAGCACTCAAACATCTATTATAAAAAGCGCGCGTCCAGGTAAATACGTATGGTTTCCTCCCGTATTTAACCTCCCAAAACAAAAAATCGGTAATTTTTACCTTCGGTCTTTACCACCCACACTGATTACTCAGTGCGGGTGTTTGTTTGCATTTCCTTTTCAGGATTTCATTCAGTGACCGAGAAAAATGTATAAATTATTGAGTCCATTTTCTTCCTGCTTGTTATCGCTCACGCAACTCATTGCGTGCGGATTCCTATTTTCTTTATTTGCTCCAGCTCTCGTGATGGCTGCTGAAGCATCGCCAACTATCTCTAAAGTTTATCGCCCACCAATTCAAACCGTGCCAACTCCGGTGGCTTTCGCGTGCGCGCATGTTTTGCATTTTCATTCGTAAGGAAAATATTTTTTGTAGTAAACACTAATAATTAATAAGTCACTTTTTTAAAATAAAAATCGAGGAATAGCATGTATAAAAAAAATAGTTTAGCGCTGTGCATCGCATTAATTGCGGCGGGATCTAGTCAGGTTTTCGCTCAATCTGCAGCACCTGTTAGTGACGTCGACGAAGTTGTTGTGTCGGGTGTGCGTCAGGCGGAATTAAACGCGCGCGAAGCTGAGCGTGCAAAAAATATTGTGAGTTCAGTTATTTCACAAGATGACTCAGGTAATTTCGCTGATCATAACGTAGCGGAATCTTTACAGCGTGTGCCCGGATTGACCTTGCAAAAAACTGAAGGGGAAGGTCAGTTTGTTAGCGTGCGCGGCTTGGGTCCAGGTTTTGTTAGCGTGAGTATGAACGGTAGCGAAATGGCAACAGCGGGTGCAGATAATCGTAATTTTTCTTTAGATGCCTTACCTGCGGATATGCTCGGCTCAATTGAAGTTTTTAAATCGCTAACGCCGGATATGGATTTGAATTCCATCGGTGGCGCGGTGAATGTTAAAACAGTTTCGGCATTTGATAAAAAGAAAGACACGTTACGTTTTTCAGCGCAAGGTTCTTATCAGGATTACGCATCCGCATATTCACCGAAATTAACTTTGCAAGGCACAAATTTATTTTTTGATCAAACCGTTGGTGTTTCTTATAGTTTAACTTACGAGAAAAAAGAAACCGAAGGTTATCAAGTCACGCATCACCAATCGACAGATTTGCGCGAATTAAAAGTGGATGTTGCCGGCGCTGCACCCAGCGAAACTATGTTGACGCCGTATCAATTTTGGGCTGATCAGGAAAATGCTGTGCGCACGCGCATGACAGGGTCGCTCGATTTAGGTTGGCGGCCCACGGATGACAGCGAATATTATTTACGAGTAAACCGCACTAATTATGAAGACGAAGATGTCGCCATGCGTGAGTATTATCGTTTCGATGGCGCTAGTACGGGCGACGTTGCTTATATAAATACCGCATCAAATGTATTCGGTGTTGTTGATGGGCAATTGCAGCAACAATTTTTCATTCAGGATGGAACCAGTTCGACAGATACTTATGATATCGGCGGTGAAAATCGTTTTGGTGAAGGTTGGACACTCGATTATAAATTGGCGAAATCCGATAGCGACTATTCCAAGCCAGATGGCAGTCGCGTGCAGTTTAGAATTCAACATTTGCCGATGTTAGGCCAAGGCGGTGAAGATTATATTAAAGGCCAGATTATTTCTGGTGCGCAGATGGCGCAATTAGGTGGCGTTAATCTTTCGGCTATATCTGCAGCCTCTGCAGGTTATTTCACTATGGTCGAAGGCCGCTCGCAATCTAAAATGGATTACGACAATCTTTTTATTGAAGATAGTTTCCGCAATGATACTGTTGATCAATTCGCCGCAAATATTAAAAAAGAATTTGATGATGGCCGTATTAATTATGTAAAAGCCGGTGTGTTATTAAAATCACGCGAGCGCACACGCAATAAAGATCGCTGGAGTGTTGACCCACGCCTTTATGCTAATTTTTGCGGAACCGACACCCAATGTTTTGATTACGCATCAAAAGGTCAGTTAGGCCAATTCACCACCTTCACCCCCAATCATCCCGATTTTGATTACGACATGATTACGCGTGCTGATGCAGAAAAATTAATTGCCAGCACTTGGAACACCGCCAAGTTGTTAGACGTTAATCATGTGGGTATAGATAGCACCAAAGACGATTACAAAATCACTGAAGATTCCCAGGAAGCTTATTTGATGGCGGAATTTCAGTTGAGTGATAAATCGAGTTTGATTGCAGGTGCGCGTTATGTGGCAACGCAATTTGATTCGACCGGAAATTTTTCAATTCGCAATGATCGCTTCGAAGATATTTCGGATCAAAAACTGGATGTAGCTATACCGTTAGCAGGCACTGAAAATTCTTATCATAACTTATTGCCAAGTGTTCATTATCGTTACGAACCAACTGAAGACACTTTAGTACGTGCTGCATTATGGACGAGTTATACGCGCCCCGGGTTTGATCAAGCGCGCGCGTTCGCCAATATTGCGGATCGTGTGCAATTGTGTAATCCAACTGCACCGGGTGGATTGAAATGTAGTGATGATTTGCAAGGAACTCTTGGTGCAACGTCTACTGCAGATGTTCAAAACTATTACATGAGTGGTGCAACTACGCTCAACATTGGTAACACGCATTTAAAACCAATGACCTCCAACAATCTGGATGTGTCTTTTGCGTGGTATCCCAATGATGATTTGTTTTTACAGGCCGCGCTTTATTACAAACAAATCGACGATTTTATTGTTGAAGTAAATGGTGCAACTAAAGCTTTAGCGGATTTACCTATCGCACTCCCTGTTGATCAAATCACGCAATTTAACATTCCTAGTGATTTGGTTTTTGATAGCGTCAATTACACCACTAACGGCAACAAGGCGGATGTGTACGGCATTGAATTGTCTTACTCACAATCTTTTACATCCGGTTTATTTGTGCAATCTAATTTGACCCTAATTCATTCCAGTGCAGATGCAGGCCCGGATGTTCGAGCAGGCAAAGTGCAATTGCCTGATCAAGCAGACGAAACTGCTAACCTGGTGTTGGGTTGGGAGAATGATGATTTTTCGGTGCGCGTGATTGGAAATTATCGCAGCAAAATTCTTAAAGAATTGGGTGCGTGCCCGGATGCCAGTGCGAGCAATTGTAAAGCCTGGGCGGATATTTATAACGCGGCCGCAACCGGTATTGATTTCAAAGCCACTTACCAAATTACTAAAGACATAAAAATTTATTTCGATGCATTAAATATCAACAACGACAAAGGTCTGTATTACTACAAAGGCAATGCAGCGTCAGGCGGCCACGTACTTTATTTAAGCGAGGATTACGGCAGCTCCTATCAGTTGGGCGTGAACATTAAATTTAAATAATGAAACTTTGTGCGCGAGCAAATTTATTTTGTTCGCCATTAACGCCGGGATTTATTCAATCCGCGAATAATTTAACCAGAGAATAAAATAAAAAGGTAAAGATATGAAACAGATAGCAACAATGAAACAGATAAGTGTAATCAGCGCATTAATTTTATCCGCGACCTTGATGGGTTGTGGTGGTGCCAGCACTTCGGATGATAAACCCGCGAGCTTGTTGCCCGATGGTTTTGTTTTGAGTAGCGCGTCATCCAGCTCAGTGCCAGCGGGGAATGGTTCATCCAGTTCAATTGCAAATGGTGCGAAAACAACGCTGCCCGTTTATGAAAATTTTGAAGCAGTCGATATCGACGGTTTCCTGAGTGCGAATTACAAACACTTGAGCACCGATACAACTTTGCCGCTCTACTACGTCACCAGTGGCTATCCGGTAAGTACCAATCCCGATGGCGTGCCGCGCATTTTGCTAACCAATTGGACGAGCAAGGCGTTGTGGTTGAGCAACTCACGTTTCACGCTGGGCCAAACTCGTTTGGAAGCGGGTACGACCACTGCAGATCCCACAGTCGCAGCCTGGGGTGAGCTGGATTTAAGCAAAGCTTACAAACTGTCGTTCTGTGTAAAAGATACCAAGCCATCCACCTCAAAACGCATGATGATTTTTGTGGATAACAACACGACCGTGCAAGCCAACTCCATTCACGGTAACAGCAACAGGATCATGTACGAGCTGACGTCGGTACTGGTCCCCGGCCAACGCTACACAGTGACGTCAGCGGTGGGTAGCAGTAGTTCATTTTTACAAATTCGTGTGGAAAGTGGGACTGATGTTGTTATCGATGATTTGGTTCTTGAATATCAAGATGCACCTTATACCGGCAGTGTTCCTGCTTGCGTGGCGGATACGAGTTTTGTACGCCCGGTGGCGACGGCGAGTTCTGCGTCGAGTGCGGCTTCCAGTGTTGTTTCGAGTGTTGCATCAAGTGCTTCAAGTTCTTCGGTGTCATCTGCCGCATCGAGTGATGTTGGTGCTGTAAGCTCAACGGCTTCCAGTGCAGTAAGTTCAAGTTTGGCTTCCAGCGCTTCGAGTTCAAGTACTGTCTCAAGTGCCTCAAGCTCAACCGGAACTGTCTCTGCATTGCTGACAGAAGATTTTACGCCGACCGATGCCGCTGCTTTTTTCACAAATGCGTACAAAGCAAACCCTGTCGATAATAATTTGCCATTGTATGTGGCCGCATCGGGAGGAACTCGCATCACTTTCGCGAATGGTCAATTGAGTATGAACAATGCCCGCTTCACGATTGGCGATAAAACTCCCACAACAGCGACAGCTGCAGGCGTAGCACCAAACGGTGGCTATGACTTGAGCAAAAATTACCGCATTAAGTTTACCGTTACGGCGTTTACGGGAGCGGGTAATTTCCAGGTGTATGTTGATAACAACACGACATCAGCGGGTAGCTCATTTCACAGCACTGTTGGAAGTACCGCATCGCGCTTGCTGCAAGTAGTTGCGGGTGATTTGGGAACCTTGCCTCACGAGGTCATTATTGAGTCAGCCGTGGGAACTGCCACTTCCTTCTTGCAATTCCGGGCTGACAGCAACGTTACCAATATCACTATCGATAACCTGACCATCGAATACCAATAGTCCATTGTAAGCCCAACCTATCAGAAATATTCCGATGGGTTGGGTACTGTTTTTATAAAAATAAAATTGAAATCAAAAAATTCAAATTGTTCTCGGCAAATGTTGATTCCCCGGCGGGAGTTCGCTCGGTCTTTTGTGTTGCATCAATCATAAATATAACGGAGAGCAAATATGAGGCCTTATCACTTTTTCAGCGTGGCGCTGTTAGCCTTGATCCTGACCGCTTGTGGCGGGAGTTCAAATAACAATAATTCAACCAGTTCGTCGAGTGCGGTGGCATCGAGTGTTTCGTCGGCGGCGATAAGTTCTGCAGTCTCAAGTTCAGTTGTGAGTACTCTGTCATCCGTAAGTAGCGCCAATTCTGTATCGAGCGCGGCGGCTTCAAGTAGTGTGAGTTCGTCCAGCAGTTCGAATTCAAATACGGCTTGGGCATGCCCAACCACCGGTTTATATTTCTGTGATGACTTTGCGGGTAATAACACTGACAAGTGGGATTTGAAGCCAAGCAACATTAACACGCTGATTCCAGACGGTAAGTTTGATCTAGTCAGCGATAACCAAAATTACATATTGCGCTATACCGCAGGAGCCTTGGGTGGCGTGATTGCTTTGGTTAAACCCAGCGCATTCGCTGGTGTAACCAGCGCCGACTATTACGTTGAAGCTAAAATTCGTCCGCGCACTAATCCCACTAACTCGAATAAACAAATTTATCTAATTGCCCGTTACCAGGATGGCAACAATTGGTATGCGGGCGCCTTGAATATTCAGTCTGCGGCGACCAGCACGCAAGTCGAAATCGCCAAGATGAAAGCGGGTTCAATTTCTCGCCCCAAACAGGTGAAAAAGCCTATCGTACAAGGCCTCGAAAATGCGCTGGATGGCCAATGGTATTCGTTGCGTTTGGAATTAATCGGCACGACCTTGACCGTGTATTTGGACGGCGAAAATCTTGGTAGCGTGACCGATCCGGATTTCACCACCCAAGGCTTAGTCGGTTTCTGGACTGCCAATAAATCCTTTGAAATTGACGACGTTAAAGTCGGTGATGCCAGCCAAAAACCGGCATCGCTATTGTTATCGCCAACCGCAAGCACTTACGCCGCCGAGGTGGATGACGCTGCCCGCGTAATTACAGTTGCTGCAAAAACCGATACTGGCGCGGATGACACTTTCACTGCGGTTAGCGATAACCCTACCGTTGTTAGTGTTGTTAAAACCGGGAATAGCATTAGCTTAAGTCCGCTTGCAGCAGGCACCGCTACTATCACTTTTACCAGCGCTTCCAACTTAACGCGCACTATTACCGCCACCATTGCCCCCAAGTTTGTAATGCCCACCGAGACTTACACGCTGGCCGGTCTGGTCGTGCCCGCAGCGGGCGAAACCAGCAGTTACGAAGACCAAGTTCTCAGCCTGACTTTTGATGCTCCGCCAACCTTGGGTACCGCAGGTTCTGTGCGCATTTTCAAAGTGAGTGATGACACGCTAGTGGATACCATCAAGGTAACCGGCGAATCGGATGCGATTGGCTTCGGCACTTTGCGCACTCTTAACACCAGACCGATTCGGATTAACGGCAATACCGCGAGCATCACTCTGCACGGCAACAAACTTGCCTTGGGCACCGCCTACTATGTTGCGGTTAGCGCTGGCGTATTTACCGGTGCGACCTTTAACGGTAAGGCTTTTGCAGGTATCGGCAAAAATGCGGGCTGGTCATTTACCACTCGTTCCGCTGCTCCAGCGGCAGGCTTAACCAGTCTGATCGTGGATGACAACGGCAACACAGCGAATTTCCGAACCCTGCAATCCGCATTGAATTACGTCATGCAAAATGTCGCTTTGGATACGCCAGCGAGCATTACCGTGAAAGACGGTACTTATGAGGAGCCGCTTTATCTGCGCAACAAAAACAACCTCGCCATTGTTGGAGAAAGCCGTGCGGGTGTGGTGCTGCAATATCCTAATAATGAAGGGCTGAATTCCGGTTCATCTGGCCGCCCTGTGTTTTTGGTAGAAACGGCAGATCTTTTAACGTTGGATACACTGACCCTCAAAAACACAACTCTGATCGGTGCTGGCGCACAAGCGGAAGCGATTTATTTCAACAGCCCGAATGGCCGTTTGATCGCCAAAAACGCCAACTTTGTTAGCGAGCAGGACACCTTGCAGTTGAATGGTTGGAACTGGTTTTACAAGTCATTGGTAGCAGGCAATGTGGATTTTATTTGGGGCGGCAGCAACGCTGCGCTGTTTGAACAAAGTGAAATTCGCACACTGGGCCGTTCTAGTGGAAACGACAACGGCGGATACGTTCTTCAAGCCAGAGTTAAAGCGGCGACCGACAAAGGTTTTGTGTTCCTCAACAGTAGCTTGACGGGCGATGCTGGTCCAACCGGTGTGTTCCCGAAAGATGGAACTCACTACCTGGCCCGCAGCCCAGGAGGCACAACTACCTTCGATAATGTGGTGTTCGTCAATACCAAAATCGGCACTCACATTAGTCCCATTGGTTGGGCGGGTCTCGGCATTAACTCGCAACCTGCCAGCAATCCCGGCACTGGCAACGCAACCACCGGCTGGCGCGAATACGGCAGTATGGATCTCAGTGGCACCACCCTGAATGTAAGCAGTCGCCAGTTTGGTTATCAATTGTCACTGGGTGAAATTGCGAACACTTTCTGCAGCCGAGCGCAGATTTTTGCTGGCTTCAATGCGAATGCCGGCTGGAATCCGCTGCCGAGTGATACCACGGACTGTGTGAATGTGAACCCAAATTCCAGTTCGAGCGCACCTGCGTCGTCGGCTAGTTCAACGTCCAGCGCGGCGTCTGTGAGTTCGAGTTCTTCGTCCAGTTTGAGTTCTTCGAATTCGTCGGGGAATAGCTCAAGCTCATCAATCAGTTCAGTTGCTTCTAGCTCATCCAACAGTTCAGTAGCGGCCTGCAGCAACAACATACTTACGGAAAACTTTTCTGTAGATAAGGCCACCTTGTTTAGCGCTGCTTACAAATCTATATCCACTGATTCTACAGCTCCCTTATTTTTTGTGACCGGAACAACTGCTGGCGTCACTATTGCGAATGATGAATTGACCTTGGCGGGTGGGCGTTTCTCCATTGGTAACAAGCCTCCAAGGACCTCAACCGCTGCAGTCGATACATCCTCAAATGGCGATTTTGATCTACATAAAGCTTATAAAATTTCCTTCAAAGTGACTGGTGTGGGTGCAGGTACAGCAGGGAAAAAATTGATCTTTTATGTGGATAACAATGGCTCAAGTAGTGCTACTTCAATGTACGGAGCTAGCTCGCAGCTCTGGAGTGCATCCTATGACACATTGCCAGTTGGACAGACTGTAAGCTTCACCTCAACCGTCGGCTCAAGTACTTCATTCATTCAGGTACGAACCGAAACAGGTGCAAATATCACTATTGATGATTTGCAAATTGAATATATTGATTGCACCGCTCCTTAAGCAAATTCGTATTCTTAGGCAATAAATCATGGATTTTTAATCTGTTAAAAACGACCGGCCCAACCGGTCGTTTTCTTCATTCAAACTAAAAAACCAGAGTTCATCTGGTACAACAATATCGGCAGATCGACACAATAATTACACTCTAGAGAGATCTGAAATGAGTAAAAAAATAGTCTTAGCCTTAAGTTTGTCCAGCTCCCTCATGGCGGCCTGCGGTGGTGGTTCGGGTGGCGCTAGTTCACCAGCTCCTGCAATATCTTCCAGTACTGCCAGCCTAAGTAGCCTGGCAGTTTCTTCGGCGTCTGTGGCGGCGAGTTCGGTGCAGAGCGTTGCATCGTCAAGTTTGAGTTCAGCAAACTCGTCTTCAAGTTTGGCTAACTCATCGTCGAGTTCGAGTGCGAGCGGTTTGTCTTTTAATTGGTTGGGCACCGGCGTTATTCCCACGGGTGTTGAGCTTTACAATATCGACGGCTATGCAGCCCTAGGGACCGTAACAACCGGTGGGGGTGTAATTACTGAAGACAACGCGAGCTATCGTAAAGTAACGACACCGGCTGAATTTATTGCTGCCTTGACCGCGGCGAAAATCGGCACCAAACCCGCGCCAGTGAAGGTGATTGAGATTATGAATGATCTCAATTTGGGGACGATTGAATCGGGTTTGACGATTACTGGCCCCTATCGCGCGCAGTCGACCCAAGCGCAGTTGCATCCCACGCTTAAGCTCACGGGTTTGAGTTTGATTGATATCCAAAAGATTGATGGCTTGACCATCTTCTCGCAAAACGGCGCGACCATTCGCCACGCGGAATGGAACGTGAAGGACACCAACAACCTGATTATCCGCAATCTGAAATTTGACGAAATGTGGGAGTGGGACGAGGCCACCAAAGGCGATTACGATAAAAATGATTGGGATTACATCACCTTGGGCGATGGCACCGATGCGACCAAAGTCTGGATTGATCACTGTACTTTTTACAAAAGCTACGACGGTATAGTGGATATCAAAGGCGCGTCTAACGGTGTGACCATTTCCTGGAGCCAAATCCTTCCCGGCGACAGCAGCAACGGTGCGTTTATCAAAGCGCAAATGGATTATCTGGAAGCTAATAAAGCGACCATGGTTATGTACAACAAATTGCGCGCGGGCGGTTTAACGCAAGAACAAATCACGCAAGTTGCCAGCACCGTTAAAAAAGGCCATTTGATTGGCGCGACTGAGAAAAATCCCGAAAATACGAGCTTGCAAGTGACCTTGCATCACAACTATTACAAGGATCTGCAAGACCGTATGCCGCGTTTGCGTGGTGGCGATGTGCAGGTATTTAACTTGTATGCGGATAGCGCAAATGCACGCGTGATCAAATCCTGGCTGGACCCAATTATCCAGGGTAATACATCACTGGCCAAAGACTTTACCGGTTCGGGCGCTTACCATTTCGGCATCACCTCTAACGGCACGATTTCCACTGAAGACGGCGTAATTGAAGTGGCAAATAGTTTGTATGTAGGTGTTTTAACGCCTCTACGTAACAATCAAGCAGACGTTTCTGACGCGACTTTTACCGGCTCAGTGGCGGCGGTAAATACCCAACATGAACTGCTGGCGACGGATATTCCGGTTGCATCCCAACAATCCACTTACTCGGCACTGGGCAATCTATGGGCGGTGTGGAAAGGTGATAGCAGTGACAGCAAAAGCACGCTCGGGCCGGTTCAGGCAACGCGTAAAGCGCTAAGTCTTAAAACGGCGCCACCGTCGGTTAAGGCCTTGCATCAACCAACTCAATTGCGCGATGCGCTTGTCGATGGCGCTGAACCAGCCGGTGCCGGAAAAATCACACTGACAGTTCCCCAATGGTTGAACCCATTGAATGTCGGCGGTGTGTTGAGTTCGAGTGTATCGAGCAGTTCAACAGCATCGGTAGCGTCAGCGGCTAGCAGCTCATCATCCAGTACGAATTCGTCTACAAGTCTTAGCAGTTCCAACAGCTCCTCAACGGTGGGTGCCGCATCGAGTTCAAGTGCACCATCGGTTGGTTGGAATGGAGGTGCCTTGGTTTTAGGCGGTTCAACTACGTCTGTGACCGGTAACGTGGATTCGCAATCGGCCAATGCTGTAAGTTTTTCGACAACGCTTGGAAAATTTGAAAGTGCTAAAGAAGCTTTCTACTTTGTGGGCGAGGACGTAACGGGCGATTTCACCTTTATCGCCAACCTGTCGCAAATGAGTAGCGCTATTAAAGTTAGTGCAACGGATCAGTATCGTGTGGGAATTATGCTTTGTGTAGATTGTTCGAGCGCCGCTGCCAGCGCGAATGCCCAGATAGGTATATCCAGTTTGGCTGCATCCGTTAATTCGATTGTAAATAGCCATCGATTAGTCGCCGGCGCGGGCATTAACAAGTCGCAAACTAATGTTCCAGCAACCGTTGGAACTCAGCTCTACTTCAAGATAGAGCGCGTGGGTAGCACTTACAAAAGTTACTACTCAACGGATGGTGGAGTCGTTTATCTGCAAAGCCGCACTGGCGATTTTGCAAGCGCAATTGGTAGCACCGTAAAAATTGGTTTCTTTGCCGCAACGGGTGAAGCGACTGCCAATACTATTAGTTTCAGTAATATCAGCCTAACGCAGTAAAAAAACTGCTCCGATCTGGCGATTGCCAGATCGGAGCGGATTTAATTGCACTTCATTAATGAAATGGATTAAACGTTCAGCCACAACAAGACTAAACCTATAGCCGCAGGCAGCGCTTGAACAAGAAGAATGTTTTTTGTCGATGTCAGCCCGCCGTAAATACCTGCTAACAAAACGCAAATCAGAAAAAATACTTTAACTTCAAAACCCGCCGCACCAAGATAGAGCGACCAAAACAACCCGGCCGCCAGAAAGCCGTTATACAAACCTTGATTCTGTGCCAAGACTTTGGACATTCTCGCCTGCTCCAACGTTTGGCGAAATGCTTTGAGTCCGGTGGGCTTGTCCCACAGGAACATTTCCAATATCAAGATATAAATATGTATAGAGCCAACGATGGCGATGACGAGATTTGAAACTATCGGGTAGTCCGGCATTGCAAAATTCCTTATGTAGTAAATGCGATGAGATGGTTAAAAATATTTCGGTCGAGCCAGCAAAATCATACGCAAAATAATTTTTTCGTGGTGAGCCTGTTGTATTAAATCTGATAATAGTCGGGAAACAAGGCGTTTTTTATGCGAAACCGGTAGCAAATACCGCTTTTTAGTTCCCATTTTTTGGTTATAAGAAAAAAGATGTTTCCTAAATACTCAACTCATTTTTATTACTGGAAATTTGTTTTTTCTATCGTTAAAGTGCGCAACACCAGCTGAGTACAACCAGTGGCAAAAAAAATAATTAATAAAAATCGTGGTGGTGTTTGCAAACAATAATCGATAACAGATTGCAAAACACCAACCGCGAAAGTTTTACCCTCAACGACAAAAATCCCTGTTTTACCAAAAAATCCAATAGCTAAAAATCCTTCATAGCGAAGTACATACTCACATTTTCATCCTGTGAGATTTTTGCTGCGCATTATTTTTGTGCATTGGATAAAAATTTAAAAATCCAAAAAACTTTTCTCATTTTCAAACGGAGTTGAGTGGCTGTAGTAGGCAGCTTGAACAGTTTTTACTCAGTCAGTTTTTGCTATGCAAATTTGTTCGATAAATTAACGGTTTGCACCTATGAAAACGCAATCATGTTATAAAAATTGCGCAAGCAATATGAAAGCTCAAATTTGTTCATTTGTTGATCGTCAAAATGTTTGATTCAGCGTCAATAGGTGATATAAATGGCTCTGGAAATTAGTCATTCCAGACGCAGTGGAAGTTGTAAAAGCAGGAGCGGACACCAAAGCAACCCTGACGATATAAAAATAGGTACATCACCATGATCATACTAAGCCGTCGCCAACAAATTGCAGCTTTTTCAATTTTGTTGCTAATGCACACTACTTTTTTCTTGCTGTCTCCGGCCTAATAGCCAAAAGAAAACAGTGAAATAAAAAACCCTTGGGATTTACTCCCAAGGGGTTTTTTTTGTTAAGAGCTTGTCGATTGTGAATTTTAAAGTTGGCTCATGCCGCCATCAATAATCAACTCAGTACCCACGATAAAAGCCGCATTTGGTGAAGCAAGATAAACCACTGCGCCCGCAACTTCTTCTGGTTTGCCAAAACGTTTAACGGGCACTTGCGATTGAATGTGATCCGCCAAATCGCTTAACTGTTCTGCAGGAACACCCAGTTTGCCGTACAAAGGCGTTGTCACTGGGCCAGGGCTCACTACGTTCACACGAATTCCACGTCCTATTAATTCTGCGGATAAGGTTTTTGCAAAGGAAATCAAGGCAGCCTTACTTGCGGCGTAAACGCTGGAGTTGGGCATACCAATGTGCGCGTTGATCGAACCATTCAGAATAATCGCAGCACCTTCGTTCAACAGGGGTGAAAGCGCCTGAATCGTAAAGTAAGCACCTTTTACATTCACGTTAAAGGTTTGATCCCACAGGTTTTCATCCACACCTTCCAGAGGTGCAAACTTGGCGACGCCAGCGTTGATAAAGATCGCATCCAAACGCACACCTTGCTCATTCAAATGCGCTGCCAATTCTTTCGCTGCGTTAATGTCACCAGCGTCGTTTTGCAATGCGATAGTGTTTGCGCCGAGTTGTTGTTTTGCTTCAGCAAGTGTTGCCTGGTCGCGACCGGTGATGACAAGACGTGCGCCTTGCTGAGCGAATGCAACCGCAGTTGCCAAGCCGATACCGCTGTTGCCGCCAGTTACGAGTACAGTTTTGTTAGTAAATTGAGTCATGATATTTCTCCAGATAAATGTAGTAGTTCGGTTTAGGTTGTTTGTTTTGAGCGCTTGATGTTTCGCAGCCCATGGACACACTTTATGATTTATGTTTGTATGCATCAATTGGCTATAAATTGATAATTAGTTTACAAATTGTGAATGATGAGGTGTGGTATGTTGGATCGCTTGCGTGCGTTGGAAGTTTTCGTGGAAGTGGTTAAGAGAGATGGCTTCGCGCGTGCAGCCGATGCGCTGGACACATCGCCAGCCAACGTCACTCGTTATATCAGCGATTTGGAAGCGCACTTGGGTGCACGTCTGCTAAATCGCACCTCGCGAAAAATGTCGCTTACTGAAAGCGGAGAAGCGCTATTTGAGCGCGCCAAAAGCATTTTGGATGAAGTGGCTGATGCAGAATCCATTGTCAGCTCAGCCACACTGCAGCCGCGCGGTTTGCTGCGCATTAACGCACCTATCAGCTTCGGGATTTTGCACCTCGCGCCGCTGTGGCCGCAATTTACGCAGAAGTATCCAGAAGTAGAGTTGGATATTTCGTTGGTTGATAGAGTCGTGGATATTGTGGAGGAGGGCTATGATCTCGCGATTCGTATTTCGCGTTCCGGTTCATCGTCCAATGCCGCGCGAAAGCTAGCGACCTCGCACAATATTTTATGTGCCTCACCAGAATATTTACAAAAACACGGAGTGCCTGAAATACCGGCGGACTTGGCTACTCACAAATGCATCGGCTACACCTACGCAGCGAACGGTGATCAATGGGTATTGAAGGATGATAACAATCAGGAGCATTCGGTAAAAACATCCTTTGTAATGCACGCAAACAATGGCGATACGATTCGCGCGGCGGCATTAGCGGGCACTGGAATTTGTCGCTGCCCTACATTTTTAAGTGGTGCTGATTTA
This sequence comes from Gammaproteobacteria bacterium, assembly GCA_004172865.1. Taxonomy (GTDB): domain Bacteria; phylum Pseudomonadota; class Gammaproteobacteria; order Pseudomonadales; family Cellvibrionaceae; genus Cellvibrio. The sequence continues at coordinate 242,863 of SEBV01000009.1, read as the reverse complement.
CGCGAGGGAAAATTGGTTCGCGTGCTTCCAAATTTTCATTTGCCGGATATTGATGTGCTGGCGCTCTATCCAAGCCGCCGACATTTAAGCGCGAAGGTACGTGTGATGATTGATTTTCTCGTCAACGCGTTTAAAGAAACACCACCGTGGGATAGGTAATTTGCTTGGGCAGGTTGGATGAAAAATAGAAATAGTTGCAGTGGGATTTTTAATAATGTTTCAAATAAATTTTAATTTTTACTGAAACATTATTTTTCAATAGCAGCGTCATTTTCTACCCAGGTACGCACACCATCTTTACGAGCTGCTGGCATTTTGGCGATTTCACTTTCAATCCAGTTTTTAACTTCTTCGGTTAATTGCTTGCGATCTTTTCCCACTGTTTCAAATGGCTCGCTGATAACAACGCGAATGGTGCCGGGGTATTTTATAAAATCTTTATGCGGCCAACATTCGCCAGCATTATGTGCAACGGCGATGATCGGCACTCCAGCGGTAATCGCAATGTCGGCACCGCTGCGTGCGTAGTTGCCAGCTTGTCCAACCGGTGTGCGCGTACCTTCGGGGAAAATCAAAAAGTTGTTACCTTGTTGTAACCGCAAAATGCCTTTCTTTTTAATATCTTTCAGCGCTTGTATTGGGTTATTGCGGTCGATAGCAATAGGACGCAAGCTCGCTAATGCCCAACCGAAAAACGGAATATAAAATAATTCTTTTTTAAGAATGGTGCTGACCGGACCAAAATAATATTGCAAGAACATGGTTTCCCACGTGCTTTGATGTTTGGCCATGACCACGCAAGGAAATTTGTCAGCGTGTTTGTTTCCAATAATTTCAAAACGCACGCCACAACAAATGCGTAGCCAGAGCATCACAAAACGATTCCAACATGTAACTATTCGCCAGCGCCAGGCATAGGGAAAAATTGGCCAAATGATCACGCCAATAAAACCCATTATTCCGCTGCTAATGTTGTAGCCAAGTGTAAAGATGAGACTGCGAATTTTTAGCACGATATTTTTCAACTTACTTTTTACCTTACTTTTCAGCGTTGCTATCAGAACCATTAGCAAGAATAAAATCTACCACTGATGCTAGGTTATCAAAAACTTGTACTTGATCAGCGGTGAGATTTGGAGCATCTGTTTGTAAACTAATGTCAGCTAGCTGCGACAAAGTTTTTTCACCATTGCCAGTTTTTACTAAAATAGGTTTGCAACCTTTCGTCACGGCGGCTTGTAAGTCGCGCAAGCTGTCGCCTACAAAATAAAAACCTTCGGCGGAAATATTAAATTCCGCTTCAATAGCATCGATCATTCCCGGCATTGGCTTTCTGCATTTACAATTATCGTCCGGATGATGCGGGCAATAAAAAATCGCACCCAATTCCGCGCCCTGCTCTTCCACCAAACCAGTAAGTTTTTCATGCATGGCTTCAAGGTCATCCAGATCGAATTTACCTTTTGCTAAACCCGCCTGATTAGTTGCAACTACAACTGTAAAACCCGCTTTATATAAACGCGCGATAGCATCAATGCTGCCATCAATAGCAATCCATTCATCGGCAGATTTTATGTAGTCCGGACTGTCGTGATTAATAACACCGTCGCGGTCGAGAATAATTAGTTTCATATTTTCTATCTCGCTATCTATTCATGATGCATCAATTGAACAGCAGCTGTGGTACAACAATTTTTTAGTAGAGAATCGTCATCCCCGCTACGCGAGGATGACGACTTCCTATTTTAGTAAGTTAATCGTGAAGCTAATTAATTCTTAGCTGGAACCAAATACGAAATATCCGCAACTTCCAAAAACAATCCGCGCAATTGTTGCAGTAACGCTAAACGATTTTGTTGCAACGCAGGGTCATCGCTCATCACCATAACGCTATCAAAAAATGCATCGACGGGTTGCTGCAAGTCGGCGAGCGTTGCTAAGGCTTTTGCATATTCTCTGGCCGCAAATAAAGGCGCAACGATTTGCGCTTTAAGGCTTACCGCTTTTGCGAGATTTTTTTCAGCCTCTTCGTGCAATAAATCAGAATGAATAATTGCATTGGTAGATGCGTTTTGCTTGCTAAGAATATTGGATACGCGCTTATTCGCTGCAGCCAAGGCTTGTGCTTGCGGCAATTTACTAAATTCATTTACGGCGAGCACACGCTGATTAATATCCAACGGTTGTGACAATTGTTTTGCATTTACCGCCTGGAACACTTCTGCGGGAATATTGGCATCTTCATAAAATGCGCGGAAACGGTCGAGCATGTAACCGAGAATTTGTTCAACCAATTCATCGCCAACCGTTAATTTGTTGTGTTGGTTTTTAGCGAAGGTTAACAACTCACGTAAATCTAATGCGAGATTCTTTTCCACTAGAATGCGCAACACCGCAATGCTTGCACGACGCAGCGCAAATGGATCTTTTGACCCAGTTGGTTGTTGACCAATACCAAAAATTCCGCTGATAGTATCCAAACGATCTGCCAAAGCGATAATCGCACCAGTAGTCGTCTCAGGTAATTTGTCGCCAGCAAAACGCGGTAAATATTGTTCGTTCATTGCCGCTGCCACTTCAGCATTTTCGCCGTCGTTCAACGCGTAGTAATAACCGGCAATGCCCTGCATATTGTCAAACTCGCCTACCATATTGGTGACTAAATCTGATTTGCTTAACTGGCCTGCACGTTCAGCAAAATTTTCATCGGCCTTTAATTGGGCTGCAATAACTTTTGCGAGCTTGGCAACGCGTTCAGTTTTTTCGTAAACAGTTCCAAGCTGCGCCTGGAATACAATAGTTTTTAAACGCTCACGCAATGATTCAAGCGTGATTTTTTTATCGGTTTCAAAGAAGAACGCTGCGTCAGATAAACGTGGACGAATCACACGTTCGTTGCCGTCGATAATTTGCGATGGATCTTTACTCGCGATATTAGCCACGGTGATAAAGTTGGGCATTAACTTGCCATTCGCATCAACCACATGAAAATATTTTTGATGTTCTTTCATAGAAGCAATTAATGCCTCAGCGGGAACTTGCAAAAAGCGCTCTTCGAATTTACCTGTAAGTGCGTTTGGCCATTCAACCAGTGCTGTTACTTCATCTAATAAATCTTCGTCAATAACCGCAACGCCGCCAACTTTTTTAGCTTCGGCATTTACTTGCTCTTGAATTAACTGACGGCGCGCTTCGCGATCAGCCAACACAAAACCGGTATTTTTTAATGCGCTTGCATATTCAGCAGCATTTTTTAATTCGATAGCATTGTTGAAATGAAATCTATGGCCGCGTGTAAAACGATCTGCTTGCAAACCAAGAACATGTGCGTTGACCACATCACTGCCGTAGAGCACTACCAGCCAATGGGCAGGACGAACAAATTCTTCACGTTTTGCGCCCCACTTCATACGCTTTGCAATGGGTAATTTTGCTAAGGCATCATTAATAATGGCTTCAAGTAGGCTAACTGTTTTTTTGCCTTGCTGAGAAATACGTGCAACTAATTTTTCAACTTTGCCATCACTCTCAGCTTTTAACGCAGAGGCATCAATACCGTTCTTGTCTGCAAATGCCTGCGCAGCTTTAGTCGGTTTGCCTTCAGCATCAAACGCAATTGCAGCGGGCGGGCCCCACACAACCAATTCTTTTGATGGCGTTTGATCTGCCAGGTTTTCTACCAAGACAGCTAAGCGACGTGGTGCTGCAAATGATTTGATTGCACTGAAGGATAACTCTTCCGCTTTTAAACTTGCTTCGATAGTTTCTTTGAAGGATGCAATTAATGTTTTCAACGCTTTTGGTGGCAATTCTTCGGTGCCAAGTTCTACTAAAAAGTCAGTCATTACTTTTCCTCCGCAGCAGCTAACACCTGCTGGCGTAAATCTTCTGGTGCGAGTGGGAATCCAAGCTCTTTACGCTTATCGTAATAAGCTTGAGCTACAGCGCGCGACAAAGTGCGAACGCGCAAAATAAAACGCTGACGCTCAGTGACAGAAATTGCGTGGCGGGCATCCAATAAATTAAATGCGTGGGAGGCTTTCATCACTAATTCGTAGGCAGGTAGTGGTAAATTTTTTGCCATTAAACGCTGAGATTCTTTTTCGTAAAAATCGAAAGAGTTAAATAAGAAATCAGTATCAGCTTCTTCAAAATTGTAAGTGGATTGTTCAACTTCGTTTTGGTGGAATACATCACCGTAGGTAACTTTGTCGCCGTTCGGGTTAACCGTCCACACCAAATCGAAAATCGAATCCACACCCTGCAAGTACATGGCGATACGTTCTATACCGTAAGTAATTTCGCCAGTCACGGGGAAGCATTCCAAACCGCCGACTTGTTGGAAATAAGTAAACTGCGTTACTTCCATACCATTAAGCCAAACTTCCCAGCCAAGACCCCAGGCGCCCAAGGTTGGCGATTCCCAGTTGTCTTCTACGAAACGAATATCGTGCACGAGCGTGTCTATACCCATTTCGCGCAACGAACCGAGATATAAATCCTGAATATTGTCGGGCGATGGTTTTAAGGCCACCTGAAATTGATAGTAATGTTGCAGGCGGTTAGGGTTCTCACCGTAACGACCATCTTTCGGGCGGCGACAAGGTTGCACATAAGCCGCGTTCCAGGTTTCCGGCCCAATCGCGCGCAGAAAAGTGGCTGGGTGAAAAGTCCCCGCGCCCACTTCCAAATCCAACGGTTGCAAAATCACACAACCCTGACGCGCCCAATATTCTTGTAAGGCCAAAATCAGACCCTGAAATGTACTCACGTCGGGCTTCTTACTTTCTGCTATTTGTTGATTGTCAGACACGGCAACACTGCCTCCGAAATAGATGAATTCAACTTGGCAATGCCAATAAACGTAAGGCATGCGATGTCGATAAATAAAAGTGCGGCGATTATAGCGGGAGATGCAGGCTAATGGCAGGTTTGCGGAACATTGAAAGGAAAAGAGCTGGTAATCGCTGGTATTGTGTAGGAAGCGGCCTCCGTTATCGGGTGAAAAGTTGGCTCAAACCTTTCCCAACAATTTATTTGTTATAGGTTTTTTCCGCGCAACTTTTCCACGTGAAAGTTTTTGCCCATTCCTGAGCATTTTCTCCGTAAGAAGTCACTAATTGCGGATTAGCGATGAGATGTGACAGCGCTTTTGCTACAGCTTCCGGTGTGTATTCATCCACCATGAAACCTGTTTTATCGTGAATAACAACTTCAGGCACGCCACCCATGGGCGATGCAAGGCTTGGCAGCGATTGCGCAGCTGCTTCTAGATACACCAAACCGAATCCTTCTACGCGTTTTGGATGGTGCTCAGCCAGCATGCAATAAAGCCAGCCTAATTGATAAAGTTTGCGGATATCGTCAGTGGAAATTCCTCCCAAGAAAATTACCGGAATTCCGGTTTTATCCGCTAAATCATGTAGTTCTGCGAGATAAGTCTTATTTAGGCATTCACCCACAATGACGTAAGTTAGCTGATCTTTTTCTTCTTGAGACAACAGTGCTAGTGCTTGTAACAGTCGACGATGACCTTTGCGTTCATCGATACGCGACACCGTTAATAACATTCTTCGCTTTGCATCTATTTTATATTTTTTTAAAACTGTTTCTGCTGCGGTCGGTTTTTCAAGCCACCAGGGGTTAACACCTAGAAGCGTCACTTTTAAATTTTTATCTGAAATGTAGGGATGTTGTGATTTGGCAAGCTGCGCCGTAAATGCACTGTTAGCGACTACATAATCGGCATGTTTTAAGGTATCAGTAGCACGTAAAACCCGGGTGACTTTTGATGTGGCAAATCCAAAAATATCGGTGCCGTGGACGGTCGCAATAAAAGGTATTTTTTTAAAGGGCTGGATGAGATGCAGCGCAACCACGAAGGACCATTCAGCGGCGTGAACAATATCAAACTCGCCAGCATTAATAGTGGCAACTTCTGCGATAACGCGAGGCATAAGTGACGTTTTGTACAAGCCGGCTGAAAAGCGGCGAATACTGTAAGGAAGCGCTTTGTCTTCCTTACTGTTGTCTTTTCCGTAATCGGGAGCAACGACGGTAACTTTGTGACCCAATGCAGCTGCAGCTGCAGCGAGTTCTGAACAATAAGTTGCGATTCCACCTCGAAAAGGCAGAAATTCGTGCGTCAAAATTAATATACGTTTTGCGGACTTTGCCATCATGGCTCTCTTAAACAACTTGCTTTATGCAAAATCTAACCAGAAAAGTCTTTTCAATAAGTGTGCCCTCGCATTTTGTAGGCGGCTCATAAATCATAGGTCAGCTTTGCTGTAAACTAACTATATTGAGGCAATATTTTTACTCATAAGGGTAATCTCAAAGTCGGCTTTCTTGAATAACGGATTATATGAAAGTCAAATCACCTAGATATTTCATTAATTAGGACTTGGCGTTTCCTGATCGCTTCCTGTCAGTATTCTTTAGGAAGATTAAAGCGTCAAGTGTAAATTAAAAAGCAAAATGCTGGCCAAAACAGGAAACCCAATGCGCGGAATGAGTCATCCAGAAGCCATTTCAAAAAAAAATGGCGTAGATAATAGTGTAAACACGCGGGAGACCATCCGTTATTTGTGGCCCTATCTGTGGGATTTTAAAGGCAGGGTAATTCTCGCGATGCTCGCACTTATAGGCGCAAAGCTGGCTACGCTGCTTATGCCTTGGGCGCTGAAACACATTATTGATGGGGTTGATCCCAGTATTCGCCCCGAACTTTATCTTCCACTGACGTTTTTGATTTTTTATGGGCTGTTACGTTTTGGGAGCGTTTTTCTGGGTGAGATTCGCGATGCGCTATTTGGCAAGGTAACTGAGCGCGCCATGCGAAAAGTCGGTTTGCGCGTATTCAACCATTTGCATTCGTTGGAACTGGCATTTCATCTCGACCGCGCAACTGGCGGCATCAGCCGCGATATTGAACGCGGTACCAACGGCATCAGTTTTTTAATGCGTTTTTTGATGTTCAACATAGTCCCGACGCTGATAGAAATATTTTCAGTCGCTATTATTTTCGCCGTCGCTTTTTCCTATTGGTACGCCATTATCACTTTGTTTGCCGTAGTTATTTATATTACGTTCACGATAATTACTACTGAGTGGCGCAATCGCTATGTGCGAGAAGCCAATCAGGCCGATTCATCTACCAATACGCGTGCGATTGATAGTTTGCTGAATTACGAGACGGTTAAATATTTTAATAACGAAAAATATGAAGCCGATACTTACGATAAATTTCTCGCCAATTGGGAAACCGCGAAGTTAAAAAATCGCATGTCATTATTAACGCTCAATTCCGGACAAGCTTTTATTATCGCAGCAGCAATGACCGTTATGATGATTATGGCTGCAAATAGCGTTATCGCAAAAGAAATGACGATTGGCGATTTAGCGATGATCAATGCCTACATGATTCAACTATTTATCCCGCTAAATTTTTTAGGATTTGTGTATCGCGAAATTCGCCGTTCATTAACGGACATAGAAAATATGCTGGCTTTGCTAAAGCGTAATGCCAGCATAATTGATACACCGAATGCACCTGAATTAAACCTAAGCAAAGGTGATATCGTTTGGAAAAATGTAGAGTTTTCCTATAATGCAGATCGACCTATTTTACAAAAACTAAACTTGACGATTCCTGCAGGAAGTAGAGTTGCCATCGTAGGTTCATCAGGTGCAGGGAAAAGCACAATTGCGCGTTTGCTTTATCGTTTTTACGATATCAACAGCGGTAGCATAGAAATTGATAACCAAAATATTCAGCAAGTCACACAGGATTCTTTGCGTCGCGCCATCGCGATAGTTCCGCAAGATACGGTGTTGTTCAATACCAGCATTCGTGAAAATATCGCCTACGGAAATACTAATGCGAGCGACGCCGACATTAACCGCGCAATAAAAATGGCACATCTCGAAAATTTTATAGCGAGTTTGCCGGATGGCGATAAAACTCTTGTGGGTGAGCGCGGCTTAAAAGTATCTGGCGGTGAAAAACAGCGCATTGCAATTGCGAGGGTGTTATTAAAAAATTCCCCGATTTTAATTTTTGATGAAGCAACCTCAGCGCTTGACTCACATTCCGAGGCTGCAATAGTTGACGCTATGCGTGAAGTTGCAGAGGGAAGAACTACGCTGGTAATAGCACATAGATTATCGACAATTGTAGATGCCGATAAAATTATTGTGCTGGATCAGGGCGCGGTGGTAGAAGAAGGAAACCACAATCAATTGTTAGCATTACAAGGCCGCTACGCGCAAATGTGGGCGATGCAATTGCAGGAAGAATAATATAAAACTCGTGTCATCTGAATTGACATTAGGTGGAGGACAGGCAAAATTTTAAGATTAGGCTATGCTTAAAATATTCAGCAAGCTGCCTATTTGGGCTGGCGTGGGCTAGTAGTTGTATGTGAAAGCAGTGTTTTTGCCCTGGCTGAGCTAAAGAATTTTGTTACTACATTTATATCGGAGACTACAGTGAAAGCACTTAACTCGCGGGCCACCCAATCGGGCTTCACCCTTATCGAACTTATCGTTGTTATCGTTATTCTCGGCATTTTAGCTGCGACTGCATTGCCGAAATTTGCAGATCTAAGCAGAGACGCCAGAATTGCATCACTTAATGGCGCTAAAGGTGCTCTGCAGGGCGCTGCCGCAATGGCGCATGGTAAATATTTAGTGACTACGCCGCCGCCCGCATCAATTGTTGTTGAAGGTACTACTGTGACCTTCTCTACTGCTTTTGCCTCAGGTTATCCGAAGGCTGACGCCGCGTTTGCAACTGCAGCAGGTCTCAACGCATCGGATTATGTAATTACCGCTGCTGGCACAACCTTAACCGTGTCTCCAGTAAGTGCAGTCACTGCGGCAACCTGTGCGGTAGTTTACTCTGAGCCCACGTCAGCAACTAATGCTCCAACGTTGACTTTAACAACCACAGGTTGTTAAGCCAGTTCTGATAATGGCAGAAGAGGATACATATCTTTTTCTGCCATTATTTTGCTTTCGCAATGACGTAAATAAATTCAGAAATGATTTATGAGCGAGCAGGTTTTCGATTTGCAATCTCATTAATTTCATCGATTAGTCCTGGCAATTCTTCCTCGCCATAACCAATATGTACTGCCGCAACTTTCCCTTCTGCATCAATTATCAACATATGGGGAATTCCCTCCACACCGTATTTTTTGCGCGCTTTATGGCTTGCATCTGAAACCAGTTTTATATCACCTAAAACTAAATTCTGCGCTAACTTTTTAAACAGCTTTCTTTCTCCGTCGATATTGATGGAGATAACCTGAAGATGCTTTGTAGTCGCACTTTTTTGAATTCCGCTAAGCACCGGCAATTCTTTTCGACATGGGGCGCACCAAGACGCCCAAAAAGAAACTATAACAACCTTGCCTTTGTAGTCGGATACTTTAACTTCGGTACCATCAATTGTTTTTCCCGCAATATCAAAAGGCTCTTCGCCAATTTTATAAGGCTCAGCAATACAAAGATTGGTGATTGACAGTAAAAACAATGAAGTGATAATTTTCATGGGAATCCCTTTTTATGTATTTATTATTGATTAATTAAATTAACAGCAATAGATCTGGATCTACTGAATTTCGCTCACGATAAGATTTCGAATGAATTCTACGGAATCCTTATCGTTACCTGCTACGGCTACCCATAACTTGCTTTTTTCTCCAATGGCGATGCATTTTACAACGATGCGGTTGTCTTTTATATTCCCGTAAATGCCATATTGGTTTTCTGTTTGGTTTTCGATTTTTAGCTTATTTAATACAAAAGAGCTTTGAATTTCACAAGCTTTTGCTGATTTATCAAGGTCTTTAAACCACGACCATAGCTCCGGCGGCTTTGATTGGTTGTCGGCATGAGAAAGCGATGTAATGAAACATACACATGTTAAAGCAAGTTTTTTCATAATCAATATTCCATTTTTTAGTTCAAGTCATTTAAATCAATCATAGTTATTATTTGAACAATTTTAGTAGAGTTAAAAGGCGCGTCCCTATAATGCTTAATCCAAATTGTTTGGCTTCATCAAGCCTCGCAACCAATTCCATATTGAGTTCTTACCGAGCATATAGAGATCCATCTGATCCTGATTATAAAAATAATGCTCAGCATCCTTAAAAAGTAATTCACGTTTCAGCATACGCCGATTGGGGTTAATGGTTTTAATAACACGCGCAGGATTGCCAGCGGCGATACTGTTTGCAGGAATATTTTTGGTGACAACAGAGCCCGCTCCAATCACAGAATTTTCTCCAATCGTAATTCCTTTATTCACAATCACGCTTTCGCCGAGCCACACATTATTTTCCAGTACTACGGGCTTTGTACAACGAAATGGGCGTATGCGGTTGTAAATGCCGTGCCAGTCACTATCGCTAATATATACATTGGCTGCAAACATACAGTTATCGCCGATGCGAATGGATTGCGCCGCAGAAATTCTAACACCGGGAGAAATCAAACAATAATGACCAATGTGTATTTCACCGGATTGGCTTTTGCTGGGCCAGGTTGTGAAACGAATATAGTTATCTGGCGCAGCAATTATTTGCGCGTAATTTCCAATATAAATATGTCGTCCAAAAATTACCAAATTTCGTGGATGCGCAATCTCTAAACCTTCGCCGACTTGATCGAATTGCGGCGCGATAAATCGCCGTACATAAAAGCGATTTATCGCGGTATAAATCCGCTTTATAAAATAGGGCGTGTTATTACGGCGCATGAAAAACTTGTCTGTTAGAATGATGGCTTCATTATGCTTGAGACTCGCTATGCTGCCAATTGCTATGGACCTGCCGCTTGATATCAATTCTGTAAAAGGTTTTTTGGATGAAGATGAAGGCGCCGCACTTTATCAACATGCATTAACGGCTGCGAAAAACGGGCCGCTATTGGAAGTGGGAAGTTATTGCGGAAAATCCAGTGTCTATTTAGGCGCGGCGTGCAAACGCAGTGAGAGTATTTTATTTGCGGTGGATCATCATCGCGGTAGTGAAGAGCATCAACTGGGAGAGGAATATCACGACCCGGAATTATTCGATGCGCGTTTCGCAAAAATGGATAGCTTCCCTCAATTTCGTCACACATTATCTCGTGCAAATTTGGAAGATGTAGTCGTGCCCATTGTTGCACCTTCGCTAATCGCAGCGCGTTTTTGGTCCACACCGCTTGCGTTGGTGTTTATCGATGGTGGTCATAGTATGGAAGCGGCATTGACTGATTACCGGAGTTGGGCTGGTCATGTTATGCGTGGCGGCTTTTTAATTATTCACGATGTGTTTCCCAATCCTGACGATGGTGGTCGCCCGCCATTTGAAATTTGGAAGCTCGCGCAAGAATCAGGTTTGTTTAAAGCATTACCTTTGGTAAAAAGTTTGGGTGTGCTAAAGCGTTTGTAGTTTTATTTTATCACCCAAATAAACGCAAAACCGCCTCGTAAAACGGTATTCGTTTTTACCAAAGAGCTTTCCGCAAAAGCCGCGTTGCCAAGATTTTCATAGCGCAGAAAAAATGCAATTTTTGTATCAGCCGAATTAATTTGCAATGAGCGGCTAATTGCCGCTTGTGTGAAAACGCCGCTATAGCCGCCGTGTGCATCAAAATAATCTCGGCCTGGTGTTACGAATTGTTGATCCACACTATAGTAATAATCATGATATTTTTCATCGGCAAATATAACGCCTAGTCGCTGCGTAAATTGCCAATTTTTAAGATTGTCGCGATAAATAAATTGCGGCTCGAATACTAATCCATTGTAACCGCGCTCGCCTCCGTTAACCGCAATAACGGCATGCAAAGGAATTTGCAGTATTAAATTGTTGTTTGAATTATTTTCTAAAAGCTTAATATTTAATGCCGGGCCAATCTCAACAGTTGAACCTAATGTAGGCATTCCCTCGCGCGCTTTGTTCTCATCTGCTTTTGGCACAATTGTCGCGGCCGCACTAAAGGTTAATTCATAGCGATCCGATTTAAAAAGCTTTCCGCGCAAACCATCGCGATCTGACTGGATATATTTGCCCCGATAAATTACGTATGGAATTGGCGCTAGATAATTACGATATTCATCAGAGCCGCGATAATCCGGCCCGTAGATGTCACCAACACCGACACCTAGCTCCCATTTTTTATCGATGACTTCATCTGCAACTGAATAGCTACACAAAAAACCTAGGATTAACAAAAACGATGTGCGCATGGTATTTCCTGATTACTGTAGGGCGACGTGCAGGGATTTTACTGGTATTCTTTCCATATCCCAACTAATTATCTTTTATCGTTCTTTTTCGCGATAAATGCCGCAACATTTTTGATTTATTGAGTTATTTATGACAGCAACAAAATTTTCATCGCTACCGCTCTCTGCCGACATGCTCGCCAATTTAGAATCACTCGATTATAACGAGATGACACCCATACAAGCGCAAAGTTTGCCGATTATTTTGCAAGGGCAAGATATTATTGCAAAAGCAAAAACCGGTAGCGGGAAAACCGCAGCATTTGGCATTGGTTTATTGGCGCAATTAAATGTAAAACATTTTGCGATTCAATCGCTGGTGTTGTGCCCTACCCGTGAATTGGCTGATCAGGTGGCGAAAGAAATTCGTCGCCTTGCGCGTGCTATGCATAATGTAAAAGTATTAACGCTGTGCGGTGGTGTTTCGATTGGCCCGCAGTTAGGTTCGCTTGAGCACGGCGCACATATTATTGTGGGCACGCCTGGGCGCATTGTAGATCATATTGAAAAAGGCTCCTTAAAACTTGAAAACGTAAAACATTTGGTGCTCGATGAAGCGGACCGCATGTTGGATATGGGTTTTACCGACGCATTGAAAGTTGTGTTGGCTGCCTGCCCTAGCGAGCGCCAAACTTTATTGTTCTCTGCAACTTATCCCGATGAAATAAAAAAAATCAGTGCGCATTGCCAAAAAAATCCTCACGAAATCAGTGTTGAATCTGTTCATAGTGATGCAAACATCGAACAACATTTTTATGAGCTACGCGATGGCGATAAAAAAAATATTGCCGTGCAACAATTGCTCGCGCATTTCAAACCCAAGTCGTCAATTGTTTTTTGTAATACTAAAATTCAATGTCAGGAAGTCTGTGATTTATTGCGCGGCCAAAGAATTAGTGCTTTGGCGTTGCACGGTGATTTAGAACAGAAAGAGCGCGATCAAGTGTTGATACGTTTTGCTAATAAAAGTTGTTCAGTGCTTATTGCAACTGACGTAGCAGCGCGCGGTATAGATATTAAAGGCTTGGATGCGGTTATTAACCTAGAGCTTGCACACGACAGCGAAGTACACGTGCATCGCATTGGTCGCACCGGCCGCGCTGGCGAAAGTGGTTTAGCGCTAAGCTTGATTGCTCCGAATGAATTAGGCCGGTTAAATCGCCTCGAAGATTATTTACAAAAACCACTTACACTCGAATCTTTACCGCAAAATAGTGGCGAAGTTGTAGAGATAATGCCCGAGATGGTGACGCTTTGTGTTGATGGCGGCAAGAAAGAAAAAGTTCGAGCGGGCGATATTATTGGTGCGCTCACCAAAGAGGCGGGTTTAGCATTTGAAAAAATTGGTAAGATCGATATAAATGATTACAGCACTTATGTAGCTGTGCATCAATCAATTGCCAAGCAGGCGTTACAGCATTTGCAGGACGGAAAAATTAAAGGCCGTAAATTTCGCGCTAGAAAATTATAAGGTTGGGTTTAGGGGCGATTACTATGAATATAAAATTATCTAGCCAAAAGGCAGTATTGGTTTTTACTTTTATGGTGTTGCCTTTTTTTGCCATAGCCAGCAGCGAGACGGCTACAGCTGTTCAAAACAATAAAAATTCACAACTAAGTAATAATAAAAATCGCCAAACACAAGAAGAGCGAGTTATTACCAACGAAGCTGAATACGCAGAAGCCTTACAAAGGCAAGCGAATCAATCTTCTGCAGTAAAAACATCTAAAGCCGATCAAAATAAAAGCGCGAAATCTAATTCCGCGCTTCAAAGTTCCAGTCAATCATCTCAAGCTAGCAATTAATGCAACACACTTCCGCCCAATAATTTTCTTACATCTGCCGGGCTGAAATGATAGTGCTTGTTGCAGAACTGGCAATCGATATCAATCTCGCCTTTTTCAATTAGTAATGTTTCTACTTCATCTATTCCAATCGCAATTAACGCGCTTTCGCTGCGCTCTCGTGAACAGCTGCATGAAAAGGTAACTTGCCTGGGCTCAAATACGCGCACAGGTTGTTCGTGAAAGAGCCGGTGAAGAATTAATTGATGATCGAGGCTTAATAGTTCTTCTGGCGTTATCGTATCGGCAAGTGCTTCGATGGTTTCCCAATGATTTTGGTTTTCTTCGGCGTTGGTTTTTAATTGATTGGGTAATGCCTGAATTAATAAACCGCTTGCGCGCTGAGTATCTGCCGCGAACCATAAGCGCGTGGCGAGTTGTTCGGACTGTTGAAAATAATCTTCAAGGCAACCAGCAAGAGTATCTCTTTCCAACGGAACTATGCCTTGGTAGCGCTCCAGCTTTCCGGCGAAATTTTCAGTGCGTTTAGGTTCGATAGTAATAAACAATACGCCTTTACCAAGTAAATCCAAGATGCTACCGCTTTGTGCAAGCTGTTCAGTTAATTCTACTTCTTCATTTAAACGCACAATACCGCGCACGTTACTGTGATGATTACATTCCGCCATAATTGTAGAGATGGCACCTTCACCGCGCGCTTGCAAAATAATCATGCCGTCAAATTTTAACGTAGATGATAGTAATCCGACCGCGGCTAAAAATTCACCCAGTAGTTTTTGAATCGCTGGTGGGTGCGAATTGTGTTCAAGAATTTCATGATAGCTTTTATCAAGTGTGACGAGTTCGCCGCGAATGTCGCAGTCGTCGAAGATAAAGCGGTTTAATAAATCGTTACTAGGCATAATAAATTTTCTTGGAAAATGAATTGAATAAAATCTGCTAGTTCGGGCAGTTTTCTTTAATCTCTTGCTGCATGGCGATAACTTTTTTCTTGCGTTCTTCTTCGGTGACTTTTACTGCTTTTCCGTCGGCATCAATAAATTGCACTCGACCGTTGATGGTATCCAAATATTTTTTGGCTTCAGCGCAGCGATGTAAAAGTTCGAGATTAGGTTGCGCCTGCTGTTGCTGATATTCACGATCAGCCTGATTTTCTTTTCGGAATAGTGTTTCCAGTTTTTGATGCTCGCTGGTGCTGGTGTCTACATTCGTTTGCTTAACTTTTTCAGTAATATCTTCCGCTGCGACCTTGGGCTTTTTATCGCCAAAATGAACTTTGCCATTAGCGTCTGTCCAGCGGTAAACTTCTGCATGCGAATTTACGCACGCGAATAATAAAAAGATAAAAAATAATTTTTTCATGTTAACTCCCTAAATTTTGTTAATTCCTTAATCGCTTTCTAATAAATTAATTCGTTGAAAGCGATGAATCTGGCGGCGTTCTTTTTTGTCGGGCTTGTGATCGCTAACTAAAAAGCTACCCAAACCGGCTTTACGTTCAGCGGCGCGCTTTTCACGCAAGGTTTTGCTTTCTTCGGTTTCTTCGTAGAGTAAAATCGCTTCTGGCGAACCGCGTCTTTGGTCAGACAGCATTTTTACCACAACTGTTTTTTCATCCAAATCCTGACGAATACCTAAGGTAATTCCTACGCTAATTTCTTTTGCGGCTTTTACGCGCTGACCATCGCAATGTACTTTTCCGCCTTCAATAGCCTGCTTGGCCAGATTGCGCGTTTTAAAAAAGCGCGCCGCCCATAGCCATTTGTCCAAACGTACTTTTGTTTCTAAATAAGGTTTAAACATAATCTGGTGTTCTACTGAGTCGCGCGTGTTTAAAAACTTAACTCGCCGTCGGCATAATTTCGTCAAAGTGATGAATGGCTGGAAAACCTTCCAGCGTGCGTGCAATTTGGCTGTCGGGCTGATGAATTCCCAGAAGGTGGCGAATCCCGAATGTTTGCGCCGATTGCAAGATGCGGGCAGTGTCATCAATAAACAAGGTGCGCGCAGGATCAAAATGTTCGCGCGCTTGCAAGGCATGCCAGAATTCTTGAGCCTCTTTAGGCTGATTAAGCTCGTGGGACGAAATAACAATATCCAGATCTTTGTCGATATTAGTCACTTCCAATTTCAACGAAAGACTTTGTGGATGCGCGTTGGTTATCAGTAAGCATTTTTTGTGTTGCTGCCGCAGGCGCGTCAAAAACTCGGTTACGTGCGGGCGAATCTGGATTTTGTGTTTGATTTCTTCTTTGAGGCTACGAATATCTACGTTCAGCTGGCCGGACCAAAACTCCAGGCAATACCATTGCAAGGTGCCTTCATACTGGCGGATATTTTCCATCAAACCGGCTCTGGCTGTGGCAAAATCCACCTTGTGAATTTCGGCGTAGCGTTTGGGCAAGTGCTCCAACCAAAAATAGTTGTCGAAATGCAGGTCGAGTAGTGTACCGTCCATATCCAGCAGAACCGTGTCTATTTCGTCCCAATTAACCAGTTGTTGATCTGTGGATGGATGTGCGGTCATAAGCAATCGTCGTCAGTTAAAGAGGGCAGTATGCCGACAAAACCAGAGATATTAAAGCGCGAAACCGTGATGCGGAGCCGTCTGTTTCGCGCGGATCAGATTCAGTTGCGCTTTAGCAATGGCGAAGAGCGGCACTACGAAAAACTGGTTGGCGGCGGTAATGGCGCGGTCTTGATTGTGCCAGTTCTGAATGATGAAACGCTCCTACTGGTCAGAGAATATGCCGTTGGCCTTGAAGATTATCATTTGGCTTGCCCAAAAGGCGCCATCGACCAAGGCGAAACTATTATTGAGGCAGCCAATCGCGAATTAAAAGAAGAAGTAGGTTACGGCGCGCGCAAACTGACCTTTTTGAAGAAAGTACATTTGTCGCCTTCTTATATGGAGCACGGAATCAATATCGTCATTGCGCAAGACCTTTACCCTGAAAGACTCGAAGGTGATGAGCCGGAACCTATCGAAGTTGTAGAAATTCCTTTGACTGATATCGCTGAGTTTTGCCTGCGTGATGATGTCTGCGAAGGCAGGAGCATTGCCGCTTTATTTATGGTGCGGGAATGGTTGGCCAAGGCTGAAAATCGCGTATGAATATTTTGGCTGATTGTGTTTTTACCGCCAATGTAATCACCATTGCCCGCGCGGCAGGTAAAGCGATTCTCACTATTTATAACGCGCCTGAAACCGCCAATATCCAAACCAAAGATGACGATTCACCGCTGACAGCAGCGGATTTGGCGGCGCATCATCTTATCGTTCGTGAATTACCGTTGTTGTTGGATATACCGATTATTTCCGAAGAAGCCGAAGTGCCGCCGCTTGCTGAGCGCAAAAATTGGCCGGCGTACTGGCTAATTGATCCGCTCGATGGCACTAAAGAATTTATCGCTCGCAACGGCCAGTTTACGGTCAATATTGCACTGATCGTGAATGGCGTTCCGGTGCTGGGCGTGGTTCATCTACCTGTGGGCGATGAGACTTATTTTGGTATCGATCACTCCATCGCAGCAGATAAGCAGACTCGCTCTGAAAAATATATCAACGGCGAAAAAGTCCTGGATTTACAAACCCGACCCTTAGCTGAACGGTATTCCGCCAGGCAGTCGTTGGATATATTAATGAGCTTGCGCCACGGTTCGGCCGAGCAAACAGTGCTCATCGCCAAGCTGGAATCTCGTTGGCCCGCTCCGCTAAATGCGCTTAGCGCTGGCAGTTCACTGAAGTTTTGCTGGATCGCCGAAGCCCGTGCCGATTTTTATCCTCGCCTTGCGCCTACCAGCGAGTGGGATACCGCTGCCGCTCAGGCAGTGCTAGTTGCCGCAGGCGGATTAATCGTGCGGGCCGATGATCTACAACCTCTGAAATACAATTCTCAAGAGAGCGTGCTTAATCCTTTCTTCTTTGCCCTTGGCGATGCCAGCTTCGATTGGCCTTCAATTCTGAAGTGATTTTATGCGCCGATTTAGCAATTCTTTGCGTCTGTTTCTCTGGTAAATACACTGAACTCAACTAGCCTTTAAGCTTGGACTGTGTAGCCTTAATTGGCATTTGCGCGCACGGTTCCGGGTAGGGAATAGCAGCCAACTGCTGAAGGATTTCCTGGACATAGTCAAATGTCAGCCGCGCTGGCATCTCACCGCCATACCGATCATGACTACCGAGCACGATCAACATCCGCAAGACACGGAGGCGTTGCAGCAACGCATCCAGCAACTTGAAGAGGAGGTAATGCTCCTTGAGGAACGCCTGCGCGTCTCAAAAGCCAAAGCAGGAACACGCAAGTTGGAAGGCGGCTACATTAAAAATTCCTGGTTAATTCCGTTCGGCCAATACCTGCTTATTGAATCCGATAAAGCGAATGTCAGCGATGCTTTAAGCAAACTTGGCAAATTATTCGATGTGATCGATGCAAGTCTCTGGTTGATGACAGCAACACCAACCACAGCGGCAAACGCTTCACCGTCATGTTGGCAATGCCTGGGTCGCTGGCAAAAAAAATCCACACCGCAATTGCACGAAGCCGATTGGCTCGCAGGCGTGTGGCGCAAAGATTCCAGAGTTGTTGAAAGTTTGAATGCCGGTGAGCCCGTTGCGCTTTTGGCGATAGATCCCGAAGTTGCAGATATTACAGTCGCGCTGCGTAACGCTAATGTTTTTAGTTCGCTGCTGGTTCCGGTGTTACGTTACAACTTGCTCGAAGGTTTTCTCATATTGCATCGCGATGATTCGCGCGGTTGGTATACGCGCGATCTCGACCGCCTAATGTTTATCGCCACCGCATTATTCAATTTATATGATCGCCAACAATTGCTGGTGAGATTAAATGATCGCGACACGCGCTTTAATTACGCCATTGAAGCGAGTAGCGACGGTCTGTGGGATTGGAATATCGCCACTGGTAAAATTTATTTCAGTCGCAGCTATTTGCGCATGTTGGGTTATTACTACGAAGATTTACCCGGCAATTTAACCACGCTAAAAGATTATTTTTTGTATAGCGAAGATGCCGACATGGTGATAAATCGCTTCAGTGCGGCGATTCAAAATCGAGAAACCTATGTCAATTTGCAATTCCGTATGCAGCATCAAACTGGCAAAATTATTTGGGTGCAATCGAAAGTAAAATTTTGTGAGCCAGACGAATTAGGGCAGCCGACTCGCTGCGTGGGGCTCAACAATAATATTAACGATTTTATTGTCGCTCGCGAGGATTTGCTCGCCGCTAAAACCCAGGCTGATATGGCCAATAAAACCAAAAGCGAATTTTTAGCGCGCATGAGTCACGAAATTCGCACACCTATGAATGCCATCATAGGGTTGGGTTATTTACTCAAAGACACAAGACTGAATGAGCAACAAAAAAGTTATCTCGGCAGTTTAAATTCTGCGTCTGATTCACTACTACATATCATTAATGAAGTTCTGGATTTTTCTAAAATTGATAGTGGTCGAATTATTCTCGAACATTCCCATTTTGATTTGGATCAGCTATTTGAAAAAATATCGCGCTTGTTTGAGATAAGTGCAATCCATAAATCGGTGCGAATTATTTACGACATCAAAGCCGACGTACCGAGATTTTTACGTGGCGATGCCGCGCGGCTCAGTCAGGTAGTCGATCAACTTATTAGCAACGCCTTGCAATACTCGGAAACTAACGAAGTTATCGTTGGTGTTAAGTTACTTGATGCCAATATTAAATTTATTGAACTTGAATTTTCAGTCACTGATTTCGGCGCAGGAATTAAGCGAGACCGACTTGCAAGTATTAACGAAAGTTTAAAAAATCATGTCACCATTAGCGACGCCGGTCGCTTACGTTTTGGCTTGGGTATTTGCGATCATCTCGTACAACTTATGAATGGCACCATGCAAATCGAAAGTGCGCCGCAGCAAGGCTGTCGAGTAATTTTTAGCGCACGCTTTGATCACAGTCATTTAGGCTCTCGCTTATTAACTAAAAACATGCGCGAGTTAAAAAATATTAATGCACTTATTGTGGATGATAATTTCATCGCTCGCACGGTAATGTCAAGCACTGCAAAAAATATAGGTCTGTTAGTAGAGAATGTTGAAACCGCTGAGCAGGCGTTAGAAAAAATTTCAAAGGCCAATGACCAAGCAAAACCATTTCATTTAGTGCTCATGGATTATCGTATGCCGACAATGGATGGCATAGAAGCAGCGGCGGCGATTAGAGATAAAAAAGATTTACTCTATAAGCCCCATGTGATTTTAGTATCCGCTTATCACCGTGATGAAATTTCCACCGCCGATAACTGCGCATTAAATGTGGATGAGTTTTTAAGCAAGCCTGTTAGCGAAGCGCGTTTGTTGGAAACTATCAGCAATATTATTAGTAAAGACGAACACCTACAAAGTATTAGTGCTATTAATATCGCAAGTGCAGAACAGGACGAAGCATTGCGCAATATCCGCGTGCTGGTGGCGGAAGATAATTTGGTCAATCAACAAGTCGTACGCGGTGTGTTACGAAAAAAATCCATGTTGGTAACTGTCGTTAATAACGGCCGCGAAGCCATCGAAACTATTAATACCCATGATCAAATATTTGATTTAATTTTGATGGATTTGGAAATGCCGGATATGGATGGCATAAGTGCTACTCAAGCTATTCGCGCGTGCCCACGTTCGCCGGATATTCCAATCGTAGCTTTGACTGCGCAAGCCATGCGTGGTGACCGCGAACGCTGTATTGCAGCAGGAATGAATGCTTACTTATCAAAACCCATTAATCCCGAATTACTGTATAAAACTATTTTTGAACAACTGAACGAAAAAATTTCAAAAGAATGATTGTGAAAATTCACACTAATATCCGCTATTTTTTGGTGCCTTTAAGATATCTATGATCCCAGAAAACGACAATGACACAAATTACGAGGGAGTAGATCGCAAGCAATTAGGCAAAATAAAGCAACATTTTACTCAGCTTAATAAAGCCCGTTATCAGCGAACTCTCGCCGCACTTTCAGATCGCCAGCAACATTTTATGGCGCTGCTGCCGCTATTGTTTCATGTTAATCATCCTATGTTGCCTGGCTACATAAGTCATGCAACACCATCGGGTGTACAAGGCTATACGCCGGATAAAGAAGATGTTCGCATAGCAAAAAGTCTCGCACGTAGCTTTAACTATCAACGCGATTTGGTAGAAAAAACTGATGCCATCGAAGCGCTATTTATTATGGGCAGCCTCGGCACTATCGCGCAGTCAGACTCCAGCGATATAGATGTGTGGGTTTGCCATTCAGATAAATTAACGCAAAGCGCGCTGCATGAATTGCAAGAAAAATGTCTTGCCTTAAGCCGCTGGGCTGCAGACACTATTCATATAGAAACACATTTTTTTCTGATGGAAGCGGAAAAATTTCGTCAGGGCCAGCAAACTTTATTAACCAGTGAATCTAGCGGAACTGCGCAACATTTTTTATTGTTGGATGAATTCTACCGCACCGCCGTATGGCTTGCAGGCAGACTTCCGTTATGGTGGTTTGTACCTGTAGATGAAGAAGCAAATTATGCGAATTACACCAACAATTTATTAGATAAGCGTTTCTTGCGTGCCAGTGAATATATTGATTTCGGCGGAATTCCCAAAATTCCAATCAATGAATTTGTAGGGGCAGGAATTTGGCAGCTTTATAAGGGTATAGATTCACCTTATAAATCTGTACTCAAATTATTATTACTGGAAGCCTATGCTAACGAAAATTTTAACGAGCCGCTATCGCTCGGTTTAAAACGAAAAATTTACGCGGCACTCGATAATAACAATGAAATAGACGTTGATGATCTCGATGCTTACGTACTTGTCTATCAACGATTGCAGGATTATTTAGTATCACAAAACCAAATGGCGCGGTTGGAGTTGGTGCGCCGCTGTTTTTATTTTAAATCCGGTAAATTTTTATCGCGCAGTAATCGTAATGCCGCCAAAGCCTGGCAACGGTTGTTACTCGAAAAAATGGTGCATGATTGGAAGTGGGATCACCACCAATTAACGATGCTCGATAATCGCGCCTATTGGAAGTCGCCCCACGTATTAGTCGAACGCAATTTGCTGGCTAATGAATTAACCCAAGGTTATCGCCTGTTGGTGGATACCAATAAAAATAATTCCGGCGAAGCCGCTATCAGCAATAACGAATTATTAATTTTAGGCAGGAAACTCCACGCTGCGTTTGAACGAAAGGCGGGAAAAATTGATTGGATCAATCCTAATATTTCGCAAGATTTAAGCGAGCCGGCATTATGTGTTGTGCAAACACAGGAAGCGGGCGCGAACATTTGGCAAGCCTACCGTGGCAGCCAGCAAGATTTTGCGTTGCGTAATCAAGCATCGGAACCTATCAAGCGCTCACGTAATTTTATTGAGTTACTACTTTGGTGCTACGGCAATGGAATTTACACTGCAAGTACCAAGCTGGATTTAGTCACTAAGAATTTTGTATTGCAACTATCGCAACAGCAGCAATTATTTCATGTGATTCAACAGTGGCTGCCGTTGCCACTTAAAAAAATAGAACATGAAAGTTTTATGCAAAATGCGCAGCCCACGCAAATTCTACTGCTATTTAATGTTGGTGTAGAGCCGCAAGCAGAATTACACAAAAAAGGCATGCAGATGTTAAGTAGTCAGCGCGATGCATTTGGCTACAGTGGCATGAAAGAAAATTTGGTTATCAGCGCCGATATTATTCAATCCAATACCTGGGGCGAACTGGTGTGTAGGCGTTTTGATAACGATGCTTTAGTAAATTGCCTATTGCATTATTTGCGCGCAATTCCACCAGGAAAACATGCCGCTTTACCGGTTTTGACGGTTCGCTGTTTTAGTCTCGGCCAGGGTGCAACTATTGAACAACGCGTACAGGCGTTGTGGCGCGCGATCATGACTTGTTTTTATTCAGGTGCAAGGGCGCGCAACACACGGTTTATTTTTGAAATGGCTGGCGAGTATTTACTATTACAGTTTGTGCATCAACACGCACAAATTCTGCGTTTCCAAACCTACGAAAAATTGTTAGAAAAACTTTCTCTGCCGCAGATAGAATTTAGCCCCATAGTTGTTGATAACTATGCGCTGCGCGATAAACCTTTGCGATTATTTTGCGATCTGGTAAAAACACCGGCAATTTATCTGTTTTACCACCTGTATCAGCAACACGCAAAAATTACTATTGTCGATCACAAAGGCGCGTTTTTTAGCAAAACAGTTCCGCTGTTTAACGTGCAAGCTTTACTGCGTCCCTTGTGTCGATTTATTCGCTCGGCGCTTGAGCGTCAGGCACTGGATTACGAACAGTCAAACGAAAACTCCGCAAAAATTGACGATCTTCAATCTATTAAAATTTATGAGCTAATGGGTGATTTCAAACAAAAAAATACTTATCTCGAATCACGCAATATAGCGCTGGATTTAAGCCAACTGCAATTTATTAATGTATGTGCTGTAGCTGAGAAACTTATCCTTGTTATATAACTGATTTGGATTTATCGCTCTGCCGCGATCTCATTGCGCCGCAAACCGGCGTGCAGTTAATCCATTACCTGCATATTAAAAATGAGATCGAGCAGAAGTTAAATCTGGCGTTAACGCAGCCAACTATTCCAGACTAGCAATTTATTCCAAACTAACAATTTACTCCAAACTAAAAGTACCTTTCATTAACGCAATATGTCCAGGGAAGCTGCAAAAAAATGTGTAGCTACCTTGCTTGGTAATTTTGTCCAAAGGAACATCTACACTGGTGCTTTCGCCAGCGCCAACAACTTTAGTGGCGGCAATAACACGAGTGTCACCTGCTTTTAAATAGTTTTTATCCACACCAGCGCCTACGCCGTCCGTTGCAACTGCTTGCGAATCTTCGGTTTTCGTTAATACCCAGTTGTGGCCCATAATGTTTTTAGCCAATTTTCCGCTATGAGTCAGGGTCACGGTAAATTTTTTACAGGATTTGCCAACGACTATAGCTTTCTTATCAAATTGCATAGAATCGTTGCCGTCAATAGTTACGGCACAATCGTCTGCCATGGCTGAAACGGCGGAAAATGCTAATAATGCCGGTAATAGAAGATGTCTGATTTTCATATTTTTCTCCAAAGTTGTAGTACTGGTAGTAAAGATAGATTCGCCTTGTAGGCATATTCGATGGCAACAATATCAGCTGCAAATTTAGGCAGCACTTTATGCCTTAAAAGTGGTTTGGAAAATAGCTGGAGTGTTAAGTTTTATTGATTCGCTTTACGGAGCATGGTTCCCTTGGAGCCACTTAATGCGACTACTAGACCTGAATGTTACACCCAGACCCGAATACTACACGATTGAATTATTCCATCTCAATTATTTGAACGTTTAAGCGGATAACTTTTAGCGATCCATCCGCGAATTTTTAATGTCTTCATACCTATCGCGAATCTCTTTGACGCTCATATGCTGAATGTCGCGGTCGCTCGGTGTTATAAATGATTGCAAACGCGTCTGCAGCTTTAAAATATTACATTCCTGCGCGATTAAAATGACACCTTCTGCGATAAGTTTGTGAATTAATAATTCCTCCTGGGTTTTCGCATGAATATTTTCGGCGATAGGAATAAATAAAAAATACGCGACAGTAACCCCTGTTATTAATGGCGCGATAATAATCAAAATGTTGTGCGATAAATTTATTAAATCAAATGATTGGCTTAATCCCGCCAAGCCAACAAGCCCGCCAAGAAATCCAAATGCAATTACTAATTTGGCAAATTGCCGAAATACGCGCTCATGCATGATGCGGCGCTTCTGAAAAAAATGAATTTCAACATGCAATGCTTCTCGCAATTCATCGGCATTAAAACCATCGACCAACATTGTGAGCGCACGTTTCAAAAATAAAATGCTGGCACGTTCACCATCCGCTTCTAATGCAAGTACACCTTCCATTCGCGATTGCATGGATAGTTGCAGTAGTGAATCCACAATTTCTTGAGCACTGGGCACACGAGACCTGTAAGTGTTGAAGGCGACAACTATTGCAACTTGTAATGAATTAAAAGGATAACTAATAAAAATCGCGCCCAAAGTACCGGCGATAAGAACAATAAAACCTTCAAGGTTACGGAGGTATGTATGCAGAAAACTAATAGCCAGACTGCCAATTAACAGTGACGTGAAAATACCTATTCCGATTAATGAATGGTGAGGTTTACTCATACTTCGCTCCTGGATTTGACCGGCTGTAAACGCACGATCAATGTGTCCCGCTTATAAGCTAAGCACACTATTTGCCGCTAGACAAATTGGTCTCATCGCTCCTTTCATCGCGTTATACGCAGGCGCCATTGTCCGTTAATCAATAAATAAAAAAAATATTTTCATTTGCAGGGAATAAACCTTCAGCCTCAATCGTTATCTAGGAAACCACAGCAATTTTGTCGTGGTTCAACGCGTAATACACCATCACTATTGAGGATTTCATCATGACTAAATTAACAACCACTAAAGCAGCTCTACTGGTTACTGCCTGTTCATTAGCATCATTGAGTTTTGCGCAAACTGCGCCATCTGCAGATGTCAGTGTTAGTTCGCCTAATGGCGTAAATTTACAAGCATCAAATAATTCTGCAACAACTATTAAAACCGAATCGGGTTTGTTGAATACATCGGTTCAATCACAACATAACTCGCAAAATCAACTCGGTCTTACATTAACTAAACCTTCTGCAACAGCGCCAGTCGTTAGTAGCGCCGGAATAAATAATTCCACTACAAACACCACAACTACAAACGCGGGCACAACACCAGCTACTTCAAATACAACTGCAGCACCTGCTACACAAACCACTACTAACAATTCACAAGCTGTGGGCAATCAAACTGCTGCAAGCACTCCACAATTAACACAATCTGTTAATGGAAAGGTGGAGCAACAACTAAAAGGAGTAAATAGCACCGCAGCAAATGTAATTGCCGTTGGCGATAAAGTCACTGCATCTTCGACTGACGCCATCAAAAGCCAGTCTGATTTTGCGCAAGCAACTGCAAATAGTGCGACAGCTCATGTACAAACTACCTTAGCTTCAGTAACCGATAATGTGCGCGATATTCAAGCTTCAACCACAAATGCGGTGAGCGAAGCCCTTAAATCTAATATTAATGAAACACTAAGTTCAACAACTAATGCGGTGCTTAATCAAGAAATTACCAATCAGGTTAATACAGCGCTAACTCAGGAAATTGGTAAGACTATTCAATCGTCTATTACCAATTCAGTGACTAATAACATTACCCAAAACCTTGGTTTGTAATTGAAAAAAGTCAGCGTAAAAGCGCTGGCTTTTTTGTTTAATATTAGGAGCACATGATTATGCCTAGATCAAAAATTAAAACCTCAATTTCACTTAAAGCAAGTACAATTGCTTTTGCAATATTTTTTCAATCTTTAAATGGCTATGCAGAAAATACATCAGCGTCGAAACCAACGGCAGATTTTGAAGTGAGTGCTGGTGCGGAACAAGACAGTAATCTAAACGTTGTAGAGTTGGATAAAAACTCCAATAAAAGCGATGTGGCTACACTTTTAAACGCTAAGGTAGATGCAAGTTGGAAGCCCGCCGAAAAACTAGCTTTGAGCGGTGGCTACGCTTATACATCTAAAACGTACAAAGAAAATGATGCCTATAATTTAGCGATTCATCAATTATCATTAGATGCTAATTACGATTTCACCTTGTTGACTGCAGGTGCAAATTACAATAATGCAAAAGCGATTTTGGATGGAAAATCATTTTTAGATTTGCAGCAAAACAGCTTTTATCTAGCCAAGCTCATCAACAATAAAATCTATCTTCGTGCCGCTGTTAATAATCAAGAGAAACGCTTTTCAGGTTTGTCGGAACGCAACGCTAAAAACACAGGTTTCGCGGGGGATTTTTTTGTATTTTCCAACTCAGGTAAAACCTTCGTAAACTTCGGAGTATCCAACGAAAAGGAACATGCGCGCGCGAAGCAATTTGATTACGATGGCATTAATGTAAAAGCCAAGGCCTCCCATAAATTTGAATTAATGGGCAAAGAAAATAAAGTACAGGCAGGCTACCGGTATTTAAAACGCGATTACTCCGGCATAACCCCCGAAATAAACGCCAAGCGTTACGATACTGGCAATATTGCAGAAGCAAGCTGGGAAATTTCATTTACTCCGAAGATTTCACTGGAAACGAAACTGGAACGCGGAAAATATAAATCGAACCTTGAAGCTGCGGATTATTCCGAGACACGGGCATCACTCTTACTGAAAGCACGCTTTTAATAAGTGTGCTTTACATTGTTTAGCATTCTATGTTTGGTCTTCTATTTTAAAAATCCATAACCAAAAATTTCATCCTTACCTTTCGCCCCCAGATCAATGGCATTATTTATTAAGTTATTAATAGCATCTTTAACGCTGATATTTTTTTGTAACTCGCAACTGAGTAATGCTGCTACCACCGGTGCTGCCATTGAAGTGCCACTTTCACCGTGAATTCCGCCGGAGGTACTGATAACAGGAACTGCAACTCCCAATGCTGAAAAAGATATTTGGTTGCCGCGATTAGCCCAGCGGTAAATTTTTTTATCACGATCAACTGCGGTGACAGCAATAACGCCTGGGTAGGCGGCAGGAAATAAAGGCGGCGATGCCGGGCCTTGATTACCTGCGGCCGCGACAATAACTTTTCCGCTATTAATTATTTTTTCGATTACTTTGGCAAGAATTTGGTTGTCAGGCCCAGCCAAACTCATATTAATAACTTTTATATCTTCACTCACCATCCAGTTCAATGCGCGCACTAAATTCATCATGCTTGCGCCTTGGGCAGAATCACTACGACTATAGAATACTGATGCCGCATATAACGAAGCTTTCGGCAATAGCGGCGTAAGACCTTGCTCGCTACCGATAAATAAACCAGCAACAGCGGTGCCATGCGCGTCTGGCTCTGGTAATTTCTCTTCTAAAAAGTTTTTGCTAACGATGCTGCTGGTTTCATTTTTAAATGCGGGGTGATCGAGTTTTATCGCAGTATCAATCATGCCAATACTAACCGAATCATTACAGGCAGATTTTGCGTAGCGCGATGGCTGATACGATTGAGTATCTGTATTAGCTTGCGTTGAATAAACATGATTGCGATCGAGCTTCGCGCTGATATTTGTTGGGAAAATCTTTTGCAGCGCGTTTAATGAATCCAGTTCGGGCGGAACGCGAAAACGTAGAATAGTTATACCGAGATCGGCGAAGCGAGTTTGTTCGATGATTTCAATCGGCAAATATTGCAGCGCAGTTAATTCACTTTCATCAATAGTGACAAGCCATTCCCGCTGAATGGCTCGCCAGCCATTTTCTACTTCAACATCCACAAATACTGCTTGGCCATCGCGGTTTAAAATGGGGAGTTGTGCCGGTAGTTTGAGCACGGGGTCGAGCAATTTATCGGTGGTAATCGCCAGCTTATCTACACTTGGCTTAAGGCGCTCGAGATCCTGCTCGGTTTTTCGGCGCAACTGCTCGGCCACGTTATCGACTTGGCGAGTAGCGTTACCCACTTGATTGAGCACACCAGGTATAAGTTGGGCATGTGCGGGTGGTAATATCGCCGCCACTATCAAGGTCAGCAAAGGCAAGGTCATTAACGGAGGTTTCTTCATGGCGAACTTGTCTCTGTAAAGCGATCATAAAATTATGATCTTATAAGTAAAACGTTTGAAAATTAAAAAAATTCCATGGCGTCGGGAATAAATTTTATGCTGAACCGTCTTTAGAGTAGTAAACAACATTCGGTTTCGACAGCGCTCATTATCAAGAGCGTAACCAACAAGAGCCATTCAAAACAATGAAACAAGAACTTACTGCTTTAATGCCCATGATTCGGCGCTTCGCTTATTCGCTTACGGGTTCGCCGCACGATGCTGACGACCTGTTGCAAAATACCATTGAGCGCGTACTTAGTCGCGGTGTGCCAGATGATGTGGAGCTGGCAAAGTGGGTATTTCGCGTGTGTCGCAATATTTGGATTGATGAATATCGCGCGCGCAAAATTCGCAATAATGCTGCGCAAGATCCCGAACTTGAGGCGCAGACGGTTGATGGTGAACATATTGTTTATCAACAAATTACCTTGGGCGAAGTTAGTTCTGCTATGGATAAATTACCTGAAGACCAGCGCTCAATTCTAGCGTTGATTGCGGTGCAAGGCATGTCATACAAAGAGGTTGCGGAAACCTTGAGTATTCCCATAGGAACGGTCATGAGCCGACTTGCCCGCGCTCGCGTTGCCCTGCACAACTATTTAAATACGCCGGCGGCGGAGATAAGTTTATGAAGATTACCGATGAAAAACTCTCAGCGTTTTTGGATGCGGAATTGCCAGAAACTGAAATGGAGATTATCCGTGAAGCAATCATCGCCGACGAAGATCTTGCCAATCGCCTTGCAGACTTAGCGATGGTCGATGAATTAGTGTCTGCCAGCTACGCAACGATTGATACGCGTCCATTACCAGCATCGATCACCACGCTATTGACGGAGGATGTTCCAGCTGAAAATGTTTCAACACTTGAGGAAAAATCTATCGAGAAAAGTAATACGAAAAGCGCAAAAGTTTTTGCTTTTCCGCCTATGCAAAAATTTCAAAATGTATTGCAAAAGCATATGGCCATTGCCGCAAGTATTGTTATGGTTTTAGGTTTGGGTGCTATCCAATTGCTGCATGAAAATAGCAGCGCGGATAATTGGCAAAATATTGCGCGAGTACTTGAGTCGGCTCCTAGTGGTGTTGCGCAACTATCTTCAAATGGCGTTGAAATAAAACCGCGCTTAACATTCGTTAATAAAGCTGGTGAATATTGTCGCCAATTTGATATGACCGACAGTAAAAGTGCCACTGAAAATATAGCCTGCCGTAAAGATAACAAATGGCAGCTCAACGTAAGTGTGATGCTTGATAAGCTTCAGCAAAAAGATTCTTATCAAACTGCAAGTGGTGGTTCTTTATTGGATAGCACTGTTGAGCAAATGACAGATAGTGAATTTTTTGATGCGAAAGCAGAATCAAACGCTATTGAGCAACATTGGGCTACAAAGGAATAAATTTTTACCACAAAAAATATTATTTTTCTAATTCTCGTCAATTTTTCTTTTAGAAAAATGACGAGAAACCTGTTTATTCATAGCTTTCATAATCTTCACATTGCTTGCCTTGGCAAGGGGTAAAGCCAACACGTCTCTTGACAGAAGCATCCTAGCGTTAGGGTAAATATGAACTAATCTTAGTCATGCACTTCCTGTTGGCAGAAGCACCTATGGCACGGCGGAAAATCACGCTACAAATGCTCCTTTCACTCGTTATTTCCAGTGAGCGGGCAGGTGTATTTGCGAAATCCGGCTATCAAGGTATTTTCCAATCATTTTTTTTAAAAAAGTGCATCCATGCGCCATTTAGTGTTGTACGCATTGGCTGTTTGCTAAGTACTGTTATTTTTATCGATTTGCCTGCCGCGTACGCCCAAACTACAGCACCGCTCTATGAACAAAAAATTAAAGCGGGATTGGTTTACAACCTCATTAAATACACTGAGTGGCCCAATACTATATCGATGCAAGATTCAAAAAATACCGACAGCCACAACGCCATTGTTTTGAAAGTTTGTTTGTTTGGTGAAGATCCTTTCGATGGATATTTATCGCCACTGCAAGGCCGGACTGCGCAACAAGCTACTATCGCTATCAGTCATATCACCCAAATTCAGCAGGCGCAGGATTGTAGTGCGGTTGTGGTGAACCGCGATCAGGAACAGCAATTGCAATCGCTGCTGCAATTTTTACAAGGCAAGAATGTTTTAACCATCAGCGACATTAGCCATTTTGCTGAACGCGGCGGCATGGTGGAGTTAACGCGACAAGATGAAAAAATTGCATTGCATATTAATAAAAACTCTCTGGACAGCGCCAAGCTTGGGATCGATGCACGCATGCTAAAGCTTGCCACTATAGTGGCAAGCCAGGGAGCATCCAGATGAAAAATTCCCAGCTGAGTATTCGCACAACCTTATTAATTATTGTCGGCGTGTTAAATTTATTGATCGCCGGTTTGGTTGGCTACCAAGTCTATAAATCCTGGGATCATTACCAGCAGGCGCAATTATTGAAGCAAGGCTCTAATGTTATAGGTTCGTTTTATGCGGCCAGTAAAAATTTATCGCTGGCTCGTGCATCCACTTTATCCATTATGTATTCAACGCCTGAAGTGGCGGAACCTTTGTATCAGGAGTTGCTGAAAAATCGGCAAGCTGTCGATGCAGCTCTCAATACTGCATTTGCAGGTATGTCTGCAAATAATTCCGTGGATGTGAGTACAACATCCGCGCAGGTAAAACGCAAATATGAAATATTGCTGAAGCGCCGCACACAAATTGATGCGGAATTAAAAGCACCATTGCAAGATCGAAACCCAGAAATTACCAATAAATTTTACGAAGAAAATACCGCGCTCATTACCGAGATACAAAACTTTATTTTGATTTATTCGAAGCCATTTCAACGAATTGATTCGGCCATTAGCCAACATATGATCTTTGAGTATTTCGTGTGGGAGTTGGCGGAATATTCCGGTGAGGAATACGCGATCATCGGGCAAATGTTAGCGGAAAATAAATATCCAAACCAACGCCAGCATGAACAGCTTTTATCCCTGCGTGGCCGCATTGAATATGGTTGGGATATCTTGCGTAAATTTTCCCTGAGCCAGGAATTGGCAGAACAATTATTTCCTCTCATGGAAGAAGCCAGCACCCAATATTTTTTCACTTTTGATCAAGTCAGTGAAATATTTTATGGCAACCAGACGTATGGGGCACAGGCGTCTTATCCAATAACGTCGACTTTATGGTTGGGCATGTCCGGGCAGGCGGTGGATTCGCTGTTAATGCTTCAGAATGAAATTTTGAGCGAAGTAAAACGTCGCGTTGACAAAATTGAAATGGAAGCGAAGCGAGAAATTATCATCAGTGGTGCGATATTTTTATGCGCACTTATTATCACCATTTATTGTTGGGTCGTCATTGCGTACCGCGTAGCGCGTCCCGTATATGCGATGGTGAACGCACTTTATAAGGCTACCCACGAAAACATTTTTGAAATTCCAACCATGAATTATCAACATGAGGAAATCGCAAAATTGGCACATGTGTTGGAAGTGTTCCACCGTAATGCGCAAAAAATGAAAGACTCCAACGATGAGCTGGAACGTTTCGCATTTATTGCCGCACACGATTTAAAATCTCCCTTGCGAGCGGTGGATAATATCAGCCAGTGGCTGGAAGAAGATTTGGAAGATGTGTTGCCGGAATCGAGCAAGAAACATTTGGATGAAATGCGTAAGCGCATTCGGCTTATGGATAAAATGTTGGATGACACACTGGAATATGCCCGTGTGGGTGCGAAGATTGAGTCGCAATCCAACGATATCGTCAGTGGCCGCATTCTTATGGAAGAAATTATCGCCCTGATAGATTTGCCGCCAGACTTCAAGATTTACACCGGTAAAAATTTGGCACGCTTTAACATGCAAAAATTGCCATTGCAGCAAGTCTTGTTTAATCTGGTTAATAACGCGGTTAAGCATCATGATAAAGCGCAAGCGCTAATTGAAGTAGATGCGGTAGAAAGCCCAACAGAATTTATGTTTTCGGTGCGTGATGATGGCCCTGGTATAGATCCGCAGTTTCACCAAAAGATTTTTGAAATGTTCCAGACGTTACAGCCGCGCGAAAAAAGCAAAGGCAGAGGCATGGGCTTAGCGATGGTAAGAAAAATTGTTATTGCTAATGGTGGCACTATAAAAGTTGAATCTGCCTTGGGAGAAGGTACACTATTTCGTTTTACATGGCCCAAATAAAATTGATAATGAGCAGGCGATACTATGTTAATGCTTGGAGACGATATGCGTGAAGTTGTAAATATTCTGGTGGTTGAAGACGACGAAATTGACGTTGAATCACTTAAGCGGTTGTTCGCCAAAAAAGATATTAAAAACCCCGTCTACTACGCCGCCAATGGTATGGAAGCGCTGGCGATTATGCGCGGTGAAAATAACTTGGCTAAAGTTCCCAAACCTTTTATCGTGTTGTTGGATATTAATATGCCCAAAATGAATGGCATAGAGATGTTGCGTGAGTTGCGTGGTGACGAAAACTTGAAAGATACAGTAGTTTTTGTGCTGACAACATCCCCGCGCGACGAAGATAAAACGATCACCTACAAACTCAATGTTGCCGGTTATTTTCTTAAAAAAGATATCAAAGAACTGGTCACTTTGCTCAGCCTCTATTGGCAGCTCAATGAATTTCCTGAGTCGTGATTGTAATAAAATTTTCTGCGATTTAAGTTATAAATTTTTTGTTTGGTTTTAAGCGTCAAATATTTTAATCTTGCCTTGTAGTCATCTAATTCATAACGAGGAAATTATGTCCAGCTTGGAATCTCGCCCACCCTTTCCGCCATTCACCCGTGAAACAGCTATTCAAAAAGTGCGCGCCGCCGAAGATGGCTGGAACAATCGCGACCCACAAAAAGTTTCTCTCGCGTATACGCCTGACAGTTGCTGGCGAAACCGCAACGAATTTTTAACGGGTCGCGATCAAATTATTATTTGCCTCACGCACAAATGGGCAAAAGAACATGAGTATCGCTTGATAAAAGAGCTGTGGGCTTTTGAAGGTAATCGTATTGCGGTGCGTTTCGCTTACGAATGGCATGACGATAACAATGAGTGGTATCGCTCTTACGGAAATGAAAATTGGGAATTCAATGATCAAGGTTTAATGCAAAAGCGTTATGCGAGCATTAATGATTTGGCGATTAACGAAGTTGAGCGAAAATTGCATTGGCCACAAGGTCGCAGGCCAGATGATCACCCCGGATTGAGTGAGTTGGGGCTATAATTTTTACGCTCAGGTCTCGCAAAAAAAGCCGCGCAATTACAAAATTGCGCGGCTTTTTGATAATTATAGACATTAAAATTTAACAGTTATTGAGCTGACCTTCGCTTCAAGCTAATACTCACTCTACGAATTAAATAGACACAGAGTGCGAATATCACAATCGCCACGTAACCCAAAATATCAAAGTGTTCTAGCGGGCTGGTTTCGGATGCTTGATAAACAATAAATCCGGCAGCGACTGAACTTAAACCGCCGGCAGTTTGTTGCAAAGAAGAGGACACGCTCATATAAGCACCGCGATCTTCCGGTTTTGGAACCATTGAGTTCAATGCCATAGCCGGCGACATTCTGCACATAATGGCCGCGAATAGCAGCATGTTCACAGCAATCACTAGCCATAGCGGTGTTGCAGTCAAATGCGTGTAAATAAATACCATCACTGACGCTACTAAAGAGCCAATTGCAAATAGATAAAAGTGATCATATTTATCGCTGAGTTTGCCAATAATCGGCATAACAATAAGCGATGATAATCCGGTACATAAAAATACAATGGGCAACTGATCATGCGTAATATGAACATTGTTAATTAAAAATACTGCGCTGAACGGCATCAACATAAAACCGCCAATTGCCAAAAAGGTAATCGCCATAAAACCGATTTGATACTCTTTATTAGTCAGCGTATGCCATAAATGCAAAAAGGGATTTTTGTCGCTTTGCTTTTGTAAATGTTCAGTAATAGGTTTGAAGACGGTAAAAATTGCAATTAGTATTAATGCGGACAAGATTACTATAAAAATAAAGGTGCTGTTCCAGCCTAATTTATTCGCAATAAAAATTCCCAACGGAATTCCAAGAATTTGGCTGACTGCAAAACCCATTTGCACACCGCTCATGGCACGCCCGCGCATTTGCGGTGCAAATACATCGGAGACAATAGTTAAGACCGCTGAACTGGTTACACCCGCAAAAATTCCGGTGATTATTCTTGATGCCAGTAATTGTGTGTAAGTTGTCGAAAGCCCGCAAAATAAAGTGCCGATTAAAAAGCCAAAAAAGAACAGCAGCAAAACTTTTTTGCGATCATATTTATCCGTAAAGCCTGCAACCACAATTCCAGATATGGCAGCGCTAAATGCGTAAGACGATACCACCAGTCCAAATTGTTCAGTGGTGATGTCCAGCGTTTTCATCAACACATCGCCAATGGGGGCGATGATCATAAAGTCGAGAATTATTGTAAATTGCAGTAAGCCCAAAATAAGCATGACTGCTTTTTGGTAACCGCTGAAGTTGGAGGGTGTTTCTTGTTTCGTTATTGATTCTGTTGCCATAAATTTCTCATGGTTTTGTGGTAAATATTTTTTAAAAGTGCATGTTTATTGCCGATGTTGATTATCAAACAAATGCATCGGATTTGTAATGGGGCGATTGGAATAGGTGACATTAGTAAATATTGCAGTGTGACTGCAATTAAGGGTATGGGAAACGTCATGAAATTTTTAAAGGAAGTGATGTTGGTGAAGTCAGCGGTTTGAGGCTAGCCGCCTTAGTTTCGGCGGCTGCAAATTAAGCAGGATTTATCGGTAGGAGCTTTCTGTAAGTAGATCGTATATTAAGTAAAAATCACGCTGCTATATTTTTATAGTGACCTTTAACTTTAACTTTGCGCACTAACTGACGCAGCTGCGTTAAACCCTCCTGCCAAAAACCTAAGTGCGAATCG
The DNA here is from genome assembly GCA_004172865.1 of Gammaproteobacteria bacterium. Lineage (GTDB taxonomy): Bacteria > Pseudomonadota > Gammaproteobacteria > Pseudomonadales > Cellvibrionaceae > Cellvibrio. Next base: position 207,030 of record SEBV01000009.1, on the reverse strand, counting down.
CTGTTAATGTGGCCCACATTTTTAAACCGAAAATAATCAGCGCCCCACAATAGCGCCCAATAAGCCGCTTTTTTCTCGGTCATCCAGGGATCATCACTACTGGCAATCACTTTGGCTTCAACCGGTAGAAAGTCCTGCGGCAGTTCATGGGCGATGCCGAATTTGTCAGGATCAGCTGGTGCCACCAGAAAGATAGCCGCAATTTTTTCCGGAAACTCCGCCGCTATAGATGCGCTTGCCAGCGTCCCAAAGCTGTGGGCTATTAGCACCGCAGGTGTTTGCAACTTATCGAGCACTGCAATAATTCCTGCGCGCCAGGCAGCCAAATTGGGCACATCCCAATTATCCACATGAATACGCTGACTGCCGGGCAAGCGTGCCTGCCATTGAGTTTGCCAGTGGTGTTCATCGCTATTGCGTAGGCCCGGTACTATCACAACCGGAAAACCTTCTACGAGACGCGGCAGGTATAAATGATTAGACGAGCGGTTTTGGGTACTTGATGACATCGACTTGGTTCCAAAAAAACGATTCGTCACCAGCTTAGTAGCTTTCTGTTTGAGTGAAAAATATTCGTTTTTTATGAGCTTATTCCAAAGGCGCGTAAAATTGTTAATGTTATAAGCTAATAAAGATTTGATATTGGGAGGTTGAGGCAAGTCTGATTACTATAGCCACCTAAATGTATTTGCAATCGGCTGAATTAGCTGAGTTTGAGTAAACCAAACGCAAACAGCTGTTAATTCGATTGTGTTACCTTCGCCCATTGTTTCGCAGATGGCGCTCGCGCCTTGGCAGAAGAGGATTTAGAATGCCGCGTTGCAATGGGTGTCAGATAATAGTTACTCAAATATCTGTTGCCAGCGTCGCGTAGGAATTGCAGATTTTTTTTGTCAAAAAATTCAGAAATTAAAAGGTTTTAAATGATTGTTTGTAAGAGAAATATGACTCCTGCAATTCAGTTAGACGAGATGTGAAACAAGATTCACCAATAGTTACCAAGAGAGTCATCTATAAAAATTTGCCTTAGGCGATCAGCACTACAGGCATTTCGCTGTTGACTTATATTTTTCAAAGTTACCTGACTATAGGTACTGACGAGATATTTTTGAATGAGTGTTCCAACCACAAGCGAACCGCTAGCAGCGAGTCCGGTTCGTAAAAAGCAACCTTGGGTTCAAAAATCTGTTCTTCCCGGTTTTGGTTTGTCCCTCGGCTTTGCAACTTTATATGCAAGCCTGTTAGTGTTTATTCCTCTCGCCTTATTGGTGTTAAAAAGTTTTGAATTACCACTCGACCAATTATGGGATGTAGTGAGCAGCCGCCGTGCGGTCGCGAGTTATCGTTTAACTTTTGGTACTTCATTTCTTGCTGCAATCATTAACTTAATTTTCGGATTAATTGTTGCCTGGGTTTTAGTGCGTTACACATTTCCAGGCAAACGTATTGTTGATGCTGTAGTCGATTTACCTTTCGCCTTGCCAACCGCTGTTGCCGGTATTGCACTCACCACTATTTATGCACCTAATGGTTGGGTTGGACAATGGTTCGCGCTGCTGAATATTAAAATCGCCTACACCTGGATCGGTGTCACTATCGCATTAACTTTTATTGGTTTGCCGTTTGTAGTGCGTACAGTGCAACCGGTGCTTGCCGATTTAGAATTGGAAGTTGAAGAAGCTTCTGCCAGTTTGGGTGCAAGCCGCTGGCAAACGTTTAAATATATTATTTTCCCTGCGCTTTTACCTTCACTCTTAACGGGTTTTGCGCTTTCATTTGCGCGCGCTATTGGTGAATACGGATCGGTGGTTTTTATTAGCGGCAACATGCCCTATAAAACTGAAATCACACCTTTGTTGATAATGACAAAATTGGAACAATTCGATTACGCCGGTGCCGCTGCATTAGGTAGCGTCATGTTGTTGTTCTCTTTTATTTTGTTGCTACTGATTAATTTGCTCCAGCACTGGAGCCATAAGAGAACGGGTGGTTGATATGGCCGGTGTTGTTTCAAATTTAAGCACAAGCAGTGCGAAACGAGTGCAAGGCGCTACCACAGAAGTGCCATGGATTCGTTACAGCTTAATTATTATTTCATTGGTGTTTTTGGCATTGTTTTTAATCATGCCCTTAATTATTGTTTTCGTGGAAGCCTTTAGAAAAGGTGCTGGCGTTTATTTCGCAGCCATCACCGAACCTGCTGCTGCCCATGCAATAAAACTTACGCTTATTGCGGCGGGAATTGCGGTGCCTTTGAATGTTATTTTTGGATTGGCCGCAAGTTGGGCAATTGCAAAATTTCAATTTCGCGGCAAGCAATTAGCGATCACTTTGATTGATGTTCCCTTTGCTGTATCGCCGGTTATTGCCGGTTTAATTTATATGTTGTTATTTGGTGCCCAAGGTTTATTCGGGCCCTATTTGATGGATCACGATATCCGCATTATGTTTGCCGTACCCGGCATTGTATTAGCGACGGTATTTATTACTTTCCCATTTATCGCCCGCGAATTAATTCCGTTAATGCAAGAGCAAGGTAAAGAGCAGGAAGAAGCGGCCATTACTTTAGGTGCAAGCGGTTGGAAAATGTTTTTCCGCGTAACTCTGCCCTCTATTAAATGGGGTTTGCTGTACGGAATTATTTTATGTAATGCGCGCGCAATGGGTGAGTTCGGTGCAGTAAGTGTAGTGAGCGGAAAAATTCGCGGCCAAACTACTACCATGCCTCTGCACATCGAAATTTTGTACAACGAATATCATCAAGCAGCCGCTTTTGCCGTGGCTTCATTGTTGGCGTTGTTAGCTTTAGTTACGCTGGTATTAAAAAGCGGATTGGAATGGCAGGCAGCACGCGAGCATGAGCTTGCTGTGAGATCGGCGCAAACCTAGTCACAATTTGCACGTGTAATAATTTATAGATTGGAAGAGCTTGAACGTCTTCTAGCAAAAATTCGCCAGGGAGCAAATGTTTTAAATTAGATGATTGTGGTTGCACTTAAATCGCATCTAACTCAAAAACGTTTTCTGGTTTTAAAATTTTACGAGAAAAATTATGAGTATCGAAGTTCGTAACTTACACAAAGCCTTCGGCAATTTTACTGCGCTGAATAATGTATCTCTTGATTTTCCTACAGGTGAATTGGTCGCATTGCTCGGCCCATCTGGCTGCGGCAAAACAACTTTACTGCGTATCATCGCTGGCTTGGAAAATCCTGATAACGGTAGCGTGCATTTTCACGGTGAAGAGACAACCAGCGTGCATGTGCGTGAGCGCAATGTAGGTTTTGTGTTTCAACACTACGCATTATTTCGCCATATGACAGTGTTTGATAATGTTGCCTTTGGTTTGACTGTGCGCCCAAAAGAAACGCGTCCACCAAAAGAAGAAATTAAAAAACGTGTGCATGAATTATTGGAATTAGTGCAGCTTGATTGGTTGGCAGATCGCTACCCGCATCAATTATCGGGCGGTCAACGTCAACGCATCGCATTGGCGCGCGCACTCGCGGTAGAACCAAAAGTATTATTGTTGGATGAACCTTTCGGCGCGCTCGATGCAAAAGTGCGTAAAGATTTGCGCCGCTGGTTGCGTCGCCTACACGATGAATTACATATCACGTCAATTTTTGTAACGCACGATCAGGAAGAAGCCATGGAAGTGGCTGACAAAATTGTTGTGCTCAACAAAGGCAAGATTGAACAAATTGGTTCGCCGGATGATATTTACAATAATCCCGCCAGTCCATTTGTGTATGACTTTATCGGCCAGGTAAATTTATTTCACAGTCGTGTTGATAAAGGTTGGGCGCACATTGGCGATTACAAATTACCAGCGCCGGAATTCAATGGTGTATCCAACCAAACCGCAATTGCCTATGTAAGACCGCATGATATTGAATTGACCGCTGAAGCAATTGAAGGCTCAATTCCCGCAACTGTTGCGCACGTGAGCACAGCGGGCGCGGTGTTGCGAATAGAATTAAAAAATACCTTGAGTGAAGATGTCATTCACGTGGAGTTACCACGCTCACAAGAGCGCTCGCTGGATTTAAGCGTGGGTGCGCAAGTATTTGCAAAACCGACCAGTTCAAAAGTATTTTTGCAAGGTTAGGTTGTAACACCGATCATCCTGAATATGATGTGTGATTAAAAAGGCCAATCAGGAAACTGGTTGGCCTTTTTTTATGCGCGTCTTGTGCGCGCAAATCAATATTCTCCACTATTCCATCGTAACCGAAGTTTTCCCGCCAAACCGACATGATAAAAAATTGTACAGCGTTGAAATTTATCGACTAGGCTTAAAAATACCGCGCACAGGCGCGAACAACTTCCAATAAAACCTATACGCTCAAAGGATTCATCATGTTTGGCTTTAATAAACAAGAACTTATGGCCGCTCAAGAAGAGATTTCCACGCTGCGACGCGCACTTAATACGCGCGACTCAGACTTGGCAGCTGCGCATCAAGAACTCGAAAACTTACGTTCGAGTGTTAAAAACGACAAATCTGAACTTGTGCGCGTAAAGGATTTATTAGTGCAATTACAAACCATGAGTGAATCCATGGCGGCAGTTCAATCCAGCCTTGGTGGCTTTGCAACGAATATGCGCGATGAAAAAGATCGCGCTGCTGATATGCAAAATACCTCTGCCAGCTGCAGTACTGCGGTGAGTTTAATTTCCGGGCATCTCGGAAAGCTTGCTACAGACTCGCAAATTTCCGCAACGCGTGTTGGCGAGTTAGATAGTCGCGCGCAACAAATTAGCGGTATCGTAAATTTAATTAAAGGCGTTGCCGACCAAACCAATTTGCTCGCGCTTAACGCGGCAATTGAGGCTGCGCGTGCGGGTGAACAAGGCCGCGGTTTCGCCGTGGTAGCCGATGAAGTACGCAGCCTTGCACAGCGTACCGCGCAAGCAACTGGCGAAATTTCTGCGCTGGTAAGCCAAATGCGGGAAGACAGTGCGGCGAGCCGCGAACAAATTGTTTCTTTCGCACAACAAGCCGATTCATTTAGTAGCGATGGTGCAGAGGCTGCAAAAACTATCAGCCATATTTTGGATATTGCCAGAGTATCGGAAAAAACAACGTCGGCAGCATCACTGCGCAGTTTGTGTGAAGTTGCAAAAGTTGATCACATTTTATTTAAGTTTCGTGTTTATCGTGTGCTGTTTGGATTGTCGAATGAAACCGCGCATGATTTTAGTACCAATCAAAGCAATTTAAATTCGCAGTTGGATGGTCACACCGAAATAAATGAACCGCAAAATGCATTGCAGCGCGAAGTTGCCGCGGTATTGGAAGCTAACAAGCGTGGCAGTGCCGATGCAACTATCGCGGCAGTGCGCCGTATGGAAACTGCAGGTTCACGCGTTCTGGAAGCGCTTGAGCGTTTGGCGCAGTCTGGCGAGTCAAAACTTTATCGTCATTAATAGATAATTAATTCCGCCATAAAAAACCGGTGTTTGCAGCACCGGTTTTTTTATGGATGTAATATTTTTTCGGCGATCAATTTAAATAATAGAATCACGACAATTATTTTTTGACCGGGGTTTTATTGAGCCCGAAAAAAAGACCGCTTACATTCAAGAATGTAAACGGCCTAAGAGAACAAAACTAAAAATTAAATGGAATTAGTAAACCAGTGTTTGAATCGCATGCGCTGGAATTTTTACTACGGATTTATCGGTGCCAACGAACAGGTTGTAGGTAACTTCGCTGTCAGTAGAGTTCATTACAACCGTCGCCATTTTGTTATCCGCATTTAGGAATGATGTGGTTATCAAATTGCTTCTGCTGGCAACAGCACTCACACGTTGTGCTTTAGGCTGCACAAATTTAGAGATGTGACCAATGTAGTAGTAAGGTGGCGTATAAATTAATTCACCGGTTTTGCTATTTACATGAAGTGGCGAGAAGCAGAAGTTGCCAACGTGGTTAGGGCCACCGGTTTCATCTAACAAAATATTCCAGTCAGTCCAGGCAACAGTGCCGTTGTTCAAATCGTTAATCATGGAGTCGCCATAACGTTCACCGTTTGGCCAGTATTGCAAACGATCAAATGAATATTTTTCGATAGAAGCTTCAGTCAACAGTAATGGTTTATCTGGATAAGCTGCATGAACTTCAGCAACGTTTTTATACATTGGTTGGCCGCCAGCCCAGGTTTCATACCAGTGGTAACCAATACCCCAAACATATTTTGCTGCTTCAGGATCGCCTAAAATAGTGTTCACACGTTGGTTAATTAAATCGCGGTTGTGATCCCATACCACGATTGGCTTATCACCGAAGCCTTCTTTTTTCATTACCGGGCCGAGATGATTTTTTAAGAAATCGCGCTCTTCTTCAGCAGAGTAAATAATGGATTCCCAAGTTTGTTTTGCCATGGGTTCGTTTTGTACAGTGATACCCCAAATTGGAATGCCTTCTTTTTCGTAGGCTTTAATAAATTTGGTGTAATAAGTCGCCCAGGTATCAGCGTACTCAGGTAACAGTGATCCACCCTGCAACATATTGTTGTTGGATTTCATAAACGCTGGCGGGCTCCATGGGCTTGCCAACATTGGCAATTTTCCACCGGCAGCTGCGATAGCTTTTTTGATAAGTGGGATACGATATTTTTGATCGTGTTTAATGCTAAAACTTTTCAGGCTTTTATCGCCTTCTTTGATGTAAGTGTAACTGCCGCTACTAAAATCCGAGCTGTGGATTGTGGTGCGTGCCCAGGTGTAACCAATACCTGTGTCTTTGTTGTAATAAGCATTTAAGAATTCGGTTTGTTTTGCTGGTGACAATTTTGCAAAACTTTCGGCCGCTGCATCGGTAATCGCGCCGCCAATACCAATCATTGTTTGATAGCGGATGTTGGGGTTAACGAAAACGGAAATTTCTGTTTCAGGCGGTTGTGCTCCCGGTGTAAAACTTAAAGTATCGGTGAGTGTTAAGCGCTTGTTGGTATCTTTTGCAGTGGTATAAACGCTAATGCTTTTACCACTGGTAGCGAAAGTTGCGTTTTTTTCTTCCGCGTGCACGAGCATCGGACTGGCCGTTAAAATGCTGAGCAGCGAGACGGTGGTAAGAACATTTTTCTTCATCGTTTTTACTCTCTGTTGAGATAGTGAAAAATAAAAAAGGGATGAGTTTGCACCCATCCCAACTGGGGCATAACTTATAAAGCTTTTACATCGAAATAATTTATATTCCATTCCTTGCCGATAGATTTGAGGCGCAAGGTGTGGTTGCCAGCGCTGAGCGCGAAAGTCACACCTGTGTAAGTTTTCCAGGTTTGCCAGCCGCCGGTATTGGGAACAGCCATACCATCAACTCTGGTTCCATCAACCAATAGGTCAAAGCCGGTGCTGCCGTTAGCGGTAGCGAGGCGATAATCAATGGCGAAGTTGCCAGCGGTCGCAACGCTCACGTTAAATTCAATATAGTCATCTGCTTCAAAATGGCCGACGTCTTTGCCGCCGCCCGTGTCAGTGCAATCTTCAAATTCAATGCCTGACATGCTGCTGTAAGCCTCAGCTTCAATTTTCGCCGGCAAAGCGGTGTAGTTGATTTTGTTGGCGGCTTCTTCGCTGCGGTAGCTTTCATCTTCTGCGTCAGTTGCACTTACAGTGTAGTAGTAAGTCGTACCATCTACCGCCGTTAAGTCAGTATAGGTGTTGGTTTTGACTGCATCGGCCAATAGCGTTCCGGTACCTGGATTAGTGCCGCGATAAACCTTGTAGCCAGTTAGATCAGCTTCAGTATTCGCAGTCCAGTTAAGCGCAACGTTACCGGTGCCTTGTACCAACTTCAAACCAACAGGGCGCTTGGGCAAAGTGTAGATGGTGGTTGGGGTGGCAACGAGATACTTGGTCAAACCTGAATGCGCGTCATAAGCTTGGGTCGCGAAGCTTTTGAACAGGTTTTCGATATCGGTAATGGAGGCTGTCGTGAAATCCACTTTGCCAGTCATATCGATAACATCTTTGCCGGCCACAGGTAGTTGATCGACCAAATACATTTCCGCCCATGTATTTAAGCTGCCGTTGTCTTTGAAGGTGCCGTTGAAGGTGTAAGTTTGGCCGCCTTCAAGGGTAATCGCCTGATAGATCACGCCGTTGATTTCACCATCCACTCCGGTGGGACGAGTAACACGCAGGACTGGGCCTTCGCTACCGACTGGTAATTTACCTGCTGCGCTGTAGTTGAAATCCAGGCTTTCGCTGCCGCTGATGTTCAATGGTGTCCAGCCAGTGTCAGCACCGAAGTTGCCGTTTACGATAACTTCAGCTTTAGTTGTGTTGTTGGTAATGCTGATTTTGTCGTAGGTAACGTCTGGATTTGCACCGCCGTTAGCGCCGGTTTTAATCACAAAGTAATAAGTTTTTGGACCAGTGCCGCCCACAGTGATAGCGGTTGCTTTCTTCGCGCACGCATCGGCAAAAGTGGAGTTCCAGTTCGCGCAATCCCAGGTGCTCGCCTTAGCGACCAGACCAACACCGGTGTCATTATTGGTGTTGATGGCGTTGGTCACCATGCCCCAAGTACCTTTACCTTGACCACCTGCGGCACTCACGAATTTGTAAGCCCAGCTAGTCGATGCCCAACCGTAGCTTGCGTAGGTATCGTAAGTCGCGCGGGCAACTTTACCGCCCAATTCCAAACCGGCAGATTGCCAAGGCTGGAATTCGCCCATCAGGAATGGCGTTTTGAGTGCGGTGATTTTGGTGTTCCAATCGCAAACGCCACCAGTACCCGATACGCCACAACGCAACCAGTCGCGGTGAATATCGTAATGGGTGTCGTTAGGACGGTCGCCAAACAAACCTGGGTAAGGGTGCAATTCAAAGGCGACATTGGTCATGCCTTTCACCGCCGGGTCACCGTAAACTTCAATGTTGCCGTAATGGCTGGGCAACATAACGATGTGTTTGCTATCGATAGCGCGAATGGTTTGGTACAACTCAGTCACCCGAACCGCCATATCTTCAGCGGTTGAACCCCAAGGTTCGTTGAGCGGATCGTATGCTGCAACGGCCGGTTCATCTTTATATTTGGTCGCGATTTGCTCCCACAACCATTTGGTACGATCCTGATATTCAGGAGTCGTCCAATATTTGTTCTGACCAGCACAGCCGGTATGGTCATTCGGCGTTTGGCCGCCGTGTGCACCGTGCAAATCCAGAATCACATAAATACCGCGTTTTTTACCTTCTGCGATGGCCCAATCCAGATAGTGCCAGGCATCGGGACGCAGCGTTTTCGGGTTGTTTTCATCTTCGATTACGCTCCACAAAATCGGCAAGCGAACCACGTTAAAGCCGAACGCCTGGAGTTGATCCCAGTCGCGCTCGGTAATCCAGCTGTCGCGGAAGAGTTTGATCAAGCGTTCTTTTTCGGCGTAAGTGAAACGTGCGGTGAGTTTGGCTTCGAGGGTACATTGGTCGGTAACGCCATTGCCGCCCTGCCCCATCATCCAAAATTCCTGCACCAGCCAGTTGCCAAGGTTGGTACCTTTTAAAAGGACTTGATTACCGCTCGCTTTGGCCCATTTGGCGCCATCGGTATGTAATAAAGTTAGACCTTCATCGCTTGATGAAGATGACGATGAACTGCTCGCGACCGAGGTAGATGAACTTGAACTCACTGCCACACTGCTAGCAGAACTGCTTGATCCGCCATTCGACGAACCGCCGCCACAGGCAACTAAACCAAGAACACTAAAGGTGGATAAAAGACCTAGCACGCAAGCCCTAAGGCCGCGTTTGGGGATTTGATAAATAAACATTGGAGGCTCCGCTTTTTATATTGCCCATATAGGGTCTGATTAAACTTATTATCATTAGGGTTTGTACTGGTGCTTCGAGTTGTTTTACTGCGTTAGAACTCAGTTTTTGCAGGTGATTGTTATTAATAAAGCTATGCCGCAATTCTGAGTGCGCCGATTATTCAGAGGATTAAAAGTCCCTGCGCCCGAGTAAACGTATTCGAACCAAAATGGCTATAGTGGGAAGCGGAACGGGTTTGTAGAAATTTATCCGAACGCGTAGCCCCCTTTATTTGCTTGCGATCACAAAAAAGCCCCGTGCGAACACGGGGCAAAGCGGAGGGAGTTGGTTATGTAAAAACGCGGTCTTTAAGTTTATTAAAAATGAAAGTTGGTGCGAACGCCGTAAAAACGTGGCATCGAAACTGGCCCTTTCAAGGTGCCATCGCCGCCGCCAGCCCAGTAAAAATCTACTTCGTTGGTAGCATTGTTAACGAAGGTTTCAATGTTCCATTTATCGCCGGGTGCTGAGTATTTCAGGCCGAGATTCAGGTTATGAGAGGCTGGGCGAACATCTGAGTAGGCTTCGGGCGTTGTGGTTTTGAACATGCTGGTGTGTTTATCAACATTGAAGAAACTGTAATAGCTTTCCGCGCGCCAATTAAAGCCAAGCCATGGCGCCAGCGTTGCGCCGCTATCAAACTTGAAGGTGTGGGTGTAGTTGAGGTTGAGGGTGAACCTGGGCGATGACGGTAATTCACTGCCTTTGAGATTCACACTCAAATCTTTGTTGTTAGGATTGGTTGCGGTGGCGTTATCAACCTGGAATAAATCCGTTGCAGCGAATGCCCACTGTTGTTGGAAGTCGCTAACAATTTCAGTATCCAGGTAAGTCGCAAAACCATTGATGCGATCATTGGCCGTTACCGCCCAATCAAACTCCAACTCCAAACCTTTAATCAATGCCTTACCAATATTGTCAGTTACGGTTGAGTAGACGGCGTTGCTGATAATTTTGCCGGTAGGCTGTTGGGTTTGCGGGTCCATCTCTTTGACGTAGGTGGAGAACAACGGCTTGGATGAGCTGACCTGCATATCTGTGTAATCGCTGAAGAACACGCTAGCGGTCAAACGCAGAGTGTGATCAAACAGATCGCTCTTAATACCTGCTTCCCAAGTCACGACTTCTTCTGGGTCATATTTGGTGGCCCAGCGCTTTTCCAATACTGGCTTGCCATCTGGGCCAAGAATGGTTTCTGTGGTCAATGGATCTTGCTTGTTTTGTAAAATTACATCGCCGATACCGCCCGATTTGGTGCCGTTAGCAACGTAGCCAAACACCATAGTGTCGCTGTCGATTTGGTAATCCAGGCCCAGGCGGTAGTTGTCGTAATCCCAAGTACCTTTGTTATCGTTGTTGCCGGTAATGGTGTAAATGGCTTCATTTTTGAAGTAGTCAGCGGGTAATTTATTAAACGCATCACGATCCCATGCTGGGAAGCATTTGCCACCATTGGCAGTCGGATCAGCCTGGTTTGGTGCCCAGTCAGCGCATTGTTCGCCGTGGCCGCCCACGTCCTCTTTAGTGTCCTGAGTGTGTCTGTAACCCACAGTCAGGGAGAGGTCATCGGTCAATTCATAAGTGCCTTGAGCAAAGCCCGCCACTGACTCAAGGGTACGATTTTTCTGGTTCCAATAATCCGAGAATTGGGACGAATGGGTCATGCCACCTTGCATATTGTTGTCTTCTTTGAACAAGAAGAGGCCGGTGATCCACTGCAATTTGCTATCGCCGGTGGATTCCAATTGCAGTTCATGGGATTGCGATTTGTAAGTCGCACCATCGAAGAACATGGTCATATCCCACCAGCTTGTGCCGCGATCCAAATCCGATAATTGATTTTGGGTTTGCTTTGCAGCACCGGCGTTGTAGACGAGCGACATGTCATCGCTGAAATCCCAACGGATATTGGAACGCAGGCTATCGATGGTTTGGTCGAGCATACCCGGCACATTCACGGCTACCGTGTATTCATCGGCTCCCGGGCCATAAATATTCTCGCAGCCTTGTAGTGGCGCGGGTTTTCCATCTTGCATGAAGACTTGTTTGCGCGCTTTTTTACAGTCCACAGTGTCCGTTGTACCGGCACCTGAATTCTGGAATTTTTCGTAAGTTAGCAACCAGGAAAATTCATCGGAAGGTTTCCATAGGCCAGCGATACGGAAAGCGTATTGATCCACGTTGTTGTAGAAATCGGCAGGGTCGGCTTTAACCGTGTTGACGTTACTCCACCAGTTTTCGCGCTGGACTTTATTTTTATCGGCCACAGCTCCTGTGTAAGCGCCGGTATTTTTGGCGTAATCCGGCAGCATGCGGGTGTTCCATTGGTTCGGGTCATAAATGCCGTCGAGGTAAGAATCGCGAGTTTCTTTCTGGAAGGATGCACGCAGTGCAAACGTATCGCTAACCGGAATATTAACCATCCCGTGGATTTGCCTTTCATTCCAGCGGCCAAGCTCCACGCCGACATTAGCATCAAACGAATCCAGTTCCGGGCGTTTGTTAATGATGTTGATGCTGCCGACCGTTGAGTTACGGCCAAACAAAGTACCTTGTGGGCCACGCAATGCTTCAACGCGTTCGGTATCAAACATCAATGCCATAGCCCCTTGTGGGCGCGGCGAGTAAACACCATCCAAATGCAGGCCAACGGCTGGGTCGCCCAATTCGGTATTATTGGTGGAGCGCACGCCACGCATGGAAATAACCGGCGCATTGCGCGAAGAATCTATGGCGAGATCCATGTTGGGCACTAAACGGGTGATGTCTTTCGCGTTAGTGATGCCTTGGCGTTCGAGGGTTTTATCGTCAATGACAGTCACCGCAATTGGTGTCTGCATAAGGTTGGTTTCACGCTTGGTGGCAGTAACTACCACTTCTTCCAGTTGGCGGTCGTCGGTTGGTTTTTCAGATTTTGGCGTTGTGTCGGCAGCTACTGCTGGTAGTGCCAGGCTGGCGTTTATCAGGGCAATAGCGAATGCAAGGGGCGCTCTAGTTTTCATCTCAATTCCTCGATGTGTTTGTTATTAGTTTGTGGCAAAACCAAATGCAGATGGCGCATCAGTAATTGCCGGAGAGGATGTTAAGGAGGCGTCAAGCAGTACGGCGTCCGAGCTATGGGTTCGAACGAAAATATTTTTTGTGGGTGAATGTTCGATCTGAAAAAAACAAATGTACGATTAAATACTGAATAAAATCAGTAAGCTAGAAAATAAAGACAAAATAAGACGGATGTTTAGTAAGAGATTTTTTAAAGGGGATCGTCACAAAAAACAAAAGGTTCGACGCCAAAAAAACGCGAGTCAAACCTTTTTGTGGAAAGTGCTGCGGCGGTATTAATGCGGTAAGTGCGAGTGACGAAATTCTGAAGGCGTTTGGCCCACAATTTTCTTGAAGAAGGTATTGAAAACCGATTTGCTGTTGAACCCCACTTCCAAATAAATCTGGGTGATGGTTTTGGATTTATGAGCCGGGTCGATAAGAATTCGCTTGGCCTCTTCAATCCGATAGCCATTGATGAACTCATAGAAATTGCTGTTGAAGTGACGGTTAAAAATTAGCGACAAATCTTTTGAGGGAATATGCAAGGTTTCGGAAAGCGCGTCTAAAGTCAGCTCCGGTGATAGATATAATTTTTGCGAGCGCATAGCGGCGTCGATTTTTTCCGCGAAGGCGATGTTAACCAGCTTGGCTTCCGGCGATTGCTTGAGTTGTTCCTTCTGCTTAATAGATTCAAAGGTGGCGAAGTAGCGCATGCTGCTGAACACCAGAATCAGTACTAAAAAGAACACCGCGTAATAGCTGGTTAGCCCCATAAGCTGGAATAAATTGGGGTGAAAGCTAATAAACATATGGATAATTTTGGCGAGCGCTAAGGCTGCGGTAATCAAAGTGACGATCAAAAAGCCGCATACCAAAAGCTTCAGCCAGGTGATATCGACACGCTCAATGGTGGAGTGCGTAGCCTTCAACTGATCCTTATATTTTAAAATAAGCATCACGCAGCCAATACAGTAAAACACGCGGCCTAGCTTGCCAATAAAATCCACGGTCAGGTATGAACCGCTATATACGTATTGGTCGTGTTCAATCAAAATCACGCGTTCGGCCAAGGTGTGGCTGTAAAAGGTGAGCGCTAAAAACGCGATAAAAATAAACACGGGTACAATGTGCATGGCATCGCGTTTGTGTACGCTGAAATCGCGATAGACCAGTGACTTAACGTAAAAATAGAGTAAGGCGCCATCTAAAAAGTAGGCGAAGCCCATCCAGAAAAATAAGCGCGGATAATTCGCCAGCATAAGCCCGCGGAAATCCGAACCCCAGAGCACGAGTTCGTGCATGGGAATAAATGCTTGGGTAATCAAAAATGCCGCAAGCCAATAATTACTGCGGTTATTGGGAGGATTGGTTGCCAGTAGAAGAATCACGAAGCAGACGCATTGAATGCTGGTCATCATCAAAACGAGGTCGTGAATGTTGAAAATAGTTTCGCGCATAATTGTTATTGGTCTCGGTTAAGCACATGAAGAAGATTAGCTTTTCCATAGCGGCTTATCTCAACGCAATTGTAAAAAGTGAGACAAATCTTCCAGGATTTATTGTAGTTATAAGACTTGGTATTGAATTGTTCGAGTTTTTTATACGCAAGCGGCCACGATTATTCAGCCTGAACTACCTTACTCGAACGACAACTAAAATTCTATTTTATAAGATTAGTAGTAATTGAATTCTTTGCATCCATTGCAACAGTAAATTGATACAGACTTAGTCGCTTTACGACCAAAACAACATAATCAATATAAAGGAGCACTTCAGTGCGCAACTATATTCTTCTAGTGTCATCTTGTCTCAGCTTGTTAATGTCCATCGCTGTCAATGCGCAAAGCTATTTAAAAGCGGATGGACAATTTATCGTCAATGAGGCCGGCGAAAAAGTTTTATTGCGCGGTACGGGTCTTGGCGGTTGGATGTTGCAAGAAGGCTACATGGTGAAACTCAATGACGTGGGCCAACAATATCGCATCCAACAAAAAATGGAAGATTTAATCGGCGCAGATGCAACCCAAAAATTTTACAGTGCCTGGCGAGCAAACCACACCCGCAAAGCAGACATAGATGCGATGGCAGCGTGGGGTTTTAATTCTGTGCGTCTGCCCATGCACTACAACTTGTTCACTCTCCCCGTTGAAAAAGAACCTGTTAAAGGCAAGCAAACCTGGTTGGACGAAGGTTTTAAAATGACCGATGCCTTGCTGCAATGGAGCAAGGCTAACAACATGTATTTAATTCTGGACTTGCACGCAACACCCGGCGGACAAGGAAATGATTTGGCGATTTCAGATCGCGACCCTGCAAAACCATCGCTGTGGCAAAGCCCTGCCAATCAAGAAAAAATGATCGCACTCTGGCGCAAACTTGCAGAGCGTTACGCTAACGAGCCTATGATCGGTGCCTACGATATTATCAACGAACCCAATTGGGGTTTTGAATCGGTTGATGATAAAAACGGTTGCAAAGAAAAAACCAATAAACCACTGCGCGAATTGATGGTGAAAATTACCAAAGCCATTCGCGAAGTTGATAGCAAACATATGATTATTATTGAAGGCAATTGTTGGGGGAATAATTATCAGGGAATTTTGCCTGCGTGGGACAACAACATGGTGCTGAGCTTCCACAAATATTGGAACAATAATACCGATGGTGAACTTGCCGGAATTTTAAAATTACGCAGCGAAAATAATATTCCTGTGTGGCTCGGTGAATCTGGTGAAAATTCCAATCTTTGGTTTGGTGATGCAATTCGCTTGGTTGAATCGCACGGCATCGGTTGGGCATTTTGGCCACTGAAAAAAATTGGGTTTAACAATCCATTGCAAATTGAGCCCAACAATGGTTATGAAAAAATTAAAAACTATTGGAGCGGGAAAGGCGAGCGACCAACTAAAGTAGAAGCAACCCAAGCGCTTTTACAGTTGGCTCAACAAGACATTCGCTTTGAAAATAATGTATTTCGTCCCGACGTAATTGATGCGATGTTTCGTCAACCATCTTCGATTACGTCGCTTCCGTTTAAACAACATATCATCGGCGCAACTGGCGACACCATCAAGGCAGTAGATTACGATATGGGTACCAAAAGTTATTTCGATAAGGATTCCGCGAATTATTACATCTCTACCGGCGGCGAACGTCAACCGTGGAATCGCGGTACGGTTTATCGCAATGATGGCGTAGATATTTATGCCGACAAAAATGCGCCCGAAGAATACGTTGTTGGAAATATCGAAGCTGGTGAATGGTTGGAATATACGTTTACAGTTGAACGCGCAGGAAATTATTTATTGAGTACAGTAGTTTCCGGTAATGCTGAAAATATCAAACTCGAATTAACGCTTAATAATTCAACCTTGGCTAGCCAAACAGTTCCTATCACCAAAGATTGGCACGAGCAGAAATTGGGAGCTATTAATTTGCAGGAAGGAATTAATACTTTACGCATTAAAAGTATGTCAGGGAATTACCAAGTCGCAAATTTAAAATTCTCTGCGACGAAGTAAAATTTTTTTAAAATTAATAAGTAAGTTGGAATTAGTCCTATCTTTTCGATAATTTGAAAGTGAAAGCTAGTTCCGACTTATGAAAAATTCAAATGGCAAAACCAGTCCAAATTAATTAATGGCTAAATCACTCCTTGCTGTTGCAGCCATTGCTTCAGTTGCGGCATAGGGAATGCGCCTGAAACGCGCGTTACTTCTTTTCCATTTTTAAATAAAATTAATGTTGGAATGCTGCGAATTGACCATTGTTGTGAAATGGCCGGCAGGGCTTCAGTATCCAATTTTGCGAAACGTAATTTAGGCTCAAACAAACTTGCTGCGTGTTCAAATACAGGCGCAAAGCTTTGGCAAGGGCCGCACCATGCGGCCCAGCAATCAACAAGTACGGGAACATCATTTTTCTGCAGGGTCACGTTGATGTTATCGTTCCGCAATTCAATTGGCTTGCCAGTAAATAAAAAGTTTTTGCATTTTCCGCAGTGAGGTTTGTCGCTCAATCTTTCATTGGGAACTCTGTTGGTTGCAAGGCAGTGCGGGCAATTTATTTGTAAGGCGCTCATAATTTAATCCTGCGTAAATTCTATGGCTAATATATTTACACATAGATATATAAATCGCCAGAATAGTTTCCCAAGGTTTTTTGCGACAATTCGGGCTCACTGAAATCTGAAAAAATAGTTGTCTCACCGCAGCGATTGTTAAATCTGCGTGAGTTCAAATTCGATAATTAAATCAGTGTAAAAATCTACTTAATGTGTACGCTATCGAACGATTTTAAATTCTCCGGTTTGATATGGTGAAGGCTACCAGAAAATTAAACCATTGCAGATTTATTGGCAGATTTATTGAGAGGTACCAAAATGGAACATCGTTATGTTGTAGATTACACCTTGGATGGCCAACAAGAATCCCTTGAAGTTATCACCGAATCTGAAGCACTAACGCAAGAAGAGGCACTTAAGCGCGTTGAAGCAGCGGCCAAGCCTTATGGGAAAACGAATATTGAAAATATCAAAATCGTCGAAGCTCATTCGGCAGATGTCATAAATACCGATCCACAGGGATCTGCCAGCGAATAGCGCTGAATAAATTTTTAACTGCAGAGTTTCTGCACTCGATAAAACCAGAGCACATGTCTCTGGTTTTTTTATTTAACAAAAACACCTATAAATAGTTTGCCTGTACAAACCAATCCGTTAGTCTTACGCCCTGAAATTAATGGACCATTAGGTCAAAGGAGCAGTAATGAAAGGTGCGGGCATATTGTTGTTATGTATGTTGGGTTTAGTTGGCTGCGGTGGGGCGAGCGATAGTGTCACGTTAAAAACATTTCCAGTAAGCGTCTCTACCAATCAGGGCGGTAGCGTAAATACTTCCCAAGCGACGGTAGAATATGAGAGGACGACAAGTTTCAACTTTACGGCAGAAACTGGCTACCATCTAAAAACGGTGGATGGCTGTGGAGGTAAGTTAAATGGCGTTACCTACACGACTGGCGCAATTACCGCAGCTTGTTCGATAACAGCTGTATTTGAGCGTAATACCTACTCAGTTACCGTCGATGCGTCAGCAGGCGGAACTTTCACCATTGAGAATGCTAAACCGCTACACGGAGATACCGCCAGCATCCTTGCAGTTCCAAAAAGCGGTTATAGTTTTGCAAGCTTTTCAGGTTGTGGCGCAGGCATCAATGCAGAATCTTATACCACTGCACCTTTTACGGCAGATTGCACCGTATCCCTAAGCTTTACGAAAACAGCTGTAATTCAAGGCTCAGCGGCTGAAGGTGCTGCCTTGGTAGGCGCTGAAGTGAGTGCGAGGTGCAGTGATGATTCAACATTTAGCGCAAAAGTCACCACAGATTCCGATGGAAAATTTAGCGGCCAAGTGGCTGAACAAGCATTTCCCTGCGCGTTGAAAGTTACCACTGCCGCGCCGATAAAAACCTATTACAGCATCGCCAACCAGGCAGGTAACAGCAATATTAATCTCTTGACGGACTTAGCACTGGTACTTGCCAGCGGAAAATCCAGTGCTGATTGGTATGCGAGTAGCGATTGGGCGAGCGTAAAAACCACTCTCGCCGACGCACAGGCATCCTTAAAAACTGCGTTATATGACTTGGGATTTAGTTTGCCCGGCGGCGATTTCCTACCTTTTAAGTCCACATTTACACTTGGTGGGACTTGGGACAAATTATTGGATCAACTTCAGGCTGCTATAGCGAAGACTCCCGGTCTGACCTATGAATCTTTAGCTGCATCACTACGAAACGGCAACGCAGAATTGCTGCCCGCTCCAACTGGAGGAAGTACACCCACCGCTGAAGTTTGTTTTAATCCAGTGATATATGCCGAGGGAACAACACTTAAAACAAAATATGCCGGCGGCGCCACATTCAATGACATTTATTACAACAGTGAACGCATTACCAATTTCACTAATGGAAAAATAATTGATGAAAATGGTGTGCCCGTTTTAACGCGCACGACTGAAGGCTCTTTAACCTATACATCGCCTGAGGGTGGTCCGCTTCCATCTACTACAACTGGCGCTGAAAAGTTGCTAGTAAATTTAGAGCAAAAAAACATCGGTCAACTCACGCTTGATACAACCACCATCACTGAAAATAGTTCGTCGAGCCTAAGTGAATATACGAGCACTTTTACAAGTGTCGGTAACCAAACTGATTACAAGCTTGCTCAGGATGCGTCATTGAATGAAACCTTTCAATTCTTATCCAGAACCGTGACGCCGGTGCGGGATAACAGTGCGACCTGGACCATAAAAAATACCAAAACCTTTAAAGGTTTAACAACCGTAATGCGAAAAGGCGTTGTATACAGAGTGTGTGATTTTGAAATACACAAAGTGGAAGATAATTATCAGTGGATAAGTGGCACTCACACTGACTGGAAAGATCGTGATACCACTTCTCACCAATATTTTATGTTGGGCGCCGGAGTAGAGCTTCCCGGCAACATATTATCCGCCGTCTTAAATGGACAGGAATTATTAAACGGTAAACCTAATTAGTTGTTATTAGCAAAATAAAAAACCCGCACGTAAAAAATGCGGGTTTTTTTATTGTAGCAAGTTACATTGCATTTAATATTGCTAGCGCCGACGAGTCGAGTTGCAGATTGCCAGCAGCAACATTTTCGCGAAGATGCGCGACTGACGAGGTCCCAGGAATTACCAATATATTTGGAGAACGTTGTAGCAACCATGCGAGTGCAACTTGCATCGGCGTGGCCTGAAGTGTTTTGGCGATTTGCGTTAGTGCATCTGATTGTAACGGCGTAAATCCACCTAGTGGGAAAAACGGAACGTAAGCGATGCCTTGTTTTGCGAGTGATTCAATTAATGCGTCATCGTCGCGATGCACGAGATTATATTGATTTTGCACGCAGACAATTTTCGTGATGTTTTGCGCTTCAGCAATTTGTTGCGCATTAACATTGCTGAGTCCGATATGACGAATTAACCCTTCATCTTTCATTCGAACTAACTCACTCAATGCTTCTCCTATGGATGAACCGTCCGGCGACGCTGTGCCGGGCGCACGCAAATTGACTACACCAAGCACATCTAATTGTAAATTTTTAAGATTGTCGTAAACCGCGCTGCGCAGTTGTTGCGCTGACATTGCAGGATTCCACGATTGATCATCGCCACGCAAATAGCCAATCTTGGTAACCAGCGTCAAATTATCCCGATAGGGATGCAGCGCCTCACGGATGATTTGATTGGTGACATGTGGCCCGTAAAAATCCGAAGTGTCTATGTGATTGATACCTAATTCGATGGCTTCGCGCAGCACAGCAATGGCTGCATTGCGATCTTTCGGCGGGCCCCAAACATGCGGGCCGGCCAGTTGCATCGCGCCGTAACCGATGCGGTTAAAACTGATGTCGCAATTAGCGGGGGTAAAATGATCTTGTGTCAGAGAATATGTGCTCATAAAAAGCTCCTGAATTAATTGTGTTCGGCAAATGCTCATATTGAGAAGCGACCTAAAAATAGTGATTCGCTTCGTTAGATAAATGGTAACAAGAGCTGCTCGATGTAATAATTAGGCTAATGGTGCACGGGTTGTACCGAATTCTGCACAATAGAGCGAAAAAATCGATGAGCACAAGCATCACATCCATGGCTGATCTCTCCAGCTTCGCGCTTGTTGCGCAACATAATGGTTTCCGTCAGGCCGCTCGCGTGAGTGGGCAGTCCGCCTCCACATTGAGTGAAGCAGTGCGACGCCTGGAACAAGAACTTGGCGTTCGGCTATTGCTGCGTACTACGCGAAGCGTGACGCCGACAGAGGCTGGGTCGCTGCTCCTGAGTCGTTTGCGTCCGGCATTGGCCGACGTTGTTAGCGCATTGGATGTTCTCAATGATCTGCGCGATAGCCCGCGCGGCACGCTGCGTTTGAATGTTCCCGTAAGTGCGGCGCGACTTTTTCTTCAGCCGATAGTCGACCAATTCCTCAAGACATATCCGGAAATTGTGCTTGAGCTGGTAGTGGATAGTAGTTTCGTTGATATAGTCGCGAGCGGCTGCGATGCGGGTATTCGCTACGGCGAGAGTTTGGAGCAGGACATGATTGCGGTTCCCATCGGCCCGCGCACGCAACGTATGGCTTTAGCGGCAGCGCCCGAATATTTCGCGAGGCACGGTATACCGGAACATCCGCGTGATCTGTTGCAGCACGCATGTCTACGCGGAAAATTTCTCAGCGGCAATATGAACCCGTGGGAATTCGAACGTAATGAGCAGAAAATCAGTGTAGATTCGAGCGGCCCATTAATCGTA
The DNA here is from genome assembly GCA_004172865.1 of Gammaproteobacteria bacterium. Lineage (GTDB taxonomy): Bacteria > Pseudomonadota > Gammaproteobacteria > Pseudomonadales > Cellvibrionaceae > Cellvibrio. Next base: position 185,833 of record SEBV01000009.1, on the reverse strand, counting down.
ACGGCCACTGCAGCAGATGTACTTGTGAGCGCTGCAATTGCAGGTCATGGCCTAATTTATTTGTTCGAAGAGTGGTTGGCACCGCACATGGAGACAGGTCAGCTTCAACCCGTATTAGAAGATTGGTGGTCAAGTTTTCCCGGACCATTTTTATATTATTCTGGCAGGCGTTATTTACCAAAACCACTACGCGCTTTTATCGATTTTATTAAGTCGCAAAGTGTTTAAGTATTTTTTATCGTTCCGAATTTTAGTTTAATAATGTATAGAATTTAATACTTTTTATATCCCCCCCATCCCCTCAGGTAGTTTTCAGCACCTAGTTAGGGAACGAGTTGATCTTTTACAAATACCAAATCATGACAGGCAATTTTTTGTTTGATAAGGTTAGTTCATAAGTTTCCACCGCATTTGCCTGGGCTTTTTGCAAGCGCTGCGCCCACTCGGGCTGCGGTTTGGGATGATCGCTATAATTAACGGTTTCGAAAACGCCGCGCACCAACAGCCTATTGAGCACATAAGGCACCCAAAGCAAACCCGTTAAAAGCGTAACGTAAACCAGATAGATCAATTCGGTTTTCATAAATATTCCTTTAATAAATGATGTGGGTTGGAGCGGTGATTCTACATCCTAGTGACCAAACTCAAAGTCTGTATCAGCGATTGGTTGATTAATTATGGGTTCATAGTCCGTACTAACATAAAATTTGAACTTTAGATCGGCGCCCGCAGCGTCTTTGATTACACGTACTAATAAAGCGTCTTCTTTGCGAATCCAATAAGTTATTTTCCAATAGGTTTCTGATGGTTCTCCGTAAGACGAGGCTACCATTTCTTGAACCCTGAAATAGGAAATACCGTTTTCAGTGACATCGCTTATACGATATTTATGCTCACTGGATGTCCATACCCTATCAATTAAATTCGTCTCCGAAAAAAAAGCTCTCGGAACAAGATTAGAGGCCCCATTGGAAAAATAAGAGCCATCCCCCAGCGCAGCATCAATAGAAAGAAAATTTTCGATACGATTATTAAGCTCTGACCAAGTCTTTATTTGATCTTTTTGCTTCCAAATCAAATGGGGACGCGCCCGTTCTCCAGATGGATACAAAAGCGACGATTGAAACCAGAACTTGTCTGCATTCCTATCGAACTTGGTAATGGATTCAGTTCTTATATAAGTATTCTGCGACAAAGTTGTTCGCTTACCGATAGAGTGGTCCTGATAGGTTTCCATGGCCCCATAAACCCTAGCCGCGCGACCCAAAATATCCTTAACCGACGGCGCGCCTTTTTTTAGTGGGTCAGCCTGAATGTTCCATTCCGGCGGAGGCACATTGGGGTCGCGACTCAAATTAGATTGTGCACCTTCTTGAGCGAAGGTGAATGCAGAGAGCGTTAAAAGTAAAACCGGGAGGATTTTGAAAGTAGTCATGGTGTTAAGTCCTTGTGTATAGTTACACGCCATTTCAAACAGGATTAATTCTCATCTAAAAGAGCACGCCAAATTAACTGACACCTCACACGAACACAAATGGAAGGTTTCATTTTGTGTGACGGACCTCCCAATTTGTCACCATTCTCTACCATTTGTCTTCTAGATTGACCATTAATTGCTCAACATCTAGCTAGCGTTGTTAATTTCGGTTTTAATGGAAATTAGAACTATAACGCGTTAGCCGATTTTTTTATAAACGGCTAAATCAACATTGAGCAGCTTCGTATGGATGTTAGAGCCCTTCACCGCCAAATGACCCAATATAACCGCTGGAAACGCCAATTGGATGAGCGTTTGCAGCGATTTGATGATTGGGGCGCAAGCCACCAAATGCTTAGTTCGGAAGTGCAGCGCACTTTGCAAAAAGCACGGCAACTATTGCGTGGCGACAACTTTACTATCGCTTGTGTGGGAGAGTTTTCGCGCGGTAAAACCGAGCTGATCAACGCGCTTTTGTACACTGAAGGTGGCCGCCGTTTACTGCCATCACAGCCTGGCCGCACAACTATGTGCCCCACCGAAATTTTTTGGGATTCAAATGTCCCCGTCAACTGCGTGCGTTTGTTGCCGATAGAAACCCGCCGCACTACCACCAGCTTGCAGAACTTCAAACGCATCCCGCAAAATTGGGTGACCGTTACGTTTGATCCTCGCAACCACGACCAAACCCGTGCGGCTATTAACCAAGTATCCGCTAACAAATGGGTCGCGCCAGCCGATGCTTTGAAGCTTGGTTTTGCGATGGATGAGTTAGGCGAGCGCGATGCAGAGGGCAGAGTTGCTGTGCCTGCATGGCGTCATGCGCTAATTAGTCTTGATCACCCACTATTGCGCCAAGGTTTGCGAATTATTGATACACCCGGGTTGAATGCCTTGGGCAACGAACCTGAGCTAACGTTGAAAACCTTGCCAGAAGCTCAGGCAATTTTGTTTTTGATGTCCGCTGATGCGGGTGTTACTGCCAGCGACATGACCATTTGGCGCGAACACGTGCAGAATTTACGCGACGAACAATGTACCGCCGTGCTCGCCTTACTCAATAAAATCGATAGCTTGTGGGATGACTTGCAATCGCCTGCGGATATTTCCACCAGCATCGAAAATATTCGTCAGGTAACCGCGAAACAATTAAAACTCGCGCCCGAACAAGTGATTGCCATTTCCGCGAAACAAGGTTTGCTAGGCAAGGTTGGTCGCAATCTCTCGCAACTTGAGCGTAGTAATTTTCCGCAATTAGAGCGCAAGCTGGCCGATGTGGTGTTGCACAGCCAGCAGCAAATTATTGGGCATCGCCTGGTTGGCGACAGCTATGAAATGATCATCAACACTCGCAACAGTCTCGCCAAACGCCTGAGCGAATGCGAAAATGAGATTGAGACACTGCGCAGCGCTGCTCCACAGGAAGCTGCCGAAACCTTGCAACAACTTCGCGATACCATTCGTAAAAGCCATCACCAATACCACAAGCAGGCGATTTCATTGCGTACCAGCCAGCGTTTGCTTGAGTCGCAACGTGAAGCATTGTTAGCGCCGATCAGCTCCGGTTTGCTTGAGCAACAAATTAGCGATGCCCATCGTAACCTCGCGCAAAGCTGGACAACCTTGGGACTAGCACGAGCGATTGGAAACTTTTTCGACGATGTTGATAGCAGTTTGCATCATATTGAGCGCGAAATTGAGCGTTCAAATCGCGTACTGGTTTCAATTTATCAACGCCCGGAGCACAACCTGACTGGCGATGAATTGATGATGCGTCACTTACTTAAGATCCATCATCAACGCCGTCAATTACGTCAGCTACACAAAAAAGCCGATGATTTCCGTTTTTCACTTAGTACCCTGCTCACTCGCAAGGGTGCGCTGATCAATCGTTTTATCAACACGCTGGTGCAGGAAGTCCGCAACACTTATGTGGATTTGAATAAACACATCGACCAATGGTTACAGGAATCGCTTTCGCCGCTGACGCACAGCAATCAGTACCAAAAGCAATTGCTTGAAACTCATATGCTGCGACTGACTCAACTGCAAGGCCAACGCAATACCCATGCGGAACAGCTAGAAAGCCTGCAAACCAATATTTACCATTTGCAGGTAGCACTGAATTCGCTGGAGCCTTTGTATCAGGACATTATCAGCGCGCCTTTGGTTGAAAATGCGTCTGAAAATTTGGCGCTTTTGCGTGGTGGGCAGGTTATTTCATTATTGGAAGCGCGTCATAACGCTCGCGCGACTCACAATCAACAGCAGGCTTAAACACTGCGGGCGCATGCGTCCGTGGCATACGACTGCCATTCCAAGCATAAAAAAGACCGGATTCAGTCAAGCTGAAATCCGGTCAACAAGTGCTCCAATTCAATCCATCAATCCACTACAAAACTTTTAACGCAAACGACCTACGTAATGCTGATCCGCTTCGGCGCCAGCTTCGGGCGGTGCAGGTTCAGCGGGCTCAACTGGCGTTTGTACCGTGTGCGCTATAGGAATCGATACTCGCGATGACGATGCCAGCATACGGCGCGGTTTAACGTAGGAATCTGCAAACAAACCGCCTTCGCCAAAATAAATCTCTTCCAGCTTTTCACACATAGCGTGTAAGTCGGGGTTGGCAACTGAACTGGCCAACTCCAGCACATGCGCGCAATATTCTGGGTTGCTGCTCATATATTTAATGTCGGTGACGCGGCCGATTTCGCGACGCAGCAAAACATGCAAACGACCCATAAGACCAAACGCCTGGCTTTCTAATAAATCGACTGATGACTTCATAGGACTTGTTCCCCGTGTTGCTCAATATCAAGACCTTCATTTTCCTCGTCCATCTCGACACGCAAGCCCATGATTTTGTCCAAAATCAGCAGAATGACCGTGGTCACTACGCTGGCGTAGATAACGGTGCTCACCACACCTACCGCCTGAATCGCCAGGCTACCTTCAACGCCACCAATATTTTTGACTGCAAACACGCCGGTCAGGAGCGCGCCAACAATACCGCCGATGGCGTGTACGCCGAATACGTCTAATGAATCGTCATAACCCATGGTGGATTTAAGCCAGGTCGCGCCCCAGTAACAGGCGCCACCCGCTGCAATGCCGATAGCAAATGCCCCAGTAACGCCAACAAATCCTGATGCTGGCGTGATGGCGACCAAGCCTGCAACAGCGCCCGATACCATTCCCAAAATCGAAGGTTTACGGCGTTTTACCCATTCGATCACCATCCAGGTTAGCGCTGCAGCAGCGGTTGCCAGTTGAGTGGTGAACATCGCCATACCTGCGCGACCATCTGCAGTACCAGCAGAACCCGCATTGAAACCGAACCAACCTACCCAGAGCAGCGATGCGCCGATTACCGTAAGAATCAAATTGTGCGGCGGCATGGCAACGCGGCCAAAGCCTAGGCGAGGGCCGATGATAATCGCAGCCACCAGGCCCGAAACACCGGCGTTAATATGTACAACGGTTCCGCCTGCAAAATCCAGAACGCCCATGGACGCTAGCCAGCCCGTAGGTTCCCACACCCAATGTGCGACCGGGGCATAGACGAGTAAGGACCACAGCGCAACAAAGGCAACCAGCGCCGAGAACTTCATGCGCTCGGCAAATGCACCGGTAATTAACGCTGGAGTGATGATCGCAAAGGTCATTTGGAACATCATAAATACGCTTTCGGGAATGGTGGTGGCGATGTGATGGACGGTGAGCATGCCGCTCGATTTAATAAATTCCATACCATTCAGCATAAAGCGATCAAAGCTGCCCACCCAAGGTGTAGCGCCGGGTGTAAAGGCGATGCTGTAACCCACTACAACCCACAACACCGATACTATACAAGTGGTGACGAAGCTATGACCCATGGTCGCCAGCACGTTTTTCTTGCGCACCATACCGGTGTAAAAAAGAGCGACGCCGGGCAAGGTCATCAACAATACGAGAGCGGTGGAAACCAGCATCCATGCGGTATCGCCGGAGTTAATCTGGCTGGCACTGACCAAGGTCGGTTTGGTTAAGGGCGCGGCCACAACAGGTTCTGGAGCGACGGCTGGCGCCGCAACGGGTGCGGCTTCAGGAGCGGAAACAGTGGTGGAGGGAGTTTCATCAATAACGGCAGCGGCGGAAGAGGCATCCTGAGCCAACAAGGGCGCTGACAAACTGAACAAAAGACAAATACACGTCAAAGTTGCAGAAACAAAACGCATTAGGCACCTCGCAAGTTAATAAGTATGCGAAAGCATTAAGCGTGCCAGTGGAAATAAGCGCCATTGAGCTGGCGAAGGGGAGAAACTAGCGCCCAAATACGGGCATAAGCGTGCCTCAAGATGGACACGGCAGCACCACAAAATGGCGCTGCCGCTTTTTCAACTTAGTCTTTAAGCGTTACCACGTCGCCAGTCAAAGCCACGCCAGACATCAACATGCCTGAACCGCATTTAAAGGTAGTTTCGCTGGAAGTAAGATTGTTTTTGTAGTTTGAGCGAATATTCACTACCGCGTTAGCACCCAAGCTTTGGGCACGCTCACGTAAGGATTTCATGGTCGACAAAAATACCCATTCACAGGCTTCCTTGTCGCTTTTGTTAGCGCCGTTGGTTTTTCTGTTGCTGCTGTATTCGCTGAATACCTTGACTACTTCGCCGTGTGGTTGGTCACCAAAATAAAACTGAATATCTGTGCCTAAAATATCTTTTGCTTGCTGAGTTGAGAGAGCATCGACAATAGAATACTCCTCTACATCATTGCGGGCGCTAGCGTCGAGTGCACACAAACTAAGAACAAGTGCGCTAAGGGTTGGGATAAATTTTTTCATAACAGGCTCCGTGTAACCAAAGGGTAAATAAAACAAACAAAAATCGAATTCAGTAGGATAGATAATCCAAAGCAGCAAAAGTTGCCTGACTGGCTATTCTCTTTATGACAACATCCTGCCTTTAAGCAACATTTTAACAGTGCCGGACATATTATGTTAATGCCGGCAAATGGACGAGAAACTTGTACCAGCATGCAATAAATTTGTGTATTTAAGCACCTAAAGCTCACATTTTTGAGGTCTGGATGTATAGAATGGCGCGCCTTGGCAATATGGACTTAGCAACCGAACAATAATATGGCACTCACGTTTAATATAAGTGACTGGAAGGCGTGGTTTCCAACGACCGATAATACGCAGCCCGACGTCTCTGTGATTCCGGCAATGCTACGGCGCAGACTGAGCCCGGTAGCCCGCATCGCCATGAGCGTCATAATGCCATTGGCGGAAACCCATGGCGCTATGCCACTCGTTTACGTATCGCGCCACGGCGATTTGCATCGCACTTTTCAACTTTTACAAGATCTCGCCAGCGGTGAGCCTGTATCGCCTACTGCCTTTAGCTTGTCCGTTCACAATGCGACGGCTGGCTTGTTTTCCATCCAACAAGGGCTTACCAAAAATATTACCGCCATCAGTTGTGGCGATGCTGAATTAATCCCCGCACTGCTGGAAGCGCTTGGGCAATGCAAGCCCCAAGAACCCAAAGTCATGTGCGTTTTTTGCGATGAACCGCCGCCAGATATTTACCGAGATCAAGCCAATCAACCTGAATTTCCCTACGCCATTGCGCTGATTATTAGTCTTGGCGCTGACTGGCAGCTCGCCAATATTGGCAGTGTTACCGATTCAGCCGAAATCATATCCAAACCGCAGCCGCTCGAATTGCTAACGTTGCTTGAGGGCGATGCGCAGGATTTAAGCATCCGCCACAACCACATAAACTGGCTGTTAAGCCGGAGCGCCCAGTGATTTTCCAGCGCCTGAATTACGCATGGCGACTGTTTGCGACTGGCCTAAGTTTCACCTTGTTTGGCTTGGGCGGCGTGATGGTTCCTTGGATTGCGACGCCCTGGATCAAACTGACATCGCGCACGCCAGAAGAGCGGCAGCGGCGGGCGCGCTTGCTGATTCATCGCACCTTCAAACTGTTTATCCACACCATGCGTTTCCTCGGCGTGTTGACGTGGGATATTCGCGGTGAAGATCTCTTGCAGCGCCCCGGTTTACTGGTGTTAGCGAATCATCCTTGCTTGATCGACGTAGTATTTCTGATCGCATTTATTCCCAATCCCGACTGCATCGTCAAAGGCCGCTTGCTCGCCAATCCTGCCATGAACGGCTATTTGCGCCTCACTGGATTTCTCGCTAACGACAGCGGCCCGGAATTGATTGAAAGCGCGCGCGACTCGATCAGCAAAGGCAGCGCCCTGATTATTTTCCCCGAAGGCACTCGTACCGTGCCCGGTGAAGCCCTGCATTTTCAGCGCGGAGCCGCCAACTTAGCTCTGCGCACCCAAACACCGGTCACGCCGGTTACGATTTTATGCGAGCCGCTCACCTTGAGTAAGCGACACCGGTGGTATCATATTCCACCCAAAAAAGTGCATATGACCTTGCTGGTGGGCAACGACATTCCCATTGCCAGCTATACTCAGCAGCCGCCTGCTATGGCCGCCCGCCAGCTCACTCAGGATTTACAGTTTTACTTTACCGAGGAATTACGTACCCATGACAAACACTGATAGCTTGGTTCCAGACAGCTTGGCCCTGGAGCTTAAGCAGCTAATTATTGATACGCTGGATTTGGAAGATATAAGCGCCGCCGATATCGATGATACTGCGCCACTTTTTGTTGACGGTTTGGGACTAGACTCCATTGACGCACTTGAATTGGGTGTCGCCTTGCAAAAACGTTATGGCGTAAAACTCGACGCGGAATCCGAGGAGACCCGCAAGCATTTCGCCAATATTCAAAACCTGTGTGCACTGGTTGCCGCACGCCGCACTAAGGAGTAAACCATGGCCGATAAAAATGCGATTTTCGAGCATGTAGCCACGACTTTAGCTGAGCTTTTTGATCTCAACCGCGCCGATATTACGCTGGAATCCCATTTAGGTGACGACCTCGACATCGACAGCATTGATGCCATCGACTTGATCGTTGAACTGAAAAAATACGTGGGCAAAAAAATCAGCCCCGAGGATTTCAAATCCGTGCGCACCGTTGGCGACATCGTAAATGCCGTTAGCGACATCATGGGCAAAGACGCCTAAATGCCAGCTCGTCGCTTGGTGGCAGTAGTACTGGGCATTTTATTAGTACTCTACCCATTACTGGTTTATGTCGGCCTGCAGCAATTCGGGCCGCGCGCGTTGGCGTGCATCCTGTTATTGGCTGCAATCGCCAAGCTGGCGGCCACCAAACTTGCGCGTCAACCGATGGGTAACGGCGCCTGGCTTTTGCTCGCCGCAACAGTCGCGGGCGGCCTCACCTTGCTGACGGGTTCGGTGATAGGTTTGAAGTTTTATCCGGTCATTGTAAACCTTGTAATGCTCAGCCTTTTTGCAGTGAGTTTGTATCGCCCGCCAAGTATGATTGAACGCTTTGCCCGTCTGCAAACGCCGGATTTACCTGCTCACGCCATCGGCTATACCCGCAAAGTAACCTGGGTGTGGTGCGGCTTTTTCGTCGTTAATGGCACGATTGCTAGCTTAAGTGTGTTTGCGAGCGATAAATTGTGGGCTCTATACAACGGCCTGCTTTCTTACGTATTTATCGGCCTATTGTTAGGCGGCGAATATTTGATCCGCCTACGCGTGCAACGCAACCACGCCCGAATTGAACAACTTTTGGAACCTAAGCTCGCCCGCAATGATTAAACCACTTCGCCATTTATTTGCTGCGCCGCTTAGGGCCCGCAGCAGCGATCAAATCATTGCATTTGATGGTATCAGCTCGACCGTCTGGAACGACCTTTGTAAGCGCGTTGCGGCTTGGGAAGCGTCCTTAGTGAATGTTGATGGTGACCTAATTGCGCTCTACCAACGCGATACGGTTGAGTTTTTAGCAGCGCTCTTTGCGATTTGGCGACTTGGCAAACAAGCTTTGGTGCCAGCCAATAATTTACCGGCAAGTTGTGAGCAATTAGCAGAAATTACAGCATTTTTTGCCGGTGAATTTGATATTCCTACTGTAATTAATCCTGTTGCTTTGGATGATTATTCAGGTCTAGTAGATCTACCCCCGCCTGAGTCAGAAGCCCAGGCGCTGATTTTGTTTACCTCTGGCTCAACCAGCCAACCCGTACCTATCGCCAAAACTTTTGCACAGATTGAAGCTGAGCTTTTCGCGCTGGAAACCCAATGGGGCTCAGCGATTGTGGATACCAATATTAGCAGTACCGTATCCCATCACCATATTTATGGAATGCTGTTTCGGTTGTTTTGGCCGCTGTGCAGCGCCCGCCCGTTTGTTCGCCGCGAGCGCGATTATTGGGAAGAGTTGGTTAAAGATACCCAGACCAATGCGCCTCTAGTGATTGTTAGCAGCCCCGCGCATTTAAGCCGTATTCCGCCATTAAGCTGGCCTGCCAATACGTTAAAAGCGGTGTTTTGCTCGGGAGCACCTTTAGTGACCGACGCGGCTCACGCCGCCAACGCACAACTTGGGCACACGATTACCGAGGTGTACGGAAGCACAGAAACGGGCGGTATTGCCTGGCGCGAACAGGACAAAAACTCTGCCTGGACTTGCTTGCCCGGTGTGGAAATCAATCTTGCGCAGGATACTTCTCTGCTGCAAGTACGCAGCAACCATCTAGCAGATCACAATTGGTTTACGAGCGCCGACCAAGCCACACTTAATGACGATGGCCGTTTTAATCTGTGTGGCCGCGCAGATCGCATCGCCAAAGTGGGCGGCAAGCGCATTTCACTCAGTGCCATTGAACGTTTGTTAGAACAGCAACCGGGAGTTGCTCAGGTGCGGGTGATTTTGCTGCCGGAGCGCGGCGACCGTTTGGGCGCGGTGGTGGTATTGAATAACGACGGCAATAAATTGTTAGTGGATCAAGGCAAGGCGGCCATTAATCAGCAACTTAAACAGGCGCTGGAAAATCAGGTTGATCGTATTGCGATTCCCCGTTACTGGCGCTATGTCGGCGAGTTGCCGCAAAATCGCCAAGGCAAAACCACATTGATTGAGCTACAGGCGCTGTTTGCTAGCGCGCCGCTACCGCGTTTACCGAATCTCATCAGCAAACGCGAAACCGACACTGGCCTTACGCTGGAATTGTTTGTGCCCGCCAATCTCTATTATTTCGACGGCCATTTCCCCGGCCGCCCGGTATTACCCGGTGTGGTGCAAACCCATTGGGCGATTCACTATGGCCAAGAGCATTGGGGCGATCTAGGGGATTTTTCTGGATTGGAAGCGGTTAAATTTCAGCGCGTGATTACTGCCAATCAAACGCTTCTATTGCATCTGGATTATCAAAAAGATAAAGACAAGCTTTACTTCAGCTTTATCAGCAACAACGAACAATCCACGCCTCATGCCAGCGGCAGAGTTGCTTTTAGGTCGGGAGCAGCCGATGTTTGACGCTCGCCACTTTAACCCCTGCGCACTGGTGCCGGTCTACAACCATCACCAACGCCTCGTAGAAACCATCGCCAATATTCGCAAGTTCAATCTTGCGATAGTCATGGTGGATGACGGCAGTGATGAAACCTGTAAAAACGTGATGCATGAAATTGCCGCGAATGACCCGCAGGTAATTTTGGTGACGCACGCGAGCAACAACGGCAAAGGCGCGGCCATCAAAACCGGCTTGCATGCGGCCCATGAGCGTGGCTTCAGTCATGCGTTGCAGATCGATGCTGACGGCCAGCACAACAGTCTGGATATTCCCCAGTTTTTGGAAATCGCCAAGGCCAATCCCAATACACTTATCGCCGGCAAGCCCGATTATGACGACAGCGTTCCCAAAGGTCGTTTGTACGGACGCTACCTGACTCATGTGTGGGTGTGGATTAATACTTTATCGCTGAAGATTGAAGATTCCATGTGTGGGTTTCGCGTCTATCCGCTAGAACGCAGTTGCGACCTGATTGCCGCCGAGGCCATGGGCGACCGTATGGATTTTGACACCGAATTTATGGTGCGCTGGCATTGGCGGCATTGGCCGGTGCTGCAATTATCAACCCGTGTGATTTACCCCAAACACGGTGTTTCGCACTTTCTTGCCTGGCGCGATAACAAGTTAATTTCGTGGATGCATACCCGCTTGTTCTTCGGCATGCTCTGGCGTTTGCCGCGCTTGCTAGCGAATAAATTTCGCGCGGAGGCGGTATGACGAACCAGCAACTTCAGCCAGATCAAAAAGCTAAAACTGGCCACTGGTCGCAAGTATCCGAAGCGGGCGCGCTTACCGGAATGCGTTTTTTACTGGGCTGCTACAAGCTCGGCGGTCGGCCTTTATTCAAGCTCGTGCTGCTGCCGGTTATCACCTACTTTTTTCTGTTTCGTCACGATGCCCGCGCGGCATCCATGGCGTACTTACGCCGCATAATTCGCTCTGGCGCCTTGCCTGAAACCAGCTCGGTTTACTGGTTGAGCGCACGTCATTTCTGGAGTTTCGGCAACGCCTTGATCGACAAATTGGCGGTGTGGATGGGGCAGATTCCACGCAACCAAGTCGAAATTCACAACGATGATTTGATCATCCAACAACTGGCGAGCAAGCAGGGCGCGATTTTGATTATGTCGCACCTGGGCAATTTTGAAATTTGCCGCTGCTTGTCGTCGCGCCATCGCGGTATGCGTTTAACGGTGTTGATGCACACCAAGCACGCGCTCAAATTCAATCGCCTTATGAAAGAATATGCCAGCGATAGCCAGTTGGATATTTTACAAGTCACTGAAATCACGCCCGCCACCGCCATGATGCTGAGCGAGCGCATTGAGCGCGGCGAATTTATCGCTATCGCAGGCGACCGCGTGGCGGTCAATCATCCCGAAAATGCGCTGGTGGTGGATTTTCTGGGCGATAAAGCGCTGCTGCCCACTGGCCCTTTCACTTTGGCAGCGATTCTGCGCGCGCCGCTGATTTCATTGTTTTGCCTGCGCCAAGGCAGGGGTTTCGATATTTATTTTGAAAAGTTAAGCGATGCCGTACAGGTTCCGCGCAAAACGCGCGAAGCTCACCTGAATCAACTCGCACAGACCTATGCAAACCAGTTGGAAGACCACTGCCGTCGGCAGCCTTTGCAATGGTTTAACTTTTTCGATTTTTGGCGATTGCACGATAAACCGGCGGTTGACGCAAACCAGCAACCGAATACCGAGTCCAGAACCAATCAGCCCGATGCGCAAAGTAATTAGGCAAGAACACATAAAACTGAAACAGACATCACGACAGATACTGAGATAGAAAGGATCACCATGACCACCCTGATTTTTGATCAACAGCGGCTCACCATTGAAGATGTATTAGCAATCGCCCACGAGCGCCGCGCTTGCGCACTGAGTAGTGCGCCGGAATTTGTGCAATACATTGAGCAGGGTGCGCGTTTTCTCGACCGCTTGCTGCAAGAAGATGGGGTGATTTACGGTGTAACTACCGGCTATGGCGATTCCTGCACCACCCATATTCCGCGCGATTTGGTCGAACAGCTGCCGCAGCATCTGTACACCTTTCACGGTTGCGGCTTAGGCGCAGAATTTTCGCCCACCGCTGGCCGTGCGATTTTAACGGTGCGCCTTACCTCGCTAACACGCGGTTATTCCGGCGTGAGCTACGGTTTGCTCCAACAATTAGTGACTCTGCTGCAAGAAGATATTATTCCGATTATTCCGGAGGAAGGATCAGTCGGTGCCAGCGGCGATTTAACACCCTTGTCTTACGTGGCTGCCGTACTCTGCGGTGAGCGCGAGGTTTACCATCGCGGCGTGCGTCGCACTACCGCTGACGTTTTCGCGGAATTGAAAATTACACCACTTAAACTGCGCCCGAAAGAAGGCCTGGCGTTGATGAACGGCACTGCGGTTATGACCGCGCTGGCCTGTATGGCTTATGACCGTACCGCGTATCTCGCCCAGTTGGCAACGCGTATTACCGCGCTCAATTGCATCGCCGCTGACGGTAATGCCCATCACTTCGATGAATTATTGTTTTCGGTCAAACCCCATCCCGGCCAACAACAAGTCGCCGCCTGGCTGCGTGAAGACCTTCATGCGGGCGAACCGCCGCGCAACCCAAGCCGCTTACAGGATCGCTATTCTTTGCGCTGCGCTCCGCATGTGATCGGCGTAGCGAGCGATAGCTTGCCCTGGTGGCGCCAATTTATTGAGAACGAACTTAATAGCGCCAACGACAACCCGATTATCGATGGCGTTGGCGAACATGTGCTGCACGGCGGCCATTTTTACGGCGGCCATATCGCTTTCGTGATGGACACCATGAAAACCGCCGTCGCCAATATTGCGGATTTGCTGGATCGCCAGCTGGCGCAATTGGTAGATACCAAATTTAACCACGGCCTGCCGGCAAATCTCTCCGGCGCACCGGAAGCACGACGTTCGATCAACCACGGCTTCAAAGCCGTGCAGATCGGCGTTTCCGCCTGGACTGCTGAAGCGCTCAAATTGACCATGCCCGCCAGCGTGTTTTCGCGTTCCACCGAATGCCACAATCAAGACAAAGTGAGCATGGGCACCATTGCCGCGCGCGATTGTTTACGGGTGTTGCAGCTGACTGAACAAGTCGCCGCGGCGGTGTTGCTGGCGGCTTGCCAGGGTCTGGAATTGCGACTACAGGCGGGAGCTAGCGAGCACAATTTGCAAGGCGGCATTAAAACCACTTTTGAAGAAATCCGCGCGCAACATCCGTTCCTCGGCGAGGATCGCGCGCTGGAAGGCGAATTGCGCAAGTTGATCGCGCGCATCCAACAGCAAGGCCTAAGTCTTTATCAGGCGGGAGCATAAATCATGGCCGCTATGCCGAAAGATTTGCCTGCGAACTGGAGTGTAAAGGTTGAGATCGAAATTCCCTTCCACGATGTGGATGTGTTGGAAATTGCCTGGCACGGTCACTACGCCAAATACTTTGAAGTGGCGCGCTGCAAACTGTTCGATCAGCTGGACTACAACTACCCCGAAATGCGCGATTCCGGTTTCGCCTGGCCGGTCATTGATATGCATATCCGCTACGTGCAACCACTATTGTTTCGCCAGAAAGTAACGGTGACGGCCTGGGTTGCCGAGTGGGAAAATCGCCTGCGTATCCAATACCTGATTACCGATTCAGCGACTGGCACGCGGCTCACTAAAGGCCATACCGATCAGGTGGCGATCAAGATCCCTAGCAAGGAGTTATTGCTGGCATCTCCGTCGATTTTGCTTGAAAAGCTCGGCCTGGATAAATCGGGCGCAGCTGAATCGGATGTAGTTAAATCGGATGTAGTTAAATCGGAAACAGCATCGTGAAAAAAATTGTTATCGCGAGTTTTATCGCCAGCATAAGCCTGTTTGCCTTTGGCGCGACCGAACCGCAAAAAGCGGATGCGAAAAGCGAAAGCAAAGCCAGCAGTGCAGCCAGTGTGCCCGCCAATAACGCCGCATTGCTGGCGCAATTGAGCGCGCGCAGTAAAGCGATTCAATCTTTACAAGGGCATTTTGTGCAGCAAAAACACATTGCTGTGCTGCCCGTACCGCTCAATTCCACCGGCAAATTTGAGTTCGAGCAGGGCAAAGGTGTGGATTGGGAAACTCTGACGCCGGTTCGCAACGCGGTGCATCTCACCCCCACTGGCATAAGCTTTGAGGATGACAAAGGCAAAGCCCAAAACCCGGCGG
Organism: Gammaproteobacteria bacterium; assembly: GCA_004172865.1. Lineage (GTDB taxonomy): Bacteria > Pseudomonadota > Gammaproteobacteria > Pseudomonadales > Cellvibrionaceae > Cellvibrio. Next base: position 170,671 of record SEBV01000009.1, on the reverse strand, counting down.
CCCAACAAGCCGGAGTCGAAGTTGTCGCCAAGATTTTTATGGGCGTGATAACCGGTGAATTGGATGGATTGAACAATTACTTTTCCGTTGTCGCCAGCGGCTCTGAAAAGCAGTGGAAATTACTGCTGACGCCGCGCTCGGCAAATTTGGCCGCTTATATCCAGACGATTGAATTGCAAGGCAGCGAATTTACCGAGCAATTGGACATCGCCGAAGCCAATGGCGATAAAACCCACATTGCCTTCACCACCGACAAGGTTGTGCGCAAGGCCGAGTGATGAATCCAACTAATCCCACGCTTCCCAACCCACCGCTGGCGCGCGCTAATCTCATTTATGCGCTTGCGTGGCTGCTGGTTTTTTGCGTCAGTGGCGTGTTTTGCTTATGGCAAGTCACGGTCAATAAACCGTTCCACAGCAACCTGCTGGAACTCTTGCCGCACGATGAGCGCAACCCCGCGTTGCACGAGCTGAGCTTGCTGATGGCTAGCCGCTTTGAAGACAAATTATTGGTGCTGATCAAAAGCGATAATCCTGAAACTGCGCTGCCGCAAGCCAAGGATCTACAAGCGCGCTTGCTCGCTTCAGATCGCCTTGCAGCCAACAATGTTCCCCAAACGATCCAGCAAGAGCTGATCAAACTCTATCGCCCCTTTAGCCAACAACTTCTGAGTACTGAGCGCCGCGAATGGCTGAAGACTCATAGCGCGGAAGAAATTGCCGAGCAAACCTACCGCGATTTATTTAGCCCAGTCGCCTTGCCGCATCCTTATGGATTTGCGGAAGATCCTTTTAACCTCGGCGGCAGTTGGTTAACGAGCTTGGCTCCGCGCTTGAAAATGCAGGAATACCAAGGCTTCCCGCTGGTGGTGGATGAGCGCAACGGCATCACCCAATCATGGCTGCTCGTTACCGCCAAATTGAACAGCTCGCCCTTTGATGTAGCGACCCAAAAAGATGTCATAGGCGCAGTTCAGGCGTTTCGTGCGCAATGGCCGAATGCTGAAATTTTCACCTCGGGCATGATCTTCCACGCGGCGGCCGGTACCCAACAGGCAACTACGGAAATCAATACCGTCGGGCTAGGTTCATCCATCGCCATTATTGCGCTGGTGATTTTGGTGTTTCGCCGTTTTACGCCGCTGGTCGCCGTGTTCTTGAGTATGACCAGTGCCTACTTGCTGGCCCTGACTGTTAGCCTGCTGGTGTTCGGTCGTATACACATTATCACCCTCGCGTTCGGCAGCACATTGCTCGGCGTCGCGGGGGATTATGCGATTCATTTCCTCGTTACCAGCCATGCCGAAGGCAGCGGTTTAGCGGCGCGGCGCCATCTGAAACACGCCATGGCGATTGGTGCACTTACCGGTATGGGTGCTTATTTACTGCAATTCACAACGCCCTTTCCCGGTTTACAGCAGATGGCCATTTTCTGCGCGGCAGGTATTTTCGGTGCCTGGATGACCGTGTTGGCGCTGGCGCCTTTCTATCGCGTAAATCAGAAATCTATTAATTCGCCCATTATCGCGGCAGATAAGTTTTATCGCGTCGCTGAGAAAATCTACCCGAAATTGTGGAACAAACCGCGCTGGGTCGGTGCCGTTCTTTTGGTGATAACTCTCGTTGGAATTTTGGCTATCTTGCGCGGTGGCGTGAACGATGCGGTCATCAACCTCAATACTTCGCCCATGACATTATTGAATTCGGAACGTCAGGTTCAGCAGATCATGCAACAGCCTTCTGTGAGCCGATATTTCTTTATCGAAGCCAACTCGCCCGAGGAGTTGCTGAAGCAGACTCAAGCCTTGAACGAGAAGCTGACGGCGCTGGGCGATACGGATTTACGCTGGCAAAGCCTGCAGCAATATGTGCCTGCACAGGCGCAACAAGTGGCGGACCGCCAATTGGTGGCGAGTAAACTTTATGGTGAGCAGGGCGCACTGAAAGTGCTCTGTGAAAAGCTTGCAACGTCTTGTACTGAGCCAGTTGCGAACTCACAAACCTTAAACCCCGACAGTCTTGACGCCAGTAGTTTGGGTGAACTTTTACCGCCCATGATGCATGAAGGCGAAGCCTGGCGAACACTGGTGACTCTCAGCGGCAACGGCCAAAACAGCAATCTAACGAACGTTGCAAACGGTTTGGAAGGTGTGCGGCTGGTCAATCAGACAGAAGATTTATCACAATTATTGGGGCGCTACCGCAGCAGCGTAAGCCTGGTTTTACTGCTGACCATCGTTTTATTAGCCGTGGGTTTAACCCTTCGCTATCGCCAACACGGCTGGCGGATGCTGGTACCCCTGGTAATCGCCATGACGCTAGCGCTCGCTTTTGCTTCGGTGGATGGCATCACCCTGTTTCATATCATGGCGCTGCTACTGATTATCGGCATAGGGCTGGATACCGCTGTGTTCTACACCGAGGGCGGGTTCAACGCGGAATCCTGGCTTGCGTCAAGCTTGTCCTGTGGCACATCAATTATCGCCTTCGGTTTGCTATCATTAAGCGCTGTGCCTGTTTTACATCAATTCGGTTTGATTATTTTGGTCGGAATGCTGAGCTGCTGGCTGCTCACGCCGCTGTTTTTCCGCCCCCGTCCTGTCGCTCAGGAATCTTATAACAACTAAATGGAGTCACCCATGCAAGCCCAACCAGCTAACACTTCAGTCGAGGCCGACGTACAACGGGCCGATGTCGCTATTATTGGCGCTGGCCCCGCCGGTGCGATTGTTAGCGCCTTGCTGAATCGCCAAGGCCACAAAGTGGTGGTGATTGAACGCCAGCATTTTCCACGTTTTTCGATTGGCGAAAGTTTGCTGCCACAATGCATGGAATTTATCGCCGACGCAGGCATGCTGGATGCCGTGAACAATGCCGGTTTCCAATTCAAAAACGGCGCTGCCTTTACCCGCGATGGCAAATACAGTTTTTTCGATTTTACCGATAAATTTTCCCCCGGCCCCGGCACCACTTTTCAGGTCCAGCGCGGCACCTTCGATCATTTGCTTGCCAGCGAAGCGCAAAAGCAAGGTGTGGAAATCCGCTACGGCCACGGCCTTACCGCTATCAACTTCAAGGATACCGGTGCAGAACTTCAAGTGCAGCCCGACACGGGCGACGCTTATCAAATAAACGCCCGTTTTGTGCTGGACGCCTCCGGCTTTGGCCGTGTTCTTCCGCGCTTGCTGGATATGGAATTGCCGTCGAACTTCCCAACGCGCACCTCGGTATTTACCCATATTCAAGACAATATCACCGCCGACTGGCACGACCGGAACAAGATTCTGGTGATCGTTCATCCCCAGCACAACGACGTTTGGTTTTGGTTGATTCCGTTTGCGGGCGGGCGTTGTTCCCTCGGTGTGGTAGGCGAGAGTCACTACTTTGAAGGCAAGACTGATCTTAAAGAATGCCTGCAGGGTTTCGTGAATGAAACCAACGACCTCGGGCCGCTGCTGAGCAACGCCGTGTTTGATACGCCGGTGCAAAAACTCAGCGGCTACGCCTGCAATGTGAAATCCCTGTGGGGCGAAAACTTTGCGTTGCTCGGCAATGCAGGGGAATTTCTGGACCCGGTATTTTCGTCCGGTGTGACCATCGCTATGAAATCTGCCAGCCTGGCAGCGCCTTTGGTAGACCGCCAGTTGCGCGGCGAAACAGTGGATTGGGAACGCGAATACGCCATCCCGCTAAAACGTGGTGTGGACACTTTCCGCAACTACGTGAGCGCCTGGTACGACGGCCGCTTTCAAGATGTGGTCTTCTTCCGCCAGGACAAAGCCACCCATAAAATCAGCCAGATGATCAGCTCCATCCTTGCCGGTTACGCCTGGGATGAAAAGAATCCCTTCGTTACCGAGCCGAGCCGCCGCTTGAATGCCTTAGCGGAGTTATGTCGCGGATGATGGCTGCACGCCTGCTATTAATCGGCATGCTGACACTAATGGCCAGCGGCTGCGCGACCCGTCAGGTGCAAACCCTGACGAGCCTGCCGCTGCCGGCGGATCAAAGCCTTAATTGTTGCTGGCAAGCGCTGCAACAATTGGATATCACCTACGATAAAAGCACCTACAAACTCACCGGCGCTCTAGCGCAAACACGCGGCGGCGTCACTTTGGTACTGCTCGATCCTTTTGGCCGTCGCTTGTTATCAGTAAATAAACAAGGTGAAACCATCACCAGCTATCGCTCACCGGAATTGCCTGAAGGTTTGCCCGAACGGTTTTTACTGGCGAGTAGCATGCTGGTATGGTGGCCGCTGGCGGATTGGCAGGCGCTCTTGGGATCGCAAAAAACCGGCTGGCAAATCACCACTAACAATAGCGAGCGGGTACTGACTTATGGCGGTAAAGCTGTGATTCGCGCTCAATACACGCCAAATTCCGCCGCGATAATCGATGGTATGAACAAGAACACTGTTGTAGGCCAGGAGCCAGTTATTTTGCAGCACGAACACCAGGCGCTCAGTATTCATGTGGTGACTCAAAGCCTCGATGCTATTGAACAGGCGCCCTCAATAAAAAGACCGGCGCAATGAAGGATTCGAGCATGAATAGCTGTTACATCCAGCAGGTTTCGGCCATCTGCGCCTTGGGGCCGGATATAGCCACAATCGCCACACAATTGTTTACCGCCACCCAATCGCCGCTAACTTTTTCGGACGCTTACAGTCCCGGCCGCCCTTTGCCCTTGGGCATAGTCGCGGATATTCCCGCGCAGGCCGACACTCGCAATAATGCGTTGCTGGCGGCAGCTATTGAGCCCTTGCGCGCGCAGGTTGAAGAACTAAAAATGCGTTTTGGAGCAGATCGCATCGGCGTGATTTTGGGTAGCAGTACGTCCGGTATTGCGGAAGGCGAAGCCGCCGTTGCGCATCATTTACAAACCGGTACTTTCCCGCCCGCGTTCCGCTATGGCCAACAAGAAATGTCCGCGCCATCGGCTTTTGTTGTTGACCAGTTGCAACTGCAAGGTCCAAGTTGGACGATTTCTACGGCTTGTACGTCCGGCGCTAAAGCTATCGCCAGCGGTGCACGTTTGTTAGCGCTGGGCGTTTGCGATGCCGTTGTCGTTGGCGGCGCAGATAGTCTTTGCCAACTAACGGTGGAAGGCTTTATGGCCTTGTCGGCCACCAGCGCAGAGATCACCAATCCTTTTAGCCTTAATCGTCGCGGCATCAATATCGGTGAAGCGGCTGCGCTCTTGATCCTCACCCGTGAACCAGGCCCAGTGCGGGTGGCAGGTGCAGGTGAAACCTCGGATGCCCACCATATTTCCGCCCCCGAACCTGAAGGTCGCGGTGCGGCAGCGGCTATCAGTGCGGCACTTGCGGATGCCAGTTTAACGCCGGATGCCATCGACTATATCAACCTGCACGGCACTGCCACCGAGCAAAACGACCGCATGGAAAGCCTCGCGGTGGCGCGAATTCTCGGTGCAGATATTCCCTGCAATTCCACCAAACCGCTTACCGGCCATACGTTGGGTGCCGCTGGCGCGCTGGAAGCGGTCTTCTGTTATCTCGCACTTATGCGTGCCGATGGCAAACTACCAAGCGCACTGTGGGATGGCGTTGTCGACCCCGAACTTGCCACCCTCAATGGCTTGGGCGCAGCAACCGCTGCCAAACCCTTGCACTATGCCATGAGCAATTCTTTCGCTTTTGGTGGCAACAATATTTCCCTGATTCTGGAGCGCTGCCATGACTAGTCAGGTGTTTGCCGATTACAGTTTCGAATCGGTAGTGCCACATACCGGCACCATGGTTTTGCTCGATCACATCGATTTTTGGAACGAACATGAGCTGCAAGCCAGCGTTACCGTGCGTGCAGATGCACCATTTGCCGATGAACGCGGCATTCCCGCTTGGGTGGGAATCGAGCTTATGGCCCAGTCCATCGGCGCCTTTGGCGGTTGTCGCGCGCGCCACGGTGGAAAACCCGTCAAAATTGGCTTTCTCGTCGGCAGCCGCCGCTATACTTGCAGCCAATCTTATTTCCCGGTGGATGCTGAGCTGCAAGTTCACGTTAAAGAAATTATCCACGGCGATAACGGCCTGTGTGTTTTCGAATGCAACTTGCAAGGCGTGGGCGAACATGCCGGGATTACGGCCACCGCCAATATCAACGTATTTCAGCCGGACGACCCGGAACAGTTTCTACAGGGAGAAAGCCTATGAGTTCCGACTCATCAAACCCGCTTGCCGGTCTCAGTATCCTCGTCACCGGCTCCAGTCGTGGCATAGGCAAAGCCATTGCGCTGGAGCTCGCGGCACAAGGTTATCAATTGATTTTGCACTGCCGCAGCCAGCGTGAACAGGCGGATGCGGTAGTAGAAACCATCGTCAGCCAAGGTGGCAGCGCCCGCGTTATCCAATTCGATATTGCCGACCGCGCGCAAACCAAAGCCGTGTTGGAAGCCGATGTTGAAGCCAACGGCGCTTACTACGGCGTCGTCTGCAATGCCGGAATCGCGCGCGATAACGCCTTCCCCGCCATGACCGGCGAAGAGTGGGATAGCGTCATCCACACTAATCTGGACAGTTTTTACAACGTGCTCAACCCGCTGATTATGCCTATGGTGCGCCGTCGCAAACCGGGTCGCATCGTTACCCTTGCATCGGTTTCCGGTTTGATCGGCAATCGTGGACAAGCTAACTACAGCGCCGCCAAAGCCGGTATTATCGCCGCCAGTAAATCTCTTGCGATTGAATTGGCGAAGCGCGATATCACCGTAAACTGTGTTGCGCCCGGACTAATCGACACCGACATGGTGAGCGATGTGCCCGTCGAAGAAGCGTTGAAACTGATTCCCGCACGCCGTCTTGGCAAGCCGGAAGAAGTGGCGGCACTGGTGAAATTTTTAATGAGTTCCGAGGCGGCCTATATCACCCGTCAGGTGATTTCGGTCAATGGAGGCCTGTGTTAATGAAACGTGTAGTAGTCACCGGCATGGCGGGTATATCGCCAATCGGCTCCACTTGGGAACAGATCAAAGCCAACATGCTTGAAGGTAAAACCGGTATTCGCCACATGGCCGAATGGGACCGTTTTAGCGATTTCAACACGCGCCTCGCCGCGCCTGTAGTGGATTTTGAAAAGCCCGCGCATTTCAACCGCAAACTCACCCGCAGCATGGGACGTGTTGCCTTGCTCGCGACAGTTGCCACCGAACGCGCGCTGGAAGTTGCCGGCTTGTTGGGCGACCCGATCATTCAGGATGGCCGCATGGGCGTGAGCTACGGTTCATCCGCCGGTAGCCCCGATGCCATCGCCGACTTCGGCTATATGTTGTTAAAGAACGACGCCAGTGGCATCAATGCAAACTCTTATTTGAAGATGATGAGCCACACCGCCGCCGTAAATATCGGTGTGTTTTTCCAACTGAAAGGTCGCGTAATTCCCACGTCGAGCGCTTGCACCTCGGGCAGCATGGGCATCGGCTACGCCTATGAAGCGATTAAATATGGCAAACAAAAGTTGATGGTGGCAGGCGGAGCCGAAGAGCTTTGCCCCACTGAAGCCGCCGTGTTCGACACCTTATTCGCCACCAGCACCCGCAATGATGCACCACACACATCGCCAAGACCCTTTGATCGCGACCGCGATGGTTTGGTGATTGGCGAAGGCGCAGGCACACTAATTCTGGAGGAGTTGGAGCATGCGCAGGCGCGCGGCGCGCACATTTACGCTGAGTTAATCGGCTTCGGCATTAACTCCGACGGCGCTCACGTTACTCAACCGCAATGCGAAACCATGAAAATCGCTATGCAAATGGCCCTTGAAGATGCCGGTTTAACGCCCGACGCCATCGATTACATCAGCGCCCACGGCACCGCCACTGAGCGCGGGGATATTGCCGAAAGCCAGGCCACTCATGCGATTTTCGGCTCCAACACACCTATCAGCGCGTTCAAGAGTTTCACTGGCCACACCCTCGGAGCCTGCGGCGCTCTGGAAGCGTGGACGAGCATTCAGATGATGCACGACAACTGGTTTCACGGCACCGCCAATCTCGAAAACATCGACGAGCGCTGCGCACCGCTGGATTACATCACCGGCACCGGGCGCGAGCTGCACACCAATATCATCATGAGCAATAACTTTGCTTTTGGTGGCATCAATACCTCGCTGATCTTCAAGCGCTGGTAATCCCAACTACAAAAGTTTGACCCACACCGGCGAATTGGTCGCCGGTTTATTTTCGTTTAAAAAAGGAGCTACATATGTTGTTATCAAGATGTCGTTTGGTGCTAAAGGCCGCTGCACGCCCGCTGTTGTTTGTACTCGGATTAGCCGCCAGCCTTGTCGCCTACGCTGAACCACAAACCCCGGAAGATTTCGTCAGGATTTTCCAATCCGGCACTCAGATTGAACAGGAAAAAGCGGCTGAAGCCTTGGAGTGGGCTGGCTTGTCCTCACCCAAGTTGTTTGATCTGGTAGAAGCTCTTGCCCTCAAAACCCTTCCGCAATCTACCGATAAAGTGACGATTAATTTTGAGTCTTATTTGGTAAAAGCTTTAGGTTATTCCGGCAACGAGAAATACCGCCCGACCATTCAAAAAATTATTGCCGAAGCACACGATAAAAAACTGAAAAAATACGGCGAACAAGCCCTTGCCAGTTTGCCGGTGTACGCCAGATACAATCCGATCATTGCGCCAAAATCCTGGCCGGAAAATACCCATCCTTCTATCAATCAACGCATCGTCAATATGGTTAACAGCGACGATACGGAATTGATGCGTCTGGGTGCAAAACGCGTCCATAACGAATTGAATTATCCGCCTGAAGCTTTAGCGGCACTTAATGCGGCTATCGAGCGCAACTACAAAAATCATTTGGATGGCGAGCGTCTAGATGCCGTAGCCTGGGTGGCGAAAGCGCTTGCGGGCAGCCGTCAGGCTGAATACAAAAGCACCATCCAAAAAGTGGCTACCGGCTCTGCCGATAAAAAACTGCAGAGCTATGGGAAAAAATATTTGGAATACTTTCCAAAATAAACAGTAGCAAGGCAATTAACATCTATAAAAGTAAAAAGCCAGGTAGCAATGTCTGGCTTTTTGCTATCTAAATCAGCTTCAACGCGAATTACTAGGCTAATCTTGCAGGCATCCGCGCGGCTCTTTAGACTTGCGCCACTTAAACTTATGCCATTCTAAAAAATAGCACCGAGATACCCATGCCAAACGAGCTACCCGCCAATTCGGTGGGCATTGTTACCCCACAGACCCTGGATTTTAGCGAGCCCTTGTTATTGGCTTGCGGCAAAACCCTGAGCAACTATCAGCTGGTTTACGAAACCTACGGCAAGCTCAACGCCAATAAAACTAATGCGATCCTGATTTGCCATGCACTTTCCGGCCATCATCACGCCGCCGGTTATCACAGCATGGACGATAAACGCCCCGGCTGGTGGGATGCCTACATCGGCCCCAACAAGCCCATCGATACCAACAAATTTTTTGTCGTCTCGCTGAATAATATTGGTGGATGCCACGGTTCAACCGGGCCTGCGAGTATCAACCCGGAAACTAATAAGCCTTGGGGACCAGATTTCCCGAAATTGCGCGTGCGCGATTGGGTCCACAGCCAGGCGCGTCTTGCCGATAAGCTCGGAATCGACGTGTGGGCAGCGGTGATCGGCGGTAGTCTCGGCGGCATGCAAGCCATGCGCTGGACGCTGGAATATCCAAACCGCGTGCGTTACTGCGCCGCTATCGCCTCCGCCATGAGTTTGAGCGCGCAAAATATTGCGTTCAACGAAACTGCGCGGCAGGCGATTATCAGCGACCCGAATTTTTGCGAGGGCCGCTACCTTGAACAAAACACTTTGCCGCGTCACGGTTTAGGCGTTGCGCGCATGATCGGCCACATCACCTACTTGTCGGATCACGACATGGGCGAAAAATTTGGGCGCGATTTACGCAGCGGCAGTTTTGATTTGGGAAGCGATGCCGACGTTGAATTCCAAATCGAAAGTTACCTGCGCTATCAAGGCGGAAATTTCGCAAACAGTTTTGATGCGAATAGTTATTTACTGATCACCAAAGCGCTCGATTATTTTGATTTAGCACGCGAATATGGCGACGATCCTATCGCTGCCTTTAAAAATGCGCAGGCAAAATTTTTAGTGATTTCTTTCAGCACCGATTGGCGTTTTGCACCGGAACGCTCACGGGAAATTGTGAGCGCATTAATTGGCGCAAATAAATCCGTGACCTACGCCGAAATAGAATCTAAATCCGGCCACGATGCTTTTCTGTTACCCGATGAACGCTACCAACAAGTTTTTGGTCGTTATCTTTCAGGCATAACGACGCCCTAATATTTAAAAAAGAATCTGAAAATGCGTATCGACTTAAACGAAATTCAACATTGGATTAAACAAGGCAGCCGAATTCTCGACCTGGGTTGCGGCGACGGCACGCTCTTGAAATTTCTCAATGACAACAAACAAACCGAAGGCTATGGTTTGGAAATTGATGCCGAGCAAATTAATCTTTGCATTGATAAAGGCCTGAACGTAATCGAACAAAACCTCGACCGCGGTCTCGGCAATTTTGCCGATAATAGTTTCGACACGGTGCTTATGACCCAAGCGCTACAAACCTTGCACTTCCCACACAAAGTGTTGGATGAAATGTTGCGCGTCGGCAAAGAATGTATCGTTACCTTCCCCAATTTTGGCCACTGGAAAGCGCGCTACCAACTTGCAACTTATGGCCGCATGCCAGTGTCAGATCTCTTGCCCTACGAATGGTACAACACACCCAACATCCACTTTTGTACCTTCAAAGATTTTGAAATCCTTTGCCGCGAAAAAAATATCAAAGTTATTCGCCGCGAAGTAGTCAACGAACAAAGCGGCCAATTATTAAAAGATGTAATGCCCAACTTATTTGGCGAGACAGCGATTTATCATTTGAGTAAATAAATATACACGGCGAAGGGAGCATGATGAAAAGCGTAAAATGGATTGCAACTATCATCGTGACTTTCTTCGCAGGTTATTTTGCTCATTTGCTAACAACAGAAAAAATTCCGGCAACAACAAGCATTGATCAAACCGAGTTTCGTTACAACGATGCCGACAAGCCCGCACATCAAAATAATAAGCTCAGTTTTCCTGAAGAAAAAATTAGTAACTTAGCGAAGGATTCTTCTACAGTTCTTGATAAAAATTCCACATCGTCACAAAACATTGCCGACAAAGAAGAAAGCACATCCTTAAAACCAGAGAGCCAACGCGAAACAAATTTGTCACACGATAAAGTATTACCAAAACCATTCGATGACATGCTGGATAAAATAGATGGCAGCCTGCGCGATAAATATAAAGATTATGCTGCTAGCGAACCAAAGGATGATTGGGATACGCGCATGCAAAGTAAAATCACCGATTTCATTCTCAGCCGACCTGCCGCCACAGATATAAAAATTGATTCCGTAAACTGCAATTCCAATATCTGCGAAATCCGGTTAGAAGAAGAAAAGCGTTTTTTACTAATGGCAACCTTTGCAGAACTATTGCAAGAATCGTGGTTAATTAATGAAGCAACAGGTCAATTCAATTTTAATGACAAATATGGTTATATGCTGTTAACACGAAAGTAATTACTATAGCCAACAACAAACTTTTAAAGAGGCGCAACCATGAAAAAATTATTATTAACGCTGCTGATATTAGCCACATCAATTTCCAGCTTCGCCCAAATCAATCAACCCAAAGAAATCCAAACCTCGCAAAAGTTTGGCGAATACACGGTCCACTACAATGTATTCAATAGCAAAATGGTTCCCGCCCAAATCGCAGACACCTACAAACTCACACGCGGAAAAGACAGCGTCCTACTAAATGTCAGCCTCACCAAAACCGAAGAAGGCAAAACCACTCTGGGTATACCTGCAAAAGTTAGCGCCAAAGCTATTAATTTAATGCAGCAAACTAAAGTGATTGAATTTCTGGAAATAAAAGAACCAGACGCAACTTATTACCTAGCACCCTTTCGACACACCAACGAAGAAGATATTCGCTTTGAAGTAAGTGTGTTGCCGGAAGGCGAAAGCAAACCTTTGAGTGTTAGTTTTACTCGTAGGTTGTTTACGGAGAATTGATTACTTTTGTTGATTGAATGAATTGGGTGACGAAATATCTTAGCCTAACGATTTCTAGTAGCGGTATCCAATAAATAAAAAGGAAACATAATGAAAAGCATCATTGTTTTATCTGTCACACTTTTATTAACTGCTTGCTCCAGTACTGGAGTGGTACCGATTGGGAACAGCACTTACATACTTTCTAAAAAAAGTGCTGGCTGTGGATTCAGCTCAGCCGAAGGTACAAAGTCTGACTTGTATGTTGAAGCAAATGCATATTGTGAAAAGCAAAATAAAGAAATTGAAGCTGTCATTGTAAATGCAAGAGATGGCGTTCCGTTTGTGCGCTGTGCAAGTGCGGAGCTTCAATTTCGTTGTGTAAATAAAAAATAGATCTATAACTCAGTGCGTATTATATTTTCTAATCCATGTTAATAACATTTTTGTGAAAATATCTATGCTCGGGATATTTCCCCTCGTTCCCAAGCTCCAGCTTGGGAATGCATAAGCCAAATCAAATAAACGGTCAGAAATATTTATGAATATACTTCCAAAAACAGGAATAGACAAAATTAGATTAGGAATGTCAAAACAAGACATCACAAAATTGTTGGGACAACCGATTAGCACAGAAAGCAATCCTGAGGATGATATTTGGGAATTCAAAAATGATATTGAGCTTTCATTTCAGAAGGACGATAACTATTTGTTAAGCTCAATCATTGTTTCCAACCCTTCCGCATTATTGGAATCGAAAAAGATAATTGGAATTAGTGAGACTGAATTCTTTTCCGACTTTCCTACTTTTGAATTAGATGAAGATTTTGGTGAAAACGGAAAAAGTTATTGGTCAGATGAATTGCAATTAATGGCGTGGCTTTTCGAGGGTGAAGTTTTCAATATCACAATTTTTCCTGAGTACCGCGATAGCGATGAAACTCCAATTTGGCCAAAGAAAGATATTTAAATCCTCTCTGTTTAAAATTTAAACTCGGAATTACAAATGCAAAAAATAACCGGCGGTTGCCTGTGCGGTGCGGTTCGCTATGAGGCGAGTGCAAAACCTATAATGATACGTGCGTGCTGGTGTCGCACTTGCCAATATATTGCGGCGGGACAGGCTACGGTGAATGTGGTATTTCCTTCAGATGCCATCACTATTTCCGGCGAGCTGAAAGATTTTGAAAGCACGGCGGATAGTGGAAATAAGATGCACCGCAAATTTTGCCCGAGCTGCGGCGTGCATTTGTTTAGCGCGGCGGAAGTGCGCCCGCATATTTTGATTGTGCGAGCTGGGACCCTGGATAACCAGCAAGATGTGAAAATCGATGCCTTGATTTGGACGTCATCCGCGCCGACCTGGGCGCATCTTGACCCGAGTGTTCAGCAATTCGAAAAGCAACCTCCGGCGCCAAAATAGAAGATTCGCAACTTAAAACTGCCCACGAGCTCAACATTGTGTAAGAATGCCGGACTGCTTTCGTAATGGTGATAGCGAATGCGGCAATTTTTTTCACTATTTAAAGAAGAATGAATATGAGTAAAGGTACAGTTAAGTGGTTTGATGCAACTAAAGGTTTCGGTTTCATCACCCCTCAGGATGGCAGCAAAGATTTGTTTGTTCACCACTCTGAAATTCAAGCTGGCGGCGGTTATGCAACGCTGAATGAAGGTCAAGCAGTTGAATTTGAAGTTGGTCAAGGTCAAAAAGGCCCATGTGCTAATAAAGTTCGTGCCATCTAAAAACTGAACAGCTTTACGTTATGCCTGCGCGTTGATCCAGTTGTTCAGCGTGTTAGGCGTAGTGTCTACTCCCACCGAAGTTTGCAATTCTCTCCTCTGAAACACCAAGTCCTCTCCAAATCTAGGCAATTTGAACATCGCCCGGTTTGAATCTTGTCATTTTAATTTTATTCCGCTTGTTACCCGATTTCACAGATCCAACACTTCTGCGCCAAATTTGACTCCTTATCGCCTAATGACAAAGGTGAGAAGCCCCACTTTTGCGATAAACGCCAACTTGGGATGCGCATGTACCGGTTTTGCCCAAGTATAAGCTGACGCAACGACGCACTTTGCTCAATGGAAGTGTTGCATGGGATTTTCTGTGCAAAGTGCAAAACCATAATAAGTCACAGCTTTGTTCGTTCGTGCCTTTCTTCCCTACTTTATAAAAAAGCTAATGAGGGTTTTGTATGACTATCAACAACCAAAATAAACGTGGCTTCACCGCCAAATTGGCTTTACTCGCCAGCGCTATCTTGTTCACCGGCGTTCACGCTACGGCCGATGTATTGAACCCCGTTATCGGGCCGATACTCTATGAAGAAAACTTCAACACGCTTGACCCCAATGTGTGGAACACCATTGAAGGTGATGGCTGCGCTATAGGCCTGTGCGGCTGGGGCAATGCGGAGCTGGAATATTACCGCGCCAATAACCTCACTATTGAAAACCCACCTTTTGAGCCGGCGACCAAAGCGCTTGCGATTACGGCCAAAAGTGAAGTTTTCAGCGGCAAGAATTTTACGTCGGGCAAAATCGACTCTGCCAACAAGCTACAAGTGAAATACGGATTGGTTGAATTCCGTATGAGCACACCGCAAGTGGGAATTGGCTTGTGGCCAGCGGGTTGGATGCTTGGCACGAGCTTGGCGGGGTGGCCTTCCAAAGGCGAGCTAGACATTATGGAGATGGGCCACAAGGCAGCGACTATCGCCGGTGCAGGTTACGGCGGCACTAGCGTCAATAACTTCGTGGGCTCCAATGCGATTTATTACTCCACCGCTGCATGCGTTGTGGGCAATGAAAGCTGCGCAGCATCCACCGCGTGGCAAACCCAAAGTACTTATGCGGCCCAAACTCCGCTGGTGAACCGCTTCGTTATCTATCGCATGTATTGGACGGATACCCAAATCCGTTTCACCATCGTTGATAACGGCGTTGAGCACGACATGTACAACGCGCCTATCCCAATTACCGCTGAAGCGTCTGAATTCAACGCGCCTTTCTACTTCCTGTTTAACTTGGCCGTGGGCGGCAACTTTACGGATGCAGCGACTAATGCCCAGGTTACAGCGCCGCTGCCGGGCAAACTCTACATCGACTACGTGCGTGTTTATCAGCTAGATGGCAAAGGTGAAGTGAAGTTGGGTAGCCAGGTTCCGAAAGAAACCGGTACTTACGGTGTATTCACCGATAACACCGCTACCAGCGCTAAAGAAACCATCGGCACCACCGCTGATTTCTGGATCTGGAATACCGCGTCTGTATCTCCCGGGACTCTGCCAGCCTACGAAGGCACTAACGTACTTGCGTTGAAATACACTGCACCGAACCAGTGGTTTGGCGGTGGTATTGCATCTCGCCAAGCGCACGATATGAGCAATTTCGCGAATGGAAATTTGAAATTCCGTATCAAAATTCCCGCGAACGTAGCCTTCAAAGTCACCATTAACGACACCTACACTAACAGCGGTTCAGTTACCTTCCCGGCAAACACCACGACTTACGGTTTAGTACGTAATGGCGATTGGGCGCAGGCAACCATTCCAATTGCGGATATTCGCGGCATTAACGCGCTGCAATCTATGTCGACCTTATTCAGCTTCGTGAGTGTGGATGGCGCGCTGCCACAAACCACCTTTGATTTTGCAATTGATGACATCGTTTGGGAATGCGGCACCAGTGCTGCGTGCCAGGCAACAAGTTCATCCTCCTCAAAATCAAGCGCGCCTGCATCTGTAGCTAGCTCATCCAAGTCCAGCAGTTCAGTGGCGGTGACGAGTTCATCTAAATCAAGCAGCGTTGCGTCGGTGGCAAGTTCTTCGAAATCCAGCAGCTCTACCTCAGTTGCCAGCTCTTCGAAATCAAGCTCATCCAGCTCAAGCACTGCAGCAACAGGTGGTTTGGTATCCGCTGGTCGCCCAGTATTTGCCAGCAGCGAAATCCAACCCGCAACCGGCGCGGTAGATAGCAATGGTGGTACGCGTTGGGAATCAGCCATAGGTACAGGCCCAAGCTGGATCACCGTTGATTTGGGTGCGGCAAAAGCGCTCACGCAGGTTGTGATTGATTGGGAAGCCGCGAACGCAGCGACTTATCAAATCCAGGGTTCAAACGACAACACCAACTGGACCACACTTAAGTCAGCAACTGGCGGCACCTTTGGCAATCGCACTGATACCAGCGCAGTGTCTGGAAGCTATCGCTATGTACGCGTGTACGCCACCGAGCGCAGCGCGGGCAACCAATGGGGATATTCAATCTGGGAATTGAAAGTTTACGGCAACACTCCCAGCTCCAGCTCAAGTTCAGCGGCAAGCATCGGCGCATTGAACATCGTTAATGCAACCGCCAGCACTCAGGTTCAACCAGCCACTAACGCGTCTGATAAAAATGCGGGCACTCGTTGGGAATCAGCAGTTAATCTTGACCCGAGCTGGCTAACGTTGGATTTAGGCACGGCGCGCAACCTGAACAATATCGCTATTGATTGGGAAGCGGCGAACGCGGCTAACTATCTAATCCAGGGCTCTAACGACAATACCAACTGGACCCAATTAGCAGCGAAAACCGGCGGCACCTTCGGTAACCGTACAGATACGACGACCATATCCGGCAACTATCGCTATGTGCGTATTTACGGCACAGCGCGCAGCACCGGTAACCAATGGGGCTACTCAATTTGGGAAGTTCGTATTAACGGCAATTGATCGGCAATAAAATCGCTAGCAAATATGTGTAGCGATTTGAAAATAAAAACCCACGTTGTCGTGGGTTTTTTTATGCATAAAATGTCAGCTGAATGCATGCGTGATAATTTAACGAATGAACTTTGCGGATAAAAGAATAGTCTAGACCATGAAGATAATGTAAACATCGGTACATTTTTTAACTAGATCCCTCAACAGTTAAATTTTATACCGATATTTTTTGCGAGGTATCTTATGAAATATATTAATTTTTCAACCCTAGCTTTCGTTTCCACTTTTTTACTTTCCGCTTGCGAAGATCATAAAACTGAAAATCATTCTGCTGCACATCAATCAAATCCGCCTACAGAAACCACAACTATTGCTACTGATAGCTGGATAGGAAAATGGAACGGCCCGGAAGGAACATATCTTAAAATCACCGGCGGCAATGGTAATTATGAAATTACCATTAGCAATTTAGATGGCCCGAAAAATTACACGGGCAAAAACGCGGGGCGAGAAATTCAATTTGAGCGCGATGGAGTCAAAGAATTAATTCAAGCCACAAACGGTGTTGACACGGGAATGAAATGGCTTGGTGACAAAAAAGATTGCTTAACTATCCATACCGGTGAAGGTTATTGTCGGGATTAATTTTTTCGCGAAATGCACTTCATTAAGACATCAGTTAATTTTCTCGTTCCCAAGCTCCAGCTTGGGAATGCAGATCTAAACAAACTAAGCTAGAGCTTAAAATATACTTAGCAAAACCATCAATTAATTTCAGCTTTTTCCATCCAATCAACAAACTCTGTGTGCTTAGTAAATAATGTTGACGCGGCGCTGTGCTCGGTAAGGGCATCTGCCGCTAACAAAATTACACCTGCAGTCCAAGTCGTTTTTTCGCGCGGCCAAATAACGTCATCGCGAAAATTATAGCCAGTCCAATAGCCGCCATCATCATCCATAAATTGATGCAGCCAGCTAAATAAACTTAACGCACGTGCATGTTCACCTGCCGCTAATAATGCGAGGGTTAATTCACATGATTCTGCAACTGTTACCCAAGGCTCATCGCTCACGCAGCGACAGCCAATATTATTTTCAATAAATATCTTCCAACGCGACTCAATACGCTCGCTCGCTGCTTTACCTTGCAACACGCCTGCAAGCACCGGGTAAAACCAATCCATAGAAAAACGTTCTTTGGATTCCCAGGTTCGATCAAAACATTCGGGATGATGACGTAAGGTATTACCAAGTTTTTGATAAGCTTGTGCCCATAGTTTAGTTGGCTGATTTAATTCTTGCGCGCACAAAATGGCGCATTGCAGGCTTTTATAAATTGAAGCACAGGCTGTCACCAACGCATCTTTCTTGGCACTGCCGTCTTCCGCAACAGCCCAATAAATTTCGCCCGTTGGCGATTGGTAACGCAACACAAAATCTATTGCTTTTTTAACAGCGGGATATAGTCGCTGAAGAAAATCCAGATCCTGTGAAATTAAATAATGATGCCAAACTCCAGTGGCGATGTAGGCAATAAAATTTGTTTCGCGATGATTTTTATCAACTGCATCGTTATCAAGATAATTCGCCCACCAACTTCCATCATTCAATTGTTCATTCGCAAGCCACGCATAGGCGCGCTCCGCTGCAGCAAGCTCGCCACCAATACTTAAACCCATGGCTGCTTCAATATGATCCCATGGGTCAGCCTTGCCATCTTTAAACCATGGAAGGCAGCCATTGGACAATTGCGTTTGCAGAATATAATTAACGGTAGGGCGCAAAAGCGCTTCGGGAAAAAATCCTTTAGTGAGCAATAAGTTTTTCATTTTTCCTGAACTCGAATATTTAAAACTGAAAGGCTAGTGAAGTATTTGGTCGTCATCCTCAGCTAGGCGCCCCCACTTAATGAAGATAAAACCAAAAATGACTCAATCAGAATTTCTTAAAATGCATCACTACACTTTTTCCTAAAACTGGATTCAATATTTTTTCCAGTGTTTGGGTAATCCACGGTTTTTGCATTAAGTCCCACACTAATAAACGGTGGTAAATTTTTATGATGCGCGAGCTGTCTTGCGATTTCCACCACAGACATTTCAACCACCAAAAAGGAGAGTGTAATGCATGTGCCCAATAGCGATGAGTAAATGTGAACCCCAAAGCTTCAATGTCTTTACGCAACTGTTGCGCATCAAAAATGCGAATATGGCCGCCTTGGACTTGATGATATTCAGCACTTAATTTCCAGCAAATTTTTTCTGGCCAGGCGCGCGGCACTGAAACACCTAAAATACCATTCGGTTTTAGTACGCGTTTAATTTCTTGTAAAACGCCGATGTAATTTCCGATGTGCTCTAATACTTCACTGCAAATAATTTTATCAAAACTGTTATCTGCAAAGGGCAAGCGCGTTGCATCAGCTTGTTGTAATGCAAAATGGCTATACGTATTGTAATTAGCAAATGGCGCAAAGCGTTCGTTGGCGATATGTAAATCGCGCAGCGATAAATCTACACCAATACCCAATACATTATATTCAAGGCAAGCATGTATTACATGGCGGCCTTCACCGCAGCCGACATCCAATAGCGAATCGCCGTGCTCAAGTTGTAATTTTTTTAGATTAATGGTGAGCACGTTTGATCTGCGCGTTAGTTAATAAAGTGTTTAATAGATTTTGATAATAATCACTTAGCTGCTCACCCACAACCTGCCAGGATAAATGCTGCAAGCTGTGTGTTCGCCCTGCGACGCTTAATTTTTCACGGAAGAAATCATCATTTAATAATTTACGTAAGGCTTGCGTCAGCTCATTAATATCACCAGCTTTTACCATGAGCGCTGCATCGCCAACAACTTCGGGTAATGCACCGCCGTCGCTACAGATTAATGGAATACCACAGGCCAGTGCTTCACCGGCTGGCAAACCAAAACCTTCGTAGAGTGATGGCACAACGGCGATTTTTGATTCAGCGTATTCAATCACTAATTGCTCAGTACTAATGCCAGTTTTAAATTCTACGCAGCCATTCAACTTCAGCGTTTTTAATTCCTGCTCAGTTGCGCCTTCAGGTTTTAATTTTCCGATGACCAATAAATGTAATTGTGGAAATTCACTTCGCAGTTGTGAAAGTGCATTTAGCAGAACGCTTAAACCTTTAAGCGGCTGATCGGATGATGCCGTGGTAATAATTTGCCATGGCTTTCTTGAAATATTTGGTAGCGGTTTAAAAATGTCTGTATCAATACCATTGGGAATAACGGTGATTTTTTCGGTAGGGCACGCAAATGCATCGGCAATATCTTTTTGCGATTGTTGTGAAACGGTGATGATGTGATTCAGCTGCTGTACGACTTTTTGTTGCATACCTAAAAAACTATACCAGCGATTAATCAACCAACGCTGACCTTTGGTAGTTGCGGCGCTGACTGCCAATTCGCGGTCGCGCGTGATTGGGTGATGCACAGTGGCAATAATATTTTCGCCACTATTTTGTAATTGCAAAAGCCCATAACACAAACTTTGATTATCGTGAATAATATCGTATTGCGGTTTGTGTTTTTTAAAATAACTTGCCAGCCGACGACCAAAACAATAGGGCTCACCAAAACCGCCGCTTAATTTACTCCACCACTCATACACATCTGCGAATGATAAAAAATGTTTTGGGCGCAATGCCCAATGTGGATTTTTATGTGCGTATAAATCCAGGCTGGGCAGCTTAATTAATTTGATGCGTGCATCCAATTCGGGATAAGGCGGGCCGGAAATAACATCCACATTGTGGCCAAGCTCAACCAAGGCTTTACTCAAATACTGTAAATAAATTCCCTGCCCGCCAACATACGGATGACTGCGATAACCGAGCAGGGCAATGCGCAACCCGTTAGTGGATACAGGTTCAACAGAATGGGAAATATTTTGGCTTGATTGCAAGGAGGCAACGGGAAAATAAGACATAAGATCGCACTTAATCAATATGGCGGTAATTTACCATAGCTTTTACCATTTTCGATTATTCAGATTAGTTTATATTTGTGCGCAAGCCTGCTGAAATTTTTTCACGCAAGGCTTATTCTATCATTGCCCAGATAAGGGCAATTCATTCAATACAATCAAAAGGAAATAAATGTGAAAAAAATAATCGCCATTGCAGGACTTTGCCTACTTTCTATTAGCGCTTTCGCAGAGCAGAAACCGACTGATGCCTCTATTGAGGAACTTCTTACCATTACCGATTCACAAAAACTGATCGACGGAATGTGGCCGCAAGTTGAGGGCATGATGAATAATGCTGCCAATCAAGCCTTGGGCAATACCAATTTAAATGCTGACCAGCAAAAAATCCTGCAGGATTCCAATGCCAAAATGGCGAATGTCTTTAAGGAAGAATTTTCGTTCGAAAAAATGAAACCTATGATGATCAATATTTATAAGGACAGTTTTTCGCAGGATGAAGTAGATTCCATGGTTAAATTTTATAAAAGCAAAGCGGGTAAAGCAGTTACCAAAAAAATGCCGCAGGTAATGCAAGCGAGCATGGCAAATGTGCAAGCGCAGATGGCGGTAATTATTCCCAAAATTCAAAAAATCCAGCAGGACGCCATTGCAGAAGTAAAAGCCAAAGAAACACCGAAGGCTGCAAAAGAGGCACCTGCGACAAAAGAAAATAAAGCCGTGAAATAAGCCTTTTTAATAAAAGACGCTAAAAAAACCGGATGCCGCGCAAGGGCATCCGGTTTTTTTATTGTGGGGGTTTTATTCGTCGCTGATTTTTTTTCGCTGCGCGCGGGGATGGGCATTATCATACACTTTTGCGAGATGCTGAAAATCCAAATGGGTATAAATTTGCGTGGTAGAAATATTCGCGTGACCGAGCATTTCCTGTACGAGACGCAAATCACCGCTGGATTCCAACATGTGGCTGGCAAACGAATGGCGCAACATATGTGGATGAACTGGTGTATCCATACCCTGCGCCACACTTAATTGTTGCATGCGCATTTGTACCGCGCGATGTGTAATACGCGTGCCGCGCCTGGAAATAAAAACCGCTTTTTCTGCTTCATCTTTTAAAAAAGTTTTGCGCTGTACCAGCCACGCTTTCAACGCCGTAATCGCGTGAGAACCAATGGGAAGCATCCGTTGCTTATTGCCTTTACCAAGCACAGTAACCATTTCTTCGTGCATATCAATATTTTGTAAATCCAAACCAACTACTTCAGCCAAGCGCAAACCGGAAGAATAAATTAATTCCAGTAAGGCGCGGTCGCGCAGTGCTAATTCTGAATCGCCTTGCACACTTACAAATTGCGCGGTTTGATCAACATCTAAGGTCTTGGGTAATTTTTTTGGACTCTTGGGTGCCTGAATAGCATCGGCGGGGTTATTTTTTGCCCAACCGTTGCGAATTGCAAATTCAAAAAAACTCCGCATTGCAGATAACCAGCGCGATAAGCTTTTTCCACCCAAACCCTGGCGATGCAATTGCGCCACTATTTGGCGAATATGTTGCGAGCGAATTTCTGCCAAATCTGTGAGCGAAAATTTTACGCAATAGTCGGCGAATTTTTGTAGGTCGCGCTGATAATTGGTTTGGGTATGAATCGACAATTGCTTTTCGCTGCGCAAAAATTCGTTAAAGGCGATAAGTTCTTGGTGGAACATAATAGGAACCTGTGAATTTTAACCAATGAGCGATGCGTTAGGTGATAGTGATGCGTTAACTCATAGTCTTAGGTGTTAGAATAGGCCGCTTGTTACGCTCATTTTTTGCGCAATTTTCTTACGCGGTTTCAATCATCATCGCCTAGCCAGTCAGTTTATTCAAACTTATGCTCGCGACGCTTTTTACTCATGGCACCTTTTACTCACGGGACGTTGCGATAAGGAGCGATAAGAGGCGATGCGATTAATCGCGCTGCAACAGCAGCATAACCTTGAACTTTACACCTTTCGCCCCAAACCTGCTGCGAACCTAATTTTAGTGATTGAATACGAGTAAACCCGTCTATGACTCAGACCTTTATTCTGCAAAACCAGGACAAACTTTTTTTCGGCAAGAACAAAGAGTGGGTCGATGGTTACGATGCAAATGCCGTGTTTAAAACCTTGCACAAAGATGAAGCTGTAAATCAGATGTTTGAAATTACATCCAAGGATTACAAACAGCGCGTTAAAGTCATTAGCTGCGATCTGGATGAGAAAGCCCTGCCGATTATCGACAGCGACATTATGCCTGCGCCTTTGCCCAAAGTGCCCAAGCCGCCGAAAGCGGGAACAGATTTATTTGCTGAAGCCGTAGAAGAATTGCCCGACGCAGACGCTGAGCCGGAAGACGAACTGACGTTTTCAGAAACGGATTCCGAAGCACCAGAATCTCAAGCTAAACTGATCTAACAAATTACATAACAAGGGGTCGGCTTTGCCTACTATCAATAACGCCGTTTGGCGCGCGCATATCGCCGCTTTTGCCAAAGCACCCGCTAATAAAAGCTTGAAAGGTATTTTGCGCGGCTTGGAGAAAGAAAGTTTGCGCGTTACGCCTGCCGGTGAATTGGCGCAAACGCCGCACCCGCTCGGCCTCGGTTCAGCACTTAAGCACCCTCACATCACGACGGACTACAGCGAATCCCTGCTCGAATTTATCACCCAGCCATTCGATAACATTCCCGCATTGCTGCAGCAGCTGGACGATATTCATCGCTTCACTTATCAAGAACTTGCCAAAACTGGCGAGCGTTTGTGGCCTGCGAGCATGCCGAGCCATTTGCCTGCAGATGCTGAAATTCCCGTCGCACGCTACGGCCGTTCCAACAGCGGCACCATGAAAACGATATATCGCGTGGGCCTTGGGCATCGTTATGGCCGCAGTATGCAGACTATCGCTGGAGTGCATTACAACTTTTCCCTGCCCGATGATTTCTGGCGCGAGCTGCAACAGCAAGAAGGTGATACCCAAGATCTTCAGGATTTTAAAACCGC
This sequence comes from Gammaproteobacteria bacterium, assembly GCA_004172865.1. Classification (GTDB taxonomy): domain Bacteria; phylum Pseudomonadota; class Gammaproteobacteria; order Pseudomonadales; family Cellvibrionaceae; genus Cellvibrio. The sequence continues at coordinate 146,880 of SEBV01000009.1, read as the reverse complement.
ACGCTACTTTGCATTGATCCGTAATTTCCGCCGCTATTTCTGGCTATTGGTTTATTTGTTTGGCGCAGCGCCAGCGGTAAGCAATGAATTTGTTGCAGGCCGCAAACATCGCTTAACGTCATTTGGCGACGATGAGCACACCCAACATTTGCCATTTGCGACATCGCTGCGCATGGGTGATTTGGGCTATCAAAGCGATGCGCAGGAATCCCTATTCGTTTGCTACAACCATGTCGATAGCTATTTGCAAACATTGTGTGCGGCGATTACTCAGCCGCATCCTGCCTATGAAGCAATTGGCGTAAAAGACGAGCAGGGCAATTACAAGCAATTGAATACCAGCTTGCTGCAAATCGAAAACGAGTTTTACTCCAGCATTCGCCCCAAACGTACCACCCAATCCGGCGAGACGGCTTTGCAAGCTCTACGATTGCGCGGCGTGGAATATGTTGAAGTGCGCTGTGTGGATTTGAATCCTTACGAACCGCTCGGTGTAACTGCTGAACAATTGCGCGTGATTGATGCATTTTTGCTGTATTGCCTGCTCAGCGACAGCCCGAACACACCCACCGGCGAATACTCCGAATGGCAGGAAAACCAAAGGCGCATCGTCTACTCAGGCCGTGACCCGCAACTGACTTTGCAACGCGATGGCAATGAAGTCAGCTTCAAATCCTGGGCGAAGGAAATTCTGGACAGCTCCGTTGCTTGCGCTGAATTGCTCGACCAAAGTTATGGCGGTACAGATTACTCAAGCGCACTTAAAAATCAGTACGCGAAAATCGATAACCCTGACCTCACGCCGTCGGCTCGTGTGTTGGCGGATTTCCAGGCGCAAAACAAAAGCTTTTTTGATCACACCCTTGGCCTTGCTGAAGAGCATCGCCAATATTTCAGCGACCGTCCATTCACCGCCGAAACTCTCGCTGAACTCCATCATCAAGCTGCACAATCATTAGCGGAACAAACTCAACTCGAAGAGTCGGAAGAACTTCCGTTTGATGAGTATCTTAAAAACTATTACCAGCAATATCACAGCTGTAGCTGCGGTTCGAAATAGCTGCTCTCGTCCGCTGAAAGCCTGAGTCATCTCCAAGAAACTCAGGCTTTTGGTGGATAATCCTCTGGCACTTCAAGCTTTAAAAATAAAGAGTGGGACTTTTTGGCATTGAGTTCGTGCAAATTTCACGCACGCAAACGCGTTCGCCTGCAATTTTTTTAATGTACTTTGTTTTCCCCAGAACGACACCGCTAACGCGCCCGCCTAAGGTTAAGTCGACGAAACCAGCGCAGGTGTAAATTCGCGGGCGCAAACCCGGCATTCAACACCCAGGAAGCGGTACAACAAGGAGATTCTCTATTTGCCAGTTAGAGAGTTCGCAACGGCTTCGTACTCTGTAATAACAATAAATCTACAGGTACTTAACTATGACAAACCGTCTCACAGCGGGCATTCTCGCCCATGCTCCAAAAACATTGCTGGCAGTCGCCGGCTTACTTATATCCCACCTAAGCTCGGCGCAAATTGCCGTTCCCGGCACCATTCAGGCCGAGAGTTACGCCAGCATGACCGGGGTTCAACTTGAAACCACAACCGATACTGGCGGTGGGCAAGATGTGGGTTGGATCGATACCAACGATTGGATGAGTTACAGCATTAACGTCTCAAGCGCCGGTTGGTACACGGTGCAGTACCGTGTGGCATCGCCCAATGCGACTGGTCAGATTGTATTGAGTCAGAACTCCACCGACGTTAGCGCCGTAAGCACCATCCCCAATACTGGCGGATGGCAGACTTGGGCTAACGTCACCTCGCGTGTTTACCTCAATGCAGGCGTCCAAAGTCTTGCCGTGTTTGCCAAAACTGGTGGCTTTAACATCAACTGGATCAAGCTTACCGCTGAATCCACACCCATCACCGCATTACCCGCCATCAAACAGAGTGGCCAATACTGGGTTAACGCCAGCGGCGCGCGCGTCAATTTGCGCGGCACCAATATCGGCAACTGGTTGATCCAGGAATTCTGGATGATGGGCGGCTCCATGACCGGCATCAACGATCAATGCACCCTTGAAGCGACCTTGTCGCAACGTTTCGGCACCACCGAAAAAGAACGCCTGATGAAAGTCTTCCGCGATAGCTTTATCACTACGCGCGACTTTGATTTGATCAAAGGCCTGGGCATGAACGTGGTGCGCATTCCGTTCCTGTACAGCCTTGTCGAAAACGAATACGCGCCTTACACCTTGCGCGCCGACGCCTGGCAATACCTGGATTGGGCAGTAAACGAAGCGGAAAAACGCGGCATGTATGTGATCCTCGATTTGCATGGCGCGGTGGGCGGCCAAGCGGCATCCAGCGAACAACATGACGGCTGCATTGGCGCAGCGCAAATGTGGACCAACAATACTTATTGGGATAGAACCAAGTGGTTATGGGATAACATCGCCACTCACTACCGTGGCCGCACCGCCGTTGCCGCTTACGATTTGTTAAATGAACCCTGGGGAACCGACGCAACCACGCTGGCGAACCGCTCTTACGAATTGTTTAACGTCGTGCGCGCGAAAGACCCAGATCACGTGATTTTATTGCCCGGCCACAACAGCGGTATCGACGCTTACGGCAATCCTAACAGCCGCGGTTTGACCAATAACTCCTTGTGGATGCACTTCTACCCAGGCTTGTGGGGCTGGAACGACACTGCAACTTACGGCGCAGGCCAAGCCAACATGTATGCTAACTGGTTGCACTGCAACCAAGATGGAACCGGCGAATCCTGCACCTGGCGCGACAAAATCAACAACTTGAAATCACCCTTCTTAATCGGTGAATTCCAACCATGGACATTGATGGGTAACTACGGCGGCCAAATGACGCGTAAAGCCTACGACATATACAACATGTACGGCTGGGCGGCGACCAACTGGGCTTACAAAACTACGTCCAACGCAGGCTCCAACGGCAGCACCAGTTCATGGGGTTGGGGCATGGTGACCAACAGCAGCAACGGCGGCACCATGAGCAACATTAACGTGAGCAGCGCAACGAGCGCGCAAATCGAAACCTGGTTCCGCTCCTTCGCCACCCAAAGCCTCGTGCGCAACGAAGATATCGCCTATTGGATGAACTGGAAGCCCACGGTTAACAATCGCGTTGAAGCTGAAATGTTTACCAACCACAGCGGCATCCGCATGGAAACCACCACCGATACCGGCGGCGGTTTTAACGCCGGCAGCACCGATGACAACGATTGGATGAGCTACCCCATCAACATCCCAACCAGCGGAAATTACACCTTCCAGGTTCGCGTTGCATCACCCTACGCTGGCGGCCAATTAGTACTGAGCAAAAACGGCGCCGACGTCGGCGTAGTCAACGTCCCTAACACCGGCGGCTGGCAAAACTGGCAAACCGTTTCCATCACCGTAAACTTACAAGCAGGCCAACAAGACCTCGCGATTTTTGTAAGAAAAGGCGGCTGGAATATCAACTGGTGGCAATTGAACGCGCAGTAAGATTTAAATTGTTTTTGAAATGAAAAAGCCAGTGCAGAAATGTGCTGGCTTTTTTGTTTTTGGTTACGTGAATTATTATGAGAAATGATTAGAATTATTACGTTGGACATATATATTCAGGAAGCTAAAGCTTATTAAGCATCCGTCACATCAATATGAGGATAAGAAATGGTGAATTTACCTTGCGCTTTAGTTGCTGGAACTCTAGAGCCGGTGCTAGATAAATTAAAGATGCTTATGTGCCGGAAAGTTTTTTCACAAAATTTTTCGACTAAGTCATTGTTAAAAGCAGTAACAGCTAAAATTATTTCCATTTATAAAAAATTAAGATAGATGTAAAGAATTCCGAAATCCTAATAAATCTGGCTGTTTTATACATACAATCAATTTTATAAAGGCGAATTTTATTTGCTTTTATAAAAAAATATTAATGTGAATTGATGGATGCGTTTGAAAAGCTAGGCGCAAAAGGTGAGCTTGTTAATTGAGTTTGACCCGAGAGAGCCACGCCAGGACTCTCGGTTAAAAGTTTACAGTGATAAAGAGTCATAGAGCGTAAGAGAAGTATAATTTCGGATGGATGAAAAATTAAAAGTTTGAACTAATCAATTAAAAAAGCGAGTTAAAATGCTAGCCTTTTTTTGAAAAACTATCTGTAAAACCATTACATATAAAACCTAATGATATGATAATTTTATGTAATCACTGCTAATAAATACAAATTCATTAACAGAACCAAACCAGACGAAACTTTCGCCAATACAGACCAATTCGACTGCCCTCTGTATTGATTCGAAGATTGCCATATTACTGTAGATATAATTATCAAATAAATGAAAATAAACTTAGTGCGATGTCTTTACGATATCACCGCCTGCGCTATCCAGAATCGAACCGAGAAAGAACATTAGTGCAACGGGTCCACCAAGCCTTTACCCCAAAAGGTAAATGCGAAACCGTAATCGCAATGAATAAACTTTTTATTCATCAAGCAATATTCACTTTTTCAGCACCGTTGCTTTCACTCACATATTTTCCGGTATCTAGTTTTACCATCAATAAAAAAGCCCGCTGCAGGGGGATGCAGCGGGCTTTTTACGTCGGATACCAAATAGACTACAGGATGCGCCTTTTCGGTCAAAACTGTGAACTCTCCCTTTCATTCCTAAGCAGCACTCTCCGAGTGCTCTCTTCCCTAGGCGTCATTATTGTGGATTACCATGCCAGCCTCTAGTGGCTAATCTCGCTAATGCTTGTAGGATATATCGCACACGGGAGACTAAATTTTATACAAATCATTATGGTCGCCAATGTTTGGGGCGAGGTTTATAATCGCGATCACTTTTTACTTTTGGAATTATCATGGCTGCAAAAAAGAAAGCTGCTGACTTTGAACAGTCGCTCAATGCGCTTGAAGAGTTGGTTAATAAAATGGAGCAAGGTGATTTGACGTTGGAAGAATCGCTTCAAGCGTTCAGCACCGGTATTCAATTAACGCGCGAATGCCAGACTCGCTTGGCTGAAGCCGAGCAACAAGTCACTTTGCTGCTGGAACAGCAGGGAGAAATTACGCTCACTGAGTTCGACCCGAGCGATGATGAATGACTCAGGATGTAACTAAAGCAGATTTCGGCACGGGCACTGCAACTTCAATGTCGTTCAGTGATTTTGCGCGCGACAGTCAGCGCCGTGTGGATCATGCGCTTCACGACTACCTTCCGCTCGATCAAGACCCAACGCGTTTGCGCGAAGCCATGCGATATAGTTTATTCAACGGTGGCAAACGCGTGCGCCCCACACTGGTTTACGCAAGCGCGATTGCTATACGTGGCGATGCCTTAACTGAAACCTATTTGCCAATGCTAAATCGTGTAGCCAGTGCGCTTGAGTGTTTGCACTCCTACAGTTTGGTACACGACGATTTGCCCGCGATGGACGATGATGATTTGCGCCGCGGCAAGCCTACTTGTCATATCGCATTTAATGAAGCTACCGCGATTCTTGCGGGCGATGCTCTGCAAACTTTTGCGTTCGAATTGCTAAGCAATATCGACTCTGCAGATGCAAAAACTCACATCGCGCTTGTTCGTCAATTGGCAAACGCGTCCGGCGTGCAAGGTATGGTGCTCGGACAGGCGATTGATTTGGCCGCTGTGGATAAGCAAATAGATCTCGCGCAATTGGAAAATATGCATCGCCATAAGACCGGTGCATTGATTCGCGCAAGCGTGAGTATGGGCGCGACGGCAATGCAAGCAAGCGCTACACAATTAAACGCGTTAGATGAATATGCGGCCGCCGTTGGCCTCGCGTTTCAAGTGCAGGACGATATTCTCGATGTAATTGCTGATACGAAAACCCTAGGCAAACAACAGGGCGCAGATATTGCGCGCAATAAACCCACTTATGTTGCGCTCTTAGGTTTAGACGGCGCGCGAAAAAAAGCGCAAGAGCTTCATCAGCAAGCTATCGCCGCTCTTGAAAGTTTTGATGCTAATGCAAATTATTTGCGTGATTTATCGGCTTACATTATTGAGCGTGGGAATTAATAATCGCCATGCGTATTCCCAGAGTTTTCACCGCACAGACACTCGCTTCCAATAGCACTTTAGTTTTAGCTGAAGCGCAAGCGCATTATTTGAGCAAGGTTTTGCGTATGCAGACCGGACGCGAACTAATTTTATTTAATGGTGAAGGCGGCGAATACAGCGCAGAAATCTCTGCGGTAAATAAGAAAACGGTTGAAATTAATATTGGAGAATTTTTCCCTGAAAATCGTCAATCGCATTTGCAATTAGAGTTGGCGATTGGCGTGTCGCGCGGCGAGCGAATGGATTGGGTGTTGCAAAAAGCAACAGAATTAGGCGTAACTAAAATTACACCTTTGCTAACAGAGCGCACTGAAGTTAAATTAACGGGCGATCGCGCCGACAAAAAAATAGAACACTGGCAGCAAATTATTATCAGTGCTTGCGAACAATCCCAGCGCAATATTTTGCCGGAATTATCTGAACCGAAAATTTTTTCTGAGTGGGTTGCCAGCAGCGAAGCAGAATTAAAATTTGTTCTTCATCATCGCGATAGCAAAGCTCTACCAGCAGATAAAACACCACAAAGTGTAGCTCTGTTAATTGGGCCCGAAGGTGGTTTGGACGAAAATGAAATTGCGCAGGCGGTTAAGCAGGGATTTGCGCCGCTTACTCTTGGGCCACGCATATTAAGAACAGAAACCGCTCCAGTTGCAGCTATTAGTTTGGTGCAATATTTGTGGGGCGATTTTTAGATTTGGAAATACTTTGATAAAAGATTCTTAAATAAAAAAGCCGGAATTTTTACATTCCGGCTTTTTTATTTATTGGATTTTTTCTTCAAAGATTAATTGTTTCTTCGTTTTTATCTGATACAGCGTAAACGGATGGGAAATTGTGGGGCTACATTTATCAATCGCTTCTCGAGCCAAATAACCGAGTGTGACTTTAACACTGACACTGTCCAAGTCGTATGCGCTTATGCTGCCATTATGTTCTACGCGCGCCGCACAACTATTTACTTCGCCATCATAAACAATAATCACTTGCCCATTAGTAAAATAATCTGCTGTTCCAAGTAAACTTTTATCCATATAGTTGACGATGCTTTTATCGAAATCATCTGCAGTAGAAAATGTGTAATGATTTTTTCCGGCAGGCGATATTTCATTAACTGTGTTAGTGGCAGACCACAACTGAATCACTTCTACTGCTAAAACTGAGCTACTGGATGAACTTGAACTGTTACTCGAACTTGAGCTGCTCGACGAACTGCTAGAACAACTTGACGACGATGAACTAGAGGAGGAGCTGGAAAGATCAGTGCCTAAAAAATCCAAACTGCTACTAGAACTGCTGCTGGAACTCGAACACGAACTGCTTACTATCGGCGCGAAGGGCTCAGAACGTTCAGCTCCACAACCCTGCAAGATAATCGCCGCTAGTGAACACATTAGCAGCGTGAAAAATTTATGTGATTGATGGCTAAAAAAATTATTCATGTGAATGTAAATAATCCAAAAATGTTTGTTCGATGGCAGTGATGTCCGGGATCAGCGTGTACTCGCCAGCCCAAGACACATGCATTAAATCGTACCGACGGTTTTCGGCGTCTTCGCGTTCGCTAATTTCATCTTCACTGACGCGAGCAAGGCGCGGTAAACCTTGGGTTAGCAACGCCATAAATGGCAGGTCGCTATTTAATCCTGTGGTATTCAACACCGCAAAACGTGCGCGACTATGAATGACCGGAACAGCTTCGCCATTAAGAGCCTCTAACGACAATAATGGTACCGTCAATTCACGCCACTGAAAGTTACCCAAGTACCATAGTGGTGAATTTTCTATGGCCTGCACAGGCGACGATGGAATAATTTCAGCAACGGTTACGTTGGGCAATAAAATACTTTGGCCTTGCAAGGGTATTAACAGGCTCGCAACTTCCTGGATTTTTTTCTGTTCAATGCGTTTGGGTGCCCTCATTCGAGATGCTCCTGCTGTGCTTTTATAAGTTGTATTGACTGTTAGCTATTCAATTAATTCTATTAGTCACGCTAATCATTTTAGCCAACGCGATTGTCGATCTGGAATGTGTTTTAGTTTGACCAGCGCATCCGCCAATTCAGGTGGAGTGCCAACAAAACTCACGGTTCCAGTTGCTATAGCTGCCTCGGGCATGGAGGCAATCGTACTTTGCGCCGGGGTTTGCACCCACACTTTTCCGCCTTGCTGTTTAATCAAACGGCAGCTGGCAGCGCCATCATCGCCCATGCCTGAAAAAATAATAATGCCACTGTGCTGGCGATAAACTCGCGCGATGTTCGCCGCGATTTGATCTATCGACGGCGAATAAAATCCAACCCAAGGCTTTTTACTGATAATCAGCGTGCCGTTATCGTGAATATTAACGGTGCGATCCGGCGTGACCAAGGTAATCGTATTATTGCTAAGCACCAAGCCTTGCCGCGCGATGCTAACGGGATAGGCACCGGCATTACTCATCATTTTTACCAGAGTTTCGGATTGGCCGTTATCGATGTGTTGAACATAGATAAACGCAATCTTGAGCCCTGCTGGCAATTTCGCCAAAAAATCCTTAACCGCCGCTGGCCCACCTGTTGATGCCGCCAATATCCAGACTTCCGTGGCTCCAGAATCGATTTGCAAACTGATGTCGCCGTTCAAGCGCTCCAGCCGCTGCAGCATTCTGCGAACCCAATCTTGATATTCGGGTGTCCCATGCACGAGTTCGGCAGCATCATTCAAAATTACTGGCACACTGGTTTGCTCAAGCAAATTATCCAGCAAGCCAATCAGGTCGGCTTTTTGTTCACCATCAGTCTCACCGCGATCCAGCTCGCTGATGTCTACCACCCAGGCATCCACCGACTGATCAAGGTTCGGAACCGAGGCGTTGATTTTCAACACATTGCTAAAGCCAATTTTATGGCCCGCCTGCACTACCATGTTGCCAAGATATTGTTGCTTGAGTGAGCTATCCACCAAGATCCCGACGCTTAGTCCTGACACTTATCTCACCCTTTATTTATCACCACTAGGATTTGATTAACTCTTGGATTTAATGAGCTCTTTAATATTGGATAGCAACAAATCTTCCTGATAGGGCTTGCCCATATATTTGTTAACGCCCAATTCAAAGGCGTGTTCACGGTGTTTCTCACCGGTGCGCGAGGTGATCATGATGATCGGAATATCGCGCAAACGGGAGCTGGTGCGAATATTTTTGGCAACTTCGAAGCCGTCCATACGCGGCATTTCGATATCCAGCAACATCACATCCGGAACATGATCTTGCAGCAGTTGCAGCGCTTCCACGCCATCTTTGGCAGTGATCACGCGGAAGCCTTCGCGCTCAAGGAAGCGGCCGGTAACCTTACGTACGGTTACGGAGTCATCCACCACCATGATCGTTTTCTCAGCTTGATCTTCTTCTAATCCCATATGTAGCTGCGCAGGATCGAGCAAAATCGCACGATTCAGGCCCAAGGCCAACTGTTCCCGGATAAGTGCATGGAGATCGAGAATCACCACCACACTGCCATCACCGGTCACGGTCGCGCCGGATACACCGCGCACCGAACTGAATTGCGCCCCCAAGGTTTTCACCACGATTTCGCGTGAACCCAGGAGACGATCCACCTGCAGCGCAACGGTGTTTTCAGTGCTACGAACCAGAATTACGGGCAAGGGTAGGGATTGGCCATCCAGCTTTGGCGTCGCATCACTATCCAACATGGCACCGAGGTAACGTACTAGATAGTTGTCACCGGCATAGTCGAAACGCGCGTCTGGATCTTGATAATAATGTTCAAGCTCAAACGGGCTCACGCGCACAATACCTTCAATGGTATTGAGCGGAATTGCGTAGAGGTCATCGCCAATTTGAACCATTAACGCGCGGTTTACCGATACGGTAAACGGCAGACGAATGGTGAACTGCGTACCTTCGCCCCAACGCGAGTCGATAAACATGGCGCCGCCGAGCTGTTTGATTTCGGAGTGCACCACGTCCATGCCCACACCGCGGCCGGAAATTTGGGTAACTTTGTCGGCGGTACTGAAACCGGCATGTAGGATGAACTGCATTAAATCCTGATCGCTAAGCGGCGCATCGGCAGCCATCAAACCGCGCTCTATGGCTTTTTCGCGAACACGTTGCAGGTTAATACCGCGACCATCGTCCGCGAGGCGCAGCATTACGTCGCCACCTTCACGACCAAGGCTGAGCACAATGCGGCCCTCAGCTGGTTTGCCCGCAGCAGTTCTGTCGGCAGGTAATTCGATACCATGGTCAACGGCGTTACGAAGCATGTGCTCCAAAGGAGCAACCATACGTTCTAACACTGTACGATCCAATTCGCCTTCGACGTTATCCAGCTCGAAATCTACTTCTTTACCAAGCTCGGTCGCCGCTTGACGAACGATACGGCGCAAACGCGGAACCAGCCGCGAGAAAGGCACCATGCGCGACCGCATCAAGCCCTCCTGCAAATCGGTATTAATCCGCGATTGTTGCAGAAGCAAGGTTTCAGTATCGCGGGTTTTATCCGCGAGGGTGTATTTCAAATCCATCAAGTCAGAGGCAGATTCGATCAGCGAGCGCGACAGCTGCTGCAATTGCGAATAGCGGTCCATCTCCAAAGGATCGAATTGCTCGTGCTGCATCATTTGTTCTTGACGGAACAACACCTGCGCTTCGGTTTCAATATCCAAACGGCGCAACTGTTCTTGCAGACGGTGAATGGTCGCATCCATCTCTTCGATAGAGCCGCCCAAATCGCTGACTTGTTGCTCCATACGGCCACGACTGATGGAAGTTTCACCGGCGAGGTTCACCAGTTCTTCCAGGAGCTCAGCAGATACCTTAACAACTTCTTGCGGACCAGCACGGCGCGCGGCCAAATGCTGCACTTGCGCGGGGCCAGCATTGCCTTGGCGACTGCCACCAAATTCTGCGCCTGGAATTTTGGGCAAAGGTGCAGCTGGCGGTTTTGGTTTGGGCGCGAAGGTTAAAACATTGGGTTTTTGATGCGCCGCAGGGCGATCATTATCCACCACCAAACTGGGGCGATTGTATTCAAAACCGGGCGCTGGTTCGTATTCGTTGATCGGCGCAACGGATTCCGGCTCGAACGTTTGCTCTACATCATTTTCAACGGGTTCAAGCTCTTGTGCAGGCGCTTCTGCAACTTGCGATTCGCTGCCCATACCCGAGCGAACCTGATCAACGCCACTGTGTAATTGATCTTGATAAGTGTTTAGTTGCTTGAAGAAGTTTTGATCGAGTTCCGCATCCGCATCCATCTCGATCAGCATGGTTTCGTAATCGTGCGACAAATCACCGAGATCGCTCAAGCCAGCCAAACGCGCACCACCTTTAAAGGTGTGCAGGCAGCGTTTTAATTCTTCAACGCTGTCAGTGTTGGTCCAATCTTCTTGCCACTCGTGAAGCGCGCGCTCCATATCTTCGAGCAGTTCAAGCGCTTCCTCGATAAATATTTCGACAATTTCCGGATCGTAATCTTCATCGTCCATCGCGTTAAAAGTAGGACGCTGGGGTTCAGTTTGGCGAACGGGTTGTTGAATTTTTTGCTGCACCGGTTGAGAAATAATAGCTTGCGGCTGTGGCGCAACTGATGGAGCAGAAATTAATTCCTCATCTTGCTCATAGCTATTAATAGTATCGGTGTCATCTTCAAGTTCGATACTGTTGTCGTCATCTGCAAGCTCTTCAGAAATTAACTCATCTTCGATATCAGCTGAATTTTCTTCGCCATTGAAGTCAAAGTCGATTTCATCTTCAATATTTTCAAAATCTTCATCTTCGATAATTTCATTGTCATATTCGGGAGCAACTTTAAACCCAATTGCTTCCTCGACAATTTCGGCTTCAGTGAGCGATGTAGTTTCTTCGAAGTTTTCTGCAGTGTCATCGACAAGTTCAAATGCAATGTCGTATGAGCTTAATTCTTCAACAGCAGTTTCATGTAATTCCTCTTCAAGGTCAGCGATTGGTTCGCCAGCTGAAGCTTCAACTACTTCTGCGGTTTCGTTTTCAAGTGACTCTTCAATAGCATCTTCAATTAAGGCTTCATCTTCAATCTCATCTTCCAGAATATCGGAAGCATCCAGACTCAAGATTTCATTATTGAACTCTTCATCAGCCGCATCAAAATCTGCGTCCTCATCTGGCAATTCAAGCGTAATTTCTTCGCCATCTTCATCGGAGGATTCTATTTCCACCAAATCATCGTCTGCTGTTTCAACGACTGACAACACCGGAATATCTTCATCATCTATATCAAGCGTAAGCTCGTCTCCAAGATCGAGACTATCATCTGCAGATAAAGTAATTTCTTCCTGAGCTACATCTAAATCCAAATCTATATCGGCATCAAGAACGAGATCGTCTTCTGCTAGTAGCGGCGCTTCAGTTTCTTCGTAATCAACACCTTCAATGAGAGGTAACGATTCGTGAGAATTTTCTTCAGCGTGACTTTCAAGTTTTGCGGTAGCTTCAAAATCAGCAGTTTCCAACTCGTTAAATATTTGAGCTTCAATATCCACTTCGGGTTTAGCATTTGCAGCCGCGATCAAATCATCCAGCGCGTCCAAAATAGATTCAGGTGCGTTGGCAAGATTTTGTCCTGCGGCAATCGCATCGACCATATCCAATAGGGCGAGATGTGCTGAATTTAAATCGCGACAAAGTGAATCAGAAAAAACTAAGCGTTTCGCAATAATGTGCGTATAAACCTGCTCAAGTTTTTCACCGAGATTCGCCATTAATGGCAAATAAGCATGATGTGCGCCACGATTTAAATTGCGTAACTCATCAAGCACTGGGCGTAGAACGGCGAGATTATCTGGAGCCGCTTGCCATTGTTCAATAATTTTGTCGGCGTTTAACAATAGATTCATTTCTTCTGCCATAAAAATGGACAAAAGTTCTGGATCTACTGGACGCTTACCGTTTTCATCCAACTCCTGTTGACGCACAAGCGGAGCAACATGAATTTCACGCAACTCGTGAACACGCGCGGTAAATTGATGCAAGCGTGGAATTTCTACTGGCTCACCGCGCTCAATTTGTGATAGCCCGGTTTGCGTGTAGCTAACGGCGTCGCGCAATAATTGCAAAATATCTTCGTTAATAACGACGTGATAAGAACGCAATTCTTTTACAAGTTTTTCAAGCGGCGCAGCAAGTTCAGCAATAGGCGTAATTTCCGCCATGTGTGCGCTGCCTTTAAGCGTGTGCAATGCGCGTTGAATATTATCGCTTGGCGGTTCGTACACAGGAGCTTCGGCTTCCATGTGGGCAATAAAATCTTTTAGCGTTTGCAAATGCGTTAAAGCTTCTGCGCCGAAAATATCCCAGAGTTGCGCTTCTGAATCTTCTGCAGATTCATCTGACGCATAACTATTTGCATCGCTGCTTTCAAGTTGTTCTGTTTCAACGGAAATATCAGAATCACTTTCAGATTCTTTTACTTCAACAGCCTCAGCGATAAGTTCTTGAGGCTCATCGTTTTCGTGATCGACACTTTCAGCGATGAAAGATTCTTCGTCTACAACATCGAGAGATGGAATATCGTCTTCGTTAATGTATTCGTCATCAGCAGTTTGAATCGCTTCGTCTTCAATGTCTGTTACAAATTCTTTTGCTTGCGCAACGACAGAATTTTCACTCAAGCTTAATTCATCGGGCACAACACCTTTCGCCAAAGACTCAGCAAGCCCGCGATAATGAATGCTCAGCTCCAAATGTGGCGTAGGAAGTTTTTTGCTAAAAGCTGCAACCATATCAGGCAAAATTGCCCGGGCTTTTTCAATGATGGCCACATGTGGTTGGCCCGGTTCGATACTATTGTCGAGAACTCGGTTCAACATATTTTCAATTGACCAGGCAAGTTCGCCAAGATCATTGGCACCCACCATTCTGCCGCTACCTTTTAAGGTATGGAACGCGCGGCGGAATTCGGTGAGTGAGTTTTCATCTTCAAAATCATTAGCCCAGCGTGGAAAGTATTCACCGATGGATTGAAGAACTTCGCCGGCTTCTTCAACAAAAATTTCGATAATTTCTTCATCGATATAATTATCATCGTCATCGTCGACATGCGCGGCAGGTTTTATTTCAGCTGGATTCTCAGCAATAGTTTCAACATCACTTACGATTGGTGGCGCCACGTCTTCATCGTAATGAGAATATTCATCGAGCAATGCGGCTTGTTCTTCCGCAACTACGGCTTCGCTAACAATGGTTTCTTCAATATCTTTTCCAGCGTCTTCAACTGCGGAAATAACATCGCTAGCTGCAGATTTTTTCGATGCATTATCAATAGGCGAACTATTAAGAGTCACGCCGATACTTCCGCCCATGATTGCGGGAGAAATACGGGTTGAAGGTGATGGGTAATGATTGCCAATAGAAGGCGCGTTGTTTTTAAATAAACTCGGCGGTTCAAGTTCAGTCACTTCTTGAGGCGCTGATTCAGAAACTGCGTCTGCGGTGGCAACTTCGTTCGATGAATAAATATCTTCGAGTTGTTGTGCGGTTGCATCCGTCAACTCATTTGAATCTGTTGCATCAATTTCAACTTCAGCTTGCAAAGCAGATTCATAGGCAGCGGCGAGACTTGCTTCGTCCGCCTCTGCTGCTTCGTGCGTTGTATGAATTTCTGGTTCCGGCAAACGCATGCGCGCCGCTTGCACATCGATTGCTGAATCAGCGCGCGATATTTTCGCTACTGCATAACCCAGAGTTGCAACGCTTTCTTCGGCAACCGTGAGCAATAAATCATTTTCTTCTTTGGTGCTGCCGCCACTCAAACGCTCTAAATAATATTCAACGCTAGTAATTGCATCAGCGAGTGTATCGAGTGATGACCACTGCGGCGTAATTTCCTGCGTGAGCAATTGCTCTTCGATGTAACGTGCACAGGCGCCGAGAATTCTGGCAGCACGCGGCAGTGGCATTATTTCCAAACCGCCGCGAATCTCGCGCAAGGTATCTGGCACATTTTGCAAATGCACGCGATCCCATTGCGATGCAATGTACTCAATAATCGCGTCTTTTGCGTGTTCCAAACCATTGCGCGATTCACGCAATACAGATTCTTTTGCACGCGTTAGCGTAATATCCGCTTCGTTTGAAGGCGCATCATTATTTACGTTCGCAAATTGTTGTTGCGCCAAACTGTCGAGCGCATCTTCAATTTCAATTACTTTGCTCGCAATCGACATTAATTGTTCTTGCGATAAATGACTGTCGGAATTGGCAACCAATTCCAAGGCTGCGCCTTGCTCTAAAACTTGTTTACGTAAATCGCCAAGGCCGAGCACCGCCATGGTATCGCTGATACGTTTTACTACTGGCAAAGCTTCGTTCAATACGGTTTGCGGATCGCCGCCTGACAAACACACATCAAGCGCGTGTTTGATAATATCCAACTCAGTTTTGAGCGCTTCAACCACTGAACGCATAGCTTCAGGATCTGGCGACGATAAAATATTGGATGACTCATCGCCGGATTCTTTACCTTCAATTAAGGCGTCATTCAAACGATAAGTTTCGTATACGCGTTGCAAATGCGAATTGGGCGTGAAGCCCGGTACGTGTTTGCCCGCGCGCGCAACGTAATAAAGTAAATTTTTAATCAGCTCATCATTGGTATAAGAGTTAAGCGCTTTGGTGCCGTGTACGGCTAGAATTTTTATTTCTTTATCGAGTTGGCGCAGCAAATTTTTAATCGCCACACTCATTTCGAGCGCATCGATTTCCAGCGCTTCTGCCAATGCCAAACAAATGTCCCAGAGCGCGTGACGCGCGGTGCCTTGGGTTAATTTGTGCAAGCGATTAAAAACTTTTTGTAAATACGCTAAATTTTCATCGCTATTAACTGAGCGAATATATCCCGCGGCGGCATATTGATACATCTGGCGCAACTTGAGCGCCATAGATTGAAACTGCACATTGTCATGGGCTGCAGCTGAGCGCGCGCCAGTAACTTTTTTCGCCGGCGCGAGATTGGGAACAAATAATTTTGTATCAGTTAATAAACTTTCGCCGCGCACGGTGCGCAGGTCGTTTAACAAAGGCAGCACGACTAATGGATTGTCTTTGCGTGTTGCTTTTACTTGATCGAGATAAACCGGAAATTGCAAAATTGCGCGCATCAATACTTCTTGCGCTTCAGCGGGATTGGCAACTGCGCCTTGAATCATCGCTTGCGTTAATTTTTCCATTTCTTCAGCGAGCATGGCTGCGCCAAAAAATTCCACCATTTGCAAACTGCCATGCACTTGGTGAATATGGGTCAAACAAAAGCGTATGCGCACCGTATCTTTCGGATTTTCAACATAGGCTTCCAGAGCCTGGCGCGCTTCTTTTAAGGTTTCGCCGATTTCATGTATTAGCCAATCCAGCGCGGCAAAATTGCGATTATCTGCCATGTGGTGCTTTCCTCTTTGTTATTCTCAGGCCGCACATTTTCAGTGCTGTGCACTTGTTATTCGTGTAGGTAAACTTGTACTTCATCGACGGCTAAACGCTGCATTTTTGGATGTTCCCACTCCGTCACTTCGCCCAAACCTGTGACTAAAATGCCACCCGGTTTTAAGTGATCGGAAAGCGCATTCAAAATGTCACGACGCAACCAGCGACGGAAATACACCAATAAATTTTGACAAAAAATCACATCCACTTTTACGCCAGGCAAACTATTGTGGTTGATAATATTGGCCTGGGTAAAACACACACGCTCACGCAAACGGCTCGCAATTTCATAATTGCCATCGGTCATTTGTTTGGTGTAACGCTTAAACTCTTCCGCTTTGCCCGCTTCAATTTTGCGTTTTGCATAACGGCCTTTGCGAGCCGTTGCCAGCGCTGAAACACTCAAATCAAATGCAGTGATTCCGTAGTAAGGATTGAGCGCCGCTAATTCAAAACAATCGCTAATCACCATCGCCAAAGAATAAGCTTCTTCACCGGTAGCGCAGCCAACACTCCACACATCAAAGCTTTGCGCGAGTGATTGGTTGTTAATTTTGTGTTGCAAATAATGACGAACATATTCGACGGAAGGGCGGTGACGGAAAAAGCTGGTTTCTTTAACGGTAATGCGATCAATGATGACCGTCCACTCCAGCATGCCGGAGGCGCCATCGGTAACTTGTTGGTAATAGCGGTCGTAATCGTCGTATCCCAGTTCGCGCATGCGCGAGGATATTTGCGATTCGAGCAGGGCTTTGTGTTGCGGAACCAGTTGCATACCCGTGCGCTCTTCAAGCAGTTTGCGCCATTGTGCAAACTGCTCAAGAGAAAGTGACGGTAATGTGCGTAATGACCAACCCATAACAAATACCTAATCAACGCCTACGCAATTTAACCCACAACCAGATCGCAAGCGTTAACTCTGATTAAGCTTTGGCTTGACGTGGGTAAATGTCGTCATCGAGGCTGGCATCCAGATCAAGCTCCGCATCTGATGCCAAATCATAACTTGCGGGAGCAGGTTTGGATGCCGCTTTATAACTGTGGACATCGCCTACTACATCTTCTTCCGGCAGTTTGAAACCGGCTACGGATTCACGCAAATCGAGTGCCATTTCCGCGAGGTTACCAATCGACTGGGCAGTAGCAGAAGTACCGGCAGACGTTTGGGTCGTAATCTCTTGAATAACGTTCATCGTGTTGGAAATGTGGCCCGCAGATGACGCTTGTTGGCGTGCAGCATTCGAAATGTTCTGGATCAATTCCGCCAAGCTGCTCGATACGTTTTCAATTTCTTCCAGTGCCACACCCGCATCCTGTGCAAGGCGCGCACCGCGAACAACTTCAGAAGTGGTTTGTTCCATCGAAATTACCGCTTCGTTGGTATCGTTTTGAATGGTTTTTACGAGTGCTTCAATCTGCTTGGTTGCTGCTGCGGAACGTTCCGCAAGGCGTTGAACTTCGTCCGCTACCACCGCGAAGCCGCGGCCTGCGTCGCCGGCCATCGATGCCTGAATTGCCGCGTTAAGTGCTAGGATGTTCGTTTGATCCGCAATGTCGTTAATCAAACTTACGATATCACCAATCTCTTGAGACGATTCACCGAGGCGCTTAATACGTTTGGAAGTATCTTGAATCTGCTCACGAATGGTATCCATCCCGTGGATGGTATTTTGTACCACTTTTGCACCGTTACCGGCGATAGATACCGCGCGTTCCGCTACCGCTGCCGATTCGGCGGCGTTTGCAGATACCTGGTCAATGGTCACGGCCATTTCGTTTACCGCCGCAGAAGCACCGGCAATTTCTTGCGCTTGATGCTCAGAAGCCTCAGCGAGATGTAATGCAGTTTGCTGTGTTTCTTGCGCAGCGGCCGATACGTTTACAGCGGTTTCGTTGATTCGCGCTACCAGAATACGCAGCTGGTCGATAGTGAAGTTAATAGAGTCAGCAATCGCACCGGTGAAGTCTTCGGTTACCGTCGCGGTAGTCGTCAAGTCACCGTCCGCAAGGTCAGCAAGTTCGTCGAGGAGACGTAAAATCGCGGTTTGGTTACGCTCGTTGGTTTCCGCAGTATTTACCAGACGTTTACGAGTACCACTCAAAATGTTGTAACCAATTACCGCCAAACACACGAGGAACACAACGGCGGCACCAATTGATACTTTGCTGTTGATAGGACGTGAGCTGGAAAGGTTGTTAATTTGATCGGTAGTATCGGTAAGTGCTTGCAGCAATTGGGGTGATTCATTCAGCAACGCATCACTCGCTTGACGAGCGCGGAACAGGGTTGCAGAACCTTCAAACATCTCCTGAACCGATTTGTTTACGCCTTCATAAAGCTTGGTGATTTTGTCCAAACTGGCGCGCGCGCTGGTGTCCGTTACCTTGGATATATGCATCATGCTGTCGCCTTCTTTCATACCGCGCAACATACGACCATAGACGTTAGCGTCGGTATTGAACTGGTCCGCAGCTACTGCCGCATCGGTGTCGCCGCGCAACATTTTATCCACGTTACGACCGATACGCTCAGCGCGCCATGATTGCAATTGTGCTTCAGAGATTTGATCTGCAGGCGCTTTAGAATCCAACAGAATTTCTACGATGTTGGTATGTTCAGCCTGCAAGCTTGGCAAGTTGGCGTTCAGGCCTTTACCTACGCCGTTAAGCGTTACGATAAGGTCTTTGTTTTTTACGATGTCCTGCGCGTTATTTTTAGCGCGGCCCCAAATGGTGCCGTAAGCAGTGAACTGGGCTTGCAGTTCTTGCGCGGTGCGCGCATCTGCTGAGCGCAGCTGGTTCCACGAAGCATCCATTTTGGATACCACTCCGGATAATTCGCCGAACGCTTTTTCACTACCGGACGTTGCATCGCGCGATAAAGCGGTAAGTCGATAAGCCTGAGCACGCAATTCAGCAACCTGCTGGAGGTTGTTCTGGTCTTTTACACCATCACTGTAGACTATATAACCCGTCACGAAGAACGCTATTAAGGATAGCGCCCCCAACACCACGGCATAGAAAACGCCGGGGTTTGTTTTGTACGAACTCACTAAACCTTTGGAATCTGCTTTCATCTAACTGCTCCTAACCGACTCTACGTTTTAATTTTTATCCACGGGGGTGAAATCCATAAACTCACTTCACCTGAAAACCAATTTCTCGCTGTATTAACTTTTGGCCGCGTTAATAAAACGCGGATCTTCGGCTAATAAAGCAGGCCTAAAGAGCGCCCACCGCTGCTCTCCTGACGGATAACTACCCGTCACAAACGGCAATATGTTCTCAGCTACGGCTCCGGCCTGCTCGCTGTATTCATCCATGGGAAAATGTTGCATACCGAATACCTGGTCAACCATAAGCCCCGAATAGAGGGTTTCCGTTTCCAGGATCAATACGCGGCGCTGCTTGCGTCCGCCGACAAGGCGATCACCAAAATAAGCAGCGAGATCAAATAAGGGCAGGAGTCGACCACGGACGTTGGCGACGCCTTTAACCCAGGGTTGAACCCCTGGTAAATGAGTGTAGCTGGGAACCTCCAGCATTTCCGACACTTCACCAATTGGCGCAACGAAATAATTGCCCATAAGTGAAAAACCGATCCCGCTCCACATGGGGCGAATATCGGTTTGGGCCGGCAAGCCGCGCGCTGCTTCACGGCTGCGCTGGGCTAGATCGATTAGCGCCTCGAAGGCTGCTTGAGGTTCTGACATAACAGCATCCATCTCATCCAAAGCTCACTCGCAGGATGCGGTGGCGCGGAAATATAATTATTGTGGGTGACAATTTGGAGTTTTGCACAACAAATTAACGCATCACCTCTTAACGCATTACCTCAGCCATCGCAGAACTCAGTACATCGGGCGTAATCGGCTTGGACAAATAGGCCTTGGCACCTTGACGCATACCCCACACACGGTCGGTTTGCTGATCTTTGGTAGTCACTATGATCACCGGAATATTAGCGGTCTCAGGTAATTTGGATAGCTGACGAGTTGCCTGAAAGCCGTTAAGCCCGGGCATTACTACATCCATCAATACCAAATCAGGGCGCTCTTTCACCGCAAGCGCAATACCGGCTTCGCCATTTTCGGCAGTCAGCACAGTGTGGCCGCTCTTTTCGAGCATAGTTGTCAGTTTGTAAGTTTCGGTTGGAGAGTCATCAATAATCAGTACACGAGCCATAGCTGCTCCAGATAAATCACAAAAGTTGAAGGGGAATTCCTTTAGATTTTATTAGCTTCTTAAAACCGGTCTTAATCTTGGCAGCGAAGATTAAGATGCTTTCACGTGTTTAACGTGGGTTTCAATGGCATCCAGAAGTTCACTTTTACTAAAAGGCTTGGTGAGATATTGGTCCGAGCCGACGATGCGGCCTTTGGCCTTGTCGAACAGACCGTCTTTGCTTGAAAGCATAATGACGGGCGTGGATTTGAATTCGCTATTATTTTTGATGAGTGCGCAGGTTTGGTAACCATCAAGGCGCGGCATCATAATATCGACAAAAATAATATCGGGGCGACTGTCAGCAATTTTTGCCAAAGCATCAAAACCGTCAGTGGCAGTAATCACCATGCAGCCGGCTTTTTTCAATAGGGTTTCTGCTGTGCGACGAATGGTCTTGCTGTCGTCAATAACCATTACTTTCAAGCTTTCTAAACTTACGTCCATACTCTGACCTTTGTTTGCTAGGCGATCTTTGTTTAAACAGGCGATCTTACTTTGAGTGCAATCTTGCGCCAGAACCGATTAAGGAGCGCTGCTATGAGTTTTGTTGATCAACGAAAATTTGCGCTGTTGATTTATAGTATCCTGAACATACGCAAGCTAAACTTTTTAACATGAAACTGTTAATCAGCAACTTTTAACATAGTTTTTAAGCTTTAGCCATAACTACTTGATACTATAAAGAATCTGTTCTCAATTTCACTTATTTAGCACATCTGATTCTTAAGACTTAGCGCGTTTAATTCTGTACAGAAGTGTGCGCAACACCCTTGCTTTAACATCTTTTAAGACTTAACTTTAGGCCGCATTTTCAACAACCGCAATATTCGTGAGTGAGATAATTTAATGACGCTATCTGTCGGCGTAGTAATGGACCCCATCAGCAACATCAAATTTCATAAAGACACTACGCTGGCGCTTCTTTTAGCGGCTCAAGCGCGTGGTTGGTCGTTGCATTATATGGAGCAAGCCGATCTCTATTTATTGCAGGGCGAGGCACGCGCCACTATCCGTAGCTTGACGGTTAAGAATGATCCAGACGATTTTTTTTGCTTAGGCGTCAGTGAAGATCGTCCGCTCGCTGAACTTGATGTCGTTTTGATGCGAAAAGATCCGCCATTCGACAATGAATTTATCTACAGCACTTATATTCTTGAAGCCGCGCAAAAGCAGGGTGTGTTGGTGGTCAACGATCCACGCAGCCTGCGCGATTGCAATGAAAAAGTATTTGCGACCCAATTTCCGCAATGCTGCCCACCGGTGCTGGTGAGTCGCGACTCAGTGAAATTGCGCAGTTTTCATCTGCAACATCAGGACGTTATTTTCAAACCCTTGGACGGCATGGGCGGCAGCAGTATTTTCCGCTGCCGTCATGATGACCCCAATGTCGGTGTTATCCTTGAAACCCTGACCAATCACGGTAGCCAAACCATCATGGCGCAGCGTTACATTCCCGAAATCACAGAAGGCGATAAACGTATTTTGGTTATTGATGGCGAACCCGTTCCCTACTGTCTTGCACGCATTCCCGCCAAAGGCGAAACCCGTGGCAACCTCGCGGCAGGCGGAACCGGTGTAGCACAGCCTTTATCCGATCAGGATCGTTGGATAGTCAGCCAAGTTGCGCCGACACTTCGCGAGAAAGGCCTCCTGTTTGTAGGTTTAGATGTTATTGGCAACTATCTCACCGAAATCAATGTAACCAGCCCGACTTGCGCGCGCGAAATTGATAAAGCGTACGGCACCAATATCGGCGAGTTGCTGATGGCCGCCATCGAACGCCGTAAACAAGAAGCCAGTGCGCAATGAGTGCAGCAACGCCCGCTATGGAAATGGAAGACTTTCAGGCAAAGCCTGTAGATGCGGGTGATCGCCTGAGTTTTACTATTTTTATGGCGATTGCCATTCACGCGCTGGTGATTTTGGGAATCAACTTCAAATTGCCGCCTGCTTCCAAAGGTTCAGAAACTATCGAAATTACTTTGGCGACGCATAAATCCAGCAAACCACCGAAAGAAGCGGATTTTCTTGCACAACATAATCAGGAAGGAAGCGGCACCGAAGAAAAAGCCCGCCAAATTACCACCGCCAAACAAGCCGAATTTGCCGACACCCAAGTTCGCAATGTAAACCCAATGCCGCAAGTTGCCGCGACCACGCTGGCGCAGAAAAAAGAAGAACAAATTATTACGACTACAGGCCAGAGCAATTCCAAATTGCACATGTTGAAAGCGCCTGAAGCTCAGGAAGAAAAAGTAAAACACGAAGGCTTGCTGGAAAATCAAACTGCCATTACCGCGGAAATTGCCAGCCTGCAAGCCAAGCTGGATAAACAGCAACAGGAATACGCCAAACGCCCGCGCGTGCGCACGCTTACGGCGGTGTCTGCCAAAGAATCATTTGATGCGGAATACCTTATCAAATGGAGTGAGAAATTTGAGCGCGTAGGGACAAAGAATTATCCCAGTGAAGCGCTTGCCAAAAATATCACCGGTAAAGTCATGCTGAACGTGACGCTTAAGCCCGATGGCAGTGTGGAAGAAATTCTTATTTCGCTATCTTCCGGCAGCCGCATTCTGGATGATTCCGCGCGACAAATTGTGCGCCTCGCTGCGCCCTACGCAAAATTTCCGCCTGAAATCAGTCGCCAGGTTGATCGCCTAAAAATCATTCGATACGTGCGTTTTGAGCCCAACAACATCACAACCAGCGATCAGTAAAAAAGTAATTATCAGGTTTTACTTGTTTTCCGCTCGCGTTGACACAATACTCAAGCCATGACTGAAAAACATCCCCATATAGATAATACTGAACTGGTGCCCGGCAGCTTGTGCAATCATTTTTTAATTGCCATGCCGAACATGCACGACACTTCTTTCGCTCACAGCGTCACTTACATTTGCGAACATTCCAGCGAAGGCGCTATGGGGATTGTGATTAACAATCCTATGCCGATGACGCTGCATGAAATTTTTGCGCAAATGGATTTAACCGTGAGTGAAAATCAAGGTCATCAGCCCATTGTTGCTGGCGGCCCAGTGCAACAGGAACGTGGATTTGTATTGCACACCAGCGACACCGAATGGCATTCCACTTTAAAAGTTGCGCCCGGTATTAGCCTCACAGCGTCGCGCGATATTATTGCTGCACTCGCTGAAGGCCAAGGCCCGAAAGAATGTTTAGTTGCGCTCGGTTATGCCGGCTGGGATGAAGGGCAGCTTGAAGCAGAAATTGCTGCAAATTCCTGGTTAACCGTTCCTGCCAGTAAACATATTATTTTCGATACGCCGTTTGAACAACGCTGGACCGCTGCTGCGCAAGCCTTGGGAATTGATGTAAATTTAATTTCCAACGTTGCCGGACATGCGTAAAAATTGTTTCGCGTAATATCAACTCATGATTAAAACTCTGCTCGCTTTCGATTACGGCACCAAAAATATTGGTGTCGCTATCGGCCAGACAATTACTTCCTCCGCCAATTCTCATTCATCGCTCAAAGCCAAAGATGGCATTCCCGACTGGACACAAATTGAAAAATTAATTCAGGAATGGAAACCGGATTTAATTCTAGTTGGCTTACCATTAAATATGGATGACAGCGAAAGCGAACTTAGTGGACGCGCACGCAAATTTGCCAACCGCATTCACGGTCGCTTTGGTGTAAAAGTAGAAATGGTAGATGAGCGCCTGACCAGCTTTGAAGCCAAAGGCGAAGTCATCAGTCGTGGTGGCTCGCGCGATTATAAAAATAATCCCGTGGATTCTATTGCAGCACGTTTAATTCTGGAAGGCTGGCTCGAATCACATTCGAATTAATTCACGCCTCACACAATCGCGGGCATTAAAAGAAAATTTGCTCCGCGCTTTGCAGCCGAGCTTTTATTTCATAATTATTTTGATAACGTTTACGTAATGCGCCCTGATCATCTGGCAGGGCATCGCAACCGAGTTTATCGCGCGCGGTTTTAACCTGAGCGATTCGTTCTTTGTTTGTTGATTCTTCACCGTTCCAGTGATTGCACTCTACAATCCTATCGATCATCAGTGCGACGTCTTGTGGCATGTCCTTTTTTAAAGCCTTAACTTCCACTGAGTCTGCAGCGAAAGCTATAGGAAACACTAACAAACTTGATAGCGCTATACTTTTTTTCAGCATGACTTAAATGCCTCTTTTTTTATGCCAAATTAAAACATTTTCCCACGGTTATTTCGGTCATCATTTTCAATCGTCAAACTATCTGCTGCGTTATTTAAATAATTTGCATCAGTTTCCGAACTAAGTTTAATCATCAAACGTAAATCGTTGGGCGAGTCGGCGTGCAGCAATGCATCCTCATAAGTAATTTCGCCGCTGTCGTATAGGTTGTAGAGCGCCTGATCGAAAGTTTGCATTCCGAGTTCAGTGGATTTTTTCATTAATTCTTTTAATTCGCTCACTTCGCCCTTGCGAATTAAATCTTGTGCGAGCGGAGTGTTGATCAAAATTTCAAGACAGGCGCGGCGACTGTTACCATCCGGTGTTGCGATTAATTGTTGTGCAACAATGGCTTTTAAATTGAGCGATAAATCCATCCACAATTGGCGATGACGATCTGCTGGGAAGAAGTGAATAATGCGATCAAGCGCTTGGTTGGCGTTGTTGGCGTGGAGCGTACACAAACACAAGTGACCGGTTTCTGCGAATGCAATCGCGTGATCCATAGTTTCGCGTGAACGCACTTCGCCGATTAAAATTACATCCGGCGCTTGGCGCAGAGTATTTTTCAAAGCGACTTCAAATGATTCGGTATCAATTCCCACTTCACGCTGGGTAATAATGCAACCTTCGTGTTGGTGAATAAATTCAATCGGATCTTCGATAGAAATAATATGGCCTTTAGAATTGCGATTGCGATGGCCGATCATTGCCGCCAGTGATGTCGATTTACCAGTACCCGTTGCGCCTACAAAAATAATGAGGCCGCGTTTGGTCATCGCCAATTCTTTAATAATATCCGGCAAACCTAAATCGTCGGGCTTCGGAATGTTGGTTTCAATTCGGCGCAACACCATGCCCGCCAAATTGCGCTGATAAAAAGCACTCGCACGAAAACGGCCGATGCCGCGCGCGCTAACTGCAAAATTTAATTCTTTATTTTCTAAAAATTCATTGCGCTGTTTTTCGTTCATCACACTCAACACAAGTTCGCGCGCTTTTTCAGGGGCGAGCGGTGTGGCAGTTACGGGTACAACTTTTCCGTGCAATTTCATTGAAGGTGGAACACCAGCAGTAATAAATAAATCCGACGCGCCTTTCTCTACCATCAATGCTAATAAACGATCAAAATCCATAACCTGTGCCTGTTTGTGTGAATACTTTTATTGTGATGAACAAAAATTATTGTATTAGAAATTTTCTGGCATTTTTGCTTTAGAACGCGCTGCTTCACGACTAATAATTCGGCGTGCCACCATATCTGCCAAACACTGATCCATCGTCTGCATACCGAGTGATGCACCGGTCTGAATGGCTGAATACATTTGCGCAACTTTATCTTCACGAATCAAGTTACGAATTGCCGATGTACCGCGCATAATTTCGTGCGCAGCAACACGACCGCCGCCGTTTTTCTTCATCAAGGTTTGCGAGATAACCGCTTGCAGCGATTCTGACAACATTGAACGCACCATGGATTTTTCATTCGCGGGGAATACGTCTACGATACGGTCAATCGTTTTTGCGGCTGACGTGGTGTGCAAAGTTCCAAATACCAAGTGACCGGTTTCGGCTGCGGTTAATGCGAGACGAATTGTTTCCAAGTCGCGCATCTCGCCCACCAGAATAATATCCGGGTCTTCGCGCAATGCGGAACGGAGTGCTTCGCTGAAGCCGTGGGTATCGCGGTGAACTTCGCGTTGGTTAACTAGACATTTTTTGGATTCGTGAACGAATTCGATGGGGTCTTCGATGGTTAACACGTGTTCGTATTTATTGTCGTTGATGTAATCGATCATGGCGGCAAGGGTAGTGGATTTACCCGAGCCCGTCGGACCCGTCACCAGCACCAATCCGCGCGGCACCGCGCAAATATCGCGAAACACATTGCCCATGCCCAATTCTTCCATCGTAAGCACTTTAGATGGAATCGTACGAAACACCGCGCCTGCGCCGCGATTCTGGTTAAACGCATTTACACGAAAGCGCGCAACGCCGGGAACTTCGAACGAAAAGTCAGTTTCCAGAAATTCTTCGTAGTCCTTACGCTGCCGGTCATTCATAATGTCGTAAATCAAACCATGAACTTGTTTGTGCTCCATGGGCGGCAAATTAATACGGCGCACATCGCCGTCCACCCGAATCATCGGTGGCAAGCCCGCCGAAAGGTGCAAATCCGAGGCGCCTTGTTTGGCGCTAAAGGCTAAGAGTTCAGTAATATCCATAAAGCTACCTTTTTTATTCTGTTAGCTGGCGCTCCTGATGTAGAGCGGGCAGCTAGCGTCGATGTTTGCGGAAATTTTTATCTATTTATGTCAATGATTAACACCATAGCCGACCCGCTCGCGAAAGTCACCGCACGTATTCAACAAGCCGTAGCAGCAGCGCGCAGAAATGGCGAAACTGTGCGCTTGATCGCTGTGAGCAAAACTCATCCTGCCAATTTACTTGCTCAGGCTTACGCTTGTGGCCAACGGGATTTCGGCGAAAACTATCTGCAAGAGGCCTTGGAAAAACAAGCTGAGCTAACTGATCTTGCGGATATCGTCTGGCATTTTATCGGCCCGATCCAATCCAACAAAACCCGCGCTATCGCCAAAAATTTCGCCTGGATCCACAGTATAGACCGAGAAAAAATTGCGCAGCGTCTAAATGAACAAAGACCTGACGATTTGCCGCCGCTGCAAGTGTGCCTGCAAGTAAATATCGACGATGAAAACACTAAATCTGGTGTTTCTTTGGCCGAATTACCCGCGCTCGCGAAAGTTGTAAGTCAGTTGCCGCGCTTGCAATTGCGCGGTCTTATGGCGGTGCCCGCCGCCAAAGATAATATTCAACAACAACGCGCAGGCTTCGCTAAACTTCATGGTGCGCTCGTGCAGTTGCAGCAATTGGGTTATACGGTCGATACGCTTTCCATGGGCATGTCGGGCGACCTTGAAGCCGCCATCGCGGAAGGCGCGACTATGGTGCGCGTCGGGACAGATATTTTCGGAGCGCGTGCCAGCGCATAATAATCAGCGACTTTCAGGATTCACCATGCCAATTATCAATACCAAAATCGCCTTTATAGGCGCAGGCAACATGGCTAAAGCCATTATTAGCGGTTTGCTGGCCGAGGGGTTTAAACGCATCAATATTTTTGCGAGCGGGCCGAGGCAGGAAACCTTGGGTAAGGTTTCTAGTGAATTCGGGATCAATATCAGTACCGATAATGCCGCCACTACAGCTAATGTGGATGTACTTGTGCTTGCAGTTAAGCCGCAGATGTTGAAAGAGGTTTGCCTGGGTTTGGCAGGCTCACTCAGCCACAAACCTCTCATTATTTCCCTTGCGGCGGGCATCAGTACCGAAAGCATTGGCAGCTGGCTCGGCGGTGATCACGCTATTGTACGCTGCATGCCTAATACGCCATCGCAAGTGCGCGCTGGTGCGAGTGGTTTGTTTGCGAATGCCAATGTGAGCCAGGCGCAGCGATCTTTGGCAAATACGATTTTGGGTGCGGTGGGAATTGTACAATGGGTTGATGACGAGGCCCTGATCAATCCTGTTACTGCGGTGTCGGGTTCTGGCCCAGCGTATTTTTTCCTAATGATGGAAGCCATGATTGATGCCGGTGTCGAACTCGGGCTTTCCCATGCAACGGCCCGTGAACTGACCTTGCAAACGGCACTTGGCGCCGCCATCTTAGCCAAGCAAAGCGATGTGGATATTGCCGAGTTGCGGCGTCGGGTGACATCGCCCAAGGGCACTACCGAACAGGCGATCAACTCCTTTGAGAATGACCAGATTCGCGCTATCTTCGCTCGCGCTATGCAAGCCTGCTCCAACCGTGCGGTAGAATTGTCTGAGATTTTAGGTAAATAATGGGGCGCAATCGCGCTCACTAGAGAGACTTTATTATGCAAACACTGGCTCAAATCGCCATCTACATTATTAGCACCATCGGAACGCTTTATATCAGCCTCGTGTTATTGCGCTTTCTCGCACAACTGGTGCGCGCCGACTATTACAACCCCATGAGCAAGGCGCTGGTTAAGTACACTAATCCGCTGTTAATTCCATTGCGCAAAATTATTCCCGGCTTTTTCGGTATCGATGTTGCCGCTCTCGTGCTCGCATTGTTACTGCAAGCGCTGTTGATTCAGATCATTTTATTGCTCGCCAATTACGGTTTGATCAACCCACTCTACCTTTTCGCCTGGTCCGCCATTTCGCTGCTGGGATTAGTGCTGACGTTTTATTATTGGGGCGTGATTATTACGATTATCGCCAGTTGGGTTGCGCCGCAAAGCCACAACCCAGCGCTCAGTTTGCTGCAACAAATCCTCGACCCGGTGATGGCGCCGTTCCGCAAAATTATTCCGCCGCTCGGGATGCTGGATTTATCGCCCATGATCTTCTTGATGGTTCTCCACATTATTCGCAACTACGTGCTGCCAGCGCTGGGCAATTCCGTTGGCATGATTGGCGGCTTAGGTTTTGGTTTCTGATTATCACCGCTGATACGGCCCCTTATATATGGCAGGGAGACGACTTGATTCTCCACTGCCATTTGCAGCCTAGCGCCGCCAATGACGAGATTGTCGGCGTTCATAACAACCGTTTGAAAATCCGCATTACTGCTCCACCTGTCGAAGGCAAAGCTAATGACCACCTCATCAAATGGTTTAGCAAACTCTTTAAAGTCCCCAAGGGCGATATTGACATTCTGCAGGGTGAATTAGGTCGGCAAAAAACTTTACGCATCCGCGCACCTAAAGCTTTGCCTATACAGATTCTTCCATCGGCATAAAAATCATTATTTAACTTTTAAACCTGAATCCAATTTACGTCCTAATCCGTATTGGTGATGTATCGGCCCATTTTTGGCTGAAAAAAACATTCACACAATAACGAGATGCTTATGGATCCCAATCAACAAGCCTTGCGGTTGTTAAGTGCGACCGCCCAAGGCGACCGCACTGCCTTCGAAGAACTCTACAAACACACGGCGGGCAAGCTCTACGCTATCAGCTTGCAAATGCTGCGCAGCCGCGATTTGGCGGAAGATGCAGTGCAGGAAGCCTTTGTGCGCATTTGGCACAACGCGGGCGAATATCAGCAGGAAAAAGGCAACGTGCTGACTTGGATGACCACCATTGTTCGCTATCGCGCGCTCGATATGTTGCGTGCCAGCAAAACTCGCCGCGAAAGCGATGAGGAAGTGGAAGAAGCCGAAGACGAGAATAATCCTGAAAAGGAGTTGTACACCGAGCGCGACCGCGTGTTGATTGATCGCTGCATGGATTTATTGGAGGACCAGCAACGGCAAGTTATTCAGCTCGCCTATTTCCGTGGCCTTACCCATGCCGAAGTTTGCGATCACACCGGTTCACCGTTGGGCTCGGTTAAGACCTGGATTCGTCGCGGATTGGAACGTTTAAAAAGGTGTATCGAAGCATGAACTATTTAACCGAAGAGCGTAAAAACGCACTCGCCTCCGAATACGTACTGGGCACTTTGCATGGCCGCGCCCGGATTCGCTTTCAAGCTTTGCTTATGCAGCACCGCAGCCTGCGCCATGTACTTTGGCAGTGGGAGAGCCGTTTAAATAGCTTGGGCGGTGGCTTGCAAGAAATATCCCCACGGCCAGAACTGTGGCAAAAAATCCAGCAGCAACTCGGATTTGGTAGCGCGGAATTACCGGCAAATGTAATGCGCTTGCCGCAAGCAAAACCAACTACGAATCGTACTTGGCAATGGCTCGCTGGCGCTGCAACGGCTGCCGCTTTGGTATTGGCGATATTCTTAGTGATTCCACAAACACCACAAGAGCGAATGCAAACCCAAATCGCCGTATTCCAGGGCCAAAAAGCACAAGCCTTGTGGTCGATAGAACTTGGCAAAGACAAATTAACTGTTAGCGCCACGGATAATTTCAAAGCGCTGCCAGACCAGGACTATGAATTGTGGATGCTTGCCGCGGATGGTCGTCCACCAGTATCACTCGGTTTATTACCTAAACAAGGCAAGTTAACGTTGCCACGCAATGCACTTTTGGATCAGGTAAAAGTTGCTGCTTTGGCGGTGAGTCAGGAGCCTCTTGGAGGGTCGCCCAATGGTCAACCGACCAAAGTTTTATATGTGGCAGAGATTGTAACTATCTAACCCAAACTAAATTTTCGCGTTCGTCTAAGCCCGCACCTGCGGGCTTTTTTATGCGCCAAACACACTATTTTTGGCTTTTTTATAAATAGTTGAATCCAAATTTGTTGCTGCCGCGTTAATACCTTGAGATCCAAATATTACGGCAATAAAAAGCTGAATATAGCGAATGGAAGTAAGTGCTCCATCGTACCGATTCAGCTCGTTTATCGCAGTAATGTGTGGAGCGCTTCACGCTTTATTTGTGACGCGCCTATCGGAATGGTTGCACACGTACGTTAAACGAAATCTAACTAAACACGAAGGAACTATAAATGAAACTCAAACATCTCTCGGCCGTTATAGGCACAGTCTGCGCAGGTCTTTTAGCAACTCAGGCAATGGCATCCAGCCATCGCGAAGCACCGAATATCACTCGCAGCCCAGCAGTGGATTCAACCGATTTTTATGCGTTTAACAGTTATGAAGCGAATCGTGGCAGCTACGTTACGCTAATTGCCAACTACATTCCGTTGCAAGAACCAGGCGGTGGCCCTAACTACTTTGCCTTCGACCCTAATGCGCTTTACAGCATCCACATCGATAACACTGGCGATGCAGTGGAAGACCTAACTTTTAACTTCCGTTTTAGCCAAGCCCTAGCGGGTGGCGAAGGCGTTAAGTTGACTGTTGGTACAGCGGGCGCGACCAAATCAATCGCTGTTCCTTTGAAAAACGTTGGCGGCGTAGCAGCTGGCGATGATTCCAAAGTTAACTTCCTTGAAACTTACTCTTTGCAAGTTGTGACCGGCAACCGTCGTACCGGCGCAGCGGCAGACATCAAAAATGCAACCAGCGGCAGCGCGACTTTCGCAAAACCATTGGACTATATCGGCAACAAAACCTTCACTTCAGCGGCAGGCTATAAGGCTTACGCGAACAGCTTTATTTATGAGATTACAATTCCAGGCTGCTCAACCAACGGTAAAGTTTTCGTTGGCCAACGCAAAGACCCCTTCGTGGTTAACCTTGGCAAAACGTTTGACCTTGTGAACTATGTTCCGGTCGAAGGCGATAGCGCACCAGGTGCTGGTGACGGAGCTGGTTTCCCCGGCGGTATTACCCAAAGCGCGAATAACGATGAGCTGAAAGGCAAAAACGTTAGCGAAATTGCATTGGAAATTCCTAAGGCGTGTTTAACCGGTGCTGGTAACGGCGTTATCGGTGCATGGACTACTGCAAGCTTGCCACAAGCACGCATCCTCAACCCATCTGCATCTTTCAACAAAACCGAAGTGAATGGCGGCGCGTGGACTCAGGTTTCTCGTCTCGGCAATCCGCTCGTTAACGAGTTGGTTATCGGCTTGAAAGATAAAGATAAGTTCTCGACGTCTGAACCTAAAGACGATGGTCAGTTTGCAGATTACGTAACTCACCCGTCTCTGCCAGAACTGCTCAACATTCTGTTTAAAGATGCGGTTAACACCACCTTGGGCGCAAATTTGGCGACCTTGGCACCAACTAACTTCCCACGTACGGATTTGGTCACTGCTTTCTTAACCGGCTTCCCTGGTGTAAACCAATTGGCCACAGTAACGCCATCTGAATTGTTGCGCTTGAACACCGGAATTGCCGCTACTCCAGCTAATGCGCAATCTACCTTCGGAGTTGTCGGCAATGACCTTGCAGGTTTTCCCAATGGCCGTCGCCCTGGCGATGATGTAGTGGATATCGCTCTGCGCGTAGTAATGGGTCGTTTATGCTACCCAATTCCAGTAGCGGGCGTGAACACCGATTTGGGTCTGTGTACTCCAGCGCAGGCATCTGTAGGTAATGTTCCGTTTACCGACGGCGCACCTGTTAGCGCAAGCCTCACCGGCACCTCTTTCCCTTACCTGGCTGATCCATTGCCAGGTTCAAAATAGGAGCTGGGTTTATGACTACTTTAAAAATCGCAAATTATTTGAAAATAGCAGCACCGGCTGGGTTAGCGGCGTTACTGCTCGCAGGTTGCGGCAATGATGACAATGATTCGCCACAGGCAGGCAACACTTCGCCTATGGCAACAGCATCTGCTTTTAACGTTCAAGCTGACACAACTTACACCGGCACTTTGAAAGCTGCCGATGCTGATGGCGACAAGCTAACGTTTATGGCGATTACTCAGCCCACCAACGGCGTACTCACACTTAAGTCAGACGGCAGTTTTACTTATCTACCCAATGCCGAATTTACTGGTAGCGATAAATTTTCCTTCAATGCGAGTGATAGCAAAAGCGCATCACAAACTGTGGATGTCACTATCACTGTCGATTTGTTGCAGGTGAGTTTTAACGATTACAGCCGCAAGGCCTTTAATCAAGCTGGATCCGACAAACCATTACCACTAAACAGCCGCGTTGTTACACAAGATGTAACAACTGCGAATGCTTACGATGATTTGTTAGCCAAGTAAATGTTAATGAGTAAATAGAAAAATTTACCCGCCATGGACGGTGGGATTTTATAAAAAATATTTCCCTTTTTAATTTAATTAATGGCTGAATCTTCAGCGGGCTTTGCATCAGAGCGATAACACTCTGATAAGGACTATCATGACCAAAAAATATGTTTTCCTATGCCTGCTGATTGGGCAACTCTTATCAAGCGCAGAAACTTTTGCCGCGCCTTACACTCCAAAATCCAACGATGAAATAATTGCCCATTGGGCCCAAGCCTCAAACGATGCTGTACAAACTGCGAAGACCGCATCGCGCCTACAACCTAATGATCCCTCCACCATTGTTACACTTGCCAACGCGTATTTAGCGCAAGCATCGCAACCGGGGCAATCGCGCTTTTATGGTTTGGCGCAAGCCGCACTGAAACCCCTTATCGAAAAAAACACACAAGATAAAACTGTGTGGCTCACTTGGGCGCAAGTGCAACAACACGAGCATAATTTTATTGTTGCGCAGGAAGCAATTGCAAAAGTGTTGCAAACTGATCCGGCAAACGTAAACGCAAATTTATTAGCAGCGCGAATTTATGTGATTCAGGAAAAACCTTTAGTAGCACGCAATATGTGTTTGAAATTATTAGGCAGCGCCGATTTACTTACGGTGACGGCCTGTAGCCTGGAAGCGAATTCCTACTTGCACCCAGATGATTTAAAAAATACTTATCAACAACTTGCCGATGCCATTAATCGTCAAGGCCTGCCAAGCGATGAACGCGCCACCTGGTTAATTCAATTGCTGGCGGATTTAGCGTTGCGAAATAATGATCCTGAAACTGCTGCAACTTGGCTAGCGCAACGCTTACCCAATGCCAGTGTAAATTATTTAGCGCAATGGGCCGATGTTCAGCTCGCGCTGAACAATTCAAAACAAGTATTGGATCATTTAACCACTATCGTAAATGCTGCACCTGAAATGGACGACGCACTTCTATTGCGTCTCGCGCTCGCCGAGAAAAAAGCCAATAAAGATACGCATTGGCAAACACTGCTCACTGAACGAGTGCAATTGCGCGAACAACGTCAGGACAGTTTACACTCCAGCGAACTCGCGCTTTATTATTTGGATATAAATCCTAACCCTGGAAAAGCTTTGTATTGGGCAAAAACCAATTTCGCTAACACGCGTGAATACAACGATAAAAAATTACTAGCACGTGCTGAAGAGGCCAATCAAACGCCAAACGCTCAATCAAAAGGAAATCAATAATGCGAAAATTATTATTGCTTTTGAGCGGTTTGGTTTTGTTGAGCTTTGCTTGCCTTAGTCATGCACATCAACTCAGCACATCTTATTTGAGCGGTAACTTTGACAATACCGGTGTATTTACCGGTGAATGGCAAGTTCGCTTATATGATTTGGAACAATCGATTGGTGTGGATGCAGATGGCGATGGAAATCTACGCTGGCAAGAATTACAAAACCGCGCGGATGTTGTTACAAATTATTTGCAATACCATTTGAAATTCTCGCGCGCTAATCAGGATTGTACGCTTGCATTGGAATCGGATTGGAAAATTGATACGCATTTTAATGAAGGCTATTTAGTATTGCCGGTGCGTGCGCAATGCCCAATTAATGGCGAGGTCGCTATTAATTACAGCGCATTTTTTGAAGTGGATAGCCAACATAAATTATTGGTTAGCTTATTAAACGAAAAAAATTCTACACCGCATATTTTATCCGATTCCACACGCAGTATTGTAATTAGTGAACAAGCGGGCAGTCGCTTTGCTACCTTCAAGGAATTTGTGAAGCAAGGTGCTGTGCATATCTGGATCGGCCTGGATCATATTCTATTTTTAATTTCCCTACTTCTAACCTGCGCACTAACACGTCGCAACCAACATTGGGTTGCCAATCAAAAAATCCGCGAAATTGTATGGCGCACTACCTGGATCGTTACGGCATTTACGCTT
Source organism: Gammaproteobacteria bacterium (assembly GCA_004172865.1). Taxonomy (GTDB): domain Bacteria; phylum Pseudomonadota; class Gammaproteobacteria; order Pseudomonadales; family Cellvibrionaceae; genus Cellvibrio. Next base: position 111,343 of record SEBV01000009.1, on the reverse strand, counting down.
GCACATTCCATCACACTTACTGCTACCGCCTTAAATTTTATTCATTTACCGAGCCGCTGGGTTGAAGTAGGTATTGCCATAACTGTAGCGCTCGCCGCCCTGAATAATATTTTCCCGGTGGTGCTGCGCTTAGGCTGGCTAACCTTTAGTTTTGGTTTATTACACGGCATGGGTTTTGCCGGTGCTTTAGGAGAATTAGGTTTGCCTGCCGACCAGCAAGCATTAACTGTTTTAGCTTTTAATATTGGTGTGGAGATAGGGCAATTGGCAATCGTCGCCGTGGTTCTGCCAGTACTAATTATTGTGCGTAAATATTATTGGTACACCCGTTATTCAATGACGGCTTTGTCTGCCGTCATTGTATTAATTGCATTGCAATGGATTGTTCAGCGAATTTAATTTTATCAAGGCGGATATAAGATGGCTCTACTTAACCAGCGATTAGAGTTTGCGGCAATGCGTAGAAAAAGTTTGGCGAGAAATATTTTATTTTCCGTGATCTCTACTTACACAATTGCTGCAGGTGCAACTGCAGAAGAACCAACAAATAATTATTTAGCAAATAATCTTGTCGTGGAAACCGTATTAGTACAAGGCTACCGCGTTAATTTATTGGGTGAGACGTTGTCTGCCTCGGAAGGCGTTGTAGGTAGCGAAGAAATTGCGAGCCGGCCGATCTTGCGCACCGGCGAAATTCTGGAATTTATTCCTGGCATGGTAGTAACGCAACACAGCGGCTCGGGAAAAGCTAACCAATACTTTTTGCGCGGATTTAATTTGGACCACGGCACCGATTTTAATACAAGTGTCGATGGTATGCCGGTGAACATGCGCACTCATGGGCACGGGCAAGGTTATACTGATCTCAATTTTATTATTCCCGAACTTATCAATAGTATTGATTACCACAAAGGCCCGTACTACGCCGATGTTGGCGATTTTTCCGGTGCAGGCTCGGCATCTTTTAGTCTTAAAGATAAACTCAACGAAAAACTTATTTCAGTAACGCTTGGTGAAAATAATTTTTCGCGGCTACTTGCCACCGGCGATATTAATTTAACCAATGGTCAACTTATTTTGGGCTATGAACATCAAGGTTATGATGGCCCTTGGTCAATGATTGACGAGGATGTTCACAAAGATAATTTTGTGGGTCGTTATGCAACATCATTAGCAGATGGCGATTTCGCGGTGACTTTTATGGCCTATAAAAATCGCTGGAATTCTGCTGACCAAATTCCTGATCGCGCGGCACAAGAAGGTTTGATTGATTCGTTAGGTTCGTTGGATACCGGCGTTGGCGGTGAATCCAGCCGTTACAGTTTATCCACTTCATGGAAAAACGATAATTACTCAGCCCATGCTTATGCAATCAAATCATCGCTCGATTTATTTTCCAACTTTACGTATTTTTTAGACGACCCTATCAATGGTGACCAATTCGAACAAGTTGATGAACGCAATATTTTTGGTGGTGAAATTAGTAAAAATTGGTCGGGCGAATTTTCTGGAAAAAATATTGATTACAAAGTTGGCGGAGAATTTCGCTACGATGATATCGGCCAGGTTGGCCTTTATCACACTCGCGAACAGCAGCGCTTAAGCACAACACGTAAAGATGCGGTTGATGAAGCATCGCTCGGTTTATTTTCGCAGGCGACATTAGAAGTCAATGATCAATTCCATTTGCATTTAGGCGCGCGTTACGATTTTTATAAGGTCGATGTTGACAGCAACATCGTCGAAAATTCCGGCGATGCAAACCAAGGAAAATTAAGTTTAAAAGCAGGCGCAAGTTATAAAATTTCTGATCATCTGGAAACTTACGTCAACATCGGCCAAGGTTTGCATTCCAACGATGCCCGTGGAGCAACGATCAAACAAGACCCCGTAAGTGGTGAGGCTAGTGATCCGGTAGATCTATTAGTTCCATCTACCGGTGCAGAAATTGGTGTGAAGTTATTTGATGCTGATCATTTTAATATTTCTACATCCATCTGGTATTTGCGTTCGGATTCCGAATTAGTGTTTGTGGGCGATGCAGGCAATACCGAAGCGAGCCGCGCATCCGAACGTTATGGCAATGAAATCGCTGCTTATTATTGGCTGGATAATCGCTGGAATCTCGATTTGGAATTGGCGTGGACGCGCGCAAATTTTACCGAGAATCAATCCATCGAAGGAGAATATGTTGAAGGCTCGGTACCGTTTGTAGCGAGCGCCGGAATTACTTACGGTTCACCGACCAACGGTTTACACAGTTCATTGCGCTACCGTTATTTCGGTGCGCGCCGTTTGGATAGTTTTGATGAGCATCAAGCAAAAGCAACCAGCACGGTAAATTTTGGTCTTGGTTATGGTTGGGAAAAAATTAATCTTGAAGTGGATGTGCTGAATTTATTCGACAGTAATGATCATGACATCGATTATTTTTATACGTCGCGTTTGCAAGGCGAACCGTCTGAAGGTGTTGACGATATTCACTATCACCCGGTTGAGCCGCGCACTGTTCGGGTGAAAGCCGAATATCGTTTTTAAAATAAAAAAATATTATTTAGCTGAGGATTTTTCCTCAGCTTTCTTCAACACTTTTTTCCCGCGCAAATAGGCCAGATAAGTCGATATAAAAGACGTGACAATGGCAGCGACTAGTGACCACCCCCAAGTATTAATCAACACATTTTCGGTAAAACCGTAGTGGGTGTAATTCCAGTAAAACAACATGACCAATGCCGCCGCAAAGGTGAATACAAACCGGCGCAGCCAAAATCTAAGCAAAATTAAAAACATAAATTCTCTCTCAAAGCGCATTAAAACGGGCGCGATTGCAGTTAACAAATTGCCGACAGCCGTGGCCGACCACAAAAAACGTCATTTTATACAAATTCACGAAGCTTTAGTGAGCCATCTCCAATATGATAGCGCGCCATGCTTTTGTGTAACTGCAGCGTTAATATATCACCGCAGTTCCAACAACTCGCAAATTTACCGATTGCTGCGCGCCCTGCTCAGCCATAAAGATTGACGGACAAATCGCCACATTATGAAAACCCCCAAAAGTCTTGTGTCGCTCATTGAAGACGGCTTGGTCGATGAAGTATTACGCTCCCTTAAAAGCGGTAAGGAAGCTACGGTTTACGTAGTTTCATCAGCCGGTGAAATCCGCTGCGCAAAAGTGTACAAAGAAGTTGAGAAACGCAGTTTCCGCAGCCAAACCCAATATCAAGAAGGGCGCTCTGAACGCAATTCGCGCCGCGCTCGCGCCATGGGCAAAGGCTCAGCTTATGGTCGTAAAGAGCAGGAAAGTGCCTGGCAAAATGCCGAAGTCGACGCACTTTATCGCCTCGCCGACGCTGGTGTTCGGGTGCCGCAACCCTTCGGTTGTTTCGATGGCGTGTTGCTGATGGAATTGGTAATCGACAGCGAAGGCTACGCCGCGCCGCGCTTAAACGATGTGGAACTTACTGCCGAACAGGCGCGCGAATATCACGCCTTTATGATGATGGAAGTAGTGCGCATGTTGTGCGCCGGCATCGTCCACGGTGACCTTTCTGAATTTAATGTATTGCTCGGCTGGCAAGGCCCTGTGATTATCGACCTTCCCCAAGCTGTCAACGCCGCTGGCAACAATCACGCTTTCAGCATGTTGGAGCGCGATGTTAACAATATGACCGATTATTTCGGCCAATTCGCACCCGACTTGATCGGCACCGATTTCGCCCATGAAATTTGGGATCTCTACGAAAGCGGAAAATTGACTCCGCACGTAGTTCTAACCGGCAAGTTCGAACACTCCAATGTAGAGGCCAACATAGAAGCTGTCTTACGTGAAATCGAAGATGCCCGCTTGGAAATGGAGCGTCGCAAAGCTGCACGGGAAGAAGCGGAAAACGAGTGAGGTTTACCTCTTCATAAATAGTATTTTAATTTTTCCATAAAAAAACGCAGATCAAGGTCTGCGTTTTTTGTTTGAAACTCACTATTCGCTTTAGTGCGCTAATAATTGAATCGCAATCGCCACTTGCGCTCCCACGCCCGTCAAAAAACCTAGGGTTCTAACCCACGGAATCGCAAACGCGTAAGACACTGCATGAACAACCCGCGCCCAAAAATACACCGCCGCTGCCAGCGTAACAGTTTCATTGGAGATGCTTGACGCGCTTGCAGTCAACACAAGCGTGGCGAAAATCACTAAATTTTCCACCGCATTTGCATGGGCTTTTTGCAAGCGCTGCGCCCACGCGGGCTGCGGTTTGGGATAAGCGCTATAACTAACGGTTTCGAAAACGCCGCGCACCAACAGCCTATTGAGCACATAAGGCACCCAAAGCAAACCCGTTAAAAGCGTAACGTAAACCAGATAGATCAATTCAGTTTTCATAAATATTCCTTTAATAAATGATGTAGGTTGGAGCGGTTGTTCTACATCCTAGTGACCAAACTCAAAGTCTGAATCAGCTACTGGTTGATTAATTACGGGTTCGTAATCGGGACTAACATAAAATTTGAACTTTAGATCGGCGCCCGGAGTATCTCTTGCCCGACGTATTGATAAAACGTCTTCTTTTTCACTGAAATCGTCTACTGGCTCTCATAGAGGATGGCCAATGGTTTTTATGATAGTTAGCGTCGTGTGCGGAAAGGCATGATGACTTAAAATTTAATTTTTTTGCAATCCCACGCTTCGCTTTTAATGAGAACCCTATTTTTTAATGACAATTATGGAACTGGATTTGCTGATTTAGATTTATCGAAATTTATCTACAAGAAGAAAATAAAATGTCGATATATCTTGAATATGAAGATATTAAAGGAAATATTATGGCGGAGCGTCACAAAGACAATATCGGTATTCTCTCCATTCAATTTGGTGTGGGTCGCGATATTTCAATGGAGCCTGGCAATCGTAAAGCAACCCGTCCATATCTTCGAAAAATTACTATTAGCAAATTTGCGAATAACTCTAGTATCTTTTTTCAAAAAGGCTGTTAGCGATTCGTCCGGTAAAAAAGCGACTTTCAAATTTTTACAAACTCGCGAGGACAAAATCATTGACTTCATGACTTACACATCTTGAAGATATATTGGTTAGCGCTTATTTGCTGTCAGGCAGCGCTGAAGAAGATCCAATTGAATCTATTTCATTGAGCTACGCGAAAATTTCTATCTCGTACAATGATTTGACAGGACAAATGAATTTTCTAATCTAAAAAATGCTAGTTATGATTTGAAAGCTGCCAAGACAGAGTAGGTTTTAGATTTTGAAACAAAGCCCTGAACCCTTTGGATCAGGGCTTTGTCGTATCTGAGCAGTTCACATTTGATATGGCTTTGTTGAAACAGTAGAAGCTCATAGCGTTTACATGAAATCAGATTTTGCCCAAACTGGATTCGTAATTTTCTTAAGCCGTCTTAAACGTTGAGTTTCCACTCATCGAAAGCTCTGTTCGAGGACAAACATTTCTTCTGCTAATGAAGGGATAAATCCCTATTAATTTCGGCACAGCTTTTAAGAAAGGAAGAGTAAGGAAATAATCAATTTACGTCAGGCAGGAATTTAATTAGTCACATTCGAAGAAGTAGTGGTGCACCCAGCAGGAGTCGAACCTGCGACCAACGGCTTCGGAAGCCGCTACTCTATCCAACTGAGCTATGGGTGCTGGAAGAAAATACAAATCTATCATGATGAGGTTTTGCAGTATTTCGTGTGGCGCGCTACTTCTTTCACTACGCCTAAGCCCTGCCCAGCAACAAGTTGCCGGTCGTCCGGCAACTGCTCCTGCGTTGCTCTACCTCCTGCATCCATGCAGTCGTCGGCTTCGCATAAAGCATGCTTTGTAAGCGCTCGCCTCACCCAACTGAGCTATGGGTGCTTTTTGCGAAGGCGCGATTCTACTTGGCTGCGTCTTTCGCGTCTACGCTGAGTGACCTATTCGTTCGCGTTCAGGCATAATTTCGCGCGTTGCCATTTTGGTAGCAATCTAAGAATCGAGTGAAATTAATGGATGCATCCCCACCGCCTCTAACACCTGCAAATCTAGCGTCCGTCTTATCGGCGTTTACGGGTGTGACTGTTGCTGTGTCTGCTGGCGGTTTTCTTGCCAGCAGTTCGCCCTATGCGCAGGAAGCTCAGCTGGTGGCTAACGCGGTTGAGTCGCGCTGTCGTGAGTTTTTCTCGGGGCGCCATCATGCGCGTCAGGCATTAAGTCAGATTGGTTACGCCGCCGCGCCGATTTTAAAAGGAGAAAAAGGTAATCCGTTGTGGCCTGTCGGCATTTTGGGTTCGATTACCCATGACCTTGATCAGGTAGTGGTCGCGGTGATGCCTGCCAGTAACCAGCGTGGTTTTGGGATTGATTTGGTGCTTGATCCGACTCGGATTGAAGCAACATTGCAGCCGTTAATTGCGCGTTCGGATGAGTTGGCGAAGTTATCAATAGCATTCGAAAATGTGCCGAGCTTGGCGCTAGCTTTTAGTCTGAAAGAGTCTGTGGTTAAAGCGATTTCACCCACTATTGATTGCTATCTAGATCTTCTGGATATTGAGTTAAGCGTGATGGATGGAAGAATCTCTGCGTATCTCGCTCAATTTAATGTGCACATCAAATGTGGATTTATCGCGCTGCCCAATGGTCTTTTCAGTTTTGCCCGCCTGAAAAATCAATAGAAAAATAACAAGATGTGGATCTGGTGAGTCGATGAGATTTGCAAGATGTTGATTTTTATTTTTATCTAATGTGTGTTCTTGTATGCATTTTTTTGAAAATGTGGCGGCGCACAGGTTAGAATCGCCCTATTACGATAAATTCACATTAATCGGCCGTCGCACTTATTGGCGCGGCGACGGAAAGAACGTTTATGGATGAGAGCACTTTGACGCATTCAAGTTTTTTAAGCCGTTTCGATCAGGTGGTGAAATCACATCCCGAGCGCGTTGCCTTGGCTGGCGATGCGGCCCCGCTTAGCTACCATCAGCTCAACCAGCATGCCGGTATTATCGCCGCGCACCTGACTCGATTGGGCGCTGCGCCCGGCGCTGTTGTGGCGATTCATACCGACTCACGTCCCCTGGCGATTGCCGCCATGATTGCCGTTTTGCGCACTGGCGGCGCCTATCTTCCGCTCGATCCGGTCTACCCCGCTGAACGTTTGAATTACATGGTGAACAATGCGGAGACGCGCGTTGTTATCAGCGATAACGATGAATTTGTCCCTGAAAATTCCCAGCTGCTTAATTTGCGTGAGATTGATTTTGGCGTTGCGAGCGATGTCATAACTACATCGTCTGCGATAGCTGATGAAAGCGACGCCTACATCATTTATACCTCAGGTTCCACCGGTCGCCCGAAAGGCGTGCGTATGAACCATGGCACGCTCAATAATTTAATCGAGTGGCAAAACGCGCATTACGCGCAAGGAGAAACATTTCGCACGCTGCAATTTTCGTCGTTAAGTTTCGACGTTTCCTTCCAGGAAATTTTTGCGACTTTTGCGCAGGGTGGCAGTTTATTTCTGGTGCAAAACCAAACTAAACAGGATTTCCGTGCGCTCTTAAGTTTTATTGATCACCATAAGATTGAGCGCATCTTCCTGCCTTATATTGCGCTCTTGCAGTTGCTGCAATGGGCGAACCGCCTTCAGCTTTATCCGCAATCGCTGCGCGAAATTATCACCGCTGGCGAGCAGCTGGTGGTTAGCGATGACCTCAAAAAAGCTTTTAAGGCGCTGCCTAACGCGCGGCTGTTTAACCAATATGGCCCCTCCGAATCTCATGTGGTGACTGAATACGCGTTGCCGGTGGATATTAATCATTGGGAAAATATTCCGCCTATCGGCAAGCCGATTTTGCACGCGCAAATTTTTTTATTGGATGAGCAACAACAGCCAGTGGATGAAGGCAAGGTCGGCGAGTTGTATATCAGCGGGCCAGTGTTGGCTAACGGCTACATCAACAATCCCGAAGAGAGCGCGAAGCGCTTTGTTGAGATACAGCAAGACGATAAGACCTACCGCAGTTATCGCACCGGCGATTTGGCTTCGCGCGATTCTGATGGCAATATTTTTTACAAAGGCCGCATCGATAGCCAGGTAAAAATCAGCGGCTACCGCGTTGAGCTGAGTGAAGTTGAAGCGCATTTGCTCAATACGGGATTGATTGAAGAGGCGGCAGTTGGTGTGCGTGAAGTGCGCGGCAATAAAAGTCTCGTGGCATTTATTGCGATAAAAACGCCAGCAGAATTTGCGCTCGCGGATTTGAAAGCACAGCTCGAACGCGACTTACCGCATTACATGATTCCCGCCGAATTTCAGATTTTACCCAAGTTGCTTAAAACAGCTACGGGCAAAATCGACCGTAAAACCATGCTCGAAAATCTCGCTGTTGCGGAGGCTACCGCCAGTACTCAAAGCTCACCGCAAAAGAATGCGAGCCAGCAAATTTTGGCAATTATCCGCCGCGAAATTCATCGCCCCGATGCGAAACTGCAAGATAATTTGCTCGACCAAGGTATGGATTCACTCGCTGCCAATCGTATTGCCGCCGCGCTTTACGATGAGCTGGCGATTACCGTTCCCACCTACGCTTTGTTTCAGCATCGCAGCATCAAGCTGTTTATTGATTACATCAATAAGAGTCAGGTTGACGGTCAGCCGTTAATGACTGCCGCTGAAAAATCCGCCGATGCGGAAGTGGCGATAATTGGCATGGCGTTGAAAGTGCCAGGCGCAAATCGTCTGGATGAGTTTTGGGAGAATCTTGCCAAGGGTTGCGAAACCGTGAACTTTTTCGCACCGACTACGGCGGATAATCTGGTCAATGCGCGCGGTATCATCGATGAGCCCTTGGGTTTTGATGAAGGCTTTTTCGACATCACCCCCATGGAAGCGCGTTTTATCGACCCACAACAGCGTGTGTTGTTGGAGCTGACGTGGCACGCGCTCGAAAACGCTGGCTATGTCGCCAACCAATTTCCGGGGCGCATCGGCATATTTTGCGGCACGGGCAATAACAGTTATTACTTGAATAATGTGCTGCAAAATCCCAAACAATTGGAAAGTTACAGCCCGTTCAATGCGATGCTCGCCAACGAAAAAGACTATTGTGCAACGCGCATCGCCTACAAATTAAATCTGGTTGGGCCAGCGCTCAGCATCCATTCGGCCTGCTCAACATCGCTGGTAGCGGTGTGCAATGCAGTTGAAGCGATTCGCAGTGGTCAGTGTGATATTGCGATTGCGGGCGGCGCTTCCGTGACTTTCCCGCAGCAACAGCCTTACGAATATCAGGACGGAAGCATTTACTCGAAGGATGGCCACACGCGTACTTTCGATAAAGACAGCTCGGGTACAGTATTTAGCGATGGCGCTGGTTTGGTGGTACTAAAACGTCTCGATTACGCGCTTGCGGATGGAGATCATATTTATGCTGCGATTAGCGGTGTCGCCGTTAACAATGACGGCGCCGACAAAGGCAGCTTCTCGGCTCCAAGCGTGGAAGGCCAAAAATATGTCGTTATGGCTGCCCAGCAAAACGCGGGTGTTGCGCCTCAGTCAGTTGGTTACGTTGAAGCGCACGGTACGGCCACGCCGATTGGCGACCCTATCGAAATCGCTGCCTTAACAGCGGCATTTGGCGGAGCATCGGCAGCGAAACAATTCTGCAAAATCGGTTCGGTAAAAAGTAATTTCGGCCACTTAACGGCTGCGGCGGGCGTGGTTGGTTTGATCAAATCGGCGCTATCCGTTGAGCAGGATTTAATTCCGCCAACGATTAATTTCTCTGCGCCCAATCCCGCACTCAATATCCACAACACGCCTTTTGTTGTTGCCGATAAAGCTGCGCCTTGGGGTAAAGCAGTTGCGGAGCGAGTTGCCGGAATAAGCTCTTTTGGTATCGGTGGTACTAATGCTCACGTAGTTATTAAAGGTGTGGATTCGCCGGTCGTTCCGCAATCTGCGAATGGTTTTCCAACGTGGTTGCCGCTGTGTGTGAGCGCTACATCGTCCAGTGCTTTGGCTGCTTATCTCCGGCGCTATCAGGATTACGTGAGCAAAGATGCGCATGTGGATGCCGCGAGTCTTGCGCTTTATCTCGCCAAACATCGCGCGCAATTGAAATACCGCAAAGCTATAGTTATCGATCACACTAAGCCTCTGGCTTCACTTTTTGATGTCGATCTTAGCGATGTTGAACCTGTGCCTTTTATTGAAAATATTGCATTGGCATTTCCCGGCCAAGGCAGCCAGGTCGCGACTATGGGCGCTGAACTTTATGCATCAGTAGAAAGTTTCCGAGCGGCGTTTGATGCCTGCGATGAGATTTTGCAGCGCGACCATAAGTTCGATTTGAAAGGTTTAATTCTGGGGGGTGAGGGCGACCTCAGTGAAACTCGCAATACCCAGATTGCCTTGTTCACTATTTGTTATTCGCTTGCGCAAGCGCTTGGTGATTTGGGCGTAAAGGCCCATGCCGCTATCGGTCATAGCATCGGCGAGTTAGCTGCTGCTGCGATGGCGGGCGTGTTTGATCTCGCCACTGGATTGCGCATTGTGCTCACGCGCGGCACGGTTATGCAGGCGCAAATTCGCGGTGCCATGGTGGCAGTGCGCGAACCTGCATCCGCTATAAATGGCTATCTCAATAGCGGAGTGGTGATTGCCGCGCAAAATACGCCGGAATCTTGCACTGTATCGGGCAGCTTCAAAGGTATCGACGCTTTTTGCGCAGAACTCACGGCTAACAATATCAAATTCAAAAAGCTGGATACTTCTCACGCTTTCCATTCGCCAGATATGGATGCTGCCAAAGCCGAGTTTGCGATTCAGCTTGCTGATGTAAAACTCTCGGCGCCGCAAATACCCTTTATCTCCTGCGTAACGGGCGATTGGATTCAACCAGATCAAGCGACGGATGTTCACTACTGGGCCGATCAATTGCGGCAGCCGGTTAAGTTTTACCAGGGCATTGAAACTCTGGCAGCATTGCCGAATTTGCTGGTGATTGAATGCGGCCCGCAACGCACGGTGGCGGGCATGGTGTTGCAAACGTTAACCGAAAAAACCGATCTGCATTTGTTGCATCTGCTCAGCGCGGCTGGTCAAAGCGGTAAAGAATTAGCCAGCTTCAGTCAGGCAGTGGGCAACTTGTGGGAATTGGGCGTTGAACTGCAATGGCCCGCGGCGGAATTGAATCGCCAGCAGTTTAAAAACCTGCCTAATTATCCCTTCCAACACAAAATCCATGTGGTTGAGCCCAATGTGCAGCCTGGCGCATCTGCAGCTATTCTTGACCCACTGACTGAACTACATCCAGATTCAAATTCTTTAGTCTTAAACCCGGCCGCATCGACTTATGCAGCCCAACCGACGGCAGTTATTACCATGAAAGACACTTTGATTACCCAGTTGGAAAGCCTGTTTTCAGATCTCTCGGGCATGGATTTGCACAATGCCGATAGCACGTCGAGCTTTTTTGAGCTGGGTTTGGATTCCTTGTTGCTGACCCAATCCACGTTAAAACTGAAGAAACAATTCAAGGTGCAAGTCACTTTTAGACAACTGTTGAATGACTGCAACAGCTTCGGTTCCTTGGCGGATTATCTTGTGAAAAGTGGTGTCGCGGTAGATGTTCCTGCGGCGCCAGTTTCTGTTCAGGCACCCGCACCCGTTGCCGCTACAAGTGCGCCTACGCAAGCTAGTACCCATCCCCAAGTCGCGTCGCAGGCACAAACATTTGCACAACCACAACTACAAACTTTTGCGCAATTTAGTCCAGCAGTGCAAACCATCAATGCCGACGCCAGCGTTATAGGTTTGCTGCAACAACAAATGCAATTGTTGCAAGGCCAATTGGCATTATTAGCCGGTCACGCTGGTGGTGCGCTGCCACAAACATTTACTGCTGCGCCACAAGTCGCCGCACCTGCTGCAGCGCAAGCTAGTGTAACTACCAGCGCCCAAGCGCCAGAAAAAACGGTGAAGCCATTTGGGGCGGGGACACGCATTAACGTTAAACGCTCCAATGATTTAACGCCTAAACAAAAATCCAATCTGGATGCCTTATCCGAACGCTACAACACCAAGTTCAAAAGCTCGAAAAAATTCGCGCAGGACAATCGCAAGCAACTCGCTGATCCGCGAGTCGTATCCGGTTTCCGTAATCCCTTAAAAGAAATCATTTATCCAATCGTCGTCGCCAAATCCGAAGGCGCGTATTTGTGGGATATCGATGGCTTTCGTTTTGTGGATATCACCTGCGGTTTCGGCTCCAACTTTTTCGGTAACTCTGCGCCTTTCATCAAAGAAGCGATTCATAAGCAGTTGGATATCGGCTATGAAATTGGCCCGCAACATCCGCTGATGGCTGAAGCCTCCAAATTGTTCTGCGAAGTTACCGGCAACGAGCGCGCCGCGTTTTGTAATACGGGTTCGGAAGCGGTACTCGGCGCTGTGCGTCTGGCGCGTACTGTAACGTTGAAAGATAAAGTGGTGATGTTTGAAAACGACTACCACGGTATTAACGACGAAGTGATCGTAACTCGCGGTAGCAATGGTTTTGCGACACCAGCGGCGGCGGGTATTCCCGAAGCGGCGGTTGAGCACGTTATTATGCTCGACTACGGCGATGAAAAATCGCTGGATTACATCATCGAACACGCCGATGAAATCGCTGCGCTTTTGATTGAGCCTGTACAAAGTCGTTACCCGGAAATCCAGCCGCTCGAATTTTTGAAGAAAGCGCGCAAAATTTGTAGCGAGAAAAACATCGCGTTTATTTTCGATGAAGTTATCACCGGCTTCCGTATCCATCAGCGCGGCGCCCAAGGTTTTTACGGTATAGATGCGGACATTTGCACCTACGGCAAAATTGTCGGCGGCGGCCTGCCGATTGGCGTTATCGCCGGCAAAAGCGAATTTATGGACGCCCTTGACGGCGGCCAATGGCAATACGGCGATAACTCCGCGCCAGAAGTTGGGGTAACTTATTTTGCGGGTACTTTCGTACGTCATCCGCTGGTGTTGGCAGCGTCAGTCGCCGTGCTTAGCAAACTCAAAGCCGAACCTGAATTGCAAACCTGGCTCAATGCCCGTGCAGATCGCATGGTAAAAGAGATCAACAACTACGCAAAATTGGTCGGCGCCCCGGTAAAAATCGCCAATTGCGGTTCCATGTGCAAAATCAAAATTCCACAGGAAATCGCCTACGAAGAATTGATCTACGTATTACTGCGCGAGAAAGGTATTCACGTGTGGGATGCGCGCCCAACTTTTATCACCACCGCGCACAGCGATGAAGATATTGAGTTCATCATCAACGCATTCAAATCCGCGATTGACGATATGTTGTTGCTGGAATTTTTCCCCGCCGCCGATGGCAAGACTGCAGCCGCCCAAGCCGATTCCGCTAAAAGTTTTCTGGATATAGACCAAAGTGCGCTGCCTGTCATTAGCGATTACGAGAAGGAAAATTTCACTCCGCCAGTTACCGGCGCAAAGTTGGGGCGGGATGAAGAAGGCCGCGCAGTCTGGTATGTGCCCTCTGCCAAAGATCCACGCCAATTCGAAAAATGGCAGGGTTAAGCACGCATGAATAGCTCTTTGAAATCTTTTGCGGGTTCTCACAATCCTTTTGCTTTTGGTGAATTATCGGCAGCAGTGGATTCAACCGAATCCCAGCGCGAAGTATGGCTGGCATCGCAATTTGGCGATGATGCTAACTGCGCGTTTAATGAATCTGTATTTATCCACCTTAAAGGTAAGTTGGATGAAAAAGCCCTGGAGTTTGCGCTTCAGGATTTAGCTTTGCGGCACGAATCCATTCGCGGCTGCTTCAGTTCCGACGGCCACCAAATGGTGTTCTATAAAGATCGCTCGATTCCGCTGGTGCGTTACGATTATCAAGCGCAAACCGAAGGCGAAGCCCAGGCAAGATTGAAAAATTTGTGTCGCGATTTGGTGGAACAACCCTTCGATTTATTCAATGGCCCACTGGCACGTTTCGATCTCATCAAATTCGCGCCTCAGCAATATAGCTTAGTGCTCACCTTCCACCATTCAGTGTGCGATGGTTGGTCGTTGTACGTGATTGCCGACGAACTCGGTCATCTCTACACCGCACGTTTGGAAAACAGCAGCCTCGACCTCGAACCCGCGCCCAGTTTTGCCGAATACGCCGTATGGGAGCGCAGTGAAGAGACCGCCCAACTGCGCGCCGACAGCCTGAAATATTGGCAAAAACAATATGCAAAAGGCGCTCCCAGCCTGGAGTTGCCGTACGATAATGCTCGCCCGGCGCAGCGTAGTTTCGCCGCTTTGCGTATGGATAAAAGTCTGCCGATAGATTTGATTGGCCAGCTAAAAAAACTCGCCGCCACCAATCGCAGCACCTTGATCAGTACGCTTATGGCCGGTTTTGTGGCCTATTTGCATCGCTTATCCGGCAGCCAGGAAATCGTGTTGGGGGTGCCCTTCGCGGGGCAAATGGCTAAGGGCGATCATGCGTTAGTCGGCCATTGCGTCAATATTATTCCGCTCTATTTCATATTGGATGGCAAAGAAAGCTTCCGCGATTTAGTTGCCATGACCCAGCAAAAAATGTTGGACGCGTTTGAATACCAATACCTCACCTACGGCACCTTACTACAAACCATCGAAGCTGAGCGCGACCCATCCAAGCCGCCGCTGGTGTCAGTAATTTTCAACGTGGATCAGGAAAGCGAGGCGAGCGAAGCCTATCGCAACCTGACCATGGAGTTTGGCTCCAATCCGCGTACTTTTGAAAACTTCGATCTCAACATGAACATCACCTTGTCCGCTAAATCGGCCGTGATGGAATGCACCTATAACACCAGCCTGTGGCGCAAAAACACCATGGAGCGCCGCTTAACGGAGCTGGAAGTTTTTTATGGGCGATTGAATGCCAATGCGGATCAACCGCTAGGTACGATTGAATTTATTCTGGATGCCGACCGCGATGCTATTACCAGCCGTTGGGATAACACGCGCCGCGACTATCAATACGGCGGCAGCCTGCACGGCTTGATTGAAGCTGCAGTCGATAAGTTTCCCGACAATATTGCCGTTATCGCGGGCGATGAACAACTGACCTATAAGCAGTTGGATGCCCAGGCAAATCGTCTGGCGCATTACTTGATTGCCCAAGGTGTCGGCGCCGAAACTATGGTGCCGATTATGATGGAGCGCTCGCTGGAAATGGTGATCGCCATCAATGCAGTGCTCAAAGCGGGTGGAGCTTATTTACCGCTCGACCCCGAACATCCGCTGGATCGCGTGGAATATATTCTGGAAGAGGCGGGGGCCAAACTGGTTCTCCTGCAAAACCGTTTCAAAGGCAATTTGCCCGCCGGTGTTCCATATTTAGCCCTTGATACTGCAGCCGAAACACTTGCCGCCTACCCCACAACTCGCGCGGCAGTAAGCATCAAACCGGATCAGTTGGCTTACGTGATTTACACCTCCGGCTCAACCGGTAAACCCAAAGGTGTGATGAACGAGCATCAGGCCGTGTGCAACCATATGTTGTGGATGGATGAGGTTTATCAACTCAAAACCAGCGACAAGATCCTACAAAAAACGCCCTACACCTTCGATGTATCCCTGTGGGAACTCTTCCTGCCGCTGATTTCCGGTAGCCAATTGATTATGGCCAAACCCGGCGGCCATAAGGAAACCGGCTATTTGATCGACCTGATCAACCAGCACCAAATGACTTATGTGCATTTCGTGCCCTCCATGCTCTACTTGTTTTTGCAGGAGGCTGATCAGCAAAAATGCCCGAGTATTGTGCGGGTGCTGGCAAGTGGTGAAGCTGTATCCAAAGATCTTGAGCAGCGTTTTGTTAAGGCCTTCCCGGATGTGGAATTGTGGAATCTTTACGGCCCCACCGAAGCGGCAATCCACGTAACCTATTGGCTGTGCGGCCAGGGCGATGCCAGCAGTAGTGTGCCTATCGGATATCCGCTCACTAACACCCGTTTGTACGTGGTGGATAACAATCTCAAACTGCAGCCGCCCGGTGTTCCTGGCGAGTTGCTGTTAGCCGGTGTGCAAATCGCGCGCGGTTATGTGAATCGCCCGGATTTAACCGCGGATCGTTTTATTGCTGACCCCTATGTAGATGATAAGCCCGGTCGCGTATACCGCACCGGCGACCTGGTTCGCCTGCGCGATGATGGCGTGGTGGAATATATTGGCCGCAATGACTTCCAGGTAAAACTGCGCGGTCAGCGAATCGAGTTAGGGGAAATTGAAGCGGTTATCAGCCAATATCCCGGCGTGACCCAAAGCGTGGTGCTAGCCCGTGAAGATCGCCAAAACGACCAACGTCTGGTGGCTTATTTGATGACCCGCGACGGCAGTAATCCAGACGTTCAGGCCATGCGCGATCATTTGCGCGCGTCTTTGCCGGACTATATGGTGCCATCGCACTTTGTGGTGCTGGATAAATTCCCCTTAACATCTAGCGGCAAAGTAGATCGCAAAGCCCTGCCCGCGCCGGTGCTGGGTGAGGTTGATGAAAGCACCTTTGCGCTGCCGGAAAATTCTATTGAAGAACAATTGGTTGAGATCTGGCGTGACATTTTGGGCTTGGAAAAAGTGGGCGTGACCAACGACTTTTTTGAGTTGGGCGGTCATTCCTTGTTAGGTACCCAAATGTTTGCGCGCGTGAAAAATATCTTCAGCGTTAACATTGGCCTGCGTAAATTATTCGAAGCGCCCACCATTCGCCAGTTGGCTGAAATTATCAGTATGGAAACACGCAGCGGAAATTTGCAAACCAAAATCCAGCCCCGCGCTGCAGATGAACAAGCAGTAGCGTCCACTCAGCAGCAACGCGTGTGGTATCTGGAACAAATTGAGCCAGATTCTTTTGCTTACAACTTGCCTGCGCCCTTCCGTTTGCGCGGCGAATTGAATCTCAACGCGCTGCAACAGGCGTTTGCAACTATCGAACAGCGTCATGAATTGTTGCGCGCTGGTTTTCGTACTGAAGCGGGCAAATTGGTGCTAAATCTGCGTGACTCGCTTGGCATAGACTTAAAACCAATCCCGTTATCGCAGTTTGGTGTCGACAATCTGGATGAGCTGAAACTCGTGTTGCGCAACGAAGCGGCCCAGCCTTTTAACACGCAAACAGGTCCGTTATTTACGGTGCGCTTGATCGAGCTGGGCCCTAATGACTACGTTCTTTTCTTACTCATCCATCATCTGGTTTTCGATGGCTGGTCGTTCGATATTTTGCTCAAAGAAATGTGCACGCTTTACAACGCCTATGCTCAAGGTCTACCTAATCCGCTGCCGCCGTTGACGGTGCAATACGCCGATTATGCGATTTGGCAGAAATCATTTTTAGAAAGCGATTCAGTTAAAAAGCAGTTGAGCTATTGGTCGCAACAGTTGTCTGGCGAATTGCCTGTGCTGGATTTACCGCTCGATAAAGTTCGTCCGGTGCATCAGGCCCATCGTGCGGAAGGGATCAATTTCCACTTCGACGAAGACTTACTGCAAGCGTTGGAAGAGATTGGCAGCCGTCAGGGCGCGACTTTGTTTATGGTGATCATCGGCCTCTATGCCTTGATGTTGCATCGTTACAGCCGCCAGGACGATATTTTGGTCAGTGTGCCGGTGTCTGCGCGCAATCAAATGGAGATCAGCGGCTTAATGGGGCCGTTTATCAATCGCCTGGTTTGCCGTTTCCGCATCAAGCCGCAACGCAGTTTTGCAAGCTTCCTGCAGGATGTAAAAAAGACGTTACTCGACGCCATGGATAATCAGGACACCCAGTTTGAAACCTTAGTCCATACCCTGAATCCACCCCGCGATGCAGCGCGTCCGCCTTTGGTACAAACCCTGTTTAGCTATCAAGACGTGCGCAACCGCGCCGATCAAATGGACGGCATTTTGCGCACTCAGGTGGATGTTGAGCGCACTGGCGTGCAAACCGATCTGGACGTTTGGGTGAAACGCCAGCTCAAAGGTATGGACGGCGGTATGGAGTTCCCCGTTGAACTCTTTAACAAAACGACGGTTCAGGCCTTCGGCGATAGTTTCGTTGAGATGGCGAATTGGGTTGCGCAAAAACCTGAGCTTTCGCTAGGTGAGTTAACGTCTGCGCAAAACGACGAACAACAGCTTCTGGACGGCTGGAATAACACCGCCGTTAAATTTGAGTTTGATAACGGTGTAGTTGGCGATTGGTTAAAAGCTGCTGCTGGTCATTCCGACAAGTTGGCCGTTGCGGTGGGTGATGCAGCTTACACCTATGCCGAACTTGAGCAGCGTTCCAACGCCTTTGCGTACTATCTGCAAGCAAAAGGCCTAGGTTCGGGTGATTTGGCGGGTGTATTAGTGCGTCGCAATCGCGATTTGCCAGCGCTGATTTTGGCCATCTGGAAATTGGGCGCGGCCTATGTTCCGCTCGATCCGTCTTATCCAGTCGAACGCGTTAAGGCGATTCTGGGTGCGGCAGGTGTGAAGCTGGCAATTACCGACAGCAACTTGATTGCCAATCTCGGCGATTTTTCCAGTATATCTGTGCAACTGGATTTGGATGAAGCCGTCATTGCGCAAGCTTCAACTCAGGCTTCGAATGTCGCACTCATACCTGAAAATCTTGCCTATGTGATTTTCACTTCAGGTTCCACCGGTGTGCCCAAAGGCGTAGAGGTTAGTCATGGCGCCCTGCACAACTTCATCCAGGCCGTAAAACGCGAGCCGGGAATTAGCGAGAACGACCGCTTATTGGCAGTCACCACTCTGGCATTCGATATCTCCCTGCTCGAATTGTTCTTGCCGCTCACTAGCGGAGCAAGCGTGATTTTGGTCAGCGAGGAGCAAAGTCAAGACGATTTCGCTCTACGTCATTTATTGGATCAACAGCAAATCACGCTCCTACAAGCCACACCGGCAACCTGGCGTTTACTGCTTAACTCCGGCTGGCGCGCTCCTGTAGGATTCCGCGGTTTCTGCGGCGGCGAATTACTGGCGAGCGATCTTGCCAGCGAATTGCTCGCACAAGGTGTTGATTTGTGGAATCTCTACGGACCCACCGAAGCCACGGTTTGGACCAGTGCCTATCGAGTTCAAACTGGTGAAAATGGCGAAGCGCCAACTATTTACATCGGTCGCCCACTGGCGAATACCCAGCTTCATGTCTTGGATGATGCGGGTCGCACCTTGCCTATAGGTGCTTTCGGCGAGTTGTGGATTGGCGGAACAGGCTTGGCAAAAGGCTATCTTGGCGATGCGGAAAAAACTGCTGCGCGTTTTGTGGTGGACGCCCAAGGTCGCAGACTTTATCGCACCGGTGACCAGGCGCGTTGGACGCGCAGCGGCAATGTAGAATTCGCCGGCCGTTTGGATAACCAAATCAAATTACGTGGATTCCGCATTGAGTTGGAAGAAATTGAAGTGCAATTGCGTCGTCATTCAGCAATTAAAGATGCGGCGGTAGTATTGCAACACTTCGATAAAACCGATCAGCGTCTGGTTGCCTATGTGGTTTATCGTCACGATCAGGAACCTACCAACACCGAGCTACGCAAGCATCTGCGCCAGTATTTGCCCGACTATATGTTGCCTCAGCAATTTACGGCGATTGCCCAATTGCCTTTGCTTTCATCTGGCAAAGTAAATCGCAAAATCTTGTCGGAACCGGTGGAATTGCACAGTAATTCTACGGAAGTGATTCTGCCGACTACGCCGACCGAACTTAAGTTGGCTGAGATTTGGAAGGCTGCGCTCAAGCGCGATCAAGTCAGTATCGACGGACAATTCTTCGACATTGGCGGCCACTCACTGTTGGCGCTCGAAGTCATCCTCGAAATGGATGCTAATTTCGGTGTGCGCTTCTCGCCGCAGGATATGTGGGTAAATACCTTGGAACAATTGGCAGCTCGTATTGATGTCGCTTTGGGTGCGAATCCAGCGGAAATCAAAGCGATCGCCGCGATCCCTGAGCCGGAAGCAGCTGTCGGTAAAGTGGTTGGCAAAAAATCCAAAGGTTTGTTGAGCCGCTTGTTCGGCGGTTCAGACTAGGCACAACTCTCAGGTGCGGCGGGCGATTTTTATGGTCGCCCTTGCTGGCACCAAATTTCAAATTTGGTTAAGCTTCCGTGCTATTCGGCGCAAGTTAGGTTAGTAGCGCAAGGTGGTTGGTGTAAGGTGGTAACGCCGGGTTGAGCTGGCGACGCGCCTGTAAATTATCTAGGAGCACGTTTTTTGGAAGCGTTTTATTTCGGCCCATCGACAAGTTATTTGTACGGCGCCTATCATCCCCCGAAGCTCACGAATCGCCGCGAAGG
This sequence comes from Gammaproteobacteria bacterium, assembly GCA_004172865.1. Lineage (GTDB taxonomy): Bacteria > Pseudomonadota > Gammaproteobacteria > Pseudomonadales > Cellvibrionaceae > Cellvibrio. Next base: position 91,022 of record SEBV01000009.1, on the reverse strand, counting down.
TATTGTCTTGTGCAATCCATTTGGGCAGGAATATATGCGCGCGCATCGTTCGCTTCGCCGTTTGGCGATAAACCTTTCTGCGCTCGGCTACTCGGTTTTGCGGTTTGATTATCGTGGCACTGGCGATTCAGCAGGTACGCTCGCCAATGTCACTGCCGCAGATTGGCAGGAAGATATCCGCGTTGCAGTCCAAGAGTTGATGGATATCGCCGCCGTGCCCAAAGTGTCGCTGTTGGGATTGCGTGTAGGTTCTTTATTGGCAGCGCAAGTCGCCGCCAAAAATCCCCAAATATCGCGCTTGCTAATGTGGGACCCGATTGTCAGCGGCCAAGCTTATATCGATGAGTTGAAAGCTGAAATTAGTGCTGCACAATCGCGCGCTAATTTTGTGGCTGATGAAGGCACTTTGCATTTTAACGGTTTTTCCATGCCGCGTGTTTTTCAGCAGAGTTTGGCCGGGTTGGATTTGCGGCAAATTCAGGGCCTTGAGTCAACTTCGGTCGCGCAGATTGTCTCCCACGAGAATGAGCGTTTTACTGAGCTTTACGCCAGTCTAAGTACTTTGCCGCGCTTCGTTTATGAATTGGCGCCTGCACCTCACGATTGGAATTATGTGGATCATGTCGGCGGAATATTGTGGCCACAGCCGATTGTGCAGGCCATCGAAAACTACTTTTCTGCACCGCAACGCTAGGGGAAATCATGCGCGAACGTGTCATCAGCATCGGTCAGGTAAATCCCCTGATTGGCGTCATCAGTCAACCGGAAGCGGCGGACGTTAGCAATTCTTCAGTGGCAGTAATTTTATTAAATTCCGGCGTAATCCATCGTGTAGGCTCATGCCGTTTATCGGTAACCCTGGCGCGAACTATTGTTGAACGCGCCGGTTTATTAACACTGCGATTCGATTTTTCCGGCATTGGCGATAGCGAAGCGCGCCGCAGTACGCTCACGGCGTCCGAGTCCGCTGTTGAGGAAGTTCAGGAAGCCATGGAATATTTGGCGCGGGAAAAGGGCATCAAGCAATTTATTCTCTACGGCCTCTGCTCGGGCGCTTATGCCTCTTATCGCACTGCCATCAAAGATCCCCGCATCATTGGCATAGCGCAAATCGATGGGTATTGTTACCTGAGTTGGAAGAGCTATTTTTACCATTACATTCCGCGCATATTCGCCTTCGCCCGCTGGGCCAGTGTGATTAAACGTGCGCTTGGCCTTAAAAAAGTGAAGTATGGTGCGGCGGTTTCCGGTGTCGAGCAGCGCTTTTTTGAGGTGCCGCAATTTCCCGATTTCCCGCCCAAGGCAGAAGTTGAAGCTGGTTTATCCCAACTCGCGCAACGGGGTTTGAAATTGTTTAGCGTGTTTTGCCGCAGCGATCATTACAACTATGAAGGCCAGTTTAAGGATTGCTTCAGCGCTGCGAATTTTGGCGAAAACCACAAGCTGGTGTATCTAACTCAGGCATCGCATATTTTGGCGGAGCCGGAAGATCAGGAATTCGTAGTCAAAGGCATGGCGCAGTGGGCTAAGGCAACCGCCAATGCTAAATAGTGTTTCAGCCAAGCAGCCCGAGCTATCTGCGTTAACGTCATTGCGCGGAATTGCAGCGCTCTTTGTGCTCAGTCATCACTTTTTATTTGTGCTGTTGGACAAACTTCCCAAAGTCATTCCATCTCACTTGTTTTACAAATCCTATCTTTGGGTGGATTTGTTTTTCATTCTGAGTGGATTTGTTCTGGCTTACGTTTATCAATCGCGTTTTACGGCTGGAATTAATAAAAGCGATTATCGGCATTTTATGTGGGCGCGGTTTGCGCGGGTTTATCCCCTGCACATTTTTATGCTGATGTTGTTTGTCGCCTTTGAAACTTTGCAATGGTGGGCTGTGCAACAGGGTGTCGCTGGCACCGAGAAGCTCGCACCTTTTACCGGTGACGATACTCCATTCACCTTGCTGACCAATTTACTGATGCTGCAAACCTTCCACTGGGCAGCCTACTGGAATCAACCTGCGTGGTCGATCAGCGCCGAGTGGATTATTTATTTCACCGTGCCTTGGCTTATTTTGCGTCTTCATCGCGCTAGTAATGCGGCAATGGGCGTTAGTGTGATCGCGGTATTATTGGTTATCGGTGGCGTAGAAGCTTATTTCGGTAACCTTGGGATGGATTACGCAGGCTGGCCTATGCTGTTGCGTTGTTTTGGCGAGGCTGTATTAGGCGTTGTTGCATTTCAATGTTACCGCCATGGTTATTGGGCGCGTATCGCCTCGGCGAGATGGGCTCTGGCCGCATTTATAGTTAATATTTTATTGCTTGCCTTGCCAATTCCGGGAGTTATTTCAGTCGCGGCATTTGCCTGGCTGGTGCTTTGCGCGGCTCGTGTTCCTGCAGATGGCAGATATCTTCTAACTTGGTCGCCTTTGGTTTATCTCGGAAAAATTTCGTTCGCGCTTTATATGTTTCACTGGTTTTTATTGGATGTATTGCGGGCGGGATCTTCGTATTTCACCGGAAAATCCCTACCGGAAAATTTGAGTTTATTAGGTGAATTTGAAGTTTTTGTCGCTGCGGCGTTGACATCACTTGGAGTCGCTGCACTGCTTTATCATTTTGTTGAAACGCCTTTACGGAACAAGCTATTACGAAGCAAGGCGTAATTCGCATGCAGCAATTTCATTTGGCACAAATCAATGTCGCTACAGCAAAAGCCGCGATGGATTCGGTGATCATGAAAGGGTTTGTTGATCGTCTGGATGAGATTAATCAGCTTGCCGATAAATCCCCGGGCTTCGTTTGGCGATTAAAATCTGAAGAGGGCGCAGCTACTATTAGCGGATTTGAAGATCCTTCAATCATTGTAAATATGAGCGTTTGGGAGGACTTGGAATCGTTAAAAAATTACGTCTATAAAAGTGTGCATCTTCAATTATTGAAAGAAAAAAATATGTGGTTTAATAAAATGTCAGATGCTCATCAAGTTCTTTGGTGGGTTCCAGCGTCACATATTCCGAGTATTTCTGAAGGCAAAGAAAAGCTAAAATACATTCGAGAGCACGGCGTTACCGAGTTTGCTTTTAATTTTGCTAAAAATTTCCCTTCACCCTCAAACCTATAATTAATGGCCAATGCGAAAAGCATTCTGCAACCACTAATCAAGCGGCTTGGGTTTTGTCTTCTGCCAATTCCGCGATATTCAAGGTTTTAGTCACCGTTACCGAGCCCAAACTTTGGCTGATAGTGCCAAATTGGAAGTCATCAATCATGCGCTCCAAGCGTGGCAAGCAACGTGAAAGATTGGTGTAGTGACGGAAATTGCTAAACCAGCTGGCGTTCGGAACGCGCGGTTGATCCGGGTCGATTTCCCACGGGTGAAGATAAAAAATCTGCGCTTTAGTTTGATTGTTGCTCGCTCGCTCAAATAACCAGCGCGATAAGGCGTAAGGATACTGACGGAAGTAACCGCCGCCTGCTGCAGGTACAGATTGTCCAAAAACTTTAGCGGTTGTCAGCGGAAACTCAGTCAGAACACTGCCATTGGTGGTGATAATTTTGTAAGGCTCTTCCGGGCTGCCGGGAATGCCGTAGTTATCGTGGCGAGTGGGGAAAATACTGGAATCCCACGTAAAGCCCAGCTCAGCCAAAATATCCAACGCCCACAAAGATTTTCGAGTAATTGAATAGCTGGCAGCGCGATAACCAATAATTTGAACCTGAGCCAAATCTTCCAATATTTGTTTGGATTTTGCAGTTTCAGCGCGAAACACGGCGGGATCTTGCTTGTAAATAAGCTGGTGACTGTAACCGTGTGAAGCGATTTCGTGACCTTGTGCTTGAATGGTTTTTACTAATTCGGGGTAGCGCTCGGCGACCCAGCCCAAAATAAAAAACGTGATTTTGATATTGGTATCAGCAAACAATTGCAGCAATTTATGGGTGTTAGCTTCTACACGACACGGCCATTTTTCCCACTCGTCGGGATTGATGACTTTGTTAAACGCGGCAACGTGAAAGTAATCTTCCACATCCACGGTCATCGCGTGGGTAATCGTGCTTTTGGTTGCTGCCATAAATCGCCTGCCGAAGCTGTATTAAATTAAACCGTTTAAGCCTTAAACTTTGTAGTAATCGCGATACCAGCGTGCGAAATTTTCCACGCCCACTTCTACGGAGGTACTGGGTTTGTAGTTCACATCTTTAATCAGCGCATCTACATCCGCATAGGTGTCGGGTACATCGCCTTGCTGCATGGGTAGCAGGTTTTTAACGGCTTTTTTGCCCAGGCAATCTTCCAGCACTTCAATAAAATGCAGCAGCTCCACCGGATTATTCGAGCCGATGTTGTAAATACGATAAGGCGATTGCGAACTGGCTGGATCAGGATGCAAGCCACTCCAGTCAGGATTGCCGACCGCAACGTGATCGAGCGTGCGGATCACGCCTTCAACAATATCATCCACATAAGTAAAGTCGCGGCGATGATTGCCGTAGTTAAAAACGTCAATCGATTCGCCAGCCAAAATCTTTTTAGTGAACAGGATGGGTGCCATATCCGGTCTGCCCCAAGGGCCATAGACCGTGAAAAAACGCAAACCAGTTGTTGGAATTTTGAATAAATGGCTGTAAGTGTGCGCCATCAATTCATTGGATTTTTTGGTCGCCGCGTAGAGGCTTACGGGGTGATCCACATTGTGCTGAGTGGAAAAAGGCATGGCTGTGTTAGCGCCATACACCGAGCTGCTCGATGCATAAACCAGATTTTCTGTGCCGAAATTACGGCAAGCTTCCAGGATATTTAAAAAGCCGGTGACGTTCGAGTCGATATACGCTTGTGGATTAACCAGCGAATAACGCACCCCAGCTTGCGCGCCCAAATTTACAACGCGGTCGGGTTTGTATTGTTTGAACACATTATCGACCGCAACTTTATCTTCCAAACCGCAGCGGATATCGGTAAATCCGGTATTGGGAGTCAAGAGCGCCAAACGGTCTTTCTTGAGCTGAACATCGTAATAATCGTTGAGATTATCGATACCGATTACTTCATCGCCGCGCGCTAATAAACGCTGCGCGAGGGCGGCACCAATAAAACCTGCAGAACCAGTTACTAACACTTTCATAAAGCTAATTACCTTAGAGGCGCGCGTCTACCGCAGCTTTCGGGAGAATATGTTTAACATCAAACAAGACGTTGCCAGGTTTGCCTAATGCACGAATACCTTCTGCGCCCAGCTCTTTGAATTTGTCGTGGCCTACGCAAATGATGATGGCGTCATAGGTGCCCGGGACTGGTGTGTCAATAAGATCTACACCGTATTCATGTTTGGCTTCGGCGGCATCGGCCCAAGGGTCGTAAATATCAACATGGGTATTAAAGGTTTCGAGTTCTTTAATGATGTCGATTACGCCGGTGTTGCGCAGGTCGGGGCAGTTTTCTTTAAATGTTAGGCCCAAAATCAGTACTTTTGAGTCGACCACGTGCACTTTGCGCTTGGTCATCATCTTAACAACCGACTCAGCCACAAACGCGCCAATGCTATTGTTTACGCGGCGACCAGAAAGAATTACTTCAGGGTAATAGCCAGCTTGCTGTGCGCGATAAGTGAGGTAATAAGGATCAACACTGATGCAGTGACCGCCTACCAAACCTGGACGGAAAGGCAAGAAATTCCATTTGGTACCAGCGGCTTCAAGCACTTCGAGCGTATCAATTCCGAGCTTGTTGAAGATCAGTGCCAGCTCGTTAACGAGGGCGATATTCAAGTCGCGCTGGGTATTTTCGATCACCTTGGCTGCCTCAGCCACTTTCAGGCTGCTTGCCTTATGGGTGCCTACGACTACAATTCTGCGGTACAGCTGATCAACGTATTCGGCAACTTCCGGCGTTGAACCCGAAGTGATTTTAATAATGTTGTGGACGCGACGAAGTTTGTCGCCCGGGTTGATGCGCTCTGGGCTGTAACCTGCGAAGAAATCTTTATTGAAGACGAATCCTGACGTTTTCTCGATGATCGGCACACAGACTTCTTCGGTACAGCCGGGGTAAACCGTGGATTCATAGATAACGATGGCGTTTTTGTTAATCACGCGGCCCAGCAATGCTGAAGCTTTTTCGAGTGGAGTAAGATCGGGCTGGTTGCCGGAGTTAATCGGCGTAGGTACAGTCACTATATAAACATCAGCGCCTTTGATATCAGCTTCGCTGGTGCTGTAAGTTAATTGAGTCGCTTCAGCAAGTTCGGCAGCATCAAGTTCAAGCGTGTGATCGTGGCCTTTGAGTAGCTCGCCAACACGATGTTGATTGATATCAAACCCGATAGTTTTTGTCTTCTTTCCAAACTCTACGGCAAGTGGCAGGCCAACGTAGCCTAAACCAATAATACAGATAGTGGGATTGCTGGCGAACATGGGTATTTCCTTAGCAGTCTATGAATTCCAGAGGCGGCATAGGCTACCATAATCAAGTTGGATAATGAAAAAAACGCCGTTAAATAGGCGTAATCGATTAGTTGGTGTTTAATTTAAAGAGGCTAGACAAGATTCCTCGGTAATGCATGAATATTTGTCACAAAAGTCGCTATAATCACCCATTTTTTACGCTCCTGCCAAATTGAATTTAGCGGGTAATAACCACTAGCTTGAAGGAACCGAGTTTGTCTTACATTCGTGTTAGTAAGCACTATGTGCATCTTCCTTACCTGTTTTTGGGGATCGCTGAAGCCGCCCTGCTTGGCGCAAGCATATGGCTTGCTCAAGGGCTGACGTCGCATTTCGATAACTTAGCCGCCTACGTTTCAGGTGTTTACCCCATTAACTGGGTTCCCATCATTCTTTTTTCTGTCTTGTTCAGTTGTTGTACGCTTTCCATGGGGGTGTATACCTCATTAGTGCGCGAAGGTTTTTCCAGCATGGTGCTGCGAACGCTGGTGAGCTTTTTTCTCCTCGGTAGTTTAAGCCTCGCGGCTATCAATTTGATTTTTGGCGATTCAATCATCGATCAGCACGTAGGTTTCTGGGCAGTAATTATCGCCTCTGCATTGGTGTTGCCGGCACGATTTATCTTTATCGCCATAGTCGATACCGCAAATCTCACTCGTCGCGTGGTGGTTTACGGCGCAGGCACGCGCACCAAAAAACTGTTGGATGAACTAACTGCCAACGGCGAAACCTTGAGCGTGTGTGTAGTAGGCTGTATTCCCAGTCCCAATGATAAAGTTGTAGTCGACCCCGAGCTGATCATTCCTGAACCCAAGGAATGGCTCAGCTTTGTAAAGCAGGAGCGCATCTCCGAGATTGTAATTTCGCCCGACGAGCGCAGGCACACCAATGGCGATGTATTTCCACTAAGCCAATTTCTGGATTGTAAATTGGCCGGTGTGCCTTCTTGCGACGGTTTAAGTTTTTATGAGCGGGAATTGGGCAAAATTGAATTGAGTTTGCTGCAGCCAAGCTGGATGTTATTTTCCGACGGCTTTCGCTACGCGCGCCGCGAGTTGCTCGGCAAACGTATCTTCGACTTGGCACTCGCCTTGCTGTTTTTTATTGTCTTATGGCCATTTATGCTGCTTACTGCAATAGCGGTGAAGTTAGAAAGCCCCGGCCCGTTTTTATATCATCAAGTTCGCGTCGGTTTGAACGGTAAACACTTCCGAATTTATAAATTCAGAAGTATGCGTCAGGATGCAGAAAAAGCCGGCCAAGCCGTGTGGGCCAAGAAAAATGATGCCCGCGTGACTCGAGTAGGCGCTTTTATTCGCAACACTCGTCTGGACGAGTTACCCCAGTTGTACAACGTGCTAGCAGGACAAATGAGTTTCGTAGGCCCGCGCCCCGAACGCCCTGAATTTGTAAAAGATCTTGCGCAGCAAATTCCGTTTTATGAAGCTCGGCACAAAGTAAAACCGGGTTTGATGGGGTGGGCGCAGTTGAAGTACCCTTACGGTGCGTCGGTAGAGGACGCAAAAAATAAATTGCAATACGATCTCTATTACACTAAAAACCATAGCTTCTTTATGGATATGTTAATTATGATCCAGACCGTTGAGATTATTCTTCTCGGTAAAGGCGTCCACTAACACGATTTCAATTATTGCGTTTGGCAATCCACTTATTAAAGGAACGGCGTTATGCAGTACTTAGGTAAACTTCTACAACTGGCATTGATTAGTCTGTTGTTTGTTGGCTGTAGTTCAACGGGTAAGGTAGTAATGCCGCCAGTTTCTGACGGTGGTAGCCATGAGGAATATCGTCTGGGCGTGGGCGATTCTATTGAGATAAACGTGTGGCGCAACGCGGATTTATCCCGTTCAGTTCAAGTCCGTCCCGATGGAAAAGTAACTTTGCCGTTGGTGGGCGACATAGTTGCGGCAGAGTTAACGACGGTGCAGCTATCCCAAAATATTACCGATGCTTTGGCTGGTTACGTAAAAAGCCCTCAAGTTACGGTTATTGTAGTTAGCTCCAGCAGTTCGGATTTCCAGCGTCGTGTGCGCATTACAGGTGCGATCAAAAATCCGCAATCCTTGCCATTTCGTGAAGGCATGACAGTGTTGGACATAGTCTTATTGGCCGGTGGCCCAAATGAATTCGCGGCATCCAATAAATCCAAGTTGTACCGCAAAGTAAATGGCGTTGTTAAGGTGTATCCCATTAAGTTGGATGATTTGATTAATAACGGTGATGTAATCACCAATTATCCGCTGCAACCTTCCGATATCATCACGGTTCCCGAGCGCGCTTTTTAAACATTCTTATTCAATCGTATTGCCGTAAACAATTAGAGAGTTTTCATGGATAAGGGTTATTTAGCTGATATTTTATTTGCATTAAAAGCAGAGCTGGTTCGATTTCGCTTTTGGTGCTTATTGTTGTTTTTAGGTACAGCGTTTTCGTTGTTGAGTTTAGGTTTAATTTGGCCAAAACATTACAGCACCAGCGTAATTCTCTACGCGGACGAAACCAATATTATCGAGCCTTTATTAAAGGGCACTGCTGAAGTCACCAAGATTGACCGCTCTGAACAAGCGAGCGAAATTATCTACACTCGCAGTATTATGCTAGCGGCGGCAAAAGGCGCAGGCTTAATAAAAGATAATGCCGATGAAGCTGAGCAGGATCGTGTGATTCGCCAATTGCGCAACGGCGTTTTGGTTCAGAAAGAAGGCAAGATCAGTCATTTTTTGGTTCGGTACACCGCGAATGATCCCGACAGAGCATTCGAAGTTTTAAATTCAATTGTAAAAGTATTTGTGACCGATGCTGCACGAAAAAAACGCGATGAAAGCGTGAGCGCATTTAATTTTATCGATTCACAAGTGCAGATGTACAAACGCCAATTAGAGTCTGCAGAAGACAAATTAAAAAACTTTAATGCGAAAAATACTGACGGTACTGAAGAAGCGGTAAGTGGACGTATTTCCAGTTTGCGTGAAGAAATTGATACTTTGAAAATTTCCATCGACGAATCCCAAGCGCGCATCAACACCATCAAACAGGAAATTGGTAGCGAAGGCCAATATTTGCAAACCAAAGGTCAGTTGGACGAACTTAAAGCGCGTCGCGTTGCATTAAGAGCGCAGCTTGAGCAATTATTGTTGAGCTATCAGGAAGGTTATCCAGATATCGTTTCGGTTCGCAGCCAAATTTCGGATCTCGACGTCGCTATCGAAAAATTACAACTGGATGGCGATGTTTATAGCGGTGGTACCGAAAAAGTTCAGAATCCACTTTATGAAGAGCTTCGCAAGCAATTGTCTGCAGCAGAAGTTTCATTGCGAACGCAAAATCGTCGTATGGAATCCTTGAAAAGTTTGCGCGGTGAAGAAGGTTTACGTCAAAAACGAATCGCCGAAAATCAGGCACAGTTATCTGATTTAACGCGCGACTATGACGTGACCAAAAAACAATATGAACAAATGTTGGAGCGTAAAGAAACGGCGCGTTTATCGATGACTCTGGATATTGAAGGTCAAGGTATCACTTATCGTATTCAAGAGCCTGCCTCTTTCCCATTAAGTCCTTCAGGTTTGAAATTTATTCACTTCGCAATCCTGGGTCCGCTAATTGGTTTGTTACTTCCACTAGGTTTATTGGTCGCCTACGTATTGCTGGATCCTAATCTTCGCTCCGCGCGCATTCTGCAAAGTCAGTTACCCGCAGAAGTTGAACTCATTGGTACCATCCCGCACTTCAATACGCCCATCGGTGATCGGTTATTGAAAAAGGATATGATTTTGTTGGTGGGAAGTTCAATCTTAGCAATGGCGGTTTATGTCGTTATTGTCGTGTTTTGGCAATTAACGAAAAACTAAATACAACCGGAGCCACCATGGACAATCAAAAAGAACCCTATAACAATCCCTTCGGAGACAAATTCGATGGATTGGTTGAGCTGAGTGATGAGCTTGTAAAAAAAGCGGTGATGGGACATAAAAAGCTCGAGAAAATTAAAAATATTCCCACGCCAGTATTGTGGACTCAGGAAGAATTCTACGAAAAGAAAGTAGTCTTCACTGGTATGCGTCAGCGCCAACTGTTGAATGCTTATCGTGAAGTGAGAATTAAATTATTAAAGAAAAGCCAGACCGATAATATGGTGGTATTGGTGTCGTCAGTGACTGATGCAGGTACATCAAGTAATTTCAGTTTTAACCTCGCCGCGACCTTTGCGCTGGACCCACATAAAACAGCATTGTTTGTTGACTGTAATCCTTATAGCCCTAGCGCAGAGGGCTACATCACTTCATCGGTTGATTTAGGTTTGACGCAATATTTAACCGACGAAAATATTCAATTTGAAAAAATAATTTATCCAACCGGTGTTGAGCGCTTGCGTGTTATTCCTTCGGGCGGATCCAGTGAATCGGCGGCAGAAGTTTTCAATTCCACGCGCATGCAACGTTTTGTCAGCGAAATTAAAGAGCGTTATCCAGATCGTTTTATCGTGTTGGATGTTCCATCGGTTCAGCAATCTACTGAAGCACGTATTTTGTCGCGCTATTGCGATCACGCCTTGCTGCTCGTTCCGTTTGGAAAAGCGGTGACCGATGAAGTTTTGGCGGCGGTAGATGCGGTCGGAAAAGAAAAATTTGCGGGCGTTGTGTTCAACTATTAATTCTTGTAACAGGTAATGCTTGTAGCAGGGCCGCAGGCGGTGAGGGAAAGATGATGAGAAAACGCACGTTAGGCCCAATTGTTGGATGTTTTGCATCTTCCTTTTTTATAGCATCAACAAGCTATGCGAATGGCTATTTCGGCTCAGTATCCGCATCTGCACTTCATAGCGACAACGGGAACAAATCCGTCGACAACCCCATCTCCGAATTGCAAGAACTCTATAGCCTCAATGTTGGCGCACTTTACGAAAATGAAATTGGAAAATTTGAAGCCGATTACGGTGCTTCCTATCGCAGTTTTTCTGAAGATACGCAGCCTAATAAATCTACTCTTGATGGACACTCTTCTTTACATCTTGGGCGACAAGCAGATATAGCAGAGCTACTCATCGAGCATTCGCGCCAAACGTTGCTTAACACACCGGATAGTGTTGATCTCACCGAGAATCAGGAAGAACGTGAAGTTTTAACTATCAGCCCGACATTAAACGGTCACTTCACCGGTGCGGATACTGTTTTTTTAAGAGGTAACTTTTCTGACATCCATTATCTGGAAAGTGAAATAAATAATTCCACACGTTCAGGCGCAACACTTGGTGTTATTCATAAGATTACTGAAATCGATACGCTCGGTTTCGAAGCTGAATCTACCAAAGTTGAGTTTGAAAATTTCCCCACATCTGATTACACCTTGCGATCTGCAGCGCTGACTTACAGTGCGCGTTTGCGTCAATTGTCCTACAGCATTCAAGTGGGAAAAAATCAGAGTGAAACTGACGCGGGCGAAAAATATTCCACTCCATCCTACCTGGTATCAGCGACTTATAAATCTGGTGTGAATACTTTCGGAGTGAATTTAAATCGCGAAATTACCGATACCTCTTTTGGTAATGGCAATAAAAGTGTATCTGCAGGACATTCCAGTGATGGTGGCATTGGTCAATCAAGCCAAATAGATCGTAAAAGAGTTGACCTGCAGTGGGTCTCTACCGCGCTATGTACTCGTTGTACTTTAACAGCAAGTGTCTATCAGGTGCGCGATGAATATCTTGCGGTAGCTGAAAAGGCGAATGAGATTGGCTCAAGTATCACTGCTGCTTATGCGGTATCTGCTGCAGCCACTGTGAACTTGAACTGGCTTCGATCCGATAATCGGCTATCAAATGAATCCTTGGGTGAGAATTACAAACGTACAATTGTAGGGATTGATTACAACTATCGCATTGGGAAAAGTTTTAATATCAAAGCATCCTACTCTGATGAGAAACGTGTCGATGATAATGCGTCAACAGGTTACCGTGAAAAGCTGGTTGGTCTGAGCTTGGGTTATTCATTTTAATCGTTTCAATTTTTAGGTATAGCTGTGAGAATATTCATAAAGTTAATTATTCTTGTTATGGTTTTTTGCGCTGTAAGTTGCAGCAAAAGCAAAGACGATATTCAAGCAGAAACATCGCGTCATTTAAAAGCTGCGCAAATGTATGTTGACCAGGGTCAAATAAAAGCAGCAATTTTTGAGGCGAAAAAAACTATACAACTTGACCCAAAAAATCCGCAAGGCTATATCCAACTGGCGAAAATTTTTAACGGCATTGGCGCATTCAGCACCACTCAAACCTTGTTGGAAGGTATTGTTAAGGAAATGCCAGCCGTCGCTGCAGATCTCGCCGATGCCTATACTGGAAATAAAAAATTCCAGTCTGCAATTGATATTCTCAATGCAAACCCTGTGGCCCCCACTGACACCAATAATTACCAACACTGGTTGACTGCTTTGGCAACAGCTAACGCTTATCTGGGCGACACGGCCAAGTATGATGACGCGCATGCCAAGTTGGTAGCTTTAAAAGGTAACGCAGCCGAGCTGCAAATGCTCGATGTAAATTATTTATTAATACAAAATAAAATCGAAGACGCTGACGCGGTTTTAGAAAAAATTATTCAAGCCAATCCCAATAATGTAACTGCATTAATTTTACGTGGTCAAATTGCCGGAGCCAAACAAAATTATACCGCTGCAGAGCAATCGCTTTCGAAAGCGCTGAGTATTATTCCCGATACTGACATCATGAGTGCGGATCGCATTAAAATCCTAACACTGCTCACAGAAGTTTTAGTGAGAGAAGGGCGTACGAGTGAAGCTTTGGTTTATCAAAAGAAATTAGCGGAAGCAAACCCGGAAGGTAATGCGGCGCAGCAATTATTTAATGATGCCTTAACTCATTACCAAAAAGGCAATTTTGAAGAAGCTGAAAAAATTCTTGTAGAATTGCGCAAACAATTTCCAGATGACACCAATACTGCAACGTTACTCGGAATGGTTGAGTTTCAAAAAGGCGACAATGAAAAAGCTGCATCTTTGTTTAATGAATTTATAGATACCGAAACCTCGGCTCCATCGGTTTTACAAGTCGCGGCGTTGGTAAAGTTTAAAAATAATGAAATTGATGATGCCATTAAATTATTAAAAGAAGCCGCTGATAAACAACCCAAAAATGCGACGATTTTAGCCACTTACGGAATGGCTTTGTTAGGCCGCGATCCCAAAAGTGAGGCCGGTGCTTTAGCGCTTGAGAAAAGCCTGGCATTAAACTCTGACAATCAACGCTTACGTTTGGCGCTTGCTAAAAAGCATCTTGCTGCCGGTGAAAAAGATCAGGCGCTTGCCCAATATCGCAAAGCCTATCAAGAAAAAGAAATGGATTTAGTTATTCAGCAAACCTATTTTAAAGCGTTGGTTGATGACAAACAAAGCTCCAGGGTAAAAGAGGAAGTTACTGCTTTTAAAACGAAATATCCAGATAGCTCCCGTGGTGATTTTATTGAAGCCTGGTTTTTAATGCAGAATAAAAATTATCAAGCGGCAGAAGCTTCTTTTAAACGTGTTATCGCTGTAAAAGAAAGTAGCGATAAATATTTGGCGTTGATTGGTCTGGCTGAGTTAAGTGAGCTTCAGCATGACACGCAAAAAGCAATTAGCAATTGGCAGCAGGCAATTACTACAGATCCAACTGTCACTGCAGCATACGGCCATTGGGTTAAGTTGGTATTGGCGAATAACAAGCGCGACACCGCAATTTCATTTTTAAATGAATTGGGTAATTCGCGTCAGGAACTTTGGCAGCCATCTGTAGTGCTCGCGCAAATTTATGCGAGCGCAAAGCAATGGGATGATGCGTCGCGCAATCTCGAAATTGGTTTAAGAAGAAGTCTTAATGCCGCCAACGTTACTAAAATGGCCGCCGATATTTATCAATTACAAGGTCAGGATGCTTTGGCGAGAGGCCAGACTGAAGAAGCGCGAGTTAGTTATTTAAAGTCGGTGAAATTATTGCCAGGGCAACCGGAATATTTGGTAAAACTCATCGAAATTGAAATTGCGTCGCGTAATTTTGCTGAAGCGCAAAAACTGCTAGATGGTTTTCCTCAGTCAGAAGCAAATAAAGGCGTGCGCGCATTTTTGCAAGGTGTGATTAAAACCAATGAAGGCAAACCGGAAGAAGCGATTAAATTTTATTTAGAATCATGGGCCGCTAAACCGGCGGAAATTACGGCTAGTAGCATCGCTGATTATTATGGAAAAAATAATATGACCGATGCACTTTACAGTTTTTATGAAGATTGGGTCGTTAAATTGCCCGCCAGTGCCAAGGGCGCAATGTTCAAGGCTATGAAAGAACAGCAGTTAAATCACAATGAAGTTGCCGTTCAATGGTATGAAAAAACGCTTGAGCTTGCACCAAATACGCTGGTTGCATTGAATAATCTGGCGTGGCTGTATTATTTACAAAACGATGAGCGCGCGGTTGAAACGGGCAAAAAAGCTTATGATCTTGCGCCAACATCTGCGTCTGTTGTGGATACTTATGGTTGGATTTTGGTTGAACGAAAAAGCGCGAAAGAAGGTTTAGAAATCCTTACTCAGGCTGGCACTCTAGATCCAAAAAATAAAGAAATCCAGGAGCATTTGAAAGCGGCAAAACAAAAGCTGAAATAAATTTCGTTTGATTGCATTAGTTAAAGCAGTTGGTTCAGTTCTTTGAAAAATCTCATAAAGAATGTTGGCTCAATCTAATTGCCAATATTCTTTTGAGACTAAACTATGGAATATGTTTAATAATTTGTGGCCCAATTATTTTAGTAACCCATATTGGTATGAGCTTCCATAAAAAAATAACAAGTTTGTATTTAGGATTGTCCGGGTTTAATTCCGGTTTGTTTTCGCCTTCTGGTAATAAATAATACCAATAATGTGGATAAGCAATCGCCCCCCACTGTTTTTTAAATTTATAAGTTCCTGCGCCTAAAGTTGATCTGCCAAAATCAAAATAGCTGTAACCTTCCTTGATTGCGTAAGAAAGTATTTGGCGGTACATCCACATATTGGCATTTTTTACATTCGCACTTTGTATCGTAGATGCCCATGGAATTTCGAGCATATTGTGATGACCTACTAAAAATCCCGTCGATACAGGTTTGTTACCCATATAAACCACTATGAGTGTGGACTTGATTTTGTCGGCATTCAAAATATTAGCAAACCATTTTTTGCTATACACCGGTGTGCCTAGGTCACGCATGTTCCGCGCAAACACTCTATAAAAATCATCCAGTAATTCCAGTTTGCCGAATTTAACCGTGGGCGTGTAAGTCTCTGCTTTTTTATATTGAGCGCGTACTTTTGCGCCCAGGTGTTTATCGAGTTCTTCATCGGATGTCGGTAGTGCAAGTACCATTGAAACTTTCTTATCTAACGCATTTTCGGTCAGTCCTGCTTGCATGGTTCTAACTTCAATGTGCGACAAATCGTTGTCATTACGAATTGCTTTTGCAGTATTCAATAGGTCTTGTGCGACGTTAAAGTAATTGCTTACCACGCCACCGTAATTGACATACGGAATTGAGATCGCAAATTTCCCGAATAATTTGCTTGAGAAAAATGTTAGCGGTAGCCCACCGAGGATATTTCCTTGTGCATCTTCAGCAATAAGAATTTTAGTCGTGTGATCAAAGGTTTTTTCAATAAGCTGAAACCAAATGCTTTGGTGATAACCTGATGCTTGTTGATGCTGCGTTAAAAAATTGTCCCAACGCTGAAAATCAGCTGGTTCAATAAGTTTGCATTCGAAAGCAGTATTCCAAATAGATTCGGTATTTACAGTGGCAAATGGAGGTTGGAATTGAATGGATTGCGAGTTTGATTCAGAGGTGATTTTTGCAGATTCAATATTCTTTATTTGTTGCTCAAGATCATTTATTCGTGCCGAAATGGTTTGCATGCTTGCGAGCAAATTTCGGTGAGCTTCAGAATTTTTTTCGATGGTTTTAAATTGACGAGAAGTTTCGCCTTTTAAATTTTTTTCAGATTTTAACTGTTGTTGTAATTCTTGAAGATCGTGAGCCATAAATAGTTATCGTAATTGGTGGAGCAGTGCCTATTTTAATTTACTCCTCACCGCCTCAAACCAGGACGCGTAACGAACAAATCGATCAAGATTGTTAGGGAAACTATGCCGTCTAATATTATAAGGATCTTTTTTTATAAAAGTATAATTAGTATTGCCTGGCGTGGCGCTAACAGCGGCCGGATATCCCAGTTCCTGAAGAAGTGGCGCATGCTGATAGGAATAATCTTGCGTGGTTCCAGAAGGATAGCAAAAAATATTCGAAGGCGATGCCAGCTCTTCTGCAAGCCGGGTTTGAGCTCGTTTTAGTTCGCTGCGAACTTCATCAAGCGAAAGGGAATTAAATACACGGTGAGTACAGGCATGTGAGCCTATACGCAAACCCCGTTTTTCATATTCGCGTAACTCTGACCATTTTGCAGGGGCGTAAGCTTCGGGTATTTGATCTGGCAAGGCTACATCTAACTTTTGAATAACCTCAGCCATCAAGTCGAAGAATTCTTTCTGTGAAAGATATTTCATGTAACGAACTAAGGTGCGACGACTCGCAGTTTTTTGTGCGTCGGTAGCAAGGTCAAAATTAAATTCGCGATTGTTGTGAGTAAACTTTAGTTCTTTTAATTTAGTGTGATTGATCAAATAAATTAATTTGTAATCCCATGGCCAATTGATAGTGTCGATAAAATCGACAAGCACATAGAGCGTTGGCTTGGCATTATGCTTAAGTAAAATTGGCACTAATTCATTGAGTTGATCGTCAAAGCCATCGTCAATTGTGAAGCAAAGTGTCGGACGATCTGCTTTTACGCCATTTAATGCGTTGGTAAAGATTTCATCTATTGACGAGAATTCAAAACCATTTTGTTTAGCATAAGTTAAACATTCATCGAGCAATTGTGGGTTTAAGCCGTGGTAATTGCTCTCTTTTGAGGTCGGTCTATGAATCATAAAAATAGTAACGTAATGACCAATCAACTGATTAGCCACGGCGGTGAGCGGTTTGAATTCAACAGCTTTTTTTATTATTTTATCCATTGTTAATTCCATAATCGGAATACCTTATTGCTCATAGCAAACCAGATAATCGAGCCCCAAAAAGGCGACGGCTATTGCTAATTTCTTCATGTATAGCGACTCGCGTTAGTTCATGAAGTTTGGCGGCGTCTGCGTCAATAATTCCCCGTTTAGTAGTAACTGCAGCAACATAGGTTTCTGTCACCAAATTAAGTGTTGCCTCATTGTAATCGCCGTTTGGGAAACAAAACAAATCAACACTACCTCCAAGTTTAACTTCTAACACTTCTTTGCTATTTTTGATTTCATGTTGCAGTTGTTCGGCGCTTAAAGCGTCTGAAAGGCGCATATGGTTACATGTATGGGAGCCAATTGCCACCAATCCAGAATCACGCATTTCTTTTAGCTGATCCCAATTCATAAGTGCATTTGGAAGTTTTCCAGCTAAAAGTTCGGTGCTGTGGATCTCATTGAGTGCAGAAAAAATCTCGTTATCGGAAAATGACTTAAGTCTGGCGATGTAAGCAGCAGCGTATTCCCGATCAATAGTTTTATGCATGGCATCTATTTCTGCGCCAACCTGAGCAAATAAAGGATGGCGATTGAGCTCAGCGCTGCGCCCATTTAATAACAGCGCCAATACAGTGTTAGGCCAAAACTGAAAGTTGGTACCGATTTTTTCCGCAACCGCAAATAAGGTCGCAGGAGTGTTAGTCGCCTTTAATATCGGTAGGGCATATTCGTAGTTGTCTGCCCAGCCATCATCGAAAGTGATTGCGCAAGCTTTGGCAGGTAACGGAAGGCCTTGTTGTTTACGTTGCACCCAATCGCCAAGGGAAACTACATCAAAGTAGCGTCTGATTTCCTGCATATGCATAGAGAAAGTTTCAGGTGTAACAATCATGCCTGGTTCTTCGAGATTGAAGCGGATGTCATCTCTGGGCAGTATGCGGTGATACATTAACACCCACAGCTTCGGATCGGTTTGATCTTTGTTGTGTTGACCAAACTGATTGGCGAGACCGGCAGCAGCAGATTTGACCAGCTTTTTTACGTTAATAGCCATGTGCCTCTATCTCAAAAATTGCTGCAAATAGTGTTTCGCTTCAAAGATAGCGGGTTTTAAGTCGGATATACGATTAACTTCGTGTCGCGTGTTAAAAAAGTCTGGAATAAAAAACTGCAAAAAGCGCACTAACTTTTGTTTTTTGCCGTAATTGGACTTGAGGTAAATATAGAGACTATCCAAATCCCCAAGCAGCCAGCGCAAGCGTTGACCTACTTTATAAGTGGATGGCGCGACCAAACCAAGATTTAGTTCATTGCTGACTAACAGCGCTGGGAAGTCCACGCCGGCATCTATCGAAAGCTGTAACGAGCCCCAAAAGCGGGTATTCACCTCCATCAAATAGGACGTACCGTCTTCGCCGATGCGAAATTCAACCATGGCCACGCCATGCCAGTTTGCGCCGCTCAATAATTTCTCAGCAGCCTCTTGCAGTACCGGCCTTGGCGTTGCGCTTTCACTCAATACACTGATGCCGCCTTGCGGCGGCTTTTCGCGCAAGCGTTGGTGTGCAAAAAATACTTCGGGTTTGCCATCTCTAAATAAGCAAAAAATCCCCGCTCCGTGACCAGGAATAAACTCCTGAATCATAAAGGGTGATGTTTTTAAGTATCCTTCACTGTTCAAAACGCGAGTTAAATCAGCTTCGTTTTGGATGATTTTTACCGTAGTCGCGATCCAGCCATTTTCAGTGTAAATTTTTGAGAGACAAGGTTTTATCACCGCGGGATAGCGAATGTTATTTGGATTCAAATCACCGCTATTTTTAAACCATTCGGATTTTGGAACTGAAATACCTAGCTGCATAGCAAGGTTCACCAAATTACCTTTATCGGCAATCTGCATAACATTTTCATAGGAGGTAAAAGCCAGGCGCATCTTGGGAAGCTGTGCACTATTCATCAACAATAATTGACTGGTGACTTCGGTAACGGGAAGCACTAATGCAAATTCAGTTTCGGAGGTTAGATTTTCGATCCAACTCAAATAGTCTTTAGGGTCATTTATAGGATTTGGGCTCACCAAGTATTGCTGAGAAAAGCGAGAACAGCCTGCGAGAGCTTGCGATGTGTAATCTGCAGTGGTGACGCGAATATTTTCAAGTTTACCTAGCGAGCGAGTAACAGCTAGAGCACTACGTTGTCCGGCATCAAGAACTAAAATGTTATAGATCATATTCCCTGCTTAGTGGGCTAAGGTGAGTTCTTGCGGTGGTCGATTCAGGTGCAATAATAGCCGATCAACGCGGAACTAAGAACCATTTTTCTCATTCAAGACTTTTTGCGGATCTGCTTTTTTATATCGGTAAATTGAGGGATTGAGTAAATCTCGTTGGTAACGAAGGCATCAAAATTTGTAATTCCGTGTCAGTATATAGCAACAAAATTCAGTTAGAATGCGCAGCTCTTTTGAGTTTCGCTGGCTTTTCTGGCGTTCGCTTTTATCAGACACCTAAGGGAATCGTGAATGTTTGGAAATAATAAAACTATTCTGCACGCGATAGACACAACTGGTCCCGGCGGTGCAGAAACGGTTTTCCTGGATTTGGTTGAGAAGCTGCATATAGAGGGTTATCAAAACTACGCCATCATTAAAGGCTCGGGTTGGGTTGAAGATCAGCTCAAACTACGAAACGTTGACTACTTTATTGTTAAACCTCACGGTTTCTTGTCAATTCCTTATTATTTGCACCTTCTCCGCCTAATTCGCAAGAACAATACCCGACTAGTTCACGCACATTTGCTAGGCTCAACACTGACCTATTCAATACTGGCACTAATTGCTCGCATTCCGGTCATAGCGACGTTGCACGGGCGGGTAGATGTAAACCCCAGTGAGCGTTTCGTTGCCATTAAAAATCGCATTATGCGTTTGGGGGTAAGCAAGTTAGTCGCGGTTAGCCGAGATCTGGCGGGCTACATTTCCGAGCGGAAGCTTTTTAAGCAAGACAATATTCAGGTTATTTACAACGGTATTGAAGAATCGCGCTATCGGAAAAATACCAACAATGAATTGAGGTCCAGACTTTGCGTCTCCAGCGATACCATTATGGTTGGTAGCTTGGGCAATGTGCGCCCAGCGAAAAACTACGAGGTCCTGATTGATGCTGCGACGATCCTGGTCAAAGAAGGGCATCATAAAATCCACTTTGTAGTCGCTGGGCATCAAAAACCTGATCTTATGGCTAGACTTCAAGAGCAGATTGTTAGAAGTGGTATTCAAAACAATATTAGTTTTATCGGATTTCACGATAATACCACCGAGTTTTTGGGGCAGATGGACTACTTTGTGCTTTCATCGTCATCCGAAGGCTTTTCAATTGCTACGATAGAAGCAATGGCAACAGGTTTACCGGTTGTTGCAACGCGATGCGGTGGCCCGGAAGAGATTATCGAACACGAAAAAACGGGTTTATTGGTATCGACTGGAAACCCGCAAGAGCTTGCAGCAAAGTTGAAATTACTTATTGAAGATCCTCAGTTAGCCATCCGATTGGCTGATGCCGGAAGAAAGCATGTAGAATCTGTTTTTTCATTTGGCGCTATGCTTGAGTCTTACAAAAAAATTTATTTACACCTTTTGGATTGATTCAAGAAGTTTATGAATAGTGCAAATTGGCAATTAGGCCTATTGCTAAGCTTTCATCCCCACGTACTGAGGTGTTTGGTGTCGCTACAGATATATGTAAAAAATCGATTTGGCTCAAGAAGAGGGTTGATGAGATCTGCTATAGCGGAAGCTAAATACTTTCTGGGTATTTATAAAAAATGTGAAAAAGTTGATTTAGATAATGTCAGGAGATTAATTTTTGTGTGCTCCGGCAATATATGCCGCAGCCCGCTGGGGGAATACGTTGCAAAATCCCAAGGGGTTACTGCCGAATCCTTTGGGTTGGATACTAGAGGTGGTGATCCTGCTGATCCACGTGCAATCACCTATGCATCAGCTCAAAATATAGATTTAACATCGCATAGAACCCGCAAGATAGAAAGTTATAGCCCTCAGACTGGTGATTTGTTAATTGGAATGGAGCCTGCACATTACCAAAAATTAAAATTATTATACGGCGATCAAGTAGCTATAACTCTTGCCGGGTTGTGGTTGAAAAAACCCAAGACGTATTTGCATGATCCTTACAATACCAATGTGGAATTTTTTAATAATTGTTCTTCGTTGGTGGAAGAATCTGCCAAGGCATTAGCTGCGCGATTAAAATAGAAATTTATGAAAAAACTTTTGCCCAAGGTCGAGGATTTATACGCGTTTAGATTTGGGGCAATGTGGACCTATTTTAAAGCTCAACATTTTTCTTTTTGGATGATCTGCGCATACCTTTTTTTGGAATTTGTAAGGCCTCAAGCATTGATTCCCGCATTAGATATTCTTCCATACGCCCAAATTTCTTTATTGGGTGCAATGGTAGGCGCCGTTATGGATCCCACGGTAAAATGGGTGTCTTCGATAGCAAATAAATTAATTATTTTATTCTTTATATGCATTCTCATTTCAATATGGTTTGCAGAATATCCCGATGTTTCCAAAAAGCATTTCATGGACTTTTTCGGCTGGTTTGTAATTTATTTTTTAATTATTAACATCGTTAATACTAAAGAACGTTTTTATGTTTTTCTTATAATTTATTTAATTGCAGCTGGGAAAATTGCTTTCGGCACCTCGAAGAGTTGGGTATTCAGAGGTTTTTCTTTTACCAGTTGGGGGCTAATGGGACCTAAGGGGTATTTTCAAAACTCTGGTGAGCTGGCTATTCTAATGTTAATGCTATTTCCCTTAGCATTTTATATGTATGTAGCATTAAAAAATAAAGCTAAAACTTGGGAGAAATTTTTACTAACTATCTTTTGGGTTTGCCCAATTCTAACAATTCTTGGTGCAAGCAGCCGAGGAGCCCAAATCGCATTGGTATGCCAATTACTGCTTATGTTCAGACGTAGCTTATTGCGGCCAAAAGCATTAATTGGAGTGCTTATTTTATGCACTGCGATATTCTATCTTTTGCCTCAGGAGCAAAAAGATCGCTTTTCAAGTACGGGTGACGATAAAACATCTCAGCAACGTATTCTGTATTGGCAGCATGGATGGGAAATGATGAAGCGTTATCCCTACGCTGGAGTCGGATTTTTTAATTTTAGCCCTTATTACGAGTCGCATTTCTCTGCTGATATGCTTTATCCCTTTGCTGAATTGCCACACAATATTTTTGTTCAAGTTGGAACTGATGCTGGTTTCCTTGCTGTTTTTGCTTTTGCGGGATTAATTTTATACGCTATTTTGGCGTCATATGGGCTGACAAGATTTTGCATTAAACATACTGAGCCACCTTGGTCATCCGTTATTGCAGGTCTCGGGGTAGGGGTTCTTGGATTTTTTATTGCCGGTGAATTTGTAACTGTAACTTACTATCCATTTTTATGGATTCACTTGGCTTTTATAGTTTGTTTCAACAACGTTATTGCAAGAAAGGCCACCAGTCCTGCTGGGGAAAAAAATAGGGGCTACGAATGAAAAAAATATTATGGCTTTCTCATTTTTTACCCTACCCGCCCAAAGGCGGCATGCTTCAGAGAAGTTACAATTTATTAAAAGAAGTTAGTAAAAATCACGAAGTGACTTTATTGGCGTTCAACCAAAGTAAGCTTTGTGCCACTAAAGCAGATGCTGAAAATGCATTTAAGCATTTAGGTGAGTTTTGTAAGATTGCGGGCTTGGTGGATATTGAATCCGAGAAATCCAGTTTTAATAAACTTAAACTATTGCTCGGGGGATTTTTACCCGGTAGAACTTATACGTTGGACTGGTTAAAATCTTCTAATTACAGTCAGGTTTTAGCAGATACTCTAGGTCTAGAAAAATTCGATATTATTCATGTCGATACAATTAGTCTCGTTCCCTACGTTATGAATTTAAACGCGTACAAACGTGTATTAAATCATCATAATATTGAGTCTTTGATGTTATTACGTCGCTCCCAAAATGAAAAAAATATGTTGAAAAAATTATATTTTTTTTATGAGGGTATTAAATTAAAAAAATATGAAAAAAAAGTTTGTCCTGTATTTAATTTGAATATTACTTGTTCAAATTTAGACTCTGAAAGGTTAAATAGTTTTTCTCCTAGCTCACAATGTTTGGATATACCAAACGGTGTTGATCTTGCTTACTTTAAGTCGGCATGCTCAACTGCTATAGAAAAATCAATTATTTTTGCTGGCGGATTATCTTGGTACCCGAATTTAGATGCTATGACATTTTTTTTGAAAGAGGTTTGGCCGAGATTGAGTCAGGAGGTTTCTGATGTAACCATGACTGTGGTTGGACGTTCGCCAGCTCTGTGGATGACAGAGCTGCAAAATGTATATCCAAACTTAAAGGTGACTGGGTTTGTTGATGATATTCGTCCATATTTTGATGCGGCATTTTTGTATGTGTGCCCTATCAGGGATGGTGGGGGCACGAAGTTAAAAGTTCTTGATGCTTTGGCTATGAAAAAAACATTGATATCTCATTCTATAGCTTGCGAAGGTATTGATGTTGTAGAAAATGAAAGCGTAGTTTTTGCTGAAACTGCCGATGAATATATTAATCAAATCAAGTCCTTATTTGATAACAGGGCGCGCGCTTTAATGATTGCTGAAAATGGCTATAAAGTAGTGTCTGAAAAATATGATTTTGTAAAAGTGGGCGAGCGGTTAAGCAGTGCTTATGAGAATTTATAATGAATAAATTTATATCTAAATTTTTTTTCTACTATCCTGTTACTCTCATAAATGGCGAATTCATAGCATTTTATAAACCATTTTATGAAAAATTTCAGCACGCATCTTCAGCTGAACAATCTGCATATAAGCAGCAAAAGTTAAAAAATATTGTAGATTTTTCTAAAAAAAATTCAGCTTTTTATTCTCAGTCATTCGCTAAAAATTCTGATATGAAAAGTATTTCAGATTTTGAGTCGCTTCCCTTTCTCAGCAAGCAAGATCTTATTAAAAACATAAACCTCATAAACACTTCTAAACGTCGTTTTGCAAAAGTTAAAACTACAGGAGGTTCAACAGGTGAGCCTGTTAAATTATTTAAAACTGCGGATGCATTAGCTCGTGAACGGGCTGCAACTTGGAGAGCTTATTCCTGGGCTGGCATTGGTATCGGTGATAAGCAGGGCCGTTTCTGGGGTGTCCCACATTCACGGAAAAACTCTTTCAAGGCAAAACTAATTGATACGATTGCGAATAGGTTTCGTATATCTGCGTTTAATTTGTCTGAGGCGTCACTGGAATTATATTACGGTAAGCTGAAAGCATATCAGCCGGGCTATTTATATGGATATGTGAGTGCTATACATACTTTGACAAAATATTGTATGGATAAAGGCTATGCTCCTATCGAATCAATCAAGGCGATTATCACCACATCTGAAGTTCTATCGGATAAGGCTCGCAAAGACATCAAAGCATTTTGGGATGTGAATGTTTTTAATGAATATGGTTGTGGCGAAGTTGGATCTATAGCTCATGAATGCGAGTTTGGTCGCCTCCATGTTATGAGTGACAACCTTCATGTTGAAATTATTGATAAAGATGGGAAAAGCGCAAAAACTGGAGAGATTGTAGTTACCGATTATTACAATCGAGCAACGCCGTTGATCAGATATAAATTAGGTGATTTCGCGAGTTGGTCTGATGAGCCTTGTCCATGTGGTCGTACTCTCCCGGTGCTCGGAGGTATTCATGGTCGGGCATATGATTTAATTAAAACTTCAAGTGGCAGGGAAATCCATCCTGAGTCAGTTATTTATATATTTGAAGAATTGCAAACAAAGTATGCAGCCTTTAAACAGTTTCAAATTGTACAAGTTGAAATTGATCGATTAGAAATCAGAATTATAAAAAGTGAAGCTTGGAAGGATGAGATAGAAGTATTAATAAACACAGCAATAAAGCGTGTTATTGATGAGTCCATACGTATTGGTTTTATTTATTGTATTGAGCTTGGGAGAGAGAAATCGGGGAAGATGAGAGTTGTTAAATCAATGCTTTGATGTTGCAGGTTAATAGTTTGTAAGTTAGATCGCTGCTGGGCATTTAAAGATTATAAATGCCCAGCAATAGTAATTACTTGATAAGTCTTGCGGCAGGCGCGTTAGGTTTTGAGGTGAGCGTCAACAATGACGAGTCAGAAAACTCAACGTCATTAACATACCAAAGTGTCTGAGCAACGTAACCTGGATTTGTCCAGCCCATAAAGTAACCTGCCTTCCAGCCTGCAGGTCCTCCTGCTGGGATAGGCAGATTGGCTCCTGTCACGCTGTGTAACTTGGTAAAATCACCTTCATCATCCCAGCGTCTGTACATTTCTATCAGACCATCTTTTACACCTGCTTTTGACGATGCACGCGCATGTAGAACGATTTGCATCCAGCGACCTTGATCTGTTGGATAGGTGATGAATGGCTTGAGCTGAAGGTGTTCTCCAGTGATTGTGTAATTACCTTCGGAATAATGTACGGCGAGGTTGCTCCCATTTTTTCCGTTGTCCCAGAATTCCCAAAGAATTGTTGAACCTGCTCCTTTATTGGAGTAATCATCCATCCACAATGCGAATAGCTTACAGTTAGTTGGCCAGCCAGCCGGCTGATTGTGTTTAAAATTGGTGGGTACTTGTAACCAATAGCGGATCCATATTTCGGGATAGGCTTTAGCCAAGCTAAAGCGCTGTTCAGATTCATTTCCACCTACAATATAGGTGAATTGTAGGGCTTTGGTACCACTGTCCCCAACCTTGGATGAGTGAGTAACAATTGATGTATAGGCCGAATCGGTCCAAGAGAACACTGAATTGTTTTCTGCCGCAAAACTGCCTTTTTCAAAATCACTTGTGTAAAAAGTTGCTGAAATTGCACTTTGGGATATAACCAATAGTGCAGAAAATAGTAGATGGGTAAGTTTCATATCCTAAGCCTCGCATAATAAAGCATGTCTTGTGATTCTAGCTCAGTGCGTTAAAAGTTAATGGGTGATTTCATATTTTGTAGCAGATTAATCCTAGGATTATGCACCACATCACATGATCTAAATATAAAAATACTTAATCCGAATTCCTGATATAAGCACGGGGTTTCTATGATGGAAGGAATTTCCAGTGGGGGAAAAACTTCCTTTTTAGGATAGCAGTACAATCCAGATCAAATAGATCATTTGGGAATAGGTGTCAGATTTAATGTATAAAACTATTGAACAATTGGGCTCTGTTACTTGAACTCATGACCCAAGCTTGGCTAATTCGGGAGCAGTGCTGGCGTCAAAATAATCTTATCCCATAAATCCTTTTTCCATAAGCTCCTGAAAATGCCTGTTGCTTCGCATAAGTTCAGAATATGAACCTTGTGCCAACATTTGGCCTGACTCCAAAATACAAATTTTATCCGATAGCTTTATGGCGGCAGGGCGATGTGAGATTACTACTGTTAAAACGTCATACTTTAACTTGCCCAATAATGACATTAGCTCAAACTCAGATTCAATATCCAGCGCACTCGTCGGTTCATCTAGGATCAGAACTTTATTGTCCCTATAAAGCGCTCGCGCAATTCCTATGCGTTGTCTTTGGCCACCACTTAATAGCTTCCCGTCTTGACCGAGATTGGTATTTAGTTTGAGCGGAAGTTTTTCTACGAACTCCATGGCATTAGCTTGGACTAGCGCTCTTTTAACTTTTTCAATATCTATATTTTCAATTTCAACACCGAAAGCCACATTGCCAATCACTGTGTCATCCAAAATAAAAATATGTTGTGGGACATAGCCAATACTATGTTGATAATTTGTCAGTGTATTTTTGGTGAGGCGCTCACCATCAATATTAATATCACCTGAAATGGGCTGAAGAAGACCCAGCATTATGTCGGCTAAAGTAGACTTGCCAGAGCCAGACGGACCAGCGATTGTATTGAGCTGGCCTTTATTAAACTCAACATTAATGCCATTCAAAACTGTTTCAGTGGCTGTTGGGTATTTATAGGAAATTGCGGCTAATTCGATTTTTTTAATTGTTTGAAGCGGCTGAACATTTAATTCGTCAGCTTTCACAACATATTCGTGCAGCTGCTCTTTTAATTCTGCAGCAACACCACCGTTTGCACTCATGCTTGCTGCTGATTTATAAATTTGCTGCATTGTAGGCAACAGCTTATACCCTGCAATTGCATAAATACTTAATATAGCCACAACACTTCCATCATTACCTTTCGCTAATAAAAGAATAATTGCAAAAACAAGAATTGCGCCGAAAGAAATTGCTTCAATTGCAAATTTAGGGATGTCGCCAGCCAACACGATAAATGCAGAAGAGTTTAGTCCCGAAAAATTTGTAGTCTTGTATACGTTTGAATATTTATTTTCTAGCGTATTTAGTTTTATATCTTTAATGCCAATGAAAGACTCTGAAAGAATAGATTGCAGCGCTTCATATTTTTCAGTAAGAATTTTCCCATGGCGCACCAAGGATTTTTTTATGAGCCAGTAGGTAATGGTATAAGCGCCGCCAATAATGAATGCAGATGCAAGAGCTATTAGTGGGCTAAGGAATAACAAGCCTAACAAAATAATAATGGCAATAAATGCATTGCTGCAGAGTAATAAATAAGGTTGAAGTACCATATAAACGAATCGTGGAGCCTCTTGAGATATGGCGGATATTTGTTGAGTGTAATTTGTGCTTTTATGGAATAAATATTCTCGGTTTAAAAAACTGCTATAAAGTTTGTATTGCAGCTCGCTTCCAATCGAAATTGAAAACTTTAACAGTAACCATAAAGTTAATGCCGAAACTGCGTTTGAGAAAAAAATCATACTAACGGATAATACGGCAAAAATAATAATAAATTGTTGATCTGACTCAGCGCCAAGAAAGTCATGCAGCAATTTGAGGAAAGTATTTGAGTGGATAGTTTCGGGATTTGAAATAATTCCGATAAATGGTGCAATACTTGCAACCCCCACGACTTGTACGACAGCAGAAAAAACAAAGAATATCTGAAGTAACAACATTTTAGAGCGCTGCTCTTTGGAGAGCAGTTTAAAAATGTTACGAATAATTTTAATGATATACATCTTAAAACCTTTTGATTTCAGCAAAATCACGCACGAAAGTTTTGCCGTCGGATTTGTAGTGAGTTTATTTAAGCATTTTTCATAAAAATTTTTGAAAATTCTTCAATCTGAATATCAATTGCAAATAAACTTTTTGCTCTTTGTCTTGAAATTTTTGAAAATGACTTGGCTAGATTTGGTTGCTCGATTAAGGTTTCAATTTTTTTTGCAAGGTCGATATGATTTCCTGGCTCAATTAGGAAGCCATTTTTATTGTCAGCAATAGTTTCTGATAATCCTTGTAAGTTTGAGACAATCAGTGGCAAACCTGACGCCATCATTTCTATACTTGACATGGTGAAAGAGTCCCAGCCTGTTGATGCTATAACACCAATATAAGAGCTGCGCATCAATTCAGGGACATCAGCTCTATACCCTGCAAAAGTGACGTGATGTCGTGCTTTGGTATTTTCTAAAAGCTTTTCGTATGCATCGGCTTCATGGTTTTTATTTCCGCAGATAACAAAATGAATATTTGAATAATTTAATTTGTCTATTAAATGTATTGCTGCATTTGTAATAACGCGCACACCTTTGCGCTCTTCCATATGGCCGGAGTAAAAAATAATTTTCTGGTATCTAGGTATATTCAATACATCGTGCAAATAATAATCCTGGTCGTACATAGGATAAAATTTATCTGTATCTACCCCAAGATAGACAATACTTGTTAGTCTCCGGTGCAACCCTCTCCCATGAGTCGCAGTTTTGCGCATAGCCTCCGATTCAAAAATAAAAAAATCGGGTTTATTAACAGTTAATAAACATTCGAGTCTTTTTAATTGCAGCTTAACTCCGAAATTAATACTGCTCATACTGGCACCCCAGTATGAAATAAGATTTTTAATGCCAGCTTTTTTCAATACAGGTATTAATGCACAAGGGAAACCTAAATCAAATGCCAGCGCTGTTTGAATATTGTTATCTCTTATGAGCTTTTCAACGTTACCGTAAGAATGTGGATCAACATAATTGCATTCAACAATATTCGAACTATCTTTTGTGATGATTTTTTTAAAGGACCAAAAAATATTTTTTTCCGCAAAACCGGCTTTTTTGGCAGCTTCCAAAAAGACATACTCAAGAGATGCGATGGCATAACCAGTGTTTTCGTCGCAATGGATCATTATTAGAATAGATTTTGATCTCATGGTGACCATATCCATAATTTAATAAAAGTTATATTTTTTAATATATTTAAATAATAGAAATAAGATTCGGGCTTTCTGCCTATTAATAAATAGAGGGGGCAAAGTAAAGATGACTTGGCTAGCGAGATAAGGCTATCAAAAAATGCGCGGGCAGGACGCCCCAAAATTTTCTTTCGCGCTAAAGTTTTTGCAATATGATGTGTCGAATAAGCACCATCTATAAATTGTTTTTTTATATTTTCTGCTAAATATTCACGCTTTTTCAATCTGTGTCCGACAGGTGCTTCAGGGAAATATAATAACTGACGATTCTGCTCCACCATTTTTCTATATAGTAATGTCTCTTCGCCCGCAATAAGTTTTGTGCCGTTTCTTCCTAAGGCTGGATCAAAACCGCCTAACTCCAACAACGTTGTTTTCTTCATGCAGAAATTTTTTCCATAAAACTCTCTGTGAATGTCCACAATTACTAGAGGCTGGTCCCCATAGTCTACACCCACAAAGCAAGGCGTGTATTCAGGAATAAACCACCAGGGCTTTTGTTGATCCCATATAATATTAATTCTACTATAAAGGCAATCAGGCTTGTTGCTATCTATTCGCTCTAAATAAGATTCCAGCCAATAGGGCGATAATTCGGCATCGTCATCGGTAAATAAAATATAATCTCCGCGTGCGTCAGCGACACCGGTATTGCGGGCATGAGATAAGCCTTGGCGGCCCTCAAATATATATCTATTATCCAATTGCGAGTTTTGAGAAAATTCAAAAAAAACTTTTTTGGTATGATCTGGCGAATTATTATCAACTACAATAATTTCCACCAATCCATTATATTGTAGTTTTTGTTTAGATAGTTGTTGTAGCGTAATGGCCAATGACTCTGCATTATTATACGTGCATAAAACTACTGTAATCACAGGGCATTGATTCATGATAAGTGCTCTATGAAAAAATGTAATGTTATAAATTTGGAGTAATTTTTTTGCATCATTTGCCGTTTTAAAAAGAGATAGTTAATTTTCAAATAGTTTTAAGTCTTGGGTAATGCATGACAGCCTGTTTAATTCATTAAGGCTTTATATAGTTGCAATGTGTTCTTTTTGTTTTGTTCCGCACTGAAGATTGCATTTAACGAAACATTTATCTTCTGCCCCTGGGTGATTGGCCGTAATGTAGCGGCGTATCCCGCGCCTGAATGATCCGAAACAAGTAGCATGGAGTTGTCTTTTAATATTTCTATTAACCCACCAACTTCATGGGCTATTAAAGGTGTGCCCAACGCTAAAGCTTCAAGAGCAGTCATAGGTGTGCCCTCATGGTCTGAACACATCACAATGGAATCTAGCGAGCTTATACATGCTGCTATGTCCGCTCTGTGTCCAAGGAAAAATATTGATTTTCCTAATCCTAGATCACCGACTTTTTTTTCCATTTCAAGGCGCAAGCTGCCGTCACCAATTATTTGAAATGATAGTGGATTAACGATAGTTGGATCATTTAATAATTGACTGGCCATTTCAATAAAAATATCAATGCGTTTTACGGACTCAATTCTGCCAATTATACCAATATGAATATGGTTGGGCTCGCGCTGGCGAAAATCAGTTTCAGCTACGGTTGAGCGTAACTCATTTACGTCTACACCATTGTGAACTATGTGAATCTTCTCAGCAGGAAATATAGCCTTGAGCTTGATGGCGAGATCGGCTGACACTGCTATAACAGCCTGCTGTAAATATTTACCCACCCAATTATCGAGCCATACCTGAATTTTTTGTTTACCTTTTGGTGCAAATTCTGGAGCGCCGTGCGAGGTACGCACAGATGCTGCACGTTTTCCAAAAGGCAGCGAACTGATGAGATTGGCAACATTGCCTAGGATATTTTCTTTCTGACGATGAGTATGCAGAACATTAGGCTTAAATTGCCGAATGATTTTTATCAATTTGGTCAGGATTTGGGTGCTGCTAAATTCTGACTCAGAAATAATTGTTACTGGGATGTCCAAACTCTGTAGCCGACGAGAGAGTTCGCCATCATTCATCAGCACAACATGTAGCGTGGTACTGCGATGAAGATGCTTCAGTAGCGTGAATGCTTGCGATTCCGCGCCCGCCCACAAATCGCCAGAAATAATGTGCAATATACGGAGAGGCCGGTTTAGAATTGGCGACTTTTCTTGCATCCTTATCTCGCTTTTGCTGGGCAACAAACAAATTGGGTGGGGATATTAACGGTTCAATCGCTATTGTAATAGATATTGGGGAATAAAATGTTGCATTTGCTGTTTTGGTTGTTGGGGTTGGCTGCAATATATAGCTACTTTCTGTATCCCCTAGTACTTAAATTGATAGGACTTTTTTCGGGTGTTAACAAGCTCGTTCCCGATTTACAAAATAGCAGTTCGCCGCTGACGATGAGTTTAATTGTTACGGCTTATAATGAAGAGCGGCGTATTCGTGAAAAAATAGAAAACACGCTTGCTATTCAGTTTGATGCGGGACGTTTGGAATTAATAGTTGCGTCAGATTGCTCTGAAGATGCTACCGATGCAATCGTGTCTGAGTATGCAGATCGCGGTGTGCGCTTGGTACGTGCATCGGGTCGTTTGGGTAAAGAAAATGCTCAGCTCGCGGCTATTCAAGTTGCGAAAGGTGATGTACTGGTGTTTTCCGATGTTGCGACCCAGATTCCAACAAATGCTTTGCAAAAGCTTGAACATTATTTTATTGACCCGAGTATTGGTGCTGTATCGAGTGAAGATAGATTTATCAGTAAAGATGGCTCAGTTGCAGGCGAGGGTGCTTACGTAAAATATGAAATGTGGCTACGCAAGCAGGAATCGCAGCTGGGTGGTTTAGTGGGGTTGAGTGGTTCATTTTTCGCGGCGCGCAAAGAAATTTGCCAGGAATGGGATATACATTCTCCAAGTGATTTTAATACTGCACTGAACTCTGCTAAAGCAGGATTGCGAGCTGTAAGTGCTCCTGATGTTTTGGGCTATTATCAGGATTTGGCTGATCCTTCAAAAGAATATCAACGTAAAATACGTACAGTAATTCGAGGAATGACTGGCCTCTCTCGACATAAAGAAGTATTAAATTTTAGTCGTTTCGGTGTTTTTTCCTTGCAAGTTATTTCGCACAAATTAATGCGTTGGTTGGCTCCCTGGTTCTTTATCGGATTTTTTATCGTGTCTACCATGATCGCCAATCACAGCTGGTTTTATGCGCTTATTTTTGCTGGTCAACTGGCATTTTATGGTGCAGCTTTGTTGGCTCAGTTTTTACCAAATTTACGCGCGATTGGTGCAATAAAATTAATTTATTTTTTTGTGCAGGTAAATGTGGCTTTGTTGGATGCTGCAATTAAATTTTTAGCTGGCCAGAGAATGACTACATGGAAACCCTCCGCGCGTTAATTCGTGGGGATTTGTCTCCTGCTGGAAATAAAATTTCCCTACAGCAACAACCCCAAGTATTTGGTTACGATATTCAGGGTTACCAATCGACTTGGGTCGATTCGGGAACCTCAGCTTTGGCATTGGCGTTATCAGATGTTAAAGCTAAAGCCGGGAATGTTGCGCACCCCAAAGTTATTGTGCCCGGTTATTGCTGTCCTGATCTTATTTCTGCTGCAGTTTATGCGGGCGTGCAGCCACTTGTTGTCGATATTTCTGTTGACGATGCAGGCTATGACCTTGATGCCTTGGAGTCGGCGATCAACGATAAAAGTGTTATTGCTATAGTCGCAATAAATTTTTTAGGTGTTAAAGAACGTCTAACTGAAATAAAAAAATTAACAGTAAATACAAGAATAAAAATTATTGAAGATAATGCACAGTGGTTTCCTGCTTCAAAAAGTGAACATCGATTCCTTGGCGATTATTTATTGTTTTCGTTTGGTCGAGGAAAGCCTTTAAGTTTGTTGGGTGGTGGTGTTTTATTTGCGAAAGAAACTTTAGTTGTTGCGGATAAAATTATTAATCAACTCACTCCCACATCAATAATACAAACTTTAAAAGTTAATGCATATAACTTATTGTTGCACCCGCATTTATATTGTTATTTAAACCGGGCGCCATTTTTACATTTGGGTGAAACGCATTATCACCAGCATCAGGAAATATCGGCTATAGGGGAATTGCAGAAAGATATATTTGCAGCGAACCTTGTTCGCTATGAACAGCGCGGTGATTCTTGTTCTGTCGAGTTCGATAAGTTATTTTCCAGGCATAATGTGCAGTCTTTGGATTCTATAAATTCTGAGCGTCGTACGCGATTTTTACGTTATCCACTGCTTTGTAATACATCCAGCCAGCGAGATGAATTGTTAAGAGAATTTAATGAGCAGGGTTTAGGTGCGTCGCCGTTATATCAACATTCGCTTGTGGAGATACCGCGTGTTTCCGATTTGGTTGAGGTAGTAGGTGATTTGGAAAACTCTAGACAATTTGCACGTCGTTTATTGACCTTGCCGACTCACGAGAAAGTGGTTTCTTCGCATCTTTTCCGTATTGAAAAAGTACTTAACTCTTACTATTAAGAGTCAAGTACTTTTAGGGTTTTGGATAATACTTGAGTTGATGCCATTGTTTAGCCGTTTCTTTGAGTGCATTGACTTCATCTTTACACTCTTTTTTGCAGCTTGCCTGCATCACAAATAATCCGAAAAAATCTTCTCCTAGTAAGCGCGCTTTTAGCTGCAATAATTTAGCTTGTCGATAAGAGCCTGTATTATTTTTCCCTACATTGAATTGATACATTAGCAATGATGTATGCGAAGAGTTAACTCTTTTTAAAGTTAGTAGGGTGAATTTTTCGCCATCAACTTCCATTGGTTTTTCATCTTCTACGGCCCATTCGCTCGCATCGAAAAAATTTCCAATATAAGGCACCAGTTTTTTGTTCTCTGGCGGAGCTATAGATTTGGCAAGAGTTAATTTTATTTCGGTCGTGTCAACTGACGCCGTGCCTTTGCTTATTAAAATTGTGTCGGAAAAAGGGATGTCAGCCAAATTGATATTGCTTACTGAGCTTTGGGTCAGTTTAAGTCTTTCAATACTTAGATGATTTGAATAGTCCGCGTTTCGCTCTGACACTAAAAGCACAATTGGCCCTAAGACCAAAAATAATGTTGGGATAAGTGGCTTGAACTTCGGTGCATTTATTTTAAAGCTAATATGTTTTTCTAAGAGCGGCGCAAAATAAAGTGCAGGTAGAATAATTATCGCAAACAGAATCCAGCCAAAAGTTTCATGGTCGTGCATCAGGGAGCTTTGCATGTTGGTCTTGTAGCCGACGATAACCAGAGTAATGATGCGAACCCAGTTGGTGAGTAATCCCAAAAAAGCACCGACTGTTAAAGCAAGTAAACTTTGGCGAAGGTTGTATCCGTTAATTAGACAAACTATATAGGTTAACAATAGCGAGATTGTTAATTGTTAAATAGCGCAGCCCCGAGCAGCCTTCTGCAATTTGAATAATTCCGCTCGGGATTAAAATATTATTACCCTCGATAAATGCGGTAATGCCAATAACTTCTACGCCGTGCCCTACTACGAAACTGCTTAGTTGCACCAGCATATCGGTAAGCTCACTCCAGATCGGAATAGTGAATACGAATATGGTTATGAGTGGTAAAAGTTGGCGGGCGGTAGTGAGCGAAAAGCTGCTAGCAACATAAAATGTAAAAATAACAAGTAATAAGACTGCAGAAATTAATTCTAAATTAATAGCTTCAACGAGATACCAGCATACTGAAAGAAAGCCTAAAACAATTGACACGAACCAATGAGTCGATGTCGAATTGCGTTTACCGGGTTGGGCAGAGATTCGCCACAAAAGAAATATAAATATAGCGGCTGTTGGCAAACCATGACTTAGGGACTGGTCAAGCTTAAGCCATCTGCTGAAAAGTGACGTGACTGTGGAGTGAAAAAATAGAATAAGAATTAATAACAATCCTGAAAGTTGCAAGCTGGTTTGCCTGCTACCCACCTTATCCTTTTCTTGCATAATGATCAGCCACAAAAAGGCTGATGGTGCAATATTCGGTCTTTAAACGCAAGGCCGAATATGTTTATAGAATTCTTATCATTTTATTTGATAGTTACGTAATCGCTGTAATTACCTGAAGTATCGTAAACGGCGATATCGAATGTCACGCCTATTACTGAGGTTAAAAATTTGTAAGAGGTTGTGGTGTTGCCGGGAATATTTATGTGGGTGTAAATATCCACAAGTGGCAGCTTGTAGCGAATATCGTAGCCACCAATTTCGTTAAGATTTAGATACTCGCCATTTGCACGATAGATAGGGTGTGCCCATTCAATTGTTGCACCGTTAGTTCCAGCCACACTGCTACTTGCAGCACTACTCGCTTTGCTGCTTTGAGAGCTAGCCTTACTGCTGGATGCTGAACTGGCTTTACTACTTGTAGAACTCGCTGCAATTTTGCTGGACGTGGAGCTGACTTTGCTGCTCGACGTGCTAGAAACTGAGCTTATTTTACTGCTTGAACTGGTTAGGCTATTGCTAGAAGTAGAACTAACTTTGCTGCTTGCGCTTGCCACACTATTGGCGGAATTACTGGAGACTTGATTATTGTTCGATGCAGCGGCTTGGTTATTCTTAGCTTGATTGTATAAAGCTTCAATGAGAGCCGAATCGGCGTCAATGGAGCTTGAACTCGAACTTGAGCTTGAAACGATAGGTGCTTCTGCGCTGGAGCTGATTGAGCTTGCTACAACAGCATTGGCGATAGATTGGGCAGAGCTAGCAGCTGAAGTGACTACTAATGAGCTAGCAGCGCTAGAAAATGCTGCCTGGCTTGATTCACCGCTCGCTTCTTGCGGTTTGTTATTTTGCGTTGCAGTTAAACTCGTGCTTTCGCCTTCTGCGCCACCCGCACCGCCACCGCCGCAAGCTGATAGCACTGCAGATAGTGCCACGAGGCAGAGTGAAAGTTTGATGTATTTACATGCAAAAGAACGCATCGGGTTGCTACCTAAAATATGACGTGATTTTTTTCATCAAGTTAAAGCTTCGTGCTAGTTATCTTTTAGCATTTAGCTTTTAAGTGCGTGAGTGTTTTCTGAGGTTTTTGTTAGATTAGCGAAGGGCTCTTCATAGAATGTGATAAATGGTTTGCAGATTTGCGCGACTATATATTCGTTATTGTTATATAACGTTAGATAGCGAACGCAGGAGGTAGATTGGGTGTGCTAGGAATTTGCTGTTAGTGTGCCGTTAAATCACTGGCGTTGGGCGTAGAGATATCATACTTTTTGATCAAATCATAAAAGGTCGGGCGGGTAACACCCAGCAGTTTTGCGGCAGCGGAAATCTGGTTATCAGTCATGCTCAAGGCTCGTAAAATTGCTTCTTTTTCAGCTTCCTGGCGGATGTGACGTAGATTTAGCGAAAGGTTGGTGGCGGCTGCCAAACCTAGATCTTCCCGGGTGATGGTTTTTTCATCAGCCATGATCACCGCGCGTTTTATTTTATTTTCCATCTCGCGAATATTGCCGGGCCAATTGAAGGCTTCGATGGCTTCAATGGCGTCCTGCGTAAAACCAGTTATATGCTGATTCTGCTCTTTGGCGAACTTGTTCATAAAGT
This sequence comes from Gammaproteobacteria bacterium, assembly GCA_004172865.1. Lineage (GTDB taxonomy): Bacteria > Pseudomonadota > Gammaproteobacteria > Pseudomonadales > Cellvibrionaceae > Cellvibrio. The sequence goes on along the minus strand of SEBV01000009.1, from coordinate 53,482 downwards.
GGCGAGCCAGTAATACTTTATCGCCTTGTCGATCTCGCAACGGCGGAATTTCGACGGTCATTTCACAGATGCGATAGTACAAATCTTCGCGGAAACTTCCTTGCTGGACCATGTTTAAGATATTTTTATTGGTCGCACAAAGTACGCGTACATCGACAAAGATTTCATTACGGCCTCCAACGCGTTCAATAACGCGCTCCTGTAAGAAACGCAGTAATTTAGCTTGCAGATTTAGCGGCATGTCGCCAATTTCATCCAGAAACAGCGTGCCTTCATGGGCGGTTTCTACTTTACCGATGGTAAGTTTATTCGCACCGGTAAACGCACCTTTTTCATAGCCGAAAAGTTCGCTTTCGATAAGATTTTCGGGGACAGCAGCGCAGTTAATCGCCACAAACCGATTGTCTTTGCGCGGGCTCAGTTGATGAATCGCGCGCGCCATAACTTCCTTGCCGGTTCCGCTCTCGCCCAGCAATGTACAAGTCACTGTCGTTGGAGCAATTTTCTCCAACTGACGACATAGCTTAAGCATGGTCGGCGCGTTGGTTATCAATCCAGCCAAAGGTGATTGATGATTGGCAATTAGGCGTCGATTTTCTGCTTCAAGTTCGGCGATTTGGAAGGCGCGCTGTACGATTAAATCCAATGTCGCCGGGTCAACTGGTTTTTGATAGAAATCATAGGCACCAAAACCCACAGCGCGGATGGCATTCTCATGATCCGTTTTGCCGGTCATTACCACAATTTTGCTGGCGGGTGCGATGCGAAGAATATCCTGAATGCACTTGAAGCCTTCGTCTACACCATCTTCATCTGGCGGCAGGCCTAAATCCTGGATAATGACAGATGCTTCATGAAGGCGGAGCGCTGCTATGGCGTCGGCACGGTTATCTGCAAAAACGGTCTCGTATTGATCGAAATGCCAACGCAATTGGTTCTGCAAACCAAGGTCGTCTTCGATAATAAGTAGTATGGGTTTTGCGATCAATGCGCTAGTCATGCAGGTCAATTAATCCATATTTAACGGCAAGGATATAGTGATGGTAGTGCCTTCACCGACCGCGCTCATCACATTGAGCGCACCGCCCAATTCACTGATGTATTCGCGCGAAAGATAAACGCCTATCCCCATTCCCTTACCGGATTTAGTGGTTTCAAAGGGCTTGAATAAACGATTGTGGATAAAGTCCCAGTCCATGCCTGAGCCGTTATCTTCAATATTAATCACCGCCCGGTCATCAATGTAGACGAGTGTAACATGAACTCTTCCGCCCGACGGAATAGCTTCCAGCGCGTTTTTGATGAAATTCGTGATGGTCATAACCAGCCGAACCTGATCGGCATTCAAGGTCTGTTTTCCCTGTGCGATATTGCTGGTGAGCTGCGAATTATTGCGCGAACATTCTGCAACGGCTTGTTCGACTATTTCGGTCATGCTCAGGCATTTAACTAAATCAGATTCGTCGCGGCGCAGCTTTTTGAGCAAATTGTTCATGCGATCAACCGAGTGGCTAATGGTTTTAATCGCATCCTCTACGAACGCAGGATTATCTTTGTGCTTTTCCGCGTTTTTAACCATAAGCGCTTGCTGCGCGATCAAATTGTTAAGGTCGTGAATGATAAAGGCGACCAGCTTGTTATAGGTGTCGAATTGCTTGCCTTCCGCCAATTGATCCGCTTGGTGATGGCGTTTTAAGTAGCTGGCGATTTGGCGCCCGATAGTTTTCAGTAAATCCAAATCTTCCCATGTTAATGCGGCGTCGTCGGTGGGCTTGGTCAGCGCCATAAAACCAACCAGTTCTTCGCCCACGATCAGCGGAAATATCAGCCACAAGTTTGGGAAATTGCGCGCCCAATAGGGCAATAGTTCATTGTTCTGACTCAGCGCCTCGTTATCGCCACTATCGGGAAAATATACCCATTCCAAATCCAGAAATGCCTGACAAAACAGGCTATTAGTTGGCTCTTCCTGAAGATCGACGATTCTCGGCAAATTAATTTGATAAACCGGCTCGTAATAACCTTGTTGGAGCAACCAAATAGCACCGCCTGGCGCTTTGGTCGTGGACGCCACCGCAAAAAAAGCGCGTTCATTAACTTCGCTGGCATCCGCCGGTTGGGCGAGGTAATTAATGATGCGTAGCCATTCGCTGCGATAGTCGTATTTCAAACGAAACAAATGTTTATTGATCAGCACGGAAAGGCGCGACCGCAAACTGCTTGAGACAAATACGGTGGCGATGATCAACACCGCACCCATCAGCACAAAACTATAAATGACCGTTCCCCAGTTTCCGCCGTAAAGACGAACGTAATAGCCGCCGAGCGATAGCGAAATAATCAGCAACCCGACGCCTATTAATGAGGTTGTATAAAATGCAATGGGACGAGAAATATTAAAATTGGCGGTACGATGGGATTGCTGCAGCGGTACTAATCCGCCCAATGCCATAAACAGGCAAGTAGCTATGGACACCGCCGCGCGTGACTGCCATAGCAAAGGATCTATACCTTGAAAAATTAGACCGTGGGTGTAGAGGTAAATATCGTAGATAAATATCGCCCCCAAATTCATACAGAGCAGCTTGATTTGACGATCATTACTGGCCGAGTAACGATAAAGTTGTTCAACACTGACGAGACTAATAACCGCCAAACCCAGAGCAAACCATGGGCTTAGGGCAAATACTGCGTTGCTATCCAGAAGCGCAAAAATAAAAATCAGCGCGGTCAGTGGCCAGCCTGCGCCGAACAAAATTTGCAGGCTGCGCGGGAATTGTTGTTGGTTAGTTTGCTTGCGCAGGCTTAAAGCAATCGCGAATACCCAGGCGTTGTAATGCAGGCACTCGATTAATAGCAGCCAGTGGATATTGAGTTGATACGCGGAAAAAGACAGCGCAATAGCGACCAAATGGAAGGTATTAATAGACGCAGCCACTGCAAAAACAAAGCTGCGCTTGTGGTGCCAGAACTGGTAAAGATAGGCCAGCGTCAGCAATGTGGAGATTACAGCTGCGCTGAGGTAAGCCGTAAAAGTGACTGCTGCGTATTCCATGGTAGGCGGTAAATTCCGGTTAAGTTTTTTCTCAAGCATAACATCGAGGCAATCCCAATCAAAACCTCGGCGCCAATTCCCGGAGTAAATCGCCTTCAAGTGTGATCCAGATAAGCAATCGCGGATACTTTTGGCTATAATGATCCCGAGCCCTGAAAATACCGGCAATAGTCCAGCGGTTCCAAGATACGCTAGCGTGGCCTAAAGAATATAGATGAGGAAAAAACACCGTGAGTTTGATGAAGAAATTGGTAGGAATTTTAATGGTTGCCAGCGTGGTAGCTGTTTCAGGCGTAGCCTACAGTGAAACCAAAGCTGCCGACACGGTGAAAGACCGTATCGCACCGGTTGGCAAAATTTGTATGTCCGGCGAGCCATGCGCTGCTGCACCAGCCGCACCTGCAGGTTCAGGCCCGAAGACTGGCAAAGAACTTTACAGCACCGTTTGCACCACCTGCCACGGCACTGGTGTTCTTAATGCGCCGAAATTTGGTAACGCTGCAGATTGGGGTCCGCGTGCAGCCAAAGGTTTGGAGACTCTTTACACTCACGCGCTTGGCGGCTTTAACAGCATGCCACCCAAAGGTACTTGCGCAGCTTGTTCGGATGATGAAATTAAAGGCGCGGTAAAATACATGGTGGATAGCAGTAAGTAATTGCTGTTTGCCAAATCTGTTTTAAAGCCGACGTTTTACAGTAAAAAGCCCACTTAAACTTAAGTGGGCTTTTTTTATTGTGTAATGAGTTTAGGTTGCGGCGTGAGAAAACTGTTAATCAAATAAATTCAACAAGCTCGAAATGGTTTCTGCACCTTGCGCGGTATTTTTTTCAGCGCTGCGTTCACCGAATCCTTCGTGTTCAACATCTTCTTTGGGTAGCTCATCTAAAAACCGGCTCGGTGTAGTTTCGCTGTGCTCGCCAAATTGTTTACGTTTTCCCGCAAGCGTCATGGTCAATGTTTTTTGCGCACGCGTAATTCCCACATAAGTTAAGCGACGCTCTTCTTCAATATTGTTATCGTCAATACTGTTGCGATGCGGTAATAAATCTTCTTCCATCCCCACCATAAATACATGGGGAAACTCCAAACCTTTGGATGCATGCAATGTCATCAGTTGCACCTGGTCGCTCTCGTCCTCTTCTTCCTGGCGTTCCAACAAATCGCGCAAGACTAATTTTGCAATCGCATCTTGAATTCGTTTTTCATCGTCCTCATCATCGTCGGCAGTTTTATCTAAACTTTTCTTCAACGACTCCACCAAATAAAAAACATTTTCGATGCGTTTTTCGGCAGCTTTACTGCTGGGTGAGTTCTGGTGCATCCAACCTACGTAGTCAATATCGTCAATCATTTCGCGCACGGCCGCGATAGAATCATTAGTTGCGCAATTGCGCGCTACTTCACGCATCCAATGTGAGAAGCGAAGTAAACGTTCCAGATTTTTTTCGGGAATATGACTTTGTAATCCCACTTCATCCAAGGCCGCAAACAAACTTATTTGGCGTTGGCTCGCATATCCGCCCAAAGCTTCCAGAGTACTTGTACCAATGTGGCGGCGCGGTGTATTGATGATGCGCAAAAACGCATTGTCATCGTCAGGGTTAACCAGTAAACGCAAATAAGCCATTACATCTTTAATTTCAGTTTTTGCAAAAAAAGATGAGCCGCCACTAATTTTGTAGGGAACTTGATGATGCTGTAATTTCATTTCCAGCAAACGCGATTGATGGTTGCCGCGGTAAAGCACGGCGTAATCGCGAAACTTATTTTGCTTACGCAAACGTTGCGTCAAAATTTCGGTGGCAATGCGTTCGGCTTCAGCGTCTTCATTCGCACAACGCACAACGCGAATGTGATCGCCTAAACCCATTTCGCTCCACAAAGCTTTATCAAATTCGTGCGGATTGTTTGCAATCAAATGGTTTGCAACGCGCAAGATTCGGCTTGTCGAACGATAATTCTGTTCAAGTTTAATCAGTCGCAATTGTGGGTAATCAACTTTCAGTTGCGCCATATTTTCCGGGCGTGCCCCGCGCCAGGCGTAAATCGATTGATCATCGTCACCTACAACTGTGAGCCCACCGCGATTACCCACCAATAACTGAACTAATAAATATTGGCTGGAGTTTGTATCTTGATATTCATCTACTAATAAATAGCGAATTTTTTTTTGCCAGCGCGATAAAATTTCACTGTGCTGACGAAATAAATCCACAGGTATTAAAATCAAATCATCAAAATCTACCGCGTTGTACGCACGTAGCGCTTGATTGTAATGTTGATAAACTAAAGCGATAGTTTGCTCACCGGGGCTTTGCGCTATTTCGAGTGCGCGTTTGGGTGTAATTAAATCGTTTTTCCAATTGGATATTTGATTTTGTACAAGATTTAAATGATCCGTATCGAGGTCACCGTCTTTTAACATCAGCTCTTTTAAGAGTGAGCGTGCATCTTCCGAATCAAAAATTGAAAAGCCGGGTTTGAAGCCGAGGCTTTTATATTCGCGGCGAATAATATTGAGACCGAGATTGTGAAATGTGGAGACAGTTAAGCCTCTTGCTTCACTTCCGCGCACAAGCTTGCCCACACGCTCTTTCATCTCGCGTGCGGCTTTATTGGTGAATGTTAGTGCAGCGATGTGGCGAGCCGGTATTTCGCATTTCTGAATGAGGTAAGCAATCTTGCGAGTAATTACACTGGTTTTTCCGCTGCCTGCACCAGCGAGCACGAGGCATGGGCCATCAATATAAAGTACGGCTTCCTGTTGGCGAGCGTTTAACTGAGTCACTGTATTTGATCTGAATGTAATGGGTGATCATTGTAACAAGCGTGCATAGCTATGCAATTGCTCGTTTTTTATAACCAATGATTTTAAAAATAATTTAAGCGTCTTTGTTTGTTATATGGCGCTAAATCTTATTTATTCTCACGGGGGCAGGGTGTAGAGTCCACACAATCTGGATCAAAAAAATATGAAATCGGTGTGCCTTCAATTGAGACGCGCTCAATTGTCGGGAATGTGAGGCTATGGAAAGAACGATTAAAATTTTATTTATAGACCGAGAGCATGGCGAGTATTTGCTGATTGCCGATATTTTGTCTCAGGTACGGAACGTAAATTATGAACTGGTTTGGTGCGACCAGCTTGAAACTGCCGCGCCCAAAATTCTGTCGAATGAGTTTGATGTAGTTTTGCTCGATTTTTATTGGGGTGATCTTAGCGCACGCGATCTACTCAATAGCGTAAAAGTTCAGGCCAATAAAACGCCAATTGTGATCATGACTGACGAGATGGAAATTGAAGTTGATCGCGATGTAATTCGCACCGGTGCGTCGGATTATCTCATCAAAGGTCAAATTGATTTTCAATTGTTGGAGCGCACGATTCGCTACGCGATTGAGCGTAAACAAACTGAAATACATCTCGCGCGCCTCGCGCATTACGATCAACTCACCGATATTCCCAATCGAATTTTATTTCGCGACCGTTTGGAGCACGTCATTCATTTGGCAAATCGCGACAAAACATCATTTGCATTATTGTTCGTCGACTTGAATGGTTTTAAACAAGTTAACGATAATTTTGGCCACGATGCTGGCGACGCAATCATTCGCGTTTGTGCAGAGCGTTTGAGCGCGTGTATGCGCCGCAGCGATTCCGTGGCACGCATGGGCGGTGATGAATTTACTTTGCTGTTATCGCACATAGAGAATCACACTGATGTAGCTCACATCGCTGAAAAAATTATCGCACTGCTGTCAGAGGCTGCCGACATTAACGGCTATGAAGTTGTAGTGGGCTGCAGTATTGGCATTGCGATTTATCCGCAAGCGGGACGCGACGCTGAAACGCTTTTAAAAAATGCTGACATGGCGATGTACAAAGCCAAGCAAGAAGACGGTAGTAGTTTTTGTTTTTTTACCGATGCAATGAACCAAAATGTGCGACGCCAATTGCGCATGGAATCAAACTTGCGAAAAGCGTTGAAAAAAAATCAATTCTTTTTGCAATACCAGCCGCGAGTCGATGTGGAATCGCAAAAAGTTGTCGCAGTTGAATCGCTACTACGATGGGATAATCCTGATTTAGGAATATTGAACGCGAGTGAATTTATTGCAGCGGCTGAGGATACGGGTCTAATTATCGCCATAGGTTATTGGGCGATTCGTCAGGCATGTAATGATTTAAAAATAATTCATGAACGTTTTGGCAGCGGCATTACCATGTCAATAAATCTTTCCATGCGACAATTCAAAGATGAGCGTTTGGTGCATGAAATCGCGAGTATTTTTGAAGATTTTGAAATTCAGGCGGGCGATATTGAATTTGAATTAACCGAATCTTCATTCATGGAAAATATTGATTTGGTAAGTTTGTGCATGCGTCCGCTCGCATTTTTTGGTATTAATTTTACGCTGGATAATTTCGGTACTGGCAGTTCTTCATTTTTGCATTTGCAGCGCTTGCCGATTAGCTCGGTAAAACTTGCATCGCGTTTAATGACTGAACTGCAACGCAATGCAAGTGATCGCCGCCTAGTGGCAGCGATGATTAATCTTGCGCACAATCTCGGAAAAATCGTTGTCGCTGAAGGTGTAGAAACACAAGAGCAAAAACAATGGCTGCATGAATCAGGTTGTACACAAATGCAGGGTTATTATTTTGCGCCGCCACAATCGTTAAATGAGCTATGCAATACGCTTCAACAATATTGTTCTGAAAATGTTTCTGCATCTCTTACTGACGATCAAGAGTACGATAACTCAGCGCTTCGCTAATATTTTCAGTGTCCGGCTGATTTTTTTCTTGCATGTCAGCTAAGGTTCGCGCCACTTTTAACACGCGATGGTAAGCGCGAGTTGATAATCCCATTTTGGTAATAGCGTGTTCGAGTAAAGCTTTATCGCCATCGGTTAATTGGCAATGTTTTTCCAGTTCAGGCGCGCTTAGTAAATTATTGGATTTTCCTTGCCGTTGAATTTGTCGCGCACGGGTTTGCTCAACTCTATCGCGAATATGTGTGCTGCTTTCACCTTCGCTTTTGCCGTGTAATTCGCCTTGCTTTAATGCTCTGACTGGTACATGCATATCAATGCGGTCCAACATTGGCCCAGAGATGCGATCGCGATAACGACGTACTTGATCAACCGTGCAGCGACAGCGATCGTCATTATTTCCGTAGTACCCGCAAGGGCATGGATTCATCGCGGCGATCAGCTGAAATCTCGCAGGAAAAGTAGCTTGGGTTTTCGCGCGCGAAATTCGAACCTCGCCACTTTCTAAAGGTTCACGTAAAACTTCCAAAACCTGGCGAGAAAATTCGGGCAATTCGTCGAGGAATAAAACACCGCAGTGCGCTAACGAAATTTCTCCCGGCTTGGGATTACTTCCTCCACCAACCAGAGCAATTGCCGACGCCGTATGGTGTGGAGCACGGAACGGACGAGAGCGCCATGATTGATGATGGGTTTGTGCGGCCACTGAATAAACTGCGGCGACTTCCAGCATTTCCCGTTCGCTTAATCTTGGCAGAATTGCTGGTAAGCGACTGGCAAGCATGGTTTTACCGGTGCCTGGTGGGCCGAAGAATAAAAGATTGTGGCCGCCACTTGCCGCGATTTCTAAGGCGCGTTTCGCTTGGGCTTGGCCTTTAACATCGCGCATTTCCATTAAGTGTTCGATGTTGACGGCTTCCGGTGCTTTGGCTTGGAACAAATGTTCGCGGTCATGTAGATGCGCGCACACTTGCAATAAGCTCTTTGCGCCGAATACTCGGGAGCCAGTACTCAGTGCAGCTTCGCTTGCGCTGTAATCACAAATAATTAATTCGCGTTGGCTTTCGGCACAGGCGAGCGCAGCTGGCAAAGCGCCGCTGACGGAACGCAGTTCTCCCGAAAGGGCGAGTTCACCCAAAAATTCGTATTGGCTTAAAACGGGAATGGGAATTTGGCCTGACGCGGCGAGTATGCCCAAGGCAATTGCGAGGTCGAATCTGCCCCCTTCTTTTGGTAAATCCGCGGGCGCAAGATTAACGGTTATTCGTCGTGCAGGAAATTCCAGATGGCTATTAAGGATGGCACTACGTACCCGATCCTTACTTTCTTTTACGGCGGCTTCTGGCAATCCAACAATCGATAAACTTGGAAGTCCGGCGGAAAGATGCACTTCAACAGTAACAAGTGGAGCGTTAACGCCGAGCTTGGCGCGGGTGTAAACAATGGCGAGTGACATAAGTGTTCCTTACTTAAAGGTGAATTGCTCCGTGCAGCTGCTTGCGAACAGCTAAGTGGCGTGAATATACCAACTTGCTGTTAAAAGTTAAATAAGCCGACTTATTGTTTATCGCTCAATTGTTGCTCTATTTCGGCGCATAGCAATTCTAGGGCTTCAAGTTTTTCGCGAGTACGCTGCAAAACTGCTGATTGGGCGTCAAATTCTTCACGCGTTACCAAATTAAGTTTGGATAAGGTGGATTGTAGAGCGATATGAAGCTCGCGTTTGGGGATCAAGTTACCAATTATTGGTAAGGCTTCTTGTAATTCCTGGCTTAGGCGTTGGGCTAACTGACTAATCATGATAAATCCTCGGTGTGCTTTGGTGCAGTTTACCTATTTCGCGTTAATACTTAAGGTTATTTTGTGGTTGCTAATCTCACTATGTCGCAAAAATTTAAGAGTTTGCGATTTTAAGTGCCTGACTCCAGGACGATATGGCCTCCAAAAGCACACAAATCGCTATCAAATACCATATTGGTGCCAAGCGCACGCGATCATGCTTTAATTTGGTGCGCATTAACTTTCGGGCGTTAAAAGAAGCTGGGGTAATCGATTGGTGTTATTAGATAGGCCCTTGAATTACATAAGTAAATTTTAATTGGCCTGCAAAATGCTAAATCACTTGTGAATATAAAGGCGTATTTTAGATGAGTCCAAAGCGGCTTGTAATGCGGCTTTTTAGGTTCCATCTTGAATAAAGTGGTATTTCCGGGTGCTTCCTGACCTACAGAACGCAGGATTTTTTGAGGAGTACAAAATGAAGTTAGTAACAGCAGTCATTAAGCCATTCAAACTCGACGCAGTGCGTGAAGCCTTGTCTGAAATTGGCGTACACGGGATGACCGTAACCGAAGTTAAAGGTTTTGGTCGCCAAAAAGGGCATTCAGAGCTGTACCGCGGTGCTGAATATGTTGTTGATTTTTTACCGAAGACCAAAGTGGAAATCGCTGTATCTGCAGCGGAAGTTGATCGTGTTGTGGAAGCTATTACCAAGGCTGCCAATAGCAGCAAGATTGGCGATGGCAAAATTTTTGTATCGAGCCTGGAGCAAGTAGTGCGTATCCGCACTGGTGAAACTGGCGAAGAAGCATTGTAAAAAACCAATAACAAGTACAAATTCAGACACATCATTTGTACGTTTTAGCTAAATCACTTAGGAGTATTTCCCGTGAAGAAATTTGTTGAAATGAGCCGCAAGCTCTTACTTATAGCGGGCGTCGCGGCCCTGGTAATCGGTGCAGGTAGTGTTTTTGCACAAGACGCAGCAGCCCCTGCTGCTGAAGCAAGTTCTGCAGCAGCGGAAGTTGCTGCTCCAGCTCCCGAAGCAGCAGCTCCTGCGGCTGAAGCAGCGGCCGCCGCACCTGCAGCGCCTGAGTTCAATAAGGGCGACATCGCCTGGATGTTGACCAGCACGCTTCTGGTATTGTTCATGGTGTTGCCAGGTTTGGCACTTTTCTACGGCGGTATGGTGCGCGCTAAAAACGTACTGTCACTGTCCATGCAAATTTTCGTAACCTTCTGTTTGATCAGCATTCTCTGGTCGATCTACGGTTACTCTTTTGCCTTTACTCAAGGCAGTACGCCGTTTATTGGTGGTTTTGATCGCCTCTTCCTGAAAGACATGTTGGACGCTGCGGGCAACCTAACGCCAGCTGCAACTTTCAGCAAAGGTATCTACATTCCTGAATATCTCTACGCTGCTTTCCAAATGACCTTCGCTGCATTGACGCCTTGTTTGATCGTAGGTGCTTTTGCTGAGCGTATGAAGTTCTCTGCAGTACTGTTGTTTATGGTTCTGTGGTTCACTTTCGCTTACCTTCCAATCGCACACATGGTGTGGTTCTGGTCGGGTCCTGACGCTTACACCACTAAAGAAGCGGCTGATGCTGCAACTGCAGGTGCTGGTTACATCTTCCAAATGGGCGCGCTCGACTTCGCTGGTGGTACTGTAGTTCACATCAACGCTGGTATCGCTGGTTTGGTAGGTTGCTTGTTGATCGGTAAACGTAAAGGTTTCGGTACTCAATCTTTAGCTCCTCACAACGTGCCTTTCACCATGGTTGGTGCTGCTCTACTGTGGGTAGGTTGGTTCGGTTTCAACGTAGGTTCAAACCTTGAAGCTAACGCATTTGCTGCACAAGTGTTTATCAACACCTTCCTTGCAACTGCTGGCGCAGTATTAGCCTGGACTTTCGGTGAGTGGGCGATTCGCGGCAAACCAACTATGTTAGGTGCTGCTTCTGGTGCTGTAGCAGGTTTGGTTGCAATTACTCCAGCATGTGGATGGGTGGGCCCAATGGGCAGTATCGTCATCGGCGTAGTGGGTGGTTTGATCTGTATGCTTGCTGTACTGAAACTCAAAGCGGTTCTTGGTTACGACGATAGCTTGGACGTATTCGGTGTTCACTGTATCGGCGGCATCATCGGTGCTTTGTTGACTGGTGTGTTCAACAGCCCAGACTTAGGCGGTACTGGTGTTTATGACTACGTTGCAGGTACATGGGGCTTCGCAGGAATCGGCGCGCAAGTGTGGATCCAAGCTAAAGCGATTGCTGTAACTATCATCTGGTCTGGTGTTATCTCTCTGGTAGCTTACAAACTGGTAGACGTGATCGTAGGTCTGCGTGTTACCGAAGAGCTTGAAACTGAAGGTCTGGATACTGCTGAACACGGCGAGCGTGCGTACCACTCGTAATTGTTGAGTTGAACTAGATGCAAATGAAAAGCTCCTTGTTGTAAGCAAGGGGCTTTTTTTAACCCTCGCGATAGTCACTGTCTCCATTTGTAACGGGTTGAGTGATAAATAAGCGTCGCTAATAATTGTCCAGGATGGATAGGTGCTTTTCGCATAGCTAACGTGTATCTTAGGTTTTTAATTCTGTTGAACATACCAGTCGGGCGTTTATCCAATAATCGTCACACTGAACAAGACCATAAACAAAGGAAAAAACAATGAAACTGATCACTGCGGTTGTTAAACCTTTTAAATTAGATGATGTGCGCACCGCACTTTCTGAAGTAGGCGTCACCGGCATGACCGTAACCGAAGTTAAAGGCTTTGGTCGTCAAAAGGGCCACACCGAGCTGTATCGCGGTGCTGAATATGTCGTTGATTTTTTGCCAAAAGTAAAACTTGAGTTGGCGGTAGATGACTCAATGGTTGAGCAAGCAGTAGAAGCGATTAGCAAAGCTGCGCACACCGGTAAAATCGGCGATGGCAAAATTTTTATCGCGCCACTCGAAGAAATTATTCGTATTCGTACCGGCGAAACTGGTTCAGAAGCCATCTAAAAATAGATGTATAAAAAGGCGCACATGTGGTGCGCTTTTTTTTGCCTATTGATCGTCAACCTGTAATAAAAGTATGAAATTTAACGATTTTGCTGTGTGAAAAATGAGCGCAGCCTATAACCAATAAGATCTTTTCGTTTTAATTTGATATTTCCCCGCTGGTTTTATAATTCCACGATTGCGCTTGGCGTTTGTAACAGTAAAATGCGAGAAAATTTCTCAATGAGATAAGGTTAATATTTGCTGGCTGTTGACCTTAAGAGAAAAAAAGACTAAAAATTTATTCCAGTCGCCATGACGTTTGGTCGTGTGTGAGCTATATAGTAAAGCGGAAGTAAAACCAAAATACTATGAGCGCGTTTGTGGGCTTTGAATAAGTTGATGAATGCGTTATTGAAGTAATCTTGTCCGATCTAATAGTTAAAATGAAATGCAGGTGAAAGTATGAGTGATGATCTCATTAACGAAGAAGACGAAGTTGAAGAGCCCATAGAAGATGGGGATGTTGAGGATGCGGATGACGAGCCTTTAGACAGTGACGATGCGGGCTACACCGCAAGCACTAAAGCGGCTGCGGTTGTTGAAGCATTGGAAGATTTCAGCATTGCTTCACGACAAAAAATTCGCGATGAATTGGAAGATCAAGTAGCCGCGTTTTTGGCGCGTGGCGGCACCATCAATGAAGTGCCGGCAAATGTCACTGCAGATCCACCAAAAAAACCGAGCCCCGATTACGGCGGTCGTCCCATTTAATTTGGTGTACAGACTTAATAAAAACTTGGCTTTGCGTTGCACGGTCAAGTTTTTTGATATTCGGGTTTCCCATTTCTCCACGTGATACGCACACAACCATAATTGGCGCGTGTTTTGCGTTCTCTATTGCTGGATTTTTATCACCCTGTGTGAGTAAAATGCGGCGTCTTTTTGTTTTACCCACACATTACTTCCCCTCTAAGCCAAATCGCCGCACATAGCGTAAAGGCGGGTGTTGTTGTGCGTAAAATCTAGCCTGAATCAGTAGCATTGCATCGTGGTATTACAGCGTAATTTTGATCTTATCTCTACGCTGTTTGATGAGATATTGTATCTATAGCTGCACTTAACATTTTCATAAATCAAATATGTGTAGCTATGTTAAACGTTTTAGCAACAATACTATTTTAATCAGAGGAGCCTCCCGAGGTGACTGACGCGCGCCCCTTATTAGTTCTTACCGGGTTGTCCAAGGCCTATGGTAGCAATGTCGTTTTAAATAAGTTTGATCTCACTATTTTTGATGGTGAATTTTTTACCTTGTTAGGGCCATCCGGTTGCGGCAAAACCACCGTGTTGCGAATGATTGCGGGTTTGGAAACTGCAGACGTCGGCGAAATACATTTAGCCGGGCAAGAAATCAGTTCGCTGCCCGCCGAAAAACGTCCTGTAAATACCGTCTTCCAAAGCTATGCATTATTCCCGCACATGACAGTATTTGATAACGTCGCCTTCGGTTTGAAAATGAGTGGCGTGAGTAAAGACGAAATCAAACCGCGCGTGTTAGAAGCCCTCGAAATGGTTCGCCTTGGCGATTTTGCAGATCGCAAACCTTTGCAATTATCCGGCGGCCAACAGCAGCGCGTTGCGATTGCGCGTGCAGTGGTTAATCGCCCCAAACTTTTATTGTTGGATGAATCTTTATCCGCACTTGATTATAAATTGCGTCAGCAAATGCAACTCGAATTAAAACGATTGCAGCGCAAACTCGGTATCACTTTTGTGTTTGTAACGCACGATCAGGAAGAAGCACTATCAATGTCCGACCGCGTCGTCGTGATGAACAAAGGCGTAGTGCAACAGCTCGGTACACCGCGTGAAATTTATGAAAACCCTGCCAACTTATTTGTTGCAAAATTTATCGGTGAAATAAATCAACTTGAAGGCGAAATTGTCGCTATCGATGGCAACAAAGAATACGAAGTAAAAGTGGAAGGTTTACAGTGGCGATTACATGCCGAACATAATTTCAAAGTCGGCGACAAAGTAAATGTATTGCTGCGCCCCGAAGATTTACGTGTTGAATATATTGATGACCCACATGTTAGCCAGGTATTAACGGGCACCATCATTGAACGAAATTACAAAGGCAAAACGCTCGATTCCATTATTCGTTTGCCTTCAGGCGCAGAATTAATTGCCAGCGAATTTTTTGATGAGGACGATCCATCCTTTGATTACAGTTTGAATCAAACGGTTGCAGTGAAATGGGTTCCCGGTTGGGAAGTTGTTATGCCTTACGAGGCGCCGTAGTATCATGAAGCATCTGAATCAATTTCGTTTTTGGGCAATAGGACTGGCGAGTGTGTGGCTCACCTGTTTTGTATTTATGCCCAACTTGTTAGTCGTATTCACCAGTTTTTTAACGCGCGATTCCGCTTCTACCATTGCCCTGCCAGTAACGGGCAGCAACTATGTAAGAACGCTGGATGTTTTGTATTTGCAAGTGCTGTGGGATTCATTGCGGATGTCGCTGAAGGCGATGCTCGTGTGTTTACTCATTGGTTATCCCTTCGCAATGTCCATCGCCAGGCTTCCTAAAAAATGGCAGCCCCTCGCATTATTTTTAGTCATATTACCTTTCTGGACCAACTCATTAGTTCGCACTTATGCGCTGCAATTTTTGTTAGGTAATGAAGGTGTTTTCAATAATATTTTAATTGCGCTGCACATCGTTAAAGAGCCTGTGCAAATGCTCTACACCGAATTTGCGGTGATCATGGGTTTAAGTTACATCCTCTTGCCATTTATGGTGCTGCCATTATTTTCCGCGATTGAAAAACTCGACGTGCGTTTACATCAAGCTGCACAGGATTTAGGTGCGGGCGTTTGGAGCCGTTTTTGGCATATTACGATTCCGCTTACATCGCCTGGAATTGTTGCCGGTTGTTTAATGGTTTTATTGCCCGCGATGGGTATGTTTTTCGTGTCGGATTTATTAGGCGGCGCAAAAAATTTATTGCTCGGCAACGTTATCAAGACGCAATTCCTTGTTACGCGCGATTGGCCATTCGGTTCGGCGTTAAGCGTGCTGTTGATTGTATTGCTCGGATTTATGTTGTGGCTTTACTACAAAGCGGCGAGCTTTGTGAATAAGCAAGGGGGCATCAATGGCTCAGACTTCTAAAAGTGCGCGCTGGTTGAGTTGGAGTTATCTCGTCGGCATTTTAATCGTGCTTTATTTGCCGATTGCTGTGCTCGTTATTAACTCATTCAATGTTTCAAAATATGGCAACCACTGGGGCGGGTTTACTTGGCGCTGGTACGAAAAATTATTTGCCAATGAGGGCCTGATGCAGGCTGCAGGCCACTCGGTGTTAATTGCGATTTGCAGCGCAAGTTTGGCAACAATTATTGGCACACTCGCTGCAGTAGCTTTGCATCGTTATCAATTTAAAGGCAAAGCAATTTTGTCGTCCATGGTATTTGTAAGCATGTTGACGCCAGAAATTGTCTGCGCCATTGCGCTGTTAATTATTTTTATTTTGCTCGGCATTCAATTAGGTTTTTGGTCATTGTTATTAGCGCATATTACTTTTTGTTTACCATTTGTGATTGTGGCAGTTTATTCGCGCTTGAAAGGTTTCGATATGAAAATGCTGGAAGCGGCGCGCGATCTTGGTGCCACTGAAGGCAAAGTTTTTATGAAAATAATTTTACCTTTGGCATTACCTGCGGTCGCATCAGGATGGCTATTAAGTTTTACCCTATCGCTGGATGACGTAATTGTAAGCGCGTTCGTAACCGGCCCAAGTTATGAAATTTTGCCGTTAAAAGTGTATTCGATGGTGCGCGTGGGTGTATCGCCTGAAGTGAATGCTATATCAACAACCTTATTAGTCGTTTCCTTGGTTTTAGTCATTATTTCTCAACTTCTATTGCGGGAGAAAAAGTAAATGAAAAAGTGGATCACCCCAAGAGCTACAGTCATCGCGGCTAGTTTCCTAGCGGCTATATTTTTAACGGTGGGATGTTCAAAACACGAGCATGAAGCACAAGCGCCCGCTGCAGCGGCAACCAAGCAAAAAGTTGTGGTCTACAACTGGACTGAATACTTACCAGAATCAGCCTTGCAAGCTTTTACCAAAGAAACCGGCATTGAAGTGGAATACGCTACTTACGAAAGTAACGAAGCCATGTACGCCAAAATTAAATTGTTGGATGGCAAAGGTTATGACGTTGTAGTGCCATCCACTTTTTACGTAGAAAAAATGCGTAAAGAAGGTTTGTTGCAAAAACTGGATAAAGCCCAGTTAAAAAATATTGCGAACTTGGACCCGGCATTGCTGAATAAAGCCTACGACCCAAACAATGAATTCAGTGTTCCGTATCTCGTGAGCGCCACCGGTATTGCAATCAACGGTAAAGTGGTTGATGCCAGCAAAATTACCAAGTGGGCGGATTTATGGAAACCGGAATACGTCGGCAAAATCGAATTGATGGATGATATGCGCGATAACTTTTATATAGGTTTGCGCTTGTGTGGTTTCCAGGATAACAGCACTAACGAAGCGGAAATTAAATGCGCGTTTGAAAAATTAAAAGCGCTACTGCCAAGCGTAAAAACTTTTAACTCGGATGCACCCAAAGTGCCGCTCATTCAAGGCAACGTAAGCATAGGCGCAATCTGGAATGGCGAAGCCTACAAAGCATCTCAAGAATTGGAGAATGTTCAATTCGTTTATCCGGAAGAAGGTGCGACCTTTGCGATTGACAGTTTCGTCATTCCCAAAGGTGCCGCCAATGTTGATGCCGCCTATAAATTTATCGATTTCATGTTGCGCGCTGAAAGTGCTAAAGCCGCCATCGAAGATTTGGGTTACACCGCGCCGAATTTAGCGGGCCAAGCATTGTTGGATGAAAAACTCCGCAACAACAAAACCGTATTCCCCAGCAAAGAAGATTTCGAGAAAGGCTCAATTCACGCCGATGTTGGCGACGAAGCGCTCGCGATTTATTCCAAATATTGGGATTTGCTGAAAGCCGGTCAATAAGCCTTAGGCTCACGACCACATTCCCAGGAATCTTGAAACGCCAGAGCTTTGTCTCTGGCTTTTTTTTGCCAAAAATTTGCACTAGATGTTCTGAAAGCGGTATCCGTAAGACTAAATTACAACGGCAAGTGGTATGATGCGCGCCTCCACCGTTCAGCGTCAGCCAGTGTGATGTCTATGTCTTCAAGCGCCCGTAAACTTCGTATCGCCACCCGCAAAAGCCTCCTTGCCCTCTGGCAGGCTGAGTACGTGAAAGCTGAATTATTAAAAGTTCATCCGGATCTGGAAATTGAGTTGGTGCCCCTAACCAGCCGTGGCGACAAAATTCTCGACGTCCCGCTCGCCAAAGTCGGCGGTAAAGGCTTGTTTGTAAAAGAACTTGAACAAGCGCTGCTTGAGAAGCAGGCGGATATTGCGGTGCATTCCATGAAAGATGTACCCATGGAATTTCCGGAAGGTTTGGGCCTAACCGTGATTTGCCCGCGTGAAGATGCGCGCGATGCATTTGTATCGAATCGCTTTAATAATTTCGATGAGTTACCCGCAGGTAGTGTGGTGGGTACCTCAAGTCTGCGCCGCCAATGCCAATTGCTGGCCGCACGCCCGGATCTCACCGTAAAGTTTTTGCGCGGCAATGTGCAAACGCGTTTACAAAAACTCGACAATGGTGAGTACGATGCAATTATCCTCGCGGCAGCAGGATTAATTCGTCTGGAATTGCGCGAGCGAATTCGCTCTTTTATCAGCGTGGAATTTTCACTTCCCGCCGGCGGCCAAGGCGCAGTTGGAATCGAATGCCGCGTCGATGACGATGCGACCCAGGAATTGTTATCACCTTTGCATCACGAACTTACAGCTCAGCAAGTTATCGCCGAGCGCGCCATGAATCGTCGCTTACAAGGTGGCTGCCAGGTCCCTATCGCCTGCTACGCAATTCATACCGATGGCGGTTTATGGTTACGCGGCTTAGTGGGTTCGCCCGATGGCGAACGTATGTTGCGCGATGAGATTCGCGGCGACGTTAACGACGGTGAAGCCATGGGCATAGCTTTGGCGGACAGGCTCTTGGCCGCCGGTGCAGACAAAATTCTCGCCGAAGTTTACGACACCGAACCAAGCTAGCAGGCAATTACGAGGCTAATGGAAGACTTAAACGGCTTACATATTCTGGTTACACGCCCGAGCGCTCAAGCGGTGCCGTGGGCCGAACGCTTACAAACGCTCGGTGCAAAAACCTCGGTAATATCCCTGCTAGAGATAGTTCCTGTATTAGATAGCGCACAGATCCAGGCAATTAAGAACTGTATTTTAGATTTCAACCTGTATCATAAGGCCATATTTGTCAGTCAAAATGCCGTAGAGTTTGGCTTCGATTGGATCGAAAATTATTGGCCGCAATTACCCATAGGGGTGGAGTTTTTTGCCGTCGGTGAAACTACTGCCAGGCAATTGCAAGCGCGCGGCGCACCAGTGACTGATCTGGCTCAAAGCCAAACCGGCGCAATGACCAGCGAAACTCTGTTGCAATCTCCAGCGCTGCAATCAGTGTCGGGACAAAAAATCGTTATATTTCGCGGCTTGGGTGGTCGTCCGCATATTGGTGAAGCACTCGCGGCTCGCGGTGCAAAAATCGATTACTGTGAGCTCTACCAGCGCTTGTTGCCGGAAGACTCCGGCGCTAAATTTGCGCAAATTTTTCAGCAAAATCTAGAAAATTTGATATTGGTTTTACACAGCGGTGAAGCGCTGGAAAATCTACAGAAAATATTGCGACAGCCAGATCTTGCAACATTTGACATCGCAGAAAAAATAGTCTTGCTGGTACCAAGTCAGCGGATTGTTGAATTAGCTAAAGCCGCCGGTTTTATCCGTGTAGCGGCAGCACAAAATGCAACGGAAGCCGGCATGTTACAAGGATTAATTGAATTGAAACGCGAGCTACCATCGTTTAAAACGCAAGTAAAAAAGGTGTAAAACTGTGAGTGACCTGAATACATCAGCGCCGACTGATAGCGCGCAAATTGCGCCTGTGATAATTAATCCTCCCCTCAAAAAATCGCGCATAGGTTTATGGATTGCTGTGGTGCTGTTTTTATTGGTTGCCGGAGTGTCTGCTTTTTTATGGTATCAATACCAAGCGATAAATAAGCTGCAGGCGACGATCAAATCCCAATCAACGTTGAACGATAATCAACGTAAAGCACTTGAAGCAAAAGTGGCAGATGATTTTGCTACGCAAACCAAACAAGTGCAGGGCGATATCACCGAATTAACGCAACGTTTAGATAGCACCACGTCAAAAGTATTGGCGCTGACTAATTTGAATCGCGACGATTGGAAATTGGCTGAAGTCGATTATTTATTACGCATGGCAAACCAACGTATTTTAATGGAACACGAAGCGGTAAATTCTTTGGCGTTGGCAGAATCCGCCAACGGCGTTTTAGCAGAATTACAAAATGCAGATTTATTTCCCGCGCGTAAAAAATTAACCGAAGAAATTGAAGCGCTCAAGCTTGCGAATAAAGTAGATCGCGAAGGAATCTATTTACAGTTACTCGCAATCACACAACAAATAGAAAACTTGCCGCTTATCGAACCTTTGTTTGAAGAAGATGAAGAAACAATTGCCGCGCTAAACGAAGGCGAAGAACCGCCAACGCCTTCACTATGGCAAAGCGTAAAAAATGTTTCTAATGCCGCGTGGCACAAACTTAGCATTTACGTGCGCGTGCGCGATCAGGGCCGTCGTGTGGATGCCATTCTGCCACCTGAAGATCAAATGTATTTGAAACAAAATTTACGCTTGATGTTAGAGCAAGCACAAATTGGCTTATTGCGCGAAGAGCAACATGTCTATCAAGCAAGTTTGGATAAAGCCCAAAACTGGATTCGCGATTACTACCCACTTAATGATCAAGCGCAAATTGTGTTGAATGATCTGGATCAATTAAAGAAAAGTAATGTGCAGCAACCACTGCCAGATTTCACTGGTTCAGCCGCCTTGGTGAAAGAATATTTACGTCAAAAAGATCGTATGGCTTTTAGTCGCCACGGAGGCAATTGATGAAGAAACTGATTGTCTTCATTGTTGTTGTCATTTTACTAACGCTCTGGGGTTTTGGTTTAATCCTGCCTGACGCGGGTTATGTATTAGTAATCCTCGGCACCAAAACCGTAGAAACCAGTTTATGGTTTGCGTGTTTTACGGTGTTAATTGTTGCGTTGCTTTGGTGGCTAACAACGAGATTTTTGTTGGTGAGTTGGTCATTGGCGCAACGCCTGACTGATTTTTTTGTATTCGGAACTACAGAGCGTGCAAGCAAACGCGCGGCCAGTGGTTTAATCGATTTTCTTTCTGGCGATTGGGTGCAAGCGCGCAAAAAGTTATTGCGCACTGCGACTAAAGTTGAAACGCCTTTGGTAAATTATTTGGCGGCTGCACGCGCAAGTGCTGAAATGGGCGATCAGGAAGAAGCGGTGCGCATTCTGAATGAAGCACAAAAAAAATATACGCACTTTGCCGTGCCTATTGGTGTCGCTCAGGCCAAGCTGGAAATAAACAATGGCCGCTTCGAGCAGGCAAAAATTATTTTATTAACCTTGCAGCAAAAAGCACCTAAAAATCCAATCGTCATCAATAGTCTGCGCGAACTTTACGAAGCGCGTCAGGATTGGTTGGCGCTCGGCGGTATTTTCCCCCTGATTAAAAAATATAAAGTTTGTTCGGTTGCGGAAACATCGGCAATAGAATCCTCAGTTATGGCTGGCCAATTATCCCTCGCTAGCACAACTGCGCAGCACGCTGCAGTTGCAGACCGTGTAAATATTTTACGTAAGGCCTGGGGTAAAGTTCCTGCTTATCAGCAACGCAGCCCAAGGGTTGTTGCAGCTTATGCGAAAGCGCTGATCGATAATTTACAAGATCACGAAGCGGAAGTTGTTTTGCGCAAAACCTTGGGCAAAAGTTGGGATGAAAGTTTGGTGGATTTATACGGAATCTTGCGTGTAGTCGATATTGCAGACGCCATCCGCAACGCAGAAACCTGGCTGAAATATTATCCGCAAAGTGCGCCTTTATTGCGTGCCTTGGGCCGTTTAAATTTGCGCAATCATTTGTGGGGCATTGCGCGTGATTATTTTCAGCGTAGTTTGGCCGTGCAAAAAAATGCGGAAACTTATGCTGAACTTGCGCGCCTGTTAAATAATTTGGGCGATGCTCAAAAAAGCATGGAAGTTTACCAGGCGGCGTTGCAACTTTCGGTCGCGTCTTTGCCAGATTTGCCGCAGCCGACTAAGGGTTATTGATTTAGAATTTTACTTATCAACGCGTTAAATTTTTCAGCATCTACACATAACATTTGGCACGGCTGTGAAAATTAAAATCTGTTTTTAATCTACGCATTATTTTTTTCGTTGAAATCTTTTGGATTACCCATTTCGGTTGAAATAGTGCGCTCTACTTCTGATGCGTTGAGTGTGTCGCTCGAAGCTGAGTTAAAACAGCGCATCAGTTATTCGCAAGATTTTGTATTAGGCCGCGGCGCAAAAAGTGAATTGGAATTGTTGATTGCACAGCCGCCTAAAGTGAAGAAACTGTCTAATAATACTCAGGTTTCTTACACGGTTAATTTTGTAACCCAACAAAGTGTGTTGAGTGCGAGCTCCGGTAGTTGTTGGCAAGACCAAATATCTGAATGCGCCGAACAGATCTTGCGTGATGCAAAACTTAACCTCCGTTCCAACTAACTCCGGTCAATCCCGAGCCGTAATAACCATAGTAATCTGTACATCTAGCCAGTAGAATTCAGGTTCTTGCTAACTCAGTGTAAAACGCCCATGGAACTTTCACATCTACTCAGTGGCCTCAACGAAGCCCAGCGCGAAGCTGTCTCTGCGCCTGCGTGTAACCAGCTTATTTTGGCCGGTGCAGGCAGCGGTAAAACTCGCGTGTTGGTGCATCGCATCGCTTGGTTGATTCAGGTTGAGCAGCTATCGCCTTACTCGATTATGGCGGTGACCTTTACCAATAAAGCGGCGCGTGAAATGCGTGCGCGGTTGGATGAGTTATTCAGCGAGAATCATCAACATGTGAATACGCGCAGTATGTGGGTTGGCACTTTCCACGGCATCGCGCATCGTTTATTAAAAGCGCATTGGCAAGATGCAAATCTGCCGCAGAATTTCCAGATTTTGGACAGCGATGATCAATTGCGTTTGATCAAACGCGTATACGCCAATCTCAATCTCAGCGATGAAAAATGGCCCTTTAAACAGGCGCAGTGGTATATCAATGCGCAGAAAGATGAAGGCCTGCGTCCGCAGCATATTCAGGAAACGGCTGACCCTTTTATTCGGACTATGTTGCAGGTTTATCGCGCGTATGAGGCAGATTGTCAGCGCGGTGGCATGGTGGATTTCGCCGAAATTTTATTGCGCGCTCACGAACTCTGGTTGAACAAGCCGCATATTCTTGAACACTACCGCAACCGGTTTCCCTTTGTGTTGGTGGATGAGTTTCAGGATACCAACAGCGTTCAGTACGCCTGGTTGCGTATGCTGGCTGGTAAAACTTCGTGCGTTACGGCGGTAGGCGATGACGATCAATCTATCTACGGTTGGCGCGGTGCCAAGATCGAAAACATTCAGCGGTTTACGCAGGATTTCAGCCATACCCAGACGATTCGTCTGGAACAAAATTATCGCTCAACTGGAAACATCCTCACCGCTGCAAACGGCGTAATCGCTAATAACTCCGGGCGCTTGGGTAAAAACCTGTGGACGGAAGGCGATACTGGCGAACTTATTTCGCTTTACGCCGCCTATAACGAACAGGATGAAGCGCGGTTTATCGTCGAGCGTATTCAGGATTGGGTGCGCAAAGGCAACCGCAATGATTCCTGTGCAATTTTATATCGCTCAAACGCCCAGTCGCGTGTACTTGAAGAAGCTTTGTTGCGTGAAGGTATGTCTTATCGCATTTACGGAGGTCAGCGCTTTTATGATCGCCTTGAGATCAAAAATGCCGTGGCTTATATGCGCCTTGTCAGTAATCCCCATGATGATGCAGGGTTTGAGCGGGTAATCAATACGCCGACGCGCGGAATCGGCGGCAAAACAGTGGATGACATTCGCGAGTTCGCGCGCGAGCAAGGCTGTTCGCTCTGGCATGCTGCCGAGCAGATGGTAGAAAAACGAGTTTTTACCGCACGTGCAGGTAATGCCGTACAAGGTTTTTTAACTATAGTGACCAAGCTTACGCAGGATGCTAATGAAATAGACATTCATGGCGATACGCTCAAGCTGGATCAAATCGCGCAAAAAGTGCTTGAAGATACTGGCCTGCTAGAGTTTCATCAAAACGAAAAAGGTGAAAAAGGCCAGGCCCGTGGCGAGAACTTGCAGGAATTGATTACCGCTTGCCGCGCGTTTGATGCCGATGAAGAGAACGAAGAATTAAGTGTTTTACAGCAGTTTTTGGACACCGCCGCACTCGATGCTGGAGAAACCCAAGCCGATGAGTTCGAAGATGCGGTACAATTGATGACGTTGCACTCTGCTAAAGGTTTGGAGTTCCCGCTAGTGTTCCTCGCGGGCGTTGAAGAAGGACTCTTTCCGCATAAAATGTCGGCAGACGACCCCGACCGTTTAGAAGAAGAGCGCCGTTTGTGCTATGTGGGTATTACCCGCGCTATGCAAAAATTATTTATTTCTTATGCTGAAACCCGCCGTTTATACGGCAGTGAAACCTTCAATAGTGTTTCGCGGTTCGTGAAAGAAATTCCAACTGAATCCATACAAGAGGTGCGGTTAAAAGCCGCAGTAACAAGACCAGTGTCATTTAATCGCGCTCATACCCAACCGTCCACCCGCCAGCCTATGTACGACACCGGTGAAGGCACCGGCTTCCGTCTCGGCCAACGTGTTAAACACGCTATTTTTGGCGAAGGTGTTATTTTGCACTTTGAAGGCTCGGGCGATAACGCTGTGATTCAGGTGAATTTTAGCGAAGCGGGCAGCAAGCGATTGGTTATGCAGTACGCGAAGTTGGAAGCCATCTAGGCGCGATTATTTAATTAATCGGCTCTGCAATATAAAAAAGCCCTATCGCAAAACGATAGGGCTTTTTTATTTTTTGAAAAACACGTTTCTGCCGGGTGAGCTGAAAATAGTTAGGGGTTTAGCAATTTCCAATGTTCAACGTCAGGATTGAAAAAACCGCATTCACGATAAGCGCGTTTAATCGTTCCACTTTTTTCCAGCTCGTCCAAACCTCGTTCCAATGCCTCAAAAAAAGCTTTGCCCTGCGGATGTTGACGGCTCACCGGCCAGTGGCGGCTGCCGTGCAGGCACAGCTTAATGCCGGGAATGGGCACCATAGTTGCGCCGCCGTTGACTTCAAATGTCATTCCGGGTGTGGATTGAAAGGGCGCTATGGTTATATCGGCCCGACCAGCTTCGATCATGCGCACCATGTTCATCCAGCTGGGAGTGAGCAATATGCGCTTGATGCCGACTTGTTGTAACGCCGTTAAATCCGGTTGCCATTGCCCACTGGTTACCGCTCTAAGTTCTATAAGCTCTTCGCGGGTTTTAGTGGCGAGTGCGGTGCTATTTTTAGGTGAGGTATAAAGGCCGATTAGGAATTCGCCATCGTGAACCAGTGCGCGGGTAGTGTAGACGGAGTCTCCAAGCGTGGTGATGTCGTTATTCCACACCAGTCCCGCAGAAGTTATATCGCGACCTTCAGCGATATTGCGCAGGCCGCGTAAATAGCTTTGCTCGACATCCATCATCAATGGCTGATTGAATCCGCCGAGCAGAAGGGCCTGCTGAAGCAGCACCAACTCAATAACATCCCGGCGTGCGCCCGGGCCGCCGTAATGTTGAATGCTGGCGATGTCGCGGCCCGCTACGAAGGTGTTGTAATCGGTAACGACGTCCTGAGGTATGGTGATATTAATGGGCTCGGCCGCCATACACGACAAGGCCCAACCCAAGCTGATCATAAATAACAAGCAAAGACGCATTGCGAAATGATTTCGGCGGATTCTCCTGATGCGCCGCAAATCAATATTGGGTAAAAACAACATAACTGGCGCGCTCACGCAAAATGATGTTAGGTGATGAGATGATCCATGTCATGCGAGGGTAGCAGGCAAGGACTCGTACCTATGAGCTTAGCAGGCACACCGGCAACTGTAGTGCGCGGTGCAACATCTTTGAGTACAACACTGCCTGCCCCGACCTTGGCACATTCGCCAATCTCGATATTTCCTAACACTTTCGCGCCTGCGCTGATCAGCACGCCGCTGCGAACTTTAGGGTGACGGTCGCCCTGTTCTTTGCCCGTACCACCGAGCGTCACGGCTTGCATGATAGATACATCATCTTCCACCACTGCGGTTTCACCAATCACTATGCCGGTGGCGTGGTCGAACATAATGCCTTTGCCGATTTTGGCGTTAGGGTGAATATCTACCGCAAAGACGCAAGAAATTCGGTTTTGCAAAAATAGCGCGAGCGAAGTGCGGCCTTGAGTCCACAGCCAATGTGCGATGCGATAGGCTTGTAGCGCATGAAAACCTTTGAAATAAAGAAAGGGCGTTACTGGCGAACGACAGGCAGAATCGCGTTCGTTTACTGCTTGTAAGTCTGCACGTACGGCGATGCCGATATCTGGATCGGCAGCAAAAGCTTGCAGGATAACTTCGCGCACCATCATTGCTGACAATTCCGGGCTATCCAGTTTGTTGGCGAGATGAAAGCTGAGCGCCGATTCCAGCGTATCGTGATTGAGAATGGTCGCGTATAAAAAACTTGCCAACACCGGTTCTTGGTTGGCCTGTTCGCGAGTTTCGGTGCGAATGGAATCCCACAAAGAATCAATCGGCAGCGCTGGGGCAGTAGCATTCATGGATGGCCTCGGAATCGTTGCCTAGAAATAGAAGTGAAATTATTGGCCTTAGCCATCAGCCTTTGCAAGTGTTGCTTGTCATGCGGTGAGGTGACCGGGCGAGGATTTCAATATGATCTTGTATAAATGAGGATATTTTTTGGTTTCCCCGCTGGGTGCCCAGCGAGGAAACGGAGATAAAATTGCTGATTAAAAAGAGAAAAAGAAGGATTAATCTCTATTACCGGTTTGGAAAATCCGCTGCTTGTCGCGCGCCCAATCCCGTTCTTTTTCGGTTTCGCGTTTATCGTGCTCTTGCTTACCTTTCGCCAGTGCAATCTCGCATTTAATTAAATGCGCTTTCCAATAAAGTGCGGTCGCTACTACGGTGTAACCTTTTTGTTGCGATGCTTCCTGTAAACGCGTTATCTCGCGGCGATTCAGCAGCAACTTGCGCGTGCGCGTGGGATCTATCACGTAATGAGTTGAAACCGTTTGAATCGGATTGATTTGCGCACCCAGCAGCCAAGCTTCATCGTTTTTGAAGAAAACATAACAGTCAGTGAGCTGGGTTTTACCGGCGCGCAGGCTTTTTACTTCCCAACCTTGCAACACCATACCGCACTCGAAGCGGTCAGACAGGTGATAATCAAACTTGGCTTTCTTGTTAAGGGCAATGGTGGTGCCATTATTTTTTTGCGAATTTTTCTTGGCCATAACGTCAATGGGCTCCTCTTGAGAACCTCCTTTTGGAAGCAGGCGCGCATTATACGCGTATTTTGTGAGAAGTTTCGCGCATGGGCCTGATCTAACAAGACTTATCTTGCGGTGCCAATCCCGTTACAATTCGCTTATCGGGTAGGACTCTACTCAGGATCACAACATCCATTTGGAGCTTTCATGGCGAAACGACTTAAACAACATGCAATATGGGGGCGTGGCAGCTTTATTCTAGCGGCGACCGGCTCTGCAGTTGGCTTGGGCAATATCTGGAAGTTCCCCTATATCACCGGCGAAAACGGTGGTGCGGCCTTTGTATTACTCTATTTAGTATGTGTGGCGCTGGTGGGTATTCCCATCATGATGGCGGAAATTATGATTGGCCGTAAAGGCCGCGCCAATCCCATCACCGCCGTATCCAATATCAGTGCCGATATGGGTTCGACCCGTTTATGGTCAATTATCGGTTGGATGGGGGTGCTCGCAGGCTTTTTTATCCTCTCCTATTACTCAGTAATCGCCGGTTGGACGCTGGATTATTTGGTCTCCGCGCTTGAAGGCAAGTTTGTCGGTTTAAATGGCGAAAGCTCCAACAATTTGTTCAACACATTACTGGCTGATAAAAGCCGCCTCGTGCAATGGCACACCGCTTTTATCTTTATGACTGCCTTGGTATTGATGTTCGGTGTCACTCGCGGCTTGGAAAATGCCATCCGCTGGATGATGCCCACGCTCTTTATCCTGCTCCTAATTCTGTTGGGCTACGCATTTACCACTGGCGAGATTCTCACAAGTGCGCGCTTTATGTTTAGTTTTAATCTGGAAGATCTCTCCTGGAATTCTGCGCTTATCGCGTTAGGGCACGCGTTTTTCACATTGAGCATCGGCATGGGCGCGATCATGGCTTACGGCGCTTATATGCCCAGCACCCAATCCATCGGCAAAACCGTAATTGCGGTAGCTATTTTGGATGTATTGGTTGGTTTGCTAACCGGCGTCGCAATTTTTGCCTTCGTATTCGCCACTCCCGGTATCGAACCCAGTAGCGGCCCCGGTTTGATGTATGTGACATTGCCTGTCGCTTTCGGCTCAATGCCCATGGGCACCTTGGTCGGCTCTGCGTTTTTCGGCATGGTGGTGTTGGCGGCGTGGAGTTCTACTATGTCCCTGCTTGAACCCGGCGTTGCTTACCTGCATGAGCGTTTTGGATTTCATCGCATCAGCGCCAGTTTGCTAGTCGCCGGCGCGGCTTGGTTATTAGGATTGGGATCAGTTCTATCCTTCAATGAATGGTCGGATCAGGAATTGCTGTGGGGTATGAATTTCTACTCCTGCCTCGATTTCTTTACCACCAACTTGCTCTTGCCAAGCGGCGGATTGCTCACGGCAATTTTTGTTGGCTGGATTATGAAGCGCGAAATGGCGGCGCACGAAATGCAGCAGGATCGCCCGCGCTTGCTGACAATTTGGCGGTGGATCTTGCGTTACGTATCGCCGATTGCCGTATTGGCCATCATCATTAATTTGTTTTTCCCCATAGCTACACGTTTGGTTGCGGACTAGCATCAGTTAGCGTTTACAGGCTTCAGTTAAGGTTTACAGTTTAGATCGCGGAGAAAATTTGTGTCGCACAGGGTAAATCGCTCCGCGTTGGTTAATTATTCCGCGCAGCAAATGTTTGATCTGGTCAATGATATTGAAGCCTATCCGCAATATATGGATGGCTGTGTGGGTGCAACAATTTTGAAGCGCGAGGGCGATTCACTGGAGGCGCGGTTAACTTTAAGCAAGGCCGGCGTAAGCCAGACGTTTGTAACGCGCAATCAGCTACAAGCGCCGACTATGATGAGCATGACTTTGGTGGACGGTCCCTTTAAATTCCTGCGCGGGGCTTGGCAATTTACGGCGCTCGGCCAACATGCCTGCAAGGTTAGTTTTGATTTGGAATTTGAATTGCAAAATCGGTTACTCGGCATCGCCATTGGCAAATTGTTTGAGTCAGTAGCAAGCAAACAAGTCGATGCGCTCTGCACTCGCGCAAAACAGATTTATCGCTAGAGAAACCTATGGCCGATTTTGATCTTATCCGAGTGGAAGTCGCCTATGCGCTTCCCCATCAGCAAAAAATTATTTCTCTTCTCGTTGCTCCCGGTACCAGCGCGCTACAAGCAGTTGAGCTATCACAAATTGTCCGCTATTTCCCCGACATTGATATTCCTTCCGCCAAGCTGGGAATTTTCGGTCAATCGCTCGGGACTAAGGGTTTGGATACGGCGGCGTTATACATTCTACGCGAAGGCGACCGGGTGGAGATTTATCGCCCGCTGATTTCTGACCCCAAAGATGCACGCCGTAAACGCGCTGAAAAAAATGCCGAGGCGGGCGACTAGTTTTACTTATTGGTCCCATATCGCCAGAGCCTCGGGCGCGTGGATTATTTTCTGCGTCACCTCGTTCCGCAATTTCCTGTCCCTGAAAAAATCTGCACTACACTGGATACAGAACTTTGTCTCCTGTTAGCAGGGGCTGGCTTGGTCGGCGTGAGATGATCCATGGATTTAGAAAACAAACGGCTCTACACATGGATGCCGTGGGTGGTGACGCTCCTCATCACCGGTTTATTTGTGCTGCTGTTGGTCAACGAACTGGCGCGGCAGGAGCACGACTCACAACAGCGTTTGCTCCTTGAGCAAGCGGCGAATCAGGCTACCTTTGAGGTTACCCAAGGTGATTTGCTTCATCACGCCGAACTCTTCGCACAACTCATTGCTCGCGACTTAGACATCATTAATTTGATTCGCGACGCGGCATTAATCAACGAACGCGACAAAGGCGACCCGGAAAAAAGCGCAGCCATACGCGCAAAGCTACAAGAAGCATTACAACATTATTGGTTGCAAATGACTCCTCTCGGCTTTCGCGAACTCAATGTTCATTTCAATTCCTCGCTCGGTGCTGTCAAAGCCATTGTCTTTTTACGACAAAGTAATCCGGATCGCTTTGGCGATGAAATCACACAGTTGAGTCCATTGCTGGTCGATACTTTCACAACCGGCGTTCCTGCCAGCGGTATGGAGATAAGACACTACGGAGCCAATTATCGCGCGTTTGCTCCGGTAAAAATAAATAGCGGGCCGGATGCCAAAACCCTCGCCGTACTTGAAGTCGGCATGGGTCTCTTACCATCCAATAATCCCGGCGGAAATCAAGGCGAAGCGGTGCTTATTAGCTCAACGCTAGCGCGCGAAATTTTATGGGGCCGCGCGCAGCAAGACGCTATTGCCAGCGCTAAAGGCTTAAACAGCCCTTGGTATGTTGAGGCGCATAATAATCCGCTGGTAAAAGATTGGCTCGCCAGTGGTGCCTTATCCAATCTGCAGTTGGATAAGCGCGTGCCCTGGGTCATTCACCATCAAGATCGGTACTATCTACTTGCCTCAGCGCGCTTTGCTGGCTTGGGTTCATCACATGCACCTGCAGTTGCGTCGCGTGTTCTGGCGCTCACATGGGACGACATCACCGAAGAACAACTGATGCATCAAGAAGCGCGCAAGACGCTGTGCCTTCACTACCTGCTCGGCTGGTTATTTTCGCTCGCAATACTCTGGGTTTTATTTCGTCTCAATCGCCGCCATGTGTTGCAACTTTTGCATAAGCACAGCGAACAAATTCAAAGCGAACGAGATCTTAGTGAACAGGCGCGGCAGCGATTAACGTTGGCATTGGTGAGTAGTGAATCAGGTTTTTGGGAATGGAATATCACCACTAACCGTGCGTTTTTTTCAAAAGAGTGGCGCGACCTCTGCGGTTTGCCACACGATTCAGAAGATGGCACGGCTGATATTGAAGAGTGGCTGATTCGCGTTCACCCCAGCGATAAACGCCAAAGTTACACCGAAATGATTCGCCATATAAAAGGCGAAACTGCGATGTTCGAAAACGAATATCGTTTGAAAATTGCCGATGGCAGTTACAAATGGATTTTCACGCGCGGCAAAGTCGTTGAGTGGTTGCCGGATGGCAAGGCGGCGCTTATGTTGGGGGTGTACACCGACATCACCGAGCGCAAGAAAAATGAAATTATTGTGGTTCGCCAACAAGCAGCGCTGCGTGCGCTCAATGAAATTGCTTCGATTCCGGTGTTCGATGCCGAAGAACAATTAAGTCGCGCCCTGGAAATTGGCGCGCGTTATTTAGGTTTGCCTTGCGGCACCGTGAGTCGTGTTGTTGGCAATCAATATCAAATTAAAATTGGTTACGGACATAAATACCCGCGCGAAAAAGAAGGCCCGCTTTCAAATTATTTTTGTGAATTTACCTTGCGCAATCAAGACGTATTTAGTTGCGATGAAATATCCAAAAGCGAATACAGCACGCATTACGCCATCAAACATATTGAGGTGGACACTTATATAGGCGTGCCGATTTGGTTACAGGGAAAAATTTATGGCACCTTAAGTTTTGATTCTGAATATAGTCGTCATCAAATTTATGATGATCTCGATAAAGATTTTATGCGGTTACTCGCACGTTGGGTGAGCATCACCCTTGAACGTTGGCAATATCAATCGGAACAACATTTGTTGTTGGATCGTTTTGAAAAATTATGTAATCACCTGCCGGGATTTTTGTATCAATTTCAATTAAGTGTCAATGATAAAAGTTTCTTCCCGTTTGCAAGTTCAGGTATCGAAACGATTTATGGTATTACTCCAGAGGCTGTTAAAGAGGACGCCAGTCACGTATTTAAAGTAATGCACCCGGACGATCTCGGTTGGGTGAGCGAATCTGTTTCTACATCCGCTGCAACGCTTAAAAATTGGAAAGCAACTTATCGCGTTTTGCATCCGCGTCGTGGTGAAATTTGGGTGCGTGGCGAAGCGCGGCCAGAACGTTTACACAATGGCGATACGCTCTGGCACGGTTATGTTCAGGATGTCACCGAAGAAAAATTGGCGGCCATAAAATTACAAGATATTAACGCCTTGCGCGAAGCTATTTTTGATTCGGCGAGTTTGGCGATTATCTCGACCAATGAACACGGTATTGTGAAAACCTTTAATCAGGGCGCGGAGCGATTGTTGGGATATTCCGCAGGCGAAGTCATAGACACAGTTACTCCCTTACTATTTCATTTGAAAGAAGAAGTCGCTACACGCGCTGATTATTTAACGCGCGAACTCGGCAAAGAAGTAAAGCCTGGTTTCGATGTATTCACGTCAAAAGTTCGTGAAGGTGATGAAGATGAAAATGAATGGACTTACGTGCGCAAAGACGGCACCCATGTTCCCATTATTTTATCGGCAACCACCTTGCGCAGTGCCGATGGAAATATAACTGGCTATCTCGGTCTCGCGCGCGATATCAGCGAAATAAAACGCATTAATCGTATGAAGAATGAATTTATTTCTACAGTGAGCCACGAGTTGCGTACGCCGTTAACGGCAATCAGCGGTGCGCTTGGCATAGTAGTTGGTGGCGCCGCCGGTACCATGCCTGATACGGCTGGCAAAATGTTAAACATTGCCCACAAAAATAGTTTGCGGTTAATTCATTTGGTAAATGATTTACTGGATATGGAAAAATTATCCGCAGGCAAAATGAATTTTGATCTCAAGCCGCAACCTATTCTCAACGCTGTTACTCAATCTATCGATGCCAACGCAGCTTATGCGGCGCAATATCAAGTAAAACTGGTGCTGAATAATTGTATGCGTGACGATTTGCGCGTGAATATAGATGCGCAGCGTATGCAGCAAGTGCTCGCGAATTTTATTTCCAATGCAGCGAAATTTTCCCCAACTGGCGAGGGTGTGGAAATTTGCATCGAAAAAAATTACAACAGTGTAAGAGTTTCAGTTATTGATAAAGGCCCGGGAATTCCCGAAGAGTTCCGCAGCAGAATATTCCAGAAATTCTCACAAGCAGATTCATCTGATTCACGCCAAAAAGGTGGTACAGGTTTAGGTCTTGCTATCTGCAAAGAAATAATTGAACGCATGGGCGGCCGTGTCGGCTTTATTTCTGAGCCAGGCCATGGCTCGCAATTCTTTTTTGAGCTGCCGTTTGAAGGAAGTTATGTGTCCCATGGAAATTCCCATCGCCACGCGACGGGTGAGCGTTTATTAGTAGTGGAGGATGACCCTGAAGTTGCCGAATTATTTGCCACTATGTTGCGTGAAAAAAATTATCGCGTAGACATTGCCCATTCAGGTCAAGATGCATTGGAACGTCTCGCACTTTACGCCTATAAAGCGCTCACTATGGATATTCAATTACCAGACATGAATGGTTTGGAATTAATTCAGCAATTGCGCAGCGATGCTTCTACAAAAAATTTGCCGGTAATTGTCATTTCCGCGAACCTTGATTCTGAACGCTTGGCTAATCGCAAAACTGCAGTATTTGCAGGCGTGCAATGGCTGCAAAAGCCGCAGACAACGGCGTCAATTATTACCGCCGTAAAAGCAGCACTTGCGCATCAAGCATCTTAAAAATACACCAGCAAATTTTTTAAAACGAATGCTGTAAAAAAAGAGCCGTAAAAAATTATGATAGCCGAATTACCTGTCAATGAAATTTTGCGTTTGAAAGCCCTGCACGATTTAGCAGTGCTGGATACCCCGCGCGAGCAAAGTTTTGATGACGTTGCGCAAGTCGCAATGCAATTGTGCAACACGCCTTTGGCTGTAGTATCGCTAATCGATAAAAATCGCCAATGGTTTAAAAGTTGTATTGGAATGGACGCAACCGAAACATCGCGAGATATTGCTTTTTGCGCTCATGCGATTTTAGCGCCCCAAGATATTCTCGTCGTTCCCGATGCGACCCTTGATAAACGCTTTGCTGATAATCCCATGGTGACTGATGCGCCTTATATTCGCTTTTACGCGGGCGCACCACTTGTCACTGAAGATGGCTTGGCGTTAGGAACCTTATGTGTAGTTGATTACGAACCGCGAACCTTGAGTCAGGCGCAAATAAATTCTCTGGGTGCATTGGCTCGTCAGGTGATGCAATTATTGAAATTAAAATCTATCAATAACGCTGTGCAGGAATACTCGTCGCGTATGCAACTGATTGCGGATAATGTTCCCGTCTTAATTGGCGAGCTAAATTTGGCGGGCCGCTATATTTTTTGCAATCAAAAATATCAGCAATGGTTGCAGCGTGACGTTCAAGCTTGTGTTGGAAAAACTCCGGTAGCCATTTACCCACCACAAACTCACGACTTAATAACTAAGGGTATTGCAAAAGGTTTTTCCGGCAAAACTTACCGAGTGGAGATTGTCCTTGAGGACGGTCGTGCCCTGGATATTAATTACATGCCAAAAATGGAAGCCGGAAAAGTTGTCGGCGTCTTTGAAGTTGCAACCGATGCTACCGAGCGTAAATTTCATTTGCAAATTATGGAGCAAGAGCGCGAACGTTTAACGGCAATTATTGACGGCACTAATATCGGAACCTGGGAATGGGATCTTGTAACGAATAAGCTTTACATCAATGAACGTTGGGCAACCATGTTGGGTTATAGCTTGGCAGAATTGCAGCCGGTGACTATTGAAACCTGGCGACATTTATTACATCCCGATGATGTTGAACACACTAATAGGTTGTTAACGCAACACATTTCCGGGCAGTTACCTTTTTATGATTGCCAATTCCGCTTGCGTAAGAAAACTGGCGAATGGCACTGGGTTCACGCGCATGGAAAAACAGTCAGCCGCAATGTCGATGGAAAGCCTGCGGTGCTGTCTGGCATGCATATGGATATCCATGACATCAGAAATACTTACAATCGCTTAAAGGAAAGCGAAGATTTATTGCGCAGTTTGCTCAGCAATTTTCCCGGAGCCGCATATCGCCGCTTGAATAATTCGAGTTGGACAATTCATTATTTAAGCGATGCTGTCGAGCAACTCACTGGTTACCCCGTTAAGAAATTTATAAATGGTTCGCAATTGAGCTTCAACGATATTATCCATCCACAGGATATTGAGCGCGTCTACAGCGCAGTGCAAACTGCAATTGATGCGCGTGAATCTTTTGATGTTGAGTACCGAATTCAGCGTGCGACCGGCGAGTGGCGCAATGTGCAGGAAATTGGCCGCGGTGTGTTTGATAGTGCCGGTGGTTTGCAATATATCGATGGATTTATTTGGGATATTCAAGCACGAATTGACAGCGTTTTCGAAAAACGTGCCATGACCAATAAACTTTCGCAGCTGTTTGAAATGGCACCCATCGGTATTATGCAAGTTAAAGAAAACGGACAGGTGCTCGATGCCAACCCTGAATTTATTAAAATGACGGGTTTCAGTAAAAACGAATTAAATAGTTTATCGATTCTGGATTTAACACAAGAAGAGGATTGGGGGAAAAGTGTAACTGCTATCGCAGATGCGCAAAACACCGGCAGGTTTGGCCCAATCGAAAAAAATTACCGTCACAAAAGCGGTGAAGTTATTCCCGTGGAAGTGAGTGGGTCCTTAATTAATATGCTCGACAGCGAAGGTCAATGTTGGTGGATGTTAATAAAAGATATTCGCGAGCAAAAACGCATCGAGCGTATGAAGAGTGAATTTATTTCAACTGTCAGCCACGAATTGCGAACACCGCTTACGTCTATCTCCGGTGCCTTGAGTTTAATTACAAATAATATGTTGGGTGTGGTACCGGATAAAGCGAAAGCCATGCTTGAAATTGCGCACAAAAATAGTCAGCGTTTAAGTTTGTTGATTAATGATTTACTGGACATGGAAAAATTAATCGCCGGTAAAATGTCGTTCGATATGAGCGTAAGACAGGTTTCACCACTTGTACAACAAGCATTGATTGAAAATAAAATCTATGCGGATAAATATCATGTCAAATTTGTGCTGAATGATTTTTCTGAAGCCATATCCATCAATATAGATGGATTTAGATTGCAGCAAGTATTGAACAATTTTTTAAGCAATGCTGCCAAATATTCCCCGGCCCAGCATCATGTCGATATCAGCATAACGCTCAATCAAGGTTGGGTACGAATTTCTGTTCGTGATTATGGTCAGGGTATTCCAGAGGAATTTAAAGCGCGTATGTTCCAAAAATTCTCGCAGGCGGATTCTTCTGATAGCCGACAAAAAAGCGGTACGGGTTTGGGGTTGGCAATTAGTAAAGAACTCGTCGAGCGTATGGGTGGTGTTATTGGTTTCGACAGCGAAGCAGGTAAAGGCAGTTGTTTTTTTGCAGAATTTAAACAGATTTAATTGGTTTTATATTTTCTATACATAGATATTTCCGAACAAATAACAAAGATTTTTGAAAGGTAATCATATGACCAGAGCATTAGATAAAATTTTATACGTAGAAGATGACCCGGACATTCAAGCAATTGCAGTCATGGTATTGGATGCTATTAGCGGCTTTAGTTTAGAACCCTGTTCCTCCGGTAATGAAGCACTCGGCAAAGCTGTCGCGTTTAATCCAGATTTAATTTTACTGGATGTCATGATGCCGGGAATGGATGGCCCTGAGACATTACAGGCATTACGAAAATTGCCAGAATTGGCAAGTACACCGGTAGTTTTTATGACCGCGAAAGTGCAACCACAAGAGGTGCAGGGTTATATGGATTTGGGCGCAGTAGGTGTTATTGCAAAACCCTTTGACCCTATGACCTTGGCAGATCAGTTACGTGATATTTGGGCGCGTGTTGGAAAAGATTGATAAATTTTCAGTTTTTTTAATAACCTCAATAATTAACACTCAACAATAAATTTCACATCGTTGATGCTCACAGTTGTTCACAGAGCCGATGCTTATTTACTGTTGTTCTTAAGGCTTGTAGAACTTTTGTATGCCGCTGATTGAATATCTAAAAAGCAACAAAAATTTAACCTGGCTCGTGCTGTTGTTCGGCATGCTGGTTATTTTTACGTTGCTTATTAGTTGGACGTTGCATCGTCAGGCTATAAAGTTAACACGAGCTGCATTTGATCAACATGTAGAGGAATTGATTCAAAGCCTGCAATTGCAGATGCATGAGAATGAACAAATATTATTGGGCACGAAAGGTTTATATGAAGCCAGTCAATCAGTCGAGCGTGACGAATTTCATCGCTACTTAAATAGTTTTGAACTGGCGAAAAAATATCCCGGTATACAGTTGGTTGGGTTTAGCCAATGGATAAAACCTGAAGAACTTGAATCTGTGATTCAAAAAATTCGTGACGATGGTTTTCCGCAATTTACAATTCGGCCACAGGGCGAGCGCGATAGTTACACCATGATTATTTACGCTGAACCTTTCACTGGCCGAAATGTAGCTGCATTTGGTTTTGACATGTTTTCAGAGTCGGTGCGCCGCGCTGCTATGACGGCATCGGTGGAAAATAATCAGGCGACCTTATCTGGCAAGGTAACCCTGGTTCAGGAAAATCAGGGGCCGGTGCAAGCGGGCACCTTATTGTATTTACCCATCTACAAAAAAAATATGCCGCTGAACAATTCGGCGGAGCGTTGGCAAGCGCTTGAAGGTTTTGTGTATGCAGCTTTTCGTATGGGCGATCTTATTAATGACGGCCTTCCGCGCGGCAACAATATTAACTTCACGTTGTACGCGGGCGAAACGGCTAATAAAACGCTCGAATTATATAATTCCCTTGAAGCAGAAGATGAAAACTTTTCTCCCGCGTTTTCTGAAGCCCGTCAATTTGTAGTGATGGGACAACCCTGGTTAGTTAATGTAGTTAGCAATAAAAGTTTTGAAGCTCGGCATCGTTCTTATGTAGCGCTTATAGCACTGGCATTAGGCTTGTTTATTAACTGTTTATTGTGCGCCATGTTTTATGTGCTGGCGGGACAGCGCCAACGTGCTTTATTACTTGCGCAAAAAATGACGGAAGATGTATACGCTAAAAATCAACAGCTAAAAAGTAATCAGGAGCGTTTTGAACTTGCGCTTGAGTCGTCGGCGATGGGTGTGTGGAGCTTAAGTTTTAGTGATAAACATCTGCAGTGGGATGTTTCCATGTATGCGCTTTTCGGTTTACCCAATGGCCGAGTCCTTTCAAGTTATGAAAGTTTTTTAAGCTTGGTGCACAGCGATGATCGGCAGCGTGTGTTTGAAGAAATCGCGCAGGCAATTGAAGGTCAAAAAGGTTACGACACAGAATATCGAATCGTTTGGCCGGATCACAGTATTCACTATTTAGCGTCGCGCGCAAAAATTATTTATGAGCACGATGAAGCAACGTCGCTCATCGGTATTTGCTGGAATATTACTGAGCGTAAACGTTTGGATAAAGTTAAAACCGAATTTGTATCCACGGTGAGTCACGAATTGCGTACACCGCTCACGGCAATTAGTGGTGCTTTAGGTTTAACGGTGAACGGCGCTTTAGGAGAATTACCTGGCCGAGTGAAAAATGTGCTCGATATTGCTTACAAAAATGCGCAGCGTTTAACTTTATTGATTAATGATCTTTTAGATATAGATAAATTGCTGGCAGGGAAGCTGGAATTTCATTGTGAGGTGCAACCGCTATTACCTTTAATCGAATCGGCTATCGCTGAAAATAAAAACTTCGCTGAACAAATGCAGGTTAGGTTTTTTATAGAAACGCCGCAGTTTAATGGCAAGGTTAACGTTGAAGACGTCAGGTTTTTACAAGTCATGGCCAACTTGCTTTCAAACGCTGCAAAGTTTTCCAATCCAAATTCAGACGTGTTTGTTAGTCTTACCGAAGTACATGGTTATGCTCGAGTATCGGTGCGTGATAATGGTGTGGGTTTGGCAGAAGAAAGTAAAATCCATATGTTTGAAAAATTTTATCAAGCGGATTCATCGGACACGCGTAAAAAAGGTGGTACGGGTTTGGGTTTGTCCATCGTGAAGGAAACCATAGAGCGCATGAATGGCCGTGTAGGTTTTACATCTATTTTAGGGAAGGGCAGCACTTTTTATGTGGAGCTCCCTGTAGTGCATGATTAGCGTTAAAAAATAAATAATAAAAACTGCTGAAAATCTTAAGCGTTAAAGACCGCTCCATAAATCTTCCAAATTTCTAAAGCCCCAATCATCTGGCGATTCTCGCCCAATAATTTTTTCTTTGCCGACTAGTTTGGATAAATCCAAGGTTTCTTGCAGTATGGGCGTTTTTAATTTGGTAGAAAAAAATACTTTAACGCGCGGTGTTAAGAGTGAAGTTTCACTTTGTTCAACTACAACGCCTAAACGCCCACTCTCCAAACGCACGAGCGAACCTGTAGGATAAATGCCTACGGTTTTTACAAATGCTTGAAAAATAGCTTCATCAAAATGGCCTTTACTCCATTCCGCCATTTTGCGAATTGATTCGGCGGGCGACCAACCTTTTTTGTAGGGGCGGTTAGAAGTAATCGCATCGTACACATCACACACCGCACCCATTTTTGCAAACAAACTAATGTTGTCGCCGCTGAGTTTATGAGGATAGCCGCTGCCATCTACTTTTTCATGATGGTGCAAAACCACATCCAACACTAAGGCGCTTACTAATGGATTATCCATTAAAATACTCGCGCCAATTTGTGGATGCGATTTTATAGTGACGAATTCTTCATCGGTAAGTTTGCCGGGTTTATCCAAAATTTTATTGGGAATGCCCATTTTGCCGAGATCGTGCAGCAAGCCCGCGAGACCAGCTTCGCGAATCATTTGCTCGTCGAGATGTAGTTGTCGCGCGAGCGCGATCATTAACGCGCACACTGCAACCGAGTGCATGTAAGTATATTCGTTGGAATTTTTTAAACGCGCGAGACTAATCAGCGCGTGGGGTTGACGCAACACAGATTCCGAAATTTCTTCCACCAACGCCTGCGCGTTTTCAACTTCGATAGCTTTGCCCATACGCGCATCGGCAAACATAGTAATCACTGCATCTTTTGCACGAGCACACACTTTTTGCGCAATTTTAACTTCCGCCGCCATGCTGGTTTTTTCGACGCGTTTTGTACGCGCGGCACCTTGCAACATAGCTTCAGTTTCGCGCTCAATATCATTCAGGGTTTTGCCGGGCACAATTTCGTCGGCGTCCAAACCTTTGTCGGTATTTATCCATACTTCTTTGATGCCACTTTTAAGCAGACTTTCAAGATCTTGCGGGTCTTCCAATAAAAATTTAGTTTTAAAAAAAGGATGCTCCATCCAAGAGCCGCAAAGTTCAGTAATGAACATTCCCATGCGAATATCTTTGGCGGCAATACGTTTAAGCATTGAACGGGGGCCTCATCTCACTTTGATCTACTTGGGCCCAGTACCGCGAGGTTTAACCTGCGTGTATGTGCTTTCGTATTCTTGTTTTTATTGGTGGATTTAAATATATCGGTGAATTAAATATACAGGTGGATTGAATAATTTTTGTCTACGAAAATTAGTATAGGTGAGGTTGGCGCGGGCTTTAGATTATTTATGCAGGCTTAGGCCCGAATTTGTGTGATTTTGGCGTTCCAGTTGCCGAGCCACTGCGAGTGCCTCTTCAAGGGGCAGCGGCTTACCGAAGTAGAATCCCTGGGCATCGGTGCAACCGCAGGATTGCAGCATATCGGCCTCCAGTTGCGACTCTATACCTTCCGCGGTGGTGTCCAGATTTAGCGCTTCCGCGAGTTGGATAATCGCAGTAACTATCGCGAGCGCACTTTTATCTTTTGTTAAGGCGCTGACAAAAGAGCGATCAATCTTCAATGTATTGAGCGGAAAGGTGCGCAAGTAGGCGAGCGATGAATAGCCTGTGCCGAAATCATCGAGCGCAATGCGCACGCCGAGTTGTCGTAGTGCGGTTAAGGTTTCCTGTGCGGCGATATTGTCGTGAATTAATAATGATTCGGTGATTTCCAATTCCAATCGTTCCGGCGCAAGGCGGCTGATTTGCAAAGCCCAGCGCACTATGGAAACTACATTGCCTTCACGGAATTGCACGGCGGATAAATTAATAGCAATTCGCCAATGCGCCGGCCAGCGCGATGCGTATTTGCAAGCTTCCACTAAAACCCAGGTGCCGATAGGAATAATTAAATTAGATTCTTCAGCGAGCGGAATAAATTGCGCGGGCGAAATTAAACCCAGTTCAGGATGATGCCAGCGAATCAATGCTTCAAATCCAATCACTTCTCGTGACGCCAATTTAATTTGCGGCTGAAAAAATATTTCAAACTGACCTGAAATTGGGGTTAACGGCCAGACTAAATCCTCACTGAAATTTTTATTTAATAATTTGTTGGTTGCAGCGTGTTCTTCGAGTGCAGCACGCATATCGTTTAATAAATGCAATTTTTGTTG
The DNA here is from genome assembly GCA_004172865.1 of Gammaproteobacteria bacterium. Lineage (GTDB taxonomy): Bacteria > Pseudomonadota > Gammaproteobacteria > Pseudomonadales > Cellvibrionaceae > Cellvibrio. The sequence continues at coordinate 11,914 of SEBV01000009.1, read as the reverse complement.
CGCCACAATCTCCATGCCTGGCTCGTAAAAACGGAAAGTATTGCGCCCGGCAGATTTTGCCGCGTAGAGCGCCATATCCGCATTTTTCAAAAGAGTTTCTGTGTCTTGCCCGTGATCGGGTGCTAGTGCGATACCAATGCTACAGCCTATTTGCAGGCTTTTATTGTTAATGATGCAAGGCGCAATAAAGGTATTCAGTAAACGTTGAGCAAGTTGACTGGCTTGCGTAATAGAATCATCGCCGTGGCTGATGATCGCAAATTCATCGCCGCCCAGCCGCGCTAATAAATCGTTGCTGCGCAGAGTTTTTTGTAAGCGTTGCGCGATATTTTTTAATACCAGATCACCGACACCGTGGCCAAGCGAATCATTAACATTTTTAAAATTATCCAAATCCAAAAAGAAAAGTGTAAATGCGCTGAATTGATTTTCTTTTCGTAAGGATTCAAGTTGCATATAAAAATAATGGCGATTGGCAAGGCCGGTTAGCGAATCGAAATTTGCCAGACGACGCATTTCCATTTCAGCATTACGCTTGTGCGTGACATCCGAACCCACGCCACGCCAACCAATAAATTGCTCTTTATTATTGAGCAGCGGTTTAGCGGTTAGCTGCCACCAATGTCGCTCGCCACGAATTAAAATCGGAATCACTAATTCGCGAAAAGCGGTGCGATTAAAAAAATGTTGCTCAAGTTGATGAATGGGATTGTTGTCAACAAATTCGGCTCGCGCATAGTCCTGATCAAATAAACTTGTGAACGGAACTTGAGTGAGGTTTTGCGAGCGTGTGCCCAATAACGTTGTTAATTTTTTAGAGGGTGATTGCAAATGACCGGCGCTATTCAATTCCCATAACCAATCGCTCGCGTGGGATTCGAAATCGTGTAGTAGCAAGCTGATTAATTGTTGTTGATGTTCGGCTTCCGCTTCAGCCATCAAGCGCGCACCAAAAGTTTTTGCGCTGGCGATAACGGCGGAACACACAATAAAGGCGTAGAGAATTAGCAGCAGCGCTAAATCCCAATGGTGAGTTAGATCATCGTGAAAAATAGCAATTTCACAGCCAATGGTTAGCGCACTTACATAGGCGATAGCCGCTTGCGGAACTGTCGTGAGCGCAAAACCGCCGGCGCAGATCATGCCGGTGCAAATAGTAGTTAACAGTAAGGTGTTGGCAGAATCCAGCTGAGTATCAAACGTGAGTATCGGCAATGCCGCCCAGATCAGCGCTAGCCCAAGCGCATGCAAGGTCGCACGTTTAATCGCACGCTCGGAAACCTGCGTTGGTGGCGGTCGTCGATGTTGTTTTAACCAGGCGCGCGTACCAAAAAAAATCGCCACGCATAATAATGTTGACCAACCCAAAATGAAGTGGAAGTAGCGCGTATTCCAATACATGAACAGCAGCAGGATGGTATTGAAGCTATTCGCCAACATAGTGAGCGGCGTTAGTCGCAGAATCGCCTTAATCTGTTGCGCACGAAAGCCTGCCGCTACTCCGGCATCTGCCTCATAAATGCGAAACTGTGCTTTGAGCCGACGAACGACGTGACGCCAGCGTTTGGCAAAATAGTCCATGTGAGCTTCATAAGTTTTAAGCGTGAATGGATTGTCAAACCGGCATTATTGGTGATGTTTTTACGCCAGAATGGAGTTGCAAATCTACAGGTGCAACCATTCTTTCAGCCTAGTTGAGGCGGGGAAGGAGTCAAGAAATGTGATGTGTTACGAGGTTTGTGCTGTTGCTTTGGTAGAGCGGGTAAGTCCATCCATGGACTTGAATTCAATTACTTGGTTTTGTCATCCACAACCGGCTCGGGCTTTTTCTCGATATTGGTTGGCAAAGGCATGTCGCGTTTGGAGTCATCCAAATACTTTTCAGCCTTGTCATCACTCATTGGTGGTTTAGCGGGCAAATAATCACCTTCGGTTTTCACCAGCTTGTCATTTTCAAAATAAGCGGTAAATAAGTGTTTGGTGACGCTGCCATCGCTGCCACGTTTGAGGCTGTAGTAATAATCCCAGCGATCATCGTTAAAGGTATCTGGCAATAAAGTGTTGCCCAACACAAAGCGAACCTGGCGTTTATTCATGCCCAATTTAAGCTGTTCGACCATATCGGCAGTGATAATGTGGCCTTGTTGGATGTTGAGTTTGTGAACACTCGGGAACCATTTACAGCTCGAAAGGCTAAACACACACAGGGTGACCAGTAAAATACGACTGGCTAATTTCATAAGAGGGCTTCCACTAAATTATTTGAACACGGATAATACCCGAACCACAGGAAAACTGAGAAGGTTTTGGGGGAAAAATGGCAGATGAAAATCAAGAGTTACGCAAAGTAGGCCTTAAGGTCACCTTGCCGCGAATAAAAATTCTGCAAATGCTGGAGTCGGCACAGCAGCATCACATGAGCGCAGAGGATGTTTATAAGTCCTTGATCGAGCAGGGTGACGATGTTGGCTTGGCGACTGTTTATCGAGTATTGACACAATTTGAAACCGCAGGCTTGGTGGTGAGACACAACTTTGATGGCGGTCATTCGGTATTCGAAGTCGCGCGTGGCGAGCATCATGACCACATGGTCGATATAGATAGCGGAAACGTCATAGAGTTCCATAACGACGAAATCGAATCTCTACAGCGCCGCATCGCTGCCGAACACGGTTACGAACTAACCGATCATAGTTTGGTGTTGTACGTAAAACCGCTTAAAAAATAAGTTGGTTGTAGATAAAAAAAGCTGCCAAGGGCAGCTTTTTTTGTTGGCAAAAATTAAAATTTATTAAATAGGTTTTAACGGCTTTCCAAAATCTCCCGCGCATGCGCCAAGGATTGTTCTGTCACTTTCGCGCCGCCTAACATGCGTGCGATTTCAATGACTTTTTCTTCGCCTTCCAATAATCCGAGTGTGGATTCTGCATTGGTTTTGGTGGATTTTTTGCTAACTAGTAAATGTTGATGGCCTTTGCTGGCGACTTGTGCCAAATGGGTTACGCAAATGACCTGGCCTTTTTCACCGAGTTGACGCAATAGCTTGCCTACTACATCGGCAGTGGCGCCGCCGATTCCTACGTCCACTTCGTCGAACACTAGCGTTGGTGTGGCAGAGGTTTGCGCGGTGATTACTTGAATTGCGAGGCTGATGCGCGATAGCTCGCCGCCCGAGGCAACTTTTGCCAGTGCCTTTGGAGTTTGGCCAGGATTGGTGCTGATTAAAAATTCAATATCCTCCAAACCATTGGCAGAAGGCTTATCGATTAATGGGTTTAAGCTCACCGTTAAATTTGCATTTTCCATCGCCAATTTTTTTAATTGATCGTTAACTTGTTTGGCGAGACTCGTGGCTGCTTTTTGGCGTTTGTTGGAAAGTTGTGCGGCTAATTGTAGATAAGCATTTTCAGCAGTTTGAACTTGTTGCGCGAGTTGATCGAGTTTGGCATCGCCGCCTTGCAGTTGATCGAGTTCGCTGCCTAAGCGCGCGATTAATTCGGATAATTCTTCCGGGCGAATTCGATGCTTGCGGGCAACGTCATAAATAGTGGTTAAGCGTTCTTCTACGGCTTGCAAACGTTCGGGGTCTAGATTGAAGGTGTCAATGTGATGATCAATTTCGTGGCAGGCTTCTTCGACCTGAATTTGCGCGCTAATCAATAATTCCTCTGCTGCTAAGAGCGCTGCAGATTTCTCCGGCATATCGCGCAAAATATGTAGCGCGCGATGCAAGTTCACGTTTAAACCTTGTTCGTCATCATTACACAACGCTAGCAATTCATGACTGCCTTGCAGGATATCGCCTGCATTGGCGAGGCTGCGTTGTTCTGACTCCAGCTTATCCAATTCATTCACTTGCAAGCCGAGCTGGTCCAATTCGTTGACTTGATAACTCAACAATTGAAACCGCGCGCTCACCTCAGCGGCGTTATCGCGCAAGTGTAAATAATGTTCCAACCGGCTTTGCCATTCGCGATAGGCGAGGCGAACTTGTTTGGCGAGTTCAGTTTGTCCGCCGAATTCATCCAGCAAGCGGCGATGCGTATCTTTAAGCAAAAGGGATTGGTGTTCGTGCTGGCTGTGAATATCAATCAGCATTTCGCCCAGCGTGCGCAGTTGCTGCAAGGTTGCGGGCTGGCCGTTAATGTAGGATTTGGATTTGCCTTCATTGTTGATCAATCGGCGCAACAAACATTCGTTGGGCGAATCGATCTGTTGTAAGTCGTTGGCGATTAACCATTCCTGTGCTGCTGGAATTCGGCTGGTATCGAAGCTGGCGGTGATATCCGCGCGGCTTGCCCCCAAACGCACGCGATCAGCCTCGGCGCGGTCGCCCAGGGTTTGGCCCAATGCGTCCAGCAAAATAGATTTCCCTGCGCCCGTCTCACCGGTGATGACGGTCATACCCGGTTTCATATCGAGATCGAGGTGTTCAACGAGGGTAAAGTTTTGGATGCTGAGGTGAGTGAGCATGGCGGGCTCCCTATGAAGCGGGCAAAAAAGAAAACGGATATTTATCTGGCTGTTTATACAGTAAACGCTTCTTTTGAGCTAGTCCTGCCAGTAAAAATTTGTCGGATGCGATGCATTGATTCATCCAACACTGTAAATATTAGAAAAATCTCAAGCTAGATATAGTCTTTAAGACTACAATTTAGTTTTTACTAGTTTCGTCCGGCTATTGGTGTTCCAGCAATGGTGTCATCACCAATTTATTCTAATAACTCTCCATAAGGAGCAAGGTCATGCAGGTCTTAGTCAATCGATGTTTTTCAGTGGTAGCGCCCTTTGCGTTACTCGGTAGTTTATTGTTCATGCCCGTGGCAGCGCAGGCGGATCTTCCACCAGCCTGCAAAGATCTAAAAAAAGGCGCGGCATGCAAATTTCTCGAACCCATCTTAACCCCACAAGAGCGCGCTGCCGATTTGGTGTCGCGCATGACGCTCGAAGAAAAAGCAGCGCAACTTGGCCATACGGCGCCAGCAATTCCGCGTCTCGGCGTGCCCGAATACAACTGGTGGAATGAAGGTTTACACGGTGTGGCGCGCGCGGGTATTGCCACTGTATTCCCGCAAGCTATCGGCATGGCGGCCTCGTGGGATGAACCCATGATGCAAAAAGTCGGCGATGTTATCAGCACCGAATTCCGCGCTAAGTACATCGAACATTTGCATCCCAATGGCGGTTCCGATTTCTATCGCGGCCTAACCGTATGGTCGCCGAACATCAATATTTTTCGCGATCCACGCTGGGGTCGTGGGCAGGAAACCTATGGTGAAGACCCTTATTTAACATCGCGTATCGGTATTGGTTTTATTAAGGGTTTGCAGGGCGATGATGCGAAGTTTTTCAAAACTATCGCCACCTCCAAACACTTTGCCGTTCACAGCGGGCCGGAATCCAATCGCCATAAAGAAAGCGTTTACCCATCGCCGCACGATCTTGAAGATACCTACCTGCCAGCCTTTCGCGCGACAGTGACTGAAGCCAAAGTGCAATCGATCATGTGCGTTTATAACGCTGTGAACGGTGTGCCTGGCTGTGCGAACGATGAGCTGATGGAAAATTATTTGCGCAAATCCTGGGGCTTTAAAGGTTACGTAGTTTCCGACTGCGGCGCTGCGGCCAACATTTATCGCGAAGACAGTTTGCACTACACCAAGACGCCAGAAGAGGGCGTTGCCGTTGGGTTTAAGGCGGGTATGGACGTAATCTGCGGTGATTATCGCAACAATATGACCACCGAAGTTCAGCCCATTATCAATGCCGTAAAACAAGGTTTGTTGCCGCAAGCGGTGATTGATCGCTCGCTGGTTCGCCTGTTTGTTGGGCGTATCGAATTGGGAATGTTTGATCCGTCGCTGCCATTTGCGAATATCAAAAAAACCGATTATGACACGCCTGAACACCATGCTGTCTCGCTGGAAATCGCTAAAAAATCGCTGGTGCTGTTGAAGAACGATGGTTTGTTGCCTTTGAAAAAAGCGCCTAAAACTATCGCTGTCATTGGTCCTAACGCGAACAGTTTCGATGCTTTAGTGGGTAACTATTACGGCAAACCTTCCAAGCCAATCACGGTGTTGGACGGTATTCGCGCACGCTTCCCGGATTCAAAAATTGTCTATGTTGAAGGCACAGGCCTGATCGGCCCAGCTGAGCCGCCAGTAGCAGATTCGGCAGTTTTTCTCGATGTCGAAGGCAAAACCGCAGGCTTAAAAGCTGAGCACTATGCGGGCGCAAAATTAGCCGGTGAGCCAACTTTAACCCGTAACGACGCCAATGCGCGCTTTGATTGGCAGGGCGAAGAGCGCGAATCATCCATCCGTTGGACGGGCTACCTCAAAGCGCCGAAATCCGGCGAATACCAATTCCGCTTTTCCAGCGAAGGCGGCTACCGCGTGTGGGTTGGCGATACTTTAGTGGTGGATGAATGGGGCGTGGGCGATGCACCTTCCATTCTCTCCGGCAAAACAACCTTGAAAGCGGGCCAGATTTATCCCGTTAAAGTTGAAGCTTTCCAGATTGGCCCACGTGGCGATCAAAAACTCCTGTGGAGCTTGCCGGTTGACGCTGGAAAAGAAGCTGTCGATGTCGCTAAGAAAGCCGATCTTGTGGTTTTCGTTGGCGGCTTGTCTGCGCGCGTTGAAGGTGAAGAAATGAAAGTAAAAGCCGACGGTTTTGACGGCGGCGACCGCACCAGCCTCGATTTGCCCGCACCACAACAAAAACTGCTTGAGCGTCTAAGCGCGACCAAAAAGCCAGTGGTTTTAGTGCTGATGAATGGCAGCGCGCTCTCGGTAAATTGGGCTGACAAAAATGTTCCGGCCATTGTTGAAGCCTGGTATCCCGGCAGCGAAGGCGGAACTGCGGTAGCGCAATTGCTGGCAGGTGATTACAGCCCATCTGGCCGTTTGCCGGTGACATTCTACAAATCGGCAGATCAATTGCCTGCATTCGGTGACTACAAAATGGATGGCCGTACCTACCGCTACTTTAAAGGCGATGTGCTTTATCCCTTCGGTCACGGCTTGAGTTACACCACTTTCAATTACTCTTCACCTGTCTTATCGGAAAAATCCGTTAAAGCGGGCGATGCACTTAATCTTACGGTTAATGTTACCAACGCAGGTCAGCGCGATGGCGACGAAGTTGTCCAGCTTTATATCGCCAAGCCAAATGACTCTGCAAACCCAACGCTCGCAGGCTTTGCGCGAGTGAGTTTGAAAGTGGGCGAGACTAAAGCAGTGAGTTTAAAAGTGGATGCGCGTGCTTTGTCTTTGGTGGATGCAAAAGGCGTTCGCAAAGTACTAGCCGGTGATTACACGCTGCACGTTGGTGGCGGGCAGCCGAAGCGTGCGAAGACGGTAGCCGCGATACTTTCTGTGACGGGTGACAGTGAATTGCCTAAATAATTGCAGTGAGTGTTTGAAATAAAAACGGCGATATCTGAAAAGGTATCGCCGTTTTTTTATTTATGATTTCGTCTCAATGTTAGAGATTTGTTTCGTCTCTTGGCGAGTCACTTTTCTTTGCTTCGCCGAAAGAAAAGTAACCACAAAATTGCAGGAAAGCAATTTTGCACAGCGAAGCTGCCCGGAGGTTGAATGCCATGGATGGCATTGATGAAAAGAAAGGCGACCCATCTCGCCCCTAGCCGGGCGCCCTTTTCCTGCGCGCTTCAGAAAATCGCTGCCGTTCCGACGCGACATCCATGTCGCAACGTCACTAAAACAAACATCCTGATTGTTTTTCAGCGATTGTCTTCCAGTGCTCGGGGTGCTCGTATGGGATAAAAAAGCAAATGCAAAAGCGTGTAGTTTTAAAGCGTAAACCCCTCCAACATATGATTCAGTTGATCAGACGCCGAGCGAATTTGTTGGGATGCCGCCAGCGTGCCTTGCGCGGCGTCTTTAGTGCCGAGCGATGACTCTTCAACCTGGCTTACGTAATCCAGAATCATGCTGCTAGCAGTTACATGTTCGACCAGTGCGTGGCCGATAAAGCCGACGATTTTTGCAACTTCATCAGTTTCAAGCTGAATGCTTTTAACAGTTTCGCCGCCATCGCGGGTTTGGCGGATTCCCTGTTTCAGTTCGCCCACCATATCGTCCATATATTGCTTGGTAGTGCGGCTGCTGGTTTGCACGGCGGTAATGGTTTCGCTGATTTCTTTGGTGGCTTGTGTGGTGCGTTGCGCGAGGCCGCGCACCTCATCTGCAACTACCGCAAAACCACGGCCTTGTTCACCGGCGCGAGCGGCTTCAATGGCGGCATTGAGCGCGAGTAAATTGGTTTGGTTGGCGACTTCAGTAATCACGGATACGATTGCCGAAATACTGTTAATTCGCTCCGCTAGCTCATCAATACTGGTTTGGGTTTGGCTAACGCTGGACTCAATATGCACAAAACTTTTTACGGCGTTAGAGATAATCGTTAAACCTTTGGCAGCCGTTTGAGAAGCTGCATCCGTTTGCTTGGTTGCTTGCTGCGCCTGCAAAACTGCGGCTTTGGTTTGCTGATTAAACTCTTCGGCAGATGAAGCAATTTTGCTCGTATTTATGCTCTGGTTTTCGGCCATGGCGCTGCTGGTTTCAGCTTTGTGGACAATGACATCGCTAACGTTGTGCAGGCTTGCGACTGATTGCGAGATGCGGCCGATCATATCGCGCAGATCGCGGCGCATTCTCAACACGGATCCGTAAATACTGGCCTCGGGCACGAGGTGAGTGATGCGTGTTTCAGTTAAATCTCCCGCTGCAACGGCGCGCACCAAGTCCAATACTTCACGCAGTTCTGCACCCAGGCCGCGTTCCAAACGGAAGGCGAAAATAAACACGGGTATCAGAATAATAAGGGCGACGAGAATACAAATTCCCAATTGCCATTTGGCGGTATCCCAAAAGCGGCCGTTAACTTCGTTAAAGCCGATTCCAGTCCCAACTGCCCAATGCCAGCGAGGGGATACTTTGGCGATGGAAAGTTTGTCCTCAATCGAGCCGTCCGCTTGTTTTTGCGTCCAGTGATAGCGTGCGGTTTGGCCGTTGGCGGCGGTTACAGCGGCTTGCAAAATTTCACCCACACTTTTGCCGTTGCCATCTTTGAATTCGTTAAAGCTGGTGCCGTGCAATTGCGGGTCAAGCGGCGCGGCTACGAAATTGAGCTTTTCATCCGCCACATAAACGTACTCAGACTTGTGGTAGATATTGTTGCGCAGAATCCGGGTGGCGATTTCTTTCGCTTTGGCTTCATCAATTTCGCCTGCGGCCGCGAGGTTTTCCATTTGGATAACAGTGGCGTAAGTGCTGTTTAATAATTCTTCCACGCGCGCGCTGTTGTCGGCATTGCTTGAGTAGCGCAAAGTGAATAAGCCGATCAGCATTATGCTGAGCAAACCAATAAAAATAAGGCCGGATAAAATCCAGATTTTGATACGCAGTGACATTGCTGCCTCCAAAAAGAGCGGAAAGGACGACGGAAGCAACCCTGCTCAAAAGATGTTCATAGAGAGGTTAGGTTCGAGGGACAACGTTGTCAAATTATTTTGTGATGTGGCTTCGGATATTTAATCAGCGTGAGAGATTTGCCCGACAATGGCGCATGAGGCCGTCGAAAGGTGCAAAAATAAAATGCTCTGATTAATCTTCTGCAGCTAAAATCATCCTGCCGGATCTTTGCCGGCGTCATTCAGGAAACTCGCTATTCAGGAAGCGTCTATGAAGTTGCCATTTTGGATCACCCGCTCTGGCATAGCGGTTACTGTTTTATTAATGATTGGTTGCGCCAGCATCGGCGGCGCGCAGTGGGACAAGTTATACGGAACTCCCAAACCCATAGAATATAAACCCGTGAGTTCGGCACCGAGCCTGGTCAGTTATCTACACGATATCAAACCGATTATTGAGCAGCGCTGCACCGTGTGCCACGGCTGCTACGACGCACCTTGCCAGTTAAAGCTGGATTCCTATCAAGGTCTGTTACGTGGTGCAAATCCCGAAAAAGTTTACGATGGCTCACGACTGCTAGGCGCAACGCTAACGCGCATGTTTGAAGATGCCCACTCCACGCAAGAATGGCGCAACAAAGGTTTTTTCCCCGTACTTAACGAACGCGCTAACACCCCTGTGGCAAATATTCAGGCGAGTGTGATTGCGCAGATGTTGCAGCTGAAGCAAGACAATCCATTACCAGAAGTGCCCGTTTTACCTGCGACTTTTGATTTCAATCTCAACGCACGTCAGTTCTGCCCGCGCATTGAAAATTTTGCCGAATTTCGCCAGCAAATGCCGCTCTGGGGAATGCCTTACGGCTTACCCGGTTTAACGCCGCCAGAACATGAATTAATGATGTCGTGGCTAAAGCAGGGCGCGCAAATTGATGAGCCGGTGGATTTAAATCCTGAAGCAACTTTGCAAATTGCCGAATGGGAAAAGCTGCTCAATGGCGATAGCAATAAAGAACAATTAATCAGCCGTTATATTTACGAACATTTATTTTTAGCGCAATTATTTTTTACTGAAGGCATTACCAAAACGCAGGATGGCTCGCACCAATATTATCGTCTTGTGCGCTCGCGTACGCCGCCCGGCCAACCGCTGGATCGCATCAGCACTGGCCGCCCGTTTGATGATCCAAAAGTGGCGCGCGTTTATTATCGTTTGTGGCGCGACCCAAGCAGCGTCGTGGTAAAAACTCACATGCCGTACGAGTTGAATAAAAAACGCATGGATGAATGGCAAAATTTATTTTTTAAGCCGGATTATCCCGTTACCAAATTGCCTTCATACGCAATTGAAACTGCATCCAATCCATTTATTACGTTCGCAGAATTGCCGATTAATGCGCGCTATCGTTTTATGTTGAACGAATCGCGTTTTACGATTATGAATTTTATTAAAGGCCCGGTGTGTCGCGGGCAAGTTGCGCTCAATGTTATTCAAGATCATTTCTGGGTATTTTTCTTCGCACCGGAAACGCAATCGTCTGAGAACAATGCAAAATTTCTCGCTGAAAATAGCCGTCATTTGGAATTGCCTGCAGAAGTTGGCAACAGCTTTTTGCCTATCACAAATTGGGTGAGATATTCCGAAAAACAAAAAGAATATCTCGCTGCAAAAGCAAAATTTGTTGAAGAAAAAACTGTTGCGGAAGGCGATCTCGGTTTGTCATTAATTTGGGATGGTGACAAAGGCACCAACAATAATGCCGCGCTCACGATTTTTCGCCACAGTGATAGCGCAAGCGTTTACACCGGTTTAATCGGCGACCCGCCAAAAACCGCGTGGATTATTGGCTACCCGTTAATGGAGCGAATTCATTATTTATTGGTTGCAGGGTTTGACGTTTACGGAAATGTTACGCATCAACTATTAAGCCGCGTTTATATGGATTTTCTGCGCATTGAAGGTGAGATGAATTTCATCAGCGTATTGCCAAAAGCAACTGCGCAAAAGGAATTGGCGTTTTGGTATCGCAATGCCGAAAGTGATTTGCAAACTTATTTGGACGTTTATCTTAATCAAGTAAAAGCGCGAAAAGATTTTCATTTCACGAGCGATAATCCCAAACTGGAATTGTTCGATCAATTAAAAAATTATCTCGGCAAGGCCGGCGAGTCATCACACAATATCGCCACCAGTGGACTAACGCCGGTGGAGCTAGATGTCTATCGCCAATTGCAAAAAGCGCCCGGCACTTCAATAGAATTTTTGCCGCAAACAACCATCATCCGCGTGCCTGAAATGGGTTTATTTACGCTGGTCCACAACAATGGTTACAGCAATTTGTCGTCGCTATTTGGCGAGGATAAACGCCGTATTCCTGCCGAGGATTATTTGACCATTACGCGCGGTGTTATTGGTTCTTACCCCAACAGTTTTATGCAGGTAAACAAAGCCGATTTGCCGGATTTTGTAAA
>SEBV01000075.1 GCA_004172865.1 Gammaproteobacteria bacterium | reverse complement strand
TTCAAAATCATCAAAAAACTCAGCCAGTTTGAAAATATGACGAACGTGTTTGAAATAGTTTGGCTTTAATGGGATCGTCAGTAGGATATCCTTCAATGGGGTCTTTATCCAGGCATACTCCTGGGTAAGCAGGTACAGGTCTTCCAGGAAACTATAATGCGGATTTTCCTGCCCAAGGACACGCTCTTGCAACAATTCTCCTAATAAGGCAGTGTCGTTGTTTTGAATGGCTATCTGGAATGGCTCTGCCAACGAATGCAGATGAAACTGTACCTGGCGTTCTTTTTCTTTTCCGGCTGTCACTTTTAATAGCGCAGCCGCAGCAATCCGTTGCTGTGAATGACTCCCTGATTTGAGACTGGAAAGAAAAAGTGGAATAGCCTGCTGAGCGCTACACCGGCCCAAAGCCCAAATAGCTGCATAGTGCTGCATTGCGTCTCCTTTGGTGGCAAGGAAATAAATGGAATCAATTGCTTCTTCCATGCGCATCATACCCGCCGCCCAAATCACCCTTGATGTTTTCCAGCGAAATCGCGATGAAGTTTTGCCCTCTATTGTAGCCTGCAATCGTTGTAAAATGGCTTTCTTTCTTCCTGGCGGGAGTTGTTCTGGATTGAATTGTGGTTTAGCAGGGCCAACTGAAACTGGTATTTCTTTGTGGTCTGTTGTATCGCCAAACGACTGGTAACCTTTGGATCGTTTCTCAGCCTCCAGTGCCTGAAAAATTTCTTCTGCCTTGTAAAGCGAAACAGGGTCCGGCGTCTTTGTGCCTTCTTTCAAGGCAGCACCTCTTCGTCCATACCTAAAATTGACGACATAGCTGTCAATACCAGTAGAACATAAATCAATCTCGTAAACTTTATCGGAGTTGCCTTCTCGGAAATACAGACTAACCTGGCGAACCAGCCTCATAGCAGAATTTTGCGATAAATTAAGGCTTAATCATTTGATAGCAAAAAATAGGTAGATCCAAATAGCGAAGAATAAATGCTTCAATGAGCATGCAATCAATTAGAGTAGACTCCATTGTTAATTTCTTGAAATAGCTTACACTTCTTTAAATTTATAATTAGTGCTACGACCACCTACTGGCTCTTTTTTTAAAATATCTTTTTCGAATCTTCATTACTGTTGTAGACAATTACAGCTAAAAGAGAATTATAATCGGATTCCATTTCAATAATTATAATCCTTCCTGAAACATCTAATGAGCTGAATTTCCCGGCATTCAGGGATTAATGATAAGCGCCTAATACGCAGTTAGAGAAATTAAATTTTCGACCTGCCATTCTTATTTAGGAGGGTTGTGGCGACTTATATGATTACCATAAGTAGCCAGAACTAGGCAGATTATAAGAGTTCTGGCGGAATATATTAACCTTATAACTCGCCATAACTAAATATAAAAAGCAGTTCTGGCGGAATATAAATTACGTCAAACAATTAGAAGTAAATAAAATTAAACAAGTATGTCAGAAATCATTGGGCGCAGAGATGAAATTGAAGTCTTAAAAAGTGCTATAAATTCTAAAGAGGCAGAGTTAATAGCTATCTTTGGACGACGGCGAATTGGCAAAACATATTTGATTCGAAATTATTATGGTGATCGAATCGCCTTTGAGCTTACGGGTATGAATAATGGTACCTTAAATGCGCAGCTACTCCAATTTAGTAAGTCTCTACAGCAAGCGACAAATGCACCACTACCACTAGTAACTCCGGAAAGCTGGGCGAGTGCTTTTGCTGCCTTGGAGCAAATACTAAAATCATTAAGCTAGCATTCAATAAATCGGCGTATGCCACTATTGATTTTTGAGCTGATTAGCTGAATTATTCGGCTCAAAAACTCGTCCTATGGTGAACCAAATAACACATTTATTCGGCTCGTGGCGCACTATGATTGGAAAAAGGGAAATGACAGGAATTGTCAATGCTTTCCCTGAATAAAAAAGCTGGAAACGTTAATTCACATGATAGGTCTGAAATCATTCACTCATTTCATCTTCGGCCCGAAAAACGAATATTGGACTATAAAATACTAATGTAGAGTTCTTCTACTTTCTTTCTAGCCCACGGCGTTTTACGCAAAAACGTGAGGCTTGATTTAATACTCGGATTGCTGTTGAAGCAATTGATATT
>SEBV01000074.1 GCA_004172865.1 Gammaproteobacteria bacterium | reverse complement strand
TTGGCGCTATCTGGCTTGGTGCGTTCGTACGCTTTTTCAAAATAGGCGATTGCTTTTTGCGGTTCGTTTACTTCAACATAGCACTGCGCCAGTTCCATAAAAAAACCTGATTGCACGGATGGGTCATAGGCCTGAACCATCTGTGGTTCTTCTTTTAAATAATAGTAAATGGCTGAATCTGGCTGACCACTGTATTGATAAACAGTGCCGATATAGTAGTTCAGCATTCCCTGATAGACATAAGATTGATAAAGGTCAGGATTACTGTTTAAGTACCGAAGCGCTTCAGGAGCATCTTTTTTTTCAATTGCCAGAAAATGAAAGCGTAGTTTTTTACAAAAGAGCTTGTACCGTATTGAATTGATGGCATCGGCTAAACGACTCGCTTCTTCCAAATAATCAGGCACGGCGGTTAGTCGAAAGAGGTCTATATAATCTTTCACAAGGCCTTCCTTGTTCTCTTTTTTTGTATTTAGCTGAACACTTTCCAGCAAGCTTGCTTTGGCTTGTTCCTGGTTGCCCAAGGAGGAATAGAGGTCGCCAAAATGATGGTAAACACTGGAAAGCAGTTCGACGTTTTTCTCTTTGTAAGCAATATCAAACGCATTGTTGAAGTTTGTGTATGCGGCTGCTATGTCGCCTTTTGCAAGCAGAATGTTACCGAGTTCAAGGTATAACTCCGTTTTCAGAGAGTCGTTTTTAGCGCTTTCCAAAGCCGGAAAGGCTAATAGAATATGTTGCGAAGCCTGCTCATATAATTTTCGTTTGCGGTACAGGTTTGCTTTTCGCAGGTAAGCAACGGCTTCCAGGTCCTTCAGATTCGCCGCTTTCGCATACTCCAATCCTTTTTGAATAAACGAAAGCGCTTTTTCAAATGTTTCTGTGCCCGACCAGGATGAAAGTGTGGTAAGCGAGTTGCCAAACAATGCCGACGTAATCAAGGCCTCATTTGTTGACAGCTCAGCTACGGATAATTGTATCTCCAGTACGCTGTCGGCCTTTCTATCGGCGCGGTAAATGGTATAAAATTCAGCCAGCTCACCCAACGCCTGAACCCGGGCTTCGTAGTCTTTTGCAATCTTGACTTTTTCAATAAGGCTTTTCTCCAATGGAATCTGCGAAAAGGTATTGCTGAAAAGAAGAACTGCGGCCAGTAGGAGTGAGAGTTTGCACATGGCTGTTAAGGTTAGGCTGGGAATGCCTAATGAAGTTAGTGAAATATTGGTTTATATTTATATGAATAAAACTTACTGTTTATGAAAATCGTTTTGATGCTTGCTATAACAAGTATTTTATTCGCTAGCTGCGCTGAACCAGCATTGTCTGATAAGATTAGTGACGTTACAAAAAACTCGGCCATCTCTGAATCAACTGCAAAAAGAATGATTCGTCATTTTAAAAACTGTTCAGGTGAATGCAATACAACAGAAAATATTTGGACAAGAAACGATACCTTAAAAATCATTTTAGACGATCTGAAAAAAGAGTACGGTGTTGCGGGTTATGTTCTATTAGACGCTCGGTACAGGAAAGGGGATGAAAAAAGGTATAAAAAACTGAACAAGATACCTGAGCAAGCTCAAGAAACAGATAGTAGAAAAGAAGGTGATGTTGCTGACTATACAACAAAAATACTAATGGTTACGACTTCGGATGGAGATTACAAATATTTCGATGTCGTTTCAATTTGCCCTCCACCAAATGGATGTAATGGAGAAAGCACTGGGTCAGCGCAAAGGACCATCAAGAAAAACACTACAAATTCAGGTCAATAATTGCTTCGAAAACATATCGCTAAATGAATTGTCCTCTTCATCTTTTAATAAGTTTATCATGAAATTGCTTCTACTGGCAACGTTGTTCTTTTCTCATTTTGCATTTAGCCAAACACCTCCTGAAGATTGGCGGCTTACTCCCCGTCAGGCGAAAGCGATGATCCAATACTACGGTGACTGCCGTGGAGATTGCTTTACCTCAACCGCCAGGGCCGATACAGCAAAAGAAAATTTTGTGAGGGCACTGTACCCCAATGCCAAAAGTTTTAGCTGGGTGAATGCCCGGTACCGGAGCGATGATGTGAGCCGGTACGCCAGCCGCAATTGGGAGCTTGCCCGGACCGGGGGCGCAAACGTGGCGGGATACACGACGCA
>SEBV01000073.1 GCA_004172865.1 Gammaproteobacteria bacterium | reverse complement strand
ACAGTTGCTTCGCTGCTTCTATCGCCGGTCACTAAATTTTCTGCATAAAAAATGCAACTCGCATTTTCCATTCCACCAAAAATGGTTGTGGATTGCACGTTGGCTAATTTTTGGTAAGGGAAAGGAGCGATGTAGTCGGAGAGAAATTTTAATATCGCAGGCGCAACGGCAAAATCATAAAAGCCTTTTGTGCTGTCCTGCGGATAAACCCATGCGCTGACCGGAATATCTTTCGGACTATCATTATAAATTTTCGTCGCAAATTTTGCAGCGCCAATAACCATAACTTTTGTAGGAAGAGATGTAGGCTCTGTCCAGACAGTTCTCTTGGTATTATCAGCCAAAATTTTCTCTCCATTTTTGAAACCATTTGATATTACAGAATAGTGCGCCGGAGTTGTAACGCGGAATTCAAACATTGCTTTATCGTCAGGACGATCATTGCAGGGTATCCAGTGGTGAGCCCGATTCGGCCAATTGTCAGCAAAAAAGGTTCGATCGCCAAACTTGTTTTTCGAGATAATCAGTCCATCTGCCGGAATCCCTTTATAGGCAATAAATATGGTTGCTGTATCTCCCTTTTTGATTAGCGGCATATCGATAATAAGTTTTTCTGCCGTATGAGAGAAAGATAACCTTTTGTCGGATGTCTGATCTGCCGAAACTAAATAAGCTAACATCCCCTTTCCTTGCTTGTTAACAGAAGCTAAGTCCAGCGATACATTTGGTTGTCCAGACTTTTGAATAAAAGTTACAACTGTCAGGCCTTTTATCGTGTCATTTCTGTCATTCAAGTCGATGATGAATTTATAATTCAACACATCAATCTCCTGTGCTTTCGGCCAAAGACTGCAAATCACAAAAGCAAACAACAAGGTTTTTCGCATAAATTCTTTTAATGAAAGTTCAACTTCTCTCGAATGATCAAAATTCTATAAATTCCTGTTCTTACAATTTCTCCAGCATCTCCACCACCTTCTCCCTTCTCAAAATCACATAGCCAATGCGGTCATTGCTGATGCCTTCCTTCAACTGGTAGCTGAACGACAACTGGTCTTCCATCACCGTGGTTTCAAAATATTTGAATGAGATGTTCGGGTACTGGCGGAGTTCTTCACCAATTTCGTACAAATGTGTTGAGAGAATAAACAAGGAGTTTTTAATCTTCATCAAGCCTTTGATCACCGTTAGCGAACATTTCATAGCATCCTGTACGTTCGTTCCTTTAAACAATTCATCAATCAACACCAGCCATTTTTTGCCATCGTTTATTTTATAGATCGTGTTTTTTATCCGCTGCACTTCGTTGAAAAAATAGCTCTCGCCTTTGGCAATATTGTCTGATACGTTGATGTTGGATAACAATCCATCAAACAAGGTTAACCGCATGTTTTTAGCCGGAACACCCATGCCAATATGCGCAAGGAAAACGGCTGAACCTACAGCCTTGATCATAGTGCTTTTGCCAGCCATGTTTGCACCGGTAAGAAATAAAAAGTTTTCATTCGGCTGCAACACCAGATCATAGGGCACGGGTTGCTGCAACAGAACATGATACAAGCCTTCCGCCTTAAAATAGGGCTCTTCCTGTTCAATAAATTCAGGGAAATGAAGGTCAAATGTTCTAACAGCTTTGGCCATGGAATACCAAGCCTCTAAGCGACTAAATATATCGATGAGTTCCAGCAAATCTGTTTTGTACTGGAAGCGGAAATAGTGTCCGAAATAGAGGTTTTGCTGAACAGTCATTTCCTGGTTGCCATTGTAGGTTGCCAACTCCATCAACGGCTTTTCCTGTAGAATTTTTTTGATTCGTTCGATGTAAAAATTCAGGTTCGTTGAAAGATCAAGATCCCTGAAGAGGTAAACCAGTTTGGCCATGCCACGCAGAAAATCGCCAAAGTGTTTTACCGAGTATTTCACCATTGAATAATCGGCGCTATGAAGCAGTTTATAGCTGTAACTGTTAACAGCACCCGGATTTTCAGGAATAGGATCGAGATTGTAGTCAAGAAATTTATCCATCATGATGATGGTGCCGTTGGTTATTTCTGCGGGCCAGTCATCTAGATGGATTAACAGCGTTTTGATGACATTTTGCGTTCCGATGATTCGTTTCAGATCATGATGCGGTTCGGTAAAGAAACGGCG
>SEBV01000072.1 GCA_004172865.1 Gammaproteobacteria bacterium | reverse complement strand
TTCAAACTTTTTGGTTCTAGATATAAAAAGTGTAATTGATTATTAATCAAATAGTTACTTGTATTTTACTAAAGATCCAAAGCATTTAATTAATATGGTTCCACTCCTGTAATCTCCACATCACCGGACAACAATAGATTTTTGAAGGGTTGTCCGTTTTTATTTCTGCTAGAACCTTTGCCAATGGTGGGGAAAAAATAACCGTCCCTTGGTTATACGGAGTTGTTCAAACATCCCCCTTTTACCTATTTGATTTATCATTAAATTTAATGTGTAAGACTTTGCCATAGCCACAGCAACTAGCAGGTTCTGTGTATTTGAAAGTAGGCTTGACGTAGCAAAAGCAATTCCGTTGGTGTCCAAGATATCGCTCTATATGGAAAACGGTAATCAGAAAGGGTATTCAATAGGGGCATGACGGTGCGATTTTCTTTCTCCGCCCAATCGAGTCTATGAAAAATACCCACGTTGCTTGACTAATTCGCGACTATGCATACCGTTCAACTAACTGCATTATTCCACAATGGATCAGAGCAAATCGCTCTGCAGTTTGAGCAGGATCCACAACTGCTTAGCAATGTCCGAAAACTTAGAGGCGTTCGATGGAGCCAGACCAACAAACTTTGGTACCTGCCGTTCAATCAAGCGTCTTATCACCAAGTAAAGGTAGCTCTTGGTCACCTTGCATCCATAGACGATCGTCCCTTGTTGCACTATCTCGGCAAACGAAAGGAAGTGGTTGCCATCAATGCTATAGGGGTGCGAGAGACATCGCCTCAATCAACCGTATTGTCTCTACTTTCTAAAGCGAAGACGCCACCGCCACTCACCACTGCCTGGCAGTTGAGTCCTGAGAACCGAAAGGCACTGCAAGTGTTTTTAGAGCATTTGATCCTAAAAGCCTACAGCTCTTCAACGATCAACACCTACCGCAAAGAGTTTTTGCAACTGCTTTTGCTTTTAAAAAATAAGCCGGTACATGAGCTTTCCCCCAATGACCTTAAGCGATACATGCTTTACATTCTTCACAAACAGCGGGTAAGCGAGAACACGGCTCATAGCCGCCTCAATGCGCTAAAATTTTACTTTGAAGGAGTGCTAAAACGAGAGAAGTTCTTTTTTGATATTCCTCGTCCCAAAAAGCCTTTCATCCTGCCAAAAGTGCTCTCGGAAGGTGAGATCTCCCGGCTCTTTAATGCGGTGCGACCACTTAAGCACAAAGCCATCCTGTTTACGGCCTACAGCTGTGGACTTCGGGTCAGTGAAGTGATTGCACTAAAATGGAAGCACATTGACCGACAGCGGGGGCAGATACTAATTGAGCAGGCCAAAGGGAAAAAAGACCGTTATGTTACTTTGAGTCCAATTCTGGAGGACATCCTCATTAGCTATTACCGAAAATCAACCGTAAAACCTATCCTGTATGTTTTTGAGGGCACTACGCCGGGCACTCCCTATAGTGCACGAAGCGCACAAATCATTTTTCAGCAGGCTAGGGCAAAGGCGGGCATTCGAAAAGAGGTGAGCTTTCATGCCCTTCGGCACTCTTTTGCAACCCATCTTTTAGAAAAAGGCACCGATGTTCGCTACATTCAAGAAGTACTGGGTCACTTTAGCATTAAAACAACCACCCGATACCTGCATGTTGCGAGGGAAAGGCTGGTGGTTATCCAAAGCCCATTGGACAGCCTTTGGGAAAAAGGAGGTATCGATTGGGAGGTTTGATTGCCGCATTGCGCAATAAAAATTGCGCAATGAACAATTGTTGAAAATCAATAG
This sequence comes from Gammaproteobacteria bacterium, assembly GCA_004172865.1. Lineage (GTDB taxonomy): Bacteria > Pseudomonadota > Gammaproteobacteria > Pseudomonadales > Cellvibrionaceae > Cellvibrio. Next base: position 375 of record SEBV01000072.1, on the reverse strand, counting down.
ATTATATTTTTTTAAATTTCGTATAATTGCAGTAATACTACTGTTATGTGCAACCTAAATGACCCTCGTTCAAAAAATATCAGCATATACTTTGGGGATTCTTACTGACAAAGACTTGCCTGACATTGCAATGACCGGGCTTGAAGAAGGTTACGACTCTGAATCACTTCGGATTCTAGCAGGATACAATACGACGAACAATTCATTTATACTTAATGATTATTTCAGAAAGACATTAAAAGAACTCGGACTTACATTCAATGATAGAAAGGAAGCCTTAATAAATGTGGTTGCTTTTTACGCAAAAAACGTTGTTGATAAGAAAGCTGACCCATATCTTGAATTTGAAAAGGTTAATGAGATAATCAATAAAAC
>SEBV01000008.1 GCA_004172865.1 Gammaproteobacteria bacterium | reverse complement strand
AAACGTGCACAACAAGCTGCGAATGAAGCAAATGAATAATTTGTAAATTTCGTTAAGTGATGTATAAAAACCGAGCATCTTGCTCGGTTTTTATTTTCTGAAATAATTATTTTTAAAAATACATCATTGATATACGTTTTTTTTATAAATGCATATTGCTGATCTGAAAAACCTATGTATAATTTGCGCCTCAACGGAAGGGTGGCAGAGTGGTTTAATGCACCGGTCTTGAAAACCGGCGTAGGTTTATAGCCTACCCAGGGTTCAAATCCCTGCCCTTCCGCCATATTCGATAAATAAAAAAGGCACCATTTTTATGGTGCCTTTTTTATTTCTACCGCACAGATTACACTGCATTTGTTCAATCATCCGCTTTCGCTACGAGCTTAGAATTACGATGATTTTTTCACTAGCCATATACACAGCACCATATTCTTCTCAAGCGAGTCACAGCGCTTACCGCTTTGCATTGGCACTATTGGAAAATGGTCATTCGCTTTATCGCGTATTTTTTTATCACGATGCAGTACACACAGCCTCATCTCTCACTACACCACAACAAGATGAAATTAATTTCACACATGAATGGCAAGCTCTGGCAAAAAAATATGGGATTGATCTTGTTGTCTGCATTGCTGCTGCATTAAAACGCGGATTAATAAATCAGCAAGAATCTATACGTTATGATAAAACGACGTTTAATCTTGCCCAAGGATTTCAAATAAGTGGACTTGGACAATTAGTTGATGCTGCAGTCGTTTCTGATCGACTGATAACATTCGGTAACTAATGATGAATAAAATTTTATCGAAGAAATTATTATTTATTAGTCGCCATGCACCTTACGGATCTTCTTTAGCTAAAGATGCATTGGATGCAGTTCTCGCAGCATCTGCTTACGATCAGCAACTTAGCCTTTTGTTTATGGATGACGGCGTATTTCAATTATTAAAGAACCAATACACCGATCAGATTGCACAAAAAAGCTTTGCGGCAATTTTGCCGGTGCTACAACTTTATGACGTAAATTTAATTTATGTTCATCGCGAATCTTTAGAAAAAAGACAAATAACAATAAATGAACTTGTTCTAGATAGTGTCCAGATTATTGATAGCACAGCTGTCAGCAGTTTACTGGCACAGCAAGATCAACTGCTGAGCTTTTAATATGAGCACTTTACACACTGTTAATAAGTCTCCATTTTCGCACACAACCTTAACATCTTGTTTACAGGTTTGTAGTAAGCTGGACGGAATACTTCTATTGGAAGATGGCGTGTTCGGAGGTTTAGTGAGCGCTCCCTGCACAGAAGATGTTTCAGAATTAATTAATGCCGGGGTGAAAATTTATGCGCTTGCCGCAGATGTTAATGCGCGCGGCCTGCAAGAAAAAATTCGAAAAGATATTACAGTAATAGACTATAACGATTTTGTGCAATTAAGCATTAAGCACAACTGCGTTCAAAGTTGGTATTGATATGCAACCAACTGATGAAAAAACTATAGATTTAGATAAAGAAGGATTTCTCGTTAATTTAAATGATTGGAATGAAAAGGTCGCAGAATTTATTGCAGAAAAAGATCAAATAAATTTAACAAAAGCACACTGGGAAGTAATTTATTTAGTGCGGGAATTTTACCAAACTTTCCAAATTTCACCTTCAATGCGCGCTCTGGTAAAACGAACGGAACAGGTTTTAGGAAAAGAGAAAGGAAAGAGTATTTATTTGTTGCAGTTATTTCCTACCAGCCCCGCAAAATTCGTGAGTAAAATTGCAGGGCTGCCAAGACCGTCTAATTGTTTATAAATTAAGCCGCATCAATAGACTTGATAGTGCCTTTTGGCAATACAGCATGAACTGCTACTTTTTGAAATTTCAGTTCGATATTGTTGCCAGTTTCGATGACAACATAATTTTCATCAACTTTTACGACTTTGCCCAACAAACCGCTAGTTAATACAACTTCATCACCTTTGGATAGAGCGCTCACCAAATTTTGGTGTTCTTTTTGACGCTTGCGTTGTGGGCGAATAATGAAAAAATACATAAACGCAAACATACCAACCATCATTATGATCATAATCGGATCAAAACCGCCTGGTTTGGCTTGAGCAGCAGTGGTTTGCGCAACAGCAGAAGATATAAAAAAACTCATGGGGAACCTCTAACAATTAAAGAGCGCTAACTCTACCTGTTTTAGATAGAGCAAGCAATTCTCGTTAGAAGCAAGGATGGGGACAGAATTAACTACGCGTAATCTCTAAATAGCTTACGGAATACGCTGGGAGACAAACCGGTCCAACGCTTAAAAGCATTTGTAAAACTTGTTCTATCAGAAAAATCCAAAGCCTTGGAAACCAAATCAACACTCATATGATCATCAATTAAATATTTGATCGAGTAGTGAAATCTTACATCGTCACGCAACTGAGCAAAGTTAGCGTCTTGCTGCTGCAAACGCCTCTGCAAGGTTCTTTTAGATAAACCTATGTCATCGGCGATTCTGTCAATGGACAAGTCAGAATGACCAACACGTGCGTGAAGTGCGTTTACCACCCGCGCTGACACTCCTTCACAATGAGGAATTCTGGCGAGTGATAAATATTCTTCGTAAGAACGGACATCTGATTGGCTGAACTCGCCGTCAAATGAGGAGGTTTCATTACGATAGTTGCGCTGTAGCTGAATCATCAGGCCTCTCCTTACGCCAACAGGCATTGTGATTAAATTTATAAGCAAGTTAAACCTAAAGCAAACGCTTAATAATGTAAAAATTCTTGCTCATTGGATTAGATTATAGTCAATAAAGATTGCTAACTAACGACCTACCAAGAATATTTGCGAATAATCACGCAAAATTGTGATTTATATATCAAAAAAATTTAACAATTGTTTTTGATATATTCAATCACCTGATCATGGTGAGTCTTGGTATTTACTTTTTCGATAATGTTTACGATTTTACCCTCAGTATTAATAATAAAAGTCGTACGTATCAATCCCATAAATTCGCGGCCCATAAACTTCTTTAGACCCCAAACACCGTAAGCTTCAGCAGTTGCATGATCTTCATCGGCTAACAGGTAAAAATCCAGATTATATTTAACATCAAATTTTTGTAACTTTGTTGGAGCATCAGGACTGATTGCCAAAATTACAGTATTTAATTCTTCAAATCCCTTTTTATAATCGCGAATACCGCACGCTTGAACTGTGCATCCTGGGGTGGACGCTTTCGGGTAAAAATAAACTACAACATTTTTTCCTCTGAAATCCTTTAGCCTAACGGTCTCATTGTTTTGATTAAGCAATGAAAAATCTGGCGGTAAATTTCCAATTTTTGGTAGCGTCATTACAGTCTATCCTCGTCTTGAGTACTGTTACCTACCGCACCGAAGAGCGCACTTTTCTCTTCCTGGGTAACTGAATCTTGTTGTACCACAACTCGTGGATTAGGATGAGCCACTTGATTTCGGCCATTATTTTTAGCTTTATATAGCCATTCGTCTACACGACGAATGAATAGCTCACTGGTTTCGCTGTTGCGCGAGGTAAACTCATCTACCCCTAAACTTGCTGTAATGCTAATCGGCTGCTCGTCAGCGACTTCAAGCGGTACAGTCGCGATCATTTCACGCAATCTATCAGCAACACTTATCGCCTGACGCAAATCTGTATTCGGCAATAAAATAACAAATTCTTCTCCACCAAAACGACATGCGAAATCCAATTTTCTAACGGCGACTTTTATCAAATTCGAGATATGAACTAATGCATGGTTGCCAATTTCATGACCCCACTTATCATTAAATTTTTTGAAATGATCAATGTCCAATAAAATCATGGATAAAGGTTGGGTGCCGCGACGAGTACGCTCCATTTCCAACGTAATTGTTTCATTAAAAAAACGAAAATTGAAAAGCCCCGTTAAAGCATCAGTGCGAACTAATTCGGTTAACACGTTTACTTCGCGGCGCAACTCCACAATTTCAGTTAAAAAATCGCAGGAATTGTCGCCACGTGCGCACAACAAATTATCTTCGTTTTTTTCGTTAGAGACTGTTTTCATAATGAATGAAAAACCACCGCGTCATTAATAATTAGCTGAGTATAGCGTTAAATTTGACTCACGCTTGTGGTAGAACGCCTTCGGGCAATTGCATGGTAATACAATGCAAACTACCGCCGCGTTCAATAAGACTCAAGCAAGGAATACCAAAAATTTCATATCCCGGAAACGCTTGTGATATAACTTCAAGCGCATCTTCGTCGCTTAATGAATCGTAAATAGGAACCAAAACAGCTTCATTAACAATTAAGAAATTAGCGTAAGTCGCGGGTAGACGTTTATCGTCATCACCAAACTTAGCGCCTGGCCAAGGCAAAGGAAGCAAGTGATAAGGCTGACCATCTGCATTTGTCATGGCAGCTAGCTCTACTTCCATAGCTTTCAACGCTTGATAATGCTCGTCAGTTTCATCATCACAGGCAGTATAAATAATGATGTTATTCGGACAAAATCTTACAAGAACATCTATGTGACCGTCAGTATCATCGCCAGCTAAATATCCGGAATTCAACCAATTAACTTTTCTTGCGCCGAAAGATTTTTTCAGTTGTTGCTCTATTTCATCTTTGGATAAATTGGGATTACGATTTTTATTTAACAAACACGATGAAGTCGTAAGCAAAGTTCCCTGCCCGTCGCTTTCAATAGACCCACCTTCTAAAACAAAATCAACATCCTCAAATTCAGCTGCTGGAAAAGCATCGAGTTTAAATAGTTTTTTCGAAATTTTATTATCTAATTCAAACGCGTATTTAGATCCCCAAGCATTGAAATTAAAGTTTAATAATTTAACACCGGTTTCAGATTGAATAGTTATAGGGCCGAAATCACGCGCCCAAGTATCATTGGAATCAACAGGATAAAAATAAACATATTCAAGAGGAATATCCATGCCTTCGAGATGAGTGCGGACATTTTGAATTTCAGCTTCTGGAATAGCAATTACAACATCAGCGAAATCACAAATCACAGACACGAGTGCCTCATAAAGTTGCACTACATCGTCTAATATTGGATTCCAACTGGTATTTTTGTGTGGCCATGCGAGGAGAATGGCGTCCTGTGGTTCCCATTCGGCAGGAAGGCGATGATTGGTCATAGGTAATTCTCGAAGAGCTGAAAAATTACCTAATTATAACCGAGAGCGAGAACAATCGAGAAGTGAATTACTTTGGAGAAATGGATTCTTGTGCTGGCAAGGAAATGACATTTTCACCCGACGACTTTTTAAGTTGCAAACTCATGGATGCAGACGGATTTGATTGTGGCCCTACTTCAACTATCACAGCAAAATTACGGACGGCGACTGAATCGTTATTATTTATAGTCGCGTGAATATTAAGATAATAACGACCATTAGCGGAGGAAACAAATGAAACAGGAATTTTTATCGGAGAAGATGATGGTAGATTTGTAGTTTGACGATTTGGTGAACTAACAAGCTCCAACCCCTGTGTCAGATTAAATTCAATTGTTAATTCACCAGTAGCTTCAATTGTTTCAAGAAGAATATCAATATTTGTAGTTTGATTTGGCTCAGCAGAAATACTCAATGGCGATATAAGTTTTATCGCTGCCCCTGGCTTGGCATTTTTCTCGTGCGTGATAACTTTTTCGGCATGATCAACAGCTGTTTCTGTTTTACCAGAACATGCGAATAGACTTACCGTCATAAGTGATGCCAACGAAAAATAACTAATAATCCTGAAAAATTTCATATTTCTGCCTATAAATTTTATCTAGCTACCACGCGAACATCAAAACAAGTAGTGGATTTAATACCAGCATTTTTATTATCAATATGATTGGCATCACCAACTTCCAGCACATAACTACCTGCCGTTAAATTAACTATCTCCTTATCGCTTGAAGAACTAGACGGATAATTAAGGTAATTTCCTTTATTATAAATTATAAAACTAAACTGCGAAGCATCATCGTTGCTACCCGGCAGAATGACGCGAATATTATAACGTCCTGGCTGCTGAATATTTAACTTAATAAATTGCGAATTACCTAACTTATTAGGTTCACCATATTGATTTGAGCTACAAACATTCACACTAGAATTACTAGAATCCATTTTTTTATAAACAGGTAGTTCGATAGCCAAACCGCCATTATTTGACTCGTCATTGCCATACTCGTCCGAACCAAAAATTATTTGCTCCTGCATTAAATCTTCCAAAACAGCTGCATATTCTGGAAACAGGTTTTTCAATTGAGCATGAAACAAATAAATACTGGTGAGAGCTTCATTTGAATAGTAGGAGGCATTATTCAATGTTTTGAATATAGGAGTGAAGTCATTGGCGATTTTGTTAATATTGCTACTGTAAAAATTATAAAAAATAGAGCCAATTGATCCTTCATTAAAATAGCCTTTATTGGGCCGATTTTTTCTCGCTATATTAAAAGTAAATCCAGAAAGCTGTGCCATACCTGAGGCATCTGCATAGCTCGCATCCTCATTCATCATGCCTGAAAACGCGTTTGCAAAACCTTCTGACATTGCTACCCGTATATCCAGAAATTCACTATCCGAATGATCACCACCTAAGCTATCTGAACGGGATAATGTATTCTCCAAATAATGTCCCCATTCGTGCAATAGCACGTGGGGATCATATTCGTCGGTATCATTATTCGCATCGCCCAATATATAAATTGCAGCACCGTCATAAAAACTGGTACCAATTTCTCCTCTAGTATAATCGCCATCTGCTGCTGAGTTTTTTGTGCTCCAACGCAATTCGAGCGGATTTAAATTTTGCGTATTTCCCGCTGACATAACTCGAATTACACCGACATAAATATCATCCAAAATTGCAAAAGGTGCAGCAGAACGCGGTGCGCTGTAACTTGTGTCACTCCAACCAGAATTTGCATTTAGATTTCTTACAGAGTCATCTGAACCGCTGGATGCGAGAGCGCCATCCAATACATAAAGTGCGTTATTTGATGTGTTATCGGTAACTTTAAAATTCCATGTCGGCAACGATGTGTTTAAGAGCTGTGCTTTAACTCTAACTTTAACCGAAGTATTTTTTTGAATATCTGCAGAAAAAAAACCATCCGGATTACTCTTGGTAGACGCACGTACTTGCCCGAATTCATCCAATAACTCTACAACAGCGCCACGAATTGGCCGTTGCGCTGTGGCTGCGTAATTCAAACCCACATGATTTTCATTATGCGGCACATAATCATAAGTCAGCGTACCGCTGATATTTACGGTGGCTTGAACACTTGATGATGAAAAGCCTTGGCTTGATGAAGGACTTGAGGAGAAGTTTGAAGAAACACTTGAATTTGAAGACAGACTGGAACTTGAGGAGCTAAGTAAAATTGCAGTAGATGTAGCCGTTGAAATCACGTTATTGCTGCCACCCCCTCCGCCACCGCAAGCCGATAAAATAAGAATAGTACATGCGAGCAATACGCCTGATATGCATTTCATATTGAATGAAAGCATTGGAACTCGTGACATGCGTAACCCTCATCGTTATTAAAAATATTATAAGCATTTAGTTGTACGACATTACTAGACAATTAGTGTAGTCCAAGTTTCAGTTAAATCTGATTAAATCGGCAACTATTCCAAGGCGATGTGCTGGCTGAGAACGTGAATATAGCGTCCCAAAAGTTGATACGGTTGTTTGCGCGAAAATTCTAATTCCAAAGCGATGACATTTTGAGGTTCACGTTCCCGGTGCTCTTCATTGAAAATATAATCGTGGAAAACACGAATACCGCTAGTGGCCAGTCGGTTCAAAGGCAAGCTATTCAACCATTCAAAAACCTGCTCAGGGTAAAGAGGATTAATAGGTGTAAGGCTGCCGCGCGCGCCACCAAAATCTTGCTGTTGTATTTTTTTAAAATTGGTGCGCAATAAATTTTTATAGATTAATGAATGCAAATTATAAAACGTCAGCGATAAGAAACCGTCTGGTTTTACGTAGGCATTTAAACTTACCAATAACGCCTGCGGATTTGTTACCCACTCCATTACGGCGTGACAAAGCACCACATCAAATTCGCATGAATCGACATCTAAATACTGCGGTAAATCCTGAATTGCACAATGGATCAACTGCACTTGCTGCTGCAGGCCCAGCTTCTCAACTTCCTGTTCTGCCAACTTGAGCATTTCGCTGGAAATATCGCAGATAATAACCTTATGGCCAGCTTGTGCAAACCTCAACGAAAACTGCCCTTGCCCTCCTCCTGCATCCAACACACGCAAAGGTTTTGTGGGACTTTTTTCGCCAAACGGGGAGTAAAAAAAGTGTTCACGAAAATCGCGCTCGAGTACAGCTAAACGAATTTCCCCTTTCAGGCCGCCGTAAATATTTTTCTGAAAGCGCTTGGCAAGATCGTCAAAATTTCTGTCTTGATGAACGGGTTGTTTGGACATTTTATGATTTCTGGTTGCGCTGTTTATTTTTTTCGATTTTAGTTTTTATAGCATCAGCCATATTGATATTTAGCTGCACACATAATTCGGTCAAATACATAAATACATCTGCAACTTCATCGGCTACTCGATTTTTTTGCTGTACATCGAGAGCATTAGATTGTTCGGGCGTGAGCCACTGAAACTCTGCCAATAATTCACTTGCCTCAACCGCTACTGCGGCGGCCAGATTTTTAGGGCTGTGATATGCTTGCCAATTCTTGAGGGCGGCTAACGCTCGAAATTCATTATTGATTTCGACAATATCCAAGTGCGATTGATCGACCCTATTCTCTTTTTTAAATTCAGACATTCAGCTTCTCTGCATGATCGCAAAAATGTGGTTTGTATATATGATTCGTACTAATGATGGCCAATTGTACACTGGCATCACTACGGATATCCAAAGACGTTGGCAAGAACATAGCAGCGGCAAAGGTGGCGCTCGCTATTTTCGTGCGCGCAGACCTGAGCGCTTGTGTTTATTGGAAGAACATCCTGATCGAAGCAGTGCAAGTAAACGTGAGGCGGAAATTAAAAAACTCACCAAGACGCTCAAAGAAACACTGGTCGCAACTCATGTACTTTCCATTGATGTAAGCTCATTAAAAGGTTTGACACCTTTATGAGTAAACGTCAGTTATGTGAAACTTGTTTAAGGCCGCTAAAAACCTGCATATGCAAGCACGTTAGACCAGTGTCAAACGCAGCTTCGTTGATTATTTTGCAACATCCACAGGAAGTTTATGAGGCCAAAAATAGCGCAAAATTACTTAATTTATGTCTAAAAAATAGCCAAATTCACGTCGGAGAAGTTTTTGACGATGGTTTTTTTCAGAAAACCCAGGCTGAGAATTTTTACGATTTACTACTTTACCCGGATACACCCGAAGAAAAATCCTTGGGAATACTTAAGCCACCTGAAATTGACGTGAGCCAGTTAAATTCTGGTGACAATCTAAAAATCAGACTCTGGGTTTTGGATGGAACTTGGCGCAAAAGTCGCAAAATGCTGTATTTGAATCCCGCCATGCAATCCATGCCCCGGTTGAGTTTGCAGGATTGTCCCCCATCTCTATACACAATTCGTAAAGCGCATAGCGAAAATCAACTTTCCACCTTGGAAGCAAGTTGTTACGCTTTGCAGCAATTAGAACACTATTCTGTAGATTATTCGCCAGTACTAAGCGCATTTGCGGCTTTTGTGGCCGAGCAACACACCTTTTTACCCTCATCCTCATGACGGAACAACTATGACTCATCCCGCTTTTGAATTTATCCGTAGCCAAACAATTGATGCTTTAAAAATTCGTGTTGAAGAATATCGCCATAAAGTTACCGGCGCACAGCACATTCATCTGTCGGCCGATAATCAAGAGAACGTTTTTTTAGTCGCACTTCGAACAGTGCCCCATGACTCAACGGGTGTTGCTCATATACTCGAACACACTGCTTTGTGCGGCAGCGAAAAATATCCCGTGCGCGATCCATTTTTTATGATGGTACGCCGCTCACTCAATACTTTTATGAATGCGTTCACCAGTTCTGATTGGACAGCCTATCCTTTTGCTAGCCAAAACTTAAAAGACTTTAATAATTTATTAGATGTGTATTTGGATGCAGTTTTCTTTTCACGATTAGATGAATTGGATTTTGCGCAAGAAGGCCATCGCATTGAATTTGCAGAAGCGGATAATTCTAATTCAGATTTGGTTTTTAAAGGTGTCGTCTTTAACGAAATGAAAGGCGCTATGAGTTCAGTGCCATCACAAATTTGGCAAACTCTGTGTAAGTATTTGTATCCCACTACTACTTATCATTTTAACAGTGGCGGCGAGCCGGAAGAAATTCCAAATTTGACTTATCAACAACTAAAAAATTTTTACCGCACGCATTATCACCCAACCAATGCAATTTTTATGACCTACGGTGATATTCCTGCAGCTACTCACCAGGAAAAATTTGAAGCGCAAGCCCTTTCGCGTTTTGAAAAGTTGAATGATGTTATTAGCGTCCCAGATGAAAAACGCTATCACGCGCCGATTGCAGTGGAAGAATATTACCCTGCGGAAGATGACGAAGACTTGGCAAATAAAAACCATGTTGTTTTCGCCTGGTTGCTCGGCAAAACGACTAATTTAGAAGAAAGTCTTGAAGCGCAATTGCTCTCAAATATTTTGCTCGATAACTCTGCATCACCATTACAACAAGCACTGGAGACCACTGATTTAGGTCAGGCGCCCTCGCCTTTGTGTGGCATGGATGATTCATCCCGCGAAATGGCATTCGTATGTGGGCTTGAAGGTTGCAGTATTGAAAATGTCCCTAAAGTTGAAGAATTAATTTTTTCAACTTTGCAAAAAGTTGCTGCAGAGGGTGTAGCACTTTCAGAATTGGAAGCAGCCTTGCATCAACTTGAATTGCAACAACGTGAAGTTGGCGGCGACGGCTACCCCTATGGTTTGCAGCTTATTTTAACGGGATTGACCTCTGCAACGCATCGCGGCGATCCAATAGCATTGCTGGATATGGATGCGGCGTTAATAGGTTTGCATCAAAAAATTAAGCAACCAGATTTTATTCAATCCTTAGTTAAAAAGTGGTTATTAAATAATAACCATCGCGTTCGTTTGATCATGAAACCTGATACCCAATTAAACGAACGAGTTCAGCAATCAGAAATTGCACGTCTTGCAACTTTAAAAGCTGAGCTAACCGAGGAAGATAAACAAAAAATTATTGAACGCACTCACGCACTACAAGCACGCCAAATTCAGGAAGACGACGAAACTGTTTTGCCCAAAGTTGGGTTGGAAGATGTTCCAGAACATTTGCATTACACGCCAGGCTCCCATGAATTATTAAATGGCTATCCTCTACGAGTTTACAGCGCAGGCACTAACGGTTTGGTGTATCAACAAATCACATTCAAAATGCCTGCACTGAGTGACGCACAGCAAAAACTTTTGCCTTTCTATTGCTCTTGTTTAACCGAATTGGCGCTTGGCGAAAAAGATTATTTAGATGTGCAACGTTGGCAAGCCGAAGTGGTAGGTGCAATTCGCGCGTTCAGCAGCATTCGCGGCACCGGCGATGACGTACAAAAAATTGATGCTTACATAACCGTATCTGCAAAAGCATTAAACAGAAATCAAGTTGCTATGAGCGAATTAATGCAAGCAACTTTGCAACAAGTTCGTTTCGATGAGCATGAACGCCTGCGAGAACTCATCGCACAAAAGCGTGCGCGCTCAGAGCAAAGTGTTACTGGTCACGGCCATAGCTTAGCGATGACCTTGGCAAGCGCAGGCATGAGCCCTGCTGCAAAACTTGCGCATCAACTAGGTGGTCTTTTGGGCATCGCTGAATTAAAACGTTTAGATAATCAGTTGGACGATAATAAAAAATTAGTCGAATTCGCTAATGGCTTGGCAGAAATTCATCAGCTTATGTTACGCGCGCCCAAGCAATTTTTAATTGTTGGTGAAGATGAACATTTAGATACTTATCGAAATGCGCTCGCGAAACTCTGGCCAGCTGGGACAGCTACAGAAAATTTTGCCAGCTTCAAAATTCCACCAGTTCAAAATCAAATCAAACAAGCGTGGCTCACCAATACGCAAGTTAACTTTTGTGCGAAGGCCTATCCCACAGTACCGGCAGATCATCCCGATGCAGCAGCTTTAACAGTGCTCGGTGGATTTTTACGGAATGGATATTTACATCGCGCTATTCGTGAACAGGGTGGCGCTTACGGGGGTGGAGCAAGTCAGGATAATACTATTGCCGCGTTTCGCTTCTATTCTTATAGAGATCCACGTTTAAGTGAAACACTGCAAGATTTCGATGCGGCGCTGCAGTGGTTAAAAGAAAATCCACATACCGAACAATCTCTCGAAGAAGCGATATTAGGCGTGGTAGGAAGTATTGATAAGCCCGGCTCTCCAGCAGGCGAAGCAAAAACGACTTATCAGGCCGAATTATTTGGTCGCACCCGCGAAAAACGCGAACTGTTTCGCAATCGCGTTGTAAAAGTCACGCTGGCAGATTTGGTTCGCGTAGCGGATCATTATTTATTGCAGGAAAAAGCTAGCATAGGTGTGGTCAGTCACGCTGCGCAGCAAGATAAACTGCAAGCATTGGGCTTGGAAATCGTTCAACTTTAAAGAACACGATTTTCTATTAAATTGGGTATAGTCTCTCGTCCCGGTTTTGAATTACCATCAAATCAACCTCTTTGAATATGTATTTGAAAAGGTTGATTTGAAAATGGAAAAAAATCGCGCAATCAGCGATTATAGCGGGATAATGTTAAATAGACTGAGCCCTAGCAATGACGCTACTTCATCCACTTGAGTATAGTGCCGCGACTCACCCAGGCCTTAAGCGTGAAAACAATGAAGATTGTTTTCTCAATGCGCCTAATGCAGATTTATGGGTTGTGGCCGACGGCATGGGTGGACACGAAGCTGGTGAGGTTGCCAGCGCAATCGTTCGCGATACCTTTGAAGATTTTGCTAAAAAAGGGGCGCCCTTCTCTCTTTCTGATGCAATTCAAAAATCCCATCAAACTATTTTGACTTCTGCTGACAAAGGCATTGGCGCTCATGGTATGGGCTCCACCGTTGTTGCATTACAGAGTCAGAAAAAAAATTACCAAATTGCATGGGTCGGCGATAGCCGCGCTTATCTGTGGACGCCTAACGAATACGGCGGTGAATTAACGCGTTTGACTACCGATCACTCCTACGTGCAAATGCTATTCGCTTCAGGCGCAATTTCCGCAGCCGAAGTTGAAAATCATCCCGACAAAAATATCATTACTCAATGCTTGGGGATGCAAGAACTTGCTCAAGTTAAAGTTGATATTACGCAAGGGCAGTGGCAACCCAATCAATGGATTTTGTTGTGCAGTGATGGCTTAACCGACGAGTTGAGCGATACATCGATTGCGCAAATTCTGGAACACAGCCAAAACACTTTAACGGCTGTAGATCAATTATTACATGAGGCACTAACCAGCGGTGGTCACGATAATATTACGCTGCAAATTATCGAATCGCCGATTGTTCAAGAGCGCGTAGCTACAAAATTTTGGCAATGGATTCCTGAAGTAACCCATAAGCGAAAAATTGATGCTGTTATTTTTTTCAGCGCAATTATTGCATTATTAGTTGTACTGATTAACACGCTTAAATAACAAATTATATTTTAAGCAATAAGAATATTTTTATTATATGGCACTACAAATTCCGGGTTATCGAATAATCCGTAAAATTAATCAAGGTGGAATGTCTACGGTTTACCTCGCGATTCAAATTAGCGTGGGGCGTATTGTCGCACTCAAAGTCATGAATCCCGGCTTGACAAGCGACCCCGCATTTAGCGAGCGTTTTCAACGCGAAGCAACTATTGTTGGTCAATTATCTCATCCTAATATTGTTGCTATTTATGATATTGGCCGCGAAGCAGATCTAAATTACATCGCCATGGATTATTTACCGGGCGGATCAGTACACGACAAAATGATTAACGGCTTAACTGGCGAAGAAGCCTTGCGAGTCACCAAAGAAGTCGCCAATGCACTTGATCATGCCCACGAAAAAGGTTACATCCACCGCGATATAAAACCGGAAAATATTTTATTCCGTGCCGATAATTCTGCAGTGCTTTCTGACTTCGGTGTTGCCAAAGGAATTGTGGGCGTTTCGCGCATGACACATGTTGGCACTGTGGTGGGAACACCTCATTACATGAGCCCGGAGCAAGCGCGCGGCCAACCGGTAGATGCACGATCAGATTTGTATAGTTTGGGAATCGTTTTTTTTGAAATGTTAACTGGCGCATTGCCTTATCAAGGTGACGACGCGGTTACGATTGCGCTAAAACATATCAGCGCCCCTATTCCGAAATTGCCATTGCAATATCAGGCTTATCAAAAAATTCTTGAAAAATTTTTGGCGAAAGATCCCGCGCAGCGTTTCCAAACCGGGCAGGAAGTTAGCTCTTCTATCGAGCAATTAGAAAGCGCAACACGCGCACCTTACATCACTAATTCTGCACCGGAAGATTTGTCGATCATGGCGTTAATGCAGGCGCTGATTCTTGCCATGAATAGCGTTGTAAAATCGCGCTGGATAAAATTAAAAAATCTTCGTTGGAACAAAGAAGAGCGTTTTCACTATAGAAAACAAGCGAATGATTCGGTATTTGGAAGCGAAGTAGCACCAACTGTTTTTGCGACGCGTATTCAACAGCCGACTCATATAAACGCTCAGCTTTTTGTTAACGCCAAAAGTATTCGCAAAATTTTCTTTTTATTGTTGGTTCTGGTATTAATTTGGTGTGCATTCAGTGTGGTTCTGCAATCCACTTCTTCTCGCAAAGCAGATCAACTACCATCTTTTTTAAATAGCGCAACGCGCGCTACAGCTGATCTTTTTCTACCACGCAATGCAGAAATACCAGTTGCAGTAACGCAGGCGACATCATCGCAGGCTATTGCACAATCGAGCACGCCATCCAGTGCGGCAAGTTTACTGGCCGAAGAATCACAACAAGTTGCTGAAAAGTCTTCAGTGCAGACATCTGATCAAAGTTCAACTCAGTCTTCATCAGTTGCGCCTGTATATGCATTGACGATTAAGACTACTCCAGAAGATGCGCGCATACGTTTGTTAAATGTGCCGGATAAATATAAAGACGGTGTGGAATTAGCTTCTGGTCGTTACCGTGTAGAAATTAGTAAAGCTGGATTCAAAACCAAAACCGAATGGATTGAAATAAAACAAGCCACACTTCGCACTACATTCCAACTGGAAGTTAGTGCGGATGCAGATCCAAATTCTGCAGTGTCAACGTTGGTCAACGCTGGCAAAAATACACCAGCCCTAATTCGTATTCCAGCCGGTAGTTTCGTGATGGGCGACGACACTAATATGCATACCGCACCTGCTCATAAAGTTACCTTCACTAAAGCATTTGCGATTACTAAATATGAAATTACTTTTGCCGAATATGATTTTTATGCGCAATCAACGAACCGACCTTTTCCTGGCGACAATGGTTGGGGCCGCGAAGACCGCCCTGTTATTCATGTGAGTTGGGATGATGCAAATTCCTACGCGCAATGGCTCACTAAAACCACTGGGAAAAAATTTCGTCTACCCACTGAAGCGGAATGGGAATATATCGCTCGCGCAGGAAGTACAACACGTTTTTGGTGGGGTGATAATGAACAAGAAGCTAAAGGCAAAGGTAATTGCAGACGTGGTTGTTTAAGTAATTTTTCAGGTTTATTCGGCAGCAAAACTGCACCCGTTGGTAATTACACGCCCAATGCATTTGGGGTTTATGATACCGCCGGAAATGTTTCAGAGTGGGTGCAAGATTGTTATCAAGATAACTACAACGGTGTGCCTACAAATGGCAGTGCTTATGATGAAAAACAGTGTCAGGGTCGCGTAGTCCGCGGCGGCTCTACAAAAGATAACGTGCAGCGTTTAATGACGAGTGCACGCGATAACATCCCTGCTGGATACGTCACCGAAACATTGGGATTCAGATTAGTAATGGAATTAAATTAACGTTGAGAAATTCATTATGAAAAAAATAATCGGCACATTCATTATTGGTTGTTTGGCGTTACTAGCGATAAATTCAAATGCTGCAGATGAGCCGGAAGTTATTCACTTGTGGAAAAACGGCGCTCCCGGTTTTGAAAAATTAAAAGATATTCCAGAACAAGCCGAAGATTGGTGGGTTCGTGATATTAATAATCCATCGATTGTTGTCTTCAAACCTGCAAAAGAAATAGCAAATGGAACTGCAATATTAATTGCACCGGGTGGTGGGCATAGAAATTTGGTGTATAAATCTGAAGGTCGAGATGCTGCTCTATTTTTAAATAAATTGGGCATTACCGCCTTCGTTTTAAAATACCGCCTGGCTAGACAGGAAAGCTCTCCCTACTCGCTTGATATACATCCACAACAGGATGCCTATCGTGCAATGCGCACAATCCGCAGCCGCGCGAAGGAATTTGGTATTGATCCTAACAGGCTAGGTATCATGGGTTTTTCAGCAGGCGGTGAAGTAGTTGCGAGCGTTGCTTACGGTACCGGTGATGGCGATGCTAAAGCAAAAGATCTAATTGATCGTGCAAATGGTAAACCCAATTTTCAAATTTTGGTTTATCCAGGGCCACTTTGGGTTCCTACTAAAATAGATGCAAATGCACCACCCGCATTTATGGTTGCCGCTATGGACGACGCCTGCTGCGCAAAGCCCATCATTGATTTGCTTCAGCTTTATCATGCTGCAAAAATCCCTGCAGAAATTCATTTATTCGCCAAGGGTGATCACGCATTTAACATGGGTACTCGCATCAAGTTAAAGGGATTGCATTCATGGCCGGATAGACTTGCGGATTGGCTGGAAGATTCAGGCTATATTCCAGCAACAAAAATTACGGAACCGAAATAGAAAATTAATTAAATAACGAATTTAAAAAACGAAATTAAAGACAAATAAAAAGGCTGAATGCATTTTTCATTCAGCCTTTTTATTTATGATAATTATTTGAAGTGAATTACTTAGGCCTTCTGTAAAACCGCTACAAACATCGCATCGGAATCCTGCTGTGGTGCGCCTAACATTGTTTGGCTTAGCAGGATAAATTCAGGATTATTTTTCACAAACCATTCTACTTGCGTTTCATTTTCACTGACTTGCCAACTGCACGTTGCGTAAACCAAATGACCTTTATTACGCACCGCTTTTGCCGCGTTAGTTAGGATTTGTTGTTGCAGTGCAATCAATTCTTGCGTATCAGATTCACTTAAACGCCAGCGTGCATCCGGGTTGCGACGCCAGGTTCCAGCGGAACTACAAGGCGCATCGACTAACACCCAGTCGAATCCTTGTTGTTGCGCAACTTCTTTCGGTAAGCGCAGTGGTTCATTGCCCGCCCATTCAAAGCTTCGAATATTATGGAACTCAGCGCGCTTACTACGGCGTTTCAATTCTTCCAATTTATAGCCATGCAAATCAGTCGCAATAACAACGCCCTTGTTTTTCATACGTGCTGCTATCGCTAAAGATTTTCCACCCGCACCGGCGCAACAATCCCAGACTTTTTGGCCAGCTTTCACATCAATAGCTAGAGCGATTTGCTGGCTCGCTAAATCCTGAATTTCAACCCAACCGTCTTTATGGGCTGATGCTCCCGACAAATGTTTTCCGCCACGTGCGAATAAATGCCCATCATCATCTAATTCCACATGAACTGAATCCTGCTGTAATTTTTTTACAACCTCAGCGATAGGAAAATCTTTTTGCACACGCAACCATAAGGGTGGAGCAATATTTTGCTGTGTAATAAAAGCCGTTAATTGTTCATCTGACCATTCGCTTTTTAATTTTCGCTCTTCTAATAACGATAACCATTGTGGGCGCAAACCAGACCATAATAAAATTTCTTCGGGTTGCTCGGTAACACTGAAATATTGTTCTAGTTTTTCAAACCAGGCTTTACGAGCCGCTAGATCACGTAAAGCTTTTGGCCCGGCATTTTCATTCTTTTCCCGCAGAGCAATCCAAAACCAAAATCCGGCAACCGGGATTTTTTTCGCACTCGATTGGACCCAGTTTTTATCCCACTCGATCCAATTTAATAACTCTTGCTTTTGATAGCTCTCTTCCATCGCACAGGCCAATTGAAAATAGCGCATAGCCGAAAACATACACAAACTTAGTTCGCGGTTATTGGATTGTGATGATGCAAATTCAGATTTTGGATTGGTGTTTTTACGCAGGTGATTTTTCAACCATTTATCCAACGGCATCCAATCATTCTGCATCAGCCAATTGCGCCATAAATCAAATAGGATGTCATAAGGTATTTTGTTGGGGATTGCCATGCAGATGTCCAGATAAGCTCTAAAAAGTGGGCTGCAGTATACGCTGGATCGCAACTCACTAACATAATTTGATCATTTCGCGGCTATTGAACGTGTAGAAGTTGATCTGCAAGTCATAGTGAGAGCACAGCAATCAAAGGATTTTGCTCGCTTCCTCTACAGGCTCAGGGCGAGCGATACATGCACTAGGAAAGCATTAATCGATGTTGAAACCAGATAATAACGGGATAAGTGGCAGGCCAAATCCAAAAAAAACGATTTAAACCAAATAAACAGGCGTTCGCCAGATGGAAAGACGCAGCAACCATTAGTGCAGCAATTAATGCATTTTGATTCAGCAATGAAAAGGGAAAAGCAAGTTCAAATAGAATGACCACCCAGCTCATAATTAACATCGAGTTGGAGGATTTTGCCAAGCGCCGAGTATTTTCACTAAGGGGGTAAGCAGTGATCGCAAATACATCATTCAACGTTTGACCACTGCGCCAATCAACATTAATTATTTTGATATAGCCAGACTGAAAATAAGAAAAACTCAATTGAAATGCTAGATAACCTAATGCAATTTCCTGCCACATTTTTGTAGGTGCAACATGCGATAAAAATAAACACAGCAACACCAGAATACTCATACAGTCGCTTCCGCCGTTATAAGGCCCTTGAAACCGACGCAATAAAATTATCGCAACTACTAATAAACCAGCCTCCACCAAAGCAGGCTGAACCCCGAACAATAATAAAACAGAAAGCAGCAACGAAATAAAACCCAGCGTTTTTTCTGGCTGCAATCCGCGACAATATTCCAGGCTTTGTTGTGCCAATGCAAATGCAAGAATCATTTCCGAAAAACGAACCGCCGTTTCCAATTCCATTAAGCAGCGCTCTTCAATAATGCAGGCTTAGCAATAAAGGTTACCGGCTGACTAATCACCTGCCCTTCACGCATCACAGCGCTAATGCGATAGGTCACATAACAAACATTAGAATCCGCAATAATTTCTCCCACACTTATCGACGCCAAAATGCGCCGCATGATTTCCTGCTCACGCATTTCCGAATAACCTTCAAACAAACGCTCCGCACAAGTATTTATATAGAGAGTTTCGTTCCATCGTGGATTATGAAACAAAAGCAATAAACCTTTCACAAAAGAGATTCTTGCAGGCTTAGGGCGAAATTCTTGCCAATTTACCAGTTCATCATTTTCATTTTGCAATAACGCAAACTCAATACGCGGCGATGGGCCGATACTGCTGAAGAAGCGCCAGGAGGGAAATAAAACGGGGAGAAAGAGTTTTATCATTATTATTTAGCTTTTAGGAATTTATTTAGCTTTTAAGAATTTTTTAGTCACATCCCTGTGCATTTTACATTTCTGTTTTACATCTGTAACGATTTTTTCTTTAGCTGCTCCAGCTGATCACGCAATTTCGCTGCAGCTTCAAATTCCAAATCTTTCGCAGCCTGGAACATTTGCTTTTCAAGCAGCTCGATAGACTTCCAAATATTTTTCGGGTCTATTGTAACGGCGTACTTGCCCTGCTTTTCAGCTACAGCGGCGCGGTTGCGTGCGGCACGGCTACCTGCGCCGGGAACGACTGAAGTCTCCATAATATCTTGCACATTTTTACGGATGCCTTTTGGCGTAATATTGTGCAGAATATTGTGGGCGATTTGTTTTTCGCGGCGGCGATCTGTTTCGTCGATGGCGCGTTTCATGGAGTCAGTAATGCGATCAGCATACAAAATCGCGCGGCCATTTAAGTTACGAGCGGCGCGGCCAATGGTTTGGATTAGCGAGCGATCTGACCGTAAAAAGCCTTCTTTATCCGCATCAAAAATACATACCAGCGAGACTTCCGGCATATCCAAACCTTCACGCAGTAAGTTAATACCAACCAGTACATCAAACTCGCCCATACGGAAATCGCGAATAATTTCTACGCGTTCTACCGTGTCAATATCCGAGTGCAGATAGCGCACACGCGTACCGTGCTCCTGCAAATATTCAGTGAGATCCTCTGCCATACGTTTTGTTAAAACGGTAATTAATACGCGCTCATCTTTTTCAACGCGAATTTTAATTTCTGACAGCGCGTCGTCAACTTGCGTGCCTGCGGGGCGAATTTCAATTTCCGGGTCAATCAGACCTGTAGGGCGAACAATCTGTTCAACGACCTGCCCTGCATATTCCGCTTCATATTTTCCGGGCGTTGCAGAGACAAAAATCATTTGCGGCGCAGCGTGTTCCCACTCATCGAAACGCATTGGGCGATTATCCAACGCAGACGGCAACCGAAAACCGTATTGCACCAGAGTTTCTTTGCGCGAGCGGTCGCCTTTATACATAGCGCCGATTTGTGAAACGGTTACGTGGGATTCATCGATAACCAGTAGCGCATTTTTCGGCAAATAATCAAATAAGGTTGGCGGCGGCTCACCGGGCGCACGACCTGATAAGTAGCGCGAATAGTTTTCAATACCATTGCAATAACCAAGCTCTTGCATCATTTCCAAATCGTAACGCGTGCGTTCTTCCAAACGCTGAACTTCAACTAACTTATTATTTTCGCGCAATTGTTCGAGGCGGCCGCGAAGCTCGTCTTTAATGCCATCCATAGCATCCACAATAGTTTCGCGTGGCGTCACGTAGTGTGATTTTGGGTAGATGCTGATGCGCGGAATTTTATGTTGTACTTCGCCTGTAAGCGGATCAAAAATCGAAAGACTCTCAATTTCGTCATCAAATAATTCAACACGCACTGCATCGCAATCGGAATCGGCGGGATAAATATCAATAACATCGCCACGCACGCGATAATTTGCGCGATAAAAATCTACATCATTTCGCGTGTATTGAAGCTCGGCCAAGCGTCGTAAAATCGAACGTTGATCAATTTTTTCGCCACGTACAAGATGCAACAACATTTTCATATAGGCTTGTGGATCGCCCAAACCATAAATTGCAGAAACTGTTGCAACCACAATTGCATCTGGACGTTCCATTAGCGCTTTAGTCGCAGACAAACGCATTTGTTCAATGTGTTCGTTAACAGAAGAATCTTTTTCAATAAACGTATTCGACGAAGGCACGTAAGCTTCTGGCTGATAATAATCGTAATAGGAAACGAAATATTCCACCGCGTTTTTCGGGAAAAACTCTTTGAACTCACCGTAAAGTTGCGCAGCCAAGGTTTTGTTGTGCACCATAACCAAGGTTGGCCGCTGAACTTGTGCAATCACATTGGCGATAGTGAAAGTCTTACCTGAACCCGTCACACCCAATAATGTTTGGTGCGCAAGACCGGCCTCTATGCCTTTAACCAAACCGGCAATTGCAGCAGGTTGATCACCAGCTGGTGCGAATTCACTTTGAACTTGAAAAAGTTTACTCATAGCGTTTAAAAAATTTCCGGTCAGGTGATTTGAGCAAAATAATGTGGATCGCGAATAGTATATTTACGCACTGACAACGTGTGTCAGTAGTTATTCGTGCAGCCCTGCGCAGGATTTAGGCAGGCACTCTTTTAAAATCTCTGCCAACTTTTTAGTGGCTGGCCCGGCAAACTCGCGGTCAGCAAAGGTGAGGTAGATAGCAACTTCACGTTCTGCGCCTATTTCTACCGGCAAATATTTAATAGTGCCAGCCTCAATATCTTCTTTGGTATAAGCGTCTGGAATCCAGGCGTAACCCATTCCTAAACGAATGGCTTCAAGCGATGTTTTGATATGACTTACCGTCCAGCGCTGCTCAGCTTCCTGCCAACCTACCGTATGACGGCGGTATTGACCGGAGTCGCGCACTATAATTTGGCGATATTGGCGCATATCCTCAAGCGTTACCGGTCTACCAAGGTTTTGCAGCGGATGATTAGTGCTGGAGACACCATGAAATTTGGATGTCATCAACTTCTCGCCTACAAAACCCGTTGGCACATTGCCGCCAATCGCGAGATCAACTTGCCGCTTCAGCACTGCATCTTCAGTGCCACTCAACACGGTTTCAAAATATTCCACGCGCGTATCAGGGAAATCTTTCGCAAATAAAGAAAGGCAATAAAGCACTTTCTTGGGGGGAACAATGATGTCGACTGCGATTTTTACAAGGGGCTCGACGTGTACAGATAAGCAACCGGCTGACATTTCCAATCGCTCTGCCTGCTCCAACAGCAATTTAGCGCGTCTATATAAAAGCTCTCCTCCCGGCGTTGCTACTGCTTTGCGCCCTTGCAGGTTAAACACTTTAACCCCAAGTGCGGATTCCAATTGTGCGATTGCGTACGAAACGGCGGATTGGCTTTTATTGAGTTGCTCTGCTGCTTTGGCGTAACCACCAGCATCGATTACCGCCAACAAGGCGCGCCATTGCTCCAAGGTCACTTTATTTTCGGTAATGGCAGAGCTGCTGGGTGTATTCATAGGGATCGATCCAATTTTTCGATGAAATTCCACCAAATATCGCTATTTATCATTCGTTCGTCAAATCATTTAATAGCTACATGGCGAAAGCGCCTGAACAATCACACAAATGATGTAAACAAACGAAATTAGCCCAAGGGCGAGGATATTCACATGAGCACTTTATTACAGATCAACAGTAGCCTCTTTAGCGACAACGGTAACTCAAGCACTTTGAGCAATGAGTTTGTAAAAAACTGGTTAGCTAGCCATCCTGATGGCAAAGTTGTTGTGCGCGATTTGGCGAAAAATCCAGTTCCACATTTAGATGGCGCTAACGTGACAGCATTTTTCACTCCAGCTGAAAGCCGTACTGCCGAGCAACAAACGTTGGTAGATTTTTCTGACTCTTTAATCGCAGAAATTCAAAATGCTGACGCTTTGGTAATTGGCGTTCCACTTTACAACTTTGGAGTGCCATCGCAATTGAAAGCTTATTTCGATCAATTAGCTCGTGCTGGTGTGACTTTTAAATATACCGAGACCGGCCCAGTAGGTTTGTTGAACGATAAACCAGTACATATTGTTGCAGCGCGCGGCGGTTTTTATGCGGGCAGCCCAGCAGATACACAAACTGGATTTTTGAATATGTTCCTCAACTTCCTTGGCTTAAAATCAGTGAACTATATTTATGCCGAGGGTTTAAATTTGGGCGACGATTCAAAAACCAAATCATTATCAAATGCTCGTGAACAAATCGCAGTTTCTACTGCTGCTTAATAAGGTAATAGCGCTATCATACTTGCGAACTAATCGATGAGATTACTGGTAAGGGGATAGCAGATGAACAATCAAACTAAAGCGATTGATCAGATTACCGAGTTAAGCGAAAAAACCTGCGGTGCTTGCCGAACCGGAGCACCGCAAGTAACAGATACAGAATTGGCCGATGCTTTGGCGAAATTGTCTGAATGGTCGGTAATAGAAAAAGATGGTGTTAAACAACTCACGCGCAGCTACAAATTCAAAAATTTTTTGAATGCGCTTGAATTTACGAATGCAATTGGTGCAGTAGCGGAAGAGTTTAATCATCACCCTGCGCTATTAACCGAATGGGGAAAAGTCACCGTTAATTGGTGGACCCATAAAATTAACGGCTTACATGAAAATGATTTAATCATGGCAGCCAAGTGTGAAAAGTTATTTATAGATGTCGTCTTTTCGGATGCTAATTAAGGCATTCGTCAACACTAAAGGTGATCAACATGCAAAAGCAGCTTCAGCAAATTATTCCCGGCCGTGGCACTAGCGATGGTGCTGGCGTGCGCATTAAACGCAGCCTTGGGCAAACTCAACAAGCGCGCTTCGATCCATTTTTAATGCTTGATGAATTTGGCTCCGAAAGCGCAAGTGATTATATCGGCGGTTTTCCTGCGCATCCGCATCGCGGATTTGAAACAGTGACTTATATGTTACAGGGTCACATGTTGCATGAAGACCACATTGGTAACAAAGGCCATTTACGCAACGGCGATGTGCAATGGATGACCGCAGGTCGCGGCATTATCCATTCCGAAATGCCACAGCAGGAAGAAGGTTTAATGCGCGGTTTTCAATTGTGGTTGAATCTACCAGCCGCAGAAAAAATGAAACCTGCACATTACAAAGATATTCCAGCAAATGAAATTCCTATCGTCGATTTAAAAAATGGCGGTAGTATTAAAGTCATCGCCAACAGCGCAGTTATTGATGGAAAAATTGTTAGCGGGCCGATCCAAGGTTTAACAACCCAGGTAATTTATTGGGATGTGCATTTACCACTTAACGGAAAATTTGCACACGCGATACCTGCAACGCACAACACATTTATTTATGTGTATGAAGGTGCAATTGCCATCGGTGAAGACGCGCGCAAATTAGAAGCTGGTAATGCCGGATTACTCGGCGCTGGCGATGAAATTTCTGTAGAAGCTTTGACCGCAGACACGCGCTTTATTTTATTGGCGGGAATTCCTTTGAAGGAGCCAATTGCACAATATGGTCCTTTTGTAATGAATACTTCTGATGAAATTGAGCAGGCTATTCAGGATTACCGGAATGGTGTGTTAACCGACTAAATAAAAACGGGGTGAGAAATCACCCCGTTTTTATTTCACCCTTATTTTTTTCAACTTTTTTTAATTC
The DNA here is from genome assembly GCA_004172865.1 of Gammaproteobacteria bacterium. GTDB lineage: Bacteria > Pseudomonadota > Gammaproteobacteria > Pseudomonadales > Cellvibrionaceae > Cellvibrio. Next base: position 155,179 of record SEBV01000008.1, on the reverse strand, counting down.
AATCTTATTGACGGCCTTTAGCATAACTTTGAATGTAGGCTTTCAATAGCTTTTCATTATTTTTTACGAAGGCAACATCTTCCGGTGGAGCATTCAAGACTGCAGCATCAGTTTTTGCTATAACTGCTTTTTTTTGCGTGTCAGATAGCTTTGCAGTTTCTTCAGCAAAAAAATAAGCTGCGATTGCATTACCTAATTTTGTACTCAGCCGCATATATTCACCCACGGATTTCCAACCATGTTGAAGAGAAATTGCATTGGCTGATTCAAGTAGATTTTTCTGCTGTAAGAACACGGTGATTTTTTGATCTTGTTCTGTCGCAGGCAAGGCTTCAAATTTTTTTAAATCATTTTCAGTTTTATGCATGGCATCCAGCGCTTGCATGACACTGGAAAAATCACGATTGGATTGCATCCAACGCTGCACCGATTGCACGTTAAGGGATTTATTATCGGGCAAAAACTGCGCATAACTGAATGTAGTGAAAAATATAAAAAAAGTAAAAACAATTTTTTTAAACAAAGACATTTACAAATCCCTACAAAATCTATTTAGCTAATTTCAAGGTAAGGGTAGTGGCCAGTGACCAAACCCAATAAAAAAATAACACAAGAAATGGTGTGAGTGCTCCCAGGGACAACCCAGCAAACCCTTTGTGCTCATAAAGCGGATAAATCACAAACAATTGCACGCCCGCCGGGATAAGCGCTAAAACAAAACTACGCACAAACATGCTGCTGGTAAGTATCGGCAATAAAAACAAAAATCCCCACAACCCACCCCACACAATACGAGGATATAACCAACCGGCGGATATTGACCCGGGTAAATTCACATGCAACGAATGCGTGATTCCATAACGGGTAAACAACCACATAACAACGCATTGAATAAGCGCCCCTAAACAGCCAGCGGCAAAAACGACTAACGCATTTTTCATTATATTTCTCTGGGATAAATTTTATGAAGGAAGGTCTGAATTTCTATGTCAGTAATGGTGCCAATCCTAACATTTTGACACAAGCTTATCGCAGCAAAAAGTGATAAAATTTCGCCCTACTATTTTTGCGCCCCAAGTCCCAAATTTCACCAGGATTTCCACGCGCTCATTGAATCCCTATTGATATTAAATAATCTCAAAGTGACCCGTCATATGTTTCGATTTTTTGAAAATTTAATTAAGCCGTTCCCGCCCGAACACCCTAAAGCGCCGCCTGAAACCTTATTTGCATTTTGTCGCCACTATGCACGCGGATTGGAATTATACCTCGCAGTAATGGCATTCCTGACCGGTGCCATTGCAATCATGGAGGTGTCGCTGTTTGGATTTTTAGGAAAGCTGGTCGATTGGCTTAACAGTCATACACCGCAAAGCATTTGGGTAGAGTCCCAACACGAATTACTGATGATGGGCGCTATTGTACTTTTCGGTTTACCGATCACGGTTTTGCTGCATGGCTTGGTTATGCACCAAACACTCTTGGGAAATTTTCCCATGCGAATTCGTTGGCAGGCGCACCGCTATTTATTAGGTCAAAGTTATCAGTTTTACCAAAATGAATTTGCTGGCCGCGTTGCAACGAAAGTTATGCAAACTGCATTGGCGGTTCGCGAAACCATTATGAAATTGCTCGATGTGCTTTTGTACGTACTCGTTTATTTTTCCGGCATTTTAGTATTGTTAGCATCTCTCGATTGGCGCCTTGCATTGCCGTTAGTTGCGTGGCTAATCGCCTACGCGGGTTTGCTTTATTATTTTTTACCGCGATTATCGAAGACTGCAATGCGTCAAGCGGATGCGCGCTCGGATATGACTGGCCGCCTAGTTGACACCTATACCAATATCTCAACTGTAAAATTATTTTCCCATTCAAACCGCGAAGCAGAATATGCAAAACGCGGTATGGAATATTTTTTAAGCACAGTTCATCCACAAATGCGCTTGGCAACTTCGTTAAGCTCAAGCGTGTGGGCAATTAATGCCGCATTAATATTTGCTGTGGCTTTTGTTTCCATTTGGTTATGGAGCAACCTTGCAATTACCACTGGCGCTATTGCGGCAGCTATAGGTTTGGTATTGCGTTTGAACGGCATGGCGCAATGGATCATGTGGGAAGTGTCCGCGCTGTTTGAAAACATCGGCACCGCAAAGGATGGCCTAAATACATTATCTGTACCGCGCGAAGTGCAAGACTCGGAAGGCGCACAACCCTTGGAATTAACGCACAGCCGTATTGAATTTAATGACGTGAATTTCCATTACGGAAAACGTGACGGCGGCGTTATCAGCCATTTTAATTTACATATTCAACCCGGCGAAAAAATTGGTGTTGTTGGCCGTTCGGGCGCAGGTAAATCTACATTAGTGAATTTATTGCTGCGCTTTTACGATGTTGAAAGCGGCAGCATTTTAATTGATGGTCACGATATCGCTTTAGTGCAACAAGAAAGTTTGCGCTCGCAAATTGGTATGGTCACGCAAGATACTTCTCTTCTGCATCGCTCTATTCGCGACAATTTATTGTACGGAAAACCTCACGCAACTGATGCGGATATGATTGAAGCCGCGAAACAAGCCGAAGCTCACGATTTTATTTTGCAGCTAACTGATAACCAGGGCCGCACTGGTTACGATGCTCACGTTGGTGAACGCGGCGTAAAATTATCCGGTGGCCAACGCCAACGCATCGCAATTGCACGCGTGCTACTAAAACACGCGCCCATTTTAATTATGGATGAAGCAACCTCCGCATTGGATTCAGAAGTCGAAGCCGCCATTCAAGCGAATCTAAATAAATTAATGCAAGGTAAAACTGTAATTGCTATCGCGCATCGCTTATCAACTATCGCCGCATTGGATAGATTAATTGTGTTGGAAAAAGGCTGTATCGTTGAACAAGGCACGCATGCTGAATTGATTGCACAGCAAGGTATTTATGCCCAGCTGTGGGAAAGACAATCGGGTGGATTCCTTGGAGAGATTTAAATTTTAAAAAAACCGGGCAATGACCCGGTTTTTTTTGGTATTTATGAAAAATTTATCGCTTTATTTTTATTCAGTTTTTATAGTTCTGGCGTTGTCGAATTGCAAAAACAAAAATCCCCAGACCTAATAAAATCAAGCTAGACGGTTCCGGTACATCCGCATATTCAAATGTTAAATCATCTATAGATCCTGCTATTCGCCTATGTTGATAATTACTCATCGTGATCCGGGAAATACCAGTTGGCGAACTGAAAGATATCAACTCATTAGGAATTGCATTGATCATATCGGGTGAGCCAATATCACCGGATGAATGTGTTTGAAAAAGCAAACCCGAGGGTCCGTATACATCAAAAAATATCGCAAGCAGGCCTGGGTCATTGTCGCCGATAAAGTTAGTACGCATACTGACAAATGTTGGTAGCTCCTCTACAAAATTTAACGTAAAACCATCCGAACCAACCAATACATTTGGTGATGAGCTTATATATGGGTTGTGTTCGTCGTTCCAGAGATATCCGCCAGTAATTAGCAAACCCTTTGATAGATATTCATCAGTAACCGGATGGTCTTCTAACAAATCACCATCGCCGTCTTCATTAATGGTGTATTCAAGATCGTCAAAATTTATAAAGGTGGCATTTGCGGTTCCCCAAACTAAACCCAGGGAAATAAAAACTGCGGCTGCAGCAAGCATCTTTTTGATAGCAGTTGTAACGGCTGAATAGAAATTGGTGCGCATATCAATCTCCCTATTATGAAAAGTGAAGGATCAAGCAAACAGAAGTAAAGCTAAATCTTACTCCTAAATTTCGGGAGAAAATTAAAATGAATAACTTAAAGGCGTGTAAATACACTTTATTGATTTTTATAATTTTAGGGACGTATTACTCTTTTCCAATCCAAAACGATTCAGCTGTTAGTTTGACATTTCCTTCCGTACAGATAAAACGGCGCCCATAAAAAAGCCGAGCAATTGCTCGGCTTTTATTTTGGCTCAATCGATGTTTTACAAAAACACTTTTGCGCCAACGTAAAATAATCCGCCAGCCAGCAAAATAGTCACGGGTAAAGTTAACACCCACGCCATTAAAATAGTTTTGATGGTAGAAAATTGTAGGCCGGACTTGTTCGCAACCATTGTGCCAGCAACCGCTGATGACAATACGTGAGTTGTTGATACGGGCATACCGGTGATACTTGCGATACCGATAGCGGATGCTGCAGTTACTTGCGCCGCCATACCTTGTGAATAAGTCATGCCTTTTTGGCCAATTTTTTCGCCTACGGTTTTCACTACACGACGCCAGCCAGTCATAGTTCCCAAACCTAAAGACAAAGCAACCAATACAATTGCCCAGAAAGGCGCGTACTCGGTGGTGGCAGTAATATCTTTACGTAAGGATGTTAAATCGGCTTTATCTTTGCTGGAAAGACCATTTACTTTTGAAATATTTTTTGCGGTGTCATCAATACACAACAACAACCGGCGCACTTCACGGCGATTATTTTTGGTAAGGTCGCTGTAGTTATTAACGTCTTTTAGTTGTGCAACCAGACTATTAATGGTCACCAATGAATTTTTGATTTGGCATTTTTCTTCGGAGGTTTCAAGCGCGGCGGTTTGCGTAAAATCAATTCGGTCAGAAAGTAGTAGTTTATTTTCAGTGTAAAGGCGGCCGATGTAAGTTGCTGCATCACGCGTTCGGTCAATATGCAAAGTGGAGGTTGTTAAATCCAGTACAAATTGGCCGGGTGCCATGCAAATTAGCACCAACATCACCATACCAATTCCCTTCTGACCATCGTTGGAGCCGTGTACAAAACTCAACGTCATTGCAGAGCCAACTAGCGTTGCACGAGTCCAAAATGGTGGATGCTTTTTACCATCAATACTTTCACGCTCTTTTGGAGTTTTGTGAATTTTCGGGCCAGTCCAAATACGTTTGAAAAGTAGGAGAAGAACCGCAGCGAGAATAAAACCAACCAGTGGAGAAATGAGCAATGACAACATAATCTCGGTGGCTTTTTTGGTGTTTATGCCGTCTGCCAATGGCAAATGCGACAAAAGTGCGTGGGCACCGCCAACGCCTAAAATAGAGCCGATTAATGTGTGCGAGCTTGACGATGGAATCCCAAAATACCAGGTACCCAAATTCCATAAAATAGCAGAGCCCAGTAACGAAAACACCATAATCATCCCGTAAGATGAAGTGACGTTCAGCAATAAATCGACAGGCAATAAATGTACGATAGCGTAAGCAACGCCCAAGCCACCGGCCATAACGCCCAGAAAATTGAACACGCCGGACGCAATTACCGCGGTATAAGGTGGCATAGCTTTGGTGTAAATAACCGTGGCTACAGCGTTAGCAGTATCGTGGAAACCGTTGATAAACTCATAGGCGAGCACGAAGGCTAGAGACAAGAACAGCGCTAGGCCGATAGGAAAATCCAGTCCGGTAAACATATCTAACATAGGTAGTCGCCTGTAATGATTTGGCGGCATTATGCCACAGACCACCAAGGATGCTAAGAATGGTTAATCTTGGTGGATTGTGGTACGCCACTCTTCTGAAGCGAGCTATAAAATCGGCTTGGGCTTTAATCCAGCGGTAAAAACCGGCAACTCAATGTGGTCGCTTTCATCCTTAAGAAGAACGCCGGAAGCGCCTATTCTCAGGGCTTCTTGCGCCAACCATACCATTTTTTTCGCTGCCGCTGCATAACCCAATCCTTCCGGGCGAACATTGGAAATGCAATTTCGGTCTGCGTCATTGCAGCCGGTTTTAGGATTTAAAGTTAGGTAAATTCCCAAGCTATCCGGCGAACTTAAACCGGGGCGCTCGCCAATTAATATGGCAACCATGCGCGCATTGAGGATTTCTGCAATTTCATCGGCGATGGCAACCCGCGCCTGAGTTGCAATAACAATATTGCCTAGGCGCCAAGCGGCTGGGATGATTTTTTTGATTTCATCGATTAACGGTGCCGCATGTCGATCCACCGCAAGAGACGATAAACCGTCGCCAACCACGATTAGAAAATCCACTGGTCTGGAATTAAGTTGTTCTAGATAAGCGCGGCTGGCGTCACTCAAACGCCGACCCCAATCGGGGCGTAATAAATAGCTGGCACGGTCTGGCGCTTTACTGGTTACGTGGATGCTCACCAAGCCTTGCGCATGTAATTTATTTTCCAGCTCAATGACGTCTAACGCTAGATGAACAGCATCGCGTGCCATGGCGTGGGATAAACCGAAATCTAAAATTTCTTTTGTCGGTAAACTGCTGCCCACTCGCCCCAAGGCAATACGGGCGCGGGTAAAATTTTTTAACTGCTGCCATGGGTCTGCAAGTGTTAAAGCTGTTTCAGTAAATGATTTGGCATTTTCTGCAACATGGGGTGAGTTTTGGTGATGGGTTGAACCTTGCCCCCGTGATTCATGATGTTCATTTTCATCAGCCATTGTTCAAACTCCGGCGCGGGTTTCAAATCTAATAAATTGCGTAAATACAAAGTGTCGTGAAATGACGTGGTTTGGTAATTCAGCATTATGTCGTCGGCACCGGGAATGCCCATCAAAAACGTTAAGCCTGCGTTAGCGAGTAAGGTCATGAGCGTATCCATATCGTCCTGATCCGCTTCGGCGTGATTGGTGTAACAAACATCGCAGCCAATCGGTAAGCCCAGTAATTTTCCGCAGAAATGATCCTCCAAACCCGCGCGAATAATTTGTTTGCCATCGTATAAATATTCTGGGCCAATAAAACCTACAACCGTATTAGTAAGCAGTGGCGACAAATGCCGCGCAACCGCATAAGCACGAACTTCGCAGGTTTGCTGATCCACACCAAAATTTGCATTTGCGGACAACGCAGAACCCTGCCCTGTTTCAAAATACATGACATTGTTTCCAACGCTGCCACGCGTCAACGACAGAGCTGCAGAGCGAGCTTCTTCCAATAATTTAATGTCGATACCAAAACTTTTATTCGCTTCTTCGGTTCCGGCGATAGATTGAAATACCAAATCAATCGGCGCACCTTTTTCAATTAATTGAATTTGATTGGTGACGTGCGTGAGAATGCACGATTGTGTTGGAATTTCGTATTGGTTGATAACTTCATCCACCAAATAATACAAATCCATTAACGCTGGCAAACTATCGGTAGCGGGATTAATTCCAATAACAGCATCACCTGAACCGTAAAGTAAACCATCCAACATGGAGGCGGCGATACCGCGCGCATCGTCAGTGGGATGGTTAGGTTGCAAGCGACTGGAAAGCCGATCCGGTAGCCCAATCGTATTTCGAAATGCCGTAACGACAGAGCATTTTTTTGCGACCAGAATTAAATCCTGATTGCGCATTAATTTGCTCACCGCCGCTGCCATTTCCGGCGTTATTCCCGGCGCTACCGCTGTTAAACATACGGTGTCTGTAGTATCTAACAATAACCAGTTACGAAAATCACCTACGGTTAAATGACTAATGGGTTTGAACGATTCGGCGTTGTGGCTATCGATAATCAAACGTGTAACTTCATCGCTCTCGTAAGGAATTAAAAGATCTTGCAGAAATATTTTTAATGGAACCTCAGCCAAACACATGCGTGCAGCCATACGTTCAGCGTAAGTATCCGCCGCAACACCCGCAAGATAATCGCCCGATCTCGCAGGCGTCGCCTTAGCCATAAGATCTTTTAAATCTCGAAATTGATAGGTATGTGTTCCAACGCTATGTTGATAAGCCACTATGCCTCCGAGCAGGCGTTATTAAAAATATCCGGATAAAAATCGTCAAGCTGTTGCGCTCATTACGTTATCCAAAGACGCATCGCGGTTATGTTGTGTCATCGAAAAATAAACATAAGCAAGAATCATCAAACCGAAAAATATTAATGAGAGCTTTAAATTAAAATAAATCATGGTCAGTAAACTCATTGCGGCAAGCACTAATGCAATCGCCGGAAATAATGGATAAGCAACTGACTTAAATGGACGATCTAAATTCGGTTCATTTTTTCGCAATGCAAATAAACTTAACATGGACACTATGTACATCACTATCGCGCCAAATACTGCCATGGTGATGAGGTTTGCTGTAAGTGTCATACCGTTAAATTGCAAATCGTCACTTAGGATTGCAGCAATCCCCACTAGCGCACCCGCTATAATTGCGCGATGTGGCGTTTGGAATTTTTCATTCACTTTGCCGAAAAATGTGGGCATGTAACCCGCGCGCGATAACGCAAAAATCTGCCGCGAATAACCCAGAATGATTCCGTGGAAAGAAGCAATTAATCCAAACAAACCAATCCAAACCAGCATGTGTAACCAATTACTATTTTCACCCACAATCATTTTCATGGCTTGTGGTAGAGGGTCATTAATATTCGATAAGGTTTTCCAATCACCTACACCGCCTGCGAAAAACATTACACCGATTGCCAATACAACCAGAGTTAAAATACCGGCGATATAAGCACGCGGAATTGTTTTGCGCGGATCTTTAGCTTCTTCGGCGGCCATAGCAACACCTTCAATCGCGAGAAAAAACCAAATCGCAAAAGGAATTGCCGCGACTATGCCGGAGATCGCAGTACTGCTAAATTCATTCTCGCCCGCCCAACCACCGGCAACGAAATTACTCATGCTAAAACCGGGCGAAACTACGCCCATAAATACTAACAATTCGATAATTGCCAACACAGTTACCAACAGTTCAAAAGTCGCGGCGATGCGCACACCCACAATATTTAAACCGACAAAAATTACGTAAGCCGCAATCGCAAATGCTTTAGGATTTAATTCAGGAAATTGCACATTCAAATAAGCACCAATCGCCATGGCAATCGCGGGCGGCGCAAAAACAAATTCAATCAGCGTTGCAAAACCTGCGACAAACGCCATCTTCGGGCCAAAGGCGCGGCGAGCATAAGCGAAGGGGCCGCCTGCGTGCGGAATTGCCGTTGTTAGCTCGGTAAAACTAAAAATAAACGTCGTGTACATAATTGCGATGACGATAGTCGTCACGAGAAAACCTAAAGTGCCTGCAGTTGCCCAGCCATAACTCCAGCCAAAATATTCTCCCGAGATTACCAATCCAACTGCCAATCCCCAAAGATGCCATGTATTTAGTGATGATTTTAATGTGGTACTCATAGCTCTATCCCCTGCAATAATGTGAATTCGCTTTCTCAAACCATGGCACTCACCGCAACATTTGTACCATTCGAGTTTTCACATTTTTTTGTAGAAGATAGGATTAAAATTTACAAAATTATTGCGTCTGTGAAAATATGCAAGCTACTGATTACTAAGACTAAAGAAATAAATTCTGAGAAATATGTTTATTCAGTGAGATCGAGCGTTTTATGCGGGATAAAAAGAGAAATAAAAAAGCTGCCCAAATGAGCAGCTTTTAATGGAGCGGAATACCTTCAAGCACCAAAATAGCACCTGAGATAAAATCAAATTACCACATCAAATCATCAGGAATTACGTAATCTTTATAAGGATCATCTTCATCGGCTTGCTGCTGGGTTTTTACGTTCGCAACCAATACGGATTTTTCGTCACGCAATATAATTTTATCGGCCACAATACGCGGTACAACTTCGTAGCCATCACCCAATTTAACAACCGCTAAAACACCGCGCGCGATTTGCTCAAGAACCAGCGGCGAAACGCGCATTTTTTTAATCAGCTTGCCGTCGGTGAAATTGTATTCAACGTCGTTATTACCTGCGCCTTTCGATTGGCGGTGATTTTCAATAAGCTGTTTGATTTGAGCGGCAAGCGCGCGCTGTTCAAGTTCCGCATTGCGCTGGCGATTTAGCTCTCGGTCGCGTTCAACTTTTTCCAAGCGCGCTTGCTCAGCGGATTGCTTAACTTCATCGATCACCGGCTCAGGCGCACGACGGGCAACATTGGTTTCTTTACGCTTTTCTTTATTAGCCTGTTTTGCCTTTTTTGTATCAATTAAACCGGCTTTAAGGAGTTGATCTTGTAGGGATGCCATGAATTCTTACCCGCTTATATAGAATGTTGCGCATAATAGCGCCCTCTTTTTACTGGCAGCAAGAAACTCCTGAACGAATGAAACAAATTGAAATCCAGACTTGGGATATTTTTTGTAGAGTTATCGATAACTACGGCGATATAGGTGTGTGTTGGCGCTTAGCACGCCAGCTGGCCAATGAATATCCGTTTCAAGTTCGCTTATGGGTCGATGAATTGACGGCCTTGACGCAAATTTGGCCGAGCGCACGCGTTTGTGAGCATCAACAACTTGAAAACGTTGATGTGAGAATTTGGTATCACGATTTTGACCCTGCGATCCAGCCTGCGGATGTGGTGATTGAAGCTTTTGCCTGCAATTTACCGGATAGCTATCTCGCGGCAATGAAACAACGTGCCACCCCGCCGCACTGGTTTAATCTCGAATATCTGAGTGCGGAGGATTGGGTAGAAGGCTGTCATGGTTTGGCATCCCCACATCCGCAACTCGGCCTGAAAAAAATCTTTTTCTTTCCAGGCGTTACGGCGAAAACCGGCGGGCTTTTAAAAGAGAGAGATTTACTGGATAAAGGTGAAGCCTTTTCACAGGATTCTGATGCCCGCGAGCAATTTCTGGAAAAGCTGGGTGTAGAAACTAAGAGTGGCGAATTAATCATTTCGTTGTTTGGCTACGAAAATGAAGCTGTTGGATCATTAATAGACGCGTGGTCGCAATCATCCACGCCCGTTTTATGCCTGGTGCCCGCCAGCAAAATCCTGCCAAGCATCAACTCGGCTATGGGCCAAAATCTGAAAGTGGGTGACACCTTTAACAAAGGCGCATTACGTTTACAGGTCATTCCTTTTATAAGCCAAACCGACTATGACATTTTATTGTGGGCTTGTGATTTCAACTTTATTCGCGGAGAAGATTCCTTTGTGCGAGCGCAATGGGCCGCGAAACCCTTTGTTTGGCATATTTATCCTCAAGATGAAGACTTCCATATGGTGAAGCTGGATGCCTTCCTTAAGCATTACTTGGACGGATTTGACCCAATCACTCAAGATGCAATCATACGGCTATGGCACCACTGGAACCGCAATCAAGACTGCCTTGATGCTTGGAATACATGTCTCACTAATCTGCAAAACTGGCAAAAACATGGTCAAAAGTGGCGCCAACACCTAAATTCTTTGGGGGATTTAGCTTCAAACATGGTGCATTTTTGTCAAAAAACGCTATAGTAGCCGCCGAATTTATCCCATCATCAATACCATTTACACTTATTGAGAGTCATCATGAAAACAGGTCAAGAACTGCGCGCCGGTCATGTAATTAGCATCGACGGTCAACCATGGTTAATTCAAAAAGCAGAAATCAGCCGTTCAGGCCGTAACACTGCTGTTGTTAAAACCAAATTGAAAAACCTGCTGAACGGTTATTTGACCGAAACTCCTTACAAAGCAGACGACAAATTTGAAGACATCGTTCTTGATCGTAAAGACGTAACCTACTCTTACTACGCAGACCCAATGTACGTTTTCGTAGATAGCGATTACGAACAATACGAATTGACTGCTGATGAGCTCGGCGATATGGGTCCTTACATCGAAGACGGTATCGATGATGTTTGTGAAGCTGTATTTTTTGATGGCAAAGTAATTTCAATTACTCCACCAAACTCAGTAACACGTGAAGTTGTTTACACCGAACCATCTGTTCGTGGTGATACTTCAGGTAAAGTTATGAAGCCTGCTCGCTTGACCAACGGTACTGAAATTCAAGTATCTGCATTCGTAGAAATCGGCGATAAAATTATTATCGATACCCGTACTCACGAATACAAATCTCGCGCTAAAGACTAATACCGCTTCACCATTAACGGCTAGTCCACATTGTGGATAGCCGTTAATTTTTCTCTCGCTTTTCTGCCACACCACCACTTTACCTTCTATAAATTTTAAAAGTCCCGACCGCTTATAATCGATTATCGCCACTTGGCACTTTAATTCCCCGCTAGTCATCAACCAAATTAATCTCCCACCTCAGAAGTTTAACTACAAACTGAATGAGGGAATCGGATGAAGTTCTGCCTATCTATTTATCTGCTTTGCCTCTTTTTGTTTTTTTCGGCGCAAACAATTTCCTCTGAGCCTAAGAAAACACAATCCCTAGTTAAATTTTCTTCGCTAGAAAACACACATACTCGTTGCAAACCACATAAACAAAAATATTACGCGGTTACAAAACTCCAAAATCTATTGCGAGACTCAACCTTGGTTGAGCTTTTTGTCTATCAAATTCTCCTACTGGTAATTACAACGAGTGTTTTCTATCTAACCATAAATCAATAAGACATTTAAAGGAGCTAACTATGAAGATGCTATCAAAAATTCTCGCACTAATTACGCTGCTACTATTTACACAAGTTTCATCCGCAAACGATCAGCCTAAACCACCACAAACATTGGAAGAATTAAAAAGTGCAATTGAAAAAATTCGCAAGGACACGAACACCCCAGGCGTTGGTATTGCATTGGTTAATAAAGACGGACCTTATTGGATCGCAGGGTTGGGAGAAGCAAATACGGAGAAGCATGTCAATGTTGATGAAAATACATTATTCGCTCTCGATTCAATTTCAAAAATTTTTGCATCTTTATCGGTACTAAAATTAGTTGAAGAAAAAAAATTACTTCTCGATGATAAACTGCAGGATCTAGCACCTGAAATTGCGTATGAAAATAAATGGGAAAAAACGAATCCAGTTTTGCTAGTACATATATTGGAACACACGACTGGCTGGGATGAAGTTCACCTTGCGGAAATTAATTTTAAAGCATCAGATTCCACAAGTCTCAAGCATGCCCTGGATTTTCACTCTGACTCCCGTACATCGCGCTGGATACCCGGTACACGCTACGCGTATAACTCAACTGGGCCAGCAGTAGCAGCTTATATCGTCGAAAAAATTAGTGGTAAAACATATGAAGACTATGTAAAGGAAAACTTCTTTACACCTTTGGGCATGAATACAACCAGCTTCTACAAAACAAGCGAATACGATAGACATGGAGCTGTAGCTTACAACGCTATCGGAAATCCTGAAAACTACGCATTCTCAAAATATAGACCATCCGGTTCACTTCATTCCTCCACAAAAGAAATGGCAAACTTACTTCAATTTTTTATTAACCGTGGGGAGTTTTTAGGAAAAAATATTTTAGACAGCAAATCGATAGAGAGAATGGAAAAACCAACATCTACTTTAGGAAATGCACAAGGAATTACAGCGGGCCATGGTTTAAATAATCTCACTAAAGGCTACGAAGATTTTGGATACGATTTTCACGGACATGACGGTGGAAGCGTCGGTAGTTTTTCAGAAATGATGTATTCTCCAAGCTTAGGCGAAGGCTATGTTGTAATGACTAACACCAACAACGGATCGTCTTGGCAAATTACCCAATTAGTAATGAGCTATTTATTAAGAGGTCATGAGAAAAAGGTTGTCAATGGAATTCCTCTTTCAAGCAAATTAAATACTCTGGCTGGTATTTATATACACCTTAATCCTCGCATTGAAATTACCAGATTCACTGACAACATAGAAAGCGCAATAAAAATCTCCGTAAGCGATAACAAAATTCATCGCAGCCCAATATTTGGCGGGTGGGAAAGTAACGATTACGCGATTGGAGAAAATTTATTGGTTAACCCGTGGACCGGCCTTCCCAGCATCGCGGTCGTAAACGACCCTCTTGCAGGCGAAACACTTCAAGTGGAAGGTGATCTTTATAAGCGTATTCCTGCCGTAATTTTTTACGGTGGCATTGCGCTCTTTCTTTTATTAGCGCTGTTCATCATCGCCAATTTTTTGTTTGCAATGGTTTGGTTATCTCGCATGTTATTAGGAAAAATTACCAATTCTGCCAGTATTAAAATTCGTATCTGGCCTTTGCTGGCAAGCTTGGCGCTTTTTATGTTTTTTATTTTGGTCACCGCTTATGGTGGCAATGTCTTGATGGGGATTCTAAGCTGGGTATCAATTGGTATTTTTATAACCACTGTTATCTATCCGATATTCACTATTATTAGTCTAATAACAGTCTATAAATACAGAAACGAACCAATGAACAGGTTTGTCTATGTCAATGCGGCGATACTTTCTGTGTTACTCGCACTTCTGGCAATTTATTTCACTTATTTCGGTATTACCGGATTTATGGGTTGGGTCGTATAATAAGTTTTATGTGAGCACTCTTTTGGGTGCTCGCTTGTAACCATTAATCACTATTAGTCTGTCGCCTATGAAGGTATTATTTTTTCCACACGATCAAAAGTTCTGGCTGGATCATGGGCTGTTCATGCTCTTCCTTGCTGCGACGCAAATGGTGATCATTGTTCCAATGCAGGATATTGCGCGTTTTATATTTTTTTGCGATATGTTCTGGTTCCCGCTTTTTACAATCGCTGTACTTTTATTTAGAAACTTATATAAAACACTTAACTGGAAAGATTTATCAAGTAAACAATTTGTTGAATACAGTATCGTCTACTCGCTTTCATCGGGCCTAACCATCGCAGTCATGATGTCAGCTATATTTTCATCATTTTTTTATCAAGAACTTACTAGCGATATCATTCCTCATAGCACCAATAAATTAAGCCTTGCGAAATTGGTGATGGGATCAATAGCGGGAAACTGGATACAAACTACAGTATTTATTTCAGCATGGATTTTTCTTTATAACAGTATTACGTCGACCAAACGAATTAGAGAAACTGAACTACTCTACGCGAGATCACAACACAATTTAAAAGAAGCCACACTAAACAGCCTCTCAAATCAGCTAAATCCACATTTTTTATTCAATGCGCTAAATAACATTCGTTTTATGGTTCATGAAAACCAGCAACATGCAGATGCAATGATTGTTTCGCTTTCAGATATTCTGCGTTATTCCCTTGAAAGCAGCAGTAAAGAAAAAGTTTTAGTGGGAGAAGAAGTAGCGATTATTGAAAATTACATCGACATTATAAAATCGCAATTGGAAGAGCGCTTGAGTTTTAAAATACTAATACCACTGGAACATTATCGCTTTTTGATTCCGCCAATGTCCCTACAGTTACTCGTTGAAAACAGTATTAAACACGGTATCGAAAATATTCAGGAAGGTGGCAAACTCACAGTTGAATCCGCTGCGGACGATAATTATATTTATTTCACCGTTATTAATGACCTACCCAATCACAACCCGATAAAGCAGCCGACAACAGGCATTGGCTTAAAAAACATAGCGAGAAGACTTGAGCTGCTTTACGGTTCAGATAGCGACTTCATTATTTCAAAAACACACGCAGAGTTCACTGTAACGCTAAAAATACCCAAGGAAATTCCACAATGAAAGCAATCGTTGTTGAGGATTCTCGCTTAGCGAGAGAAGGTTTAGTTCGAATGTTACAAGCGCATCCGCAAATTGATGTTGTTGGTGCGGCGGAGCATCCTTCCAGCGCATTAACTCTTATACATGAACATCATCCTGATGTTATTTTTTTAGATATTCACATGCCCGGTGAAAGTGGATTTGATTTATTGGAAAAACTTGAGTATCTACCAAAAATAATATTTACGACCGCCTATTCCGAATACGCGATTCGTTCATTCGACTTTAATACCATAGATTATTTATTAAAGCCGGTGAGTGATGAACGACTTGGCATAGCTATCAACAAGCTTACTAATTCCAACAGCGAAGCTGCTAGCTTAAACAAACTTCCGCTGGATATTCACAGCCGCATGTTTGTAAAAGATGGTGAGAAATGTTTTTTAATCGGGCTAGAATCAATCCGTTATTTTGAAAGCTGCAAAAATTATGTTCGTATTTTCTTCAACAATGAAAATGCTTTTGTGAAGAAATCTTTGAATAATATTGAAGAACGTTTACCAAAAAAATATTTCTTTCGCGCTAACCGGCAATACGTGGTCAATTTACATGCGATTACCAGTATTGAAGAAGCGATAGGCGATGGCTATGAAATAACCATGAGCGACGGCAAGACACTTGAAGTGTCTCGCCGTAATGCGGTGGAACTTAAGGAGTTATTGAGTTTTTAATTGCGCGTACAAATCAATGCGTTACAAGCCAACACTGATGAATTTTAGTATTGCGCTTAAAGTCTTCATCAATGGTCTGCGAACTTATATCTTTTATGGTGTAAGAGCTTAAAGCTTCAGCGTCCAATTTAAAGGTACGCAAATTGTTGGAGAAAATCAAAGTGCCCTTTTCATCCAACACTCGCATGGCATTGTGAATCATATCTACGTGATCGCGCTGAACGTCAAGAACATCTTCCATACGCTTGGAATTTGAAAAACTTGGCGGGTCCAACAAAATCAAATCATATTGCTGTTCGTTTTCTTCCAGCCACTTTAAACAATCAGCTTGTTCCAAACGGTTTTTGGATTCGCTCAAACCATTGAGCGCAAAATTTTTGCGTGCCCAATTCAAGTAAGTGTTAGACATATCCACACTCACTGTATAACGCGCCCCGCCCATAGCCGCATGCACACTCGCGGTTGCGGTGTAGCAAAATAAATTCAAGAAGCGTTTATCTTTCGCCATTTGCGCAATAAGTTTGCGCACAGGGCGGTGATCTAGAAATAAACCTGTATCCAAATATTGCCACATATTGATATGTAATTTTGCCGCGCCTTCTTGCACGCTGAACACATCGCCCGTTGGCAACTCAGTTAATTTTTCATACTGCATTGTGCCCTTGTTGCGGCGGCGCTGTTTGTAGCTGATGTGTTGTGCAGGAATATTTAATGCAAAAGGCACAGCCAATTCTATTTCAGCAAATCGTTGTGCTGCACGATCTTCATCAACCGATTTTGGAGCGGCGTATTCCTGTACGTTCGCATACCATTGCTCGGCTTTGCCTGGTTGAGTCTGCCCACAATAAACATCAATCGCGGCGGAATATTCCGGCATATCGGCATCGTATAAACGGTAGGCATTAATATCGTTTTTGCGCGCCCATTTTTCCAATTGCTTGAGATTTTTTTGCAAACGGTTAACCAGCATTTGCGCACCGTTTGAAAGCGCATCAGCTTGCTCTTGGCGATTAGTTTCACGCACCAATTCTTCAGCGGCTGCGCGCTCTTCATTATCACGACTAAAACGACCATCTTGTTCAACACGGCTTTGTACGAAAGCTTCGCTGGCGATATTGAACATTAATAATTCGCTGGGAATAGTACCGTTAAATAATTTATATTTTTTATCAGAGCGTAAACCCATTTGTTTCCCAAGTTCAGGATTGCCTGTGAAAACACCGGCACGCCAACCTTGAAATTCAGTACGCAACCGCTCACCCAAATGCGCGTATAGCATTTTTAACGATTCAATTTCACCGAGGCGCTCGCCATAAGGTGGGTTGCTTAATACCAAACCATTTTTAATATCGGTATGCGTTGGCTTTTTAAATTCGGCGAGTTCTTTACGACTTACGCGCAACCAATGATCCAATTCTGCGGTGACAATATTTTCTTCAGCGGCGCGTATAACTTTTAAATCTGCATCGTAACCGCGAATTTCTGGCAGTTCTTTTTCCAAACCAATTCGGCGTCGCTCATGCGCTTCATTACGTAAAGCCTGCCAAATAGTGTTGTCATGTTTGAGCCAACGTTCAAAGCCAAAACTCACGCGTCCCAATCCAGGCGCAATATCCGCTGCGATTAAAGCAGCTTCAATTAAAATCGTACCTGAGCCGCACATAGGGTCTAACAAAGCCCCGCCTTGCTCCGCAATTTCCGGCCAACCGGCGCGCAACAATATGCCAGCCGCAAGGTTTTCCTTCATGGGCGCACTGCCCTGTTTCAAGCGATAACCACGGCGATGCAAACTCTCGCCCGATAGATCCAGGCTGATAACAACCTTATCGCGGCTCAGCCGAGCATTCACGCGTAAATCGGGGTCGTGCTTGGCGACGGATGGACGCTCGCCGCTGTGATCACGCAAGCAATCCACAATTGCATCTTTAACCTTTACAGCGCCGAATTGAGTGTTGCGAATGGCATCGCTGCTGCCGACGAAATCAACGAGCAATGAACCTGTGGGACTTAGATGATCCTGCCAGGCAATTTTACGAACGCCATCGTAAAGATCTTCCTGACTGCTCACGTCAAAACTGGCGAGCGGTAATAAAATTTTGTTTGCGAGTCGCGACCACAGGCAAACGCGGTAGGCCGTTTCGATGCTACCACTAAAGTACACACCTGCTACCGTTTCACGCAGCTCGGTAGCACCCAGCTGATTTAATTCTGAAAATAAAAGTCCCTCAAGACTTTTAGGACATGTCGCGAAAAATTGAAATTGTGTCATTAGTAATGCCAGTTAAAGCCGATTTGGCTAGATTTTGTGCAAATGTGCAGCTGGGCTGGGTTGTCAAACCCGTCCGCTAGAGCTTCGAGTGCTATGCAAGGATTTATCTAGAAGAATAAAGTCGTTCACAAGCGGAACCTTTGTTGGTGTACTGGTCGAACTTACTGACTCAACCAATTAAGGTTTTGCTCAAAAGTTTGTTCCACCACCATGTCAAGCAACCAAGAGAGGTATTGTACCAAGTCGTTGAAGATGTCTATATAACTTTAGTTCTTTGTAATCTAATAGATTTAATAAAGAGGTGTCTTATAGGATGAAAAGTCAGAAACGAGATCATACAGAACGCGCTTTTGCAAAAGGCTACCAAGCCGGGATCGACGGTCGATCGCGTAGCTTATGCCCCCACGAAACCGGCCTCGCTCGACAGCAGTGGCTTAGCGGATGGAGAGAATCAAGAGTAGATCAATGGGACGGACTGAACCGAATGGCTCAAGTTCAAAAACTCAACAATTTACAACCGATGTCAGCGCTGGCATCGTCAGGCTGATCAACCAGATTGCATCAGCAAAACTACATTCAAATACATTTACTTCTTACTTAAAAATTAATTCGCTGATTGGCGAAATCGAGCTACCAAAAAAGGCCTCTTGAATGAGGCCTTTTCTTTTATGATTTATAAAGAATTTATATTTTTCAAATCCACAATTGCCCTGGCCGCCTCACCAATTAGGGCTGGACCGCGATAAATAAATCCGCTGTAAATTTGAACCAATTTCGCGCCGGCTTTAATTTTTTCTGCGGCGCTTTCACCATCAGTGATTCCTCCCACACCAATAATCGGCAACTTATCGCCAAGTTCAGCGTAGAGAGCCCTGATAACACGAGTGCTTTTATCACGAACGGGAAATCCACTTAAACCACCGGTTTCTTCGCTGGTTTGGAAAGTTTCTACACCTTCGCGACCAATCGTCGTATTGGTTGCAATAACACCATCAATGTCTTGCGCTAATAAAGTTTGCGCAACGTGCGAAACTGCTTCGCTATCCATATCCGGTGCGATTTTTACAGCGACAGGAACGTAGCGGCCATGCAAAACTTGTAATTTAGCTTGTTCGATTTTAATAGTTTCAAGGAGTCGATTTAATGAATCGCCAAATTGTAAATCGCGTAAGCCTTGTGTATTTGGCGATGAAACATTCACCGTAATATAGTCGGCGTGTGCATAAACTTTTTGCATGCAAATCACATAATCATCCGCCGCCTTTTCGACGGGCGTAGTGGCGTTCTTGCCGATATTAATTCCCAAAATACCTTTATAACGACGCTGCTTAACTTGCGCTATAAGGTGGTCAACGCCTTTATTATTAAAACCCATGCGATTGATGATGGCTTGCGCTTCTGGGATGCGAAATAACCGCGGCTTGGGGTTGCCCGCCTGCGGTCTCGGCGTGATGGTTCCGATTTCTACAAAGCCAAATCCCATTAAACCCAGCGCATTAAAGTAATCGCCATTTTTATCCAGTCCAGCGGCCAAACCCACGGGATTAGGAAAGGTGATTCCCATAACTTCCACGGGATTAGGCGGAATATCGGACATGAAAAATTTAAGCAACTGCAGCCGTTCAGCGGCACCGATAAGATCCAAACTGAATTCGTGAGAGGTTTCAGCATCAAGCTTGAAGAGTAAATCGCGAAGGTGGGTATACATGCTTAGCCCTAAAACAAAGTGATATAGATAAAATTTGGCGTGCAGAATACTGGAATCAGGCTTTTTAGTCGATTTTTTCTATGCCCTGGAATTTATTGTCGTCTGAAAAATGTATTGCAAAGGTACCCATAACGCCCGCATGAGTTATGTACGGGCGTAAAATATTAGCGGGAAAACGCACTCTCAAACCATCAATACTGCGCGCACTCACATCTTTCACGTTGCCCTCGTACAGACGCTGAAATTCTTCCGGATAAATTTTTAAGGGCACAATAATTGAACGCAAAACAAACCTCTACAATAAGAGTTTTTTAATTGAAGATATTTTCGAACTAGATAAATTTCTTGTGGAAAACTTACTCCTGCGCGAAAATATTCTCTAATAAAATTTACTCAAAAAAATTATTAGTTATTTCGCTTCACGGTGTTGTGTAGCTTGCGCCAAATCCAGAAGCTCACGTAAAGCCACCGAAAAGACCGCAAAATCGGTGCCGCTCGCCGCTTGTAATTCATTTACCATCAATTTCCATCTGCCAATTAAACTGGATTGTTGTTTACTCCATTTTTCAATTAACTCTGGAATATCAATTTTCTTACCAGTGGATTTAACCAATGACACCGTGAGCGAACGCAATTGCGATTCAAGATCATCCATATAACTTTCGCGCGCCATGGCCTGCCAAAAGGTATCCACTTTAATTTGTGCAATCTGATTAGCAAACCAGGACAAACTTAAGTAATCACTTAACCTGAAGTAAAGCGCGGCAATTTCTTCCATTGACCTTTCGCTGCGACGCGCCGCTTCCGCAATACTTAAACCCGAATATAAATAGGAAGACGAAGAAGCATGTGCAATAAACTCTTGCGGCAAACCAGCTTCTTGCAAACGTTGACGTTGAGCTTGCAGCTCTTCAAGTTGAGTACCTGAAAGCAATGAAGGTAATTTTTCAGAAACAAAACTAACTGCGGGCGCGAAAAATTCAATTTCAGCCGCTGGGTCAATATTGCTACGACGGTTACGCAAAAACCAACGCGTCGCACGTCTTACACGGCGCATCATACTGATCATCAATTCATTTTGTATTTGAGCCGGTACTTTATAATCCAGCGCCGATAAATCCAGAATAAATTTTTCCATTTGATAAACATCGCGTGCTGCAATATAAGCTTTGGCAACATTACCCACACTGGCTCCAGTGGCTTCAGAGAGTCGTTGGGCAAAGCTAATGCCCATATTATTAACCATGTCATTCGCAATTTGCGTGGCGACAATTTCGCGCTTCAGACGATGGTTATAAAGTGGTTCTCTAAAGTCTTTTGCAATTTTTTCGGGGAATGCGCCTTCAATCGCTTTGGCAACGTAAGTATTTTCAGCGATGTTGTCCGCAGCCAAATCTTCTTTCAGCACAGCTTTAGCGTATGAAATTAATATTGCTAATTCGGGGCGAGTAAGACCAAAGCTATGCGATTGTCGCTCCAGCAAAATATCATCTGAAGGTAAAAATTCCAATTTCCGACTTAAACGCTTTTGGCTTTCCAACGCCGTCATAAAACGACGATATTCAGCTCCGCGTGCAAGCGCTTCTGTCTCAGCAATACTTATTGCCAGAGTCTGACGATAATTATTTTTTAACACTAACTCAGCAACGTTATCTGTCATTTTCGCAAGCAATTGGTTGCGCTGCTTGTCCGTTAAATCACCGTTACTGATAACCTCATTCAAAAGAATTTTTATATTCACTTCATGATCGCTGCAATCAACACCACCTGCGTTGTCAATAAAATCAGTATTGCACGCGCCGCCATTTAAAGAATATTCAATGCGTCCGCGTTGGGTCACACCTAAGTTGCCGCCTTCGCCAAACACTTTGCAACGTAACTCATCACCATTAACGCGTAAGCTATCATTAGCCTTGTCCCCTACTTCGGCGTTGGTTTCCGTTGATGCTTTAACGTAAGTACCGATGCCGCCGTTCCAAATTAAATCTACCGGCGCTTTTAACAAACGATTAATTAATTCTGTGGGCGTTAAATTATCTTCATGAATTGCGAATGCAGTTTTCATTTCTGGTGTTATTGCTATGGTTTTTGCATCGCGATTAAAAACACCACCACCGTTACTGATTAGCGATTTATCGTAATCTGCCCAGTTGGTTTTTGGTGTAGTGAATAAACGCTGGCGCTCTACAAAACTTTTCGCAGCGTCAGGTGTTGGGTCAATAAAAATGTGCATGTGATTAAATGTGGCGACCAAGCAAATATGCGGTGAAAGTAGCATGCCGTTACCAAATACATCACCCGCCATATCGCCAATGCCGACAACTGTAAAATCTTCTTCCTGAATATTGATATTTTTTTCGCGGAAGTGACGCATTACGGAAATCCACGCACCACGCGCGGTGATACCCATACCTTTATGATCGTAACCCTGGCTTCCACCGGAGGCAAAAGCATCACCCAACCAATGTTTGTATTCTGCAGAGATGCTATTGGCGATATCTGAAAAAGTTGCCGTGCCTTTATCCGCAGCCACTACTAAATAGGGATCGTCCTCGTCATAGCGCAACACATTTTTGGGTGAAACTAATTTGCCCTCGACAAGATTGTCAGTGAGATCAAGCAAGCCGCGAATAAATATTTTGTAGCACGCGATGCCTTCCTGCTGAATCGCTTCACGTCCGCCTGTTTGGGGCGGCTGCTTGCAAACGAAACCACCTTTAGCGCCATTAGGAACAATAACCGCATTTTTTACTTGTTGGGCTTTTACCAAACCTAAAACTTCAGTGCGATAATCCTGCAAGCGATCTGACCAGCGCAAACCACCGCGCGCCACTTTGCCACCACGTAAATGAACGCCTTCTACGCGCAACGAATACACAAATATTTCGTAAAGCGGGCGCGGCTCGGGAATTTCTGGAATCGAACGCGGGCTGAGCTTAATCGACAAATAATCTTTCGCGCTGCCATCTGGTAACGCTTGATAATAATTAGTGCGCAAGCTGCCATCTATTAATGCCAGGAATCTTCTTAAGATACGATCTTCGTTGAGATTACTTACAGCGTTGAGACTGCTAACAATCAGCTGACTTTGTTCATTAACCTTTGCCGCACGCTCTTCAATAGAGAGAGGACTGTCTGGATCGAATTTTGTTTTGAACAAATCGATTAATGAACGCGCAATTTCACGTTGGTTAACCAATGCATTGGCAATGTAATGTTCAGTGAATGGAAACAAGGTTTGATGCATGTAGCCTGCATAAGCACGCAATACAAAAACTTCTCGCCAATTAAGTTCAGCGCTCAGAACCAACTTATTGAAGGAGTCATTAACGGTGTGCTTATGCCAAATGGCTGAAAAAGCTTCCTGAAAAATATCTTTAACCGCTAAAACATCGATCACACCGGGTAGGTTGTAACTTAACTTAAAATCGTGCAGCCAAATAACGCCTTCTGTTTTGGTGTGGATTGCGTATGGGTTTTCAGATAAAACTCGCAAGCCCAGATTTTCCAGTACCGGAATCGCATCCGACAATTCAATGGTCTGTGTTTTACGAAAAATCTTAAAGCGAACAATATTGGTTTCTGCGCCCACTGGCTGATAGAAACTCATTGCAATGTCATCGCTGGTTTTTAATTCACCGACAGAGGCAATATCGTGAACAGCGGTGCGCGATTCAAAATATTCTTTATAAGATGACGAAAACGCATCGCGATATTCCTGCAACAACCGCATAGCTTTTTCTTCGCCGTGGGATTCCACCAACGACGCTTGCAAATGATCTTCCCACGAGCGGGTAATTTCACGAATTTGCCGTTCAAGTTTTTCCTGATCGTAATCCAACGGCAAATTCTGATCTAATTTAAATACCAGATGCACGCGCGCCAAAATGGAATCAGAAAAATAAGTATTAAATTCAGATTCCGTAGAATTAATGGCTTGCCCTATTATCGCTTGAAACTTCAAGCGCATTTGTGTTGTGAAAACATCTCTTGGAACGTAGACCAAACAGCTGACAAATTTTCCGAAAGGATCGCGCCGCATAAACAAGCGAACCATATAACGTTCGTTAATACGCGCAATCGCGGTAGACATTTCAAACAATTCTGAGCTATTACTCAAAAACAGTTCGTCACGTGGAAAAGTATCCAAAATTTGTTGCAGGGATTTTCCATCATGACTGTAGGGATTCAAACCCGTACGCTCGAATACTTTGCTGACTTTATGGCGAATAAGCGGAATGGTGCTGGGCGATACTATGTAGACGCTTGAGGTATATAAGCCGAGAAAACGCGCCTCACCAATTACATCGCCTTTATCATTAAATTGTTTTACCACCACATAATCGGAATAGGCTTGGCGGTGAATGCGCGAGCGCACTGAAGATTTTGAAAAAGTTAATACTTGTGGCGCAAGGTGAAAACGAGCCATACCTGAATTTAAATCTTCAGCGTCTGAATAATTTGCTTCACCGCCTTTGTGGGCAAATAAACCTAAACGTTTATCAACTTTTTCCTGCAGGAATTTCTTGCCGTTGTTTTCACCGAATTCGTATTCGCTGTAACCTAAAAAAGTAAAATTATTATTTTGCAGCCACGCTAGAAATTCGCGACTCTCACCAACATTTGCGACAGTGACAGATTTTTCCGCATGACTTAAATTTTCTTCAGCCGCAGCGACGGCTTCGAGCATGGGTTTAAAGTCGCGCACAACAATAGTCAATTCAGCCAAAACCGATTGTATGCTTTCTGTGATATCGTCAAGTTCTTCTTTGCGGGTTAGCAAATTAATTTCTAAATAGACGAAGGCTTCTTTTTGGGAAGGCGTTTGAACATCGGAGGCATCAAGGATATCAATCAGTTGGTGCTTGTTGTCGCGCACCACATACAACACTGTACTTTTGACCGCGTGAATGGCGATGTTGCGACGATTCAATTCAATGCGAATGGAATCAACCAGAAATGGCATATCCGTTTGTTGCACAACTAATAAAGTATGCGGGCAAACCCAGCCCTCAACATCGAGCTTGGGATTAATCAGGTTAACCTTGGGCTGGACGCCATCAAATTGTTGAATATATCGCCACCATTGATAAACGCTGCCGAACACATCGCCTAAATAACGACCAGCCAATTCGTCCAATGGATAACGCGAAAAGTAGTACTCAGTAAATTTAATAAAGCCCTGGAGTTCTGCGGCGGGTATTTTTTCGCCGGCGAAGAGCCTGATATCTTGTATAAATGTGTCCAGGTCTTGCGAGGCAACCAATTGACTATTCACATAAACTCCTTTCGTTTCTTAGAAACCGGAAATGGTAAAAACAGCGTATTATTCAAAGCTTTGCACTAATCCTAGTTCATAACGGCGAACTGGGTAAAAATCGCGTAACGTGGTAGACCTAGAAAATTAAATTCGATTCCATTTAACTGCCAAACCTATATTGAAATACATAGCTCTAGTCTTGAATTCAAAAGGAACTGGCTCAAAATCTTGCGGTCTATGGGCCGCGCTTAGCGGTAATCAGGTCTACTAACTAACAAATTTTATTGTTCGATTTAACCTTTTCGATTTCAACTTTAAGGCAATCCTGTTTATGAGTAACTTCCAACAAATCCAAAACTTAAAGCTCTGGATGAATGATCAAATTATTGGCCAGGAACATTTGGTTGAGCGTTTACTGATTGCACTGCTGGCCGATGGTCACTTATTAGTCGAAGGCGCTCCCGGTTTGGCAAAAACCAAAGCCATTAAAACTTTGGCCCAAGCGATTGAAGGCGACTTCCACCGCATCCAATTTACGCCAGATTTGCTACCGGCCGATGTCACAGGTACAGATATTTATCGCCCACAACAAGGCACTTTTGAATTCCAGCCCGGCCCGATATTCCATAATCTCGTATTAGCCGATGAAATTAACCGCGCACCAGCCAAGGTTCAGTCTGCGCTTTTGGAAGCCATGGCCGAGCGGCAAGTGAGTGTGGGCAGTAAAACTTATCCGCTACCCGCATTATTTATGGTGATGGCGACCCAAAACCCCATCGAACAAGAAGGCACATACCCACTTCCAGAAGCCCAACTCGACCGCTTCTTATTACATGTAAATGTAGATTACCCGGACGTAGCCGCCGAGCGCCGCATTCTGCAATTAGTGCGCAACGAAGCTGCTTTCATTCCCACGGCAACGCCAACAACTATAACGCAAACGACCTTAATGGCGGCGCGTAAAGAAATCCTTGAATTGCACATGGCTGCCAGCGTTGAAGAATATATCGTGCAATTGATTAACGCGACTCGCCGGCCAACGCAGTACAGCGCTGATTTAGGTGAAATGCTTGAGTACGGCGCGAGCCCGCGCGGCACTATCGCACTTGACCGTTGCGCTCGTGCCTACGCCTGGTTGCAAGGTAAAGACTTTGTCAGCCCCGATGATGTTCAAGCGGTTATTCACGACTGCTTGCGTCACCGTTTGATTTTAAGTTTTGAAGCCGAAGCAAGCGGCATCAATAGCGATAAAGTTATAGATAAACTTTTAAGCTCAGTGCCTTTGGCGTAAAACTTATGCAAGCGAATGGACTAAAAATCAGCGATCAACTCGCGCACTTAAATCCTACTGGCGCTTACGTCAATCTCGCCAATTTATTGCGATTGCGTTTTGCCGCGCAGGATTTAAAACTCTTTGTTAAGCGCGCCGTAAAAAGCCAGCTTAACGGTGCCGAGCGAACTCGTTTTCGCGGGCGCGGCATGGACTTTGAAGAAGTTCGCCTCTACCAAGCCGGCGACGATGTACGCAGTATTGATTGGCGAGTAACAGCGCGTACGCAAGTGCCACACACCAAGTTGTATCGCGAAGAACGCGAGCGCCCTGTGTTTGTATTGGTCGATCAGCGTGCACCTATGTTTTTCGGCAGCCAACGTTGTTTCAAATCTGTGCTGGCCGCGCACATCGCTGCAAATCTGGCGTGGGCTGCGCTGAATAATAGTGATCGCATCGGCGGATTAATTTTTGGCGATAAATCGCAACGAGATATTCGCCCGCGTCGAAGCAAACATGCAGTTTTAGAATTGTTGCATCAGCTGCAAGAATTTAATCAGCAATTACAATCGCCGATTTCGCCTGCAGACAGCAAACCTTTAAGCGCACTTTTAAATGATGCACGCCGTATTGCTAAACCTGGCTGCGCGTTATTTATGGTGAGCGATTTCCACGATTACGATGAAAGTTGCGAGCAACAATTATTTGAGTTGGCGCGCCATACCGATGTCACTTTAATTCATGTGCTTGATCCGCTCGAAAAACAATTGCACAGCAATAATCGCTTAACCATCAGTGATGGCGTATCGCGCTTGCAGTTGCCAACCGATGACTCGCGTTTTCAACAAGCCTATCAAAATGCCTATATGCAACGCCTGGATTTTTTAACGAACAGCGCGAAACGTTTAGGCATTCCATTATTGTCTTATTCAACTACCGATAACTTGCAGCAATTGCTGCGCGAACGATTTGCGGCGAAAAAATAACGACTATGACACCGAAAGATCCATCCACTCTTTCACCACAAAACGCTGCAGCGCAAGATCCGCTTGCGGAGCTGCAAGATATTCACCTGCCTGCAGAAATCGGCTTGTGGCCGCCAGCTTGGGGTTGGTGGTTATTAGCAATAATCATTATTGCAAGTGTAAGCGCGCTGATATTTTTCATTAATCGAAAAAAATCGCGTAATGCTTATCGCGCTCTAGCACTTTCCGAATTAAATAACACGCAAAGTAAATATAACGAAGAGCAAAATTCTGAATATTTACAGGCCGTGAGTATTATTTTACGCCGCACGGCATTAAGCGGTTTTGGTTCACAATTCAACGCGAGCTTAAAAGGACGGGAATGGCTCGAATGGCTGGACGATCAATGCCCAAAAACCAAACACCAATTTAGCCAAGGCGTAGGCACTGCGTTGTTAATTGGGCCTTACCAAAAAAGCCCGGAATTTAATCGCAATGAATTGCAAGCGCTTAGTGTGTTGTGGGTCAAAGAGCATCGTAATCAATGGCAAAAATCGCGCAAACAGAAGAATAAAAAAGAAGAGAAGATCAGCGAGGTTGCCACTCATGTTTGAATTGCAATGGCCCTGGCTACTCGCCCTTTTACCTTTACCGCTATTAATTATTTTATTGCCTGCGCAAAAAAAAGAAGATGCTGCATTGCGTGTTCCATTTTTTGCGCAGGTACAAACACTGGAAACCAAGACCAACTCGTTGCGTTCACAGAAACGTGCCAGCGCTTTACTGCTTTGGTTAATTTGGGCGGGCTTAGTATTGGCCGCTGCGAATCCACAATGGATTGGTGAGCCGATTAGCATTCCCAATAGTGGCCGTGATTTATTAATTGCTGTGGATATTTCCGGCAGTATGAAAATTGAAGATATGAAATACCAGAATCACGCCATAAGACGGCTGGATGCCGTAAAAATGGTGGTGGGTGATTTTGTGAAAAATCGCAAAAGCGACCGGCTTGGTTTGGTGTTATTTGGAACACAAGCTTATCTGCAAGCGCCACTGACTTATGATCGCCAAACCGTAAATACCTTATTGCAAGAAACCGAAATTGGTTTTGCGGGAGATCAAACATCCATCGGCGATGCAATCGGCCTTTCCATAAAAAGATTACGCGCTCGCCCCGACGCCCAACGTGTTCTCATTGTGTTAACCGACGGCGCCAATACCGCTGGCGAACTTGAACCTGTTAAAGCAGCGGAGCTTGCAGAAAAAGAGCACGTTAAAATTTACACTATTGGTTTTGGCGCAGATGAAATGCTTGTGAACAATGGATTTTTTGGTTCACGAGTTGTAAATCCCTCAGCGGATTTAGATGAACCCACGATGAAAGCTATCGCCGAAAAAACCGGTGGACAATATTTCCGTGCGCGTAATTTAGAAGAACTTGGTGAAGTTCACCAAATGCTAAATCGGTTGGAGCCGATTGAATCTGAAGAAGAAAAATTCCGTCCCATAAACAGTCTTTTTTATTATCCGCTCGCTGTAGCGTTTTTATTAAGTTTAACTTGGGCATTAATTTCAATTTTGCCTAACGCCAAAAACAGCGAACGCACACAAGGAGTTGCATAATGAACTTCTTGCTCGAACAATTACAGTTAATGACTACGCAATTTCATTGGCTACGTCCTATGTGGCTGATCGGTATTATTCCAGCTTTGCTGTTTAGTATTTTTCTCTGGCAGAAAAAGCGTCACGCACATCAATGGCAGCAATTAATTGCACCTGAACTTTTACCCTTTCTTATCGACGGTAAAACCACACAAACCAAAAAATCGCTTATTTGGTTTTTATTATTCGCATGGATTATTGGTAGCGTCGCCATCGCGGGTCCATCCTGGATTAAGCGCCCTACTCCCGTCGAAAAAAATCAAAATGCGTTGGTGATCTTGCTCGACCTTTCCTACTCAATGATCAGCGAAGATATAAAACCGTCACGCATTGCGCGCGCGCGTTTGAAAATTGCCGATGTATTGCGCGAACGAAAAGACGGACAAACTGCATTAGTCGCTTATGCCGGAGAAGCTCACACAGTTACACCATTGAGCGACGACAGCGCCACCATTGTAAGTTTATTGTCGTCAATGCATCCCAATATTATGCCCTTGCAAGGCAGCAATACCGAAGATGCCGTAGCACGCGGAATCCAGTTATTACACGATGCCGGCGCAACCAAAGGCGATTTATTATTAGTCACCGATGGCGTAGTACCAGAGGCTTTCGAAAAAATTCGTACCTTGTTGGCAGGCCAAAAAGTCGAATTGAATATTCTAGGTGTCGGCACCACTCAGCCCACACCTATTCCTACCACCAACGGCGGATTCTTGCGCGATAATGCGGGTGCAATTCTCACCACTCAATTAAACAGCGCCGAATTAACGCAGTTAGCGGAAAGTGTGAATGGCCGCTACCACGAAATCGCCAACAACAATAGCGATATAGAGTTTTTAAAACCTCGCGAAAGCAAAGACGACAAAGATCAGCAAAAACTCCAACGTGATTTTGATCAGTGGATAGATCAAGGTCACTGGCTGGTATTTTTATTACTGCCCATCGTTTTATTTTGTTTCAGGCGCGGCCTGCTTTTCACCTTGCTACTCATTCCATTAATTGGCTTCACGCCGTCACAAAGCTACGCATTTGGTTTAGATGACATTTGGTTAACCAAAAACCAACAGGCAGAACGTGAACTCAAAAATGGCGATGCAAAAAAAGCTGCTGAAAATTTTGAATCACCTGAATGGAAAGCATCTGCACAATATCGCGCGGGTGATTATGTTGGCGCCGCGCAGAATTTTGCCAAAATCGATACCGCCAATGGTCATTACAATCGCGGCAACGCTTTGGCTAAAGCTGGAAAATTGGAAGACGCAATCAGAGCTTACGATGAAGCCTTAAAGCGCGATGCAAATTTGGAAGATGCCAAAAAAAATCGCGACCTTGCTGAAAAACTTTTGAAGCAACAGAAAGAGCAACAAAAGAATAAAGATCAGCAAAAGGATCAAAACAAAGATGATAAGGATAAAAATCAGGACGATAAAAACAAAGATCAAAAAGACCAGGATCAACAAAACCAACAACAGAAAGATGGCGACAAAAGCGATCAGCAGGATAAAGATAGCAAGCAAGATCCCAACAACAAAGATGAAAACAAACAAGATCAAAGTAACAAAGACAAGCAAGATCAAAAAGATCAGCAAGGTAATAGCAACAGCTCAGCGAGTGGCAACAAAAGTTCATCCGGTGACGAGTCTGGCCAACACAGTTCAGCCGGAAATCAAGGAGAGGCAGGTCAATCGTCAAGTACACCGGCGCAACAATCTGCGAGCCAAGCTTCTTCTGCGACGGCTTCAGAAATTAATGAGCAACAGGCTGCACAAGATAATTTAAGCAATGAGCAAAAGCAGGCGCTCGAACAATGGCTGCGCCGCGTACCGGATGATCCGGGTGGTTTATTGCGTAATAAATTTAAATACCAGTATCAACTCAATCGCCAGAAACAGGCCGAGGGTGAATTGAAATCACCCGCAAATGGCGCTGATCAACGTTTGTAATTAACAATGACGATAAAGACTATGACTAACTTTACAAATTATTTATTGGCAGCACGCTTATCTGGAGCGCTGCGCTTTTTTAGACTCAGATCCGTTCTATCGCTATTTTTGCTGGCTAATCTCTTCCTTGCATCAAGCGTTTTTGCCGATCAACTCACTGCAAGCGTTGATCGCGACACTCTTAGCATTCAAGAAACTTTTACACTTACAGTATCGGCAGATTCACGTGTAAGCAACAAACCCGACTTCAGTCTTTTAAAAAATGATTTTGAAATATTGTCCAACAATGAAAGCCAGTTTACGTCCATCTCAAACAACGGTGCTGAATTTAAAAAAGTATGGCAACTGACACTTGCACCGAAGCGCGCAGGTTCACTGTTGATTCCATCATTTACCGTGGATAAATCCGTAAGTGACGCAATTGAAATCAAAGTCAGCAAACAAACGCAAACGACCACTACAACCGGCGATGAACCAGTTCGTGTCGCTATAGAAGTAAATAAGAATAACGTGTTTGTTCAGGAACAAATTCACGTAAAAATTCAAATAGTTTCTAAAGTTAATTTAAATCAAACCCAGCTTCAGCCTCTCGAAATTAAAAATGCCATCGTCATTCCGCTTGAAGAAAAACCAAAGCAATTTATTAGCGTGATAAATGGCAAGGAACATTTAATTGAAGAACAAAACTTTGCCATTTTCCCGCAGGAAAGTGGCGAGTTGGTCATACCCAGTTTAATTTATTCTGTGGTGCCGAGCGTGGAGCGTGATTTATGGAACGATCCTTTTGGACGCAATCGCTCCAATATTTTGCGTTTGCCCACTGAAGAGCAACACATCACCGTAAAACCCGTACCGGCACAAGCTGCTGGAAAATCTTGGCTGCCGGCTAGCAATCTCACACTCAGCGAAACCTGGAGCACGGGTCTGGATCATTTAAAAGTTGGCGAACCTGTCACCCGCACTATTACTGTTGCTGCCGATGGTTTAACCGGCGGACAAATTCCGCCCTTGCCCGCAGAAGCCGTAGACGGCGTAACTTTTTATCCCGATCAGCCGCAAAATAATGACAAAAAAACAACCAAGGGAATTCAAGGCACTCTCGTAGAGACTATCGCAATTATTCCAAATCGCGGTGGCGAATTTACACTGCCAGAAATTATTGTTGAATGGTGGGATGTAAACTCTCAATCGCTTAAAACCGCTACCCTGCCCGCCAAAACAATCAATGTATTAGGCGATGCTGCACCTGTTGTTAACCCGGCTGCGACAGCGGCAAGCAATCAAATAACTAGTACGGAAAATACTGCTACGGGTAATCCTGTGGTTGTTGAAAAAATTAACCCCTGGTTGTGGGGCGCCACTATTTTCTTTGCAATTTTATCTTTGATACTTGGGCTCTACGCGATTCATTTGAAATTAAAATTAAAAGCACTACAAAACAATCAGGACGATTCTGAAGATGTGGTATCCGAAAAAGAAAAACATATTTGGGATTTATTAAAACACGCGGCAGCTAATAGAGATGCACAAGCGCTACGCAAAAACGTGTTGAGCTGGGCTAAATTCCAATGGCCAAATGCCTCAATTCATTCACTTGATGATGTTGCAAAACTTGGTGGGAAAATTGAATTAACGCAAGCACTCAAAAAGCTGGACGAATTACTCTACAGTAATCATCCATCAGATGATTGGGAGCCAAATCAACTTCTACAACTACTGAATGAGTCGAGAAAGGAAAGGAACGTAAAGAAAAAATCCGCTGAACTTAAGCCGCTTTACAGCAATTAATTAACAGTAAAAAATGGCGCTTATAAAGCGCCATTTTTTATGTGGGCCTAAAACCTTTAGGTTAAAGCATAAAAACGAACCAAGTCTGCACTATTGGAAAGTCTCAAGAAAGGCAATGCTTGGCATTTCCAGTAGGAAAAAACCGGCTAAATCTATATAGTCGCGACATTAATACCAGCACCACGGGTGACTTTATGAACGATGATGATTTTGAACTATTTTTAACCAGCGCCAATGATGAACTGAAAGAAAAGCAGGCACATTTAACAGCGACCTATGGCTTTGGCAGCCATAAACGTTGGATGTTCGAAAATGATAAAGCCAAACTGCAATTTTTTAATCAAGACGACAAGCTTGTTATTGAAGCGGACATTATTGATATTGGCAGCTATTCACCCAGTGCATCCACTTGGAAATGGGCATGGGCTTATGAGTCTATAAATCCAGTGTTGAAAAATGATTCACTGCGAATTAAAGAGCTGGAAGACGTTACTGATCTTGTTATTTTCGGTGAAAAAGAACCCGTGGAAGCAGATGAATATCTCGCATGGGAATTAGCGGCTATGGCGGTAAAACATCTCAATGCGATGGGATGTTATCGTGCATTTTCATCTGCTCGAAATGTGCAAATGTTTTTTGCAATCATGGAAATTAAAGTCCTGGATTAATATCAGCATTGTGCACCGATATTTTTAGTTTCGGTGTAATTGGATTTTTTCAACTTGCCGATCAAATTCATGCAACACGTGATCTATACAGCGAGTAGCTAACGCAAAATAGTCGGCGGGGGTGATTTTTGCGTTATCTGTAATCACCTGTGCAAGAATACTCAAGAGGTCACGGAAATCTCTTTTGATTGGCTCAGCCCAGGCGGGATTTATACTGGCTTCAATCTTTACAATCAAATGATTCAATTGAATACGCAACACGCTCGTGCAATATCCCTTACTCACAACGCCCATTCCCAGCGCACGCGCCTGACCAACATATTCGGCAATAAATAATAATTTTCGCCAATCGGAATCTGTAGCATTTATATCTTCGAGCTTTCCTAAATGATGGATGTAAGCCAAGTCATCTATAAGATATAAAAGATTGGCAATTAAATTATTGTGTTGCTTTAAATTAATATCAGCGCCCACATTTTGGTAATGCGAGCTAATCCGAAACCAGTGATCGACCAGGCTATCCCATTTGGTGTTGTCTTGCATCCAGCCTTTCGTATCCTGTACATCTACCACTTCATTTTTTATTAATATTTCAAGCTTTTGTATTTCCGGCTCAACTGCCAAATTTCCGTTTAAGAAACTATTGGTAAGACCTCGGTGTTGCTGAATATAAGTCAACAACATGCGTAATTTCTTTAAATAAACAATCCCAAGCCTGAATAACTTTTCTTCGGATTTTTTTCGTTTAAAAATTCCATAGATAGCGGTAAAAAGTGCAAACCCGGGCACCACCAAGAATATAAATAAAAATGCAAAAGGGACACTCATACTTCAACCCCGTCTCATAGGTTAATCAATGGAGCTAATGAAGAATTTTGGTCGCCTGCCCCAATAAAAATGTTCCTGCGGGAGACTGTTGTTTGTCGAAAGCTTAAGCACAGAAATGATACACATCAAAATCAGTCCGTGATGTAATGGTGCACGTATTAGTGATTAAGCTGCTTTAAGACGATACTCATATACAAGTTCAACTTTCATGCCATTGAATTGCTTTTGAGGTGACTGAAAAAAATTATTATAATTTTTCATTTTTTAAAATTTTTAATTATTAATTTCTTGCTTATTAACTTTTGGCCAAGCTAAATCCCACGGCGAACTAAACTCTTGAATTGCAGTAGTAAATTGATTATTTAAGTAGAAACTTCCCTCGCGCGGTAACGCGGTAAAACGATAGCTCTTACCCTTAATCACAAACGCCAAGCTGTAAGCATGCAAATATACTCTATCTATGCCTGTACAGCTCTCGGCATCTGCATAAAGTACATCCCCCATAATTGGTGAACCAATACTTTTTAGCGCAACTCGAATTTGGTGAGTTTTTCCTGTGCGAGGTTTCACAATAAATAAACGCCGTCCCTCTCCAAGCGATGTGCTAAAAAATTGTGTGATGGCAGGATTAAGCTGAGTTGTTAAAAGCTTCCAGGCGCCGCGCCGCGCCGATTCCATATCACCTTTGATTAGACCTTGTTTCTTTTTGGATTTTTTTGCACTGATGGCAAGATAATATTTTTCTACCTGCCGTAACCTGAACTGATCCACCAACTCCTGATTGGCCTCCGCTGTTTTTGCCATGATCATTACACCTGAAGTCACCTTATCCAGACGATGAACCGGGTACAGCTCTTGCAGCCCCTCATTTTGCTTGACCGTTTCAAATAATCCCAGCTGATTATTTTCGCTATGAAAGTTGGTATTTGGCTTTTTATAAATAACTATAAAAAACTCATTACTCTCAATTACTTCGTAAAAATCACTCATATAAAATTCGTCTAATGATGATATCTGTTGCGGCTTTAAAAACTATGTAAATATTAGCGAAGGCGCAAGCACTCACTATAATGAAAATAAGTGTCCGCAGTGTTGCACAGTAACGGTTAACCCCAAAGAGCGCCCATCTAAGCGCTCCTTAAATCCTGATGTGAAAATCAAGGATTTACCTAACAACTGCAACCTGCGGATACTCTTTATCAAAGCAGCTTTGAACTAACGCTACTAAAAATTTATACTGCGTATTATTTTTAGCTGTGAATATTATGACAGAGCTTGCAACCACCGATGCGAATAATAAAGATCCTCAAAAGCCGTCTCCCGAATTTTACCGTTCTCAGCACAAGTTACGCTTGAGTTATATGCCCTGGCTTTACTTTGAGTTGAAGCCGGCGCATATGCTGTGGGCTCGTGCATGGCAAGAAGAGATACAAATTTATTTACAATCTGTTGAAACCATTCACATTGGCAATAACTGTTTTATTGCGCCAGAGGCAAAGTTATTTGCCGAACCTGGCCGCCCTATCATTATTGGCGATGATTCCTACATAGCTGCTGATTGTGTGCTTCACGGGCCTATTACTATAGGCAACGGCGTATCAATTAATCATCATGTAACTATAGATGGTGGACGTAAAGGAATCATAATTGGTGATCACTCACGCATCGCCGCGCATTGCAACTTATACGCATTCAATCATGGGTTGCTTGCCGACCAATTAATTTGCGATCAGGCAATTAAATCTGAAGGAATTTTTATAGGAAAAGATGTTTGGTTAGGAGCCAATGTTGGCGTGGTGGATGGCGTGACAATTTCTGACCATGCAGTTGCAGGAATGGGAAGCCAAATTACCCGCAATATAGAGGCTTATCATATTGTAGCGGGAAATCCGGCACGGATTATTGGTGATCGCAGGAATAAAACATAGGTTTTATTCCTGTTCAAAAATTTAATCACTATTGAGCTTATTTTTTCGCATTGTTTGTTTTAACAGGTTCCGCCTTAACAGGCTCTGCTTTTGCTCCAGCAGCTTTTGAATTTCCCGCTTCGGCATTTTTGATTAAAGTTCTGCAGTCAGCGTTCTCTGCATCACCACGTTCAATAAAGGGCAAGATAGCAGCAAAAGGAGTTAGCAAACTTCCAAGAACAACTGCTGCCACACCACGATTTCCCACTTTTTTTCCATCTAATCCAATTGAAGGAGATTTCAATTGCCCAGATAAAACGATAGGAACTTGCACCGCAAATATACTCGCGTCTTTTGGTTTAGCATCTAATTTGGCGTTGATAGTTTCGCGCTTCATATTGATGCTCACGTTACCCAGCAACAAGGAGTCATTCGTATCAAGCAATACGACTTTCGATGTTAGCAGACCATCCTCAACACCAAAATCAGTAACTCCGCAGCGAATTTTAGTGGATTTATCTTTACCTAAAAATAAAGGAACAGCTTGGGCAATATCCAAATCAGAAGCTTCTATCAATAACTGACTGATTTTTCCGCCCGACATAATTAACGTGAGTTCACCATTGCTAGTGGCCAGTACATCGGCAAGCGATGAACCTGTGCCTGCCAGATTAACTTTTCCTCCAAAAAAACCTTCCGACGTTTTCTCAAAGCGAGTATTAATAAAAAATTGGCCCAGACTTAATTTGCGTAAATTCAAATTCATCTTCATGGGAGGAACATCTTTGTTCGCATCAATTTCTATGGAACCGTCAATTGTTCCGTCTGCAAGAACCACTTTGAGTGGATCTAATTTGAGTAATCCATCCTTCAAGTAAAATCTAACTTCCATACCTTTAAATGGCAGGTTAGGTGCAACTATTTTGATGGCCTTGAGGGTAACGTCTAAATCCGTAGCGCGAAGACGTTCGAGTTTCAACGGAACATCGGGAATTAATTTTGGGCTAGCTTTCTTTTCTGCTGCAGCTTTCTTTTGTTCGGGAGCCGCATTTTCGCCAGCGG
Organism: Gammaproteobacteria bacterium; assembly: GCA_004172865.1. Lineage (GTDB taxonomy): Bacteria > Pseudomonadota > Gammaproteobacteria > Pseudomonadales > Cellvibrionaceae > Cellvibrio. Next base: position 117,738 of record SEBV01000008.1, on the reverse strand, counting down.
GTGATAAACCGATAAATCCACCAAGATCTGCGCTATCCAATACATTAGACACTACATCAGCTTTTAAAAAGCCATGCTCTTTACTGGTGTCATAGGACAAATTTCCTGACAAATCACTTCCGCCCACCTTCCCTTTAAAATTATTGTAACCCCAAGTTCCGCCATTTTTAGTTAACTGCCCATTTAATGTATAAGGTGGAGTTGGAGGCAAAGGAATTGCAGTAAGGTAGAACAAATCCGCCAAGTTGTGTCCAGTAATATTCAGCGATGCATCAACACCTGTTAATTTAACGGGATCTTTAAAGGTACCATCTACTGAGACTTTTGTTTGCCCCATCGTAAGTTTCAAACTGAGTGGATAAGGTTTGCTTGAATCGCGCAAGCTATCCAGCGAACCACCTTCAGCCGAAATAGTAAATTTTTGATTTTGCATCGAGCCAGTGCCGGACATTGAAAATTCTTTAGCAGATTTTTTTGTAGAGTTGTCAGTTTCTTTATTTCCCTCACCGCTTACAGAATCCAATTTCACATCAAGATTCATTCCTTTTACCGCATCGCGATAAATAAGACGCCCAGCCTTCAATTGCAGCGTTTGAATAATTGGAAAGTCATGACGATCATCTGCAAGTGCAGTTTCAGTCGCAACGTTTGCTTGAGAAAATGCGGGAAAATTCCAATTGAAATCTGTAGCGGATTTTTTATCTAAAATCACGTATGGCTTATCAATAACGATGTCACCAAACTCTAACTTTGCAACGAGTAGTTTCAGCGGTTTAAATGTAAAATCAAGGTTATCAATCGTTACCATGTTTGGCTCGGGGTAACCACGAGCATTACTTAGGCGAATTTTATCGGCATGAACCTCTGTATAGCCCCAGTGCCAATGGATTTTAAAATCACCATCAATAACCAATTCTCGATCTAAAGCCTTACCACCTTTTTTCTCAAGCATCGATTTAATAATCGGCTCTGAAAAAAGCACGATTAGTACGACTAACAAAGCCAATAGTAAGATGATAGCGCCAATGGCAGATAATATTTTATGGCGGCGAATATGTTGAAGAGACATATACCAACCTTTTTATGAAGTTAAATTAATAATGCTGTAAAAATTCAGCATCAATAAAAAAAGCCAACACCATTGCCTGGTATTGGCTTTTATAATCACTCTTTGGAGAAGGCTCTAATTAAATTATCAGCAGCAAAAATTTCAGCTTGTTTCGCTTTAGGAATTACAGCGCCCATACCGAAGAATTCATGCGTTACTCCAGTGAATTCTTGATAAGCAACCTCTACACCTTCATACCGCAAACGATCTGCATAAAATTTACCATCACATAAAAGCGGATCCATTTCGGCAGTAATAACAGTAGCAGATGGAAGACCTCGCAGAGTCGATGCCTTCAATGGCAACGCATATGCGTTGTTTGAGTCTGCAGCGTAATGTTTGAAAAACCATTTCATCATATTTTTGTTGAGCGGCTTTGCATTTTCATTGCGGATGTAAGATGCAGAATCTAAATCATCATTTACGACGGGATATATCAACAACTGATGAATCGGCAATTTCACTTTATTGTCTCTTGCCATAAGTGAGACTACTGCAGCTAAATTACCGCCTGCACTTTCACCACCAACGGCCACGCGATTTGAGTCGCCGTTAAATTCTTTTGCATTATCCAAAACCCACTGATAAGCAGTAAAAGCATCATTAACTGGTGCCGGAAAAGGATGCTCTGGCGCTTGGTGATAATCAACCGAAACTACAATTGCATTTGCGGCTTTAGCAAGCGCTCGCACAGATGATTCATAGGTCTTAGTATTAGCAATTACAAAGCCGCCGCCGTGAAAATAAACTAATACGGGGAATGGACCTTCACCTGGGGGAGTAAAAATATGAATTGGAATTTGCCCTAAGGGGCCATCAATTTTTTGCTCACTAACGATTAGACTGTTATCAACAATTAAAAGATTGTTGTCATGTTCCAATATCTTTTTCACTGCATCTGCAGGAGTTGGCTGAAGGCGGGCATCGCTGGGTGACAAATTTTCAATGGGTTGACTATGAAGCGATTCCAGAACATTTAAAACTCGTTGCATCGCGGGATCAAGTTGCGGATGTTTGGCAGTGTCGTATACCGAGCCATGTGCTGAAGTAAGCGCGTGAGCGCCTGAGGCAGCTAGAATTGATACTGGTGTCATTTACATTTCCTCATCACTAATGAGGTTTGAGAATGGCACCGAAAATTCTCTCGCTCTGTGCGATAACGAACTTTATAGGGAGTTAGCGCTTATGGACTTTAGAAAAAATTGGAGTGTGAATTCTAAATACAATGAAATTAAATTTCGTTATTATAAATTAATTTTTAATGGCTGCTTCTTACAACGTGGATATAAAAATGAAGACTTTAATTTTTTGCCAGTATTTTAATAACCCAATAGCCAGCTGCACTTGCTGATGCACTAACAATTATCCCCCAAGCGATATCTACAAGACTTAAGGACGTAGACCATCCTTTCAAGGTTGCGAGATTGGTGAGATCGTAACAAGAATAGGCAATTAAACCTACCAAGGCACCAAGGCTCGCTGCAATTAAAAAATTCTGAGCGCGCGCAGCAGGAAGAATGGCAAATATCAATAAACCTAAAAGATATAAAATATAAAATGCTGCCGCTGGTATTAATTTAGGTTCAGCCAACATTAGCGAACCCATCCGGCTTCTATAAAAATTTTTGGCAATAAATCCTAGCCATATAAAATCCATTAAGCAAAACACAACCGCAGCCCCAAAGTAACCAACAATATAATTGAACATAAGTATTCTCTATAAATGGAAACTGCGCGTTGAGTTTAAGTTTATTTTAAATCGAGTTTTTCATGCTCGCCGATATCTGTTGGCGGTTTCCCGCTTATTGCCGCCTTCGCAATTGCAAATAGCTGTAGCATTTTATTGCTGTGGGAATCCCAATACTCTGCCGTGTGAATTGTAAATTTAATTAACGAAAGATGTGGATCATCAAGCCCTTCAGGAAACCACGCAGCAACTGCAGGGTTCCATAGTTCAGCAGCTTTTTCCTTAAATTTAATAACTTCTGCATTACCCGAGGTTGATAAGTAAACGCTATCCGCAGGTTCAGCAAAAGTTACATTAATTTTTTGATGACGATTAATGTCTAGTGCCAATTGTGATGTATCTGAAATAAAAAACCACAAAATTCCATTGTCATCCAGTTCTTGCTGAGTCATTGGGCGACTAGACAGGGTTTCATCATCATTCAACGTAGTCAGCATACCAAAACGGATTGATTTTATTTTAGAGCGCAGGTTTTTAATGGATTCATTGATAAACTCAGACATGAGGAGTCTCCTAAGGTAAATAGCAATTTTGCAATCGCCTGGATTGCATTATGGGAATTACAATAGGGGGAAACTGGAAGGGCCTCCGTGCGTTAACACACTCTTAGCTTAATGAAAAAAATTGGACAGAGAAGTCGATACAGTAAGTCGTTAAATAAAACGAAAGGGCCGCATTTTAATAAACACTGACATCATGAAATTGGCGAAGGTAGATCAATCGTCCTGACTATCATCGTCATCTTTGTGACTTGCGAGTAACCCGTGGCGTTTGAGAAGCCGCCGTGTGACATTTCTGGATATTCCAAGTAGCGCGGAACAATGCACCTGGTTTGATCTGGAATGTGAAAATGCCTGGTGGATAATCAGATCTTCCAAGGTATCAAAGTTTGGGCCGTTAGCCGCTTCCTGGAACAAGCGAATAAGCTGATTGCTTATGATTGCCATTGGATCGTCATGCTCCTCACACGCCCCCAGAGTGTCTTGCCTCGGGCTGATATTGCTTACATTGACTTGTCGCCTGTGAGATATCGCTTGGCCGTAATTTAAAACGGCTGTTTTTCTATCTGCAATTATTCTTAAGTGTTTCGGGCTGATAACTTCTTTGCCGGCAACCAATAGCGCAAAATGAATAACGTTTTCCAGTTCACGAATATTGCCAGGCCAGGAATAACTTAAAAGCAAATTGATTGTTTCGCGGGAAAGTTTTGGCTGTTTGAGTTTCATTTTTTTACTGTAAAACTTTAGAAAATGCTCAGCCAAAGGGATGATGTCTTGAGGTCTATCGCATAGCGATGGCAATTTAATTTGCGCAATGTTAATCCGGTAAAATAAATCGCGACGAAAGTTTCCAGCCGCCACGGCAGATTCGATGTCCACGTTGGTCGCTGCTATCAAACGCACATTAACCTGAGTGGCTTCACTCGAGCCAATACGCATAACTTCTTTTTCTTGCAGCACTCGCAATAACTTCACTTGCAGGGACATTGGAAGGTCGCAAATTTCATCCATAAATAATGTTCCTCCCTCGGCCGCTTCAAACCACCCTTCCCTTCTTCTAAACGCGCCGGTAAATGCCCCCGCCTCATGCCCAAACAATTCACTCTCGGCCAATTGGGCGTTGATAGCCCCACAATTAACTACTAGAAATGGGCCCTGCCGACCGCTCAAATGATGTATATGGCGGGCGATCAACTCTTTCCCTGTTCCCGTATCTCCAGTAATCAGTACAGGCGCGTCACTAGGCGCAACACGCTCTATCAACTCAAGTAAATTTTTAGAATGAGGATCGAAAAAAACCAGGTTTTTCTCTTTCGGTTTTGCAGCTAACGGGCGAGCGGATTCCACCTCCAGCGAGACAACAGGCTGCATTATGGGATCGCTCATCTACCTACCCTCAAATTATTATTTGTAGTCATGATGCGTTTAAAACTCATTACCTTCATACAGGGTGCTTTGTCGCAAGTCTTGTCCTACCAAACGTCTTCTGCCGATAAAAATGATATTGGTAGTTTCAAATAGTCATTTCATACAGCACTGAAGCTTTACGTACACTTGGCTGCGATATTCAAAGACCATTGAGCACAAGCTATGCCATCTTTTTAGAGATCATTATTTTGCTAAAAACTGGATGCGATTTTTTGCTCTGTAGATAAATCAGCAGCAAAACATTGAGGAGGGTTATTTTTGAATTAGTGATTTTAATTTCGTAGTCGACTCATCGAAATAAGCTAATTAGTCATCGCAACAGTTCGAAAAAAGATTATTAATAGCTATTTATGCAGCTCAAACAGCCGATATTTACTATTTTTCGCAATTAGCTTGGTTCTTACTTATTGATTATTTTGAATTTAATTTTTATCAGGCGTTGACTGCCGTTATGACTGCAAAGAAAATTTTATGCATTTATGAGAGAAAAATTGTGATCAATACGAATTTGAAGCGGGTATCAAGTAGGATCAATCATGAAACCTGAAGCACAAGTGTTACTTTTAAAACACATTGGTCAGAAACCTCTGCCTATTTTAAAACACCTGCAAAAGCACCAAAAATCTTGATCATAATAAAATGCGCTTGATAACAAACAGGTAACCAGCAGCTGATCAAGCAAAGCGATTGAAGCATTCGCTTCGAAAAGTGTTAAAAATGAAAAAATCAAAAATATCTTTTTTGGTTTTCGTTGTCTCGACAATCATTTTATCAATCTCTCTGCATTTGATTTTTGGAATCAAAATTAAAAAAAATATTGATGAAAATTTCGCTGCTGCACTTATAACATTATCACTCCAATTGTTTCAGTAATAACTATTTTAATAACTAAGTGTAACTCCAATTTTTATTTTAAAAAAAGATAAAATTTAAAATCTCCATATAAATCAAAGCCGTAAATTCACACTGCCCTCACAAATTTGACTAATTCTTAAACTGGCATAGTAGCTGCAACTTATAAATTTGTTCGCATATGAGTGTTCTATTACCAACTGTATTTCAAGCCCTTTCTTGTACTTATAACGAGTAAAAGTTTCAGGGAAACCTGTATTTATCTGCTATTAAGTTTGCACGTAAGATCACCGTTTCAGGAGTGAGTTAATGAAAAATAAATATTTATATTTAGCAATGGCTTTAGTTTTTTCGAGCAGTACTACTTGGGCCGCGGATGATGATAAGTCGTCGGCTGCTAATACCACAAAACAAACGGCTGCTGCCAATGCAGCAGCAAAGGATTGGGCTGTTAAACCGTTACAGCACGTAACTGCTCCTGTAGTGAAACAACAGAAATGGGTGCGCACACCAATCGATGCCTTTATTTTGGCTGAGCTGGAAAAGCAAAACATTAAGCCCTCCCGCGAAACAGATCGCGGCACTTATATTCGCCGCGCAACATTGGATACTTGGGGTTTACTGCCATCCCCTACAGAAATTGAAGCCTTTGAAAAAGACAAATCACCAGATGCTTATGAAAAGCTGGTGGATCGTTTATTAGCATCAAATCATTTCGGTGAACGTCATGCACGTCGTTGGTTAGACCTCGCCCGCTACGCTGACAGCGCAGGTTTCCAGGGCGACCAAACTCGTCCTAATAACTGGCGCTACCGCGACTATGTAATTGCATCTTTTAACGAAGATAAACCTTACAACCAATTTGCTCGCGAACAATTGGCAGGTGATGAACTCTGGCCAGACAATCAAACCGCGCGCATCGCAACCGGTTTCCTTGCAGGCTATCCTGACAACAGCAACTCACGCGATCTCGTACAACGCAAATATCAAATTGAAACTGACTACACCGATTTGGTAGGCGAAGCATTTCTTGCACAAAGTATCGGCTGTGCAAGATGCCACAATCACAAAATCGATAAAGTTAGTCAGAAGGAATATTTCCAGCTACAAGCTTATTTTGCTAACACTGTTGTAAATGAAAAAACACCTTTAGCAAAAGGCACTGAGTTGGATTGGGATAAAACCTTCACTACTCAACAAGCAGCTTATCAAGCAGCAACAAAAGAAATTCGCGATAAGCAAAAAGCCATTCTGGATACAGTTCGCGAGAAAGGCCGTCAATATCATAACGAACGCTACCTAACCGATAGCCGCGACTCTATTTTTAAAGCGGAAAAAGATTGGAATCCGCTCGACAAATGGGTGAATTGGCGTTTGAAAGCAGTAGCTACTGATGCGGATATTTCGGGCTATTTAAAAGTAAGCGCTGAAGATAAAGGGACGCCGGTATTCGACGCAGCAAATATTGAAAAATGGAAAGATTATCAAAAACTTACCGAAGATTTGAAAAAATTCGATAAGCAAAAACCAGGTCGCGGTTCAAAAACTTTTACAACGTTGGCTGAAACAGGTGTTCAATCTCCGCAAACATTTGTGCGTTTCGGTGGTGTACATGAGCGTCCGCTCGAAGCTGTAGAACCTGGTATTCCAGCATTGTGGACTATTGCAGCAGGCGTTGCTTCACCCGCAATTACGCCGACTGCAAATTCAAGTGGTCGCCGTACCGCCTTGGCAAATTGGATTGTAGACCCGGCTAACCCGCTCACCTCTCGGGTTTATGTTAACCGTGTATGGGCGCAATATTTCTCCAATGGTATTTCTGCAACTGTGGGTGATTTCGGTCGCGCCGGAGAGAAGCCAACAAATCCAGAATTGTTGGATTATCTCGCTACTAATTTCGTTGATAAAGGTTGGAGCACTAAAACTTTAGTGCGCGAAATTTTGTTATCGAATGTTTATCGCCAATCATCAGATGAACGTGCAGACCTCGTTAAGATTGATCCTGACAATAAACTTCTCGCCGTTTATCCACGTAAACGTCTTGAAGCGGAAGAAATTCGTGATTCATTGTTGTACGCATCTGGCGAATTAGTTGATCAAGTAGGCGGTCCTTCGGTATTCCCTAAAGTGCCTAACAATTTTAATGCTGGTCAATTATGGGAAGCATCAAAAGGTAAAGAGGATGATAATCGTCGCAGTATTTACACCTTCGTGCGTCGCAGTGTGCCTTATCCATTAACCGTTTCATTTGACCCGGCGAACCCTTCGAACCCACATCACAAACGTGACGTGACCACCACGCCGTTACAAGCACTCACCTTGTTCAACAGTGATGTTGTATTTGGTTGGTCGCAAGCGCTTGCAGGTCGTGTAATTAAAGAAGCCGGTGATAACCCTGAAGCACAAATTAATAAACTCTATGAAATCCTGTTTGCTCGTAAACCTAGCAGTGCCGAGAAATCCGCATTGAAAGATTTCTTAAAAAATCAGGACAAGCTTATTGCTCAGAGAGGATGGGATAAAAATTATTCTCTCGCAGTGCCAACCGGCCTTACAGAAGAAGATACCAAAAAGCTGAATCCACTTAAGGCAGCAGCCTTGGTTGACCTTGTACACGCCGTGGCAAACTCGAATGATTTTGCATACAGATTTTAAACATTTGATTTAACAAATTAAAACTAAGAGGATTTCATAATGAGCAGTTCACGTCGCGATTTTATTAAAAATACCGGTCTTGGTCTAGGTGCAGCATCTTTGGCAGGCGTAATTCCTGGCCTGGGTACTATTTCAGCTGCAACCGCAGCGGAGCTGATTGATCCATTAGCGCCAAAGCAGCCGCACTTTCCTGCCAAAATTAAATCGGTGATTTGGCTTCACCAAAACGGCGCTCCAAGTACATTGGATCTGTATGACTACAAACCTGAATTGGTTAAATTGGCAGGTACAGTGCCAGCCCCATCATTTTTGAAAGGTATTAAAACCAGTACTCAAGGTGGTGTTGGCAACTTGTTCGCTTCCAAGCGTACCTGGAAACAATACGGTGAAAGCGGTGCGTGGTTTTCTGACTTGCTACCTAACCTTGCACAGCAAGCTGACAAACTTACGTTTATCAAATCCAGCGTAACGGTGGGCGCAACTCACGACATTTCAATTTTGAAATTAAACACCGGTGATTTGAGCCCAGGTCGTCCATCATTAGGTGCGTGGATTTCCTACGCACTGGGTAGTGCGAACCCAGATTTACCATCCTATGTAGTTCTTTATAACGGCGACAGAGAGCCAGCTGCAGGTTCAGTAAACTGGAACTCCGGCTTCCTGCCTGCGATTTATCAAGGTACTGCTTTCCGTCCAGGCCCATCGCCCATTTTGTATTTGGAACGCCCCGAGTTGCGTGCAGAAGTTCAACAACGTAGCTCGTTAGATTTGCTGAAAAAGCTAAACAATATTGGCTCGGCTGAACGCCCTACCGATACTGAATTACAAGCGCGTTTACGCTCTTATGATCTTGCAGATCGTATGCAAACTGCAGCACCTGAAGCCGTTGATTTGACCAAAGAAACTGACGCAACTAAAGAACTTTACGGTTTGAATGACAAGGTAAGTGAGAGCTATGGCACGACTCTACTTCGCGCTCGCCGTTTGGTTGAACGCGGAGTGCGCTTTATTCAAGTGGTCACCGGCGCACCTCAAGGTGAAACGGAAGTCACTAGTTGGGATGCGCATAGCGACCTTGAGAAGAACCACGGCGTTATGTCAAAAATGGTTGATAAACCAATCGCTGGTTTGCTGGAAGATTTGAAATCACGCGGATTATTGGAAACCACTCTTGTAGTCTGGACCTCTGAATTTGCGCGCACTTCATACGGCCAAAGCGGCAATGGTCGCGACCACAACCCTTGGGGTTACACTCAATGGTTGGCGGGTGGCGGCTTGAAAGCTGGTTTCACTTACGGTGAGACTGATGCTATAGGCCTGCAAACTGCCGATAAAGACAAGGCTGTTGATACTTACGATTTACAGGCAACTGTGTTGAATTTATTGGGGCTCGATCACTTAAAAACTACCTTCCTCAACAAAGGCCGCTCTGAGCGCCCAACCGTTGTGTACGGTAGAGTTGTGAAAGAAATCCTCGCGTAAAACGTTTGCTAGCCATTGAATTTTAGATCCAATGGCTAGCATTTGCTTCATTTCAAAATCTGCTTTATCGTTTTACCCTCATACGCAGCTTAAATACTCTGCTTATTAACCTAAAATCTATTAAAATTTTTGGCCCACCCTTCAGATATTCAACGAAATTTATTTCGAAAAAATCGTAATACCTCTGAAAATTTAATCAACGTATAAAGATAAAATTTCAGGCTGCTTTAGATATTCACGGAAAATTGCAATCTATTTGGCTTAGATGTGAATGAAAAAAAACGCGTGGCAGAAAAGATACATCAATTCACTATTGGCTTGAATAAGAAATATTTTCGGAAGAGCGAATTTACATCGAATATTTTTCGTGCATTTATACTCTGAAAATAATCATTAATAACTCACGTTAAAAAGCCGCTTTGTAAGCGGCTTTTTTCGTACGTAATTTTTACAATAAATTTTCAACTATCTTTAATACATATCGCCTTGCTAAAACCTCTCCCAAGGCGAGATGTATTTACACATTAAAACTTACTGCTGAACTCAATCCCAATCCACCGACGATAAATATAAGGTGCGTAGCTGTTCCAACCATCTTCATGCGGTGCAGCATCAAACAGGTTTTTACCAACCAACGTCAGGTCAAATTTACTATTGAGTGATGCTAGACCAAGAGATGCATCAACAAGATAATAGCCTTCTTGCTCGGTGTAAGTTGAAAAGTCGTCGCCATTATTTTGTTTGCCTACATAACCCACATTGATACTCGAATGCAGCTCACCAAAATTAAACGGTTGGCGATAAGTAGCGCCCACGTTAAAAGTAATTTTTGGAGCACCTGGAAGCTCTTCGCCCGAACGATCAATATATGCCTCGTTGTAAGGCGCACGTGTTAAATACGCCAATTCATTTGGTATCGGAGCGTTCGGATATTTATCGTAAGTAGCTTTGTTATAGGCGCCACCAAAACGGAACGTAAAATGTTCAATGCCTGTATAGGTGCCATCGAATTCAATACCTTTTGCCACAACACTATCCAGATTTCCTTGCGCAGTGGTGTAAACCAAAGTGCCGTCGTTATTTACTGCTGTGGTGTATTCATCTAACACGCGGATAGCTTGCTGATAATCACTAATGTTCAAGCGATACACGTCGATGTTGAAGGTCAAGGTATTATCAAACAGGAAAGTTTTTAAACCCAGTTCGATACCTTCCGTAGTTTCTTTACCAACCGGTGTAGAAATGCCGTTGATGTTGAAACCTGTTCCAGATTTTTCACTGTGTTGCAGCGTGCCGTATACAGTAATTTCATCGTTGAACTTATAACTCTGACTCAGGTTAACAGTCGTGAGTGTGTCATCGTATTTACTATCAACCGGATCTGTTAAGAAGCCAATGCCCGTAAGACGTATAGCTTTTGCAGCAGCAATTTGGTTTTTCTGTGCAGCAGTAAGAGAGTTATAAGCTGCGCCCGGCGTTGCAGTAACGGCAGCACCGTAATATTTATTGGCAATTCTATCGGCGACTGAAAGTTGTGCCGCATTATTATCGTTTATAAACGCTGTGGTTTTAACGCCATTTGAAACGGTAGTTTCTATTCGACCCAATGTCCCTGCTGCGATGACTGTTCCACCTGTAACAGTTGTGCTTGCTGCAACGGAATTAAAGCCTCCGTTTAAATAAACAGGTGCAAGTGGATTTACAAATACAGGGTTAAGACCTTGCTCAGCGCCATCATTTTTCCAGCGAATAACATCCGTCGTAACGCGGTCTTCACTTCCAACACGCAAACCAGCTGTTAGCGTAGCCGCTTCAGTTTCATGCCAGTCCAATGATCCATAAATAGCCGCACTTTTGGTATCGACAAGAATTCTGCCATCTTTATATCCATCAGCAAGTGACTCCTTGAGCAAGGCTATACCAGCACCTCGGTTAACCCCGGCATTTCGATACAAAGTGTTGTATTGCGCAGTACTCGCATTCCATGCGCCGTAGTCAGTTCCGTAACCAGTTTTACTACTTACGGTGTCTTCCGTTTTAATAAAGTAAAGTCCAGCGACGTAATCAATCACTTCACCAGGTTTTGAAACGATTTTAAATTCCTGACTATATTGCTCGTAGTCGACACCACCACCGCCTTGTTTGTTGATATCAAAAGACGTTGCGTCATCGTTGTGAGCATCAAAGTAAAGATCACGCTCAGCGGTTAACGATGTGATATCAAAATTCTCAAAATTCCAAATTAATTCAAGCGACGTTCCGCCAGTGCCCAAATATTGGCCTTGATACTCGTTTGATACTACTATGCCGGATTTATCATCCACCAAATAATCCTGATACGTAAAAGTACGTCCGGGAGTTTCTGGGCTAGAGCGTCCGGTAAACCATTCGCGTGGGCCGGTCCAGGTTCCTGCAGGTCTTGAACCATCAGCATTAAATGCTGTAGCTGGCCCATAGAAACCAACTAATTTCGCTTTAGCACCCGTGCCGTTAGGATCAGTCAGATTATTGAGCAAAGACGATGGAACATCCGCAAATTCTGCTGGCTGGTTATCGTGACGGAAACTAATTCCGTTCTCCAATTGCGAAGCTCTTGGTTGACGATCGTAACTAAGACGCGCACTAAAACCGTCGGATGGTGTTAACAATAATTGTATGCGGCTGGCAACACGATCACGATTGTAAAAAGATTTGTTGTCGTCATAGCCGTAACCATTTTGATAATAGCCATCTGCCTTATTAATAATTAAAGCCCCGCGCCACGCGAGCAAATCATCCACAACCGGACCACCAGTTGCCACTTGTAAAATTTGCGTATTGCGTTGACCGTAGGTAACAGAAAACTCAGTGCCTGGAGTAAAAGATGGACGTTTGGTGTTGAAATTTACTTCACCAGCACTACCGCCCTTACCGCCTTTAGTACCTGTTGCGCCACGCTGACCTTCAACAGTTTCTATATCAAAAAAATCAAAATTTCCCAGTGCCGTTAAACCAAAACTAACACCATCTAAATTTACTAGAACGCTTGGGTCTTGTACTTCCGCAAAGCCGCGTTTACCAATACCGCGCACAGATAATGAAGCGCCGCGAGTATTTGAATGGTTAAAAGTGATATTCGCCAAACGCTTGGTAATAGCTTGATAATCTGTCGCAATCTCAGCGGACAAATCTGAACCCGTAACAATAGAAATTGAACTCGGTTCGTCGTGTACAGCTTTCAACGTTTTCTGCCGCTCCACACGAATTAGAATTTCATCTGGCGTTTCAAAATTAGCATCACCAGCTGCGGGAGGTTGTGTTTCAATAACTTTCTGAGGTGTTTCAGATTCAGCAACAGCTTGTGCAAACGAACTGGGAATTACTGATAAGCCAGCAACAAGAGTGGCCAACAAAGTTAAATTAAAAGGTAGTTTTTTCGGCAAATTAAACTGTCTAACTTTTTTATCGGAACTATTTATTTCGAGGAGACTCATATTAAATCCTTAAATAATTTTTGTTTGAGTCTCAGCAAGAGCAACTTGTATGCCACGAAAAACAAAAACCAACTCTTCTAAAATATTTGGAAAACATAACCTCATGATTAATAAAGATTAAATATTACTAAGCGAAGATTAAAAAAATTTTAATATGAATTTTATCCACATCAATAAAATATAAGTTTATTTCCGTGAATTATAAAAACCGCTTAATATTTCCTCACCAAAAAATAAAGCATTAAATATCAACAGTTGAGAAATGATCAATTTAGAGCAATATGCTTTATATCTAGCAGCGCCTTTTTTCTAAAAATTTAATTTAATAAATTTTATACAACTAAATAAATTTTAGGTAATTACACCTATTAACCATGAAAATAGATCGCCAGGAAATATTTTTGGTTAGATATCAACACTATCAAGTAGTACATCAACAAGATGTATTATTGATATTAATAGAGTGAAATTTAATTAATCAAAATGTAGATTAAAAATCGGGCGAATGAAGAACAACGAAAAACGGAAAGAAATAATAAGATGCGGAAACTTACTTCGAAACAAAGGTGGTTAAGAACCCAAACAATTTCCATCATGGTTATAAATACTAGTGAGACTTCCACTTAACATTTTTGATACGCCATCAACGTTATTAAGATAAACCCCGCAATTCGCTAAAGCTCATCATATCTATCGCAAATTGCAGATACAGCAAACCTAACTCCTACCGCTGGCAGCATTAATACCATTCGAAAAATTATTAAGGTTAACGTTAAACAATTTTATAAATAAGTATTTGATTTAACTGAACTGATTAAAAATCAACATACGTAAAAATGTTTTTAGGTGATTTGCAAACAATTCAAGCGTGAAGAAGATTTAGAAAAATCCTTATATTCCTAAATATTATATACTTATCAGCTAATAATCTATGCGGGACTTCTATACTTTGAGAGTCAACTCAAAGAGGTGTCCCATGAACAAAATAATATTAAGTAGCTTGATTCCTCTCATCGCGGCCATTTTATTAAATAGCTGCTCTTCCGTTCCCCCAAAAACAAAAACCAGTCAACTCACGGGAACTGAACGGCTTTTGTCGGGCAGATTAATTTTGGGGCGCGACTTCGCTGCTAGCGAACTTCCCAATGGTGATCTTTTCGAAGTAACTGCTGAAATGGCGAAATTTGCAAACGATGCAACACGAAATGCAAACACTCCATTAACCAAAGCTGTCGCACTTCACAAGGCATTAATTACATCTGAAAAAGAAGGCGGCCAAGGCGTTAAATTTGACGCAAAAATTACGGAAGCTGCACCTGATACATTCGCTCACAAACATGCTAACTGCTTAAGCTTCTCAATCCTTTACGTCGCCTTGGCGCGATACTTAAATCTTGAAGCTTACATTAATACAGTCGATATTCCGCCAAGCTGGAATATGTTTTCCGACAGCTCAGTTTTCTTCATGCTGCACGTGAATGCGCTTGTAAAATTTCCCAGTGAATCCAGAGGTTTTGGCAAAACAGATTATGTCGTAGTTGATTTGCAACTTGATCAATACCGTCCAAGTTATCACCAACGTATGCTTTCAAATGAACAAGTAGATTCACAATATTACAGCAACAGATCAACCGAAGCGTTAGCGGAAGGAGATAAGGAAAAAGCTTTCCTTTATATATCCAGGGCGATGCAATCAGAGCAAAGCCAAAGCTACCTTTGGAACAACCTAGCCGTTGTTTATCGTCGCTATAATTTATTGCCAGAAACTGAACTTGCCTACTTAAAAGGCCTTGAACTTAAGCCTGACGATTTAACTATTATGAATAATTTGTCTGTGCTTTATCGAGATATGGGCAACAACGATAAAGCTCAACGTTACGCCGCTGCTGCAAAAAATTATCGCAAATCGAATCCGTACAACGAATATTCGCTTGCAACTTCAGCGCTAACAGCGGGCGATCCGAAACAGGCGCTCGTGCATATTCAACAGGCGATTAATATCGAAAACAAAGAAAAACGGTTTTACCAATTGGCGAGCACTATTTACCGAGAACTCGACCAACCTCGATCTTCCGACGATATGCAGCAACAATTTGACGATTTGGTTTCACAAGGCTACTGAGTGAAAACATTGCTGTTGAGTAATGGCAATGACCTAGATAGAATGCGCGCACTTCTCTCGGGGGAGTAATCTGCTGGTTAATTTGTAAAAATTACCAGTGCCATTGTCAACAAACTTGCTCATATAGCATGGCAATGGTGTTCAATCGTGTGATTGAATCGATGAGACCTGAGATATAGCGACCGCCACTGGCGGGACGGTTGCTATATCTCTGGTTTAAAATCCCGCCCGGTTATTATGATGGAAGCCTTCCTAAGCTCTACCCTCGCTGTTGCCATTGCCGAAATCGGTGATAAAACCCAACTCCTTGCTCTGTTCCTCGTCACCAAATACGGTCGCCCCTACGTTATTAGTTTGGGAGTGCTTTTATCCACGCTAATCAATCATGCGTTATCGGCTTGGGCCGGTGCTTGGTTAGGGGATAAAATTCCCACTGAGTACATTCCCTGGATTATTAGTGCGAGCTTTATCGCTGTAGCCATCTGGTTATTGGTACCCGATAAAGAAGACGACGACCTCGGAAAATTCGGCCAATACGGACCGCTGGTTGCGACATGTGTGCTTTTTTTTCTGGCTGAAATTGGCGATAAAACGCAAATAGCGACTGTGATCCTTGCCGCCAAATACCAAACTGAAACCCTCTGGGTTGTTGCGGGCACTACATTCGGCATGTTGCTGGCAAATGTGCCGGTTATCTTCGCTGGCAAATGGTTGATGGAGCGCATACCCCTGAATTTGGCGAGAAAAGCAGCTTTTGTTTTGTTTATTGTTTTAGCGATTGTGACCATATTGCATGCGTATTATGGCGCGAGTTAAAAAGCCCAACCGTCATCATGAATAGAGCCTAATAGAAATGGCTGCTAGCTAAGGGCAGCCAATTTCTGTACCATGCGCATCCGATGCTACTAGGTCAGCATCGCCTCTCTCTTCTAGCTGCGGGCAACGCCCAAACTAGACTCTCTTGCTCGCCAGACCTATCCCCACTGCGGGAGGCCGAGCTACAGGAAAACACTATGTCATTTGCTACTCTCGGCTTAAACGCCGAAATTCTTCGTGCTATT
This sequence comes from Gammaproteobacteria bacterium, assembly GCA_004172865.1. Lineage (GTDB taxonomy): Bacteria > Pseudomonadota > Gammaproteobacteria > Pseudomonadales > Cellvibrionaceae > Cellvibrio. The sequence continues at coordinate 101,310 of SEBV01000008.1, read as the reverse complement.
GCAGAAGAAGGCTACAGCACGCCAACTCCAATTCAAGCCCAAGCCATTCCAGCCGTACTGAACGGTGGCGATATTTTAGCCGGCGCACAAACCGGCACCGGCAAAACCGCAGGCTTTACCCTGCCCCTTCTACAAAAACTTAGCGCCAGCACCAAAGTGGTTGCAGGCCGCCGCCCAGTGCGCGCACTTATTCTTACTCCAACTCGTGAACTCGCCGCGCAAGTATTTGAAAGCGTTCGCACCTACGGAAAATATTTACAGTTGCGCTCAACCGTTGTATTCGGCGGTGTAAGTGCAAACCCACAAATGATGAAACTACGCGGTGGCGTAGACATTCTGGTAGCAACGCCAGGCCGCTTGCTCGATTTGGTTCAACAAAATGCCGTGAGCCTAAAAGAAGTTGAAGTACTTGTGCTCGATGAAGCTGACCGCATGCTCGATATGGGATTTATTCATGACATCAAACGCGTATTAGCTTTATTGCCAAAGCAACGTCAAAACTTATTATTCTCTGCAACTTTTTCAAATGAAATTAAAGATCTTGCGGATAAGTTATTAAACAAACCAACGTTGATCGAAGTGGCTCGCCGTAACACCGCCAGCGAAAGAATCGAGCAGACTGTTCACCCGGTTGATCGTAATCGTAAACGCGAATTGCTGTCGCACTTAATTAAAGATGGCGATTGGCAACAAGTGTTAATTTTTACCCGCACTAAACACGGCGCGAATAAATTAACCGAACAATTAGCTGACGATGGTATTAGCGCCGCGGCAATCCACGGTAATAAAAGCCAGGGCGCTCGCACTAAAGCATTGGAAGATTTTAAACGCGGCGCGATTCGCGCACTCGTTGCAACTGATATCGCAGCGCGCGGTATTGATATCGACCAACTTCCGCATGTTGTAAACTATGAATTGCCAAACGTGCCAGAGGATTATGTTCACCGAATTGGTCGTACTGGCCGCGCGGAAAGCGAAGGTATTGCGATTTCATTGGTGTGTGTGGATGAAGAGAAATTTTTGCGTGATATTGAAAAATTAATTAAGCGTGATATTCCCAAACAAGTTCTTCCCGGTTTTGAGCCAGACCCAAGCATTCGCCCAGAGCCAATTGTATTGGGCCGCAGCATGACTATTGGTCGCAATAACGGCGGCGGAAATAATAGTGGCGCACGCAGACCTGCACTAGGCGCAAAGCCGAAGCCAAAAACATCCGGCAACGCTGGAAATAATAATGGCAATGCAAAACCTTCCGGCGGCAAACCTCAAGGCGCGACTCGTAGAAGCAAGCCTAAAAAGCCTGTAATTAAACTCGGCTAAGTATTAGAGGTATTTAATCGCAATAAAAAAACCGCTGATTTCTCAGCGGTTTTTTTATAATTTTTTTTGGTAAATCCACAAAGATAGTTAACGCTGCAATTCATACTTCCGCATTTTTTCCACCAGCGTCGTACGACGAATACACAACTTATCTGCAGCGCGAGCTACAACGCCACCGCAATCGTTAAGCGCTTGCTGAATCAAACTCATTTCAAGATTGGTAATGTATTCACGCAAATCGATCCCCTGATCTGGAAGCAAGGGATTGTCATTCATATTTACGTAGCCAGTATTAGCGTTAGCTGCAGGAGTCGTTGGTGCAAAATCTTCGTCACTCACATCCACATGTCGATATTTAGCGGGTAAATCCTGAACGCCAATGACACCGTAGGGATGAATGATCGCCATGCGCTCTACAAGGTTAGCAAGCTCGCGCACGTTACCGCTCCATTCATGCTGACACAGAGACATAATTGCCGCGGAATTAAAACGAATTGAACCGCGTTGCTCATTCTCCATCCGCGTTACTAACTCGTTAATAAGCAGTGGAATATCTTCAGAGCGATCTTTTAATGAGGGCAGCTCGATAGGAAAAACATTTAAGCGATAAAATAAATCTTCACGGAATGTATTGCTACTAATCATTGAATCTAGATTACGATGAGTCGCAGCAATAATACGAACATCAACACTTTGCGTTTTATTGCTACCAACACGTTCATAACAGCGCTCTTGCAATACGCGTAAAATCTTTACTTGCATATTGAGCGGCATATCGCCAATTTCATCTAAAAATAAAGTGCCGCCTTCGGCTAGTTCAAAACGACCCGCACGTGAATTAATAGCGCCAGTAAACGCGCCCTTCTCGTGGCCAAATAATTCGCTCTCCAATAACTCCGCAGGAATTGCACCGCAATTAACGGGAACAAAAGGTTTGTCCCGGCGTGGTGAGTTGTAGTGAAGATTTCGCGCAACAACTTCTTTACCCGTACCAGATTCGCCGGTAATTAAAACCGACACATCTTTTTCTGCCACTTGCGCCATCATTTCGCGAACGTTTTGAATTTCGCGACTAGTGCCGACCAAACTACGAAATAAATGCACAGGACGACGTTGCGGCTGCCGCTTACTGCTTGATTGCGCTTCACGATAAAGTTGGGCACGGTGCAATGTATCGATAAGTTTATTGTAGCTAGGAGGAATTGGCAGTGTTGCGATAATCATGTGTCGTAATACTTCTTCCAAGCCATCTTCACTAGGCGCATTATCACCCGTTAAAATAACAGCAAGCTCATCATTCCAATCGCGAATACTTTTTAATAATTGTTCGAAAGATTGTTTGGATTGTGAAAAATCGCCAATAAAAACCGCAATATAATCTTCACCTTTATTTTCACTCTGAACCAAATCTTGCCAGCTTTTTGAGGCTGAGGTGAAGGTGGTTTCGCTTAAAAACTCTAATAACACTTTTAAATCGTGCCGGCGCGATTCGTTGTCATCAATGACTAAAACCTTATTGTTACGCCACATGCTCTATCAACCTTTGTAAATTGCAAGTAATTTGCATTTTGCGATATTTATCCGGAATAACGCCGGAGCTATGACTATTAATGCTTAGGTTTAGACGAGGATATGAAGCGAGTCAAATTAATGGCATGAATAAGCAAAATATTTTATTCGGGCAGGATAAATGCGGTGATTTTTTGACTGGATTGTTTACGGAAAATACAACAGTAGGATTTAACAAGTGCCTATCATTGATAAGCACTGATAGTTTATTCAGATTAAGGCTGTGCTAGTTGTTGCGGTTCTATTCCATCCCAACCGGATTTTATAGTCTTTAAAAGATCAATCACTTCGACGACTATTTCAATCTTGTTCTGGCTGGATGCCTCCAATAAACGGCGGCCCATATAATCGTAAAGATCGTCGAGACGCTCGGGTAGATCGCTACCTTCAACTTCCATATTTAATGAGCTGCGCAGGCCAGAGATAATACCCATGGACTTGCCAATTAACGCACCTTTGGTAGCGGTATCGCCACGCTCGATAGCAGCTTTTGCCCCATTAAGTCGTTCCAAGGCACCATCCAACAAAAGCTGAATCAAACGATGCGGGCTCGCATTGTTGACATGGGTCTCCAACCCCAGTTGGCGATATTGCTTAAGGGCTTCTTGCGAGTTGTAATTAGACAATGTTGGCGCTCCTATACTGGCTCAGCTGCTAGTTATACCGCTAAGCCTAGCATTAAATCAATGCGCCATTGAAGCAACTTCACGTTTACATTGCACAATAAGACTTGCGTACACTCCTTTTAACTCATTTAAGGCTTTTGAAAGTGCGCCTGCATCGTTTTGATTTGCGTCGATGACCTTATCAATCAGCGCTGCACAGGTTTGATCAAGCTTACGCACCTGGTCCCAATCCTCTAACACTAATGCATTAGTTAATGCTTGCTGTAGATGACGAACCTGCATAACACCGGACTGACCGGAATAATCAACGGGTTGAACCAGGCACAAATTCATTTCAATTTACCTCGCTGGCAATAGCATCCCAACCGGATTTAAGCTCACCTAATAAACGGCCACATTCATCTAAAACAGACGGATCGTTGTCAATATTGGCTTTTGTTAAGCGGCGTATTATGTAGTCGTACAGACCTTCTAAATTTGCAGCTAATTGACCACCCTCTTTATCATTCAAGCTGCCTTGTAAGCCGCCCACTATGTTAATGGCCTTACCGATCAGCTCACCTTTTCGGGTAATTTGATTCTGTTTCATTGCGCCCTTTGCCTGAGCAATACGCTCCAAAGCACCTTCGAATAACATCTGAATTAAGCGGTGGGGAGATGCATCCAACACATTTGTTTGAGTCTTAACAGATGAGTAATGCTGCGCTGCCTGGTATGCGTTCATAAAACTGTCTCTCATCAATGGGCATGTAAGTGTTCGGCGAAGTTATTCGCCTATAAACTTAACGGCATAAGGCTCATTTTCTTTAACATTTTGAACACAAATTTATTTCGAAGAAGGAATAGCAAAACTGGAATTCAGGTTTATGATAAGAGCCTTTCATACCTACCAAAACAAAGGACGTATTATGAAAGCAATTGCCGGCCTGGCGATATTTTCTGGCCTGTTATTAACTCATTCAGCTGGAGCTGAGTCACTGAGATGTAAAGGTGACATCATCGAAGTCGGCGACAGTAAAGTGGATGTTTTTCGCAAATGTGGTGAGCCATCGTTTAAAGATACTTTTTGCGAAAGAACGCCCTTCAACGTTAAGCAGCGCGACGGGACCTACACGGTAATCGAACACTGCGACAATATCGATATATGGACTTACAACCCAGGCAAAGGCCAGTTTTGGACAAACCTCTATTTCTCACAAGGAAGACTACGCGAGATGAAATATGGGGACCGGGTCGAAACCCAAAGCGAATAAAAATAAAAAAGGCTGCATTGCAGCCTTTTTTTATATGTACTCACTCAAAAAAAAATTACAATCCTTGGTGAGCAACTCCATCGCGCAACACATAATTAAAACGATTATCCAGCAAATCGCTCCAACGAGATTGCGTGAAAAGACTACTGCAATCATCAAGCGCAAAAGCTTTGAAACCTTGCTGCGTTAATAGATGCGCAGCGGCGCGACTGCGACGACCGGTATTACAGTAAAAAATATAGGCCCGGCTTTTATCTAACATGCGCGATTTAATGCCCAATAAATTCAACGGTACGTTAACCGCTGAATGCAAATGTAATTCGGCATATTCTTCTTCACTACGAACATCCACCGCAACTGCGCCGTCTGCAATTTTTCCTGCAAAAGATTCTAATGATATCGAAGCCACTACTGGCTCTTTAAGCAATCGGAAAAAATCTTGTTTGTCCAAACGCATTAACACGCCGTCTGTAAGCATGATGACAGAAGCATTTCGAGCGGTTTCATTTACTAGCGCATCCTCACCAAAGCAGCGGCCAATGCCTACAGTCGCAAGTAATTGACGATTTGAATCATTGTGCCGCCAAACTTCGGCCTCACCTTCTTTTAGAAAATAACATTGATCCCCTATTTCGCCCTGACGAATAACCACATCGCCCGCGTAGACAACTTGAGGGATTAATCGAGAGAATATTTCTTCAACGTTGATGGGAGGAACTTTAAAAAATAAATTGGATTTTAAGACCGTCATCATCCAATCAATATCTTCATCAAAATCGCGCTGACGAGAAATATTTAACTGCAAGTAATCCGCAACCTGACTCCAGGCTAAAAGCTTATCCAAACGCTCGCTATCAAGACGTAAAACACTGCAATCAGATTCGGCTACCGCTGTGACCAAACGCGGCTGATGGTGACCGATTGGCAGTAAAGTAGATCGACCTTTAATAATCGTTGTCACATTATTTTCATCGACAAGGCTTACATTGCCATGTAACAAATAAACGTGTTGAGCATCGTAGCTACCGCGCGAAAATAGAGTTTGCCCGGCGCAGATCACTTCAGAATTAGCGTCGCTTAATAATTCCAGCAGATGAGCTTCGCTCATATCTTTTAGCGGAATTAACGTGCGAGTTAAAGACAAATCAAACTCAACACGAACAGGCGTTATATTTTTTTGCGGTTGCATAAAATATTCCTTCTCTCTACAGCAGTAAGGTCAATTATAAAAAATATTTAATCGAAAAAGTTTGACTGTTTAGAACAGCCCAAAACCACGCCGACCTTGTAAACCACCCGTGTGTATCAAAATAATCTTGCTACCACGAGGCCAATAATTCTGCACCAGTAACTGCGCGACGCCCCAACACATTTTTACGGTATAAACGGGATCAAGCTGTAAATTTGCAGTGGCTTCAAACTCACTCATAAACTGACGCAAATAATTCGGTAATTTTTTTGCGTAGCCACCGCAATGATAACCACTAATTAACCGCCAGTTATTTGTTTCACTATTAATAGCATGCTGGTGATTGATAAGATCTGAACCTAAATCACCATCGCCTTTTAACACCGAAAAACCTATAACTTTTTTGTCATCAGTGTTAAGATTTTGGTCACCCATCGCTACACCTGAAGCAACTCCCGCGAGCGTGCTAGCGGTACCAGCGGCGATGCAAATCGAAGTATAGTCGCCTTTCACTTGTTGAGATATTGCTGTACCTAAAGCTGTAGTACCTATGACGCCGTAATTGTTAGCACCGCCCTCAGGAATCTCAAAAAAATCACCATACAAACGGTTTAAACTACCCCTTAACTCTTGCGAATTTTTCTCTCGATAATCTGTGCGCGAAACAAAATGCAATTTCATGCCAGCAGATTCTGCATCTAACAATGTTGCACTTAATTGTCGTGACCGTTCACCACGAATAACACCTATGCACTTAAATCCAGAAAATTTCGCCGCCATTGCCAAAGCATAAATATGGTTGGAATGAGCGCCGCCAAAACTTAGTAATTGTTGATACCCCGAATCTTTAGCGGCATGTAAGTTATAAAATAATTTGTAAAATTTATTTCCACTTAAATGAGTATCGATAAGATCGTCACGTCTTATGAATACATCCACACCTTTCTGTTTCGCTAAATCCCACGGCACTCGTTGCAACGGAACATTTGCCGTCCGCTCTAAAAACTCATCTTCAGATAGTAAATTAATCAACTCTCATTAACTCTCAATACGGATTCAACTCAACATCAATACGACATCATCGCTTTTCTGAGACCAGTTTATAAGAAATGAGTTGATGATGCTCACAATGGTCGCTTTCACCCTCATGAAACTCCACAGGAGAACCTATGCGAACTAAAGCTTCACCACATTTATGGCCATTTACATCCGTACCATTACAAATAGGGTTTTGATAATGCTCAAACCAGGTTGAATAAAGCCGCTCGCCCACACCGGAATTTTTCGCGACGTAAGCCGTTGGGTTTTGCATGTATCGACTCAAATCAGCGAGCGGAATAGTAAATTGACCAGCTCCGGGATGATAAACAACAAAGTTAATTCCGGCGCGATCCAAACGCGTCAGCACTTGTTCACCGCTATTATTAAGCAGCTCCTGGTAATCCTGCTTAATTTTTACAATTTCTTCTTTTAGCGTCGTTTCATTTTGATGGCGATAAAACAATTCTACTTCGCGCATCTCTAGCATTTCATGTAACTCGGCAGTCGCCGTTTGCAGCTTTAAATCCATTTCAATCGCGAAATTTTCTTGCAGTGCTTGAATCTGGCTATTTTCATCGCTTTGGGCTGCTTTTAGCTTATGGGAAAAATATTCGCGCATGCCTTCAACTTTGCTTGTTTGAACATTAAAACTCTCTTTAAGCGATTGATTGCGTCCCTCCAACTCTGCATTTTGGGCTTTAAGTTCTTTCACTTTCTCCTGATAAGCCTGTAATCGATGCTGATGCTCGTGCTGAAGTTTTTGCAGTGTCTCTTGCTGTTTTGAATGTAGCGTCGCAACGTGGAAACGCTGCTCCTTGATCAAGGCTGCCATCTGATTGCGCAATTCTTGCGAATAATGTTCATGGATTTGTTGGATAGCCACGGTACTTTGCTGTGGCTCCGAAGACACAGTTGCCTCGCGCTCCTGCAAAGGCTTCTTAAAAATCAGACCCATGCGATTATTGGCAACCGACTTTTTTAGTTGCGCGAAGCTTGATTTAGCTGGGTCCATTACCGGATCCCAAAGTTTTTTCTGGTGCCAACCAATACCACATTGGCTGAAGCAGGCTAGACGAATTGGCCCCGCCCCCATATTCGGGCCTTTACCTGAGGCCTCAGCAAGTTGTTGCAAGGGAATATTCCAACGACGATCAATCATACCTTTGCCGTCAAAGTCCATAAGGAAGAAAACAGCTGAAGTAATACAAAGATTGGAATTAATAGCGAGATAAACCGCCTTGGCCGTGGCGCCTTTAAAATCAGGCACGGGAACAAAGCCATCAAGAATAGCTTCAAACTCAGGATATAAAAGTTCACGAGTAATCACATCTTCAGCGAACAAGACTACCGCCTCTATTGTGTCCGTGCTTTCTAAAGTCATAAGCATAATTCCATGGAGCGAGATATGCGACAGCCGGCGCTGCCAGAATTACCCTTGAGTATAAGTCAGGTTATTTTTTATCTAATTGATAGCTGCCGCAAAATCATTATTTAAGCCAGATTTGCGGTCTACTCGACGAATATTATTGGTATTGCTCACAAAAACCGATGTGATTGCCCTGGCATTTTACGGCGAATGGAAGCGTCAAACACTGGCTTAGCCAGCGTTGCAGGAAAAATCAGGTGAGATAATCGAGAAGCTGAACTGCGGGAAAAGCGTTTGCGGAGAAACTTGTAATTTAGATATCGGAATAATCGTCGGCGATATCATCATCAAAATCTTCAACATCCTCTAGTAAATCTTCAATATAGTCGTCCATAAAAACCCTTTTTAGTTGTTTCGCTAGTTTTATGATAACTAACAGACCTTTGCTTTAGCCTATCAGTTCCATCAACCTTAGATTAACAATCTAAAATGACAAATCAGTGAATTAAAAACACATTTTAATATCCATTGATTTAACTGACTTGTGCCTCCACCCAATCCACCATTAGATTCCATTGGATTGACGCATCAAATCTTCTTCGCAGATCATCATAGACAATCTCATGCTCTTGTTTTCGTTGCAATGAAGTCAGTGAAATTACTCTAGCAACGGCAGTTGCCCACGCATCGGTATCGACGGGCGGTAAACTGTAGGTTATCAAAGGGCCGCTCAGAATCTCTTTCATACCTCCTACCGCAGCACCAAGCGGCATGCAACCGCAGGCCGCAGCCTCAATTAAAGTCATTCCTAACCCTTCATCAGACGAGGGCATGAGAAATAAATCTAGAGCGTTCCAAGCTTTAGGTGCACTTTCTTGCCAGCCTGGGAAACAAACTCGCTCAATTATTCCAAATTCTTCGGCAAGTTTTTGGAGGCGAGCTAGATCTGGGCCTCTACCTGCCAGAACGCACCAAACGTCTAATTCAGGATTTTTTTTAAGCAACTCCGCCATCACACGCAATGTAAAATCATTACCTTTGTGAGCTACTAAACGACCGAGCGAACCAATAACAAATGCGGATTGCGGAATACCCCACACTGCCCTTAGCTCTTCACGTGCTCTACCTGTATGCTTAAAAATTGCAAAGTCCACGCCAGGATAGATTAAGTCAATTTTGGAAGCGGGTACTGGGAAGAACTCAATCAATGGATCACGCACTGCATTACTTACAGCAACCGAACGCTTCACTGCACGTGCATGCAACCATTTACGAATAAACCTTTTTATTTGCGTTTTGATTTTAACATTATCGTTAACTGGCTCATTGGCAGGATGATGTTCCCAGCCCAGATATTGAGCATCAGCTAAATAAGCAACCAAATCTAATTTCCAGTTTACACAGCCAACCCAAGTTTTTGATCGAATAATTATTTGAGGCCGAGTCTCCTTGATTAGATTACGCCACTCCTTAATTGTGACATCCTCAAACTTAGTGGCGGGCACATTGAACAACTCCAATCCCCTAGCATCATCACTTTTTGAAAGAATTTTTGATCCTACTTCCACGATTGTAGGATGGTGACCCCGCTCTAACAGGGCTTGCGCAAAGCGTAGAGTATTCTGCTCTGTCCCTCCAATTTGTCCATGGATGGTTTCTAATATGAGCAGAATGCGATGATGTGTCATTGGACGATCCTTTTTGTTGCCTCTGCACTTTTCTGAATAACTATTTGCGAAGCGGAGCCTACGATTAAATTACGATAATACTTTGACAAGCCGGTAGCTCAAATATAATTCAATTCCCTTTTGTAATACTACGAGACACTCAACGCCAAAAGGTAAACCAAAGAACAAAAAAAAGCCGCCCTAAGGCAGCTTTTTAAAAATTAGTGGCGGACCGGACGGGGCTCGAACCCGCGACCTCCGGCGTGACAGGCCGGCATTCTAACCGGCTGAACTACCGGTCCGCAAAACATCTCAACTAAACAACACATTTAAGTGGTGGGCGGTACAAGACTCGAACTTGTGACCCATGCCTTGTAAGGGCATTGCTCTACCAACTGAGCTAACCGCCCTTGCTGAGAGGTGCGCATTCTACCTAATTTTGAGGGGCTGTCAAACCTTTTTTCATCAACTTATTGAGTGCTTAAAAAGCGCTCAAGTGTCGTCCAATAAATCACAGGTAAGGTATAAAGCGAAAATAAAACTACTTAGGATAAACGAACAAAAACACAGCTTTTGACTTTTGAGTTGGCGCAGTCGGTGCGACAATAGCCAATCTTTTCTCAAGTAATGATTACCGATGACCTACACCCGCCAATACAAGGATCTTAACTTCCTGAAAGCCGTGACCACGGCTGTATTATTGTGCGCGGTGAATCCATGCTTTGCAGCAGGCAAAGAAATAGTCACGAGCTTGACCTTGCTAATTATCATTGCAGGATTGTTGATAATCCAAACTGCACTTATTGCCGGTTTACAACACAGCCGTTTAAAAAATAAAGCCGCCAAAAATTTATTAAAATTGCATCAAAAAGATCTTGAACAAAAAATTCAGGAACGCACCCAAAGTATTCATCAAAAAAATGATGAATTGGAAACGGTGATTCAAAATCACAAAACTATCGCAGTACAATTGCAAGACACCAAACGCCACCTGCAAACCATGATTAATTCAGTGCCCGATATTTTAGTCGGTGTCGATGCAGATGGAAAAGTCACCTACTGGAACATAGCTGCATTTGAGCGCACAGGAACCTCGTTCGATAAAGCTTTGGGGACCTATATATTAACCGCCCTACCGCAGCTTCCTGTATCAAGTGAGCAGCTAACCAATATCATTAAAGGTCAGCAACCTTTTATTAATCGACAACTTCAGCAATTGGAAGAAGATGAACAGCGCTTTTACGACTTGAGAATTTACCCTCTCATTAGCGGACAAATCGCAAGCGGGCAGACATCCGGCGCGGTGATTCAATTAAAAGATGTTACCAAGCGCATTCAACTTGAAAACATGATGATCCAAAATGAAAAAATGTCTTCCCTCGGAGAGCTTGCTGCGGGTATTGCTCACGAGATGAATAATCCATTAGGAATTATTTTGCATAATGTACAAAATATTACTCGGCGGACATCACCAGATTTAACGGGTAACTTAACCGCCGCGGGCAAACATAAACTAGAGTTTGATCAGATTACTAGCTACTTAAACGAACGAGATATTCCACAGTTTTTAGATAACATCAAAGAAGCTGGCGAACGCGCTGGGAAAATTATCACTAACATGCTGGAATTTTCGCATAACAATCATGCTGAAAAAAATTGGCTAGATCTAGGTAAAATAATAACGCAATCAGTCGAGTTCAATCGCAACACAGGTTTCACCGAAAATAGCAAAATGGCAGACATTAAAGTTGTTACCAATATCGGCGCTGATATTCCTTTAATTTTCGCATCCTCCGCTGAATTGCAACAAGTTTTCTTAAATTTGTTACGAAATTCTTATCAGGCATTGGTTTCTGATGAGTATGAACAACCAAGAGAAATGCGTATAGAAATTTCGGCGCAACTGAAAAAATCCGAAATTATTATTGAATTCAGTGATAATGGCCCAGGTATTAAAGATAGTCATAAAACCCATATCTTTGAACCCTTTTTCACCACCAAAGAGGTTGGCAAAGGCACAGGATTGGGCCTATCGGTCAGCTATTTTATTATTACCGAACATCATAAAGGTAAAATCAGCCTAAGCTCTCAATACGGTAAAGGCGCCACCTTCAAAATTCGTTTGCCCTTAACCGGTGAACGCCAATTTTCGCTTGATATTTAATGTTATTCCTTCACCTATATAAGTAACTTATGACACAAACATCGTACACTCCGGCAGAGTACCAAGCGCAACTCGCCGAAAAACTCGCTAACTTCAAACAAGATTTTTCCGAATTTTTATTTCCCGAACCTGTAGTATTTGAATCAACCGAAAAAAATTTCCGCATGCGCGCGGAATTTCGCATTTGGCATAAGGGCCCAGTGTCGACCTATTGCATGTTTAGTGATGATGAATTTAAACGTGCCTACGATATTACTGAGTTTCCCATTGGTTCTGAGTTAATGAATCACTTAATGACTGAATTAATGGAGGAAATTAACGCTAATGAAATTTTGCGCACCAAGTTATTTCAAATCGATTTCTTAACTACTCTGAGCGGGCAAGCGTTAATTTCGCTCATTTATCACCGTAAACTCGATGAAGAATGGATTTTAGTTGCACGTGAGCTACAAACAAAACTAAACATTTTTGTGATTGGCCGAAGCAAAGGTCAAAAAATTGTTGTAGAGCAAGATTTCGTCATTGAACAATTAACGGTTGGCAATAAACAATTTCACTATCAACAAATCGAATCCGGCTTCACGCAACCCAATGCGCGTGTATGCGAAAAAATGCTAACTTGGGCGGTTGATAAAAGCCAAGGCTGGAGTGGTGATTTAATTGAACTTTATTGCGGCAACGGAAATTTTACACTGCCGTTATCGCAAAACTTTAAACGCGTGCTGGCTACAGAATTAGCCAAACCGTCTGTAAAGTCTGCGCTTTATAATATGGAATTAAATCAGATCAACAACGTAGCTATTGCGCGCTTATCAAGCGAAGATTTTTCGCAAGCGATGGATAAAATACGCAGCTTTAATCGCCTGGATGGAATTGATTTAGATAGTTACAACTTCACAAGTATTTTTGTAGACCCACCGCGCTCAGGAATGGACCCCCACACAACATCCATTACACAGCGCTACGACAACATCATGTATATTTCTTGTAACCCGGTGACCTTGCGTGAAAATTTAAAAACCATTACACAAACTCACGACATTACTAATGTCGCCTTGTTTGATCAATTTCCCTATACGCATCATTTGGAAGTTGGTGTAACTCTACGCAAGAAATAAAATTCGAAGTTTTTTGTCCGCCACTCATGCAATGAATGTTGAAAATATTTTTAGGATTACAACATTCTTGCAGGTGCATGATGCTACAGCTCTTTGACCATATAGAATGCAGAATCATCACCTCCCAAATAAGTGTGTAAATTTTCATGCTGCATTTTTTCCAAGTTAGTAAACTCAGAAAAACCAAATCCTTTCCAAAACTCTTTTGAATTTTGTACCGATAAAAGTGCTAGTGCTTGCGCAGATTTACTTAACGCGTGCTCCATTGCGGCATGGATCAATTTTTTACCCACACCAAAACCTTGCGCAATTTTTAACAACGCCAAGTCATGTAGATATAAACAATTTGCATTTTCCACAAACGTAAAAGGCGCATTGAGTGAATTTATTTTCCCTACCCTCGACCAATAGCAAACTAAATAAGCACACACATGTCCTTCTCGTTCAGCAACCCATGCGGTTGTTGGGCTTAATTCAAAACGCTGGGAGATAACTTCGGCAGATTCCAAAAAATAACCAGCGTAGGCTTCTGCTTGAATATGTTCGATAGCGATTAAATCATTTAGTTTCATTAAGCGTACGTTAAAACTCATTCGTTCGAATCCACCACATCATTTTCATTTGATTCAATCAACAAAGTAGTTTCATCAAGCTCATTGTCCGCTTCCACCAAATTACCGTCGATACGCTTTTTTGTTTTTGCGCCCAAGCGACGAAGATCATCCACACGTTTAACTAAATTACCACGGCCAGTTTGTAGACGGCTGCGCGCTGTATTGTAAGCTTCTTGTGATTTACCGAGATAATTTTGAATATTATCCATTGCATCCAACAGCAACACGAATTGATCATGCAAAGCGCCTGCTTCTTTTGCGATACGCTCAGCATTTTTATTTTGTTTTTCGTAACGCCAGATATTCTCTACAGTACGCAAAGTCGCCAGCAAAGTTGTCGGACTAACAAGAATAATGTGTTTGTCATAAGCTTCGCGGTATAGATTCGGTTCGTGCTGCAGGGCAAGCATAAAAGCGGCTTCGATTGGAATAAAAATAAAAACAAAATCCAAAGATTTAACACCTTCAAGCTTTTCGTAGTCTTTAATATTTAAACCTTTGATATGTCCGCGCAGGGAATTCACATGAGCGTTTAAATGATATTTACGTTCTTGATCATCATCCGTAGTGCAGAATTTTTCGTAGTCGATAAGCGATACTTTTGAATCGATAATAATATCTTTCTGTTCTGGCAAATGAATAATCACATCCGGCATGCGGCGCGAACCCTCATCACTGGTGAAACTCAGTTGCGTATCGTATTCACGCCCTTTTTGTAAGCCAGACTCTTCCAGCAAACGCTCAAGAACAACTTCGCCCCAATTGCCTTGCGCTTTATTATTACCTTTTAATGCTTGCGCAAGATTGACTGCATCCTCACCAATTTTTTGCGCTTGCTTTTGCAACTCCAATACTTGACCGGATAAACGATTACGATCTGCATTTTCCTTTTCGTATACATCTTCCACTTTTTTACGGAAGTCGTTCAATTGTAATTTAAACGGATCGAGTGTTGTTTCAAGCAGACTTTTGCTGGATTGCGAAAATTGTTGCTGCTTGTTGTCGAAAATCTTATTGGCGATATTTTCAAACTCTTTCGATAGCTCAACTTTTGCATTTTGTAAGATCGCGAGCTGTTCAGTAAAATTTTTGCGCTCCTGATCGAGGCGCGTGCTCAGCTCAGTCGCTTCCGCCGTGACTTTCATTAATGCTGTATCTTTTTGCTGTAAACGCACTTGGGTATCGGTAAGTTGCTGTAATTCTTGTCTCGCGGCAGCCAGATCCTGTAGATGAATATTTGCTTGCTCTTGCAATTGTTGGTGCACAGTTTTCAATTGAATCCATTCCTGTTTTGTCTCTTGTACCTGAAATTTTGCTTGTGCTAATTCCTGTTGCAAGCTGGCTTCGCGCAAGGCAGATTGATGCAGCTCTTGCACATGATGCGCTCTGAGTTCGTTTTCGCGGAGTAAAAGTGCATCGGCCAAACGTTTACGATTATTTCTGCCTGCCACCCAATTGGCGAATAAAAAACCAACCACAAGCGTAATCAATACCACTGCAAGAAGAATAAATGCACTGTTCACGAGGAATCCTTAGTAAATAAATTGGGAGCGACACAAATAGGTTGAGGGTACGGGCTAGCTACCCTAAAATTCGGTTTTGGTATTTTAACGCAATTCTGTTGCAGAGCCTTCATGTCATTATCGCCCATAACCCAAACCCCACGCATTCTGGTTTTCGATTCTGGAGTGGGAGGTTTAAGTATTTTTGCAGAGATTCAGAAGAAACTCCCTTTTGCGTCCTTGATCTATGCGTCTGACAACGCTTTTTTTCCCTACGGCACTAAAGGCGAGGCGGAATTAATTACACGGGTTGATGCCGTTCTTCACAAGATCATCGCCGCCTTTCCAGTCGATGTTATTGTGGTGGCTTGTAATACTGCCAGTACGGTTGCCCTGCCCCACATTCGCAATCATTTCACGCAACCCGTGGTGGGCGTGGTACCCGCAATAAAACCTGCGGCAGCACAGAGTAAATCGCAGGTGATTGGCTTGCTTGCGACACCTGCGACTGTTGCTCGCCCTTACACACATAACTTGATTCGCGAATATGCTCCTGATGCAGAGGTCATTTCAGTTGGGTCGAGTGAATTGGTGCAGTTGGCAGAATGCAAATTGCGTGGCGAAACTATAATTGCCGAACAATTAAACCCCATTTTGCAGCCATTTTTCGATCATCCTAACGGCAATAAAATGGATACACTGGTGCTTGCATGCACTCACTTCCCATTATTGCGCGATGAAATTGCAGCTCAGTTTGCAGCCGGCTTGCAGTTAATTGATTCCGGTGAAGCTATTGCACGACGCGTTGCATCTTTGTTAGATGCATATAGATTTAAAGAGCAATCGCCAAAGCACTGGGCCGTATTTACTAAAGCGTCGCCCGCTATAAACGCGCTCCAACCGCAACTCGCGCAATTCGATATTCACAACACAAGTGTTGTTGCTGTTTAAAATCACAATACTTTAATGGTACAACTTTATGGCGCTGCCAGAACTCGAACATTTTTTTTCCGATATTCAGAATGCTTTTGACAAGAGCTTTTTGCAGCGTTTGGTGTTGTCAAAATATCAAGGCGATGAAGTTGATTTAGAGCGCGTGACTATTCGCCCAGTTGACATTAAAAGCGAAAGATTGCTTTCATTTCTCTATCAATACAAAACTAATCACATCACAAAAAACTTTTCGATTACTGCTGCAATAGAATTGCTCGAAACACTGCTCGGCACGCACTTTAAGAATGCACACTTGTTAAGTGACGAATGGGAAACCCAATTAAGCTTCAGCAAAAAAGGCAAAATTTTAATCAATAGACATCGCAATAAAAATAACAAAAGCGACATTGAAAACACCACGTTGCTCGCGCACAACAAAGAGAAAAATCGTTTTGTAGAGCAGAGCCGTCCTTATTTGCGTGAACTTGGAATCACCGATGCGAACGGGCAAATCATTCCCGCTATGTCGCGCAAATGGAAACAGATTAATAAATTCATTGAAGTCCTATCGAACGCAATTGAAAGCACTGGCCTCACGCAACGCGAAGAAGTGCATATTGCAGATTTCGGTTCAGGCAAAGCCTATCTAACATTTGCTGTTCATGATTATCTGAGCGCGCAGCTCGGCGTAAAAACCCAAGTAACTGGCGTGGAATTGCGGCAGCCTTTGGTGGATTTATGCAATCAAACCGCCACAAAATTATGCTTGAACGGAATTCAATTTGAACAAGGCGATGTAAAACATTTCGCGGCCAAAAACATCAACGTTATGATCGCTTTACATGCTTGCGATACGGCAACGGATTATGCAATTCACATGGGAATTCGCACTGGTGCAGAGATAATTATGTGTTCGCCCTGCTGTCACAAACAGCTTCGCCCACAACTTAAAAGTCCTGCTGTGCTGGCGCCAGTACTGTTGCACGGCATACATCTGGGGCAGGAAGCTGAGATGGTGACCGACGGCCTGCGTGCGCTTCTACTGGAAGCAAATGGTTACGACACCCAGGTATTTGAGTTTATTTCCCTGGAACACACCAGTAAAAATAAAATGATTCTTGCCCAAAAACGTAAGGTTGAGCGTGATAACAGCCTAATTTTGCAGCAAATTGCTGCGATTAAGACGTTTTATGGCATTAATGATCACTGCCTTGAGCAGTTGCTGGAATCTCGGTAATTTGGCAGAAACTTAGCCGTAGCAATAGTGTCTATTCTTTTGTAGTATCGCGCATAGTTCTGTTATCCAGATCATCCGTTTTACCTATTACAATCAGCAATAATCGATGGAGAACATCATGCAAGAGATATCCAATATTCACACGATTCAAACCGCAGCCCAGACTACTGATGTAAGTAAGGTTTTGCGCAATACCTATATGTTACTTGGCCTAACGCTCGCGTTTAGTGCGGTGACTGCAGGTATTTCAATGGCTGCTGGCTTGGGTCACGGTGCAGGTTTGGTAATGAGCTTGGTGGCATTGGGATTGGTCTGGTTTGTGTTGCCTAAAACCGCGAACTCATCAACTGGCTTGTTAGTGGTTTTTGCATTTACCGGTTTGATTGGCGCTAGCCTAGGCCCAATGCTCAACCAATATTTGAAGATGGCTAATGGCGGCACCATCATTATGCAAGCCTTGGGTGGTACAGCAGCGGTGTTTATTGGTCTATCTGCATACGTGTTAACAACTCGTAAAGATTTTAAATTCCTTGGAGGTTTTATAGCTGCTGGATTCATGTTGTTAATTGCAGCATCTCTTTTCGTAATCGGCGCATCTTTCTTTGGTTACCAATTCTCAGCAACCAGTTTGGCAATTTCCGCCGGTGTTGTATTGTTAATGTCTGCTTTGATTCTTTATCAAACAAGCGAAATTATTCACGGTGGCGAGACTAATTACATTCTCGCTACCACAACATTATTCATGTCCATTATTAATTTGTTCACCAGCTTGCTTCATTTGATTGGTGCATCTAACGACGACTAGTAATTAACCGTCTTAAAAAAGGCTCCTCACCTTTTGGTCAGGAGCCTTTTTATTTTGAATGAGATTTTATCGCATGGCTGCAACTTATCTTAACCTTGAACTGCTTGCTCCCGCATTGGCAACTAATGCTTTGATACTGGTTCCAAACAACCGCCTACGCAATCATTTATTGCGCGCCTACGCTATGCAACAAACAGCACAAGCTTGGTTAAAACCTAATATACAAAGCCTCGGGCAATGGTTGGAAACACAGTGGGAAGCACTGCAAAATAAAGGTATAAGCCATTCATGCGTGGCTATAGCATCACCACTACAACGACAAATGCTGTGGGAGGCTGCGATTAAAAATTCCGCGCTTGGTGCCACGTTATTACAGCCAAAGCCGTTAGCCCAGCAAGCAGACAGCGCGTTTAAAAATCTACAACTCTGGCAATTGAACGATATATTTTCATCAGATTATTTTATCGACCCGAAAAGTAACAGCGCACAATTCTCGGAATGGGCAAATGTATTCAAGCGCGATTTGCAGCTTCAAAATACCATCACACAAGAAACTAGCTACGAGTTGATCGCAACAGCATTTAATAATGGTGATTTAGCCAAATTTCATAAAATTTATTTGGAAGGGTTTGATGATCTGCCCCCATTAATGGCGCACATATTAAAATCAGCCTCGCAAAATCTTATTCATCTGCCTGCCCAAGCTGCGAAAAACACGGATTTGATTCGCACCCAGGCGAATAATACTGAAGAAGAAATTCGTGCTGCCGCTTTGTGGAGCAAATCGCAATTAGAACAAACGCCAGATTCCGCGTTAATTGGAATTGTTGTGCCTAATCTCGGCCAATGTCGCGATCAAGTTGAGCGAATTTTTACCGAAGTATTTGAGCCTCACTCGCTACTTCCGAAGTCACCGCGTTATACCTTGCCTTTTAACTTTTCTGCGGGAACGCCGTTAGGGTCCGCACCACTAATTAATAGCTTATTTGAAATTTTGCGATTGCAGGATAATGAGTGGCCGCTGGAACCTTTATGTAATTTAATAAATTCGCCTTTCTGGGGCGATGAGCAACGAGAATTTAATGCCCGCGCGCACCTGATTCATGAACTGCGAAAATTAGGCCGAATCACAATCACTACTGGTGACCTACGTTATTGTGCAAGCAAATTGGAAGAACGAATTCCACAATTTTCTGTAGCAGGTCTCGCTCATCGGTTTGAAGTCTTAGGAAATTTATTGCGACGCTCGCCAACTGATACAAAATTCAAAACCGCTCACGCGTGGCTGAATTTTTTTGATCAAATACTGACAATTATGAATTGGCCAGGAACGCGCAGGTTGGATTCACAGGAGTATCAACAACTCAACCAGTGGTTTGAAGTGCGCGATCAGTTTTCTCGAATAGATAACCATTCTTCGCCCATAAGTTATACGCAAGCCTTGCGCTATTTGCGCGAGCTTGCTGATAAAACACCATTTCAAGCCCAAACGCCAGATTCGCCCATTCAAGTTCTTGGCGCGCTTGAAGCGGCAGGTTTGCAATTTAGTCATTTGTGGGTAATGGGCTTGAGCGATAATCAATGGCCACCAGTGCCCTCGCCCAACCCGCTCTTGCCTTTGCACATACAGCGCGAACATTTGATGCCGCATGCAAGCGCAGCGCGCGAATTGGAAATCGCACAGGGTTTAACGCAACGCTACAAACAATCTGCACAGCAGGTAATTTTTAGTAGCGCTCATGGCGATGGCGACAATGAATTGCGGCCCAGCGCGTTGATTCGCGAAATTCCTTCAACATCACTCGATGTTATTTTGAAAAATAATCTTTCCGATTTACAAATTTATTATCAAAATTTACAAAACGAAAAGCAGCTCGACGTTATTCAAGATGCTAATGGCCCGACACTTGGTAATGAAGAACCGGTACGCGGTGGAAGCAGTTTATTTAAATATCAAGCCGCCTGCCCCTTTGAAGCTTTTGTTCGCTTACGCTTGGGAGCAAATAACCCCGATGAGCCGACAATAGGTTTCAATGCAGCCGAACGCGGAAATTTATTACACGATGCGTTAGCGGCAATTTGGCGCGAATTAAAAAACTCTACCGGTCTAGCGGCTCTAAATGAATCAGCTTTGGAAGCGATTGTAAGGAATATCACCAACGATATTATTGCAAACGCGCAAACGCGCAACCCACGCAAGCTTGGTAAAGTTTATTGCGAGCTGGAACAAAATCGACTCGCAACATTATTGTGTGAATGGCTAGCAAATGAACGTGAGCGTCCGGCATTTAATGTCATAGCTATCGAACAGGAAAATGATATTGAATTTGCAGGCTTAAAACTTAAATTGCGTATTGACCGCATAGACCAATTCGATAATGGAGACCGTTTCCTCATCGATTATAAAACCGGTAATGCCAGCGCAAAATCCTGGCAAGGCGAACGCCTCACTGAACCGCAATTACCGCTCTACGCGGTGACTAACGAAGAGATTGCTGCAATAAGTTTTGCGCAAATAAATCGTAAGGTACAAAAATGGGATGGTATTGGCGAGCTGCATGATAATAGCTTGAATCAACAGGGAATTAAGCCAAGCGATGATTGGCGTTTTCAATTACAGGAATGGCAAAAGCAGTTACAACAGCTTGCTAATAATTTTATTTCTGGCGATGCACGAGTTGATTTTAAAGATGCAACGCTGCAATCCTATGCTGAAGATATTTCACCGCTTACTCGTATAGCCGATGCACACGCGCTACTGGAATTTTCACAACAGGAGCAAGTATGAATCAACCTGTCGACTTTTTAGCGCGCCAAGCTGCGCTCGACCCAAGCCGATCATTTGCGGTGAGCGCACCCGCAGGTTCAGGCAAGACCGGATTGCTTACACAGCGCCTATTAAAATTATTAAGCTTGTGTGAAAACCCGGAAGAAGTTTTGGCAATTACATTTACACGTAAAGCCGCTGGCGAAATGCAAGATCGCGTATTACAGGCACTGTGGAAAGCGAAAGAACAATCAGAACCCTCCAATCCGCATGACATACTCACATGGCAACTTGCAAAAAATTTATTGGAACATGATCAATCTCAGGGATGGAATTTATTGCAATGCCCACAACGATTGCGTATTCAAACTATCGACAGCCTGTGCAGCACCATCGCGCGTCAATTACCTATTGCAAGCGGTTTTGGCGGCCAGCCAAAACCTGGTGAAGATGCAGAAGCAGCTTATCGCGAAGCAGTTCATCAATTATTAAATGAATTGGAATCTGACTCGCCTATACGTCACGATCTAACAAACTTATTAACGCATCTGGATAATAATTTATCTTCGCTTGAAAGTTTGTTGATGTCACTGCTTGCCAAGCGCGATCAATGGTTAAGTGTTATTTTTCAAGCACAACACGAAAATGCACGAGATTATTTAGAAAATGTTTTGCAAGATATTATTACCGATGGTCTTATCGCCGTTGAGCGCTTGCTTCTATTACATGGTAGCGAACTCGCAAGCATCGCAGACTGGTCTGCAAATAATTTACAAGCATCTGGAACTGATTCGATAATTACAAGATTAAAAGGTATTAGAGGCTTACCTGAAGCGAATCTAACTGAATTACCTCAATGGCTCGCCATTGCAGAATTATTGATAACCAATGAAGGAAGTTTTCGTAAAGCGCCCAATAAAAATCAGGGCTTTCCTGCAGCAAAAGAAAATAAAGACAGTAGTGTTTATAAAAATCGTTTTAGCGAATTAGTCGCCGCGATTCTTGAAGAACACCCGGATGCAGCAGATATTATTCAAGAACTACAAATTCTTCCGCCAAGTTATTATGATGAAACGCAATGGGCATTACTCGATAGCCTTACTCGCCTTCTACCGCGCTTAGCTGCGCGCTTAGACATTGTATTTGCCGAGCGAGGTGAAACCGATTTTACTGCCGTAAGTCAGGCAGCGCTTACAGCGCTTGGCTATGATGACTCGCCGAGCGAAATTGCATTGCAACTCGATTATAAAATTCGCCATATTCTTATAGATGAATTTCAAGACACCGCGAGCACCCAACTCGAACTTTTGCAAAAGCTCACTGCTGGTTGGCAAACTGGCGATGGACGCAGTTTATTTATCGTTGGCGACGGCATGCAAAGTTGCTACAGCTTTCGTAATGCGAATGTCGGTATTTTTCTGGAAGCTCGCGCACAAGGTATTGGTTATTTATCATTGGAAAAACTTGATCTCACCGTTAACTTTCGCTCGCAAGCAGGTGTAGTAAATTGGGTTAATGAACAATTTCAAACGGCGTTTCCATCGGACGATGATATTAGTCGTGGTGCGGTGAAATATTCAGCGTCAAGCGCGTTCAAAGCAGAACTTGAGGGTAATGCAGTTGAACTTTATTTAAGCCCATTTGCAAAAGTCGATGAAGAGCAATCGCAAAAGACGTGGCAAGAAAGACAAGCTGCATACGAAGATGATAACGAATCTTCAAGCGATAAACGTCACCTCGCAGAATTACAAGAAGCTGAAGCTATTGCGCAACTAATTAAAGAAATCCGTGAAAGCAATCCTGAAGAATCGGTCGCCCTACTCGCTCGTGGTCGTAATCATTTACAACAAATTTTTCCTGCGATGAGCAGGCTCGGTTTAAGTTGGCAAGCGACTGATATTGATAGCCTTGCACAACGCATGGCGATTATTGATCTCACGAGCCTTACGCGTGCGCTGCTGAATCCTGCAGATCGTATTGCTTGGTTAGCAATTTTACGAGCACCCTGGTGTGGTCTAAATTTAAAAGATCTACATTGTATTGCCAACGCGAAACTTGGTGACGAAAATCCAGTCGCAAAACCAAACGATTTTCCTAACATTTGGCAGCAGGTTTTATTATTTGAAAAAATTGATGGAATTAGCCCTGAGGGTAAACGGGCTTTACAACGCTTTGTTGGCGTAATTCAACCAGCTCTCGCCACGCGTCAACGTAAGTCCTTACGCACATGGATTGAGGGAATTTGGTTAGCATTAGGTGGGCCAGCTACATTATTGGACGCGCAGGATATCAATGACATTCCTGCATTTTTTGCGCTAATCGAAAAATACCAACAAGGTGGAGACGTTAAAGATTGGCAAAGTTTTACGCGTGCGGTCAATAAGCTTTACGCAACACCACGCCAGAATGCCGATGCGAAATTACAAGTCATGACCATGCATAAGTCTAAAGGGCTAGAGTTTGATCACGTTATTATTCCGCGACTCCATAAATTATCACCCGCGG
This sequence comes from Gammaproteobacteria bacterium, assembly GCA_004172865.1. GTDB lineage: Bacteria > Pseudomonadota > Gammaproteobacteria > Pseudomonadales > Cellvibrionaceae > Cellvibrio. The sequence goes on along the minus strand of SEBV01000008.1, from coordinate 77,634 downwards.
ATGGACAACAACTTTTGTTGTGGCGTGAAAGATTGAGTCGTCAAGGTGAACGACAATTATTGTTAGGCCCTTTAGCGCCCGTGGGTGGCGATAAAGATAAGCTTTATAAATACATTCAAAAAGAATCTGCACTCCAACTGGATTACGAGGCGACGCGTTTATTCTACGTGGGCTGCACTCGCGCCATCAAAAAATTGTATTTATTTGCAACGCTTGCGCAAGATGAAAATGGTGAATGGAAAAATCCGCCAAAGAAATCATTGCTCAATAGTATTTGGAGTGGCGTAAGTTCAACTGCAAAAATTATTTCTCCTGCTATGCAACCTAAGAGAGTGCCTACTGCAAATAATGTCGAGCGCCCTGGTTTACAACAACTGCTACGACTAAGACCAGAATGGCAAGCGCCACCATTAGTAGATAATCAACTTCTAAGAGCTTATCGCGGTAAAGAGGTTAACGATGAAGAAAATATTCCTGAAGTGGAAACCCAAAGCGCAAAACTAGCACGCCATACAGGGACCATTATTCATCGTGCATTGCAAAATCTTATTGGCATAGTCACGCAGGTTGATGTTGATAGCTGGATTGAAAAGCATCTGCCATTTTGGCGAATTTATTTACAGCAGCAAGGTTGGAATCATGACGATTTAAAACTCGCCACTCAAAAAATAAGAACTGCAATTCAAAACACTTTGCATGATAAACATGGATTATGGCTACTTGATAATTCACACGAACAAAGTGCGAGCGAACTTTCCATAACGCATAAGCAAGGCAATCATATCGATTTGAAATTGCACGAAAATATTATTGATCGCAGCTTTATTTATCAAAATACCCGTTGGATTATCGACTATAAGAGCAGTGAGCCAAGCACAAATCAAACTCATGCTGATTTTATCGTGCAAGAAGTCTCTGCTTATAAATCCCAACTTACACGTTACAAAGCTTGCTTTACTGCACTCGGTGAAACCAATATCAAAACCGCTTTATATTTTCCGTTATTAAAAGCGCGCGAGCGTTTTGTAGAGGTAGATATTTAGCAAGATCCAAAGCACTAGACATTAATAAGGCACAGCGTTAACCTCCTGACAAATCCGGTGAACAAGTCATTGAATATCGAAGGAGGTTGATATGAACGACAAAGCAAATTTATTTTCTATCAGTGTAAAATCCATTGTGCTAATTACCCTACTTTTCTCTTTACTGGGAATGGCGACCAGCTCTTCTGCCGTTGTTATTGATTTTGACGACCTCAATCCTGTTTACAACGAATATGATCCCTGTTGGTGCGACAACCCATTAACGGATCAATACCTTTCGAAAGGTTTATTAATTGGCGGCTCATGGGTCAATGGCGGCAATTCTCACAACATTATGCTAACCAGTAATTTTGGATGGTTAAGTTTCGTGGGTGAGCTACCGACCTTCATAAGCTTTTTTGTAACGTCTGAACATGACGATGCGATCCTCTTTAATGCCTCAATCGCGGATGGTTCAAATATACAAAAAAACTCTGCAGGCTGGCTTGGGTCAGATGAAGAATATATTCCCGCAATTCCTAATGAATTAATTACGTTCACGTCCGAGCTTGGCATTAAAGGTATAAGCATTGAAGGTTTTTACAATTTGCGCACTGGCGCAGCTATAGATAACTTAACTTATACCTACGCCTCAGTGCCTGAGCCTTCATCAATTATATTGTTGGGATTGGGATTAATAATACTGACAAAACGAAGATATAAAAAAATACATCGATTAATAAAAAACCGGGCGACAGAATAATATGAAGCTTATTTATACTAATGAAAACCGATTGCTCGTTAGCAATATTAAAAACATATTAGAAAATGCAGGCTTAGTGATTATTTTAAAAAATGAATTTTCAGGTGCAGGTGTTGGCGATTTATCTGCGTTTGATACCTGGATGGAAGCGTGGCTGGTTAACGATGAAGATTATCAAAAAGCGATGAATGTGATAAATACTTCGCTCAATAATACAAACTACATAGATTGGGTTTGTGACAAATGCAGCGAAAGTAATACCAGCGCTTTTGAGTTGTGCTGGAACTGCCAACACGAAAATAATAACGCATTAGCGAGTTAAAAATTAATCCGCTCATTCGAGAAAATTTGCGAATGAGCGGATTAATTTCATTAGAACTTATAAACTAATGTTGCAGAAGTAATGGTATCGGTTTTTTCCTTTCCTGGTGCAACCTTACTATCGCTTGCCAATGCATAACCAACTTTCATCTGCATCGCGTTAGTAATTGAAGCAGCTACAGAAGTCTCGCTTAAAATACGTGTGTTATCCGAACCAGATTCAACGCTTACGATTTGTTTAAAAGTAGCAGTTTGGCTGAACTTCCATTCAAACTCGGTTGCTACACGTAGTAAGGCGCCCTTCTCGGTTTCGAAAATATAAGGCTCATTTGCATCACCTGTTTCAACTACTTTTTCACCGCGGAAATAACCTGGACCGCCTTCGACGAACCAGTTAATCGTGTCGTTCGAGTAGAGCCAATCACCATAACCGAGAGCGACGGTTTCATAGGTTTTGTAAGCGCCGAATTTATCGTGAGTGTAAGACGCGAAACCAAAAAGGTATGAAGATTTATCACCTTTCTTAGTTTCATCTTCTAATAAATATGCAGATTTTGCAGAGATTAAATATTTATCAGCGGTTTTCTCTTTGGTCTTGGTATTGTCGTCTTGAACGACTTCATCTTTTTTGAATAATGAGCTGACAATATACTGGTTTCTAAATTTAGTGAGATTTTGCTTCGCATCAATCTTGCCGTGCACACTTGTAGCCTCGGTATTACCGGAGGTAGCTATTGCACCTAACTCGACCTCAACTTCCCATGGACGCAATTCATCAGCAATCGCTGTGGTTGATACGGCAGCAATCAAAAGCGCTAAATTAATTTTTAACATAACTTTATCCTTCAAAAGTTTTGGACATTTCATATACAAAACGCATGGCATTTAAACCTACGCAACGAGACCCTGTGGTTTTATTATGCCATTCCCTTAGAATTTAACTGTTAGGTAACATACTTTAATTATTACAAATAGAAAAGGCGGATTGCTTTCGCATATCCGCCTTTCTTTAACGCCAAGCCGACTTATTTTTCAACAAACGCGCGCTCAATAACGTAATCGCCTTGCTCACCAATACGTGGGGAAATTTTAAAGCCACGTGCATCCAATAGCTCGCAAGTGCTTTTTAACATCTCGGGACTACCACACAACATAGCGCGATCAGTTTCTGGATTAAAAGGCGGCAAACCTATATCTTCAAATAATTTCCCACTCTCAACCAGGTCAGTTAAACGACCTTGATTGCGAAAGGGTTCACGAGTTACTGAAGGATAATAAATTAATTTTTCACGCACCAAATCGCCAAAAAATTCGTTATTTGGCAATTCATTCTCAATGTAATCCATATAAGCCAATTCGCTTACTGTGCGCACACCGTGAAAAAGCACTATTTTTTCAAATTTTTCATAAACAGATGGATCACGAATCAAGCTCAAAAACGGAGCAAGACCGGTGCCCGTGCTCAAGTAGTAAAGATTTTTCCCCGGATTCAAGTCATCAATTAACAATGAACCTGTAGGTTTTTTACCTACTAACAAATCATCACCAACTTTTAAATTTTGCAGGTGAGATGTGAGTGGGCCATTGGGAACTTTAATACTGAAAAATTCCAATTCTTCTTCGTAGTTTGCGCTGGCAATACTGTAGGCACGCAATAGCGGACGACCATTAATTTCCAGACCGATCATTACAAATTGGCCGTTTTCAAAACGCAACGCATCTGAGCGCGTAGTTTTAAAGCTAAACAGTGAATCATTCCAATGATGAACACTTAACACTTTTTCGGAAGCTACAGCAGCCATGTTTTTTACCTTAATAATGTTCTAAGTTTTAAAAGCGTAATAATTTAAAATGATTTCTAAATTTGATCTGATTTGACTTTAAAGTGCAGCAGAAATTTTTGGCAACACATCAAATAAATCTGCCACCAAACCGTAATCTGCCCACTGGAAAATTTGTGCATCAGGGTCCTGATTAATGGCAATAATGATACGGCTCTCTTTCATGCCAGCAACGTGTTGCGCAGCACCTGATACACCAATCGCAACATATACATCTGGCGCGACTACAGTACCGGTTTGACCAACTTGCCACTCGTTAGGCGCAAAGCCCGCATCAACCGCAGCACGTGTTGCACCTATGGCGGCATTTAATTTACCGGCCAATGGAGCAATAAGCGATTCAAATTTTTCTGCACTACCAAGCGAACGTCCACCAGTAACAATAATACGTGCGGTGCCTAATTCAGGACGCTCGCTGGTTTGGATTTGCTCATTCAGAAAGCGGGATAATGCTTTATCGCCGGTAGCTAGCACTGATTCTATAGATACCGATTGCGAACCATCTTGCGCTGCGGTAAAACCAGTTGGACGAATAGTTAATAATTTTATGGCTTCATCATTCTTCACAGTCGCATTTAAATTGCCTGCGTAAAGTGGACGTACATAAGTAGAAGCATCAATTATTTTGGTAACCTCTGAAACCATATCCACATCAAGTAAGGCTGCAACGCGTGGCAATAAATTTTTGCCAAAACTCGATGCTGCTGCAATTACATGTGAATATTTTGTAGCGAGACTTTGAACGAGCGGCGCGGCATTTTCAGCAAGTGGCTTTGCGTAAGCTGCATCATCAGCAACTAATACACGAGTGACGCCTTGAATTTTCGCAACTTGTTGAGCGATAGCATTTACGTTTTGGCCGATAACCAATACATCAATATCGCCACCGATTTGTGCTGCTGCAGAAATGGCGGAACGTGTCGCCGCTTTTAAAGAATTTTGATCGAATTCAGCAATTAATAAAATCGACATAGTTATTTACCCTTTAACTTGCGCATGCAAGATTTCAATCAGCTCTTCAACACTGTTGAGAATTTTTCCAGCAGCACGAGCAGGCGGCTCGGCAACATTAATGGTTGCAACTTTGCTGGCGGTGTTCACATCAAGATCAGCCAAGGCAATAGTTTCTAATGGCTTTTTCTTTGCGAGCATTAAATTGGGAAGCTTGATATAACGCGGATCGTTCAAGCGCAAATCGGCAGTAATTACCGCGGGCAAATTTAACTCAAGAGTTTCCTGGCCACCGTCAATTTCACGCGTAACAGTTACCTTGCCATCGGCGATCGTTAACTTGGAAGCAAAAGTACCCTGCCCTACATTTAATAATGCAGCTAGCATTTGGCCAACTTCGGCTGCGTCGTCATCAATCGCTTGCTTACCGATTAAAATAAGTTGTGGCACTTCGCGTTTAACAATTGCATGCAACACTTTTGCACTTGCTAGTGAATTTAAATGCTCTGCGGTTTCAACCAAAATCGCACGATCAGCACCGAGCGCCAAGGCGTGACGCAAAATATCCTGTGCATTTGCTGCACCTGTTGTTACGACTACAACTTCAGTAGCAACGCCTGCTTCTTTTAAACGCACCGCTTCTTCAACGGCATGCTCGTCGAAGGGATTGATACTCATTTTGGCGCTAGCGATATCCGCTCCGCTGCCATCAGCTCTTGCACGCACGCGTACGTTGTGATCCACAACGCGCTTGATTCCAACCAACACCTTCATGTTTGCAGCTCCGTCATCATTTGGCGCAATTATAAATACTTGAATAACATCTGTAAAATTGATTACTCTTATATTCTTAATCAGTAATACTGATATAAAAAATTATAAAAGCATAGATGTTAAAGCGGCTCGCATTATAGGGCTTGAGAGCCCAAAACTTGTTGTCTTTAGCAGCTTTTAACGCGACAAAATCCTAAATTTCGCATTTTAATCAATGAGTAAGACCTCTTAGATGAAATTCAGCCTCCGTCAGCTCGAAGTTCTTGTTGCAATCGGCCGTGAGAGTAGCGTTTCGCGCGCGGCAGAAGCATTGTCCATGACTCAATCTGCGACCAGCATGGCGCTTGCAGAATTGGAAAAACAGTTCAACACGCGTTTATTTGATCGCCAAGGCAAGCGCCTACAACTCAACACTGAGGGCCGTGAATTATTGCCGCGGGCCATGGAATTGTTGGATCGCGCTCGCGAACTTGAATCCCTACTCGAAGGAAAAAGTGGCGCAGGTTCGCTAAGGATTGGCGCCACATTGACGATTGGAAATTACCTCGCGACTTTATTGATAGGCGACTACATGCAGCAAAATCCTGGTAGTCGGGTGGAACTTGCTGTGCAAAATACATCGGCGATCATCGATCAGGTTGCGCATTTTAAACTCGACCTGGGTTTAATCGAAGGCCACAGCCATCATCCTGAATTAGAAATTACGCCTTGGGTTGACGATGAATTGGTCATTTTCGCAGCGCCCGATCATCCCCTCGCTCACAAACAGAACCTTGCCCTTCAGGATTTGGCCGGCGAAAACTGGATTCTTCGCGAGCGCGGCTCGGGCACTCGACAGGTTTTTGATGCCGCCCTACGCCATCAACTGTCTGATATGAATGTGCTACTTGAACTTGAACACACTGAGGCAATTAAACGCGCAGTTGAATCTGGCTTGGGGATTGGTTGCATATCTAGGCTAGCGTTAAAGGATGCATTCAAACGCGGTAGTCTTGTGCCGTTGGAAATCACAGGCGTGGATTTAACGCGACAATTCAACTTCGTTATCCATAAACAAAAATTTATAACAACGGGAATCAGCAAATTTCTCGAGCTTTGCAACCAAGTCACGCGGGGAGCGAGCCGCAGCGATTTGATCGTTATCCGTAAACGCGATGGCGCTCCCGTTGAGTATCGATAACACGGAACCTACAGAAAGCTGGCAAAGCCCCCTCAAGAGACTAAACTTTGAGCAATAGGTGCAAAAGCACAACAAAAACGGACTACTCTGCAGTGCACAGGCTTTTAAAATTATCCATTAGATTATTCAGCTCAATCCTGTTGTTAGCTTCAGCTTTCCCGAGCCATGGAAAGGAACCCTATCTACTCGTCACCTATAGAGGCCCCGCCTCCGAACAAGACACCCGCGAACATTATTACAAAGAAATTCTCACTCTCTCACTTGAAAAAACCAAAGCCACCTATGGCGACTATAAAGTCGTTGAGGCACCGGCAATGAACCAATTGCGCGACGCTTACGCGGTTGATCAGCAAATTTACCCCAACTACGTTGTCGACGAAAATTACGAAGACAAGTTTATCAACAGCAACATAACCTATATTCCATTTCCCCTGGACTTCGGCTTGACCGGCACAAGAATCTGTTTCGTAAATCCGAAGATTAAAGAAGAGATTAAGAAGGTTAATAATGTTGAACAACTAAAAAAATACAGCATCGGCCAGGGAATTGGATGGGCAGATGCAGAGATACTGCGCCAAAACGGTTTTAAAGTTGCGACCATGCAGAATTACGACGGGCTTTTTAAAATGACGGCGGTCGGAAGGATTGACCTGTTTTGTCGCGGCGTAAACGAATTGGCGGCGGAATACGAATCTTTTAGTAACATTAGCAACCTCACCTACGACGAAAGCTTCGCGCTTGTTTATCCTTTGCCGCGCTTTTTCATTCTCAATAAAAATAACCTTGCCCTTAAAAACAGAATCCAAAAGGGAATATTGATGGCTTACAAAGATGGTTCCCTCATGGAAATTTTCCTCAGATACCACTCCAAAAGTATTGCGTTTGCCAACATGAAAGGGCGCAAGATATTTACGATTGAAAATCAGTTGATTAAGGGGCTATCTACAGATTACGAACAATACTTGTACAAACTTGAATAATACTCACCCTGATAAATAATATTCCTTTGAAATTATTTATCAGGATGATTTTTACGATACTGCATTAAGCGGTCTCTCGCCGCTTTGCGCTCTTCGGGCGTCATGTCTTTAAAACGCTCTCGCAGCTTTTGCTTTTGCTCTGGCGACAAAGATTGCCATTTGTTACGAATTGCCTGTTGCTGGTCGTTGGGCAATGCCTGAAACCACTCCAAACGTTTACGAGCTTCTGCTTTTTGGTCCGCTGGTAAAGTATTAAAGTCCTTATACCGCTTACGAAGATTTTCTTTTTGATCTGCAGGCAGATTTTTCCATTTTTCAAAACGCTGCAGCATCTTTTCCTGTTGATCAGGAGTTGCATTGGAAAACGTATCAGCTTTTTTCAGTAACTGTTCGCGTCGCTCGTCGGGCATTTTATCCCAGTTGGATTTGACCGCAGATAATACCTGTTGCTGTGATGGCGACAATTGATTCCATGTGGGAGCTGAAGCAGCCCACATGGCTTGAGAAAATAATATGCATATCAAAAAAATTACAGCTCTCATTGCCCTTCCCCTTTCATTACTGCAGACGATGCGCGTGCAAATGATTTCTGTTCAACTTTCATATCAATATGTTTAGCATTAGAGGCATTTTGCGCATCAGGATTATCTTTAGGCATAGCGCCAACCGCTGGTGCTTCCTGGTTTTCTTTAAGGTTTAATATCTCGTCATAGTCCAAGGGGTCTAACACATTGCCTTTGTCATCGCCAAATTCTTCTACATAGTCCCAGAACTCTTTTGGAGGCGTCGGCGTTTCGGCTATCGCTGTTAAAGCCATCAACATAGAAGCAACAACGTAAATTTGTGGGAGCCATAATGAGAATTTACGCATCGTCGCCATCCAATGACATTAGCATTTCAATATCGTCCATTTCTTCTGCTGAAAAAGGCACGTCTTGTGAAACGACTTCCATGTCCTGATCCACAAATCCTATTTGCGAATATTGATGAAACGCAACAGGAATTAATGCGAGAACTGCAACACTTGCAGCGACACGGAAATTGATCCATGTACGCGATGGTTTTTGCGAATGAGACAATGCATTTTCGCGCGCGCTTTTTAAACGTTGCAAACTAAGGTCGTCAATATCATTTACGCTTTTATCTAGCGTGCGAGCAATAGCTGCCACCAGTTTTTCATCACGATTAGTTTCAATTTTTTTTTCCATATTAAACCTACACTTGATTATGCGTTTTCAATTAAATACTCTCTAATGCTTTGCAATGCTCTGAAGTAATGAGTTTTTACACTACCTTCACTACAACCCATAGTTTCAGCTGTCTCTTGCACATTAAAGCCTTCCCACGCCCGCAACAAAAAAACCTGTCGTTGGCGTAGCGATAACTTTTCCAAGGCACTAAGCACACACTGAATATCGCTTGCTCTAACCAACAACTCCGCAGGATCTTGCTCACGCTCGTCAACAATATTATTCAGCTCATCATCTTCGTCTTCACTTTCGTTAATTGCTTTTTTCCAAAACCATTTTTTGTGGCGCGATTGTTGTCGATGCCAATCCATGATCCGGTGCTGCAAAATTCGCTGAAATAGTAACGGCCATTCACTTGCAGATTTATGGCCATAATATTGAACCAATTGCAGCATTGAATCCTGAACTATATCCAAGGCATCAGCAGACTTTTTTGTGCTCAAAATTGCAGATCGATAGGCTCTACGCTCAACCTCACGTAAAAATTCCTCGAGCGAATGCCGTGATGTTTCCATCACCATCGATTTTGAAGTGGTTAAACTTTCTTCCAGCATTCACAAATTCCAAAATACTCAGCGTGAGCATGATGATAAAAACACATTAACCAAACTGCTTGAGCTGTACCAGGAATCCTGGCACATGTGTGCCACCTACACATCTATTTTTAAAAACCTATCGATTTTTTTTCAAAGAATGCACCACCGTTTTGGTTCGCGTCTCTTCACCTTGGGGTGTTACCGAAATATCTTTGGTAATAGTGCCTGCTGTCTTGTCAACGGTTGCAGTTACCGAACGATCAACTACTTTGCCGTCAGAAGTTCTTAATTGTCCCTGTGACACGTAACCAGTTTCTGTTTTATGCGAGATAGATTGTTCGGTATAGGTTTTACCTTCGAAAGTATTACCGGACACAGATTTAGAACGTGAGCCTGAATCCTTATCGACAACGACATCTGTTCGACGAAATGCGGTAGCACCTGCTGCATCTGTCTTGCTTTCGGTGCGAGTAAAACCGTTATCCGTTTTGACTCTTTCAGTTTTACGATCCACCACGCTGTGTTTTTGATGTTTACCCGCAACATCAGCTGCGTAGCTTATATTTGTAACCCCGAAAACAGCGAGAAGCGACACAGATACAAGAGTTTTGTTGAGAATAGCTTTTAACATGATGAATCTCCAAGTGGGCGATTTACTTAAACGCTTTATTGCGCTGTCCAAGGTATTAACGCCGTTACCGAAAATTCGTTGACAAGAATTTAAAAAATTTAACTGGCAGATCAACCAACTAAGAATCTTAACAAAAAAGAGAATTTGAGCAGGTCTGTAATCGCAAACTCATAAAAACTCCACAAAACTGCAAATAAGCGGAATTCCAATAGGATAGCCATCACTTTTCGCGCTCAAGTGCACAAAATATATCGAGATGACGGCGAATTACAAACAACTGTATTGATTGCTTTTATGGCGATAATTAATAAAAATATCTACAAAAGTGGTTTATTTTAAGTAGAATAGCCTCCTAATCGACCAAATTGACGGAAAATTGTAATGAGTGACATTCAAGTAGATGACCTTAATGTGGTATCGCAGGAGTTGCTGATATCACCAGATCAACTTAAGGCAGAATTGCCATTAACGGATAAAGCACGCGACGTGGTCACTCAAGGCCGCGCTGTAGTTCGCAATATTCTCGACCGCAAAGACCACCGAATTTTTGTCGTAATAGGCCCTTGCTCTATTCACGATGTTGAAGCGGCAAAAGACTATGCGCAGCGCCTGAAAAAATTGGCGGAAGAAGTTAGCGACACCATCTATATAGTTATGCGCGTCTACTTTGAAAAACCTCGCACGACTGTAGGCTGGAAAGGTTTAATTAACGACCCTTACTTAAACGACTCATTCAAGATACAAGAAGGTTTACACATCGGCCGTAAGTTGTTATTGGATATAGCAGAAATTGGTTTGCCAGCGGCGACTGAAGCGCTTGATCCTATATCACCACAATACTTGCATGATTTAATTAGCTGGTCGGCGATTGGTGCACGTACTACCGAATCCCAAACCCATCGCGAAATGGCGAGTGGTTTGTCGTCAGCGGTTGGTTTCAAAAATGGTACTGATGGTGGCCTTACAGTCGCGATCAATGCGCTGCAATCTGTCTCTAGCCCTCACCGCTTTTTGGGTATTAATACTGAAGGTCAGGTTGCGATTATTCATACGCGTGGCAATGGTTATGGTCATGTAGTTTTGCGCGGTGGTAACGGCAAACCAAATTATGATTCGGTCAGCGTTGCTGTATGTGAACAGGAATTGGCAAAAGCTAAAATTACGCCAAATATTATGGTTGATTGCAGTCACGCGAATTCCAACAAAAACCATGAATTGCAAACTCTGGTTATGGAAAACGTGGCCAATCAAATTCTCGAAGGCAATAAATCTATCATTGGTTTAATGGTGGAAAGTAATATAGGTGCAGGTAACCAGAGCATTCCGGCAAATCTCTGTGATCTAAAATATGGCGTTTCGGTAACAGATGCGTGCATTGATTGGGTAACAACTGAAAAAGCGATTAGAAAAATGCGCGACACTATTAAGGAAAGCCTGCTTAAGAGAGAGCTTTAGCAGAAACTTATATCTACTTGATAGTTAAACAAAAAAGCGGCTTAGGCCGCTTTTTTGTTATTCTAAAATGGTGTTCTAATTACCAATTTCAACGATTTTCTCACAAATCAGGACTAAGAATTCTTAGTAATTATAAAGCCCGCCTGCTAGATTCATTTTAACGGATTACCAATCAAGTGACTTAATAGCATAAGTAAAGTCGGAGTCCGGTATCGCAAGATTGTAATTTGTAATGACAAACTGCAGAAGCGCATATTCCGCACACCGCTTGCTCACCCACATATTTTCAGGTTCTGCGGAGTAAAGCATGCCCGGTAGTAATCAACAGGCACTTCAAATAAATAATGAGGGTGCATCGCACTCGAGTCTCAAGGTCATCCAACTGGAACATGTAAGTGTTAGCCAACTGCTTGGACGTGATTATATTTTTATAGATTCACAACATGTTAAGTTGCCATTGCAAGATCCCACCGTAGCGCATGGCTTGCTGAATGACCTGATTAAACAGCTCGAATTGTCTGAAGCCTATACTGTTGTGGTTACTATCGAAGGCATGACTAACGAGGAGCCCGTTTTCACAAGACATGATCTAATTTGGCATAGACACGAAGTTTGCCGCATCGACAGCATCGTTATTACCCATCATGAGCAGCACGAATTTATCGACATGATATGGCGCTGCAGCACGGCCGCCCTATCGGACAGTTTTTAAACAATAGTTCGAATACATATCACTCAGAGCGAGGATTATTTTTTTCAGGCAAAAAAAATTTTATATACTAAATTTAAGGGACATGAATTTCCAAGGATAATTATAATGTCTAATTCAGTTAACAAGTTTTTCTTTATCGCTTTAGGAGTTTACTTACTGGCCTCAGGTCATAACTCCTACGCCGCTGACAAGCAAATCAAGTACAACATGCCATCCGCCGTGCAAACCGACTATATGCAAGGCTTGCTGAAGCTCGCCTTAAGCTACAGCAACAAGCACTACACATTCACTACAACTGAAGAAACCTATTCAAGACCTCGATTAATGGAATCCGTAAAAAACGGAAGCGTTACACTGATGTGGGGCGGAACTTCTGATCAAATGGAACAGGATTATCTACCTGTTAGAATTGATGCCTATCGGGGCCTGATGAGTCACCGAATTCTTATCATACGCGACGGAGATCAAGCCCGTTTTGATGCAATTAAAACCATCGATGACTTACGCAAAATTAAATTCGGTCAAGGTCGCAGCTGGCAGGATGCAAGCATTATGGAAAGTGCCGGTTTTAACGTAGTGAAAAGCACCAAAAAGCCTGGGTTATTTTATATGCTGGATGGCGGACGTTTTGATGCATTTCCACGCGGCGCTAATGAAGCCTGGAGTGAAACAAGCGCGTTTCCAAAATTGAATCTTGCAGTGGAAAAACAATTGGTGCTGGTCTATCCCCTACCTACTTATTTTTTTGTACACAAAAACGAAGCTGAAGTTGCAAAAGACATTGAAAATGGTTTGGAAGCAGCCATCAAAGATGGCAGTTTTGATAACTATTTTTACAACAGTAAAGAAGTAAAAGATGTGCTGGATCGAGCTGATTTACCCAATCGTCGTGCCTTTTATATCAACAACCCTTTTTTACCTAAAGCGACTCCACTTGAGCGCAAAGAATTGTGGCTTTCTATTGATGATTTACGGGTCAGAGCAACAAAAAATAATCATTAATCGTGCCCTTGTAAGTTTCAATAAATCCCCCAATTATTCAGAGTAATTTTTTTCGACAGCAGCGCTTGCGATTAATTCCTTTAGCGAAACTATTTACGCTAGATCCCGAGCCACTATGGCTTGCTTGATGACAAGTAAGTTATAGTAAGCCCTCGCTAGTCGCCCGGGAATCAGGCTGTCGCCCCTCATTTGAGATTTGTCTTATGCAACCTTTGTTTTCGCGAATTTTACGTGTTTCTTTTTTAACATCTGCTGTTGTTTTCAGTCTCAATAGTTTTGCGCTCGATGACACATCCAAAGTTGTTAAGTTAAAACCTGTCGATATTCAATCCAAAACCGCTATAGAAATTGTTAACCAACTCAGCGAACACCATTATCGTAAACAAGAGCTTAACGACGCGTTAAGCTCACGTTTTCTAGACGAATATTTGAAAACTCTGGATAGTTCAAAAAATTTCTTTCTCGCCTCAGATCTTGCTGAATTCGATAAATACCGCAAAACATTTGATGATGATTTTAAAGCAGGAAAACTGCTTAATGGCTTTGCTATTTATAATCGCTTCGGTGAACGATTTAATGATCGTCTCACACGTGTTATCGCAATGCTTGATGACAAAAAAGTCGAATTTAATTTTGACGCTGACGAAACTTATAATTCAGATCGCAAAAATGAAACCTGGCCAGCAAATGCGGAAGCAGCTGATAAATTGTGGATACAAAATATCAAAGCCAATCTGTTGAGTTCGGTTCTGAACGGTAAAACATTGGAAGAAAGTAGAACCACTTTACGCAAACGCTACGCGACTCAACTGCGTTATTTTAAACAGCAAACATCGGAAGAAGTATTCAGCATTATGATGAATTCTTTAACCATGTTATACGATCCGCATACCAATTATTTATCGCCCGATAATTCGCAAAACTTTGCCACCAGTATGACCAATAAATTTGAAGGGATTGGTGCCGAATTAAAAGTAGATGATGATTACACTAAAGTGGCGCGCTTAATTCCTGCTAGCCCAGCAGAAAAACAAGGCCAACTAAAACCTAACGATAAAATCGTGGGTGTCGCCCAAGGTGAAAAAGGTGAATTCGAAGATATTATCGGCTGGAGACTCACAGACGTTGTTAAGAAAATCAAAGGCCCTAAAGGAACTATAGTTCGTCTTGAGGTTGTGGCTGCAGATCCAACGGTGACCGAGCATAGAATTATTCCAATCAAACGCGACACCATTGAGCTAGAAGATCAAAAAGCAAAAAAATCTATTTTGAATGTTAAGAACGGCGCACAAAATCTGAAACTAGGTGTTATTGATATTCCCGTTTTCTACGGTAACTTTGATCAAAGTGCGAGTATTGGTCGCGATGTGTATCGTCTGATTCAAGAATTAAAAGACGAGAATATTGACGGTCTTGTGTTGGACTTGCGGGAAAATGGTGGAGGTTCTTTGCCAGAATCGGCAATACTTACCAACCTGTTTATAGATCCGGGCCCCGTTGTACAAATTCGCCAAAGTAACAACATGATTTCACGCGATGTGCGTGCAACAACCCCAGCGGTTTATCGCGGGCCATTAATTGTTTTAATTAATCGCTTCAGTGCATCGGCGTCTGAAATTTTTGCTGGTGCAATTCAGGATTATGGCCGCGGTTTAGTTGTAGGCTCAACTACATGGGGCAAAGGTTCAGTACAAAGCTATATGCCAATAGAAAAAGGCGAAGGTAATATTAAAATTACCCAAGCAAAATTTTATCGTGTGTCTGGTGATAGTACTCAACATCGCGGCGTAATTCCCGACATTGAATTTCCAAGCCTTGTAAATACCAAAGAGCTTGGTGAAAGCAGTTATGACAATGCATTGCCTTGGGACCAAATAAACGCAGCTCCACATAATACTTACAACAATATCAGCGCATTGTTGCCAGCATTAAAACCTGCCCATGAAGAGCGTTTAAAAACTGACCCTGATTTTGTTGCGTTGAAAAAACAAGCTGCATTTTACGAAGAGCTGAACAGTAAAAAAGTGGTTTCACTAAAACTTGCAACTCGTCAGCAAGAACAACAGCAAATTGAACAGCGAACGCTGGATATTGAAAATCAGAAACGTAAATCTAAGGGTGAAGCTGTTTACGCTAATTACGCTGATTACAAAGCGAAGGAAACTAAAAAAGACGAAGACGAAGCTGCTCAGCCCAAGAAAAAAGATCTTGAACCAGAGAAAGATCCTTATCTGGTTGAGACTGGAAAAATTTTGGGTGACTTCATTTTACAAACCAAAAAGCCAGTTCAAGTTACGCAAAAAACAAATCCTTAAATAGTATTTTTTACTTCAATTAAAAACCCGAGTCTATATACTCGGGTTTTTTTATCGCTTGGAACCAACGCTATGAAAGCCATATCTTTTAATGTAAATAGTATTCGTATGCGATTAAGCCATTTACAAGCCGTTATTGACGCGCACTCGCCAGACTTTATTGGCCTACAAGAAACCAAGGTGAATGATCCTGACTTCCCCATCGCCGACATCGAGAAGTTGGGCTATCACTTTGCGTTTCACGGTCAAAAAACTCATTATGGTGTCGCCCTACTTTCTAGGTATCCGTTTAAAACAACGTTTAAAGGCTTTCCCACCTGCGATGAAACTGCGCAGAAGCGTTTTATCGGCGGAACGTTTGACACTCCACAAGGTGAAGTAACTGTGTTTAACGGTTATTTCCCTCAAGGTGAAAGTCGTGATCATCCCGTGAAATTTCCTGCGAAAGAAAAATTTTATGGCGATCTACTAAGTTTTTTAACGACCAGTTTTAACCCGGAACAAAATATTATTCTGATGGGCGATATGAATATTTCCCATCAAGATTGTGACATAGGCATTGGCGATGTTAACCGCAAACGTTGGCTTCGCACTGGCAAATGCAGCTTCTTACCGGAAGAACGGATTTGGTTGAACCAATTATTGGCATGGGGATTCAAAGACACTTTTCGCGAGCAAAATCCCGAAACAGCTGATTTATTTAGTTGGTTTGATTATCGCAGTGGAGGATTTGAAGATAATCCCAAACGCGGTTTACGTATTGATTTAATTCTAGCTACACACAAACTATACGACGCCTGTGTAGACACCGGTATAGACTACAATATTCGCGGACTTGAAAAAGCTTCTGATCACTGCCCTATCTGGGCAACCTTCAAATAAATTCCACTCAAAGTAATTAAATAAAAAAAGCCGGATTATGGAAACATAATCCGGCTTTTTTATTTAGCTTTTTTATTTGGTTCGATAAAATATTATCGAACCAAAAATTTAACAATTACTTATGAAAAGAAACATCCAACAACTCTAATTCGCTAGTAGATTTTTCAGCCGTACGAATCAATAAGAATACATCCTGGAATCCAGTTTGCGATTGCAACTTAATTTCACTGCGCAAATAAGCATCCAGCACTTTTCCAGGATTCTCACTTGTTCCAATCAATGGTCCCGTCGGCGAACCAAGACGCAATTCAAACTGCCATGCGCTAGTTTCTTTACCAATCCATCCACCGACACGAATTGCGTTAACACCTGTTAAGTCATAATGACCCAATGGCAAACTTAACCAAGCACCAGTTGCAGGAACCATAAGAGTGTCGCGGCCATTATGACGTCCTGCTTCCACGAATTTGCTCGCCAATTTCAAATCCACAATTGAACTAAGATTAAGGCGCGCAGGTTCCAGCGTCACAGTTTTCTTCACCGTTATAGGGCCAATCACTGCGCTGCCTTTATCTGTATAGGACGTTACCAATGCGAACTTTTTAGTTGTTATGGCTGCAGGTTCACTATTAGCGTCAAATGCTTGTTGGTCTTGTGTGCTTGCCGAAAATTTTAAATTGCCCTGTAAAGGTAAAGATTTTTTTACATCAGCAAGTGATAAAACGTAAGTCGCCAATGCAGTTCTATCTTCATCACTTAAGGTTGCAAAGGATGGCATATTAACTTCACCCCAAACACCGTTGCCGCCTTTCTTAATTTTGTTCACAAGATAATTCACAGCATTTTTGTCATTTTTATAACGTGCAGCCACATCATTAAATGCGGGACCAACAACTTTTACATCGTAACTATGACAAGCCTTACAGCCGTTGGCTTCCATAATACTTTTAGCAACAGTTGCAACGTCTGCTTGTTGGTGGCCTTCGGCTGGTGCAGTCGCATCTTCTACCGCAGCAAAATCAACATTAAGATTTGGTTGTTCGCCTTCAATTGCACCATCTTCTTTATCATTAACAGTGATAGCATATTTAACGCTTGACGTATTCGGCCAATAAAAGGATTGATTACCGTCGAGCTTCACATCAATCACAGCAGGCTCATTACCAACTTGAATTTTTGATTCTGTGCTTGCTGATGCGCCGGCAGGATCTTTAATATCAAGTTTCAAAATATATTCGCCAGCATCATTGATAGCAACTTCTTGTTGCTGATTGGCGCCGAGCGGGAAAATTTTTCCATCAGGCGTTTTCAAAGACCATGCGTAAGTTAACTTATCACCATCCAAGTCAATCGACTCTTTCGCATCCGCAATTGCTTTATAAGGTGCTGCGCCTTGTGATTTATCGAAAACAATTTTGGCAAGCGGCGGACGATTTCCTGCTCCCGCATATTCGATACGACTCAAACTTGCTTCAGGGTTACCTTTAAACCACGCCTTACCATATTCAAGAACATATAAAGTTCCATCGGGAGCAAAACGCGAATCAATCGGAGATGTGTATTCAACATTAGGTGCAAAAGGCTCAATTTTAACAATGCGACCAAATTCATCAAAGCTCACGGCTTTAACCCAATTGCGCATGAAATCGAGAATAAATAATTTGTTGTTGTAGTAAGCCGGTAAACGATGTTCATTCGCAGGATAATCATTATCGTGATAAACATCAGCTACCAATGCCATTCGGCCACCTTTTCCTAATTCAGGAAATTGATCCGAAGCACCGTAGGGATACCATAGCAACGGGCGTTGTGCGGGCGGTAAAATTTTCAAACCAGTATTACGTGGAGAATTATTAGCAGGCGCTAAAGGGTCAAAATATTTTTCTGATTTTCCCGTCGCATAATTGAAATCTTTATAAGCGTAATTGTTACCAACAAATAATGGCCAACCAAAATTACCCGCCTTAGTTACACGATTTACTTCATCGTATCCACGGGTTCCTTTTATTGCAGAATCTTCTCCTGCATCAGGGCCGATATCGCCATAAAACAAAGTAGAAGTAACCTTATCGTAAGTAATTTTATAAGCGTTACGGGTACCCATTACGTAAATTTCAGGACGACCATCTTTAGGATCACTGAATAAATTGCCTTTAGGAATATCATAACCGCCAGCTTCTTTAGGAAGAATACGCAGAACTTTTCCACGGAGATCCTGAGTATTTCCTGCGCCGCGCAATGCATCGCTTTTTGCGGCGTCATCGCGCAAATCTATCGGGCCATAACCTTCTTCGGTAAATGGATTGGAGTTATCACCTGTAGATACAAATAACTCGCCGTTGTTACCAAATTGCAAATCACCGCCGGTGTGGCAGCAGTTTTGATCGATGTGGTATTCCCAAAAAATTTGCTCAGAGCTGTTATCCAACTTTCCGTCTTTCCATTTGAAACGGGAAAGACGTTCAACCGAACTTCCATCTGCTTTTGCAGCATTGTAGGCGGCATAGATATTTTGATTTTTATCAAAATTCGGATCAACTGCAAAACCTAACAAACCAAACTCAATTGAACCGTGTGGATCAACTTCAATTTTTCCGCCATCGCGAGCTTCGCCAGTTTTATAATCAACCACCAAAATATTACCGCCGCGCTGCGCAATTAATGCATCACCATTTGCAAAAAAACTTAAATTAACAGGTTCATTTAAATGATCGACAATCGTCTTTTTAATAAAACGATTTGGCTCAGGTGCCGCTTTGGTGTAATCAAGTTTTGGTTTTCCACCAACAGCGTATTTCAAACCGCCTAAAAGTAACGAAATAAATTCAGGGCGAGAAAATGTTTCTGCAGTGTGACCAAGACCGGTGTAGAAAGAACGGCCACCATCAAAATCGTGATACCAGGTGATCGGGTGATAATCACCGTGTTTACCGCCACGATAGGTTTTTTCATCAACTGTTAATAAAACTTTATTGAATTCATAAAAGTCGCGGTAGTCATACCACTCATCTGCAATTTCAAAAGACGCTGGTAACTTTTCGGTTGAAAGATGATTTGCATCCTTCACATCTACACGCGCGATTTGCACATTGCTGGGCTCACTGGGATGGCTTTTAAAAACGGCACCCACCAAACGACGGTACCATATCCAATTACCTTCCCATTCAGTATCTGCTGCAGCATGAATACCGACAAAGCCGCCGCCAGATTGAATAAAACGCTCCATAGCAACTTGCTGATTATCATCCAGCACGTCGAGTGTGGTATTTAAAAATACGATTGCGTTGAAACTGCTTAACTGCGTATCGGTAAATACTTCTGCGTCTTCGGTGGCGACTACCGTGAACGCATTATCTGTCGCCATTTTTTGAAGTGCCGCTATTCCTGCGGGAATAGAGTCATGACGCCAACCTTTGGTTTTGGAGAAAACCAAAACTTTTGCATCCTTAATATCAGAACTAAAAAGCGCTCGGCTTTTTTCTGTATCACCTACTGGTGCGGCTGCATTATCAGTGGCGGGTTTGCCGCATCCAACCAGTGTTATAAATAGGCCACAAATAAGTAAATTTGGCCAACGTAAAGAAATGCGCATACTGATTCCTTCTACAGAAAAAATTTTGGATAAATGGGAGATGCAATATGTTCAGGACTGGGAGCGCCGGCATATTTTGAATTAATGGATAAGCATTATTTTTTGACGTGAGCGCCCGATTAATATCTCGGACAACGGATAACTCAATAGTTGCACCCAAATTGCGGGCTGAGTCTAACAGCGCACTACCGGCTAAACATCCTGATTTACACTCGTAAACTTTTCTTTTGGTTAACTATCAGTTGAGTACTCAATATGTAAAGTTAACAACCACTCTAACTTTAGAAGAAAAGCATCTAGAGTCAACTAAGGGTGACTCGTAGATATATGCTTGATTAGTTCTCAAGCGTAGAAACCAACACTGTTTTGATGATAAAACCCAATAAGCCCAAGCCAAGCGCTAGAAATAGAATAAATGTTCCAAATTTTCCCGCTTTAGATTTTTTCGCCAAATCCCATACAATGAAAATCATAAAACCAATTAGCCCGCCCACACAGATATAAAGCGACCACATTTCAAATTGTTCTTCTGTCATAACCACTCCAATCTGTTCAAAAATGAATCTCTGTCTGCCAAAATAGCGCCAAATTGGGGCTATTCTAGCGAAAATGAGCAACTACTTATAGCTAACCCCTGTTCATATTGTTTGCAAAAATATACACTCTTTTTCACGGGCCTAGTTCTTATCCTAGAAGTCGAAAAAATTAGTCCGTTAATTTCAAACATTGTCCCCATACTGACGGAGCACACCATGAAAACTATTCAAATCGTTGCATCATTTATCCTTGCTGCTGGCCTATTGGCTGGTTGCGCTAAAAAAGAAGCTGCACCAGTTGAAGCTCCTGCTCCAGCACCAGTTGCTGAAGCTCCAGCTGCAGCCGCAGAATCTGCTGCTCAAACTGCTGAAGCTGCTGCTGATACCGCTACATCTGCTGCTGCAGCTGCTACTTCTGCTGCCGATGCTGCTACGTCTGCTGCTGCAGAAGCCGCGTCATCTGCTGCTGCTCAGTAATAACAGCTGACTCGTTTTCGAGTTAAAAAAGGCCGTCAGTGAGCGGCCTTTTTATTTGCCTCAATAAAGTATAAAGATAAATCGTTTAAATCCCCGCAAGCCAATTTCTTTCTCAGTACTACATCAACAAATATTCATAAGTCTCGATCCAGCAGAAACACTTTTTTTTCCTCTATAATGCCGCCGTAAATTGTTGACCCTTCTTAACAATAGGAATTCCTATGGCTCGCGAACAAATGCATTATGACGTCGTTATTATTGGTGCTGGCCCAGCAGGTTTAGCTGCCGCCTGTCGCTTACGCCAACTTGATGCCAATGTCAGCGTGTGCCTACTCGAAAAAGGCGCTGAAGTTGGCGCGCATATTATGTCTGGCGCGGTATTTGAACCGCGCGCATTAAACGAATTATTTCCCGATTGGAAGTCTCAGGGCGCTCCTTTAGACACAGCAGTCACCAATGAAGATTGGCGTTTTTTTACCTCCGCAGAAAAATCCATTCAAATCCCCAATGCCCTATTGCCACACACCGTACATAACCATGGCAATTTCATCATTAGCCTCGGCAAGCTGTGCCAATGGCTTGCCGAACAGGCAACCAATTTAGGCGTGGATATATTCCCAGGATTTGCTGCAGAACAAGTGCTGTTTCGTGATGATGGCAGCGTTGGCGGTGTAATTACGGGCGATATGGGCCGCGCTGCAGATGGCAGTGAAAAACCTGAATTTGTGGAAGGAATAGAACTGCATGGCAAATACACATTATTTTGCGAAGGTGCTCGCGGACATCTTGGTAAAAGTTTAATCGCACACTTCAATTTAAATGAAGGCAAAGACCCGCAGCATTATTCGATTGGTATTAAGGAAATTTGGCGTGTGCCCGCCGATCAGCACAATGAAGGCTTGGTGATGCATTCACTGGGTTGGCCCTTGAGTGAAACCAATACCAGTGGCGGTGGATTTTTATATCACATGAATGATTCACAAATTAGCGTGGGGTTAATTACTGACCTCTGCTATAGCAATACCCATCTCAGCCCGTTTGATGAATTCCAGCGGTTCAAACATCACCCCGCCATTGCAAAATATTTAAGCGGCGGCGAGCGTATTGCCTACGGTGCGCGCGCAATAGTTAAAGGCGGCATTCAATCGCTGCCACAAATGTTTTTTAGTGGCGGCTTATTGTTGGGCGACGACGCAGGCACGTTAAATTTTACTAAAATTAAAGGCAGCCATACCGCAATGAAAAGTGGAATCATTGGTGCAGAGGTGATCGTTAAAGCACTTTCTGCAGGCCGCAGCAATGATTCATTAAGCGAATATGAAACTGAATACAAAAAATCATGGGCTTATGAAGAGCTTTATGAACAACGCAATGTAGGCCCGGCGCAGCAGAAATTCGGGGCGATTTTAGGTAGCGCATATTCATTTATTGATATGACATTGCGGGGGAAACTGCCGTGGACTTTACACAATAAAAAAGCCGATCACAGCCAATTACAATTGGCGAGTGAATGTAAAAAAATTAATTATCCTAAACCCGATAATAAACTGAGCTTTGATAAATTATCATCGGTCTACTTATCCAATACAAATCATGTTGAAAATCAACCTTGTCATTTGCAATTAAAAGATCCGTCAGTTCCTTTGGCAATCAACCTTCCGAAATTTGATGAGCCCGCGCAACGTTATTGTCCGGCGGGTGTTTACGAGATTATTGAAGCGGCGAACGGCGAGAAAAAATTCCAGATCAATTCGCAAAATTGCGTGCACTGTAAAACTTGTGACATTAAAGATCCCACTCAAAATATTCAGTGGGTAACACCGGAAGGTGGTGGCGGGCCGAATTATTCGGCGATGTGATTTTCAATTATTTTTCTGACAATAAAAAAGCCTGCTTCATGCAGGCTTTTTTATTCCATACAGTTTCCCTGAAAGCATCCTTAACGTGTAACTCCATTTAACGATGGCGACCATCGCCAAAACAGCACACCGCATCCTAAAGTTGTTAATAACAATCGCCAACAATTGGCGAGAAAAAACAAGTAGCTTGTTTTTAAGTTAGCTATTTTAATACGATAACAATACTCCTTTTAACGTAAACACATATTAGATGAAGCATAAAAAGTGCCAGCTCAAAAACCGTATAAAACCAATAAAATCGTTTATGCAAGCGCCACAATACGTATTTGTACGGTGCATTGCTCCTTTAGCTGCACCATTTAGAATCGTTATTTGAGTTCGCATAAAAAAGCCGAATGTAATTTTTACATCCGGTTTTTTTTAGATCTTATGAAAGGGCTTTTAGCCTTTACTGCGGATTTTGCCAACCACCACCTAGAGCTTTATATAAATCTACACTGGCTTTTAAACGCGCGAGACGCTGCTGCACAAGTGAGTCTTGCGACTGGAATAAACTGCGTTGTGAATCCAGCAAAGATTGCAAATCAATTTCTCCTTCGCGGTAGCGTGTTTCGTTTAAACGCAAACTTCGCGCAGATTGCTCTACGATATTTTGCTGATTAACTTCCTGCTGCCGGGTAATATTAACGCGGTTGAGTGCATCATCAACTTCCTGCAATGCCGTCAAAATGACTTTGCGATATTGTTCGACCAATTCGACACGGCGCGATTCGCTGATTTTAATTTGATTAACATAACGACCACCCGCAAAAATAGTTTGCGCAATACCCAGACTCCAACCTGCACTTTGTGTAGCGGGATTTAAGGCAAATAATTCACTCGCCGATTTACCCATATTGCCGCTTAACGAAAAGCTGGGTAACAACGCTATGCGCGCTGCATAAACATTTGCAGATGAGGCTTGTAGCTGTGCTTCCGAACTTGCAACATCCGGGCGTCGGGTTATTACATCGGCAGGCACACCTGCTTTGATGTCGGGAATTTTTATATCAAGAATTTTTTCGTTAGCTAATTGATAAGCTTGCGGAATTTGCCCTTCCAATAAGGCAATAGCCGCACGTGTTTGGTCGAGCTGTAATTGCAAAGGTAAAAGCGCATTTTGTTGCGATAATAAATTCGTTCTTTGTGCCGCAACATCGGCCGCGTTGGCCGCGCCATTGCGATAAAGTGAATCCACAATGCGTTGGATACGCTCGGCGATTTCAACGTTTTTCTTTGCCGTTTCAAGTCGTTCTTGCAACGCCAAATAATTGAACCAGGCCGTTGCCACGCCCGCGGCGATACTTAAACGCGATGCCTCATTTGCATACTGGGTTGCCCTGAAACTAGAGCCAGCAGCATGGCGATTTGCCATTTCGCCGCCCCACAAATCTATTTCGTAATTAGCGCTCAAGCCAGCGCTGGTTGAGCCAGAATTACTCCAATCACCACCGTCGACTTTAGCGCGACGTTCGCCGCTGGACGCACTTAAACCTAGCGATGGAAACAAACTCGCATTGGCAATTTTCATTTGCAACTCAGCTTGTCGCACATGTTCGCTGGCAATAATAATGTCAGGATTTTTTTTCTGCGCAAGCTCAACTAGTTGCGTTAGTTGAGTGGATTCAAACGCTTTCCACCAATCATTTTCTATCGCAATTGCAGCCTCAGTGCGCGGTGCATATTCCCAAACCGGAGCATATTCAATATTGGTTTTAGGTATTTCATCCATAGATGAACAGGCGACTAAAGTGCTGGCTGCAAGACTTATTACACTAATCGATAAATATTTTTTAAATTTCATGACTTACTCCGACGCCAGCGCGGTAACGGGATTTAATCGCGCTGCTTTGCGCGCTGGTAAGAAACCGAAAATTAATCCGGTTAAAAATGCACAGCTAAATGCAAGTACCACAGGTGCAATCGAATAGTCGATAGGCATACCAAAACGCCCGACAATCGCAGCACATAGCAAACCTAGAATAACGCCGATGAGACCGCCCAGTGCGGACACTACTAAAGCTTCGATTAAAAATTGTTGCATAATATTTCGTGTGCGCGCACCCGTCGCCATACGCACGCCAATTTCGCGCGTGCGTTCGGTCACGCTCACTAGCATAATATTCATAACACCTATGCCGCCTACCAAAAGCGAAATTGCCGCGATAGAACCTAGCAAAATAGTCATGGTGTTTTGTGTAGCGGATAAAGTATCAATTAAAGACGCCATGTTGCGAATGTTAAAATCCAATACGCCGTGACGCTCAGTTAATAGCGTAGTTACCGACGCCTGCACATCATCCATATGCTGTTCGTCATCAACAGAAATAGTGACATTACGTAAGTAGCGGCGACCAAAAATTCGCAAGCTGCCAGTGGTGTAAGGAACCATGATGCGGTCATCCTGATCTTGCCCGCCAGCATCCGCACCGCGTTCAGCCATGACGCCAATCACTTGAAATAAAACATTATTGACGATAATAAATTTTCCTAGCGGGTCATCCTGCGCAAACAATTTTCGCGCTACGGTTTTTCCGAGCACTGCAATAGTTGCAAAGGTATCTTCATCATCCTGCGTAAAAAAAGTCCCCGTCGCTATATCCCATTTGCGCACGAGTGGATATTTAAATCCTGTGGCATTTACATCGGTAGTAACATCCACATTACCGTAGCGCAGCGTGTAATTACCGGTGAGTTCAGGCAATGCCGCAGCGACGTTGGGTAAATTATTTATCGCCACTACATCGGCCGGAACCAGTGTTTGAATATCAAATGCGCGACGTTGATCGAGCGCGCCGGGGCGCACCAGCAATAAATTGGTACCCATTGCACTGATACTATCCACCACCGCTTTTTTCGCACCGTCACCAATAGCGAGCATGGTAATTACCGAGCCAACACCAATTACAATTCCAAGCAAGGTTAAAATGGTACGGAAAATATTACTGTGCAATGAGCGAAAAGCCGTTTTTGTTCCTTCGAGAATTTCTGTAGAAAAACTCGGCTCGCCGTGCAACCTGTGTTCATTAATCGGCGGATGAATAACTTCGCTGGGGCCGGGATCAGCTACGATTAAACCGTCGCTAATTTCGATAGTGCGTTGCGCATGGGCAGCAACATGCGCATCGTGCGTAATTAAAATAATGGTGTGGCCCTGCTCGGATAAATTCTTGAGCAGCTTCATTACATCTTTGCCGCTGTTACTATCCAATGCGCCGGTGGGTTCGTCAGCCAAAATAATTTGGCCGCCATTCATAAGCGCGCGTGCAATAGAAACACGCTGCTGTTGTCCACCGGATAATTGATTGGGGCGATGATTCAAGCGAGCAAACAAACCCAGCGAACCTAATAGTTCACTGGCGCGTTCACGACGGGCATGTGGTGACATGCCCGAATAAGTTGCGGGCATTTCTACGTTTTCGCAGGCGGTTGCGCCAGCTAATAAATTGTAACTTTGAAATACAAATCCAAACGCTTCACGGCGCAATTGCGCAAGCTCATCGGCATCCAAACTGGAAACATTCCGCCCGGAAAAATAATATTCGCCGCGCGAGGGTTTATCCAAACAGCCCAAAATATTCATCAATGTAGATTTACCGGAACCTGATTGCCCCATGATGGCAACAAATTCTCCGGGATAAATTTCTACGTCAATACCGTGCAAGACCTGCGTTTCCAAATCTCCATTCTGGAAACTTTTGGTAACGCCGACCAATTTAATTAATGGGGTTTTATCAGTCATAAGTTAATCAACATGCAAATAAGAGCAACAAAAATTGAATCGGGATTAGCGCATTTGACGCGCGCCACCAGCACCTGGAGGAGCACCAATCGCTGCGCCGCCTGCACCTTGCGCCCCGGTTGATTTTTCAACCTGACGTAAACCCGATACCACTTTTTCACCTTCTTGTAGACCTTCCAACACTTGCACTTGCACGCGGTTACTCACGCCCACAACAATATTTCGCTCAGTCAAATTGCCTTTTTCATCGATCACTTGCACGGTAGCAGGTCTGGATTTTACTTCTTCGCCAGCTGCGGGCGGCCCTCTGCGCGGGCGACGTTTGCGTTCACCGTCAGCACCTTGCGTAGATTGTTCCACAGCTTGCTGTGCGTCAGGTTTTTTATTTTGAAATGCTGATACCGCTTTATTTTCTTCGGTATTTGGCGCTCCACTTTTCTCATTTTCTTTTGCGCTTGCTTGCTCACCACCAGCTTTGCGATCTTGCGGGGCAGATTTTTTATCCGCAGTTTCACCAGGTTTGCGCGGCTTAAAATTTAAAGCCGATGCAGGAATAATTAAAATGTCGCGCGCTTGCGCAGAGATAAAAAATACTTGCGTAGTCATGCTGGTCATTAAACTTTTATTATCGTTAGGCACTTCAAATAAAGCATTGTAGAGAACAACATTATTGGTAACTTGCGGCGTTGGTTCAACCCGATCCAACTTGCTATACCAGCGATAATCCTGCCCGCCCAAAGTCGTGAAATAAACTGGCATACCTAAATGTAATTTACCAATGTCAGCCTCAGAAACTTGCGTTTGAACTGTCATGGTGGAGAGATCAGCAATACGCATAATCGTCGGCGCTTGCTGATTTGCGTTCAAGGTTTGACCTTGACGAGATGTAATGGAAACTACAGTTCCACTGATAGGAGCGTAAATGCGTGCATATTCAAGGTTGGCTTCTTCTGCGCGCAAACTTGATTCAGTTTGTTGTAATTGCGCTTGCAGGGCTTTTAATTGTGCACCCGCAGATTGATAACTTGCCTCTGCAGTTTGCAATGCTTCTTTGGTGGTCGCATCGTCTTTAAATAAATTTTCCTGACGATCAACACGAATTTTTGCAAGCACCAATTGCGCTTGGCGATCAGTAAGCTGGGCTTGTAAATTTAATAATTGCGCACGAATCCCATCTACTTTTGCGCGGTAAACCGTAGCATCGATTTCGGCAAGTAATTCTCCGGACTTCACTTGTTGCCCAACCACAACCGTCAGTTTTTTAACTTGGCCGGAAACCTGCGCACCCACATCTACATAATCACGAGGTTGCAAAACGCCCATAGCTGTAACGAGATTTTGGATTTCACCACGCTCCACTGTTGCAGTTAAATAATTATTAGCATCTGCATTTTGGTGAAAAAAGAATCTCCAGATGACAATAGCGATTATCAACACAGCTAAAAATATTTTAATGCTACGGCGACGCAAGAACGAAAATGACTCACCAATAGATGTCAGCAATCTAGACATAAATACTTCTCAAAAAATTAAAAATTACGAAATAAATTAACTTGTTATACAAGCTCAACGAAAATTTTACAGGTGGCAACTTTATCATTTTTTGTCACATATTTTTGTGCAAAGAATGTTGCGATTACGACGAATTCTACTGCATGTATAACGCAAAAAACCCGAATCGACTTTTACATCGATTCGGGCTTTTTAAACAACTGAATTTATTCAGCCAAAACTTCAAATGTTGCGCTGTAACTACCTGAGCGAACGGTTGCAGGTTTGGTTGCCTTATTGTCTTTGTATTCAGCGCCCAACCAAAAAATACCGGTTTTTTTCCATAGAATTTTTACGCGACCATTTTTATCAGTTTCGTAACTTTGCTCACCTGGTGAAAGTCGGTAACGACTACCACCTTCGACAACTTCAATTTTTGCACCGACCGCAGGCTTGCCATCAATTAAAAATATAAATTCTGACGGTTCACTTGCTGCTAAATCATTTGGATGAGTTACTGGCACCAATTCCAAACCTTGATTAGTAGGTTTCAAA
Source organism: Gammaproteobacteria bacterium (assembly GCA_004172865.1). Classification (GTDB taxonomy): domain Bacteria; phylum Pseudomonadota; class Gammaproteobacteria; order Pseudomonadales; family Cellvibrionaceae; genus Cellvibrio. The sequence continues at coordinate 48,728 of SEBV01000008.1, read as the reverse complement.
GCATCTTTATTTGGTGCACCCAATGTCACGAAAGTTTCTATGCGGCGAGTCGATTGAGTTACTTCAAGATTTTTTGCATCTTTAGGAACTGCCGTAGAAAATTGCGCGGGATCAGCTTTTTCTCCGCGCGCGGGCCAAAAGCCGCGCTTCCCGTCAGCAGTTTCCCAGCGAGCATTTAAACTGCTATTGGTTACAAATACTTTATAAGTACCAGGCTGATTAATTTCAAGATCAAAACTGGTGCGCAACTTTCCTTCAAATGCGTTTTGCACTTCAGAAAAACTTCCGTTAGGAGCTGCCACTTGAATAGCACCCAATTTTGGAGCGCCAGAATCAAAATTAAAAAGTTCTGTGGACAAGGCCAAATCAAAAGTAACCCATCCGCCTTTACCGCCTTTGCTAGTTTCTGAAGGCAACAACCAGAGGCTATGCGCTTGTGTTATAGCACTTGCAACCATTGCCGTTGAAAAAAAAGCACATTGAATAAATTTTTTCATAATTATTTTTCCTGGCTGTTATGGATTGAGTTCAAGAGTTACAGCACCAACTTCTGCTGTACCACTCGCCGAGAGTGAGGTAGTTTTTTCAACCGGCCAGGTGAAAGGCACTTTTACAACTTCGCGGCCACCGCCTTCACGTGCTAACTCTACAAAAAGTGTGTAATTTCCTTTAGGCAAATTGCCGAGCGGAGCTGTGCCTTGCGTATAACTTAATTGATGCACACCCGATAATTTTGTTGCACCGGAAACGCCGTCAACGGGAAAGGTTAATGTGCGTCCATCGCGACGCCACCATTGACGTAAATCCTTCAGCCATTTTTCACCGCCGCCTTCGCGCTTTTTATCCGCATACCATACCGATAAAGTTTTAACCGTTTTTTTGTCACCTTCTTCGGTAGATTCCAACCATACTGCAGCATAAGGCGTGTGATATTCCGCTACATTTAACTTAGGTACTTCTACAGAAATATTTAAACCCGCAGCACTTGCGAAACCAGAGGCCACTAATGCGCCTACAAATAAGCTTTGTTTAATCAGCATTTTTTTTAACATAACAGCCTCATGAATGAATTAAAAATAACATAAATAAAATGGGTACTACCAAACCGGCAATTAATAAAGGCCAAGTTTGTGAACGTGTATCTGCATAGCGTTGCAATAATAAAAAACCGGTAACCGAAAAAATAATGCATGCGAGTGCGAATACGTCCATGAAATAAATCCACGCCATGCCGGTATTTCTACCTTTGTGCAAATCATTAGCGTAAGAGATCCAGCCGCGGCTGGTAGATTCGTATTCAAATTTTCCGGTTTCAGAATCCAGACTTAACCAGGCATCGCCACCGGGACGAGGTAGCGCGAGATATAATTCCGTATCATTTATTTCTGCTTGTGTACGAGAGAACTTTAATTTATGAGTATCGCTCAACCAGTGCAAGATTGATTCGGGAACTTCCATATTTTTTTGTTCTTTGGGAATAAAAATTCCCGCGCGAATATTTTCTGGAATTACACCCTCCACATGAATTGTTTTCGGTGATGATTCAATACTACCCGCGTGATTCAAGGTAATACCGGTAACAGAAAATAAAAGCATACAAACAAAACAAATTGCTGAACTCATCCAATGCCATTTACGAATGGTCATTAAATTTATTGTAAAACCTTTACCGGATTTATTTTTCACAACTTTCTTTTTGTTAATTTTTTTTTGAGCAACGCTGTGTTGATCAATATCGTTTTGAGAATTCACACATCGCCCCATTGACGCAATAAATTGTGATAGTGACCCGTTAAACTGACTACTTCTTCGCAGTCGCCTATTTTTGCGCGCAAAGCCTGAATATTAGCGTCTAACTCGTACAACATATTGCGTTGAGAATCTGAACGCACCATGCTTTGAGTCCAAAAAAAACTGCACACGCGCGCACCGCGCGTAACAGGTTCAACTTTGTGCAAACTGGTGGATGCATACAACACCAAATCGCCCGCGGGTAATTTCACTTCGTGGCTGCCGTAAGTGTCTTGCACAACTAATTCGCCGCCTTCGTATTCATCGGGTTCACTTAAAAAAAGTGTTGATGAAACATCGGTACGTAAACTTAAATTACTGCCGGGCATTAAACGAATTGCGCCATCGACATGCAAACCATAATGCTCACCACCTTCATAAGAATTAAATAGCGGTGGCACAGTTCGTAATGGCAATGCAGCAGCCATAAATAATGGATTGCTGTAGAGCGCTTTTAGAATAATTTCACCGAGTGTTCGCGCAAGTGGGCTGTCAATTGCAAGTTGACGATTTTGTTTTACGCGTGCGCCCTGCACTCCTACCGTTGCTTTTCCATCAACCCAATCGGCTTGATCGAGCTGCGCACGAAAACTGGCAACTTGTTGTTTAGTGAGCACTTCAGGAATATGAATTAACATAATTTTTACAACTTTTAAAATCGGCAAAAGCCAGTTACCGAAAGATAACTGGCTTTTTATTATTGGAATCGCATAGTAAATTTTTACCACGCGAATCTACAACTTTTATTAGAACGTGAAGTTAACGCCTAAACGTGCTGAACGCTCAACAGCTGGATAGTAACGTGATACACCACTGTTCAAGCTGGCAATGTATTTTTCATCTGCCAAGTTAAAGATGTTCAATTGCAAGTTGATGTTTTTGCTCACTGGATAAGATGCCATAGCATCGAACACCCAGTAATCAGGAACTTCAACCATTGAACGAGTTGCAAGCGCTGCGGCACTGGTCAAACTGGTACTTGCAACCGAATCTACGTAGCGAGCGCCACCGCCAATCACTAAACCATTTTTAAAGGTGTAGCTGTTCCATAAAGTGAAAGTCAGTTTCGGTGACCACTGAATGGTGCCGCCTTCAGTACTTGCTGCAACACTGGCGTTATTGCCGCGTGTAATTTCTGGTTCCATGTAAGCCAAACCAGCATTCAACTGCCAGTTTTGCACAACAATACCAGACGCCCCCAATTCAACACCTTGCACGCGACGTTCACCCACAGCAGTTGTTGTGCCATCAGCATTGGATACGAATTCGTTATCGTTGGTGCTGCGGAAAACGGCAGCAGTCAAGGCTAACTTATCGCCGAATACATTCCACTTGGTACCGATTTCTTCATTGGTGCCTTTTTGCGGCTCAACATTTGGGTTGTTGGCATTGGTAGCAGTAGTGCTCAACGAGAAGTTAGAACCGCCTGGCGGCAACTGTGATGTTGCGTATGAAACATAAATAGAACCGTTTTCGGTTGGCTTATATACGCCGCCTACTTTCCAGCTAACCAATTGATCATCAGCGTCTAAACCAGCACCGACTAAAGTGCCTACAGGAATAGTTTGCACAGCCGGTGCAGTCACTGCGGTTTGACGAGTGATGGTGTCATAACGGGTATGATAATTTTCGCCGCGCACGCCCAAATTGAGTTCCCAATGCTCGTTAAAGCTAATGGTGTCAGATGCGTACACAGCAGAAGTCGTTGTTTCACCTTCAGCTTGGTTGCCAGTGCGTACCACTGACTGGAATACATCACCGGTGCTTGGGTTGTACAAATTAGCTGCAACCTGAGTAAGCGCTGGAGTAGCTGTAGGAATACCAACAGTGTAAGTCAGTTGGTTTTCGTAGATAAACTCAATGCCACCACTTACTTCATGCTTAATGCTGCCAGTATCAAAAGTTGCTGTCAGGTTGGTTTGGTTGGTCAAAATTTTGTTAAGCACGTCTTTACCTTGACGTGAACGAGAAACCGTCCATGAATCAGGGTTAGATGGAGTTACGAAAGTTACACCGTTAACACCAGTCAATACTTGATCTTGCTTGGTACGACCATAGCGAGAGGTATTGCGGATAGTTATGTCGTCAGTGAGATCATGCTCAACCAATACGGTAAACATATTCGCGTTAACGGTGTTGTGGTCAGAGGTTGAACCGTAGAAATTTGAGGTGTCAACCTCTGCGGGTTTTTGACCAGCAAGTGCGCCAGTAGCGAAAATAGCGTTGTAGTAACCATCAAGACCGATAGTTGGAATACCGCCGTCTGGAATACCAGATTGTTGAACGCTTAACAGGTTCAAGTGAATGCGAGTGTCAGTACCCAAACCCAAACCGAGCGATCCAGCAACGCCTTCATAATTGCTTTCGATTTTATCGCGACCAGCAACGCCAGCATCTTGCTTCAGCAAGTTAACGCGAACAGCGATTGTTTCGCTCAATGCTTTGTTCACATCCAAAGTACCGCGCTTGTAATCACCTGAGCCACCGCTGAGGTTGCCAGAGATTGCATCGTCAAGATTTGCCTTTTTACTGCTCATGTTTACATAGCCAGATGCTGCACCACGGCCGTTATCTACACCGGCTGGGCCTTTGGCAATTTCAACTTGTTCGGTGTTGAATGTGTCGCGAGAGATAGAACCAAGGTCGCGAATACCGTCTACGAAAATACTGCCCTGAGTGTCAAAACCACGCATAAAAATGGAGTCGCCAGTTGCAGTGTTGCCGTTCTCACCCAACAACATGGTGATACCGGGAGTGTTGCGCAATGCTTCACTCAGGGTAGTAGCAGCTTGTTGCTGGAACAATTCTTTCTTCACAACCACGATAGTTTGTGGGGTATCAACCAAAGGCTGGGTGAATTTTGCTGAGCTGACTTTGTCTGCTTTAAAGTCTGAACTGATAGCGTCTGCGTTAACTTTGACGGTGCTTAACTTGCTGTTTGGCTCGGCCTTCTTTTCGTCTTTCTTAACATCTTCTGCAGCCATAGCACCGCTTGCTGCTAACAACATCATTGACGATAACGCCGATACTTTTAGCTGTTGCGCAACTTTATGCTTCTTGGCAACGATAAAAGGAGATTTGGTTTTACTCATAGCACAGCCCTTTCTTAAAATGAGAGCTTTAACTCTCATAGATTATTGATAATCATTACTGTCAAAACGTAAAAATAAATCCCGTTCGGGATTGGGGTGCCCCACATGGCGTCTGGAGCATCTTTGACTTGGTCGCAATTTATATCAAATAAGAAACATTATCAACTAAAACGCGAATAAATATCATTTGTAATGGAACTTATTTTAGTTTCGATGAAGCAGATGATTAAATTGAGATACATAAGAGATGATTTTTGGAAATTCAGCAGTTGCATCGCTTCGCTTGCGGCTTTGTATGCAGCGGTGCCTTAAAACTTTGAGGACTTTTACTTGAAAACGAGTGTTTTTGAGCAGTTGGCGTTGGCGATTGGCAAGCACATACGCACATGAGCAGAAATGTAAGAAAGGCAATCAGAGAGATATTTTTTATTAGCGGTTGAAATGGTTTTGACTGGAATTAAAAAAAAGCCCCCTACAACGTAAGCGGCTTGAAGTGTCGCAAGTTCCATTTGCTAATGAAGACGTTAGAAACTGATTTTAAGTGCTGCGCTTACATTGCGCGGCGCGGCGTAATATCCAAGGTTTACCATAGATGTCAGGTATTTCTCATCGGTAACATTATTGATATTGAGCTTTAACTGCGTATTCTCGTTAATATCCCAGCTCGCGAATAAATTGAGGGTTGCGTAGCTGTCCTGACGCAGCGTCACGCCAACAACATCGTCATAGTACTTGGTGTCGCTTTGCCATTTGCCGCTCATACCAAAGGCTATTGCGGTGTACTGTGGAAGCTTGGTGCTGATCGCCAAATTCAGCGTTTTACGCGGCACGCCTATGTAAGTGTCCAAGCCTTGCTGATCCTCCAAGGTCAGCTTAGTAACGCCAAACACGATACTGGTGAGATCTCCCAAACGCCCGGTGACTTCAGCTTCGATACCTTTTGAATCTACGTCCTGGCCTACATAATAAGATTGAGCATCATCCGATGTGCCAGCGTAAGTTCCCAAGTTTTTCTGATCCGCTTTGAATACCGCCAGGGTTGTTAACAAACGCTTATCTAACCAGTCAGCCTTTAAACCTACTTCGTAATTAACGCCTTTGGCGGGGTCGAGGTAATTTTTATTGATGTCTTTAAAGTCTTGCGGCTGATAAATATCGGAGTAACTGACATAACCCAAAAGATGGCTGTTGAAGTCGTAGGTAATGCCCGCATAAGGGCTAAATTTTTCTTCAGTTTGATCGACAATGGTTCCCGAGCTATTACCTTCTCGGTGATAACGCGCGTAGTTGAAACCCAGGACCGCCTTCAAGTTCTCGGTGGCGCTTAACCTGAGTGCGCCGTATGCACGATCAAGCTCTTGCGTAGTGTCTTCCGACAATGTTCTCTCACCCCATTCTGGCTCGGGAACAACGTTACCCGGGTAGGGAAATGCCGGTAATGCGCCAAAACCTGAAGATGCAGGATGCTCATACATAACAAAGTCGCTCTTCGCGGCACTTAGCCCCAAGATGACTTCTTGAGCCAAACCGAAAAGCTCAAAACCACCTGTGATAGTGCCATCAAACAAATGCGCCTGCTCTTCGTCAATAAATTTGCCAGGCCAACCGTAAAGACCCAAACCTGTTTCTTTGTCGATGCCCGTATCACCCGAATATACGTAGAACAACTTATCGTCGTTAGCAGACTTGCGATAGTTATACGTTAGTTTCGCCTCCCAGTCGGGTGACAAGTGGTAGGTGTATTCAATAAATGCCGTAGTGTTATTGGTATCCCAATGCGTCCAATCCTGAGTTGGGGACACACCGCGATCAAATTCGGCTTGGGTTTTATCGCTGTAGGAAAGGACTAAAGCGCCCCACATGTTGCCGGTGGTATTCGCATTTTGGTAGGAATAACCCACCGTAAGAGTCGAATTTTCGGTTAACTGACCGTCGATTACGCCATAGAGATATTGGTGATCGTTTTTCAAACCGCGCAGATAGGACTCTTCCATCTCGCGCACAGCAACTACCCTGCCCGCCCACTTGGCGTCATCGGTAAAGGGTGTTGAGTAGTCGATTTCTGCACGTGAATTATCGAAAGAGCCACGTGTAAGGGTTACCTCGCCCTGAGCAGTATTGGTTGGCCGTTTGCGCACGTAGTTGATGGTGCCAGAAGCATTACCCACACCCGTCAATAAACCATTCGCACCACGAATCACTTCCAGTTTTTCATAGCCCGCAGAATCCATAACGCTGGTCACGATACCCCAGTTATTAGGCATGCCGACGCCATCAACCTGGGTATTTTTAATATCAAAACCACGTGCGGTGTAATTAGTGCGGTTAGTTTCCCACTCTTCTACGGTGATGCCCGTCGCCAACTTCAGTGCATCATTCAGGTTGTTAGTGCCAAAGTTATCCATAAGTTCGCGATCAACAATACTGATTGATTGCGGAGTGTCCTTAACATCGAGAGACAAGCCAGTAGCACCTTTACTCACACGATTTTCGCGCACACCAACGATATAAACCTCTTCGACATCAGTAGCAGCCGTCGAACCAGGGGTCTGCGTTTGTGCTAAGGCATTAGCACTGAGCAGGCTAATGGCTAGCGCAAGTTTGGTATGGCAAGTAATTGATGAGGGACGTTTTGGAAATGACACAAGTAGCTCCAGACAGTAGCAGTTAAATAAGGCGCCAATATAACGATAAAAAAAATTATCGTCAATGATAACAATTATCATTTATATTTGATTTTAATTATACTAAACTCCCGAAAATTCACACAAGGCGCAGCTTGAGCTTGAGTTTAAAGCCATGCAGCAGGGAGATATTCAAACCGAAATTCGCTAGCAACCCATTATTTCATCATCGTTTTTATCTCGTTTTAACCCATGACTTTTATTTGACCTGATTTTCTAACTAGGAGCGTTAGCATGTTGTTCAACAAAAAACTGCTGGCAACAGCAGTTGCCAGCCTTACGATTCAACCGATTTTCCTGTCTTTAAATACCAACGCAGAAGAGCTTGAACCCTTGTCGGACGACATAGTGGTAACCGCTACACTCGGCCGTCACAACAGCACCACATCACCCGCATTTACCAGCGTGATTACCGCTGAAGACATTGCCAAGTCTTCCATCAACAGCCTGCCCGATTTACTGCGCGAATCTGTAGGCGTTAATAATTACAGCGATAACAATGGGCGCGACGAGTTGCAATTGCGTGGTTTGGGCGGTCAATACACTTTGGTTTTAGTTAACGGCAAACGCGTTTCATCGTCTGGCGCTTTGTGGCGAGGTGGCGATTTCGATTACAGCTCAATTCCCTTAGGCAGCATCGAGCGCGTGGAAATTGTGCGTGGCCCAATGTCTTCACTTTATGGTGCGGACGCCATTGGCGGGGTAATTAATATCATTACCAAAAAAGCGGATGAGACTTGGAAAACTACCGTAAGCGGCGAATATCGCAGCATTGAATCGGGTGAAGGTGGCGCGCAGTATCGCGTTGGATTGAGTACTTCAGGTGCACTAAACGACTCGTTTAAGCTCGCAATCAGTGGCGAACAATATGAACACGACGCTTGGTACGGCGATAAAAAAGGTGCCGATGTAGTTCCTGAGCTTGAACACAAAAAAGCACAAAATCTGATTTCTACACTAACCTGGACACCTTCAGAAAACCAAAGTGTCGATTTTGATTTGGGTTACAACAACGACAAACGCCCCTTCGCCTTGTATGCGACCGACCCTGCTTATCGCGAACAAGAGATCACTCGTATTGATTTCGGTGTTACCCATTCAGCCAAGTGGGATTGGGGCACGACGACTGCTTACATCAAGCAGGAAAATAGCGATATTGATGATTTCAACTCGCGTTATAACGCTCCGCAAAACCGCAACCTGAAGGAAGAAAACACCTACGCGAAGGCTTATTTCAATACTGAATTGGGCAGCAGTAATTCCTTGATTGCTGGTGTGGATTATCGTCACCAGGAAATTAAAGATGCAGCGACTTACCTTCAAAGCGGAGAATTTAGCGCCGACCAAACTGCGCTATTTGCTCAAGACGAAATCGCACTGGCAAAACGCCTCAGCTTAACTCTGGGTGCACGTCTGGATCACCACCAAGTGTTCGGCGACCACACTTCGCCAAAAGCTTATCTGGTTTATCAAGCTACCGATTCTTTAACATTTAAGGGTGGCGCTAATAAAGCGTTTAAAGCTCCGGATGGCAGCAAATTAAGTTCGGAATACAGCGTAATTAGTTGCGGCGGAAAATGCTATTTGGCAGGCAACCCTGACTTGAAACCCGAATCTAGTACAAGCTACGAAGGCGGGTTTGAGTTTAAAAGACCAGGCTGGAATTTGAGTGTATCCGCGTTTAAAAATGATATTTCTGATTTGATCGAACGTGAAATTGGTTACGATCTTAACAACGACCCCATTTCCGCCAAGTGGATTAACATCGCCGAAGCGACCACCAAAGGTATTGAAGTTCAGGGAGCTTATAAGATCAGCTCTACGGTGAGCTTGAAGGGTAACTACACCTATCTGGATACCGAGTACACCAATATCGACGGCCAAACCACTGTGTTGGAATATCGCCCGAAAGACAAAGCAACATTGTCGCTTAACTGGCAGATTACGCCCAAGTTCAGCACTGATTTGACCGTAAATTATCTGGCCGGCATGCAGTATTTTTCATGGGTGTTTAACGGTACCGATTGGGTTCAAGCATTCCCGACACTCGATTCCTATTTCCGCACTGACCTGACTTTCGCCTATGCCGCTACCGATGCATTGACCGTGCGTTTTGGTGCGAAAAACGTGGAAGACATTCATTTGGATGATGTGGATAAGAATTACACCACCCACGAGTTGGGCCGTAATTATTATTTGAGCGCGTCTTACTCGTTCTAATGACTCTTTAATTTTAGCGAGCACTAGAAGGAACCCAACGGGGCTGTAATTGAATTAATTACAGCCCCGGTTTACAGGAATTGCCAATGAATCTTGTTTTTGTATTAGTGACTCTCGTCGCAACTGGCCTGCTTTATCTAAGTCATCCACACCAAGGTTGGCGAGATGAGCCACTACCAGCAAAGCCATGGCGATATATTTCACTTCTCCTACTCGCGTTGGGCTTAATTGCCGCGCTTTATTCGTTTACAACAATTACCGCTATTTTTGCGTGGCTGACCATCAATCTGTTGAGCTTCAGCTTGCTACCGTTTTTTTCGCTGATCATTAAGAAACCCAAACTATGAGCCGCAGCCTTCAGAAGAAATCACCTATTCAAGCCGATTGGTGGACTAAAACCTGCGCAGGCGTCATTTTGGGATTAACTCTCGCACTGGCACTAAGTGGATTATTCGCCTGGTTCGGCCCCAGCGGGCTTGCTGCACCGCAAAAAGTACAGTTTGTGATGTGGATTATTGCTCCCATCTGGATGCTAATTTTTAGTCTCGTCTACCTATTCCGCACTGGGTTACGCGCCCTGCTTTGGCTTGCAGGTATCAACCTCATCGCCTACGCAATTTTATTTGCTGCACCCTTAATTCATTGCACCTAAGCTGCTTGCTGCCATTTAAGGAAGATCATGAAAGTCCATACCGACATTCTCCGCATTTATAAATCGCTACATACCTGGGCTGGAATCACCGCGGGCATGCTGTTATTTATTGGATTTTTTGCAGGCGCCTTAACCATGTTCAAACAGCCACTTGAACGTTGGGCGAGCGCACCGCAAGATTTTTCCGTCGCGCAAAAATCTTCGACAGCAGATATGGATAAACTCGTTTACGAACTCGTAAAAAAATATCCACAAACTCGCAACGAATTTGTATTGCATCTTGAACAAAACGAACAACACACAGCGCCCACAAGCTGGAGCGCTGAAGAAAGTGGCCATGAATTATTACTCACGACTAATCAATCCTACGCGTGGCTAAATGGTGTAGGCGAATTGCAATTGCAAGAGCGAGTTCCATCATTATTAACTGAACTTATCGATATGTTGCACCGCACGGCAGGTATTCCTGCGCTAGTGGGCGGAGAATATCTCGGTACTTATTTAATGGGTATTGCAGCTGTACTTTATTTTTTAGCGTTGGTATCCGGCCTTATTTTATTATTGCCCACATTAGTAAAAGATTTCTTTGCATTACGCGCTGGTAAAAATCGCAAACGTTTTTGGCTCGATGCTCACAATGTTATCGGCATTGCCAGCCTGCCCTATCACATTGTTATCAGCCTCACGATTATCGTGTTTGCGTTTCACGATCAATTTTACGATTCGCTAGCAGAAGTCGTTTATCGCGACCAACCTATGTTTGGTGCTCCGCCACCAAAAGCGCAGCACACTTACAAAATTGAAAATTTATTACCTGTAACTACACTGCTACAAAAACTTCAGCAAGAAGCACCCGACTTTACCATCACTGAAATGCGCTACATGGGCTTGGAAACTTCACGCGCAACGGTTCGCGCAGCTATCCTAAGCCCAAGGCATATGGTGCAAGGTGCAACATCAGGTTTTGTAATGATTAATCCTTATAGTGGTGATATCACCAATAACAGCATGTTGCCCGGCAAACAAAATATTTGGAGCCAATTAATTACACCATTTTTCGCATTGCACTTTGGAAGCTATGGGGGTGATTTGGTTCGCTGGGTTTATTTTTTTCTCGGATTAAGCGGCGCGTTTTTATTTTATTCCGGCAATTTACTGTGGATTGAATCGCGCCGGAAATTACAAAAAAATGCAGTTGAACCCGTAGTACAACGCCGAGCAACGCGCTTAATGGCCGCAGCTACCGTAGGAATTTGTTTGGGCTCATTAGCAGGTGTTTGCGCAACTTTCGCAGCAGCAAAATGGCTACACCTATTAAATGGCAATATTAATTTAAATTATTTAACGGTGTATTATAGCGTATTTCTATTAGCAGTTGCCTGGGCTTTTTTGCGTGGCGCCGGGCGCGCAGCTATACAGATTTTGTATCTCTGCGCGTTCGCGTCTTTAGCTATTCCCGTCAGTTCGCTTATCGCGGTTATAATTCCCGACTTGGGAATTTGGTGGCACCGCAGCACATCAGCAGTAGATCTCGCAGCATTAGTGCTGGCCGCTTTATTTGTATACGCCGCACGTATTACAGTGCGCCGTATTCGCAGCCAATCCGATAGCGTTTGGGCAATTTGAATTACGCGTCTTAAGGAAGAAAATGAAAAAACATATTGGATTATTTACATTTATTGTTGGATCAATCATTGCCTATTTATTGTCAACAAAACAAGAAATATTACTTAACACTGAAAAACAAAACAGCAACGACGTATTCACAGCTTCATCAGTTTCCGAACACTTGCAGCACAAAACTCAATCCTCATTTAAACCATTAAATTCAATCACTGAAAATTCTACTTCTGAAAATTCAACCATTGAAGCCATAGACCCAAATAGCGGATTAACCAAAGGCGAAATTGAAACTTTGGTGGCTTGGTGTGAACCACGCGGTTACCGAGGTGCGCCTGGCGACTATGATTCAATGAGTGACGAAACATTAACTGCATTGGCAAATCAAAATGATCCAAAAGCCCATATGTTACTTGCAATTAGATTATTAAAAGGACCCGGACAACTTCCATCAAAAACTTTGGATACCGCAGCAAAACATTTATATGAAGCATCGCTACTCGGCTACACCAAAAGCCTCAACGACTTAAGCAACCTTATGGAGAGAAGATCAATCCACGATTTCAAGCAACGAAAGTTATGGCTAATGGAATCTTATAAATTTGCCTACGTTGGAGTAAAACGCGGCGACCCTGATTCAAAAACGCAACTTAAAGTGCTACGGCAATCCAACCCTCTATCCAAAGAAGATAATCAGAAAATATTAAATGATGCAGAAAGTACTTATCTTGAAATGGCTCAACACAGAGAAAAAGCTGGCTTACCACCCTTTGAAAATGGAATACCTGAAAACGTAAGAATAATAATTGATAAGATTAACGATCATGTCACTTATGTAGATTTATTAAAAAAATAATTGATTTAATCTGAATTATATTATCGAATATTCACTTTTAAATTTTATGGATATACAAATGAAATCGACTATCTGCACAGCAACTTTTTTAATTCTCATTTCTGGATGTGCCGAAACATATAAAAGAACCACACAACTCGAATCATCAGGCCTTATAGGATGTCACCCGGACGAGATAACGATTGAGAAAACCGATTTTTCAGGCCTAGCGTGGACTGCAAGCTGCAAAAATACAAAATTTTATTGCAGCAAGACCAAAGAAATAATCAACTGCACGAAAGCACAATAGTTAATTATTGATTTTACAGTGATAAAAAAACGGCGTGCATCAAAAATACACGCCGTTTTTTTAGAACGATAAATTATCTATCATGCATCGACTAAATCATTGTTGAAACGGAGCAATCTCACCAGGACGACGTAACATTTTGTCTACTTCATCGAGATGTAATTCTTCTTGCACAATCATTTCGCGAGCATATTCTTCAAGTAAGATTGATTTACCTTCAGAAATTTTTAACAAATCATAATAAGAGGTGATTGCAGATTTTTCGTGCGCAAGGCTTTCACGCAAAATATCGCCTATGTCGTGTTTTTCAGTTTCTAACAAAGAACCAATTTTTAATGAAGGATGGCCACCCAATAAGGTTAATAACTCTCCTGCGCGATGCGCATGATCGAGACTCTCGCTAGCATTACCTTTTAACCATGAAACAATCGGGATTCTATTGTAACCAAACACCATAAGCGAATAGTGAGTGTATTTAACTACACCCGCCAATTCGGTTTCCATAATGCGGTTTAAACCTTCTATTGCTAATTTTTTATCTGCGTCATTCATGGGTGTACCCTCAGAAGAATATGAAAAATAATTTTGAACACGCGATATTATTCTTCAAATTGACTGAGATGTCACTGCAAAAATAAGCAATTTAAATTAATGCGATACTTTTTGACGACAACATTCGCATACAAATTTTGTTAATAATAATGATTGCTGAATGCGAGAGTTTTTCCCATGATGCTGAGTGAAACTCATTAACTCTTGATAAGTAATTCTCGAATGCCGCTGCGCTAAAATTTGCACATCAGAATTTGCGTGATGCAACAATTTAAATAGTGATTCATGTGCTTCGCACAAATGTTTAACTGCCTCAGTGAGCTGACCTGCTTGCCGAAATAAATCGGCCAGATTATGTCTCGTAACAACTAATGCAGCGACTTGACGTTCGGCTTCTATTAACAGTTCAACTTTTTGTACAAGCAATAATTCAGCAACGCCGATTTCAGCTATTTCTAAGGCAGCGTGATAATGAGTAAACGCATTCGCATGTTGACCATGAATAAATGCATTATTTGCCGCACTAATTTCTATTTTCCATGATTCAAGATTAAGCGTTTGCACCGAATGTGAATCTTGAAAATCCGCAACTAAAGCTTGTGCGCTCATAGCAACTCCTGTTGATTTTTATAATTAATCACTAATCCCACCGCCGTATTGCCGAGCAATTTTTTTTGGTGAGTAATGTGATAATCCAAATATTCCAATGTGGAAACTGAACTTGTAATCGGCAAAGTAAAACCAGCACCGAATGCGACTGCAATTGTTTTCAACCAATTTTGCCAGCGGCTCGATTGACGAACATCCAATACCAATTCCAATTCCTCTGCGCTACCTGCTGCCTGACGTAAGCGATAGAGGAGTTTCAGAATCGCGTCATCACCTATTTCAGTGGAAACGGCTTCCATTAAAATCAGCAATGGTTGACCAGCAACCCAACCTGATTGACTCAGCCAGTTGTCATTCATAATGTCTGCGCTAACAAGCCGGTAATTATCGATAGCAGGCAAAACCTTTGCCTTGGAAGATGTGACTTGCGGTAAATCAACATCTACCCATTCAAACCTTGGCCAATCAGCGGTATCGCTTAGCCGATGAAAACGCGTACTAAAACCAGCGCCTAACTCAATGCACATCGCACGCGGGTGACGCTGGAAAAAATCGAGGCAACGTTCATCGAACCATTGGCAGCGTTCAATAATTTTTTGCTCATCCTGGAGCGGTAAACGTTGCTTCAAGTTAATGCCGAGCAATTGCGCTAATAAATTGGCCGATTGATCATTAAAACCCATCTCAGGCCACTGACGCCGTGCATGCGCTCGCGCGCAAAGCGCTTTACGTATGTCCAGAGATAGGGCCATCAAGCACGCTCCATGTATTGCGGGTTAACACGCAACTCTTCCTGTAAAAACTGCAATCCCAGCGATAGACCGTAACTGCTCAAATAAACTCTCGGGCTACCCACGAGCGCCAACATATCCGACTCGGCAATACGCTTTTCCATTTCCTTATAAATCCTTTCCGCCAAAGGAATAGAACCAAAACGGCGTGCCAGAAAGTGCAATAGCTCTTCCTGAAAATCCTCAAACTTCACCTCGCGGGTCACAAGTGCTTCACGCATAACGATGCTCCTTTTGGGACATTGAATGATGGTTTTATAAATTACAAATAAGATTAATTCTCATTAAATGCAATCTAGCACAACCAAATTATTTTACAAACGTTATTGATAACTATTATCAATAACGTTTAATAGATAGTGGGACTTGGAGAAAGTTCACGCCGATATGGAAATTTTGACGACTAGTGAAAATTCGATAAAAGGAGTTAGAAGCAGCAGATGACGATTCTGTAGATAAAGCAGCCTTTATCGGTACAGCTGACAGCAATTCATTACCAGTAATATTAAAATAGATTGCGCGTCACAATGATAAGCATTATCATTTGCATCACAATTTTGATTGCTGTTGTTTTTCGATGAAATCTAAATACTCAGTTCCCTCTTCCTTGCTGCTAGTGGTTATTGCACACTTTGGCATCTTGGCAGCCATTATTTATTCGCCAGCTCAATCTGCGCCTGTGTTGATCGAACCTCCAACGATTCAAGGCGTTATTGTTGCAAGCGAGCCTATTCCCGAACCTGAAAAACCGGTAGTGCCACCGCCGCCGCAAGAAAAGCCGCTGCCTAAACCAAAAATTCCGCTGCCTAAAGCACCGCCATCCGAGCGAGCTATTTCTCAGGAAGCTGATCCTATACCGCCGCAGGTCGTGGAAAATCCAAAACCTGCAGAGCCATCGCCTGCGCCGGTAAGCCCGCCTCAGGCCGATGCGAATCATCTCAATAACCCCGCACCCGCCTACCCTCAGTCGTCACGCAAACTGAGAGAGGAAGGCATAGTATTGCTGGAGATCTTGGTGAAAGCAGATGGCAGCCTCGGCGAAATACACTTAAAAAAAAGCAGCGGCTATCCCCGTTTGGATGAATCCGCAATGCGCGCCGTTAAGAACTGGCATTTTGTGCCGGCCAAGCGCGGCGGTGAAGCTATAGATTACGTATATGAGTTGCCGATTGAGTTTTCGCTTAATCGCTAGGTATTTTTAATATTTGAATTGTTGATGAGGCATTTATGAATTCACCCTATGGTATATCGTCCATTTGGTTGCAAGGCGACGCGATCATTAAGACTGTTGCAATTATTCTATTGCTTATGTCGATCTCCAGCTGGTTTGTGATAGTACTGCGCAGCTGGGGTTTATTGCGTTTGCGTAAAGCCAACAGCGCATTGTCTGATTTCTGGCATGCGCAAAGCTTTGCCGAGGGTTTGCATGTATTGGGTACAGATCGCAGTGAAAACCCTTACCGCCACCTTGCGGAAGAAGGCCAGGCTGCGCTTGATCATCATCAAAACCACAAAACAGATTTGCACGGTAATTTGCCACTATCAGACTGGTTAACCTCTTGCCTTAAAGACTCTATTGATCACAGCACTGACAGACTTCAACGCGGTCTAGCGTTACTTGCGTCTGTAGGTTCAACGGCGCCTTTCGTAGGATTATTCGGCACCGTATGGGGCATTTATCATGCCTTGGTTAGCATCGGCCTGAACGGCTCTGCCAGTATTGATAAAATCGCCGGTCCCGTGGGCGAAGCCTTGATCATGACCGCCTTCGGCTTAGTGGTAGCTATTCCTGCCGTGTTGGGCTACAACGCGATCAACCGTGGCAATCGCACCATCAGCAGTAAATTAAACCGTTTCGCCCACCAATTGCATGCCTACTTTCTGACTGGCGCACCACCAGCCAGTAGCAAAAATGCGAGCCACATTGTTCTTAAAAATATTCCGCGCAAAAGCGCGCAGTCTGAATAAGGAGAAACCTTATGGCTTTCGGCGGAGATTTTGAAGAAGACAAAGGTTCGATGAGCGACATCAACATGACGCCTCTTGTAGACGTTATGTTGGTATTACTGATTATTTTTATCATCGCCGTACCGGTTATTACCCATTCGGTAAAAGTGGATTTGCCGCGCGCTGATAATACTGTGAACGATGTGAAGCCAGAAACCATTAATTTATCCATCACCACCGATGGAAAAATTCACTGGAACGAAAGCGATGTGACTGAAGAAGAATTGCAGCAGCGTTTAGCCCTGGAAGCAGCTAAGCAACCGCAACCAGAAATCCATATCCGCGGCGACCGCAAGGTTGAGTACGAGCATGTTATGCGGGTGATGGCGAGCGTTCAGCGCGCCGGGATTTTAAAGTTAGGTTTTATCAGCGAACCCGGCCAATAAAGTTATTTGTCGCTTATATAATCTTTCTTCTCGCCTTTAGATAATTTTCGACCTAAGCTGAGTCTGCTACCTCTTTTTTTGCAAAGACTCAGTGAACATGGCAAAAAGCTTATTCCTACTGTTAATTCTATTCTTCACAACAACTGTGTTTGCACAGTCACCTCCCCAACTTTTAATACTCGGTGCCGAAGATTCCTGGCCGCCCTATACCGACAAACAGGGCGAAGGTATTTCCACCAATATCATTAGAGCTGCCTTCGCAAAAGAAGGAATTCAAACCGAAATTCATGTACGCCCTTACGCCCGAGTTCTGCAAGAAATAAAAGCTGGGGTTTTAGATGGCGGCTACAACGTGACTCGGCAGCAAAACACTGAGGCGGAATTTATTTTTGGCCACGAACCCATACTTCGAGCCAAAGCTTATTGGTATGTATCTGCCAGATCCCCGATTACATTCAGCGCTATCAGTCAAGTACCTGACGGGCTGCGTGTTGGCGGAATTATTGATTACGAATATGGCGATATTTACGAGCAACAGCGAAAGCGTTTTAGGGAAGTTCGCGTTCCACGTCAGTCGCAGCTTTTAAAAATGCTGGAAGCGGGCCGTATAGACGCAGCAGTCATGTTTGAAGAGGAAGCAAATCAGGCTTTGCGGGAGATGAGATTGCCGGCCAACGCAGTACGCAAAGTGATGTATAACCACACCAGTGATATTTATGTGGCCTTTTCGCGCAAAAAAGAAGAATCGGCAAAAAATGCAGTGGCTTTGGACAAAGGCTTAAAGTTACTAAAGACGTCCGGCGAATACGAAAAACTATTCAAACTGCCACCGCCCCAATAAAAATACCGCCCTACGGCGGTATTTTTATTGGCTCGAAAAATTACATATAAGCGTTGGAACGGTCTGTGTGATCAGTTACGTCGCGGATGCCTTTTAGTTCTGGCAACTTATCTAATAATTGCACTTCAATGCCCTGCTTCAACGTAATTGCGACAGAACCGCAACCCTGACAACCACCACCAAACTTCAAAATTGCGTACATATCATCAGTAATTTCAACCAAACTCACGTTGCCACCATGGGAAGCAAGACTAGGATTCACTTCGTTGTACAGCACGTAGTTAATGCGATCTTCCAGTGGGCTATCGTCATTAACTTGTGGCATTTTAGAGTTAGGCGCACGAATGGTAAGCTGCCCGCCCATACGGTCTGCCGAGTAATCGACTTTTGCATCCACTAAAAATGGCAAGCTGCGACCTTCAAAGTAGGCTTTAAAACCTTTCAATTCCACAATCTCATCGTCCGGTTTTTCCTCACCGGGACGGCAATAGGCAATACAGGTTTCCGCTTGCGATGTGCCAGGGTTAGCCACAAACATGCGAATACCTATACCGTCATTGTCCTTTTGCTTGTCGAGCAAGCCCTTCAAATAATCTTGCGCTGATTCAGTAATATCAACATTAACCATGCTAACTGCTCTCTACACCCGTTCGGGATACCTGATTAAATTACTCAGGTATTCTACTGCAACAAGCTCCAGAGATAAACGCCAAACCTGCTTTTAACGTCCAAGAGCGTACTTTTGTCATTAGACATTCCCAAAACGGCTAGTCACATGTCGTCAAACTAGCAATCCAATCGCTAACAACTTGAACTGCCTGGGTGTCCACTACTGACCTGGCGATCGGCGGCATTTGGGTGCCATCCAAAGCTTGCATACGTTTTAATAGCACTGATTTTGTTGGATCTCCCAGCGCCAAAATCTTTGGCGTCACCAATCCCAAATCACCTGATACGGGTGCAATATTGCAAATTTTGGTTTGCGCCAAGGGTGTGCTGTAACGTAAGTCCAGATTGACCGGCGTAGGGCCATCCGGCTGATGACAGTTGCTGCAGTTGCTGTGCAAATAGCTACGCGCTTTTTGCTGTAGGGTCGCTTGCGTATCATTGAGACCATATAATTTTTCGGTTTTTTGCGCAGTTGATAGCGGCGCTGAAAAAATACCGATATGCGCAAGCGCAGTTAATTGGTTCGCCGTTTTTTGTCCGGGATAAATAAAATCACCGTTTAATTGCTTAGTTTCCAAGCCCAACGAGAAGCCTGCAGCGGTGGTATGACACTCCATGCATTGACCTGGACTCGGAAAATGCCACAGGATATTTCCAATCGTTTTATCTTTAGCATCGCTCAATAAAGTTGCGTCAGTTTGTGCATCATTCCATTCATAACTGAAACCTTGCCAACCTAATTCGCCATGTGCAAATAAACGTGTCTCTACAAATTTTTCGCCAAATTTAAAATGCTTCACTAATACTGAACCAACGGGGAAATTAAAATCACCATTGCTTGCCACTGTAGCTTGCGTATTGTCGGGCAGACTTAGGAAACGTTGTTTTTCCGCTCCATCAGACCATAGAGGATTATTCACAACGTACGGAATTAATCCGCTCGCAGCCTCTGTGGGTTTAGCATTATTTACGCAACCAGTGTCGGATAATTTATTCGCCATAACGCCAGCTTTTGCAGTGCTCGCAGTTGCTTGCATTTTATTAATTTGCTGACCCGCACTGCCGTAACCGATGGTAAACAATTCGCCGTGATTATCTTGCGCAAATGAAACAATACTATTTGACGTAACTCCATGTTCCGCAAGTGTGAGTGCTGCATTGGATGCACGCGTAATAGAACGCATAGTATGTTCACAATAATCGGTGTAAAAATATTTTCCATAAGCCGCGGGATACGTCGCACCGCGATAGACAAAACCACCTATTACTGAGCAAGCGCCAGTGTTTTGATTAATCGGCAAAATAGGTTTTATTTTTCCAGCAGTAGAACAGTTAGATCTGCCTTTGTAGCAACCATCACCCTCCATGTCACCCCAACCGTAATTTCCACCACTATTAACAATATTAACTTCCTCCCAACTATTTTGACCTACATCGCCAACCCATAAATCACTCGTTAATTTATCAAAACTAAATCGCCAGGGATTACGCAAACCATAGGCCCAAATTTCAGGCTTTGTATTTACCGTATTTAC
The DNA here is from genome assembly GCA_004172865.1 of Gammaproteobacteria bacterium. GTDB lineage: Bacteria > Pseudomonadota > Gammaproteobacteria > Pseudomonadales > Cellvibrionaceae > Cellvibrio. The sequence goes on along the minus strand of SEBV01000008.1, from coordinate 28,134 downwards.
AAAAGGATTATCTGCAGGTATTGAATAATTGTTTCCATTTGCGGTTCTATTAATATCGATACGTAAAATTTTGCCCAACAACACATTAAGATTTTGTCCATTCTGATGCGGGTCACCACCAGATCCGCCATCACCAGATGCAATATTTAAATAACCTTGCTGATCAAACGCTAATTGTCCACCCACATGATTTGTGTAAGGACGCGTTATAGATAAAATAATTAATTCAGAATCGCGATCAAACATTCCATCGCTTTTAACGGTATAACGTGCGACATGGCTTTGAATTTCATTCGATGCATTACGCGATGTGTAATACAAAAATACATAACGATTGTTCACAAAATCTGGATGAGGAGCTACGCCGAGCAAGCCCATTTCAGAGTCGCTGTCATCCACACGATCATTAATTTTTAGTACTTCGGTAAATGTATTCGCCGATTCAGTATTATCAAATCGCCAAATAAAACCCTGTTGTCTTAATACATACCAATGAGTGTCATCACCTGGAACTTGAAATAAACCGACAACCTTGGAAACCGCAGGCAAACTCTTAAACGCGGGTGTCCAACTAATAACGCCGGACGTATCATTCACCGCGGCGGGCGCCAAACAGCTTGTGTTTGATGGACGAGAATCTAAACCTATCGCATCACTTTGGCTGGATGAAGCCGAACTCGTTGCATTCGAGGATGATGGCGAAGCGAAAGAAACTGAGGCGGATGAAATAGAGTTTTGACTTGCCTGTGTCGAGGAGGAAATCGAAGAACTGGCTGTAGGTTGACTCGTTGGTGTGGGCGAAGGTGAAGGGTTACTAGAACCGCCTCCACCACCACATGCCGTAACACCTAAACACGTGAAAAATCCTATAAGCAGATTACGAATTGAACAGCTCATACAAACCTCCATTTTTATAGTGACTACAGCAAAATGCTTTAACGCGTGCGTTTACGGCGGATTATCGGACTATATTGCCACTTCAAATTGATTGTTTTCTGTACGCTAACGCCCTTTCAATTCTCATAGCTAATGAGCGCTTCATCATAATCCTGCAAGAACCGCCATTAGGGATTAAGCTTAGTCTTTTAGTCGCTCGCCTCGGTCAGGTCTGGTAGAATTCGCGCCATTCTTCTATATCAATATCTTTCGATATAGATTTCAGATTACCGCTTTCGTTATCGCAGGTTTTTCATGACACAGCTTTCAAAAGACAACAACCACGCACGCCAAGCCCGCGTCCATGCCCTCCATGAATCCATCAAGCAGCGCATCCTAATATTGGATGGCGCCATGGGCACCATGATCCAAGCCTATAAACTGCAGGAAGCGGATTACCGTGGCGAACGCTTTGCCGATTACCACATGGATATCGCCGGCAATAACGACTTGCTTTCCATCACCAAGCCGGAAGTGATTCGCGAAATCCAACGCGCTTATTTGGAAGCCGGTGCGGACATTCTGGAAACCAACACCTTCAACTCCACGCGCATTTCCATGGCCGATTACGACATGGAGGATTTAACTTACGAGCTTAACTTTGCCTCGGCAAAATTAGCGCGTGATCTTTGCGATGAAATGACCGCAAAAAATCCCGCGAAACCACGCTTTGTTGCGGGCGTACTTGGGCCCACCAGTCGCACCTGTTCGATATCGCCCGACGTAAATGACCCGAGTAAACGTAACGTCACTTTTGATCAATTAGTAGAAAACTATTTGGAATCGATGGATGGTTTGGTTAACGGCGGCGCGGATATTATTTTAATCGAAACTATTTTCGATACGCTCAACGCAAAAGCCGCTGTGTTCGCGGTAAAAAAATATTTTGACGATAACGGTTTTGAATTGCCGATTATGATTTCCGGCACCATTACCGATGCCTCTGGCCGCACACTTTCCGGCCAAACAACCGAAGCTTTTTACAATTCACTCGCACACGCAAAACCTATCAGCATGGGTTTGAACTGCGCACTCGGCGCAAAAGAACTGCGTCAATACGTACAAGAAATGTCGCGCGTTGCGCATTGTTTTGTAAGCGCACACCCTAACGCTGGTTTGCCCAACGAATTTGGTGAATACGATCAAACCGCGCAAGAAATGGTGGAGATTGTTGAAGAATTCGCAGCGAGCGGATTTTTAAATATTATCGGCGGTTGCTGCGGTACTTCACCAGCACACATTAAAGCGATTGCAGATGCGGTTGCAAAATATCCACCACGTAAAATTCCAGAAATTGAACCAGCGTGCCGCCTGTCAGGTTTAGAACCTTTCAACATCACAAAAGATTCTTTATTTGTAAACGTGGGCGAACGCTGTAACGTTACCGGTTCTGCGCGTTTCAAAAAATTAATTGTGGAAGAAGATTATTCCACCGCACTCGAAGTTGCATTAGAGCAAGTTGAAAACGGCGCGCAGATTATCGACATCAACATGGACGAAGGCATGTTGGATGCCGAAAAAGCCATGGTGAAATTTTTAAATCTGATTGCAGGCGAACCGGATATTTCACGCGTGCCCATTATGGTTGACTCATCCAAATGGGAAGTCATTGAAGCAGGTTTAAAATGTATTCAAGGAAAACCGATTGTTAACTCAATCAGTTTAAAAGAAGGCGAAGAAGAATTTTTACACAAAGCTAAATTGTGTATGCGTTACGGCGCAGCCGTTGTGGTTATGGCGTTTGACGAAACCGGCCAAGCGGATACCCAGGCGCGCAAAAGAGAAATTTGCGAACGCTCTTATCGCACATTGGTAGATAAATTAAATTTCCCGCCAGAAGATATTATTTTCGACCCGAATATCTTCGCCGTCGCAACGGGTATTGAAGAACACAATAATTACGCCGTAGATTTTATTGAAGCCACGCGTTGGATTCGTGAAAATTTACCGCATGCAGGTATCAGCGGTGGCGTATCAAACGTATCGTTTTCATTCCGCGGCAACAACCCCGTGCGCGAAGCGATTCACTCAGTATTTTTGTATTACGCCATTAAAGCTGGCATGAATATGGGTATCGTTAATGCCAGCCAATTGGCCTTATACGACGATTTACCGCAAGAATTAAAAGACAAGGTTGAAGATGTAATTCTTAACCGTCACGCAGGTGGCACCGAAGCTTTATTAGATATCGCCGAAAAATATCGCGGTGACGGCTCAACGGGCGAAGTAAAAGAAGATGCGGAATGGCGTTCACTGCCAATCGCAAAACGTATTGAGCACTCGCTGGTAAAAGGCATTTCATTACATATAGAAGCAGACACCGAAGAAGCACGCCAATTCTACCCTCGCCCACTCGATGTAATCGAAGGCCCACTGATGGACGGCATGAACGTGGTCGGTGATTTATTCGGCGCAGGAAAAATGTTTTTACCACAAGTTGTGAAATCTGCGCGCGTCATGAAGCAATCCGTTGCTTATTTGCAGCCGTTTATTGAAGCCGAAAAAACCGAAGCATCAAAACCTAATGGCAAAATTTTAATGGCGACAGTAAAAGGCGATGTGCATGACATCGGCAAAAATATCGTCGGCGTTGTGTTGCAGTGTAATAACTTCGAAGTCATTGACCTCGGCGTAATGGTGCCTTGCGATAAAATTATCGACACCGCCATCGAACAAAAATGCGACATCATTGGCCTCTCTGGTTTAATTACGCCGTCGCTCGATGAAATGGTTTTCGTTGGTCGCGAAATGGAACGCCGTGGTATTAATCTCCCTTTAATGATTGGCGGCGCTACAACATCCAAAGCGCACACAGCAGTAAAAATTGATCCCGTATTTAAACTCAACCAGGTTGTTTATGTTGCCGATGCATCACGCGCTGTAGGTGTTGCGAGTACCTTATTGTCCGATGAATTGCGCCCTGCTTTTGTAGAAAAATTAAAAGCCGAATATATCGAAGTGCGCGAACGCAACGCTAATCGCAAACCACGTGGCACAGTGCGCACTTATCCTGAAGCTATCGCTAAAGGCTTGAAACTCGATTGGGAAAATTACATACCGCCAACACCAGCGTTCACCGGTATAAAAATATTCGAAAATTACGATTTAAATACACTGGTTGAATATATTGACTGGACGCCGTTTTTTATCAGCTGGGATCTCGCCGGAAAATATCCACGCATATTAGAAGATGAAGTCGTAGGCGCTGCCGCACGCGATTTATTTAAAGATGCACAAGCAATGTTGCGCAAACTTATTGACGAGAAATTGATTAGTGCAAACGGCGTTATCGGCTTCTGGCCAGCCAATACCGTTAATCACGATGACATAGCGGTTTATGACGCCGACGGCAAACAAATTTCAACACTTCACCACATTCGCCAGCAACATTTAAAACAAGGCATGGAAACCAAACCACATTACTCGCTTGCAGATTTTATCGCGCCCAAAGAAACCGGTAAACAAGATTACATCGGTGGCTTCGCAGTAACCGCAGGTATTGGTGCAGAAGAACTCGCGAAGGAATATCAAAACGCGGGCGACGATTACAACAGCATTATGGTAAAAGCTTTAGCAGATCGTTTGGCAGAAGCGTTCGCAGAACATTTACACCAACGCGTGCGTAAAGAATTCTGGGGCTATGACCGCGAAGAAAATCTCACCAACGAAGATTTAATTAAAGAAAACTACAAAGGCATCCGCCCCGCTCCCGGCTACCCCGCATGCCCGGATCACACAGAAAAAACGCAATTATTTGAATTGTTAAACGCAACAACAAATACCGGCATAACCTTAACCGAACACTTTGCCATGTTGCCAACCGCAGCAGTATCCGGCTGGTATTTTTCTCACCCTCAATCAATTTATTTCCCAACAGGAAAAATTGAGAAAGATCAGGTTGAGAGTTTGGCTGAACGTAAGGGTTGGAGCGTGCAAGAAATTGAAAGATGGATGAGTCCGGTGTTGGCGTATGAGCCGGGGGCGGCGGAGTAATTTTGTAGCCCGTAATGAGCGAAGCGTATTACGGGGATTTAGCCATGTATTCTCTATTGCGCTTCAATCCATACGGGATACTTGCTGGTATTTCTCGCCACAAGTTATTTGCCCACAGGGAAAATTGAGAAAGATCAGGTCGAGAGTTTGGGAGAATTTAAAAGTTGAAGTGTGCAAGAGATCGAAATTTGGATGAGTCCGGTGTTGGCGTATAAGCTTTAGTTAAAATTAATACGTGGAATAAATATGTTTGAAAAGATAACTTTTACAACTCAAGATAAAACAAGCATAACATACCCTATTAATATTGGGCATCTGGTGGAATGCATGCTTTTCTATAAGAAAACGCATGTGATAGCAGACCAAGGGATTCTTAAACAACTACTTAATTATTTCGGCGTAAATAATTTACTTAGGTTAATTGAACTAGATGTTTTAGATATTACCTACACAGATTCATTCATGGGTATCTATTCACAAACTGTCAGTGGCTCACAATTTCATAACGTTGTAGACATGAATTCTCCACAAAATAAATATGAGGATGTACTGAGACGGCAATGTATTGAAATTGAAGGAAAATCAGGCAAAGGAAAGCGACAAGCCAATAAGATACAAGATAAAATCAATGTCATAACGCATGATCCAGTAATAATAGAAGGGAGCACCAACTCCATATTATCCCAAGAATATGTTTTGGCTTCCGCAAAAACATCTTTGCAAATTAGATTAAAATTAAAAAATATACCTGATATAGAGTTCAATACAGAGAACACAATAAACGGCATTCAAATACATACAAATATTAACTTCCTTGAAGTAAATGAAATTTACCATATGTTTGTCTCACCATCACACTCTACGATTACACCAGCATTAATTCTTTCAGATATTATGGAACTAGAAAGAGATTTATATTTTTCTTCAAAAAATTTGTCTGAAATAGCAGCAAGCCCCATTAGCTCGGAGCTTGCACAGAAAAAATTTAGTTACATATTTGATATCAGTAAAAATAACAATTTAAAAATAGAATGCTTTTCTGAGCTTTTATTCAACGATGTAAAAGACATCCAAAACGCTGTAAATTCAAAAAAAATTAATTTGTCGGAGTTACTGGATTTAATCGAGGGTTCAATTAAATTTAAAGAATGGTTGAGATCTATCAACCCTGATTTAGATTTATTTAAGCAATATCATGACGCTATAACCAAAGAGTCATTTTTTGAAAAACTGCCTGCCAAAACAGTCAGATTTTGCATTTTTACTGGGTTAGGAATGGCTTCAGATGGAGTTATTGGTGGAGGACTTGGCACATCTGCCGGTATCGCTCTTGGCAGCCTAGATACATTTATTTTAGACAAATTAATTAATGGCTGGAAACCTAATCATTTTATTGATGGCAAAGTCAAACCATTAATAGCACCTTAAAAATCAAGTTTGCTGAAAGAATTTCACATTCACAACCAAGCTTTTCTACTTTTATAAGCTTTAAATGCCGCAGACCTTGTTTTTCTTTGCGGCGGCAAAGAAAAGTAAGCAAAAGAAAGGCGACCCGAATCGCTCCCGTTTCCTGCGCGCTTCAGAAAATTGCTGTCGTTCCGATGCGACATCCCTGTCGCAGCGTCACTCAAGCGCACGTCCTGTGCGCTTACCAGCAATTTTCTTCCAGTGCTCGGGGAACTCATATTTATTTTATTAAATAGGAAATCGTCATCTTCGTATAGCGAAGATCTACGGGGCTGGCCTTCCAGCCTCTAAGAGTTGTTATTCAATTTATCATTAAAATTTAATGGTGACCGAATCCGCACTTCGTTTCCCTTCACCATGATAAACCGCTTCAATATTATTGCCTGCAGGGTCTAGTACAAAAGCCGCGTAATAACCCGGATGATAGGGGCGCTCGCCGGGTTTGCCGTTATCTTTTCCGCCATTAACTAGAGCTGCTTTATAAAATGCTTCCACAACTTCATGGTTTTTGGCTTGGAATGCTAAATGATGGCGACCTGTTAATTCGCCGTGTGCGGATTTACTATCGGGCGTTGAAATAAACAATTCGTCTACCCAGAAAAAATCTTCTCCGGTACCGCCTATTGGGATATCCAGTACCTTGAATATAGCTGTGTAGAATTTTTGCGTAGCGGGAAGATCTTGAACCACGAAATGAACATGATCTATTAATCTACCGCGATGTAATTCTTGAGCTGCCATTTTTTGTCTCCTTAATGATAGTCATAAATTAGCGAGCTTAATTTCCAACATCATATTTACGATTGTCTTTTCTCGAAAATGTTCCAGTGGATAGCTCACTTTTTAAAAGCAGTTTTACGCTTTAGCATATGATGCTAACGTGTCAATGGATGACGGTTTCTATTTAAATCTATACCATCACTCCAATGCGATTATCAGCGACAAAATTTTCATTACATTTACGGCGACCCATATATATGAATAAAAAAATCCAGCTGAGTCATTTAGCAATGCTTTTTGTCCTTGCCATTTGCCTTATTATTTCGGGCATTCATCCTTTCGATAGAACCACCTGGATACTGGAGATATTTCCTATAGTAATTGCGCTGCCAATTTTGTTCGCAACCTACAATAATTTTCGGTTAACGGAACTACTTTATTTTTTCATATTGATTCATATGTTGATTTTGGTGTTGGGCGGCGCCTACTCATACGCGAGAGTTCCGCTTGGGTTTTCCATAGAGCACTGGTTACATTTATCGCGCAACCCGTATGACAAAATTGGGCATTTCGCCCAAGGCTTTGTCCCTGCTTTAATCGCACGCGAAATTTTAATTCGCAAGGACATTATTAAAGGCAAAAAAATGCTGGCGTTTATCGTTACTTGCATTGTTTTGGCGATTAGTGCCGGTTATGAACTTATTGAATGGGCGTCCGCATTAATGTTGGGACAAGGAGCAGACGAATTTCTCGGTACCCAAGGCGATATGTGGGATACACAATCAGATATGTTTTTTGCGTTACTCGGCGCGCTTGTTGCGCAAATAGGTTTAGCAAGAATTCATGATCGGCAAATAAAGAATATCCAATCATCATGAAGGCTTCCGGCATTAATTTTTAGGGCTTAAATAGAAAAGCCGCCGTGTTAATAAACACGGCGGCTTTTTAGAAATCAAATTACTTAACTATTAAGAATAAAGTATTTCTTGTTTACGGCTAACCATTTCAGCACCCAACGTCCACACATCAAGCTTGCTCTGTGAGTTCGCCTTAGGGAACAGCTTAGTTTGCTTTTCAATAATTTGATTTCTTACATGCTCGCCTAAAACACGAATTTTAATATCAAAAACGGTGCTGTCAGCATCCAGTTCTTCAATTTCAGCGATTAAATATTTGAGAATTGAATTCTCCATAATAGCCGCCGAAATTATGCCTTTTTCTTTAAGTACGTTTTTTACTGCAGGGTAGAAGATCTCTTCTTCTAGCTGAATATCAATACTCAACATTTGGCAAATTTGATCTGCAATATTCTGTTTTTCGGTTACTGATCTTACACGATCGTAGTCACCGAATAAATCTATAGTTTCTTTCTGACTAGCGCTTAAAAGCGCTGTTGCGTCCAAAACCTGTAACGAAGATTCAAACAAAATCTCTCTTGCAATATTTGTCATGATTTAACCCCTAAAATGTTCTGTAGAAATAAACCAGTTATTTATTTCAGAAAGATGATGCACAAAGTTGATTTGTGTAGCCGTCACGCATGGCAACACAGGATGGGTGCAGAATAGGGATTTGCGGCTAAGATCTCCGTTCGGTAGCGAACGATGCCCAAAAAATCAAGGAAACCCGTAAAAATATTTTAAAAAGGTCAAAAATAGTCAGGATCTTTGGGGCTTAGCCAAGCTCTGGCAATCATCTTGGAGCTATTAAGATTTAAATTTTTAAATGGCGCTTAAATTAAAACATTAAATATTCAGACTCAGAAAATGAATTTAACGACAAAATGTTAATGTATACCCAATAAAAAAGTTTGGCCTTTTTAATTAGCAGGATCAGTTTTAAATTGTTGCTATTGCTATAACCATAATGCCAATATCAATCACCAAACATCGCATTTTTCGTCAATGAAATTATTATACATATTTCATTTTGTACACTAGTCTGTAAATATCTGAGTTACATAGATGGACGTTGGTGGCTCGCAAAAAATACGTTGTAATTTATTAACTCATAATAAAAGAGTCATCATGAAATATATATCATCAGTATTCGCATTTCTTTTAAGCGTATCGGCATATGCTACGCCCTATTCTCTCGAAGATTATACCGTTGACGCTTACATGGAACGGACTATCGAGACCGGCTATGGTCTTGGTCGCATAAGCGGATTTGGCCTCGACTCACCATTTGTAGTTCATACTGGAAGCGATGACAAAAAACAATACAATGATGTTTTTACATTGGATGTGAACGACAATAATTTTTCTATTAATTTTCTTAAAAAAACCGGATGGGTAGACGGAATTGTATTTCGTTTAATTCAGCCAGATTATGAAACAACAACGCTTGAAAACTTTTGGTCGAATGTAGGTGTAGATACAAATATCGAAGGTTTAAAATTTAACAATGGCCCAGGTTGGGTTGAATTAAATCTCGGAAATATTCGCTTCACTGAACAAAGTTACTTTACGGCTCACTTCAATTCTAAAAATGTAGCGGTGCCCGAGCCTCTTCCTATTGGCTTGTTGTTACTTGGATTAATTACCTTGTATTTCAGGGGTTTTCGGCTAAATCGATAAATATCTCATTTACTGCAATATCTGTAAGTCGAACCAACAACAATTAAAAATTGTTGTTGGTTGAAAATCTAGCGTCAAAAATCTCTTTCGTTGTCATACATTCTCAAACCTTCCCAGCGTTTTAGTCTTCGGCCACCTCATGCATCTAGAAATTCAACCAATTGGTCTTGGGGCTGAAAATTCAGCTATTAAAATCTATATAGCCAATCGCCCACCTTTTGATGACTATCCTTTTTTAACAAACTTACGCGACTTGGCACCAGGCGAAATTTCCCATATTGTTAAGAACACGAGTAATCACTGGCGAAAAGTATTTAATGTTTACGCAAAATTTTTATTTGATTTTTACACACAACACGACGCTAGGAAAATTAATCTAGCGGCTAGCTGGCAAGAATATCGCGATCTATTATTGTTTCAGGCGAACAGTCACGAAGCTCTATTATTTAATAGACCCGTGTTCAATAATAAAAAAGCGATTCATATTATTGCCGGAAAAACCTATGCAGCGGCTCTTAACTTGCCACCGCTTATTTGGCTCGATAATTATTTTGCAGTTAATAAAAGCCATCATCTTATTGTGAGCCCCTACCCTGATTATCGTCAGCTATCTAATGCCAGGATTGCGCAATTAATTGAGATCATAAAAACGCTTACTTAAGCTAAAATGTTGCTCATACAAAAAACAGATTTTATTTGAGCAACCATTATGACCCCAGCGATCATCGCCCTTCAAAAAGCCAAAGTAGTTTTTACAACCCATGAATATTTACATGATCCCGCTGCGGAATCTTATGGATTGGAAGCTGCAGATAAAATGGGAGTTGATGCTGCTTCTGTATTTAAAACATTGGTTGTTATGCTGGATGCAAAAGATTATGCCGTAGCCGTGATTCCCGTATCCGATATGCTCAGCATGAAACAAATTGCCAAAGCAGCCGGTGCAAAAAAAGCTGCCATGGCAGATAAGACGGATGTAGAGCGTATTACCGGTTATGTGTTGGGCGGTGTTAGTCCAGTTGGACAAAAGAAACGGTTGAAAACGTTTATTGATGCGTCGGCCCAACAACTACCCACTATGTTTGTGAGCGCTGGCCGGCGCGGGCTGGAAATTCAATTAAGCCCAAATGATTTAAAAAATCAGACAACAGCGCAATTTACATCTCTAACACAAGAATAACCATTGTTAAAAGATACTTAAATACCTATAAAACCTAAAATTTGGTGTTTTTAAGTTATTATTTACCCTCTATTGAATTTAATTTATAATAGGTATAAATTGAACTCTAAAGCCTAAAATAGCTTAATTTGAGGAATTTATTTACCTATTATGAACTATCAAGCTATGACAAATGCAGGAATTGCTGCTGAGCTGGGAAACCGTCTGGAACGATTACGGTTAGAGCACAATATGACGCAAACCACTCTCGCCGAGGAGATAGGTATTACACCTAAAAGCTATCGCCAGCTAATAGCTGGCGCCGGCAAACTCGAAAATGTCATTGCAGCTCTGCGCGCGCTGAATTGTCTTGGGCAGCTTGATAATTTTCTGCCCGAACCTCCACCTAGCCCGCTTGAGCAACTGAGACTACAAGGCAAACAACGCCAACGAGCACGTACACGACACTATTCAATACCGGATGAGGCAGCAGACGGCATAAAAGAGCCAAACGCTAAAAGCCTGGGGCTGGACTGGTAATGCAAAATATTGCGGAAGTATGGATTTGGGATAAATTGGTCGGCGCATTGGCGTGGAACCCTGAAACAGCTATGGCGACTTTTGAATATACACAAGACTGGATTTCCAAAGACGTTCAAATTGCTCCACTTCATATGCCGGCGGCTATCAATGGCCAGCATATTTTCCAATTTCCGCAATTAAATACCGAGACCTATAAAGGCCTGCCCGCTTGTTTTGCAGACACCCTGCCCGATGATTTCGGCAATGCGGTTATCAATGCCTGGCTTGCGCGCAATGGGCGCGATCCTAATAGTTTTACACCATTGGAGCGGCTTCTCTATACAGGGACTCGCGGCATGGGCGCGTTAGAATATGCACCGGCGCTTCGCAAAATACAAAATGCCGACAGCAAACTGGAGCTGGAGTCACTAATCAATATGGCGCAACAAGTGCTGAATCAACGCACTCAAGCTTACGATAAATTTCAAAGCAAAGATGACATTAGCGGCATTCTGCAAGTCGGTACATCCGCAGGTGGCGCGCGCGCGAAAGCGCTCATTGCAATCAACGCTGATCGTACCGAAATTCGTTCCGGTCAAGTTAATGCGCCGGAGGGGTTTGAGCATTATCTTTTGAAGTTCGATGGTGTTGTTGAGCACAGTAACAATCAAGAAACCTTTGGCGACCCACAAGGTTTTGGCCGAATGGAATATGCCTATTATTTAATGGCAAAAGATGCGGGCATAAATATTTCTCCCTGCGAATTATTGATCGATGGCAAGCGTGCGCATTTTTTAACAAAACGTTTTGATCGCATCGGAAATTATAAATTGCATTACCAATCGCTTTGCGCAATGGACCACGCCGATTATAAAAAGCCGGGGCAATATAGTTACGAACAATTATTTTCGGTTGCACGGCAATTGCGTTTAACCCGAGCTGAAGCCGTGGAAATTTATCGCCGAATGGTGTTTAACATAGTGGCGCGCAACCACGATGATCATACGAAAAATACAGGGTTTTTATTAGCTGGCCCCCGAGAACAATGGCAATTAGCCCCCGCGTTTGATATTGCCTATAGCTACAAACCCGGCTCGCCTTGGGTTAATTCACATCAACTTAGTTTGCATGGCAAACGCGATAATTTTTTTCGAAATGATTTATTAGAAGCAGCAAAATTAATTAGCAATTTCAACAAAGAAGCTAGGCAGATCATTGAACAAGTAACTGAAGTTGTAAGTAATTGGGGAAAATATGCAGGTATTGCTGGAGTGGACGATGCTTTTGCGAAGAGAATAAAAGATAGCTTGCGATTGAACTTAACTTCTTAGTGATTTACATTGCTATAAACTAAAAAAACCACCGCGATTACTCTTGGTGGTTTTTTATCAAATCAATTTAACGATTTCTCGTTAAAAAAATTTCTTAAGACGGCAATAAATCAGCAACAGCATCGCGCTCTTCTTGCAGTTCTTTTTCAGTCGCTTGCATTCTTGCACGAGAGAATTCGTTAATCTCTAAACCTTGCACAATTTCCCAATCGCCATTTTTGGTTGTTACCGGGAATGAATAAATCAAACCTTTTTCAATACCGTAGCTACCATCACTGTACACGCCCATGCTCACCCAATCATTTTCTGGAGAGCCAAGTGCCCAATCGCGAATGTGGTTAGCAGCCGCATTTGCAGCAGATGCAGCAGACGACGCGCCGCGAGCAGCGATAATTGCAGCACCGCGTTGTTGAACAGTTGGAATGTAATCAGCTTCATACCAAGCCTGATCAACCAAGCTCAATGCTGGCTTGCCGTTTACCAAAGTTTGGTGCAAATCAGGGTATTGAGTAGATGAATGGTTACCCCAGATCAAGGCTTTGGTGATGTCGTTAACGCTGGTGCCAGTTTTGGTCGCCAATTGTGACAAAGCACGATTGTGGTCCAAACGAGTCATTGCAGTGAATTGACGTGGGTTGATATCTGGAGCATTGCGCTGAGCAATCAATGCATTGGTGTTAGCCGGGTTGCCCACTACTAACACTTTAATGTTGCGTGATGCGTGATCGTTAATCGCCTTACCTTGCACAGAGAAAATTGCAGCGTTAGCAGCAAGAAGATCTTTACGCTCCATGCCTGGGCCGCGTGGACGCGCGCCCACCAAAAGTGCGTAATCAGAATCTTTAAAAGCAACGTTAGCGTCATCAGTGGTCACAATGCCAGCCAACAATGGGAATGCGCAGTCATCCAATTCCATCGCTACACCTTGCAGCGCTTTAAGAGCCGGGGTGATTTCTAACAATTGCAGAATTACTGGTTGATCTTTGCCCAACATATCGCCAGCGGCGATGCGGAACAGGAGAGAGTAGCTGATTTGGCCAGCGGCGCCGGTGACGGTAACTCTTACGGGTGCTTTCACGGTGAGACTCCAACTTGTTTAGAAGAGATAGAACAAAAGGTATGTGGCATTTTGTGCCTGATGTTTTTTTAAGATAGAACGGGCCAGCATTATAGTGAATTGGGGGGAAATTTCATCCATTAATAAACCTTAATAAGATCAATTCCTGAATTTTACTGAACATCTACCAGAATATCTTTAGCGCCAGGACTGCAACAGATTGCGCTTTGAACATGTAAAATTAAAGCGCTCTAATCTGGCTAACCCATGGATAATGCAAATGCCCTTGATGCTGGAGCACCTGCATCTGGCCGCCTTCAACAATAGGGAAATAAATATAATCAGGGACAGTGAAAGAATAATTACCGCAATCGCAATTCCAATCTTTTACGACAAGATGATATTTAGTGCCACTGCGACGCCCTTTAGTGGTGTATTTTTGCACCACCTGAGTTGTATAGGTTTGCGGCGCGGCAATATCCATTTCCATATTCATGTCGCGCATTTCTGTGGCAAGCGTTAAAAAAATGCCAAATGCACCTACAGTCATTAATTCAACTAGTACTATGTGAGTGCGCGCACTACGGCCAAGCCAGTAAATCGCAATCAATGCAAAAACCAACATAAAAAGAATGCTGTAGCCCAGTGCATCCCTGACAATTAATAAATAATCGACAGTAAAGGGCAACTTACCAAATTGAAGACGAAAAAATTGGATAGCACCATTTATCGCCAAGCCAGAACTCACTGCCAACAAAATAGCAGCCTTAATGACAAATGGATCGGCCCAGCGCGAGCCAGAAATTAAACTGACCTGTTGTACTGCATGGCCTAGCGCTTTAAATTCTTTCGTCAGGGCTTTAACAATAATGGGGATTCTCCCTTCACTGTAATCTGAGCCAGCTTTAAATCTTCCCCACAATCGCCCGTTACGACAACAAATTTCTCGCGCCTCCAATTGCGAGGCAACACCGAAATTCATAATATTTTTTACTGCCGAGCGAAACTCAATAGTATTAGCCAAGGCGTAATGCAGCGTTTTATTATCTGATACAAGATAAATCAAATCATCAAATGATGAATCTCCGGTTTCAAACTCATTTGACACGCCCATGCGCTTAAATAGGTTATCCAACCACGATTGTCTTTTTAACGAAAAGCTCGCGTGCTTATCGCAAACAATACCGAGAGATACCCAGGTCACTTTACCTTTGTAGCTATCATGTTTGTATTGCAATCCCTCAATAGTATTTTCTGGCGCCCATCGCGAAAGATGTCGCCGCCAAAACTCAACACAAATACAAATTGATATGGTTAAAAAGCCAAACAAAAACCACATAGCTATCCCTATCTTGTTATCTAATCAATTTTACTGCTGGTAACGCCTCTTAAGCTCAGCATATAACTCATCTTTAAATTCAAGTTTCGTTGCATCCAAAGTTTGCACTGCATCAACAAGATGCTCATTATCTTCACGGCCATCACCCCAGTGCTTGCGGATCCAGACGGAAATCTTGTTCATTGGTTTCAATGCTTAATTCATTTTGGATTTTAGAAACCAAATCATCTTGATCCGCACCACCTTGCAACAAAATACTTAAGCCAAAATGCCAAATATCAATTAATTCCAGCGCGACCTGTTCGGTATCGGGCGACTGTTTTTTCCACCATTTCCAACCGTAGTGATCCAGAAGTTCAGCGCACTCAACCCAAATCGCGCGGTAAAATTCAAAACCTTGTTGTTGCCAGTTTGCATTAACTTTTGTGTTCATGCTGTTTTGAAGTTCGAGCATGATTTTAATTTGTTGTGTGTTCATAACTTTCTCTTTTTAAAATGAATTATGCAGGCAAATATTGTTTTGCTTTATTAAATAAACGATAAAAATTTTCGCAGGTATGTTCGCCTAATTGCTCAATACTCATGCCTTTTAAATCTGCAACAAACTGCGCAACTTCACGCACGTATTTAGGCTCGTTAGGTTTGCCGCGATAAGGAATAGGAGCGAGATATGGCGAATCCGTTTCAACCAAAAGACGATCAATAGGCATGTTGCGCACCACATCGCGAATTTGTTCAGCATTTTTAAAAGTCACTATGCCCGAGATGGAAATATAGTAATTTAAATCCAGCGCTGCTTTAGCCATTTCCCAATCTTCAGTGAAGCAGTGCAACACGCCGCTGTGCTCCACACTGCCGTGCTGCTTTATTAGTGTGAGCGTGTCTGCTTTAGCTTCGCGTGTGTGCACTACTACTGGAAGACCAATTTTTTTTCCAACATTCAAATGCAATGCAAAACTTTCGTGCTGCAATTCTTTGCTTTCAGTTTCGTAGTGATAGTCCAAACCGGTTTCGCCAAGTGCGACAACTTTTTCCTGCGACGCCCATTGCATTAATTGTTCGGCAGTCGCAGTTCCTTCTTTTACATCGCAAGGATGAACTCCGACAGATGCCACAACACTGGGATGAGCTTGTGCAATATCAATAACAGTTTGGATATTATCGAGCGTAACGCTAATGCAGAGCATTTGTTGGATGCCGCGCTCATTGGCAGCAGCTATAGCATTAGCCAAGTTACCGTCATAACGGTCAAGGTTGATGCGGTCTAAATGGCAGTGAGAGTCAATTAACATGTTGCTTACATCGCTGGAAATTTGCGGGGATTATAAAGGATAAAACTGGTTAGCCTGATATAAAAAAACCAGCCTGAAGCTGGTTTTTTTGAAATCCAATACTTGCTTACATTGTATGGGTTGGCTTATCCGAATTAATTGAACCGGCAAGATAGGTTTCAATTTTGGTCACGGCAGTATTATCCTGATCGGTAAATTGCACGCCTATACCCGCTGCGCGGTTACCTTGAGCGCCGCGTGGAGTTATCCAAATCACTTTGCCTGCCACCGGGATTTTTTCTGCTTCATCCATCAAGCTCAACAACATAAAAACTTCGTCGCCTAATTTGTAACTTTTTCCCGTGGGGATAAACATGCCGCCGTTTTTTACAAATGGCATATACGCCGCGTATAGCACCGCTTTGTCTTTAATAGTTAGAGAGAGTATGCCGTTACGGGCACCACCGCCTATCGCTTGCATAAGGTAATCCGTCTGAATTCAATGGACTGAAACATAATGTATTAGTCTAGACGTGTCTAGCGAGATGTGCCGTACTATTTGGCACTTCTGAACTATTTATACCTGACGTCTATTTAGCGCTGCGCAGAAGAGCGCCCCAATCCAGCAATACTTCTTCGAGCAATAATTGTTTGTTCGGGTTGGAGTTACCGAGCAATTGACGTTTGGATATCAGGATTTTTTCGACGTATCGATGCAACAGTGCAGACGATACTTTTGCGAGACGGTCCCGTAAATCCTGCGGTAATTGATTAATCAGCAGTTGCTCTGCCCCGACTTGCCACCGCATCACTGAATGTAGCCACACCAAAAACCATTCCACCAAGGTGATCACATCGTCCTTTTGCCATTGCGCGGCGACTTCAATCGCTGAAATTTGGCCGGTGCTTAAACGTACTAGATTTAGAAGCCAAGCATCCCGACGCTCCAAAGCATCGCCCTCTAGATAGGATAAAGCCGTCAAAGGCGCGCCGCCAGCGGCATCCATAAGCTTTTCGACCGGAATGTTGCTGCCGACCATCAAAGGCTTAAGCCAATGAATAACTTGCTCGGGGTTGGGCGTCGCCAATAAGCGCATTTGGCAGCGGCTGCGAATCGTCGGCAACACCGCGCTGGGCGTATGGCACACTAAAATCAATAGCGTATTGGCTGCCGGTTCTTCGAGAGATTTGAGCAAGGCGTTGGCCGCATTGGCGTTCATAGCTTCAGCGGGCTCAAGCACGACGACTTTATAACCGCCTTGTTGCGCGGTTTTCCCCAAATCTTCGATAAGCGCTCGCACCTGATCGACCTTAATGGCTTTAGCACCTTCTTCCGGCGAAATCACAATGAAATCGGGATGATTTTGCACTTTATTCAGCATGCAACCGCGACATTTACCGCAAGGCGTGCCTTCAATGGGTGATAAACACAGCAACAACTGCGCAAGCGCTTCAGCCAAATGGCGCTTGCCGATACCTTTAGCACCAGCAAACATCAACGCGTGCGGAAGCTTTTTGGCGGATATCTGCTGGTTTAGCTGTTGCCACTCTTGCAGCTGCCAAGGGTACGGATGAGATGGAAAGTCGGACATAAAAACGCTCAATAAAACAGAGGGCGCAAGCTTAACAACAACCGCTCGGCAATCCCAATAGCGGTTTAGCAATTTATGTGTGGATTTGCGATAATCGCGGCCCTTTCCTCCCCAGTAGTTTTTTAATGAACGATTCCGGCCTAAATATTTTGCATCTCGATGACGACCTGATGATCTGCAACAAACCTGCAGGCTTACTCACGGTTCCAGGAAAAGGCCCGGAAAAGCAGGACTGCCTGATTAATCGCGCACTCAAATTTAATCCCAATGCACGGGTTGTGCACCGTTTGGATCAAGGTACTTCTGGCATAGTGATGTTTCCGCTCAATTACATGAGCTTGAAAATTCTCACCAAACAATTTGAAGCGCGCGGCATTCACAAACGTTATGTGGCCGTTGTTTCAGGTTTGGTTGAAGCTGATGAGGGCGAAGTAAAGCTGCCGTTGATTTGCGATTGGCCTAATCGACCACTGCAGAAAGTATGTTTTGAAAGCGGTAAAGCGGCGCATACGCGCTACCAGGTATTAGAACGCAATGAAATCCAAAATAGCACGCGGGTTTTACTGGAACCGGTCAGCGGGCGCACTCACCAACTGCGTGTTCACATGCTTAGCCTTGGTCACCCTATGTTGGGCGATCAGCTTTATTCACCGCCGGATATTCAAGCGCAAGCACCGCGCTTATTACTACACGCACAGCACATTCAACTTACCCACCCTATTTTGCGCCACAAGATTGAAGTGGAATGCCTCGCCGAGTTCTAAAGTAAATTTCCAATAAAAAAAGCGCGAGTTATTGATGCTCACGCTTTTTCGGATTAAAAATCAAATTTTTTAACAGCCAGTAATTGTTTCAACGTCAATTACAGGCGGCAAAATCGCCGAAGCGGCTTGGGTGTAAGTCGCGGTGCAATCAGTCGTTACCGAGACCGTCATGACTCCGCCTGCAACCGACGTTATGTAATCCGGCGCGAGTAAACCGGCAACGTCAGCAATGCTTGCTGCATCCGGATAGCCATACAAAAAAGTAACAGTTGACCCCTCAAATATTTGTGGCGATACGGGGTTCACTAAAAACTTGCCGTAGGTCATAGATGCCGCTGAATTCATGGCACCCACAGCAGCATCGAGTTTTGCAATGCGAGCTTCGCGCGCTAAATCTATAAACTTGGGAAGCGCCGTTGCGGACAAGATCCCCAAAATAACAATAACCGCGATCAATTCAATTAAAGTAAAGCCTGCTTGTCTCGCACTCATTTCATCACCAAAAATCTACTAGAGGAACACAGCGCCTTGACTCAGGAAAGCCGCTGGCTCTTTAAACTCTAGTCCGAGATTTTGGATAATCAAATAATGAAAAATCATGCGCCACTAGGACGCGAGCGCGGCCTTGAGAATTGCGCTGATATCGGCTTGTACTGCTGCCAAATCTTGGCCTGCATTAACGAGCGAATATCGTTCGGGAGATTGTTCTGCACGCTCGCGATATGCACTTCTCACTCGCTCAAAAAATCCAATAGTTTCGCTCTCAAAGCGATCCAATTCACCGCGTTGCCGGGCGCGATTCAAACCCAGTTCCACATCAATATCCAGAATGAAGGTTAAATCTGGTCGTAAATCGCCTTGTACTAAATTTTCCAGTTGCAGGATCGTTTGAGTACTTAAGCCGCGCCCGCCACCTTGGTAGGCGTAAGTAGCATCGGTAAAGCGATCACTCAAGACCCAAGCTCCGCGCGCTAATGCCGGTTTAATAACTTGTGCGATATGTTGTGCACGCGCAGCAAACACTAAAAGAAGCTCAGCCGTTTCATCGACAGATTCATCGCGTTTAGCTAACAACAATTCTCGAATTTGTTCAGCAAGCGGAGTTCCACCAGGTTCGCGAGTTACAACAACATCTATTCCTTGCGATTGCAGCCATGTGTTAATAAACGCCAAGTTGGTGCTTTTTCCGACACCTTCTGTACCTTCAACAGTGAGAAATTTACCGCGCAGCATGAATGGTTCCCGCTTTTTACATATTTATCGATTTGAATTAACTATTTAGGCTAACGGAAAGTTCCTTCACCTTGATTGAACGCGTATCATACCCGCTTTTTAGACCTACGACTTTTGTCATTCTTTTGCTTCAGGAGCTTTACATGATTACCCTACATACAAATTACGGCGACATAGTTATAGAACTGGATTTCGATAAAGCGCCAAACACAGCAGCTAACTTTAAAAAATATGCTGAAGAAGGTTTTTACAACGGTACAATTTTTCACCGTGTTATTGATGGTTTTATGATTCAAGGCGGCGGAATGACCGAAGACTTGAGTGAGAAAAAAGAAAAATACGCGCCAATTCAAAACGAGGCGGATAACGGATTAAAAAATGTTACTGGTAGCCTTGCGATGGCACGTACTGGTGACCCACACAGCGCAACTGCACAATTTTTTATTAACGTAAAAGACAACAACTTTTTGAATCACAGCGGCAAAAATAATCAAGGTTGGGGTTACGCCGTGTTCGGTAAAGTAACTTCAGGTTTGGACGTTGTGAATAAAATCAAAGGCGTGAAAACGGGTAGCAAAGGTCATCACCAGGACGTTCCGGTTGAAGCCGTTATCATTCAAAACGTAACTGTAAGTGAAGATGCTAAAAGCGACGCTGCTGCAGAATAAAATGCGCACTCTGTTTATTTCAGATTTACATCTTCACGAATCGCGCCCGGAAATCACGCGGGCGTTTTTTGATTTTTTGCACACACAAGCTGTGGGTGCTGAAAAGCTCTACATTTTAGGTGATTTTTTTGATGCCTGGATTGGTGATGATGACGATAGCGCGCTGAATACTGAAGTCGCGCAAGAATTAAAAAAATTAAGTAACTCCGGTACCGACATTTTTTTAATGCATGGCAATAGGGATTTTTTGCTCGGCGAAAATTTTGCAGAAAGAGCCGGTGCAAAAATGGTTGATGAAGGAACAATCATCGATCTGTATGGGCACCCTACTCTTATCCTACACGGCGATCAGCTTTGCATCAGCGACCAGCAATATATCGCCTTTCGTAAGCAAGTTCGTTCTCCACAATGGCAGCAACAAATTCTTGCGCAGCCACTCGCAGCGCGCCGTATATTAGCTGCGCAATTGCGCGAAAAAAGTCAGGAAATGAATAGCCTGAAAGCTGAAGATATTTTGGATGTGACTGAAAGCGAAGTTGTTCAAGTCATGAAGGATGCAAATGTTAAACGCTTGATTCACGGCCATACGCATCGCCCTGCACGTCACCCATTGCAAATTGATGGCGAATCAGCCGAGAGAATTGTTTTAGGCGATTGGCATGATAAAGCTTGGGCAATTGTTGCAGACGACAATAAATTTGAATTAATCAGTTGGGATATTGAATGATTTCATTGCAATCTTGACTCAATAAAAACGGCAGCCTTGGCTGCCGTTTTTGTTCGCCGGCTACAAAAATATTATTCATTAAGCTCCGCATCTTGCCAAAACTTTGTGCCTTTCAAAGTAGCTTGTAACGCCAACCCACTCTCAGTGATTTGATAAATCGTCACGCCGTTAAGCATAGCTTGCGTGCCGACCGCACCACCTTTATCGCCCGCTTTAGCGGCGGCATCCACATGGCCGCCGAATTCCCAACCGTTATCGATAAAAGTTTCCAACGACTCCTGGGTTTTAAAAATAAATACCGCGCGAAAATCTTTAACACCTAATCCCACACCTACTCCAGCTTCACCCATTTTCATGAAGATGGATTTTTTAAGGCGCTTGTTTTCAACAACGCCATAACCGCCGCCAACACTGGCGAAAAAGGCACTTACATTCGCGCTGCTAAAAACGGCGTAGCCGGGCGACGCTGCGATTTGCGCTCTGGCATCGGGCTGCAATTTATACAATTCGGTGAGGACCTGGCTGCGCATATCCAAGGCAGCCTGACATTTTTCCTGAGGAGATACACCTTTCGTGGTTGAGCAACCCGACAGCACCCACACAACCACTAAACCCAGAACCACTTGTGCTAATTTTTGCATTGCTTATCTCCTAAACCTAACTGCCAGTTGTCACTCAAATAAGTTCGCATCGCAATATACGCGCTCTGCATAACCTATTCGGTGCGGTTGCTCTCATTCGTAGTTTTACAATGCTATCTCATAAAATTCCTCAATAAATTCAATGCCATAAAAGCCTTCCTATTTAAAAAGCTTGGCTATACTCCAAGCATCGATAATTTCAGGTTCCCAACCCACTGAATGTTACCACCCTCGCTAAAAGATTATACGGAACCTAAGGTTTGCGTATTGCGCGCCAGTTGTACACGCCCTATGCGTGTGTGTTTGTTCATCTGCATTTTATTATCCGGCGTTTTTTGCGCCGCGGCGCTTGATCCAAATAAACTTGAAAAAAGCATGCAAACTCGCTTCGGAGTTACAGGAGTTAACAAACTTCATGCATGGCAACATTTAATTGATACTAACCAAACCAATACAACTGCCGAAAAAACAAAAGCCATTAATGATTTTTTTAATAAAAATATTCATTTTGAAGATGACATTGTTCATTGGAAAGTGAGTGATTATTGGGCAACGCCGCTTGAAACATTAGGTAGCGGCGCGGGCGATTGCGAGGACTACACCATCGCAAAATATTTCTCACTTATTCGCCTGGGAATTTCAGTTGAACATTTGCGACTTATTTATGTAAAAGCGCAAATCGGTGGTGCAACCAGTAAAGTTTTCCAAGCGCACATGGTGCTTGGTTATTATGAACAACCCGATTCAATTCCCTTAATTCTAGACAGCCTGGTTTCGCAAATTGAAACCGCTGATAAACGTACCGATCTGCATCCGGTTTTTAGCTTTAACAGTGATGGCTTATGGGTTGGCAATCAGGCTCAACTACAAATTGATCCAACTGCACGTTTATCGCGCTGGCGCGACGTGCTTGAACGAATGAAACAAGAAGGCTTTTAAAGGTGGAATCATTATGTCGTTAATAAAACAATTATGGATTGGCATTATTGTCATGTTGCTGCTCGCATTGGGTGGCAGTTTTGCCATTAGCATCATGTCTGCAAAAAGTTATCTTGAAGAACAACTGCGCATAAAAAATCTGGATAACGCTACTTCGCTTGCACTTTCCATATCGCAAATGGAAAAAGATCCAGTCACTTTAGAACTACTGATAAGCGCCCAATTTGATACAGGTCACTACGAATATATTACGCTCGCAGATCCACAAAAAAATATTTTGGTATCGCGTCGCTACGAAGAAAATACCAACGACAAAACACCTGCAAGCGTGCCCAGCTGGTTTACGCATTTAGTCAATTTTGATGCAGCACCTGGCGTAGCGCAAATACAAAATGGCTGGCAGCAATTCGGCACACTCACTATAAAAAGTCATTCACGTTATGCGTGGCAAGCGCTGTGGAATAGCACATCGCAATTACTCACCTGGTTTGTGGTGGCGGCAATTTTAAGTGGGATTTTTGGTACATTTATTTTGAAATTTATTTCGAGCCCCTTGAATACTGTTATCCAACAAGCTGAAGCTATTGGTGAACGCCGTTTTGTTACATCCGACGAACCTAAAACTACTGAATTCCAACGCCTTGTGCGTGCCATGAATACACTTTCACAAAGTGTAAAAGCCATGCTTGAAAAAGAAACCAAGCAATTGGAAAAATTACGCCGCGAATCTCAACTCGATTCGCTTACAGAATTACCCAATCGAAATCACTTTCTTAATTTATTGGAAAGTAAATTAAACCGTGATGACAGTGACAGCTCCGGTGTAATAGCGATTATGCGTTTTTTAAATCTTACCGAATTAAATAATCATTTAGGTCGCGCAGCGGTAGATCATGCGCTCCTACAAATTGCAGGCGTGTTACATCAATTTATTGGACGTTACCCCGGAAGCTATGCAGGACGCTTGAACGGCAGCGATTTTATATTGGTTATTTCTGGCAATCCGTCGGTTGATACGGTTGGTGCAGAACTTTCCGAGCAGCTGAATACGCAGTTAAGTACCCATGAATTAAAGGATATTCAATTACCCATTGCCATCTGCACCTATAACAGCGGCGAAAAACGCAACGAACTTTTACACAAATTGGACGGCGCATTGGCGCAAGCGGAAATAAAAGGCAACCGCGCACTAATTACCATCAATAATAATCACCAACCACTCGCGCACCGAAACTTAAACGATTGGCGAGAAACAATTACTCACGCGCTGCAATTGAAAAAAATTCAACTCGCCCATTTCCCAGTTCGCAATCAAACCGGCGAAGTATTACATTTTGAAGCGCCCGTGCGTTTACTGCTCGATGATGATTGGCAACCGGCGGGTTATTTTATGCCCTGGGCCGCGCGCCTCGGAATTATGCCTGCGATTGATTTGGAAGTTATCCGCGCAGCATTAGAGATGTTAGATAAAGACAAAGCTGTCGCCATCAATATTTCGGCGGATTCTTTATGCAATGCAAATTTCCGGGAGCAAGCGCTTTCGTTACTCAACCAATCTTTAGCTAAAGCAAATAATTTATGGCTGGAATTTCCAGAGTCTTGCGCCTTGCGCCATATGGCTGAGCTACGCAGCTTTACTAATTCGCTGCGGGCAATTGGCTGTCATATTGGCCTGGAACATGTCGGTCTGGAATTTACAAAAATTCGCGAACTGCAAGATATAGGCCTGCACTATTTAAAAGTTGATGGCGCTATCGTTCGCGATATTGATAGCAATCCCGGCAATCAAAATTTCTTATCTGGACTATGTAAAATCGGCCACTCATTGGGCATGGTAATGATTGCCGAAGGTGTTCACTCACATGCAGAGAAAGAAAAATTATTGCAGTTAGATATTGATGGTTTTACGGGGCCCGGAGTCTAAAATATAAATGCTGATTATTTTTAGTTAGCAACTTTATAAGTGATGAATAGAAAATCCCGGCACAAGACCGGGACTTTTTAAAACTTGCAATTTACTTAAAAATTAAAAACTCGATTTAAAACTTTCCGCTAAATTCAACACCTACCCAACGACGATAAATATAGGGTTCGTATGTCGTCCATGCTTCTTCATGCGGTGCTTCGTCGGTAATATTTTTTACAACAAGATTAAGATCAAATTTGTTGGATGGAGCGGCGATACCAAGGGACACATCTGTTATCCAATAACCTTTGATTTTTGTGTAAGTAGAAAAATCATCGCCATTATTGTAACTGCCTGTGTAAGCCGCATTTACGCTGCTATGAACTTCATAGTTTCCAACTGGCTTACGATATTGCGCACCAACGTTAAATGTATATTTCGGAGCACCGGGTAATGATTCACCACTACGATCAACGAAAAGAATTCCCTGCGCTGACTTATAGGCTTCTTCAGCAGGCAAAGGTGCATTCGGATAATCCGCGTAGTGAGCGTCATTGTAAGCGCCGCTAAAACGGAACGTGAAATTATCTATACCAGAATAAATACCATCAAACTCGATACCCTGAGCAATAACTTTACTTAAATTACCTTGCGCAGTCGTGTACGGAGGAACAGGTGTTTCAATTCCATTTGATTGATTCAATGCGATTTGATAAACATCGGGTACACGAATAGCTTGTTGATAGTTATGAATATTTAAACGGTAAATATCTACGTTAAAAGTGAAAGTGTTATCGAACAGGAACGTTTTAATACCTAATTCAATCGCATCTGTTTTTTCCGCTTTTACGGGCGCATTAACACCAGAAATATTAAATGCAGTTCCCGATTTTTCACCGTGTTGCAAAGTACCGTATGCAGTCAACTCTTCACTGAATTTATAACTTTGACTGATATTTCCCGTGTAGAGTGTGTCCTCGTAGTTATCGGTAACGCTTGGATATAGCAAGCCGATGCCGGCGTTACGAATTGCTTTTGCTGCGGCCACTTGAGCTTTCTGCTCCGATGTTAAACTATTGTAAGCAGCGCCAGGTGTTGACGTAATTGTTGCGCCATAATATTTGTAGGCAACACTGTCTGCCGTGTTTAATTGGGTTACAGAATTTGTACCGAGTAGTCCTGCTGCAGTTGAGTTAAATCCACCTAAGGCGATTGGTTGCAAAGCGTTTACTGAAACAGGATTCAATGCGCCACCGCTGCCATTATTTAATAATAAATTGACGTCTCTTGAGCTGCGATCTTCAGTACCAACACGAAGGCCAGTTGTTAAAGTTGCTTTCTCAGTTTCATGCCAATCCAATGAACCGTAGATAGCATTACTTTGTGTATCAACATAAATATCGGCTTTTTTGTAAGCATCTTCCAAAGAATCTTTCAGCAGCGCCAAACCTGCACCGCGATTTACGCCAGCAGTTCTTTCAAGTGTGTTGTATTGCACTGTTGATGCGTTCCATGCACCAGCATCTGAACCCCAACTAGTTCTGCTTTGTACATCGTCTTTGGTTTTTATTGCGTACAAACCAGCTTGATATTCGATCACGCCGCCCGGTTTGGATTTGATACTAATTTCCTGACTGTATTGATCATAAATAACGCTGCCGCCACCTTGCTTACTAATATCAAAACTGGTTACGTCATCGTTATGTGCATCAAAATAAAAATCGCGATACGCAGTTAAAGAATTCACTTTAAAATTATCGAAATCCCAATTTAAATCTAATGATGTTCCTTTGGTTGATAAATACTGACCTTGGTATTCATTCGACGCCAGGATGCCATTTCCGTCCTCGACGTTATAATCGCCAGCCGTAAAATTACGCCCCGGAGTTTCTGACGATGGACGTTCGGTGAACCATGCTCTCGGCGCTGTGTAAACGCCTGCCGCATTAGTAAAACCAGCGAGTTTTGATCTAGCTGTAGTGCCGTTCGGATCGGTTAAAGTTCCGTTAGCATAAGTTAAAGGTTGATCGTGACGAAAGGTTAATCCGTTTTCTAACTGCGTTGCTTTTGGTTGAGAATCAAAACTCAAACGCGCGCTAAAGTCTGAAGTTGGCGTTAATAAAAATTGTATGCGGGCTGCGTTACGGGCGCGGTTGTAATATGTATTGTTGTTGTCGTCGTAGCCATACTGATTTTTATAATAGCCATCACCTTTATCGACATAAATTGCACCGCGCCATGCAAGCAAATCATCAATGATTGGGCCGCCTACTGCGGCACTTAATATTTCAGTATTGCGTTGACCGTAGGTAACAGAAAATTCTGCACTTGGCGTAAACGATGGACGTTTAGTTGTGTAACTTACTTGCCCTGCACTACCGCCTTTTCCGCCGGTAGTTCCTGTAACGCCGCGTTGTGCTTCTACAGTTTCAATATCGTAAAAATCAAAATTTCCTAATGCAGTGAGGCCAAAACTCACACCATCCAGTGCGACTAAAACACTGGGATCTTGTACTTCAGCAAAACCGCGTTTTCCAATACCACGGATAGATAATGATGCACCGCGCGTGTTTGATTGGTTGAAAGTAACGTTCGCAAGACGTTTGGTAATTGCTTGATAATCTGACGCGAGTTCGAGATGTAAATCATCTGCAGTTACTACGGAAATTGAGGCAGGTTCATCGTGAACGGCTTTCAATGTTTTAATTCTTTCTGCGCGAATAAGAACTTCTTGAATATCGCTACTCGTTCCTTCAGCTTCATTTTTTGTTGAAACAGAAACCGTATTTTGCACAAGCTGAGTGTTGTTGACTGCATCGTTGCTAACAGCATTATTTTCTGCAATCGCAGCATTACCTGATGTTGCAGATTGCAATTCTTGTTCGGTTCGACTAAGTAATTCTTTTAAGCGTGCGACTTCAGATTGAATTTCATCGACACTGCGATTTTCTGCAGCATAAGCTGATGACGACCCGACAACGATTAAACTAGTGAGTACAGTCGCGAGTGCATTTGCCGCAAACGGAATTGAATATTTATTCGGTCGATTAAAAAAATTGGCGGTCTTAACAACATCGGTGCTCATTGGGTTCTCCAAAAAATTGTCTTGGGCACACGCTATCGCAACTACTGTGCCAGCGAAATTTTTGGTCGTCCAAAGTCTGCGCAACTCTTTGATTCTAAGTAAAATATTTTTAATCTTTAATTAAAAACCAAAGAATAAATTTAATAATTTATATGTTCACATTCGCGCAGCTAAAATAGTTTTCAAAAATTTCGCTGATTAAAAA
>SEBV01000071.1 GCA_004172865.1 Gammaproteobacteria bacterium | reverse complement strand
ATTACAAAGGCATTGACCAGCGCATCCGCGAAAAATATGTAACGAAGGAAATCTCCATTGGCGATTACGTGTTAAGTGGTGGCGAATTAGCTGCTGCAGTTTTGGTGGATGCGGTTGGACGACTAATTCCCGGCGTATTGAATGATGAAACTTCGGCGCTGACCGATTCTTTCCAGGATAATTTATTAGCGCCGCCGGTTTACACAAGGCCCTCCGATTGGCGGGGCATGAAAGTGCCGGATATTTTAATGAGCGGCCACACCGCAAAAATTGATGAATGGCGGCATGAACAGGCAGTGCAACGAACGAAAGAGAGAAGGCCTGATTTGCTGGAGGAATGAATACTTTGGCAAGCAGCAATAAAATTGCGAATACCAAGCGATTTTTCAGCAAGAGTGATTCTTGGGAAGAATGCAGCCTTACTTCATATATTTACGTGTGCATGTAACCTTATGAGAAAGACTTTTTCAATTTTAAGTTTATTGATTTTTTCGCTAAGCTCTTGTGGGCAGAGCGGCAAAGAATATCATTTCCAAGAAATAGGACTTCATATTAAGGTACCCAATGGCTATCTGATTGAAGATAGTTTTCCGAAACCAAGCTTTTTAGATGAAAATGGTAAACAGATTACAGATCCTGCAAAACGTAAAGAGTTAGAGGCTGACCTAATGAAGGGGTTACTTGTCGTATCAACATCTGAACGTAAAAACACCGCATCGTTCAATTTAGCTATGGAAACCCCCAAGACCGGGAGCTTTGAGAAATATTTTATCTTTTCAAAAGACATGCAAAAGTTCATGTCGATGGCACAAATGAATACCTTCGACACACTTTCATCAACCATGTGGGTGGGCAACATTGCTTTCCGTAAATTCCTAACATTTTCAGATAAGCAAAAACCATCTCAGTACAGTGAAATTTATGTTGCGCAGGTAAAGAACTACTTTTTAATAATCAAAGCAGATTATTCAGACAAGAAATTCGGCGAAGACATTGAGAAGGCGATTCTCACTTCGAAATTCGACTAGCGAGGCAAAACATAAATCTTTCGCTCCCGTTGGCGTCCCCACCAACGCATAATGCAGATACATTCATCTTGAACTATCTCACACCAACACCTCCTCCACTTCATTAAAACCTTCTGCCGGTAGTTGCCGTTCCCACAAAATTTTATAGATCGTTTCCGCAATCGGAATATCCGCACCAATGCTTTTGTTCAAATTGTAAATACATCGTGCAGCGTAATAGCCTTCCGCCACCATGTTCATTTCCAACTGCGTGGCTTTTACGTTGTAGCCTTTGCCAATCATATTGCCAAACGTACGGTTGCGGCTGTGCAGCGAATAACAGGTCACCAGCAAATCGCCCAGGTAAACCGAAGCGGCATAATTCATGTCCTTTTTCTTCGGGTAGGCCGCCGCTTTTTCATGCTCGCCTACCACAATATGCTTCACGCCAACCTTGCGAAGAAAGCCCGCCATTTCATCAGCCGCATTAGCAATGTAAACACTCAAAAAATTGTCACCGTATTCCAGTCCGTGTGCGATGCCAGCGCCCAATGCATAAATGTTTTTTAGCACGGCCGCATATTGCACACCCATAATATCGGGGTTGACAACAGTGTTGATGTATGGCGCTTTAAAATATTGCGAAATCGTTTCCGCGGTTTCTTCATCAACGCCCGAAAACGTGAGATAGGAAAGCTTTTCAGCGGCTACTTCCTCTGCGTGGCACGGACCCAACACAGCAAAATAGTTCTGCAGGGTTACACCGAAACGATTTCGCAAATAATCATTCAGCAAGACGTCATGACCAGGAATCAAACCCTTGATGGCAGAAAGAATTTTTTTATTGCTTAACGAATCAGTCTGGACAGCTTCCAGCACACCCTCGATATAGGCTGAAGGAACTGCCATCACAATAAGATCAGACGCATCAATTACCGCCTGAACGTCGTTTTGCATGTTCAGCAAGGCCACATCAAAATAAGCCGATTGCAGGTAATGCGGGTTGTGCTTACGGCGTTTGATGTTATCCACCAGTTCACCGGAAGACCACCATCTGTTATGATCTTTACCAATGCCGTTGCCCAGCTGCCGTTGCCAATCACACCAATCTTCATTGTCTCCATGTTATTTTGTTTGAAACAATTGCTCCCGTTTTACCACTTTTACTTTTTTGCCCGTTTGCAAGGAGGTGCCAACCGCAGTATTCGGACCCGTTACTACTTGTTCGCCTTCCTTTAAACCGCTCTTAATTTCAAAATAATTGAAATCTTGTATTCCTGTTTCCACCACCCTTTTTTCAACAGTTCCATCAGTTTTAATCACGTAAACAACTTCTTCTAAATCCTTGTCATTATTTGCGTTTCCGTCCTCCACATCGTTTTCCGTTTTCTTCTCTTCCAGGCTATCCTCACTTCCCTTTGCACGGGAGGCAACTGCACCAACAGGCACTGCCAATACACCGGTTTTCTTACTTGTTTTGATTTCCGCTCTTGCATTCATATTCGGGCGGAATGGCATCCGCTTTCGTTCCGTCGTATCAAACAAATCCTTGTAAGAAGAAGGGAGCAAACGAATGTGTACTTCATAATTTGTGACATCGGCTGATAAAAAAGATTGCGC
>SEBV01000070.1 GCA_004172865.1 Gammaproteobacteria bacterium | reverse complement strand
CGGCCACAGGGTGGCAGACCGCCACAACGCCGGCCACAGGGTGGTGGCAACAACAATACCCCAAACGATAAAACGGATACCCCGGGTACCTGATACCGTTGATACAACAATAAAAAAGTGGCGCATGCGCCACTTTTTTATTGTTTGCTTCATTTTGAAATTACATAAACTATTCTTGCCAAGCGATTACGAATTAAGTAATTTCAAACTATGTCAGTTAAACCAAATCAGCCAGCTGCAAAAGATCTCCATTTCCATAAAAGTTATAAAGCAGAGTCTACTTTCCATTTGAACGATGAAGATGATGAAGACTTTCATATTGAGGGTCCGCTGGCCTTTTATGAAAAACCATTTACAAATTCATCTTGGAGTCATTTTATGGTGAGTCTTCTGTTTATGACCACATTGTTTTTACTGCATCTTGGAGCAGGCAGACTTGAAGATGGTGTAACAATCAATCAAATATTCAATGACTTTTCATTATTTCTTGCATTGCTAAATGGAGTTGGATTATTTCTGCTGTACAGTGCTACTCAAAAGTTAAGAAGTTTCTTTACGGAGATAATCCGGTTTTCTGAACCCAAAAATCAGGCTAGTGAGGATTTCTTCAGAACTTTGTATGAAAAAGAATTCTTGGGAAACGGGATTTGGGTATTTGCCATTTCATTTGGTACAGCAAATACAATAGCCGGATATTTGTTTGGTATCCCATATTTTGAGAATAAACAATACATTTTAGGAGGCAGTTTTTTACTTCAAGCGTTTTTAATCGGGTGCATTGGCGGCATCACAGTACACGGACTTCGCGTTGTACTCAAAAGCATACGTCATTTTTCCGTTGATTTAAGAAAAAGGCTTGATTATTTTTACCCCGATCAGTGTGCAGGTACACTAATCATTGGAAATATTCTCTTCAAGTTTGCCATTCATTTTGCTATAATCGGCTTATTAATTTTCGTCTTCATACACAGATTTCAATGGCTAAATGAAGAAAGTTCCCATTTAGTAAAGTTATTTATCGTGATATGGAAAATTTTACCGTTTGTACTTTCGGGACTCATCTTCTTTGTGCCTGCACAGAAAATCAACTTTATACTTCGCCGATACAAATACCAGGAACAACGTCTGATACGAAAGAAAATGAATGAAATCGCTCAGTTGATTATTAAAAAGCATCCTGCTGAAAATGATGCATCGGCTATTGACAATTTAGATAGCCACTATCAAAAGCTAAAACAAATCGACGAAACAATTGGTCAAATGAATACTTGGCCCTATAATCTTCAATACCGGGCAATTTTTTTGAGCGTTTTTTTACCAGGTGCCATAGGTGTCATTATTGAAACATCATTGGGTCTTTTGCTAAAGGCACTTCACATAAAATAGAATTGCTGAAATTTAATTCAACGAGTAGTGTGGCAAATGAAGAATTTGTAAACCTGCCTGTAAATAAATTCGTCAATAGAGCTGAAACCAAAGTTTCTGAATAATTTCTCGTTTTTAGCTTTTAGTATGTATATACCTGTCTCATTAAAATAAAAAAGTGGCGCATGCGCCACTTTTTTATTGTTATCAATTTGTTGAAGCAGATCAAAACTTCGCTGTCATTTTTATTTTCTGCTCTTCTTCCAGCGCTTTGTAGATCGCATCCTGGATGCGGCTGCGGATGTTCAGTTGTCCCAGTAAATTATTTGCCCGGGTATTGTACACGCGGTTCGAAAGGAAAATGTACACCAGGTCAGCCTTTGGATCAACCCATACACAGGTGCCGGTAAAGCCGGTATGGCCAAACGTAGCCGGCGAAGCCTGGGCAGAAGGATAAGGCTCTTTGCGGGAGGCATTGTCTTTTTCAGGCTTGTCAAAACCCAGTCCGCGGCGGCTTTCGTTAGCGCCGTAAGCGGTAAACAGCTTGATGGTCTCGGGTTGCAGGTAGCGTTCGCCGTTAAAGCTGCCGCCGTTCAGCAGCATCTGGTACAGCATCGAAAGGTCATACGCATTAGAGAACAGGCCCGCATGACCGGAGATACCGCCAAACATGGCAGCGCCTTCGTCGTGCACATAACCCTGCAGCATTTGCTTGCGAAAATGTTTTTCATTTTCGGTAGGCACAATGCCTGCCTGTACAAAGCGCTTCCAGGGCTGGAAGGAGGTTGAAGCCATGCCCATCGGGCGGTAAAAG
>SEBV01000069.1 GCA_004172865.1 Gammaproteobacteria bacterium | reverse complement strand
AACATGAACTGTGTAAAAAACCAAATAAAAATGAACCTTTTTAAGGTTTTACAGAACAGTAATTTGGTTGATATACGCTATTGTTTTTCACCACTGCAAATACCTGTTTTAATAGTTTGTTCATGACCGCTACCAGCGCTTGTTTTCCTGTTTTTCCATTAGTTCGTAATCTTTCATACAACGATTTGCATGCAGGATTTGTTTTCATTGCATTCATGCTACACATGTACAACACATCCCGCAGATTCTTCCCACCTCGTTTGTAGATCCTCGGCTTACCTTGTATGCTACTGCCGCTACTATATTGGGTGGGTGCCAACCCTGCAAAACTGATTAACTGACGGTGACTTTCTGTGTGTTTAAAGCCCTGCGTAAACACGATGAGCATGGCAGCAGCTCTTTTACCAATGCCTTTTACACTGCTAACACTTTTTAACTGATCCGGCTGCCACAGCTCCAGTAATTGTTGAAGTTTTTGTTCCAGTTGCTTGATCTCTTTTTGCATACAGGCCACTACTTTTTCCAGCGACTTTATAGTGTCTTTGCTCGGCACCGGCAGGAGTCGGAGGCTGTGCAACTGGTTGTTGATGCGCTTGATCTGTTCTGTATACTCCCGGATGGTATTGTACAGCTGCCTGCTCTCAAAGTAAGCATTGTCAGGCATTTGCCAATAGGGAGGCCGCTGTTCGATGGCGTACCGGCATATCCATTGCGCATCTTTTTTATCCGTCTTGTTGCGCTCCAGGTGCATCTGAATATACCGTTTGATCGCCATGGCATTTACGACACTAAGTGCACATCCCTTGCTGTGTAAATAGAATGCCAGGCGGATGTAATAAACACCAGTGGCTTCCATTACAAAGTGATAATCCGGGCCCGTATGCTCCATAATTTTCTGGTAACCGCTGTTGTTATTACCCACCTTTAAATGAAACAGCTGTCCCTGGTTGTTCTGGTAGCATACGTCCAAAGTAGTGTGAGAAACATCAATACCGCAGCATAATTCTTTTGTCTCCATAACCTTTGTTTTTTTTGATGATAATGGTAACTTTAAGAAAGCAAAAACAAACGGAAGAACACTCTTACACTGTACTATCTATCCTAATGCAGGCTTTTAATATTAAGCTTGTTGAACTGTTCAGTATCGGGTAAGAAAAGGGCGGTGACTATCATGTTGTAAAGGCTATTAGCCTATTGGGTTTTAAAGTCTTATTCTGCCCTTTGTTCTTTCGAATATTTTGATAGTAAATTTATTGAATTGTAAACATAGGATGGGGTTTGCTGCTATGCTGGCAGACGAACAAATCCTCAGCTTTTGCTCTCTATTCAGCAGCGGTTATGGGCAGACCATCATCTAATAATATTTCTCGGTATATTTATACATAAAAGTTCTATCGGGCTGCAGTGGTTGGGCAAACGATTTTCAAATCCCAGCACAGCAGCAAGCCCTGGACGTTGTACGCAACTAAAGCAACAATCTAATGGAATATCGCCTGAAAATAAAAAATGAAGAAATTGTATTGGATTCATGGCCAAGTGAATGTCCCTTTTGTCATAAACATATTGAACCATTATTGCTTTTCAACGATTTAGACAGACAATATTTGGAACTTGTTTTTAAATGTCCAAGTAATTACTGCAATAGGCTGTTCATACATAGATATAGAACTCATAATGACTATTCGTTTTTCCTAGACTCAACTACAATTGGAAGTATTAAAGAAGTTACTTTTTCAGAAGAAATCAGGTCAATTTCTCCTTCTTTCACACAAATATTTAATCAAGCACATTTTGCGGAGCAGCATAAACTACTTGAAATTTGTGGTGTTGGTTATCGAAAGGCATTAGAATTTTTGATAAAAGATTTTTTGATTAAAAAAGACTCTAGCAAAGCAGAAGTTATCAAGAAAAAAGCTCTCGGGAAATGTATTCAAGAGGATGTATCAGACACAAAAATAAAATCTGCTGCACAAAGAGCAGTTTGGTTAGGTAATGATGAAACTCATTATGTAAAAAAATGGACCGAGGAAAATTTGGAGAGTCTAAAAAAACTTATCAATCTCACATACCATTGGATAGAGATGGAAGAATTGGCCAAAGAATTTGAAGAAAAAATGCCAAATCAAAAGTAACATGAACGATGTGGTGTTTCGTAAATAACTAAAAGATAACTGATGGCAAAAATAATTATAGATA
>SEBV01000068.1 GCA_004172865.1 Gammaproteobacteria bacterium | reverse complement strand
GCTAATTGATTCCAGGTGAGTATTTCAAACAATTCATCCAGGGTTCCAAAGCCTCCGGGTAAAATAATCGCCGCATCGCATAACTCGTACAGCTTTCTTTTCCGCACATGCATGTCATCAACAACCAGCAATTCACTGATGCCGTCATGCTGGTGCTCCCAATCGGTCAGTATGCGAGGGATAACCCCTCTTACAATACCGCCTTTCTGCATCACCGTATCGGCAACAATTCCCATTAAGCCATTTTTGCCACCGCCATAAATCAGTTCTACTTTTTTATCAGCAAGAATGGTTGCCAATTCAATGGCATGTTGTTCATACAATTCATTCCTACCTTTTTTGCTGCCGCAGAAAATTGCCAGTTTGTTTATCATTGCGCTTCCGTTATTTTGTGCGGCAAATGGAAAACAATTTTTCCGATCTTCAAAAAAAGCACACAGCTTAAGCTGCTTGTTTGCAAAAAAATAATGTATGTCGCCAGCTTTGTTGTTATCGTTCGTCCTGGGTTATTTTTTGTTGCTGTTGGTAGTTGCTTACTACACTTCCCGAAATGCCAACAACGAGTCATTCTTTATTGGCAACAAAAGCTCTAACTGGATGGTGGTGGCCTTTGGCATGATTGGCACTTCACTGAGTGGCGTCACATTTGTAAGTGTGCCCGGTGCCGTGGGAAAGCCGTTTGCCGGCGGGTATGAATCCTTCACCTATTTTCAGATTGTCATTGGCTATGTGATTGGTTATTTTCTCATTGCCTTTGTGCTGCTGCCGTTGTATTACCGGCTCAATCTTACTTCCATTTATAATTATTTAAGCAACCGGCTTGGTTTTGTTTCGTACAAAACCGGTGCTTCCTTTTTTATTTTATCAAGAACGCTTGGCGCCACCGCCCGTCTTTACCTGGTGGTGGAAATTTTACAAGTAGCCATTCTCGATAGCTACGGCGTGCCGTTTTGGATCACCACGCTGATTATCCTGATCATGATTTTGCTTTACACGTACGAAGGCGGCGTAAAAACGATTGTGTGGACGGACATGCTGCAAACAACCTGCATGCTGGTAGGGCTGGTTATTTGCGTTATCTATATTTTAAAAAGCCTGAATCTTGGTTTTTCCGAAGGGCTTCAGGAAATGAAAACGGCAGGATATACCAACCTGTTTGTAACGGACCCAAACAGCCGCATGTTCTTTCTGAAGCAAATTCTGGCCGGCGCCTTTATTACCATTACCATGACCGGCATGGATCAGGAAATGATGCAGAAAAACATCAGCGTCCGCACATTAAAAGATTCGCAGAAAAACATGATCACTTTTTCGCTGATTCAGGCTGCTGTGGTATTATTATTCTTGTTTTTGGGCGGACTGTTATACGTGTATGCGATGCACAACGGCGGGCATTATGCGCAGGTAGCGCAGAACGGAACCTCTGTTACTAATTTTTTAGTGCCCGTGAACGGTACGGAAGTCAATGTTTTGGGTGATACTATTTTCCCAACAATTGCCCTGAAGCAGGGCCTGTCGCCGGTGATTGCCATCATTTTTATCATTGCCCTTATATCGGCCCTTTTTCCCAGTGCGGACGGCGCCATCACTGCGCTTACATCGTCTTTTTGCATTGACATTTTGGGTTTAAAAAGAAGAGAAGACTGGAGCGACAAGCAGAAAAACAAAGTGCGCAAGTCGGTGCACCTGGTTTTTGCAGTGGTGTTTCTGCTTTTTGTGATGCTGTTTAAATGGATTAACAGCACCAGTATGATTGGCGTGATTCTGAAAGTGGCTACCTACACCTATGGACCGCTGCTGGGACTATTTGCCTTCGGTATCCTGACAAAACGAAAAGTAAAAGACAGCGTAGTGCCGTACATAGCCGTGGCGGCACCACTGGTTTGCTTTTTCTTCGATAAATTTCAGAAGTCGCTGTTTGGCAGCTTTGAAATCGGGCTTGAACTGATCATCATCAACGGTTTGTTGGTGTTCCTGGGTTTGTGGCTGTTCTCCAAACCTGGTGCGCCACCAGTCAGCAATAACCTTCAATCGGTATAATGGACATTGTTCGCCCACCGGCGCAAGTTTATGCCGAAAACTACACATCGGCAGAAGATGCGCTTTTGCAGGAAGTAGCCCAATACACATATTCGCAACATGCGCATGCACACATGCTCAGCGGGCATTTGCAGGGAAAGTTTTTGGAGATGATTAGCTGCATGGT
>SEBV01000067.1 GCA_004172865.1 Gammaproteobacteria bacterium | reverse complement strand
TTCAGTACCTGGTCGTTCCAGGGTGTTTCTTTGTAAGGATGAAGAAACAGGTGCGAATGACCTTCTATGAAGCCAGGCAGCAGCGTGGTACCTTTTAGTTCGATAACTCTTGTATTGGCTGGCAGTTTGAACATCATGCTTCCGACGGCTTCTATTTTATTTTCGTGCACCAGCACAATCCAATCGTTGTGCATTACTTCGCCGTCAAACACACGGTCGGGTTTCAGCAGGTAAAAACTGTCGGCTTGGGCAGATGAAATGTTTGCTGCGATGATCAGAAAGAAAAGAACAAGTGCCTTCATGGATTAAAGATATTGGAAAGGAGAGTGTTTAGAAACAGGATGCTATTGGTTTAAAAAAGCACGGTGACAATGCTGTCGGGTGACGATTATTTCAGCATTGCAAGGCCCTTTCGCCACTGTATGTAAGGGGCAGAAGTGCGCTATTTTGAAGAGACATTTACGAGGCGATGGCTTCGTAGGTTTCCCTTTGTAAGAAAAAGAAATTGACAAAAAATTTGAAAAAGAGACAAAAATTTCAAAAAACAGACAAACAAGCGCCTTTGTTTGTCAAACAATTGGCCTTGTAACGCTTGTAACAGGGAATGTTTCGCTTACAAGAAGGGACGTTTGGCTTGCAAAAGGGTTTGAAAGCGAAGCCTTTAGGTTTTTTACGCTGCCGGTGGGGCCTCGAAAGCAGTAAGAAGAGAGCGAACCGGAACAGAAAAGGGTTTTATCGTAAAATCACGAGCCCCTTGCAGGAAGTTCACGGTGAAAGGAATGGGGAAATTTGGAAAACGTCTGACCAGTATACAACTTAAGGTTACTAGTAGTACAACTGTCGATGACCGATCATATGCCACCATTGCGGCAATACCCATGTTGTAGGCAGGCGTTGCACGTTTCAGTGTGACATTAAATTGAATCTTTTTATGATCCGCCACTGCCCTCCGTCAATCTGTTCAATAAGTGAAACTGTGTCAAACTTTAAGCTGGTTGGAAAGCTAACCGATTTTATCTCTTCAAAACTTTCATCGGAACAATTTGAATTTCTTGGGTGCATCAATGTAATGTGTGGTTCGTGACGACGTTCCGGTATATTTAATGCTGTAAAGATTTTCTTACGCAGCTGATGAAACTGCTCGTTGTCGCCAGAAGCAGGCAATAAAACGCCTTTATTATTGTCAAATCTTGTTGCCTGTCCAAACTGAATTATTATTGCCGATGTGTCAATATTTTGTAAGGTATCGAGTACTTTATTAATACTTGTTATTTCGTCTTCCCGGCAAAGTGTAACGTGACTGTCAATTAACTGCTGTTGTCTTGGGTTGAATTTTTTACGGACGCTTTCAATCTCGCTTGCATCTTTTTTGTCTACGAAAAGAGTAAGTTGTTGCCTAATACTTTTGTCCATCTACTAAAGTGAAATTCGTCTGCTGTTAAATAAACGGAAGGTTGCTGTAAGCTTGCCTACAACGAGACGAGGCTTTATGCAGTACAGGAATTTCATGTTCTGCTACCTCAAACTGTTGCTAAAGCAAAATAGTGATTCTTTTGTTGAAAGTATGTTCTTTAGCCTGTATTGCATGAAGCCTGTGTTATGCGTATCTAATTAGTAATCCAACACTGTATCTGAAATGTCATAAAGGGCTTTGTTTCCATTACGAAACATAAAAGCAATAACAAGACATTCAAATGGTCTACCAAACTCTTTAGGCATCGCATTAGAATCATAAACATAATACCATAATTCAAAGCCGTGATTAGTATTGCGGGTTTCGTTTGGTTTTCCCAATTTCTTTACTAAAGAGTCAGAAGTAACTGCGTCAATCTTACTTTTTAAAATTCGCTCGTATGAATAGAGCCTAAAACCGTTATTGGCTAATGAATCTTTAATCCAGAAATATGAAAGGTTTTTGATGATGTTAGAGGTGCTATCTGAAAGATTAGTCTTGCTATTTTGAGTGTAAGACCACTTAGAAAATAAAATGAATAGTAGAATAGTGAAGACTTCTTTCATGATACAACTTTAAGACAGATTGCCATTGCGCATAACAATAAACATACGCATGTTTTCCAAAGGTCAAAATAACATGTTACGACGCTAAAGGCTTGTTTGTCAATCCTTCTTTATTGCGTTTTTGGAGTTAGTAAATTAGCAAAACTGCAATTTATGTCAATTCACTAACTCAAAAAACGCAAGTCTTTTTTCACCACTT
>SEBV01000021.1 GCA_004172865.1 Gammaproteobacteria bacterium | reverse complement strand
TATTTTCATTCGGTTTTTACAAATCTCGCTAACTTTGCGTTTCGATCCGGGGATCAAAACCGCCTGCTCGGCGAGGGCGCGAACTATAGGCACCCCAACAATTCATTGCAAGCTTTTTTGAAGATTATTTAGAAGATAATTCGGCGCCTCGTATAACAATCAAACAGATGAAATACAAAGCGCTCAAGACGCAGAATTTACAAACACATTACGCGGATTTAAGCACGCCAATTTTTCTCAACAACCATATAGTTGGCGCAGACAACGCATAAGCAACAGAAATAACTAACAATCCCTCTTCCTGAAAAATAATCAACAAAGCAAACACCAACACAATTAAAAGCATGACACCAAAGGGGACGCGCCCACGGAAATCCACACTCTTAAAGCTGGTATAGCGGAAGTTTGAGACCATTAATAAGCCTGTAATTACCGTCAAAATCGCCAAGCCCGCAATAGCCCAGACATTTTCCGGCTGATAATTCGAGAAAGTCAGTACAGTTCCGGCAATGACCGCCGCCGCCATTGGACTCGCGAGCCCCATAAAGTATTTTTTATCCACGACGCCGATTTGCGTATTGAAACGCGCAAGACGTAAAGCTGCGCAAGCTGTGTAGACAAAAGCAGCTGCCCACCCCCAACGCCCCAAATCATGAAGCACCCAGCTAAACATTACCAACGCCGGTGCGACACCGAAGGAAACCATGTCCGCCAGACTGTCATATTGTTCGCCGAATGCAGATTGAGTGTTAGTCATGCGCGCAACGCGACCATCCATACCGTCGAGCAACATAGAAATGAAAATTGCCACAGCCGCATGAATAAAGTTGCCATGCATACCGGAAATAACGGCATAAAACCCGCCGAATAGCGCGCCCGTCGTGAACAGATTGGGCAATAGATAAACGCCGCGATGACGAACCTTTTGTCCGCCTTCGGAAACCTCTTCTTCATGATCGCCAAACAGCAAATCGCTATCGCGCTTTTTAATCTCTACAGATTCGTTTTGTTCGCTATTGTTATTGCTCATGACCAACCTCTTTCTTTATCGCGGGGAGCGCCATTGTACACATCAAATTCAAGCTGCATATATTTTCGATACATACAAAATCCAGCACTTTTACAACACAGCGTATCCTTCATGCCTTTACCCTACCGACACCGCCTTTTATTTTTTGTTGATTAAACTGACAAACAAAAGTTCAAGCCTGCTTGCATGTGCTTTACTTAGACAGTCAATACTTTCAGGAAACCACGCAATGACTCTCGTGCAAGAACGATGGAAAATGCGCATTGTCATTTTGCTGCTCGCCTTTAGCGCTGCAGCTATTTCATTTCAATCCCTAAAATATCCAAAAGTACTACGAATCGATAACAATCCAAGCTTTGCTCTTTCTGCTGTTGACGATAGCGGCAATGGTGGCGCCACACGATCACGCGCTGAAAAGCGGGGCGATCGCAACGTAATTATTTGCGACATTGCAGCCTCTGCTTACGCATGGCCTTTTTGTGAAGCAAGTTTTGATTTAAGACCAAATAGCGGTAAAGACGCCGGCACCGACTTGTCAAACTTTAGCCGGGTTCAACTTTGGCTAAAATTCACATCACCTAATGCTTCAAGCATTAGAGTCCAAGTGCGAAACTTCAATAGCGCCTATTCGAAGAATGAAGCCACACTAAAATATAGCGCCATCGAACTCTACAATACCCAGCAAAACCCAATTACTGTTCCCCTGACATCTTTTCAAGTGCCTACCTGGTGGATTGTTACAAACAAGATCCCTCCCGAGCTAAGCAACCCCGATTTCTCTAATGCGATTGCTTTTGAGGTAGCGACGGGCAGCAACATCAAGCCGGGTCATTACGAAATAGAAATAGAACGTATTGAGCTGCAAGGAAAATATCTCGATAACAGCACACTCTATCTCGGCCTTCTACTTCTCTGGGGCTGCGCTGCAATCTTCTATATAGTTGAACGCATCAAATACATTCGGGATGAGTTGGCCTATGCCAATCAACACAGACACAAACTTGAAGAACTCAATAGTTTATTGCATGTAAAAAGCAAAGACCTGGAAGAACGCCTAACCCGCGATCCTCTTACAGGCACCTTAAATCGTGAAGGAATTGCCTTTTTATTTGATATTCACAACAACAAATACAATGGCTCGAAGCTATCACTTATTTTTATCGATATAGACTATTTTAAACGAGTCAACGATACCTACGGTCACCTCACGGGCGATCAAGTGCTTATT
Source organism: Gammaproteobacteria bacterium (assembly GCA_004172865.1). Classification (GTDB taxonomy): domain Bacteria; phylum Pseudomonadota; class Gammaproteobacteria; order Pseudomonadales; family Cellvibrionaceae; genus Cellvibrio. The sequence goes on along the minus strand of SEBV01000021.1, from coordinate 39,695 downwards.
CAATTTGCGAAAGTATGAGTGAAAGCACGCGAGAAGCTGATGTACTCGCACGTTGGGGAGGGGAGGAATTTGTCTTAGCCTGCCCCAATACCGATTTATTGAGCGCTGCACGTCTGGCAGAAAAAATTCGCGACAAAATTACGCGGTTAAATTGGCCGGAACATATTCAGTTAACGGCAAGCTTCGGCGTTGCCGAGATGCGTGATGAATCCCCCACTGAGTTTATTGGTCGCGCAGATGCTGCGCTTTACAGCGCTAAAGCACGTGGGCGCAATCGCGTGGTACTTTCGCTGGATGAAAACAGCTCCGAGTCAGAAATTGAAACGCATAAATAAAAAACACGGTAAATAAAAAAGCCCCGCACTAGTCACCTAGGCGGGGCTTTTACATCAATCAACCTAAATTAGCTTTTGGCCACATTAGTTTTTGGTTTGATCAACGATTTTGTTCGCTTGAATCCAAGGCATCATTGCACGCAACTTGTTACCAACAACTTCGATACCGTGCGCAGCGTTGTTACGACGCGCAGCAGTCATTGAAGAGTAGTTAGTTGCACCTTCAAGGATGAACTTCTTGGCGTATTCGCCAGTTTGAATGTCTTTCAACGCTTGACGCATAGCTTTACGCGATTCTTCGTTGATAACTTTCGGGCCAGTTACGTATTCGCCGTATTCAGCATTGTTAGAGATTGAGTAGTTCATGTTCGCGATACCGCCTTCGAACATAAGGTCAACAATCAACTTCAACTCATGCAAACACTCGAAGTATGCCATTTCTGGCTCATAGCCCGCTTCAACCAAAGTTTCGTAACCCATTTTTACCAATTCAACGGCGCCGCCGCAAAGAACAGCTTGCTCGCCGAACAAGTCGGTTTCGGTTTCGTCTTTGAAAGTAGTTTCGATGATGCCGGTACGGCCGCCGCCTACGCCTGATGCGTAAGAAAGTGCGGTGTCTTTAGCGCGACCAGAAGCATCTTGGAAAATCGCGATCAAATCTGGAACGCCACCACCACGAACAAACTCAGAACGCACAGTGTGACCTGGTGCTTTTGGAGCGATCATGATCACGTCCAAATCTTTGCGTGGAACTACTTGGTTGTAGTGAATCGCGAAGCCGTGAGCGAAGGCCAAAGTAGCGCCTTTCTTGATGTTTGGCTCGATTTCGTCTTTGTACAATTTTGATTGAAATTCATCTGGAGTCAGAATCATAACCACGTCAGCAGCAGCAACTGCAGAAGCAACGTCAGTTACTTTCAAGCCATGAGCTTCAGCCTTCTTAACGGTTGCAGAACCAGTGCGCAGACCAACAACAACGTCAACGCCTGAATCTTTCAAGTTGCACGCGTGTGCATGGCCTTGTGAACCGTAACCAATAATGGCTACTTTTTTGCCTTGGATGATGGAAAGATCGGCATCTTTATCGTAATAAACGTGCATGGCAGACTCCTAATAGAGAAGGTTGTGTCGAAATCGACAGGATTTAAGAAGGCGCGCAGTGTAGAAAAATAATCACATGACGTAAAATGATATATTCGCATGTTAATGTTGCGCTTTATGCAACACTCAAAGGTTGTCACTGTGGATATCACCAAACTCAAACTCTTCTGCGCTCTCGCCAGCAGCCTGCATTTTGGCCGCGCTGCCAATACTTGCCATGTCAGCCCATCAACTTTAAGCCGCAATATCAAACAACTTGAAGATGATCTTGGTGTTAGTTTGTTTGAGCGCGATAACCGCTCAGTTGCGCTTACCCATGAAGGCCAGAGTTATCTGAATTTTGCGCGCGAAGTATTACAGCAGTGGGAAACTTACCAAGAGTCGCTGATTGCGCAAGCGGATCAACTGCACGGGCAGCTCAGCATCTATTGTTCAGTGACAGCAAGTTACAGCTTCTTATACGACATCCTCACCGAATTCCGCGTTAAGCACCCCAGCATTGCAATTAAATTACACACTGGCGACCCGGCGCAATCCATTGAACGCGTGCAATCGGGCTATGAAGATATTGCGATTGCCGCTAAGCCCGACAAAATGCCAGCGGGAATTAGTTTTAAACCTATCACGCGCTCGCCGATGATTTTTATTTCGCCGAAAAACAATCCCAACTGGCAAACACCTGCACTCGACACAAAAGATTTCTGGCATAAAATTCCGATGATTATTTCCGAGGAAGGTTTAGTACGTGAGCGTTTGGATAATTGGTTTGAGCAACAAAAAATTAAACCGAATATTTATGCGGAAGTAAAAGGTAACGAAGCGATTGTTAGCATGGTGAGCTTGGGATTTGGTGTAGGCGTGTTGCCAAAAATTGTAGTGGATAACAGCCCGCTTGCCGAACGCGTTGAACCATTTATGTTGCAGCCAGATTTAGGCCCCTACTCCATGGGAATTTGTGTGATGGAAAAACGTTTAAAAAGCCCAATCTTAAATGCATTCTGGGCACAATTAGCTCACGAGAAAAACTGATTGACGAGAAATAAATTAAAAAATTACGAACGCACATCTTCACGTTTGATAATACTTATTTCGCCGTCGGATTCCATATACATCATTTTTACTTGTTCAATATGCTCCAAACCTTCCTCGCGAATTTTTTCGTGGACTTCATCAACAGTGATAAATTCTTTGCGTAAATTGCGACGCTGCAATTTACCATCGCGAATCAAACATAATTTGCGAGCGGAAACCAATCGATCAATAGCAGGGTAGCGATAACTTAAGGCATCGATTACATAATTCCACGACACAAGCGTTGAAACCAATACCATTCCATCGCTAACCGATGTTCCTTCACCGATCATTGCGTTTTGTGCCGCATCACCCAAAATAACCACAAACAAAAAATCAGTGACGGATGCAGAGCCAATATCACGACGTAAAACCAAGCGAAAGATTAAAAACAAAAACCAAAACATAATTGTGCCGCGCAAAAAAAGTTCGAGCGGCGGAACGGTGAAATGCATTATTTCGTGTATATCTGTATTGAATAAATTCATGAAATTCTCATTATTGGGTAACACCGTAAGTTAACAATAAAAACTAAAAAAACTTAGCGAAAAGGCCGGCTTAGAAATGGCGAGCCGGCCAAGCCAAAACGCCAGGGAACATCTACTGCTTTTGAAATTCCTATGCGCGGCCCGCAAATGACATCCGCAGATTTTGCAGCGGGAATTAATTCAAACGGCGCTTGATTGAGTGGCATGCCATTGTAGTCGTGAACAATCGCTAGCGCTTGCCCTACTTTGCCGGGGCCCGAACATAACAGGCGATGATTATTAACGCCGCGCCGATCATACATAGTTTGCAAGCCGACAATTGGTTCTACCGCACGAATTAAAACGCCGGAACCGTGCCCTTCAGCTTCGCACACAAAATTCAAACACCAATGGATTCCGTAAGAGCGATACACATAGGCACGACCGGGCGGGCCAAACATCGCCGCATTGCGTTTGGTTGGCCCGACAAATGTGTGCGATGCGGGATCGAGCTGATCGTAAGCTTCGGTCTCTACAATTATTCCACCCACACCATTTACCGTAAAAGTTGCGCCTATAAGCTGATAGGCCACTTCATGTGATGGACGCAAAAAATCAATCGCGGAAACTGCATATTTCATAGATATAAAACGCTCTTCAAACCAATAGGACAACTACTCTTTTTAAAAAGCCACTGGCGGATTCTCGGTTGTCTTTCGTCAAGATACAAACCTAGTTGGCTCAACTCAACGCGGCACCAAAACATCTAACAATAACTTTCTTACACAACGGAGCACCCTTAGCGATGCGGATTGTTTTTATTCTAATAATACTGGGCCTGAGCGCCTGCACTACGCTCAATAACAAAACCCAACAATATGACGCCATAGTAAGTGCCAATACGCCGAGGGCTTTTTCAAGCTTACAAGCCGCTTTGGATGCCGCACCAAAAGACGAATCCCTGCGTTATCGAATTTTAGTAAAACCCGGTCGCTACCAGGAAAAACTCAATATCACCCGCTCTAACCTTGAGATCAAAGGCGAAGGCGCTGCGAACACTATTATTTATTTCGATGCCTATGCTGGCAATTCTCGCCATTACCGCGAGGACGCCTGGGGCACGCCGGGCTCTGCGACAGTCTCAATTAATGCGACCAATATTTATATTGCAGACCTCACCATTGAAAATACGTTTGATTATTTAGCGAATGATGCCAAACAAACTCGTAATGACCCCACGGCAATTGCGGATAGCCAGGCCGTCGCGCTTTTGCTGGATACGAATAGCGACAAGCTGAGTTTCAGCCGTGTAACGCTGAATGGCTATCAAGATACGCTGTTTGCGCACGGTCGCCGCGCTTACTTTTACCAAAGCACTATTAGCGGCAATGTAGATTTTATTTTTGGTGCGGGCACGGTTGTGTTTGATAAATCCACGATTATTACTCGGCCACGCAATAGCAGTTTTGCGGAAGGTGAAATACAAAGTTTTATTACCGCGCCCTCAACCAATATCAACCAGGAATACGGTCTCACCTTTCTTGATTGCACGTTAGCGCGCGAAAGCGGCGTACCCGATGGCAGCATTACGCTGGGTCGCCCCTGGCATCCCACCACTAATTTTCCTGATGGCCGTTACGCCGACCCGAAAGCCATTGGCAAAGCGGTATTTATTCGCACGTTTATGGATCGCCATATCAATTCTAAAGGCTGGTCGAGCATGCCGGGCACAGCGCCAGACGGAACCAAAAGTCGAATTTTTACGCCGGAAGAATCGCGCTTTTTTGAATACAAAAGCATTGGCCCTGGCGCACTTATTAATTCACAGCGACCTCAGCTTTCTGACGCGCAAGTTGCGCACTTTTCGTTAGAAAAAATGTTTGGGGATTGGCACCCGCAGCGATAAAAACTCCCACTACTTCAATTGAGTATTGCCATGAAAAATTTCGTTTTAGCTTCGCTCTTGCTGCAACTGGTTACTGGCCTTATCGCCTGCTCTGCGGCAACTCCACTTTATGAAAACACCTATACGGCGGAAAATCGTTTCGCGCAGGATGTAAAAAGTTTTCCCAATATTAAAATTGCTAGCCGAGCAGTTCCCGACGCGGTGATAGAGAAAAAAGATATCACCTATGTGCGCTATGGCAACCGCGAATTACAGTTGGATCTTTACCTGCCCAGAAAATTGACTGAAGCCAAAACGAAAACCGCTCCCGGCGTTGTTTTGGTTCACTGTGGCGGCTGGATTTCAGGTTATCGTACCCATCTAACGCCGCTTGCCATTGAGCTTGCGAAAGCAGGTTATGTTGCAGCGACCATCACCTATCGCCTAGCGCCGGAAGCGCAATATCCCGCAGCGATTTACGACGTTAAAGCCGCGATTCGCTGGTTGCGCAGCCATGCGGCAGAGTATCAAGTTGACCCAGAGCGGATCGCGGTGGGCGGTTCATCGGCGGGTGGGCAAATCGCCAGTTTGACGGGGATGACGAATTATTTAGCGCGTTTCGATCCGCAAGCCAAAGAGAGTGGTGTATCCAGCGCGGCGCAATTAATTTTGAATATTGATGGCCTTTCAGATTTCACCTCCGCTGAAGCGCGCAAATATGAAGATGTACCGGGAAAAGGCAAATCTGCCGCTGGTGCATGGTTTGGCGGTAGTTATGCCGAAAAACGCGATTTATGGCACGATGCCTCACCCACTTATTACGTTGGTGAAAGCGGCCCGCCGGTGTTGTTTCTGAACAGTGCGCAAGAGCGTTTTCATGTTGGGCGGGATGAGATGATCGCCAAAATGAAGATTTACGGCATTCCCAGCAAAGTCGTTACACTGCCGGACACTCCGCACACCTTCTGGCTTTACGATCCCTGGCTGAAACCAGCATCGGCCGTGGTAATAGGATTTTTAGACGAGCAATTCAAGCGCTAGCCAATTACGAAATCAATCAGCACTCTCAAAAGGACGGTATAAATCTATTTTTTAATCGACTGGCGGATTTTCTGTCGCCAGTCGTCAAGATACAAACCCGCGACCGAAAAGCCAGCGGGTGTTCCACAATATAATAAACCGAAGAATAACTATGAGTAATAAAGAGAGTTTGGAGAGCGTTTACCTGTCGATTCGGAATGGACTGATGCACACCGTATCGCGTCTAGTGCCGCCGAAAGAAATTGAAGACATAGTGCAGGAAACTTATGTACGCATTTGTGCAGTTAAAAAAACCGTGCAAATTCAGCACCCGCGTTCGTTTTTGTACAGAACTGCACGCAATTTAGCGCTCGATCATCTCAAGCGCTCCGAGACACGCACCAACGTAAGCATGGAAGACGATAGTTTTGATTTGGATGCTGACGTGGAGGATCTGGATCAAGTCTACAACCAGGTATCGGCCACTCAGGAGTTCGAGCATTTTTGCGAGGCCGTCCGTCATTTGCCGCTGCAATGCCGAAAGGCTTTCGTGTTGAAAAAAGTGTATGGCTATTCCCAAAAAGAAATTGCCGAAAATTTAAATATCAGCGAGAACACGGTTGAAAAGCACATCGCTATGGGCTTGAGCCGCTGTCGCCAATTTATGTTGCAGGCCGTGGCCGGCACAAACGAAGAATCAGGCTCCACCAAAAGCCAAGAGATAAAGTAATGGGCAATGTTTATCAATTCCAAACCGAAAACCAAATCTACGATGACGCAAGTCATTGGGTAGCGCGGCTTGATCGCGGCTTGTCCGACGAGGAAACCCAAGCCTTGCGCAGCTGGATAAAAATTAATCCCAAACATAAAGATGCGCTGCTGGAAATGGCTGCACTGTGGGATCGAATGGATAATCTCTCGGTGCTGTCAGAATTATTTGATGCGCCCGTCGCGCAAGTACCGCAGCCAGTCAAACGCTCCGTAGCAAAAACAGCTTGGGCAGTAGCTGCGTCAGTTTTGGTATTAGTGGTCGCGCTAAATATTCTGACACCTACAATGTTTTGGAAAACGCCGGCAGCATTACAGCAACCATTACAAGCGGCCACCAGCAAAACTTCCAATACTATTTATGAAACCGGCATTGGCGTGCACTCAACCGTTAGCTTGCCCGATGGCACTAAAATGTTTCTGAATACCAACACGCAAGTCTCGGTAACTTACAGCGAAAAAGAGCGATTGTTGGTGTTAAAAAAAGGCGAACTATTGGTAGAAGTTGCGCACAATAAATTGCGGCCACTACGCGTAAAAGTTGGCGAGAGAATTGTTGAAGCCGTAGGCACGGCATTTAATGTTTATTTAAAAGATGAACAAAATTTTGATGTCATTGTGACTGAAGGTCGTGTGCAAGTTAAAACAACTGCAGAGAAAGCGCTAACGCAAAATACTGCGCAGCAAACCAAAGCTATCCAGGAATTAAGTCAGGGTGAAAAGCTTAGCATTCACGATAGTCAATCAACCGCCGTGGAAAATATTGCCGCCGCCGTAATTAATGATCGTCTCTCATGGCGTAATGGTAATCTGGTTTTTCGCGGCGAGCGATTAAAAGATGCATTAAATGAACTCAGCCGCTACACACCGGAAAGGTTTCGCGTAAAAGATGCGCGCATAAATGATTTGCGTATTGCAGGATTATATAAAGCTGGTGATGTTGATGGTTTGCTACTGGCATTAAAAGAAAATTTTAATATTGTTTATTCACGTTCAGCCGACGGAGTGATTGACCTTTCGTTACCGAAGTAAACATCACTCTTCCATTCATTAAAAAATATTGATCGGCATGGAGGAAATAAAAAGCTAAATCGTCTTGTGTATGGCGGCTCAACACCGCCTCGGAGAATGTTTGATTGAATAAGAAAATATTTGCATTAATTATTTCTCTTGTTGCTTGCAATGATCAGGCGCATGCAGAAAAAAATAATTTATCGCAAATGATTCAGTTCAATATTTCCGAAAATAGAGCTGACATTGCGCTCACCGAATTTGCGCGGCAATCCAACCTGACCATCATCGTTCCTTACGATAAAGTCGTCGCGGTTGCAACGCATGAACTGGTGGGAACTTACTCGGTAATAGACGGCGCTATCACTCTACTTGAGGGATCTGGCCTGTACTTATCAGTAAGCAACAATGGGCAGCTCTTTATACAAACTAATAACGATTTAGAGGGAAAACACCCCATGATGTACAAAAATAAATTAAGCACCGCTGTTCTACTCGCCATGTCTTCACTCGCTACCAGCCAGGCACTCGCGCAAGAAGCGCAAGCAAAAGATGTAGAAGAACTTGTAGTAACCGGGTACCGCGGTTCGCTCCTCAAAAGTCTCGATGAAAAACGCAATTCAATAAATTCCAAAGAAACTATCATGGCCGAAGATATCGGCAAATTTCCTGATTTAAATATCGCCGAATCTATTCAACGTGTTCCCGGTGTCGCCATCTCACGCGAAGGCGGTGAAGGGCGCAATATTACTTTGCGCGGTTTTAGCCCATCATTCACGCGTACAACACTAAACGGCATGGAAGTTCCTGCAGGCAGCGATGGTTTGGATTCTGGCGGCGTAACTATTAATGCGAGCCGTGCGTTTGACTTTCACGTATTTGCATCGGAACTTTTTAATCGTGTTGATATTCAAAAAACAACAACTGCAGGAATGGAAGAAGGCGGCATTGCCGGCACAGTAGATTTATATTCTGCAAAGCCATTTGATTTTGATGGCTTTAAATTCGCAGCATCCGCGCAAGATAGTTACAACGACTTAAGCAAAAAAAATGATCCGCGTCTCGCCTTTATGGTGAGCAATACATTTGCAGATAATACCTTGGGTGCTTTATTTTCCGTTGCCTATTCAGATAGAACGGTACGTCAGGAAGGTTTCGGAACAGTTCGCTGGACAACGCCGATTGCAACTAACGATATTTATCCTGTCACCGCAACGCCGGTAATCACCGGCAATATCGCTGAAAGTAATTGCGCACTTAATGGCAGCGCGGTAGCGCCTATAAATTGTTTGTGGTCGCCACGTTTACCGCGCGCGGATTATTTTAGTAATGATCAGGAGCGACTTGGCGCCACCGCATCGCTTCAATATCGCCCAACAGATAATGCAAAAATCACCTTGGATATTTTGCACTCCGAGCTTTCGAATACGCGTTTAAATTACAATTCAATGGAATGGTTTTTAACTCACAATGAAGTAACGCCATTGGCAATTACTGTGAGCCCGGACGGCAAACGAATTCAAGCGGGAACTTTCGATGATGTGGAATCCTGGATTGAAAGCCGCGATCAAACGTCTGATTCAAAATTCGATCAATATGTATTGTCGGGCGAATTTAAACTGAATGATTCGCTCACATTGAATGCAATGCTCGGCAAAGCAACTAATGAAGCTGATCGACAAGAAGTTCGTTTCTATTCCATCTCAAAATCGCATATGTATTCGTTTGATTTTGGCGATAACGCGGACATTCCAAAAGTGTCCTGGGGCGAAGGTTATGATTATTATGATCCGTCCAATTACAGCATGACCACGGCTAATAACAGTTCGAATTATGTAAAAAAAGATAACCTGACATCCAAGATAGATTTGAAATTTACGCAGGACCGCTACTCAATTAAAACGGGCCTTGCTTACAACGACCGTAAAGTTGAATCGCGTGAAGGAACAGGAAATTATCCTGCGGCATTTTCCGCAGTGGGTTACACCAAAAATTTTCCTGTGTCAGATTTTGGTACAGGGTTAGACGGTAGCCTCACACCATTCCTCGTTGCCGATTTCGACGCAATTTATAAAGCCAATCTTATCGCCAAAGATTACACCGACAAACTCGCTGCAGCATGGATAGTGGGTGAAGAAACGCTCGCGGCATTCCTGGAATTTAATAGCGATTTCGACGTGGGCACTATGTTGCTCAAAACAAACTTTGGTGTGCGCGCAGTTGATACCAATGTAACGTCAAAAGCCTGGTACAACGGTAACGCTGTTGATGTTGAACGCAGTTACAAAAACTTTTTACCGTCTATGAATTTTTCATTGAATGTGACTGACGATTTAGTTACTCGTTTTTCTTACGGTAAAACCATGACTCGCCCAGATCTGGGTTCGTTAAATATCGCCGGCCCAACCTTTGGTTACACCACGCGCACTGTAAGCAATCTCGGCAACCCCGGATTAAAACCATTTGAATCCAACGATATTGATTTGGGTGTGGAATGGTATTTTGCGGAAGAATCTTTGCTTGCGGTAAATTATTTTTACAAAAATGTTACTACATCGCTTAAAACTGACATCGTTGAAAAACTGATTGATTCGGAATATTACGCAGCTATTTTTGCTGATCCGCAATATGACCCAGCGTACAACGCCGACCCGCGCGAAGTGACTTACACGCATTACATTCCGGTCAATGACAATAAAGGTTTTGATGTAAAAGGTTATGAACTTATTTATCAACAATCATTCAGCTTTTTGCCAGGATTTTTATCCAACACCGGCGTCGTAACAAACTTCACTCACGTGTCCGCGGGCGATATGACGGGTTTATCCAAGAACTCTTACAACCTCACTGTTTATTACGAACAAGATAAATACGGCGTCCGCGTATCCGCAAATAACAGAGACAGTTATCTGCTGAGCAAGCCGGGTGGGAATGGTCATGTGGCAGAAATGAAATACGGCCCGACGCACATCGACCTGTCTTCATTTTACAACTTGAACGACAACCTAAAGCTCACTGTTGAGATGATTAACCTGACCGATGAAGAAGAGCGCATCTACGGTACCGGTGACGGCACTATGGATTTAACGCGCGAAATCAATCACACCGGAAGACAGCTGTTAGTGGGGGTTCGTTACTCTTTATAAAAGCGTGAGAGCTAACAGCCTTTAAATCAATTTCTAGCAACGGGTACGGATGCAACACCAGCTTGGGCGTTTATAGCGTAAACGTTCATGTTATTCCCAGTAAAACTATTGAAGGCTCACGTTTACAGCCAGGAGGTCGAAAGACCTCCTTTTTTTGTTTTCGTACACAACAAATTAAATGAACCAAATAAAAATAATTAACCAGTATTGAAGATAAACCAATCAATTGATTTGTTAAGATACGTATAAAAATAGCCTGTAAACTAATTCAAGTTGGCACTACGCACTAGTAGCGGGTAGGATGGCAACTCGCAGGCAACTGCAACAAAAAACCTTTGCATATACATAATATAATTACGCAAGAAACACATCAATTTTCAGGCATTTCTCTTGTGATACAAAACCAATGGTAGTTGTGTCTTGAGCACTCCAAGATTCTATCTAGCACTGTTAAGTCAGGCTGCATTGCTGCTCTTTTCAATCACAGTTCAGGCGACCACGGTTAATTTAGCGCCCGGGTTAGAAATCACTTTGCCGAGCGCCTTAGCAATAGAAATAATCGAACCGCAAGATACATCCGACCACCCAATTCTGGCGGGCGAATTAGGCGGAACACCAAGCTATTTTATTGCTGCAACTAAAGTAACTATGTGGGAGCGCGACCCTGCTTTGTGGAAGCGACTTGAAAGCGAAATAAAAAAGCAAAATAAAACCGGAGAGTTTTTATTGCGCGCTGACGATAGTTTTTCAGCAACGCCGCACGACAATGTAAGCTTCAAAGCTTACGAATATGAATCTGCAGAACAAAAACACATTCAGGTTTATTTTCTGCTGCGAGATGATCGAAATATTTATTGGTTAACGCTGACGATGGCGGAAGGAGTCGATTTGGATGTCGTCATTCCCATCGCACAAATGCTGATTAGCCGCGCGCATTTTGTCGATGGATTTACGCTTTAAATAAATTTTTAAATCAGCGTTTACCGGTCGACACTGCTTGAATCGCCTTCGCCAATTCGATAATCGATAGCGGCGCTGAACCTTCTGCTTTATTGCTCACACTGACATAAACACTCTGGCCTGCATTCGCCACGCCCGCGATAACTTTTGCGAGCTTGGTTCGCGTTTCTACATCGGGATCAATGATGCGGTTGTAGGGGGAATAAACTTGTGTAGCATCCTCGTAACCGAAAGCGCCATTTACCGGGTTGAGGTTCCAGCGACACACCAGCGGGCCGGGCCATAAGGCGCGTAGGATGTGAAGTTGCTCATCAATAGGTGGCATTTTTGCGTGCAGGCCCATGCAGTAAGTTGCTCCAGCATCGCGTAGCACATCGACAAATTGCGGCGTGAGCCATTGGGCATCGCGCACCTCAACGGCGACTACGGCGTCTGGCGCTATGTGACGAAACGGGGGAATGGCTTTCAGCAAATGATGCAAACGATTGATCAATTCCGGCATACGCGCAAACCAGCTATTGGGTAACGGACTGATCTGAAATACCAGTGCACCGAGTCTGTGCCCCAAACCTTCCAAAGCGGGTTCTACGAACATTTGCACCGCGTCTACCGCGTTAAGGAAATTCGAATTGGGTCGCATGCCACGCCCGGTTTCATCGCGAATTAACGCATCCGTCACTAGACTCGGCGCTTTCACCATGAAGCGAAAATCCTGGTTCACCTGCGATGCATATTCTGCAAATTGCATAACGTTCATAGGCCGATAAAAACCGCGATCAATACTCACAGTACGAAACAGCGGATGCTTGTCGTATGCAGTTAACCCATAACGAGACAATTGGTTTTCGGGATATTCACCATTCCATACCAACCCATCCCAGCCGGGAACGCTCCAGGATGAAGTGCCCAGCCGTAAGTGCGGCGGCAAGGATTGCGACAGAGTTATTAACTGCGGATTAGAGGGTGATGGATCAACCGTTTTGGAATTTTTGATCGACGTAACAGGAACATCTTTAGGTTCGCCGAACAATGAATCTTGCATATCGAATGCTCGTGAAGGTGTTGCGAAAAAACGTAAATATCTATCAATAAAAAATAATTATCCACCAATAAAAAGGCCGACCAGATTAACGCGAGTCAGCCCTTTTTATTTACTTCATTGCTTCAGGCTTTTGCAGCGGCGCTAATCCATCTGGTTGCCATTTATCACCGCGTTTTGTTGACCACACAACCAGATGAATATGTTGGCTAATATCCGTTCCATCTATGTCGGAAGTGTATTGTTGATCCAGCGCCGTAACAAAATGACCGTTTTGATATTGGGTCGTTGCGCCATACACAGGGATCAAACCTGAATACATAACCAAACCACCTTCGGGATTTTTCTTACCTTGATAGGCGTAAAGTGTTTTAGCGCTTTCAAGCATGCTTTCGTATGCAGGATCTTTCGCTTTGGTCGGTACGGCATCAATAGTAAAACTCAGTTTGCAAACATCTTTGTCTTTATCTGCAGCTTGCGTTGAACAGAACATCGGGCGTGAAAGCGTGACATCATTGCTATCTAAAGTTTGCCCTGCAGAGCTTATAGTTGCCTTTTTAGTCCCGCTAACAGGCGCTTCAATTTCAACCGCTACGCTTAAGCCTTCGCCAAGGAGAGAGACTTCAGGAAGCCGGATTCTATATGTCCCTTCGGCTTTATCGGTTAGTGCGTTCCATTCGTTGTGCATACTGTAGGTTTCATTAGACGATACATCGTTACTTTTAAGCGCTAATGTCCCCGACGCAACCACTGAACCCTGCACGCGTGAATCTGAATCCAGCGAATAGGTAGCACTTTCACCGCTGCCCTCGCGCGTCACGTCCGTTTCTAAATAAATTGATGCATTGAGGTGGTGACTGGCATTGACTGAAGCCGATGCCGATGAATCCATAAAATCGAGCCGCGCATGCAGGGTAATCGCTTCACCCGTTGGACTGGCAGGCGCTTCAACTGGTGCATCAGACTCTGCTTGCTGAACATCTTCCTTAGGAGTTTTGCTACAGCCAGCAAGCAGCAGGAAACTTAATAAACATACAGACGTTATATTTTTCATAAACAATCCTTAGAAAAGAAATTATTAATATGCGACATCCGCATAGCAGATGAGTTGCACATTTAGGTAATCGTCAGCTATCAAACGCGATTCAATGTATCAATTTTTAACATAAAAAAACCCATCACTTGCGAGATGGGTTTTTAATAACACAGATCCTAACGCAGCGAAATTATATTCTCGCTAAAGCGTTTCATCTTGCTTACAAACTCAATACTTTTTCACCGCGTGAAATACCGCTTACACCGCTGCGCACGACTTCAATAATCGAAGCATCACCGACCGCTAATAAAAATGCATCGAGCTTGTCGCTCGCACCGGTAATTTGAATGGTGTAAAGCGAGCTAGTCACATCGATAATTTGGCCGCGGAAAATATCCACGCAACGTTTTACTTCTGCACGCTGTGCGCCTGATGCTTTGACTTTTATCAGCATCAACTCACGTTCAATGTGCGCGCCTTCAGTCAGATCAACTAATTTCACAACATCGACAAGCTTGTTGAGATGCTTGGTGATTTGTTCAATTTTGTGATCATCACCCAAAGTCGTCAGCGTTAAACGCGACAGCGTTGGATCTTCCGTTGGTGCCACAGTCAAACTTTCAATGTTGTAACCGCGCTGCGAAAACAAACCAACAACGCGCGACAATGCACCCGGGGCGTTTTCTAATAACACAGAAATTATGCGTCTCATTAGGTGCGCTCCTCTTTGCTCAGGAACATGTCGCGCATGGAATTCTGCGCAATTTGCATTGGATAAACGTGCTCAGATTGATCAACCATAATATCCATAAATACCAGGCGATCTTTTATCGCAAAACATTCTTCCAATTTTGCTTTGAGCTCTTCTTTTTTCGTTACGCGAATGCCAACGTGACCGTAAGCTTCTGCAAGTTTTACGAAATCCGGTAACGAATCTTCGTACAAGCTTTCAGCGTAACGGCTGGAGTACTGCATATCTTGCCATTGACGAACCATGCCGAGGGCCTGATTATTCAAGCAGATAATTTTTACCGGCAAGTGATATTGCGTGCAGCAAGATAATTCCTGAATACACATTTGGATTGAACCTTCACCGGTAACGCATACTACAGTTGCATCGCGATAGGCCATTTGCACGCCCATAGCCGCGGGCAAACCAAAGCCCATGGTGCCGAGGCCGCCGGAGTTGATCCAGCGACGTGGCTTATCAAACTTGTAATATTGCGCCGCAAACATTTGGTGCTGGCCAACGTCAGACGTTACGTAAGCATCGCCTTTCGTCACTTCCCACACCGCCTGAATAACTTCTTGCGGTTTGATTTTATCGCTGGTGGTATCGAAACGATTTTGCGTGTAAATACCGTGACGCTCACGCCACTCGTTAATTTGTTTCCACCAGGCTGCAATTGCTTCTGCGTCTGGTTTTTCGCTCGAATCTTTAATAAGCGCGAGCATATCGGTCAGTACGCTTTCTACTGAACCAACGATAGGCACATCTGCAACCACGGTTTTGGAAATCGACGCAGGGTCGATATCCACGTGAATGATTTTCGCATTCGGGCAAAACTTGCTTACAGCATTGGTTACGCGGTCATCAAAACGCGCGCCTACGGCGAGGATTACATCGCTGTGGTGCATAGCCGTGTTCGCTTCGTAAGTACCGTGCATACCGAGCATACCGAGGAAGCGTTTGCCTGTACCGGGATAAGCGCCCAAACCCATCAAGGTATTGGTTACTGGATAATCCAGCGTATCCACCAACTTCACCAACAATTCAGATGCATTGCCTTGAATCACGCCGCCGCCGGTATAAATCATCGGGCGCTTGGCAGCCAACAATAACTGCACCGCTTTCTTGATTTGACCAGCATGACCGCGCGTTGCTGGTGTATAAGAGCGCAACTTGATCTTGTCTGGATATTCGTACGGGAAGGTAAACGCGGGATGCGTTAAATCTTTAGGCACGTCGATAACTACCGGGCCAGGACGGCCAGTAGACGCGATGTAATAAGCTTTTTTTACCGTCTCAGCGATTTCGCTTTGATGCTTGATCATGAAACTGTGTTTCACAATCGGGCGAGAAATACCGACCATGTCGGTTTCCTGGAAGGCGTCTTCACCAATCAAGTGACTCATCACCTGACCGGAAATAACGACCATCGGAATGGAATCCATATAGGCCGTCGCAATACCAGTAATGGCATTGGTCGCACCTGGGCCAGATGTCACGAGCACAGTGCCGACTCTACCAGTCGCGCGCGAATAACCGTCGGCGGCATGGGTAGCGGCTTGCTCGTGACGAACGAGAATATGTTTTACGTCTTTTTGACGAAAGATGGCATCGTAAATATGCAGTGCAGCGCCACCGGGATAGCCGAAAATGTATTCAACACCTTCGTCTTTCAGTGCGCGTATGAGCATATCTCCGCCTGAGAGCATTTCCACAATCATTCCCCTTTTAGAATGTATTAAGGTGCAATAGCCTGCAGCAGCTTGATTGCTGCGAAAAAATGGACAGGTTATAGACACTGAAAAATACGCCGGTGACGGAGTCTACCAACGCAATATGAATGATCCACGATTAAAACCCGGCAAGGTTGAAATCGGACCAGCGAAAACCGTGCAGGTAAACAGCGGCTTTCTTGGCGGCACCCAAGGTTTTTGAGCGCCTACCGCAGATGGTTCGCCAAGAGGGTGACTTGGCTGGGCGCAGATGAGATTCCGAGCTTATCAGTCATCTTGCAGCCATCTGGAGGACTGGCAATTTTCGCAGGTGAGACGGGGAAGTCAAGGGGATATAGCCGACATGGGGCATTTTTAATCCCCAAATACAGCCGGTATCGCCAAAATAAAGCAAAAAAGTCTTGGCCAAATCATTTGTTGTGAGGCGGTCACTAGCTTACACTCCCTAGCCTTATTGGCCCATCTACCATTATTTGAAGCCAAAATCATCAACCCATATCTATCCTGAAGGATCATTTATGAAATCACGCGCCGCCGTTGCTTTTGCCGCAGGCAAACCTCTTGAATTAGTTGAAATTGATGTACAAGGCCCGAAAGCAGGCGAAGTTTTGGTGCGCATCGTCGCTACCAGCGTTTGCCATACAGATGCTTACACGCTTTCGGGCGCAGATCCCGAAGGTCTATTTCCAGCCGTGCTAGGCCACGAAGGCGCGGGAATTGTTGAAGAAGTTGGCGAAGGCGTAACGAGCCTAAAAGTGGGCGATCACGTAATTCCGCTCTACACGGCAGAATGCCGCCAATGCAAATTTTGCTTGTCTGGCAAAACCAATCTGTGTGGCTCAGTGCGCGCAACCCAGGGCAAAGGCGTTATGCCAGATGGCACTTCGCGTTTTTCATTGGATGGCAAACCACTGTTCCATTACATGGGCACATCTACATTTTCTGAATACACCGTCTTGCCGGAGGTGTCGCTTGCCAAAGTTTCCAAAGAAGCTCCACTGGATAAAATCTGCTTGCTCGGCTGTGGCGTAACTACCGGTATCGGTGCCGTGTTCAATACCGCCAAGGTCACGCCTGGCTCAACTGTTGCTGTATTTGGTTTGGGGGCAATCGGTTTGGCAGTGATTCAAGGTGCGGTTATGGCGCAGGCAAGTCGCATTATTGCGATTGATCTAAACCCGGACAAATTCGAATTAGCTCGTCAATTCGGCGCGACTGATTTCGTAAACCCAAAAGACTATTCAGACCCGATTCAGCAGGTGATCGTGAATATGACCGACGGCGGCGTGGACTACTCCTTCGAGTGCATCGGCAATGTAAACGTGATGCGCTCAGCGCTTGAAGCCTGCCATAAAGGCTGGGGCGAATCGATCATTATTGGCGTCGCTGGCGCAGGGCAAGAAATTGCTACTCGTCCATTCCAACTTGTTACGGGCCGCGTATGGAAAGGCTCGGCATTTGGCGGTGTGAAAGGCCGCACACAATTACCCGGTTATGTTGAACGTTATATGAAAGGCGAAATCAAAATCGACGAGTTTATTACGCACGACATGCCTTTCGACAAAATCAACGAAGCTTTTGACTTGTTACACGAAGGGAAAAGTATCCGCACTGTATTGCACTTTTAACAAACCCGTTACTGGGAGCCGTACGTTTAACTGAGCACGATTTATGACTGAAGTTGAATCGACCTTAACGCTAATTTCTGCCACCAAAAGCTTTGGTGGCTGGATTAGGCGTTACCAACATCAATCCAACACACTTAATTGTAAAATGGTTTTTGCCATTTTCCTTCCACCACAAGCTGAAACCACTACTGTGCCACTGTTATGGTGGCTTTCAGGTTTGACCTGTACCGATGAAAATTTCATCCAGAAAGCTGGTGCCCAGCAATTGGCTGCCAAATTGGGCATTGCGATTATTTGCCCGGATACCAGCCCACGCGGCGTCAGTATTCCGGGCGAAGATGACAGCTATGATTTCGGCTCAGGCGCCGGTTTTTATGTAAATGCAACTCAGGCGCCCTGGAATCAACATTACAAAATGTACGATTACGTGAGTAAGGAATTGCCTGAACTAGCCTTCGCAAATTTTCCATTGAACGGCAAAGAAAGTATTAGCGGTCACTCCATGGGTGGCCACGGCGCATTGGTATTAGCGCTGCGCCAGCCTGGGCGCTACGCGTCTGTTTCGGCATTTGCACCTATAACAAATCCCAGCGCAGTTCCATGGGGGCAAAAAGCGTTTAGCGGTTATTTAGGTGATGATCAACAAACTTGGGCAGACTACGACGCTTATGCACTGATCAAAAAAGGCGAATCTAAACAACCACTGTTTATCGACCAAGGCGATGCGGATAGTTTTTTAACCGAACAACTGAAGCCCGAATTGTTGGAGCAGATTTGCTATCAACGCCAGCATCCGCTCGTGATGCGACATCAAGAAGGTTACGATCACAGTTACTTTTTTATCGCGACTTTTATCGACGAACATTTACGTTATCATGCAAAACATTTGTTGTAGACATAGATTTAGCGAATAAAAAAGCCCCGATTCAATCGCGAATCGGGGCTTTTTTATTAATCGAAAAATAAGATTATTTATGCGCGAATTTTTTGCGGAAAATATACAGACACGCAAAAATTACAATCAAGGACGCCGGAAATAAAACCAAGTGCTGTAGCGTCGCCTGGCCGGCAGTCAATTCGACAGCTTCCGGTGGAACACCTTTCGCTACCGCTTCAAGCTTAGCGCTATCTAACCAGCCGCCAATAACCGGGTTCCACATACTCATTGAGAACATGCCTGCGCCGCCAAGTAATGACATGCCGAGTGCACCGGTTTTTGGTTGATATTCGCTGATAAACCCAATCATTGTCGGCCAGAAATAAGTTACACCTAACGCAAACACCATGGCGGAAATGTAAACCATCGAACCTGATGCGCTGCTAAGTAAATAAATACCGACAGTGGTAACAATTGCTGACATAAGCAATACTCCCACTGGATTCAACGCCTCTACAATTGGGCCCGCGAAGAAACGACCTAAAGCCATCAAACCTGTCACCAAGGCCAATACCAACATTGGATGCGCACCTGACGCACCGAAAATTCGATCAACCCATTGTTGCGTGCCGAATTCTGATGCAGCTGTTAAGGTCATACAGAACATCATAAAAATAAATAAGGGTGAGAAGAGCGCGCGAATATTATTTTTGGTAGATGTTTCAGTATTAACAGGGACTGGAAATGTTTGGCCGAAAATCATGTAGCCATAAATTGCTGTCGGCACGAGCATTACAGCGATTTGCGCTTGCCAACCTAAATTCAATTTAGTCATCAAGGCTGAAATTAAGGAGCCAATGACGATTCCGCCCGGAAACCACATATGGAATTTATTGAGCTTGGTCGTTTTATTGGTGTGATAAATATCAACGATTAATGGATTACATGCAGCTTCAACAGAGCCGTTGGCGAAACCGATAAAAAACGTAGAAATTAGTAATCCCCAAAAACCGCCTGCGGTGATTGTAAGAATTAAACCCAGCAAATGACATAGGAACGCAAGATACATAAGTGTGCGGGCGCCAAGCGTGTTGTAGAGCAAACCGCCGACCATCATGGCAACAGGGAAACCCAGAAACGCCATGCTGTTAATCCAGCCTAGTTGTGTATCCGTAAAAGCAAAAGTCACACTAAGTTGATTGAGAATACCGGCGCGAATAGCGAAGGTCATGGCCGTGGTTATTAACGCGACGCAGCACGCGGTAAATAAACGATTGGGATTAATGGTGGAGGACATAGCGTTTGTACCTTTTTATTGTTGATAATTATTAGAAAGAAAATGCAAATATAAAAAAGCTCCCGAGGGAGCTTTTTATCGACTCAAATTTTTAATGCTTTAAATGTTCTGCGGAGACTTTTTCATCTTTAAAGGCGATCAGGAAAAACACCAGAATCCCCAAAGCAATCGCAGCAGGAATTAACCAAATGTTAGTCCACGCATGGCCGCCACCTGTAACTGCATATTGATCGCTGATTTTACCAGCGAGGCTAAAGCCGATCATCATACCTATGCCGTAAGTTGCCAAGGTGATAAGACCTTGCGCTGCGCTTTTGATTTTTTCGCCAGCTTTGTGATTGGTGTAAATTTGCCCGGTAACAAAGAAGAAGTCATAGCAGATTCCGTGCAACACAATGCCCAATACAAGCATCCACATTTTATCGCCAGCGTCACCGTAAGCGAACAATGTGTAGCGCAATACCCACGCCGCCATCCCCACCAACAACGAAATTTTAATACCAAAGCGGCCAATGAAAATTGGCAGCAACAACATAAATAAGGTCTCAGAAACTTGTCCGTAGGACATCTTCGAAGCCGCGTTAGCTACGCCTACTTCATTCAAAAATAAATTGGCGTTTTGATAATAAAATGCGAGCGGAATACAAATTAAAATAGACGAGATAAAGAAAATTAAATAGCGCGTGTCTTTAAGCAAACCTATGGCATCAAGCCCAAGAATATCGCGCAAACTGACCTTGGAATTTTTATCAACCACGGGTGGCGTATCAGGAAGGAAAAAACTTAATACACCCAACGCAAGTGATGCTGCAGCGGCCATCTGAAAAGTGAAGTGCAATAAATTGCTGGATTCCCACTGGAACACGCTGCCGATTAATAGGCCCGCGACAATCCAGCCGATGGTGCCGAGCACGCGAATTTGTGCAAACTGTGTTGCCGGATCAGCAAGGTGACGGAACGCAACCGAATTGACCAACGCCAAGGTCGGCATGTAGAGCAGCATATAAATAAAAATATAAGGATAAAACGAATCAAAATTCGCGGCGGTAGATGCAAACCACAAGAGTCCCGCGCCAATCAAATGTAATACACCCAAAATTTTCTGCGCGGCAAAAAAGCGATCTGCAATTAAACCTACTATAAACGGCGCAACAATCGCACCTATAGCTTGGGTATTGTAAGCAGTCCCCGTTTGCGCTCCTGTGGCTTTATAGGCCTGAGCTAAAAAAGTGCCCATGGTAACGAACCATGAACCCCAAATAAAAAACTCAAGAAACATCATGCTGGATAGTTTTAGCCGAAGCGATAAATTCATCTTGTTTACCTTTTTTTAATTATGGCGTTAGTCATTCGTTGTAATGGCATTTGTTGTACTGGCAAAGCCATCAAGCTATAAATTTCCCTGATTATTTACAGCTTAGTCCACGCACCTTCTGCTTGAGATGAATCGAGCACCGCTTGAATAAATTTCATGCCTTCCACGCCGGTATCAATACTGGGCACCCAATCTTGCAGGTAATGACGTTCACCGGCTTCATGCGCAATTAAAATATCCGCGATGTCGTGATACAAATTTGCAAAGGCTTCCAGATAACCTTCCGGGTGACCGCCCGGTGTGCGCATGCCGCGCGCCGCTATGTCGCTGCCAATATCGCCACGACGAGTGATACGTTGACGCGGTTTATTCAATTCATTGAACCACAATTCATTGGGACTTTCTTGCGCCCATTCAATGCCCGCTTTTTCACCAAAAATTCGAATACGCAAACCATTTTCACAACCGGGAGCAACTTGGCTCGCCCATAAAATTCCGCGCGCGCCGCCATCGAAACGTAACAACACATGCACGTTGTCATCAACCAAACGGCCTTCAACACAACTCATCACATCGGAGCAAACCGTACTCACTTTTTGTTGCGAAACAAATTGCGCAAGTTGAAATGCGTGCGTGCCAATATCGCCCAAACAACCAGTGCCTGTTAATGCAGGATTAGTTCGCCAGGACGCTTGTTTATTATCCGCCGCTGCCGCAACCGTTAACCATTCTTGTGGATATTCAACTTGCACAACACGAATTTTTCCAAGTGTGCCTTTGCCGACTAATTCACGCGCATAACGCACCAGCGGATAAGCGCTGTAGTTGTGAGTCAACGCAAAATAAGCGCTGCTTTTGGCGGCGATTTGTTGCAGCTCAAGCGCTTCTTCTAAAGTGCGCGTGACCGGCTTATCGCAAATAACATTTATGCCTGCTTCAAGCGCTGCTTTTGCAACGGGAAAATGCATATGGTTTGGAGTTACAATCACTACTGCCTGAATACCATCTGCACGCGTTTTTTCTACACGCAAAAGTTCTTCAAAAGATGCGTAGGCGCGATCAGCGGCGATATGTAAATCGGCTGCGGATAATTTTGCATTTTCTGGATTCGATGAGAGTGCACCGGCGACCAATTCATAACGGTCATCCATACGCGCAGCGATGCGATGCACAGCACCGATAAAAGCACCGCGGCCACCACCGACCATTGCATAACGAATTCTTGGAGTTGTCATAATATTTTCTTCAATATTTAGTAAGGAGTAATCAGCAACAATTTTTCATTTTTATAAAATTTATTTCGCCTCTTGGCGAATCACTTTTCTTTGCTTCGCCAAAGAAAAGTAATCAAAAGAAAGGCGACCCCATGGCTCTATTTTGCCTGTGCGCCTCAGAAAATTGCCGTCGTTCCGGTGCAACATCCATGTCGCATCGTCACTCAAACGCACGTCGTGTGCGTTTGCCGGCAATTTTCTTCCAGTGCTCGGCAAAGCCACAAGGGGATGCAACATCAAAAGCAAAAAACCAAAGACTATTTCAAACCTAAAATCCGGCGATTTGCCGCGTGATCTGTACCGCCACTCGCAAAATCATCAAACGCGCGTTCCGTAACTTTAATAATATGTTTCGCAATAAATGGTGCGCCTTCGGCAGCGCCTACTTCAGGATGCTTCAAACAACATTCCCATTCCAACACCGCCCAACCTTCGTAATTGTAGGCAGCAAATTTTGAGAAGATTTGCTTGAAATCCACTTGGCCATCACCCAAAGAACGGAAACGACCCGCGCGATCAACCCAGGATTCATAACCGCCGTAAACACCTTGTTGCGCAGTAGGATTAAACTCCGCGTCCTTCACATGGAACATTTTAATGCGGTCGTGATAGCGATCAATAAAGGCTAAATAATCAAGTTGTTGCAAAACAAAATGCGATGGGTCGAACAAAATATTAGCGCGGGGATGATTATCAACAGCTTTCAAAAAGCGCTCGAAAGTTGCGCCATCATGTAAGTCTTCGCCGGGGTGAATTTCGTAGCAAAGATCAACACCTACTGCATCGAATGCATCCAGAATAGGCTTCCAGCGTTTTGCCAATTCACCAAAACCGGCATCAACCAAACCTGCAGGACGTTGCGGCCAGGGATACAAATAGGGCCATAACAAAGCGCCAGAAAAAGTCGCGTGCGCTTTCAAGCCTAAATTTTTACTCGCTTTCGCCGCAAGCAATAATTGCTCAACTGCCCATGCTTGACGCGCAGCTGGATTACCGCGAACTGACTCGGGCGCGAAGCCGTCAAACATTTCGTCATACGCGGGATGTACCGCTACCAATTGCCCCTGCAAATGTGTCGACAGTTCAGTGGGAACCAAACCGTGTTTGGATAAAGTAGCGAGAAATTCAGTGCAATATTCAGCGCTATTCGCAGCTTGTTCAAGATCGAAAACGCGCTTATCCCACGTCGGGATTTGTACGCCTTTGAAACCCAGGCTCGCCACCCAACCGGCAATATTATCGAGCGTGTTGAAAGGAGCTGTATCACCGAGAAATTGGGCTAAAAAAATAGCGGGGCCTTTGAGGGTTTTCATGGTTTTCACCTTCGTGTTATTAGCGTTGAATCGTAATTATGGATATGTGGCAGCTTCCCACCCCATTCACCGTTTTTCTTTTTAATATTTCTGTGTCTTTATCGAGCTGCCAGCGCAAGTACCTGTTGAAAGCCAAGCTTATCCAAGGTGCCAAAGGCGCGATGCTGCTTCAAGCTGGATCGCGCGGTCGCCGGGCTTGGCAAACCGCATAAGAAACGCGCCAGTTGCCTGGATTGCTGTAACGCAGCATGGCCCTCATTGACGAGTTGGGCGATAAGCTCGCGATCAGCAGTTGTGACCTGAGGCACGACTAAAGATTCCACCCGTGCAACCGGCTCACCGCGCGCCTGTCCGCGGCAGTGGCTACAATTCCCGCATGGCGCTGCAGCTTCGCCAAAATACTCAATAAGTTGCTGGCTTAAACAAGTTGGGTTGTTCGCGTAAGCCAAAATACTGTGGATGCGTGTTATATCACGAGCCTCGCGCTCCGCAAATAATCTATACAAAGTTTCCAACAAACTTTGCAAATCTTGAGCATCGAGCGCCAATTTTTGAATGCGATAGGTTTGGCGCAAATTCGCGACGGTTAATTCGATTGCCGATTTTTCAGCCAAATAATCCAGCGCTTTGGTAATTCGCGTTTTTGGCTCCTGTAATTTCTCGCTGATGCCGATCATATCCAGCGTCAGCCATTTAGTACCTTTTTTGCCTGCAGCAAATAGACGAGTTAAAAACTCGGCGCGCGCCGGATCAAATTGTGCGAGCAGTGTTTCCACATCCTGCAGAAATTGAATTTTATATTCGGTGTAAAAAGGACTTTGCGCGCTGATGATATTTTGCAATTCCAAATAGGTTAGCGCGGTGTTTAAGACCAACGGACGTAAATCAAATCGGTTGGATAATTCGTAAGTAGAGATATCAAACTCATGTTCCTGCGCCAACAAATAATTTACCAGTTCATAAATACTTTCGGTGCTTGGTGTATCGCCATAGGTAAAATTTTCCAGCACACGAACATCGTCAGCAACCGCAAACATTTCGCATAGCGAAGGCAAACCATCGCGACCAGCGCGCCCAATTGCCTGTACATAATTTTCAATCGATTTTGGTAAATTAAAATGATAGACCGCACGAATATTATTCTTATCAATTCCCATTCCAAATGCGATAGTCGCCACCACAATCGGTGTTGTGCCATTCATAAAATTATTTTGAATGCTATCGCGCTCATCATCTTTTAAACCAGCGTGATAATGCGCTGCGCTTAAACCACTATTATTAATTGCAGTAGCTACCTCTTCTGCTGTTTTTTGCAAAGTGACATAAACAATAGTTGCCGCATCGCGCGGGTGCTTTTGTAAACGCGCCAATAATAAATCTAATCGATTATCTGCAGAGGATGGCGTCACACGTAATTGAAGATTTGGTCGCGCAAAACTCGTTTGAATATGATCTTGGGGCTGAATTGAAAACTGCTTGCAAATATCTGCTGCCACACTCGGCGTTGCGGTGGCTGTTAAGGCTAGCACTCGCTCCACTTTTAAGGTTTTCGCCAACTCAGCAAGCTTTAAATAATCAGGCCGAAAATTGTGGCCCCATTCAGAAATACAATGCGCTTCATCGATAGCCAACAAACTAATTTTCAAATTCGCCAAGCGCTGAACAAAACGCTCATTCTTCAAACGCTCCGGCGACACATATAATAATTTTATTGAATTGTTTTGGATGCCATCGAAAATTGCAAAAGTATCTTCTTTGCTCAGCGAAGAATCCAAACGTGCGGCGGAAATATTTAATTTCTGCAATGCATCGACCTGATCTTTCATCAACGCAATTAACGGAGAAACCACCAGCGTTAATCCATCAAACATCAGCGCTGGCAATTGATAACACAAACTTTTTCCACCACCGGTTGGAAACACAGAGAGTGCGGAGCGTCCATCCAGTAACGCATTAATAACCGTTTCTTGTCCAGGACGAAAACCGGGCAGCCTAAATTGGTTTTGTAAAATAGTGAGCGGAGATTGCATATATTTTCCTTCTTGTTTAACCACTTCCGTGATGGATAAATTACATAAGATTTATTTCGGCAACTGCACCGCCAATTGTGCCATAACAGCCCGCCAGGCAACTTCACTTTCATCTCCCGACTGTTCAAAAACTTGCGCTAATAATTTTCGTTGTGCGCCGCTTAATGCGGTTTCCAATTTTGCGCCTTCTTGCGTGAGCGTTAGGCATTTTCCGCGCTTATCGGTTGCATCTTGCGAATCCTCAATCAAATGCATCGCCTGCAATTGTCGCAGAGGCGCATGTAGCGCTTGTTTGCTCACACCCAGAATCGTTAGTAAACCGCTAACGCGAATTCCGGGATTGCGGCCAACAAAATATAAAATTCGATGGTGCACGCGTTGTAAACCGCGAGCTTCAAGCAATTGATCAGGTTTGGCCGTGAATGCACGAAACGCAAAATGGAATAATTCCAGCGCCTTATTGAGTTCAGCTTGCCGCTCATCGGCAAGCTCAGGGCTTAATTGGTCAACCATATTGACATTTATCTACCAAAAGTGAATTATGGGTCAATATACATGACCAACATTGCCCACGCTATATTCTTGAATTAAACATAACGAGACTATCATGCCCTCCGCGCCGCAATTGTCTGAACGCATATCCCGACTAACGTCTTCATTGGTGCGGGAAATTCTCGCGGCGGCGCAAGCTCCGGGGATGATTTCATTTGCGGGTGGTTTGCCCAGCGCAGACGCCATGCCGATTTTACATGACTCTGCTTGCACGCACGATTGGCGCGCGGCTGCATTGCAACAATATGGCCCTAGCGAAGGCGAACCCGTGCTACGTGCTCGGTTAGCAGATTGGCTGGCGGAATCTGGATTGCCGGTGTCCAACGAGCAGATTCTGGTGCTTTCCGGCTCCCAGCAAGGTATAGATTTGGCAGCAAAATTGTTTGTTGACCCCGGCACGCCCATGCTTTGCGAGGCACCAACTTATCTCGCCGCACTGCAAGCCTTTCAATTATTCGGCGCGAATTGTTTTGGACTTGATCTCACCGACGACGGTATAGATCCAACACAACTTGCGCGCATGATTGAAACCCATAAACCGCGCGCGATTTATTTGATTCCCAGCTTTCAAAATCCGTCCGGAAATTGTTACAGCGCCGCCAATCGCCGCGCAGTTGCCGAGGTGCTTGATCGCTACAATTTGCCACTGATTGAAGATGAGCCGTACCGCGAATTAATGTACGACAATGTTGACCGCACACCAATTTGTAGTTTGTTACGCAAAGCCCCGTGGATTTATTTGGGCAGTTTTTCCAAAACATTATGGCCGGGTTGGCGTGTGGGATTTTTAGCAGCATCGCCGGAATTATTTCCACATCTATTGCGCCTAAAACAAGCGGGCGATTTACACACCAATCGCCCGGGACAAATTCGCGTTGCGAATTGGTTGGCTTGTGCAGAACGTAATGACAACCTCGCTCATTTACGCAAAACCTATCGCCACAAACGCGATGCAATGCACGCTGCGCTTACGGATACATTTGGTCATCTGGCAGATTGGAAAATTCCAGCGGGTGGATTATTTTTCTGGCTGCAATTACGCGACGCAATAGATACTCGTCCATTATTGAAAATAGCGTTCGCAAACGGCGTAGCCTTTATGCCAGGTGAAGCATTTTATCCAGCCACTGGCACGCCGCAACTTGGTACTATGCGACTTAACTTTAGCCACGCCAGTGAAGACGATTTGCAAATCGGTTTAAAAAAATTGGCAGCGATAATTGAAGAACAGCTAAAAAGATAAAATTATTTATATAGAGATGATAAAAAGGCCTCAATTCTGAGGCCTTTTTTTAAACCTTACTGCAACCGTTTTACTAATTCTACCCGGCGATTTTTTTGTTTGCCGGCATCGCTGGTATTATTTCCTTCTGGAGCATAAGGCCCTACACCCTGCGCCTGTAAACGCGCTGCCGGAATTTTATAAGTTGTCACCAATTCATTCACAACTGCAGCCGCACGTTGGCGAGACAATTCCACGTTTGCAGCACCCGCACCTGTATCATCGGTATGGCCCACTACATAAAGCAACAAATCTTTATTTTTAGTAAGCAGCTGCGCGATTGCATCCAGAGTTGTTTTAGATTCCGGTTTAACTGCTGATTTTCCGGTATCGAAATAAATTCCATAAATAAGTGCTTTACCGTCAGCATCAATTTGCTGTTTTAAACCATCTGCATCGACTTTAATTAATCCGGTTTTCACACCTTTTTGTTGCAAAATAATCTGCTGCACAGAAACTTCGTTTTCAAAGCCGCCTACAAAAAGACTCACATAAATATCGCCAGTGTCAGCAACTTTTTTAGCGAGAACATAATATGGCTTGCGGTACGAATTATAGACTGAATCCTCTACTGATATTTTAGCTCCAAACTTTTCGGCAACAGAAGCATCGCCACACTCGGTTAATTCACACTTCTGCAAGAAAGTAAAACCGGTTTTAGTTAAAGCTTGCTTGTAGTTTTCAAATACCTTTAAAGTTGATACATCTTTAATTTCATAAAAATGACGCGACAAATCACCGGTTAAATTTAATGCGGTTTTGTCAGTTGCATTTGGAGCCGCAGGAATAACAATAGTCTCAGTATCCACATGAATTGATTTTCTTAATTTCGCATTCGGGTAACGCGCAAATAATTTATGGTCTTTCGCCAAATCACTTGCATTACCTTTCTCAGTAGCCTCAGGTGCAACAGGTTTGCTGCTATAACTTGGGTCGACTTTTATTAAGTTAGCGTCGAGCGGTTTTGCCTCAAGAATAACTTGTTGTACTGCCACTTCCTCTTCATAGCCACCTATATACCATGCGCCATAAGTCTTTATACCGTTTGCGCCTTGCTTTTCAGCTACCAGATAATA
This sequence comes from Gammaproteobacteria bacterium, assembly GCA_004172865.1. Classification (GTDB taxonomy): domain Bacteria; phylum Pseudomonadota; class Gammaproteobacteria; order Pseudomonadales; family Cellvibrionaceae; genus Cellvibrio. The sequence goes on along the minus strand of SEBV01000021.1, from coordinate 10,749 downwards.
GGGCTTGCGATAGTCGTTATAAACGCTATTTTCAACAGATACTATTGCACCGAGTTCAGCAGACTGTTTCTCATCTCCACACGCATCAAGTTGACATGAAAAGGTAACGTTAAATCCTAACTTTTTTATCGCAGCCGCATAATTTTCATAAACTTTTAGCGTAGAGGCATTCTTAATGGTATAGAAATGACGTGTTAAATCCCCCGTAAGATTTAATGTGGAATATTTATAGGGTTTAGTCGACACGTTAATAATTGAAGTGGGAATTTGGTAAGTCTCGTAGGCAACTGTGTATGCATTACGAATACTCGCGTCGGGATATCTCGTAATCAGTGGATGATCCTCCTTCAAGGAAGCCGCAAAGCTTGCAACCGGAATCAGAGATGCGGCGAATAGCGCCATCGAAAAATATTTACGTAACATATGATTTCCCTCAATAGTTCATTAATGTATTACAGAAGCCGGTAAATTTGCTGCAAGCTAGATTAATCAAAGCGGCTAAACATTAAGTGAATGCGATAAATGTGTCCAGCATAAATGTGAATAAGTCCTAGATTTTATCCACATGATTAAACCGTTATAATTGCGCCACGTAAGTAGAAAAGGCTGGATAATAATGACCAAAACTTTAAACATACTTTGCTTACCGCTTATTTTACTTGCCGTCCTGCTATCCGGCTTCCCACACATTCATTACGATATTTTTAACGCAATTAACCACGCCTTACCATCGAAACTCTTATGGGTGACAATTACCAATACGGCTAATTTTTTATTCTTGAGCTGCATGTTTTTTATTTTATTACACAACAAAGAACGCTTATTAACAAATGCATTGATATGCGCAATCTTAATTCACTATGCTGTAAAATTTAGCAAAAGCGTTTTCGCAGTGATTCGCCCTGAACACACAGCTGATTTAATCAATCCATTTACGCTCGGCCCAGCATTGAGCTTGGATAATTACGCCATGCCTTCAGGGCACACCGCTAGTGCATTTATGGCTACAATATTTATCGTTCGGGCGTACGAGTTGCACGGCTGGAAGTTGTGGGCACTATTTAGTTGTGCAATTTTGATTGGGGTCTCGCGCATTGCTATAGGCGCACATTGGCCTGCAGATGCATTTGCTGGTGCGGCATTAGGAATTACAATAAGTTTATTATGCACATATAAAAAACTGGATTTGAAACATCAAGGCATTAAATATTTTAATCTGGTCGTTTATTTGCCACTGATCATTTTAGCAATTTTTCACCAGATTGATATTCGTGATCCAATCAATACAGTAAATGAAGGAATTATCGTAGTAGTAGGATTAATTGCGTTAGCAATGTGGTTGAAAGATGTAAAACGACTTATCGCTTCTAAGAAAATTTATAACAAGAGTTAAAAATAGCTATTTATGTGAGGCGAGCTTAAGAACCTCGGATGCAATTTGTAGATAAGCATCTGTAATTCGCTGAGCCCATTCTGCAACACCTTCATCCGTACGAATTCCATCTTGTCGCATCTCTATCATAGCGCTTGGCAATCCGCGGCCTTCACCATGAACTGGAACAGCGTAATCAAATGCCTCATCGATTGCGTAAGGCTCATTGTTGCCTACGACAATATCGCTAGATTGCTTTAATGCATTTATTAATAAATCTGCAAAACGATTATCTTTCCAAAAAGAAATTCCAATATTCCATGGACGCTGCTGATTATTCAGTACCGGCGTGAAACTATGAATACTTAAAAAAATAGTTGGTCGATGTTGACGAGAATCGAGGAGATTACTAACCGCATTATGATAAGGCGTAAATAAATTTTCAACGCGAAGCTTTCGTTCGGCTTCGGTAATGTGTTGATTGGCTGGCACTAACACACCGGCACTTTGTTCAGGAATAGATTGCGGACTTTGCGTGGGGCGATTGCAATCAATAACCAAGCGCGAGTAACCGCTTAGCAATAAAGGTGCATCCAGATTATTAGAAAGAAGGCGTGCTACTTTAGCAGCGCCGGGGTCCCAACCGATATGATCATCCAGTTGCGCATCGGTTAAGCCAAGATTATTTAAACAGCGAGGCACACGTTTGGACGCATGATCACAAACTAAAACAAGATTACTCGCACCATCTGCATTTACAATTTCAAATGCTGGCGGCTCATCATCAGCTAGTAAGGACTCTTTCGGAAAATGTAAATCAATAGCCATTCATCAAATCCATTAAAAATCTCTTAAGCTTTAATTTCATCTGTCCATACTTTAAAACCACTTAATGTATTTGGACCAAAAACATTAGTCAGCGGAACATCAGTAGCATCTCTACCTTGCGCAATTAGTATGTGACCAATGCGCGGAATATTATTACGCGGATCAAAAGTATGCCAGCGCCCACCAAGATAAACTTCAAGCCAAGCGGAAAAATCCATCGGATTTGGCGACGCAGGCACACCGATATCGCCGAGATAGCCTGTGCAATAACGTGCAGGAATATTCATACAACGACAAAAAGTGACGGCAAGATGCGTGAAGTCACGGCACACACCTACACGTTCATTGAATACTTCAAATGCCGTTTTAGTTGCGCGCGCATGTTGGTACCCAAATGTAATGTGATTGTGCACAAAATCGCAAATAGCTTGTACACGCGGCCAACCGAGTGGTGTATTACCAAATAGCGACCATGCAATTTCAGTTAAACGATCAGTCTCGCAGTAACGACTACCTAATAAATATACCAGTGTGTCGGTGGGTAAATCTTCCACTGCATGTTGAATGGCATTGAGATCAATTGGATCAGTCAGGCCACTATCTTTTATAATCGCGTTCGCAGTAATTCGTAAGCGGCCTTGTGGCGCAACTATACGACTAACCCAATTACCAAAACTATCGCGATACATGCTGATAGGCAATGCAGGTTCGGTAACGATTTGATCGGGAAGTAAAACGTCAGACGCCCGCGAGAAGTGCAAATTTAAGGTTAGCAACATGGGCGTTGGTTGCGGGCAATCGTAAAGCAATTCGTAGCCAACTCTAATTCGCATCGTAATTTCCTTGGTGACATTGTTAATAAGTTAGTACTGCGAATTAATTTATATGACTCATGAATTGAATCGCACTTGATGCTAACACGATTAAAAGTAAAAACAGGGCTTTCATTCGTTTGGTAGAAAAACTCATCACATACATTTAATAACGCAACATAAGAGTGCATATTTTTCAATTAAATGATTATCGTGCGAGTATTAGACTCACGTTTACATTAAATAAATAACTCTTTGAACACAGTGCTGTGCACCACATACAAACTGAGAAAGTGATACTTCAGCCCATAAAAAAATCCCCACTACATAAGCAATGAGGATTTTTGAAAGCCAATTTAAAAATCAATTAAAAATGATAGGTAGCACCGACAGTCAATGCAGACAATTTGGTGTCATCCCATTTTGCATATTGATTATATTCAGCGCGTATAGCAAATTCGGGAGTGATGTCGTAATTAAGGCCTACACCAAAAAGACCTTTAGTTGTTGAGTCATCATAACTAAATGAATCCGAATCAATTCGAACTTTTTCTTCAACATCTAGTTTGGCAATACCCAAACGCCCGTAAACACTAAGTACATCACTCAGCGGAAGCTTACCAACAACAGATGCTTGAAATGCTGTGGCGGTGACTTTGTCTGTCCAATTATAGTCACCTGCATCATCTGATCCAATTCCGTTATCACGAATAGAACCTAGATCGCGATAGGCAACTTCAACAGCGAAGAATTTATTGAAATCGTAACCTGCACCAATCGAATAGGTCGTATCTGTTTTACTGGTCGTGAAGCCATTGCCTGCATCAACTTCAATTTTGCCTTGACCAACATCACCGGCTAGATAAAAACCTTCTGCCATAGCTGGCAAAGTCAATGCACTCAATACAGCCGCAATTAAAATTTGTTTCTTCATGATAATTTCCTTCAGATTTCAATATATAGAATTTCGTGGCTACATTTTTTGTTGAAAATGTATGGGAAGACTTTATCAAGCGGGAATGAATTTAAACTGAATAAAAATATTGATTTATTTCAATGAAGAGGCCAAATCTAAAGAGGACATAATTTTGTGACAATAGTCAAGAAATTAACTTGGAATATATTCAAGACGGAACTCAAAATCATATGTACATTAAAAGCCTCAAACATAATTACGCCAAAAATCTAGCCGTTACCTTAATAACGTATTTTTTTATTTATAAATATTACCCTAAACTCGATAATGTTCTTTGTGCTCTTTCAACATTCGCTGATAAGTTTCATTTTGTTTGGCCTTTTGCCAAACCTCATAAAATATCGAAGCACTTTCTGCTTTAATTGAATCTTCCATTTTTGGTAACTCAGCACGACCGTGTGCGCCGCTCTGGCCTTTTTTATCATCAGGAACAGGGCCATCATATTTTTTGCCGCTCTTATGATTTGCGTAACGTCGGCTGCGCGTGTAGCCCATCTGCAAAAACTTACGAGCCATATCCATTCCGACAAAATCTTTTTCAGATTTATAATGCAGAAATAGTTCATAAATTTTTGCAGAGGATTCTTTTGCTATTTCAGGTGTTTTGAATCGCCAATGCGGAAGGATTTCACTTTTGTAGGGTTCAACTAATAGTACGCCCTGCTCGCCTACACCGCTTCGATAAATTTCGGGTTGCTCGCGTAGGTTTAGGTTTTTGTAATCAAGGGAATAATCGAATTTTGCGAAAGGCATAAATTGTTATCCTTGATTGCGATATACATTCCCAAGCAGGAGCTTGGGAACGAGAAGTAAATTAAATTACATTTTTTAGTCACACCAAATATCGGAGACCACGTTAACAATCTCCTTTTTACTATTTTTATATAAAAAATATGCTTGCCCCAGAGAGCTTCCAATTTTTATCGGTGGCTCGCCGTCTTGCACAGGAGCAACATCTGCCCTGACCCATATTTCTTCACCGACGGTTACAAAATCCAATACGCGGACTGAGCCATCAAAATCGATTTTTTTCCCACGAGGACGGTCAAATAATTTTCCATTTTCACTAAGATCGCCTAATTTCCCAATATACATAATTGGCTTAAGGAATAGCTGCCCGTCAAATTTCAGCCAAACTTTTTCGCCATTTTTAAGAGATGTTTTCACAAAGGGATTTTTAAAATCCTCAACTGGCAATGAAGTAACTTCTGCCCCACCGCCGCAATCGCCCTTTATGCATCTAAGATCACCACATGCTAGAGATTTACCCACACCATTATATTTTTCAAAAGCCATTACCTTGCAAGATCTATCATTCTCTGTTGGCTTTTGAGTAAGCACCATTTGAACATCGCTATTATTCCAACCGTAAATTGTTGCATCAATTCCCTCTATGTAAGCTATGGCTTGCGTACCAATCATCTGCTCTTCCGGCCAACAATACGAATCAGCAACAGCATTGAGACTCATTAAGCAAATAAAAGTTATCGGAAAAATATTTTCTATGGATTTAAGTAGCTGCGATTTCAACCAATTTCTCCTTGGTTAGTAAAGTGATCTGTTTCATTCTAAAGAGCAAGATTTTCGCACGAGAATAAAAATTTGAAGCTTTGGCTTCCTTATAGATTTTAAAAGCAAGAGCTGGATCCCCGCAAGTGAGTATCCAGCTTTTGCATTAACTCTCCCATGCGACCACCCCGAGCACTGGAAGAAAATCGTTGTAAAACAAACAGGATGTTTGTTTTAGTGACGCGCGACATGGATGTCGCATCGGAACGACAGCGATTTTCTGAAGCGCGTAGGAAACGGGTGTGAGATGGGTCGCCTTTCTTTTGGTTACTTTTCTTTGGCGAGGCAAAGAAAAGTGACTCGCCAGGAGGCGAAATAGATTTCAAAAATCATATGCAGATTTGATATTAAACTTGACCATTTGATTGATCAGCTAACTTTTGAAAAGTTTCAGCAAGCTTAGAATCAATTTTAACTTTATAAGTTTTTATTGTAGATACAACAATTAGCTCAAGACCCTCTACTGAACCGCCACAATGATGCTTAATATAATTTGCAATATGCTCTTCAAATCCAGCAGAAAAAATGAAAGCTGCATCAACACCGTAGCCTAAATTTATAGGCAAAGGATGACTTAACCGATGAAGCTCTCTAACCATAATATTTACAGTTGATAAAGGAGAGGAAAAAATTATGGATGTTACGTTAGATGATCGCTTACCATTAGATACCACTCGAACAGTTAAATATTCTCCAGCTAGCCCAGCAAGAACCATGACATTAAAAGAAATATTAAGATTCTCAGTATCATCTTTTCTTTGCTTTTCAGCTATCCATAGTGCAGCCAAAACGGCCCCAAGCGCTCCCAAACCAGATACCCAACCACCAAGCATTGAAAATAAGGGAATTAAAGTCTCAATAAAATCCGAATGAGTTACGCTTGATCCAAATGCAGCACCAAGAGCAAAACTTAGCAATATGACTATAACAGTAACGCAAACTGCAAAAATCATCTTTTCCATTTCAAAAAAATCCTATTGCCTGTAAAAATAACGTTGAATCACAAATGTATAGATCAAACAAAAAACGGGCTGATTTCTCAATCAGCCCGTTTTTGATTTAACAATTAATTAATCGTTAAAAAACTTTTTAACTCCACTCAGCCAACTCGACTGTTTGGGCGAATATTTACCGCCCTTCATACTCGCCTGGAAATCTCGCAGCATTTCTTTTTGCTTGCTCGTGAGACTCACAGGAGTTTCAACTACTACGCGACAAAGCAAATCACCTACTCCACCGCCGCGTACTGGCGTTACGCCCTTGCCGCGCAATTTAAATAATTTGCCGGTTTGGGTTTCTGCAGGGACTTTTAATTTTACGCGGCCATCGAGCGTGGGGACTTCGAGTTCGCCGCCGAGGGCTGCGTCTACGAAATCGATGGGGACTTCGCAATATAAGTCTGCGCCTTCGCGTTTAAATATCTCGTGATCACGCACATGGACTTGCACATACAAATCGCCGCTGGGCCCACCTGCTTCTCCCGCTTCGCCTTCGCCGGTTAAGCGAATACGATCACCGGTGTCTACACCTGCGGGTACTTTTACAGAAAGGGTTTTGGTTTCTTCTACGCGCCCCTGACCGTGACATGATTTGCAGGGGTCGGAAATAATAGTTCCGCGACCGCGACAATTGGGACAGGTTTGTTGCACAGAGAAAAAGCCCTGTTGCATACGCACTTGGCCGTGGCCGCCGCAGGTTGTACAAGTAACAGGTTTGCTACCTGCTTTTGCGCCGGAACCGCTACAGGTTTTACAGGAAACCAGTGTGGGCACTTTAATTTGGGTAGTGGTGCCTTTTACGGCCTCTTCCAATTTTAATTCGAGGTTGTAACGTAAATCTGAACCGCGTGCGGGGCCACCGCGACGACCGCCGCCTCCACCGCCGAAAATATCGCCGAAGACATCGCCAAATATATCGCTGAAGTTGCTGCCGCCACCGCCGCCCATACCTGATTGGCCGTCGACGCCTGCGTGACCGAAGCGATCATAAGCGGCGCGCTTTTGATCGTCTGACAGAACTTCGTAAGCTTCGTTAGCTTCTTTAAATTTCTCTTCAGCTTTTGGATCATCCGGGTTTCTGTCCGGGTGATGCTTCATTGCCTCTCGACGATAAGCTTTTTTCAAATCGCCTGCGTCTACGCCTTTTTCGACGCCGAGCACTTCGTAGTAATCGCGTTTTGCCATGGTTACACCAACAAATAAATTTATTTTTTGCAGAAATAAATTTTAAAAAAATTTAAGGTTTCTTACACGACAAATGCGGGCAAGCCCGCATTTGTTTTTGTTTTTTCCTCCCGTTAAAAACAAGAGGAAGAACGGGCATTACTTGTGATCTTTTACTTCTTCAAACTCAGCATCTACTACGCCGTCGTCTGCCGCTTTTTGTGAATCGCCGCCTGCAGACTGTGCACCGGCTGCGCCACCTTGTTGCTCAGCATAAAGTTTTTGCGCAAGTGGACCAGATGCTTCAGTCAACTTGGTAGTTGCCGCTTCAATTTTCGCAAGATCATCTGCCTTCAATGCATCGCGTGCTTCAGTCAATGCTGCTTCGATAGAAGATTTTTCTTCTGCCGTTGCTTTATCGCCTGCTTCTTTTACAGTTTTTTCAGTTGCATGAATTAAACCGTCAAGCGTGTTGCGCGCTGCTACTGTGTCAGCAAATTTACGATCTGCTTCTGCGTTTGCTTCAGCATCTTTTACCATTTTTTCGATTTCAGCATCAGACAAACCTGACGATGCTTTAATCACAATGGATTGCTCTTTACCAGTTGCTTTGTCTTTCGCGCTCACGTTCAAAATACCGTTGGCATCGATATCGAAAGTCACTTCAATTTGTGGCGTGCCGCGTTGTGCTGCGGGGATATCGCTCAAATCGAAACGGCCCAGTGATTTGTTTTGCGATGCTTGTTTGCGCTCGCCTTGCACCACGTGAATCGTTACTGCAGATTGATTGTCTTCTGCGGTAGAAAACACTTGCGATTTCTTGGTAGGAATCGTGGTGTTTTTGTCGATCAATGGAGTGGCAACGCCACCCATGGTTTCGATACCGAGAGTCAATGGAGTTACGTCCAACAACAATACGTTGGTAGTTTCGCCTGACAATACTGAACCTTGAATTGCAGCACCTATGGCAACCGCTTCGTCAGGGTTTACGTCTTTACGTGGTTCTTTGCCGAAGAAATCTGCAACCGCTTTTTGAACCAATGGCATACGAGTTTGACCACCAACGAGAATAATGTCGTCGATTTTTTTGATGTCGATGCCTGAATCTTTAATTGCTTGTTTTACTGGCTCAAGTGAACGAGTCACTAACTCTTCAACCAAAGATTCCAATTTCGCACGAGTCAATTTAACAACTAAATGTTTTGGGCCTGATGCATCTGCAGTGATGTATGGCAAATTCACTTCGGTTTGTTGCGCGGATGACAATTCAATTTTCGCTTTCTCTGCCGCTTCTTTTAAGCGTTGCAATGCGAGTGGATCGTTGTGCAAATCAATGCCGGTATCTTTCTTGAAAGTATCCGCAAGGAATTCGATTAAACGCATGTCGAAGTCTTCACCACCGAGGAATGTATCACCGTTGGTTGAAAGCACTTCGAATTGGTGTTCGCCATCTACGTCTGCAATCTCGATAATTGAAATATCAAAAGTACCACCACCGAGGTCGTACACAGCGATAGTACGGTCGCCTACACCTTTATCCAAACCGTAAGCCAATGCTGCAGCAGTTGGTTCGTTGATAATACGTTTTACATCGAGACCAGCAATACGGCCAGCATCTTTAGTGGCTTGACGTTGTGAATCGTTGAAGTAAGCAGGAACGGTAATTACCGCTTCAGTCACTGCTTCGCCGAGATAATCTTCAGCGGTTTTTTTCATTTTTTTCAAAACTTCAGCAGAAATTTGTGGTGGTGCGCGTTTCTCGCCTTTCACTTCTACCCATGCATCGCCGTTATCGGCGGCAACGATTTTATACGGCACCATCTTGATGTCTTTTTGCACAACATCATCTTTAAATTTACGGCCGATCAAACGCTTTACCGCATACAAAGTATTGTGCGGGTTGGTTACTGATTGGCGTTTTGCAGATTGACCGACAAGAATTTCATTGTCGTTAGTGAACGCAATAATGGATGGCGTGGTGCGGTCGCCCTCGGCGTTCTCGATAACTTTTGGCTTGCCGCCTTCTAATACTGATACGCAAGAGTTGGTGGTACCCAAGTCGATGCCGATAATTTTACCCATGATATGCTCCTATAATTTCTGTGCTGCTGAGCGCATTCGTATTTGAACTGCGCTAAAATGTTAATTACTGGTTAGAGTTAGACTTCATCTCCTGCGATTTGCAGCGAGTGTTGCGCTTTCATCTAACGTTGGAATCTATATTGGAGCTGACAAATGTAATTCAAGGCCAGCTCTTTAAAAATCCTCAAAACTTTGTTGCGATTGGGGCATGCCCACCAAAACTTATGGTGATAAAACCTAGGGTGCCCTGGAAACAACAACCATCGCCGGACGAACCAAACGGCCATGCAAGGTGTAGCCTTTTTGAAACACATTAATAACGGTATTAGGTTCAACGTCTGGGTTGGGAACCGCTGAAACTGCTTGATGCAAATTAGGGTCAAAAGGTTCGCCTTGCGGATTCACCACGACCACTTGATGACGCGCAAGCGCATCGATAAATGATTTGTAAGTCAGCTGGATACCTTCTGCAATTGCGGTAAAGGCTTCGTTGCTGGTATCGATAGTTGCCAAGGCGCGCTCGAGATTATCAACCACCGGCAATAGGTCATTGACGATTTTGTCTTGACCAAATTTGTGCGCTTTTTCAATATCTTGTTCAGCGCGACGGCGGGCATTTTGGGCATCCGCTTGCGAGCGCAAAGATTGCTCTTTGGCAGATTCATAAGCAGCCGCCAAGGTCGCCAACTGGGACTGCAAGCCTTCAATAGTGACTTCGGGCTTGTCAGCGTTCGCCTCGGGATGAGGGTCGGTCGCGTTTTGTACATCAGTGTAGTCTTCAGAAGACATAGTTAATCTCCAATCTAAATTGCAAACGATAGAAGCGAAAACACGCATCCACCAAAAATAGGGTGGATGCTATATGGGGTTTCAATAAGGGGATTCAAGCGTGCGGATGAACTTTGCTGCAAGTTTGGCGTTTAAGCTGCCCGAAATTGCCGTTCGACG
>SEBV01000066.1 GCA_004172865.1 Gammaproteobacteria bacterium | reverse complement strand
GGTGGCGCCATTGGCCGCGAAGGACCAACCATCCAGATTGCAGGTTCGTTGTTCTATGTCATTCATCGCCACATTCCAAAATCGTGGCCCAGGTTATCCAACCAGGGATTTATCCTCACCGGTGCTGCTGCGGGTTTAGCTGCTGCTTTTAATACGCCGCTAGGTGGCGTTGTGTTTGCCATGGAAGAACTGGCAAAAATACACGTTCGTCATTTTCGCACGGCGCTTTTCTCAGCGGTGATTATTGCCGGACTGACTGCGCAGGCATTCCTTGGTCCTTATCTTTATCTCGGCTACCCTGATATAAAAGGAATTCAATTTTCACTTTTTTTCTTTGTCATTATCACTGCAATTGTTGCCGGTATTGCGGGTGCGGTAATGTGCAAACTGATTCTTAAGATCATGCATTGGCGAAGGAACTTTGGCACCGTAAAATCGGTTTTGTTTCTCCTGTTTTGCGGACTGGCTGTCGCAAGCCTTGCCTTTTTCCTCAACACAGAAATTTTGGGATCGGGCAAGGGACTCATGAACCATATTTTGTTCACAGGCGACAAAGCAGTAAGCTGGGACACCGTTTTAATGCGTATTGCCGGACCGATCATTTGTTTTAACACGGGTGCTGCGGGAGGCGTGTTTGCTCCTTCGCTAGCGGCAGGTGCTTCCATTGGCGCCTTTCTCTCCAACTTGTTTGAGATAGCAGGCGCAAATGCAAACCTGCTGACCCTTTGCGGGATGGTTGGTTTCTTAACCGGCGTTACCCGAACACCGTTTACCTCCGCAATATTGGTGTTGGAGATGACTGATCGGCACAGCGTCATCTTCCAGCTTTTAGTGGCTGCATTAGTGTCCAACATTGCCGCGCTGTTGATTGCCAAACATTCTTTCTACGAAACTTTAAAGAAGGACTATATCAAAGATGTGCTTGCAGAGAAGGAAAAGTTACCATCTTCGTAAGTGAAAATGATTTGTTTTCAACACTTCATTCAGATAAGCAAACAATAATGAGGATCGTCAACTTCTTTATAACGTCCAGAAGCCTTGTTCAATCAAGCCTTCGGATAGATAGCAAACGTCTTTACTGCCATTCAACCACTACTTTAATCTCATCTTCATTGTGTTGATGCAATGCCCTGTCAAAATCTTTGAATGGCACTTTTTCAGTAATGATCGCATTGATTGCATCCGGCCATTTTTCCAGGCTTGCGGCCAGGTCGCCTACGGCCATTTCGTAATGATGAATACTGGCATTTACACTGCCAAGCAATACCTGATTTTTTAGTACCAGTTGCTGCATCACTGTTGCCGCTTCCACGCTAATGGGACGATCGCCGGCAGGTATGCCGGTTGCGACATAAATGCCATTGATGGCCAGCGCATCCAATAGTTGAATCTGCAATTTTGCAATTCCGGTCGCCTCGAAAATAAAATCAGCTTCGCCACACACTTCATCAATGTCGGTTGTCTTGGTTTTTCTTCCATCCAGATACTTTCCGCCAAGCTGCTTCAAGATGGAGGGGCGGAGTGTGTTCTCGTCAACGATGTCCATTCCAATCACTTCCGCACCACGAAGACGCAGCGCAAATGCGGCCATCAGCCCGATAGGACCAATGCCCGCAATCAACGCCTTCTTGCCTTGCAACCAGTTCTCCGTCTTGTCAAAGTCACGAAACCTCGCTTGCTGTATAATCAATGATTCATCAATTGCTTTGGCAGCAACAGACATTGGTTCGGTTAGTACGCCAATGTTTTTGAGTTCGGGTAGCACCTTCACCAGGTATTGTTCTTTGTCCACCACAAACTCGGCCTGGTAGCCGTCGGCGCCTTTTATTCCCCGCTCTGTGTAATTTCCGGTAAAGCACATGTCGCTTCTTCCATTGCGGCAGGCTTCGCACTGATTACATCCGCGCCTGACCATGAAAACGCCAAAATCGCCTTCTTTCACCTTTGTAACGGCGCTGCCAACTTCTACCACCTGCCCAAACATTTCGTGACCGATAATTAGCTTCTGCTGACCTTCCGGCGCATCGGCACGGCCTCCCGAAACTTCTTCGCGGTCAGTGCCGCAAATCCCGACCTGCCACATTCTTATTTTCACTTCATCAGGGGCTGATAACTGTGGCTCCTGAACATCAATCAAAGAAACGTCTGTTGTACCCGGAACAATTGCAATTGCTTTCATGTTCTTTTATCTTTTAGCTGAGAGATTTTATTATCGAAAGAGTAGCCCCATTTCAAGCGCCATCCACATCCCTGTTCCTGCTGTCGTCCAATTGACGATCCAGGCTGTATGCAGCGCTAATCAAACCAAGATGCGTAAACGCCTGCGGAAAGTTCCCGAGGTGTTCGCCCTCAAAGCCCAATTGTTCGGAATACAATCCAAGGTGGTTGGCATAACCCAACATCTTCTCAA
>SEBV01000065.1 GCA_004172865.1 Gammaproteobacteria bacterium | reverse complement strand
GTAGGGTCTCAGGGGGAAGTTTTTACTTGCGTTATATGGCAACAAAGCCTCGTACTCTTCGAGCATTGTCACCTTCGGTAGTTCTTTGAAAATAAGCTTGAGATAGTCAAAGGGTTGAATCCTGTTCGCCTTTGCACTTTCAACCAAAGAATAAAGATTTGCACTTGCATGTGCGCCCGCTGGAACAGCTGCGAACATCCATGCCTTCCTTCCAATCGCAAATGGTCGGATGTGACGTTCCATGTAGTTGTTGTCAATCGGGACACAGCCGTCTCTAGAAAACTCGACGAGTTTCCCCCAGATCGAAAGCGTATAATTTATCGCTTTGCCAGTCGGTGATTTTGGTACCACTTCATCTCGATTCAGTACGAGCCAGTTATGAAATTCCTCCAGTATTGGAACGCTCTTTTTCTGCCTCGTCGCTAGCTTCAGCTCAGGAGAAAATTCTTTTATATCGGCCTCTATCGCGTAGAGTTTTCGGATGAAGATCAATGCCGTCGAAGCAAGGGGTTTCGTCGAACCACTTAGTGATTTTTTTGCGAATTTTTCTACTTCAAAAAATTTTCGACGTGCATGCGCCCAACATCCCGCAAGGGTGTAGCCTAAGCAAGACTGAAGACTGTCGTATACTTTGTACGCATCAGTAACCAGTGTTCCCTTAAAGTCGACGAGCAATTCAGCGGCTGCCCGCTTACTTCTATTATCAAAGTATTTATAAAGGACGATCGGTGAGTCTGAGCAGCGAGCCATAGTCCACATGTAGCTTTTGCTTGCCGCAGGCCTATTTGGTTCGTTAAGGACCTGCAAATACGTTTCATCCATGTGAATGACTGGCGAGTTGATGAGGTCTTCATGAAGGAGATTTATAAGCGGCGATACGGCTTCGCCTAATTTAATCATCCATCGCGCCATCGTGGTTCGATTGAGATCAATATCCGCTCTTTCAAAGATTTTCTCCTGACGACAAAGCGGAAGTCCGTCCTCATATTTCTGAGTGACGATAAAAGCGAGAAGACCTGCCGAGGCAAAACTTTTTGGAATCAAATCCGGCGGCCTTGGCGCTCTCATGACTTTGATATCGTCGCAACAAGGGCACTTGTATCGGTATGTTATAGTATCTTCGATATAAGCCTTTGCTGGCTCAATCTCCAGTTTCTCGCTGTGTTGCTCGCCAATCTTTACCAAATCAATGTGATGAATCGCGCAACGTTTCTCTTCCTCTGTTAAATCAAGGATTTTTTCGACGCGAGGAAGATTCTCTGGAAGAGGTTTTCGTTTTCCCCTTGGCTTATTTTTTCTATCGGAGTTTGGAACTTTTTCGGACGATCCGGATTCGCAGATTTCTTCAGCTGTAGCCGATAATTCTTCCGCTTCATCAAAAAGTAACGTCGCGCCCTCAGGGTCTCCGACGTAACGCTCTCTCGCAGAGCCGAAAAGCTTGTGCGTGAGTTTGTCATTTTTGAGCATCAGCTGAGCAATAACTTCGAGAAGCTCTTCTTGAGAGTTTCTCGAATATTTTGATTTTACGCGTTCAGCAATAGTCTTCATGCGTTGATCTATAACGGATATTTTTAGATAACGCCCGAAGTTTTTAAGGGCTCGTGAACTTTTATTTTTTCGATGTCGATTCCTTGAAGTAACCATTTGAGTTCTCGTTGAGAAATCAGGCGTTTGGCTTCTTCGGATCTACGCGGCCATTTGAATCTGTCTTTTTCGAGTATTTTCGTCCAGAGAGCGAAACCCGTCAAATCCCAATAGAGAATGCGGATAGCTGACTTATTTCTATTCGTGAATATGAAAAGTGACCGAGATTCAGAAGTCTGTTCCTCCAATGTGTCTTTGGCAATAGCTGCCAGACCATAGATCTGTTTTCTGAAATCGACAGGCTTTATCGCCAGAAATATTTTCGAAAAATTTCCGATGTCCTTCATAGCGGCACCTCTATCACCGATCCGTAAGATGTTTGGATTCGTAGCACCCTAGGCTTTTCTGAAAAAGTCGGAAAATTGTCAGTCGATAGTTCCAAAAATTCATTTTCTGCTGCTAGCGTTTGCCTCTTTGAATATTCCTTCTTTAAACCGGATTTCTTGCACCATGCGCTCAAACTTGCAATCGACATCCCTTTTTTCTGACAAAAATCTGCACGAGTCAGATCGCTATGCTCCCATTCATTAAGTATTGTAGCCTTAACTTGCTCAGTCCACTTTCTCATTTGCACTCCTTCGCAACGAGGCTTTGGCTGATCTTAAATGTTTCAACCAACTGTTCATTTACAACAAATAAAAAACCAATGTTTAAAGATCAGATCACCAGCTGCGGGTGATGAGACAGGATAGGATCAGGCGGGGAAGTTTTCTAGACGTCGATTCGAGGGGCGCTTACCTTGATAGAGCTTTACCAGGATGTTCCAACAGTCTTTATCAGTAACCGGAATAAATCGGGCGTTTTTTAGGCTTATCTCTTTACGGCCTTTCAAAGGACCACGTTTGTGCGATCCGTCTGCTTCACGATTACGTGACAGAGAATCTGTCTTCTCATCCTTTAGTATCTGACTATCGAGCAATATGTACCCGACGTAAGACACGCCTTTATCTTTCAGCTCGTCGTGAACCGGTCCTGTCATCTCACCCTTGAAGAGTTGTGAGATGGGAAGACTGTACAGCTCGTTGAAACGCATCCCAGTTTTAGACAAGATATAAAAGAAATCGGCTGTTAGCTCTGAAGTCTTGCGAAGCTCTTGTTCATAGCTGATCAGCTCTTCATCTTTATAGACATCTTCAACGGTTCGCGACCCAAGCTCATGTTGAGTGTGAAGCTCACACTTACGGGCTGAGTCTGGGGATATCTTATTGTAGCGCTTGAGATATTCAAGAAAGCTATTCAAGGAGTTGATCGCGTGGTTTTGCGAACTGAACGAGAGACGATCGGTGGAATGCACTTTCGAGACATCGTTTAAGAGCCAGTCTTTAAACTCCTCGAAATAGACGTGCCAGGTGTTTGCGTTGTTACAGTTCTTCACTTGTAGGAAAAAGGGCATTACATATCGCTCGATCATTACGACCGATCGTTGCCAAGCTCTAGGGGCCTTCTCTTTTTTCCAAGCTATGTAACCATCAGCTAGCTCTGACCAATCGTGGAAGGCTTCTCGCCAAGCAGCTCTTTGACGGGCCGCTTCCTTCATAGCTTCATAATGAGCGTCTTGGCTTTGAGCCCATGACTCCGCTTCCTCTCTCGACTTGAATCGAGGAGCTTCCTCTTTTTTGAGGCGCGTTTTCTTCTTAGTGATGGGGTGAATGAAGGTGAAGGAGTAGTAATCTCTTCCCTTGCGGTCTTGTCGAAGCTCTACGCGCATAACGAATCCTTTCAGATTTGGTCATGCACCTCTTATCGGAACCCATGTCAGAATCGATTTTAATAGCCCTAAAAGCAATGTCTCTACCGGTAACCGAGAGAGCACTTAAGTATTTAAAATCATTGGGAAATATGAAGAAAAGGACAAGAGGCGCCGACCAGACTCGAACTGGTATGGTACGCATTTGCAATGCGTTGCGTAGCCTTTCCGCCACAGCGCCCTTCAAAGAGGTCACCATTTATAACCGCTTAAACCCAACCTCACAAGACAATTTTCTCATGATTTCGCAACAAGCCAATCCCCCGCATCTCATAACCTCAAATACCAACAAAACCCGCAAATACCCATGGTGCAAGCCGTAAAGACAAAAAGCAAATCATATCTCTAAAACTCACACACTCCACCAAACTAATATCCCCACGATAACCATACAAGGAGCCCCAAATGAAAACCAAACTCCCAAAAACTCTCATCTTCTTAACCTTACTAACTTCAACCGCCGTCCGAGCCCAAACCGGCATCACAGGCGGCGCCGGAGGCACGGGGACTAGTTCAAGCACGGGAACAACCACCAACCCAACCAAAGGCAACCCAAACACTCAACCAACCAAACAAACGAAACCAGCAAACACCCAAGCCAACCAAGGCAACATGGAATGTAAACCCGACGCTAATGGTCGAACATCCACCGATCCCAAATGCACCAACCAGGGCACCATGCATCAACAACCATCCCAACCTAGCAGCCAAACAACCGGCCGCTAGGCCCAACACCCAAACAAGAAAAAGCCAGAACCCCATCCAAGGCCCTGGCTCTTCAACTCAAACCAACTCTATCAAAAAAACTATTTAACAGGCTTAACGGGCTTAACAGGAGCCGCGGGAGCCGCAGCCGCCGCAGCAGGCACCGCAGCCGGAACAACCGCCGCAACCTTCTCCTCAACCAAAGTCGACTCCACATTAATCTTCACATCATCCAAAATCTTAACCGTCGCATACTTAATCGGCTCAAAACCAAACTCTTTCAAACTAATCACAAC
>SEBV01000064.1 GCA_004172865.1 Gammaproteobacteria bacterium | reverse complement strand
TTTGTACTTACAGTAACTGTTGGTTCGTAGTTTTCTCCCTTTAGGGTCGGGGCCTTTTTCCTTTCATCCACCGCATGAAATGCATTGGTGATAAGATTTAAAATAACTCTTCCAATATCTTGCGGAACAATGTTGATGCTGCCAATGCTTTCATCATAATCTGTTTTTAAGGTGGCATTGAAAGATTTGTCTTTTGCACGAAGACCGTGATAAGCCAGGCGAAGGTATTCATCGGCCAAAGCATTAATGTCAGTAAGTTCTTTTTGGTTACTGCTGCTTCTTGAATGTTGCAACATTCCTTTTACAATGCCATCGGCTCTTTTTCCATGATGAAGGATCTTTTCCAGATTTTGAATAACATCGTTCGCTATTTCTTTAGCATCATTGGTGTTGCCCATTTCTAATTCCGTTTTCATTTCATCAAGCAGCTCTTTACTTACTTCGCTAAAGTTGTTGACGAAGTTTAAGGGGTTTTGAATTTCATGTGCTATGCCTGCTGTGAGTTCGCCAAGGCTCGCCATCTTTTCTGATTGTATGAGTTGTGCCTGGGCTGCTTTTAAATCTTCTAATGATTTGGTGAGTGCCGAATTTGCTTCTTCAATCGACTTCGATTTTAATGCAGCAGTTTTTTCTTCATCACTTAAATGCTCTGACTGTTGAATAACTTCAAGGATGGTTTGAAGATGCTGATTCATTTACTTTTCTTTAATTGCTACTACACAAGTTGTAAGATTATGCATCTCAAGATTTCCACCAGTGGCTCTTCCTAACTCTGCATTCGAGAACATTCCAACCATTGGCACGTTCCATATCTTTCTTAAACCTTCTATCTCCATATTCATCATTGGACCGAAAGAAAAAATTCTTCCTGCACAACTAAATATTATCAATGCGTCGGCTTCAGGCATTTCTGTAGCTTTTAATTCTTCCGCTCCCTTGATCACTTTTTCCATAACATCTAAATCTGGTGGAAGCGAAAACCTGACTTTTGAACCCTGTGGTACCGAGCCGCTACAAACAAAAGAGCGGTCTTCCCAGTTAATGAGTAAGCCTGGCCGCATTACCGGATCTCCTTTCTCCCGCTGCAACTGAAGCGGAAAATTTGTAGCGATCTCCATGACTGCAGCAGTATTGCCCTCGTTTAAGTTTTCGAGGCCGCCATATTTAGCGGTTAAGTCAAGTACCGGTTCATTATCTACAGTAAATACATGGTTTCCTTCACTCTTGGTAACAATCTTTTCTGTTCCTACAGCCTTCCATCCGCAGGTGGCTTTTCCTTTGATTTTGATCTTACTTTCATCAAGTATAAGTACTACAACACCCCAGTTGCTTTCCTTATCGTTTGTAAAAACAAATTGATCAGAAAATGAATAATCATCACCGGCCATACCGCCAAATACATTTACCTGTTTGCCCACCACATCTTCAAATCCAAAAAGTAATTGTTCAGCATCAGTTTCCATATTGCTGCCGGCAATAAGAAACGAAGGCGTTGAAAAAAGTTGTTTTGCCTGTTGCGCAAGTTGCTGTGCTACCTCGCGGTAATTTTTGTTAGGATATTCATCAAATAATACGGTAAAATATGTTGGATCCATATCCATCAGAAGTATAACTACAGATCCGTTTTCCAACTCTTCATCTATGAATTCTCCATTTGTAGTGGAACCAAAAACAGTGATATCATGTTCGCTCAACAATTTGCAAATGGCTACTCTATCCTGTTTTATAGAGATGAACATTACTGCCAGCGTAGGATTGAAATCATGATCTATAGATGCATGCAGCGCAGTCTTAATTTCTTCAACTGATTTTCCTTTGATAGATTTTGCTTTCATGATTATTTTTCTTTTAATGCTACCCAGCAGCAGGTCATGTTATGAAATTCATTATTTCCTCCTGTGGCACGCCCATATTCACCATAAGCAAAGAACCCCGCCATGGGCACATTGTACGCACTTTGTATGCCTTGCAATTCTTCGGAAGTCATAGGACCAAAGGCATCAATGCGTCCAATACAGGAAAACATGACAAGGGCATCCGCTTCAGGCATTTTTGTTTGCTGAAATTGCTTTGCATTTTCCCTGACCTCGGTCAATACATCAAAATCGGGCAACAATGTAAATCTGAATTTATCTCCGGGTTTTATTTTACCTGATACAGTAATCCCCTTGGTGTCCATGTTAAAGCCGGAAGCAGAGCGAATTATACTGCTATTATTTTCCCTTAATAGATTTAAAAAAATGGGCTTTAAGTTGAAATCCTTAAAATCTTCCGGAGAAAGACTTTCGCCAATATATTTCATCACAAGGTCCGTAGCAGGCTGGTTATCAATTTCAAGAATCCAGCTTCCTTCGGACTTCGTGATTACCTTCTCAGTACCGATTGGCTTCATACCCGTCGCGGCCCTTCCATTCACCAATATTTTGTCTTCATTCAACACCAGCATCAGGATACCCTTGTTGGTAATGTTCGTGTTATCGAATACCAAAGTTTCTTTGAACATCAGGTCGTCGCCTGCGCCACCCCCCCAGATGGTTATTTGGTTTCCAGCCACATGAGAAATGGATTGTACTATTTTTTCGCCCAACCCTATATCCTGAGGCTTTTCAATGCTGTTGCTTAGCAAAAAAGCCGGCCTTGAAAAAATTGTCAATGCTTGCTCCGTCATTGTCTTAGCTACTTCCCCGACTTCCCTACCCGTATAATCATCATGCAATATCCGGAAGTTGGCCGGGTCCATATCCATCAAAAGGACAGAAATCGCTTCGTGGCTGATGTCGCTATCTGAAATCTAATGTAGCACTTATTTCATCTGGCGAATTTCCTCTGATCGATTTTGCTTTCATGATTATTTTTCTTTTAATGCTACCACGCAGCATGTATTATTATGATATTCGTTTTTACCGGTTTTGGATTTTCCATATTCGCCATAGGAGAAAAAACCAGCCATAGGTGCGGCCCAAATTTTTTGCACACCCTCTAACTCCTCTTTCATTACCATCCCAAATGATAAAAACCTGCTCACACATGAAAACATGATCAAAGCATCGGCTCCTTGCTGTGCATGATCTTTTATGCCCTTACATTCTGCAACGACTGTATCAATAGAATCAAAATCTGGTGGCATCGCAAACTTGATCTTAGACCCTTGCGGTACATTTCCGGAACAAATAAGTGAACGGTCTTCCTGGTTGGCAAACATGGCTGTACGTATAACAGGATCTACATTTTCCCGTTCCAATTGCAATGGGTAATACCAGGAGCTTAGAAATGACACCACTTCATTATTGTCATCTGGCTTTATTTCAACGCCCAGGTAATTCATCAACATGTCCAATGCTGGTTTATTGTCAATGGTAAACACAGTATTGCCATCGCTTTCAGTTACTGTTTTTGTGGTACCGATAGCGTTCCAGCCACAGGTAGCTATACCCCTGACATCAATTTTATCTTCATCAATAATGAGTGCTACAATTGCGGAGTCGCTACTTTTTCCGTTGGTAAAAACAAACGTTGATTGGAGTGCCAAATCATCTGCTGCCTTACCTCCAAATACGGTTACTTCCCCGTCTGCCGACGAGAGAGATTTTCCAAAACCTTGAATGATGCCTTCAACAAATGGCTCACCGTCTAAAGCTACTCCACTGTTTGCTATTATAAACGCCGGGCTGACAAATGTTTCTTTACCGGTAACACCCAGATTTTTTGCGTCTTCTAAAGCGGTCTCCCTGCTTGTTTCAATAAATTCTATTTTAAAATAAGCGGCATTGATATCGAGTAATAGTATGACAATGCTACCTTCTTCAATTTCACCATCAATAAATTCGCCTGCAGTGGTAGCACCAAATATTTGAATGCCTTCTTCGTCGAGTAAATTTGAAACAGCTTCTCTGTCCTGTTTAACAGATAGGAATACAATTGCTAAAGTTGGTTTGAAACCATCGGCCACACTCTCCGCTAATGCAGGGATGATTTCTTCTGTGGATTTTCCTTTTATAGACTTTGCTTTCATAATTGACTTTTATTTTTCTTTCAAGGCTACCCAACAACAGGCACCTGAATGAAACTCCTGTTTCCCATCTTTCATTCTGCCATATTCACCATAAGTGAAAAAACCAGCCATTGGGGTTTTCCATATATCCGCCAGTCCGTCGTTTTCTGCAGTAACTAATGGACCTAATACGGGACTGCGACCTGCACAGGAAAAAATCAACAAGGCATCTGCTTCTGTGTTTTTAGAACTCTTTACTTGAGTTGCCTCATCAAGCACTTCGTCTACAATATCAAAATCAGGTGGCGTTGTAAACCAGAATTTTGTTCCTACCGGCATTTCAATATCTATTTCCAAAGCGTTTTCTACATAGTCGA
>SEBV01000063.1 GCA_004172865.1 Gammaproteobacteria bacterium | reverse complement strand
GAACTGGCTGGCTTGACACTGGCAGCGCAAACCAGTTTTGCCACAGCGGTATCGGAAGTAGCAAGAAACACCATCGAACATGCGCAAAGTGGTTGCCTGATTTTGCAGGTAGAAGCAGATGGGAAAGAAAAATACATCGTGGCCTGCATTAACGACGAACAACCCGAAGATGATTACATGCGGCAAGGTTTATCCTATGCAAAAAGACTTGTCAACAAATACAATGTCACAACAAAAGGGGCAGAAACCTCCATTGAATTATTCTATTTTGTTTCTCCGCCGTTTAAAATTGATATACACAAACTGGATGAATGGCGGCAACTGTTTCGCAACGAACCGCCCGTTTCTGCTTACGATGAATTAAAACGAAAAAATGAACAGTTGCAGGAGCTCTCGGAGAAACTAAAAAAGAGCGAGGCACAGTACAAGACACTCACCAGTTCATTACCGCTCATTATTTTTTCCATTGACACGGAAGGACAATTACTGTATGCCAATGAATGGCTCACAAGACTTAGCGGTTTAACCATTGAACAACTAAATTCAAGAGGATGGAAATCCATCGTGCATGAAGAAGATTACCCTTCGTTTTCGCTGTTGCTGAAAAGCAGCATCACGCAAGGTGCTACCACTGTCAAAACGCAGACAAGGATACGCCACAAAGACGGCAGCGAGTATCTCTGGCATCAGGCGTCGCTCTCTCCTTTCCGGGATGAGAAAGGTGAGTTGCTGTATTGGATCGGCTATATTGTTGACATCCATGCACAAAAAGTTGTAGAAGAAACTCTGAAGGACAATGTGGAGCTAAAACAAACGCAGGCGCAGCTCCGCCAGAATCAGCAAACGCTGGAGAAATACATTGAAGAACTGAACCGCAGTAACCAGGAGCTGCAGCAGTTTGCTTTTGTTGCTTCGCATGATTTGCAGGAACCTGTTAGAAAGCTGCTTTTCTACAGCGATTATCTCATGAGTCATTATGCAAATGCGATTGAAAAAAAAGGGCTAGACTACCTAAACAGCATGCGGTCTGCCGCACAACGCATGCGCAGCCTGATACAAGACCTACTGACCTTTTCGCAAATCAACAAAGAAGAGGTTCGCTTTAAAGAAGTGGATTTGAATCAGACTGCTGCTGACGCCTGCCAGGACTTTGAAATGGTGATTGAAGAAAAAGGAGCAACAGTAAACATAGCGCCACTACCGGTAGTATGGAGCGATGAACGGATGATGCGGCAATTATTTGAAAACATTATCAGCAACTCGCTGAAGTATAGCAAGCCTTCAATTGCACCTGTCGTCGATATTGCTGTAGAAAAAAAGAACGATTTTATTGAACTGCGTTTCAGCGACAACGGCATTGGCTTCAATGATACGTATTTACCTCAAATGTTTACCCTCTTCCAGCGGCTTCACACAAGAGAAAATTTTGAAGGCACCGGAATGGGCCTGGCCATTTGTAGCAAAATTGCAGAAATGCACGGCGGAAAAATATGGGCGGAAGGAAAAGAAGGCGAAGGCGCAATATTTTATGTTTCCTTGCCGATGAAATCAGCCGGCGATTAAATTTGCGGAATGAGTGCAAAAAACATCTTGTTGGCTGATGACGATTTTGAGGATAAGTCCATTATTCAGGATGCGATGGAAATGCTCAACGCTGCCGATGTAATGTTTTTTGCCAACAGTGGTCTGCATGCCTGGGAATTACTGGAGAAGTGCTATACTGACAACACCATTCCCTGCCTCATTGTGTTGGATTTAAACATGCCCAAAATGAGCGGAGCGCAAATGCTTGGAAAGATCAAAAACGACATCCGTTTCAAAGATGTTCCCGTTATTATTTACTCTACTTCAATCAACCCGTTAGAAAAAGAAAAGTGCCTGTCGTTAGGAGCACATGCTTACATTGCAAAACCTGTTTCTTTTAATGAAAGCCTGGAAACAGCCAAAACATTCCTGGGTTTTTGCCGTTCGGAAAGGACAGCAAAACAATAGTTGTCCGTTACTGCTCCTTCGCTTTAAAATTCGTTCGGTAGGGTGTCCTAACTAACCCAAACAGGAAATACCATTTTGAAGGATAATCGTAAAATAAAAATTTCCGGGCTCTGAAGAAAAGAAGTGATGAGCAATACGAGAGCAAGGATGAAATGCATGTGACGGAAAGTATTAATAAGGTCAGAAACAGGGTGGACTTTCAAATGCAGTTTTCTGCCATATTTCTTTCATCAATCGGGAAAGCTTAGACTACGACTTATGTATACCTTTATTTCATGCAAACCATTCCGGTCAGGCAAATAACATCTGCACAGGTACTGAGTAATGCAGGCCGGTTTAGCATTCGGGATTTACAACAGGTGTTGGATGGCAAAGACTTGGTTCATGATCTGCACAGACATGATTTTTACTTTGTGCTAGCTGTCAGGCACGGAAGTGGTATTCACGA
>SEBV01000007.1 GCA_004172865.1 Gammaproteobacteria bacterium | reverse complement strand
CACATCTAGGTAAATAAAATAAATAATCAAGGCAGCTAAAAGCCCGACTATTTTCTCTTTTTAGGGGCGATAACCATAGTCAATTGCTTACCTTCCATCTTGGCAGCTTGTTCTACAGTGCCCAACTCAAGCAGGTCTTTCTCGATGCGTTGCATCATTTCCATACCTAACTCTTGGTGCGCCAGTTCACGACCACGGAACTTCAAAGTTACCTTGGCCTTGTCCCCACCCTCAAGGAAACGTATCAGAGCTTTTAATTTGACCTGATAGTCACCATCTTCCGTCCCTGGACGAAATTTCATTTCTTTAATTTGCTGCTGCTTTTGTTTCTTTTTAGCAGCGGCTTTGGTCTTCTTGATCTCAAACAGATGCTTGCCGTAATCCATAATCTTACAGACTATAGGATCGCTATCAGACACGATCTCCACCAAATCAAGTGTGGCTGCTTGCGCCTGGGCAAGTGCATCACTCAAAGGCACGATACCGACTTGTTCGCCTTCGGCATTGATTAAACGAACTTGTTTAGCTTCGATCTGGTCGTTGATCCGCGCTTTTTTGGAATTTCCTTTAGCGGCTGGGGCGTTATCTCGTTTGATAGTTGTATCTCCAATTAATTAATAAGAACAAACCTTACTTACCTTTTTATAACTTCATTGCGGTCGTTTTAGCAAAGTTCTCTGTTTTTATTCAGAAAGAACTCTACCTCGACGCGCGATATCGGCGGTCAAGTGCTCGATGAAGGCTTCCAGATTCATTACACCCAAGTCTTTTCCGTCTCTTGTACGAACTGCAACAGAGTTGTTTTCAACCTCTTTGTCGCCAACGACGAGCAGGTAGGGAACCCGCTGAATTGTGTGCTCGCGGATTTTAAAGCCGATCTTCTCGTTTCTCAAGTCCGGAATCACTCTAAAGCCCTTATCTCGCAAGGTTTTTTCGACTTTTTTCACGAAATCGGCCTGATTGTCCGTAATATTCATAATTACGGCTTGTGCCGGCGACAACCACGCGGGGAAAGAGCCTTCATAATGCTCGATTAAAATCCCCAAAAAACGCTCAAAAGAACCCAAAATTGCACGATGCAACATCACTGGACGTTTACGAACGTTATCTTCGGCGACATATTCCGCATCCAAACGCTCAGGAAGCACGAAGTCTAGCTGGATTGTTCCGCATTGCCATGAACGACCGAGCGCATCTTTGATTTGATATTCGATTTTCGGACCGTAGAACGCGCCCTCACCCGGTAATTCTTCCCACTCAAGGCCTGAAGCACGCAACGCAATACGCAAGCCCTCTTCTGCCTTATCCCAAGTTTCGTCAGTGCCAGCACGTTTTTCTGGGCGCAACGACAACTTGATCAAGACTTCTGTAAAACCAAAATCGTCATACACAGATTGAAGCAAATTATTGAATGCCGACACTTCCTGCACAATTTGATCTTCAGTACAGAAAATATGCGCATCATCTTGAACGAAACCGCGCACGCGCATCAAGCCATGCAACGCACCTGAAGCTTCGTTGCGGTGGCAAGAACCAAACTCGGCCAAACGCAATGGCAAGTCGCGATGCGAACGCAAACCATGGTTGAAAATCTGTACGTGACCTGGGCAATTCATTGGCTTAACGGCGTAATCACGTTTTTCCGATTCAGTAGTAAACATACCTTCGCGGTAGTTTTCCCAGTGCCCAGATTTTTCCCACAATACGCGATCCATAATCATGGGTGTTTTTACTTCTTGATAACCGGCGTCATCCAACGTTTTACGCATGTATTGTTCGATCTGTTGCCAAAGTGACCAGCCTTTTGGATGCCAGAACACCATGCCAGGCGCTTCATCTTGCAGATGGAATAAATCAAACTTTTTACCGAGTTTACGGTGATCGCGCTTCGCCGCTTCTTCCAATAAATTTAAATAAGCCGCCAATTGTTTTTTATCGGCAAACGCAGTGCCGTAAATGCGCTGCAACATTTTATTGTTGGAGTCGCCACGCCAATAAGCGCCTGAGGTGCGCATTAATTTAAAATTTAAACAGAACCGCATATTCGGAACGTGCGGGCCGCGGCACATATCCACGTATTCTTCGTGATGATACAAACCGGGCTGCGCATCTTTAGGAATATCGCGATCAAGGATTTCGAGTTTGTAAGTTTCCCCGCGCGCAGCGAAAACATCGCGCGCTTCTTGCCAGCTCACTACTTTTTTAACTACATCGTATTCGGTTTTAGCCAATTCCAACATGCGCGCTTCAAGCGCCGCGATATTTTCGTCGGTTAATTTTTCTTCTAAATCTACGTCGTAATAAAAGCCGCTATCAATCGTTGGGCCAATGGCCATTTTCACATGAGGGAACAATTGTTTGATCGCATGACCGAGCAAATGCGCGCATGAGTGGCGGATAATTTCCAGACCGTCTTCGTCTTTTGGTGTGAAGATCACTAAATCTGCATCGTCAGTGATGAGATCGTGTGCATCGACACGTTGACCCGTTTTATCGCCATTTAAAAAGACGCGACCACCCAAAGTTACCTTGGCCAAACCAGGGCCAATATCAGCAGCAACTTGGTACACGGAAACGGGGTTTTCGAATTGACGTTTGGAACCGTCAGGGAGAGTAATAATAGGCATGGTTTATCCTTTTCAGTGGTGGCCCCTACCAAAGGTCACGTGATAAAAAATAAGCAAGTCGATGACTTACACGAAAGCTGCCGATTTTGGCAGGTCGGGGAGTATAAAAAGCCAGACCGACTATAGCCAGTAAAATTTTTTCTACAGGTGCGCTGTAACATTCCCTCATATCAAATCTCTACTAGTCATAGTAATTCTGAAAGAGCTTTGTAACTCGAAACTCCATGTCGTCTCCACATACCCTAAAGACAATGCTAAGCTGCGCGCAACTTAAGGTTGAGCCAGAATAATGACTACACCGCCCACACCGAACCACACGGATGAGCAACAATTAATTACCGCATTGATTGCCGGTGACGATCGCGCCTTTTGCGAAATCATTAGCCGCTTTCAATATATTATGGTGAGCATTGCGCGTGCTATTTGTGGCGAAACATTTGCCGATGACGTTGTTCAAGACTCGTGGGTTGCGATTCACAAAAATATTGGAAAGTTTGAGCAGCGATCATCCTTAAAAACCTGGGTCATCACGATTGTTAGTAATGAAGCAAAAGCGCGTTTGCGACGCGAATCTCGCAAAATATCGTTAGATGAATTGGATGGCGAAATACCCGGAAGTTATTTAGACGGCGCGAATTTTAAACCCGATGGTCACTGGCAATCTGCAACGCCATTATGGACTTGCGAATCACCCGAAGAGTTATTGGAAGAAACGCAATTGCAATATTGCATCAACAAAACCTTAAACATTTTACCGCCAGCGCAAAAGGCCGCGTTTATTTTGCGTGAGATTGAACAGGAATCTTTTGAAGTGATTTGTGAAGCATTGCAAGTAAGCGCCGCAAATGTACGAGTATTGGTGCATCGCGCTCGTTTAACATTGATGCAAATGATTGACCGCTACCAGGAGACAGGCTCATGCTGAAATGCAAAGAAGTCGCGCATCTTGCCAGCGAATATATCGATAACAACACTACTGCTAAAATCACATGGCAAATGCGTTTGCATTTAATTACCTGCGCAAATTGCCGTCGATTTATAAAACATCTAAGAACTACAAAACTCTTAGCCGTGAAACTCGCCAAGTCAGGTGATGTGGATGCAGAAGCAATTTTGCGAAAAATTAAAGAAAGAATTTAAAATATTAATTAATTTTCCAGCTCATCCAAGTCAATCATCGTAATTTGATTTCTGCCATTGGCTTTCGATGTGTAGAGCGCATTATCTATTTGGCGATAGATAAGCTCCGGGGATTTAGGTTGGGTGCAAATACCAAAGCCGCAAGAAATGGTAACGCAATTAAATGGCGTATTTTCTTTGTGCGGAATTGCGAGTAATTCAATATCACTGCGAATATTGTTGATAAAACTAATAATATCTTCACGTGAACGGCTGTGATACTGCAGGAAAAATTCTTCCCCACCCACCCTGTAACCCGCATCCGATGTTCGCTGTAAATGCGTGCGAATAACCTTGCCGATTTGTCTTAACACATCGTCACCTGCGGCGTGACCGTAGGTATCGTTAAATAATTTAAAATGATCAAGATCAAATAAGGCGATGCCCACAATAGATTGTGGGCTTGCGACTACGCTTATTGACGAGAAATGGCGCTCGAATTTATTGCGATTTAATAAGCCGGTTAGCACGTCAATATGACTGTAGGTAATGGCGGTAACATCGGTGAAAATCCAGATTCTAGATTGGCCGATATCATCATCTTGAAACGCCACACTCCGACGCTTGAATACTCTGCCATCACGCAGATGAAGCTCATCCTCAAAGGCATGCGCGGTTTGGTGTAAGGATTCAATAGTGCGCAGAAATCCATCCGGGTCGATTAATTGGGCCAAGGCATATTTCATAATTGCGCGGCCTTCGTCATCCAGATCAGTATCTACTGGAATACTCCATAGCTCGCGGAACCGAATATTGGTGTAGATCATTTTACGACTATCGGTAACAATCAAAATGCCGTCTGGCATTGCATCCAAAACATTTTTAAGAAGGTCGATAGTTAAATAGGTAAAGTCCATGGTTCATACCGGGTATTTATTAGAATCTCAGAGATAAGCCTAGTGTACTGGAAGCTGGTTTTTATAAATATTACGTCGAATAATAGCAGCGGCATAAAAGTCTGGATGATGATAGATTAGCCAGCTTTTAAAAGGCCGCAATGTAATTTTCTTCCTCACAATTGAATTCATCTTGAATCCCAATTTGACTTTTGACACCTGACCACCGTTAAAACAGCGTGATGTTTATCTGACACCTATGATTAAATTATTCAAATTACCTGCCAATTCTTCCATAAGCCTTCTGGTTATTAGTTTAATTGCAATTTTTGCGGTATTTAGCTCAATTAGCTTTCCAGCTTTAAGTCTTGAACGATTTAAAGTAGCCGATGGTGAGGTATGGAGATTGTTAACGGGTAATTTTGTGCACTTTGGTTGGGCGCACACTCTGATGAATCTTGCCGCATTTTTCCTGTGCGCAATCGCCTTACTAAATTCATTATCCATAAAACAATACGTGAGCCTGATTTTATGTTGCTGCGTGACTGTGGGCATTAGTGTTTATTATTTAAATCCCGAATATGAAACTTATGCGGGATTGTCGGGCGCGATTCACGGTTTTATTGTTGCAGGATTAATGCTGAACAAACGTCACAACGGCTGGATTAATGGTGTTTTAGTTTTACTGCTGTTTGGAAAAATTTTTCACGAACACCAAACGCAATATCAAGCCAATGATCTGCAAGCCCTGCTTCCAGTACCGGTTGCATATGATGCGCATTTATACGGCGCACTAGCTGGTTTGGTATTCGGCGGCATTGAACTAGGACGACTATGGTTTAACAACAAGCGCCTGCAAAAAAATTAACTTTCGGCTTCTTCATCGTCATCACCCAACACCATGTTTCCGCCCGCTTCTTTCGCAAGTTGTAACAAATGCGTGGCAAATTTTATTTGCTGATCTACACCGCCTTGGGTTTGATTGCTCACGCCAGCGCTGAAATAAAGTCGTTTTGATTCGCCATTCACCTCCAGCGTTTCAGCAGATAACAGTTGCCGAACTCTACTGATTAACGCCACTGCTTTTTCATTATCCAAACCTGGCATTAATACAAAGAAATAATCACCATCCGCACGGCACAATAAAAATCGGTCGAGCATATTAGTTAGATTGCTGGCCACATGTTTTAACGCGAGGTCGCCCCAGTCATGGCCATAGCCTTCATTAAACTGGCGAAACTGATCCACATTAATAACGGCCAATGCTAGCGGCATGGCTTTTTCTTGCGCATTACGATAAGTATCTCGCGATGCGTTAAAAAAATGATGGCGATGAAATAAACCCGTTAGGTGATCGCGTTGGGCGGCGCTGGTGATTTGTTCGACCAACTCCATGTATTCCAGATTGTGAATAATCCGGCAATAAAATTCTTCCGGCAAAAAAGGTTTGCGCAAAAAATCATTGGCACCGTGCTTAATAAATTTCGCAGAAAGTGCCTCCGTACTTTCGCCAGAGACGCCAATCATAATCAAATCGGTTTTATCGTATTTGTAGCGGAGGTTTTTTACCAATTCAAAGCCGTCCATGCGCGGCATGTTGTAATCGGTAATTAATAATTTTACATCCAGATTTTCAAGTAAGACTTTAATAGCATCTACGCCATCTTTCGCCTCTACAACCTGAAATAAATGTCGACGAAATAAATTGCTGACATGTTTGCGTTGCATATCAGAATCATCAACGACCAATACTTTTATCGTCTGATTTTTTTCCAGTCGATTAATCAAACCAATCGCTTTGTTGTAAGCAAAACGACCTTCTTTGGTAACGTAATCGACTATGCCTTTATTAAATAATTGTTCGCGTCGCTGTTCGTCGTAACTGCCGGTCAGCACAATTGCTGGCAACTTTTGTGCGAGAACATAATCGACAACTTCGCCATCGGGTGCATCAGGCAAATTCAAATCTACGAGTGCGGCAAAAAATTCGCCTTGATGCTCATTAAGAAGACTCTTGGCCTGCGCCATGCTGGTCGCGAATACCGCCTGATATTGAGGGTATTGCAGAAAAAGGTGACGCATCACCTTAATGACCATTTCACTGTCTTCAACGACCAAAATCTTCTTCATTGGCTAAACCTGGTAGATTTAATATCTAGTGAGTGTAGCCAATGTTTTGGAAAACGCTTTTTACCAATTCACTTGAGAATGGCCAGTTAAGACCATAAAAACGCAGAGATTTTAGTATTAAACAAAAAGCTGCTGAAGATCTTAGTGGCAGTTGGTGATTCGACAACTCCAGCGCCAAAACAAACATGCAGCGGTAGCAAATGCTCTTCACGTGGATGACAGAAGCGCGCCTCGGGAGCATCTTTCCACTTTACTAAATCTGCAGCTTTTTCGTCCGCACTGGATTCCTCATTAATCAGCGTTTCAGTCAGCCAACTATCAAAGCGTTCACTCCTGCCTTGCGTTGCTGGATTGCTGGAAAAAAAAGCCTGCATATTATGGAATGACATACCCGAACCAAGAATCAAGACGCCTTGGTCGCGCAAAGGCGCAAGTGCTTTTCCAAGCGCGATGTGGGCTGCCGGATCGAAATTCTTCAGCAATGACAGTTGCACCACTGGAATATCTGCTTCGGGATACATCAACATCAAGGGTACAAAAGTACCGTGGTCGTAATCGCGAGCTGAATCAAGCCGCGCCGCTATACCCTGCTCTTTAAGCAAATCCGCCAAAGTGTGCGCAAGCTCAGGATTTCCGGCTGCAGGATATTGAAACTCATAAGTCTCCGGCGGAAAGCCGGAATAATCGTACAACATACCCGGCGCAGAGCTATTTGAGATAGTCGCAATAGACTCTTCCCAATGCGCGGTGATGACGACAATCGCTTTTGGGCGTGGCAAATTTGCACTAACAGATTTCAAAAATGCGGTTAGCTCACGGTGATTCGGCTCACCTAACAAGGGCATAGGGCCGCCGCCGTGCGGAACAAAAAGCACCGGCATTCGAGAAGTAGTTTGATTGTTGGACATGAGACTTACCCCCTAATTGAACCATGCGATCAGCACGCACTTGGTGCTTCGCCAATAGGAGCCATACTAAACCGCCACCAAGCGCAGATGGGTCACATTTTCGAATCAATCAGATCGAGAAATTAGTTCTTCAGATAATGGTGAGAGAGAAAGAGCGAGGAGATGTAAGCGCAGTAGAAAAACCGATTGCCAGTTAATCTGTTAAAGCTAAAGCTGCTTTGTTATGTGCCCGCAGGGATTCGTAGATTGCAGCGGTAACGATTATCGCACCACCTACAAAAGTAGCCACGTCTGGAATGCTGTGCAGAAAAATTACCCCGTAGATCACGCCGTAAACAGGCTGCATACAAGCGACTAACGCGACCGTTTTGGCTTTTAAGTAACGCAGTGCATAACCAAATAAAGTGTGAGATAAGGCGGTGAAAAATAAACCGAGAACCAGTATTAAACCCCAATCGACATGAGTCGGCTTATGGGTGCTGGTAAGAATCACCGGAGTCATCAGGAGCGCAACTATAAGCACCTGATAACTCATGGACCGCGCTGAGGATTGGTCGCTAAACCAATAGCCCAATAACAAATTGCGCAACGCAAAAGTAAATGCGGATACCACGCCCCAAAGTACGCCTTGAGTCATGTTGTTAGCGATATCAAACTCAGGGACCAGAAAATAAATACCGATGATGACGAACATACCGCTTGCGACATCGCCCCAATGGATTTTGGTTCCCTTGAGCAGGGGCTCCATAAAGACGGTCATTACCGGATAGGCGTAGAGCGATAACATGCCGATGGCGATGTTGGAAACTTGCATAGCGTGGAAGAACGTAATCCAGTGAACGCAGAGGAGCACGCCGAGGATCAACATGCGGCGATAATCGCGCGCGGAATCGAGGGCAATATTGCCCTCGCGCCACCACACCCACGCGAACAATACCACTGCCGCAATCCAGGTGCGGTAACCGGTAATATCCCAGGCAGGCAAATCAATAATCTGCGAAAACAACCCCGTAGCCGCCATTAAAAATGCGCCTACATGGAGAGTTATTAACGCTGACTTGGTGGATGACATTCAATAAACCAGTTCGATATTTACTACACGCGCACAGCTTTTCTGCGCGCTTTTTTCATTATTTCGTTTGTGAAACGTTCACGCTTGCAATGTCAGGATGCATTAAGTGCGAGGACGGCCACCTGTACGCTGACCACCGCTACGACTGCTGCCGTTGCGATTACCACCACTGCGATTGGTGCGTGCGCCGGATGAACGCGGGCGATCATCGCGGGTACCTTTTGGCGCTGGCGGTAATTCCGGTGGCGTGAGCAACAAATACTCAGGTGGTTGCTCGCATTTAATTTCTTTGCCCAGGAGTTTTGCGATTGGCTCTAAACGCAGCGCATCATCTTCACATGCAAAGCTGATGGAAGTTCCTGATTTGCCTGCACGACCAGTACGGCCAATGCGATGCACATAATCTTCAGGTTCTTCTGGCAAAGTGAAATTTACAACATGACTGATATCGTTGATATGAATTCCGCGGCCCGCAACATCAGTTGCAACCAGCACTTTGGTTTCGCCATTTTTAAAGGCATCAAGTGTCGATACACGTTTGTTTTGCGTGATCTCACCAGAAAGTAATCCGGCGTTAACACCATGGCGCAATAATTTTTCCTGCAGGTCGCGACATTCATCACGACGATTCGCAAACACGATCATGCTTTCCGCATGCTCCTGCTGGATCAAATTATAAAGCAGCGTGTATTTCTCTTCGGTAGATACCAAATACACATGTTGCTCTACTGTCGAGTTGGCGACGTTTTCAGGTTGGATATCGATAGTGACTGGTTCAAAAGTCCATTGCTCAACGAGATTGCGAACATCGTCAGTAAAAGTGGCGGAGAAAAATAGAGTTTGGCGATCTTCACGCTTCGGCGCCTGACGAACAATTTGACGCACTTGAGGAATGAAACCCATATCCAGCATGCGGTCGGCTTCATCGATAACCAGAATTTCCAATTGATCCAAATACACATCTTTATTGCCGCAAAAATCAAGCAGGCGTCCTGGCGTCGCCACCAGAATATCCACCAAATCTTCATGTAAATGACGCTGCTGTTTTACATAATCCATACCGCCAACCAGCGTGTGGATTTTCAAATCGGTGTATTTACACAGGAGCTTTGCATCTTCAGCAATTTGAATAACGAGTTCGCGAGTTGGCGCAATAATTAATGCGCGTGCTTCACCGGCGTAACGCTTTTCGGGAATGGGATTTTTTAAGAGGTCGTCAATAATCGTAGTTAAAAATGCTGCAGTTTTACCCGTACCAGTTTGAGCTTTACCAACCACATCTTTCCCTTGTAAAGCATGAGGTAAAGATTGGGCTTGAATCGGTGAACAGTAATTAAAACCTAAATCGGCAACGGCGTGCATAATTTCCGGTTCGAGATCCAAATCCTGAAAGCGGGTTTTCCCGGCAATCTCTTCCACTACAAATGATGCTGGGTCCCATGGCTCATGCTTAACCGGTGCTGGTCGTGGCGTGCGGCGCTGATTTTGCGCTGGACGATCCGATTTTGGACGAGGTTTTTTGTTATCACGTGGAGAATTGTGCTCGCGTGATGGCTTGTGTTCTTGGGAAGATTTTTGCTCTGGAGAAGAACTTTGCTCGCGGGATGAATTAGTTTTGCCAGCATTGGAATGACTGGAATGTTTCGGAGGCCGATTAGCCTCAGGGGATTTTGACCCTGCTACAGAATTAGTGTTGGATGATTGAGCTGCTGGTGCTTCATTTGAGCCCAATAGTTTCTTAAAAAATTTGCCTATCAAGGTTTTTTACCTGGGGTTAAAAGACTCTTCCGAGTATACATGATTAGTATGATAAATTGCCCACTTAAAGCACGAAAACGCGCAAAAGAGGCGGCCCCTCGCATTAAGCAGGAAAAATCCAATAAAGCCAAGCTTGCACAGGAATAAGTCCTTTAGTTATCTTCAGCGCCATCAATCTTAGTTCGGAGTCACTATGCGTATCCACAGCCTTCAACATGTTCCCTTTGAAGATATAGGTAGTTTGATTGGCGATGTGCGAGCACAGGACCACAAACTCACCACCACCCGTTGGTATAACGGCGATCAACCGCCCTCGCTGGATAGCTTCGATATGTTGATCGTAATGGGTGGCCCCATGGGCGTTTACGACGAAGCGATTTACCCATGGCTTGCGCAGGAGAAAGCATTTTTGCTGGAATCCATTCAGGCCGGCAAAAAAATTATGGGTATATGTTTGGGAGCACAACTAATTGCCTGCGTGCTGGGCGCACCTGTAACTCAAAACACACATCGTGAAATTGGCTGGTTTCCCTTGCAAATTAATTCGGGAAGCTTACATCCCGTCGCAAAAATCCTCGCGGCTTGCGAAAACGTTTTTCATTGGCATGGCGATACTTTTGCGTTGCCCGAAAATGCACAATTAATTGCGTCTAGCGAAGCCTGCGCAAATCAGGCATACGTAATCGACAATCAAATTTATGGCTTTCAATTTCATTTGGAAACCACCGAAGAATCCGCCGCTGCACTTATAGAGAATTGCGGCGATGAGTTGGACAACTCCAAATACGTACAAAACGTCGCGGAAATATTGACTGAAAAAGAAAAGTTTATTGCGATTAATAAAGCTATGAGCGAAATATTTAAGCAATTAATTCAGCAATAAGTTCTTCACGCTAAACATAGGCGATTTTCAAATTGCCTATGTTTAGCTAATCTTCATCTCTGCTTAATTCCTCCTTTTTTTAAAACCACACTTATAAAGATGACTTTCGTGTCATCGCTCTTCTATATCTATTTTTTCTAGACAATGACGTGCGTCACCGTACAGATTCAAATCCATTAGACAAGGAGTATCTAACTCGATTTATTTTTCTTCGGGAGCGGATGATGAGTAAAGATTTAGATGACTTTAAAATATTTATGAAACAGCGCCAGCAAGTTGCTCACGCCTACGTTAATGGCGACGCAGCACCGCTCGGAAAAATCGTAGCAACCATATCTCCCGCTACCTTCTTCAGCCCCAAAGGAAATTATGAACAAGGTGCCAAACATGTATTTTCCGTGCAGGAACATGATTCAAAAAATTTTGCACCCGGCAGCACTACCGAATTTGAAATACTTCATCTCTCGGCGAGTGAACATCTCGCCTATTGGGTGGGATTACAACGCGCAAAGGTGCATGTTCAAGGCAAGAAAGAACTGGTGCCATTTAATTTACGAATCACGGAAATATTTCGTCGCGATAAAGATGAGTGGAAATTAATTCATCGCCATGCAGATGAGTTAAGAATCGAAAGTGAATCAGGTAAAGACAGCGACAAAAAATAGTTATCTCTTCAAAAGCAGTTAACTGAAATTTCTAATTTGTACCTAGGAGAATTTTATGAGCATCACAGTAGCAGCATTTTCGGGCAGCCTTAGAAAAGAATCCTATACCACCAAACTCGTTAAAGCCTTCCAAAAATTGGCGCCCACAGATGTCACAGTAAATGTTATTGATATCAGTCGGCTACCTTTTATCAATCAGGACTTGGAAGAAAACTTACCGCAAAGCGTAAAAGATTTGCATAAAAGCGTTGAGCAAGCAGATGCAATTTTATTAGCCACGCCAGAATATAATCGCTCATATTCTCCTGTATTAAAAAATGCGTTGGATTGGGGTTCACGCCCGCAAGGAAAAAACGCTTGGGCGAAAAAACCTGTTGCAGTCATTGGCGGGACTCCTTACGCGCTAGGTGCATTTGGAGCGCAAAATCATCTTCGACAAGTCTTGGTTTATTTAGATATGCCCACGTTACAGCAACCGGAATTTTATTTGACAAATGCCGCTGAAAAATTTAATGACAATGGCGATTTGATTGATGACGAAACTGCTAAAAAAATTAATCAGGTGTGGAGCGAATTCACGAAATGGATTAATAAAACCAAAAGCTAACTCATGAAAGATTCAAATTACAGTTGAACGCCAAACAAATGGCCTACCGCACCGGTTAAGGCCATTGCAACTGCACCCCAGCAACATACATGTAAAGCGCCTTTAAATTTGCTCGCGCCACCAACATTAGCGGCCAATCCACCTAGCACAGCGAGAGAAACAAGTGAGCTTGCTGCAACTGCAGTAATCAAATATTTATCAGGAACTAACCACGCAGTTACTAATGGAATAAATGCACCAACTGCAAATGTCGCTGCCGATGTAACTGCCGCTTGCAATGGTCGTGCTTGCAAAAATTCTACAATTCCCAATTCATCCCGCGCGTGTGCTGCCAGCGCATCGTGCGCTGTTAATTGCGTCGCCACCTGTTGCGCAAGTTCGCGCGTTAACCCGCGTGCAATATAAATTTCCGTAAGTTCACGCAGCTCTGCAGCGGGATACTCAACCAACTCCTGCGTTTCGCGTTCAATATCCGCTGCTTCAGTATCCGCCTGCGAACGCACAGAAACATATTCGCCAGCAGCCATTGAAAGCGCACCCGCAACCAACCCCGCAACACCGGTGATCAACACGGCATGGGTGGAAGTTTGCGTAGCTGCAATGCCCATCATCAAACTGGCGGTAGAAATAATTCCATCGTTCGCGCCCATAACAGCAGCGCGCAACCAGCCAAGATGTTGAACTTTGTGATTTTCACCGTGACGCATAAAAAATTTTACTCATTTTTAAATAACAGATTACAAATACTATATCGCAATCTAACACGTTATTTTTGGGACTCAGGTTTGACATTACCGCAGTCGCTCGCTAACCATTTGCCAGATTGAACCGCATGAAATGTTTGTGGTGTGCCTTCAATCGTCGTGGTGTAAGCAACTTCGCCGGTGTAAGACTTATCGTTTTGAAAGATCACAGTACCTTCACCATGCATGGGATTTTCACCTTTGCAAACGTAAGAAAGTTTTATGACTTTTGCAGAAGTCTGCGTAAGTTTTTGTTCGCAGTCATCGTTGGTTTTAGGTAATTCACCACGATCAATTTCTTCTTGCGTTACACAAGCTTTTACTGTGGTTCCTTCTTTAGTGATTTGCACACCTTGCGATGCCATATCAATACCTTTGTCAGACACTTTGATGCCTTGCTGCGCCATCATGTCTTCCATCATCTTGCGCTGTTCTGGCGGCAGATTTGCCATTTGCTTTTTCATTTCTTCCACCGCTTTAAGCATTTGCTTTGCTTGCGCTTTTTGTGTGGCATTAGCGGAGCTATCATCCATTTTAAATTTGTGCTCCCACAAGCCGGGCTTCATATCTACATGCACCGCAGCTTGTGCGTTAAAGCTCAAGCCAGCAGCC
The DNA here is from genome assembly GCA_004172865.1 of Gammaproteobacteria bacterium. Lineage (GTDB taxonomy): Bacteria > Pseudomonadota > Gammaproteobacteria > Pseudomonadales > Cellvibrionaceae > Cellvibrio. The sequence goes on along the minus strand of SEBV01000007.1, from coordinate 382,822 downwards.
ATCAACAACCCAATCAATGAACCTAATTTCATAAATCCCTCCACATTAATATTGAACGATAGATTTTCAGACAATACACACTGATCAAAATGACAGCATTTAAGAAAATCGCTAAAGCCTAGAATATAACAAGATTAACCAATGTGTTGGCGAATCAGCAACCATTATTATTAGTGACCTATAAATGTGCTAATTGAAATAGCGGCTGTGACCGAACCCTAACTTGAAGGTAAAAAAAAGCCGCTCGTTAGAGCGGCTATAAAACCCCATTTCAACAATCACACTTTTACTCAAAGGACTCTTTAACTAAATTTACTTTTTTAACAATTTTACTAATGTTGGCTCCATGGCTTTCGCCCAGATTTCATAGCCCTGTTCATTGGGATGTAATAAGTCAGGCATTATATCTGTAGATAAAACTCCTTCTGCATTAAGGAATGATTTATTAACATCCAGAAAAAATATTTTCTTGTTGTCAGCAAAACCAGAAATAATTGCATTCACGCCATTATTGATTTGACGAAGTTCGCCATCAGGTTTTGCATCGCGAGGGAAAATAGCTAACAATAAAATTTTAGTGTTGGGTAAACGCTGTTGTAACTCATCGATATTGCGCTTTATTCCGAGCGCGGTTAACGCAGGGTCTTCGTGACGATGTCCAGCGTTGTTAGTGCCAAACATAAGCACTGCTACCTTAGGGTTTAAACCATCGACCTCACCATGCACTAAACGCCATAAAACATTTTCAGTGCGATCGCCGCCAAAACCGAAAGCGGCAGCGTTATATTTTTTATAACTTCTGTTCCACACATTAAAGCCATCTTTTTCCCAGCCTTGAGTGATGGAGTCGCCAATAAAAATAATTTCAGGATTTTTATTTTCTGCTTTAAGTGCTTTTACTTCATCCAGCTTTTGTTGATGACGATCTTGCCACCAATCAAGAGACCACCATTCATTTAACATGGATGGAGTAACAGCGATAGTTTTATAATCAGGACACGCAACATTACCCTGCCCGGATTTTTCAATGCGCACATTCGCAACAGAAACAGTTCCCGCTCCGCCGGTTTCAAGTGCGAAAGGCAAATTAACGGACGAAAAATTATCACTATCATGAGCAAAGCATTTCAGAGGAACAGAAAGATGCTGCCAACCTTTACCAATTAGATCGCGTGCTGGTAACAAAAAAGGAATTTGGCGCTCACAATCTTTGTTGCATTTAGTTTTAAAAGCTAATCCACCTTTGGCCAATTCGATTACTTGCAAATCAAAACTGATTAGGCCTGTTGAAACATAAGAAGTTAGATCCAGTGGATTTACCGCTTCAAAATTTAACGCCGCACGCCAGGAATCTTTCCACGAAAATGTTAAAGCATCTTCAGCGGAATTCTTATCATTTTTAGTAACCGTGACATCTGCATTAGGCGCCGATGAACCGGCGACTTTTGGTACATCAGCTTTATTGCCAACCAACTCTTGTTGTGCTGCAGGGCTTTCAATAAAAACTCGAATTGCGGAGTCAGCTTTACCAGAGTAAAGCGCAATTGCTTGAGAATTCGACTCAGTTTGCGATTGAAGTTTAGAAATTTTTTGTGGAGATTCAACGGTGTGATTACAGGCTGCCAGCAAAAAAAAGCTAATAGCAATAATCGCATAAGTATAGGATTGATGTTTCATGACAATCACTCATTTATTTTTATATTTTTAATAATTCCCGCGGTGCAGGAATTATTAAAATGATTTTTTTGCAATTACTGCAAGGATACAACACGCTGAGTTTGTGAACCCATGCCTTCAATGCCCAGCTCCATTACATCGCCAACTTCTAAATATAACGGCGGTTTTTGGCCGAGTCCAACGCCAGGTGGTGTGCCGGTACTAATAATATCGCCCGGTTGCAGGCTCATAAATTGACTGAGGTAATGAACTAAAAATTCGGGCCCATAAACCATTTTATTGGTGGACCCATTTTGAAATGTCTTGCCATTGACGTTTAACCACAAATTTAAATTTAATGGATCGGGAACTTCATCTTTAGTAACTATATATGGCCCTATAGGTCCGAAGGTATCGCAACCTTTTCCCTTATCCCATTGACCGCCCGGACGCTCCAATTGAAAATTGCGTTCGGAAATATCATTAATCACGCAATAACCCGCGATGTGATCTAATGCATCTTCCAATTCAACGTAACTGGAATGTTTGCCAATAATAATGCCAAGCTCAACTTCCCAATCTAATTTTGTGGAGTTGCGCGGCTTAATCACATTATCGTTAGGACCAGTAATCGCGCTTGTCGCTTTCATAAATACAACAGGCTCTGCTGGCACAGCGGCACCAGATTCAGCAGCGTGATCTGCGTAATTTAAACCTATGCAAATAAATTTACCCACATGATTTACGCACGGGCCGAATCGAATAGGATCATCAACAAGCGGTAACGAATTAATATCGACTGCAGCGATATTTTTTAAACTTTCGTCTGAAAGTGTTGCGCCATTTATATCAGTAACTACGCTCGATAGATCGCGAACTTTTCCATCTTTATCCAAAATACCGGGGCGCTCTTGACCTGCCAAACCGTATCTAAGTAATTTCATTTTTTTCTCTCACAATTTTTTATTTTTCAATAAATTGATTAATTACTCCAACCACCATCGATAACATTGATGGTGCCGGTAGTAAATGCAGATTCGTCGCTCGCTAAATAGAGAGCGAGATTCGCCATTTCTTTTGCGCTACCTAAGCGCCCCATTGGTTGGCGCGCTACAAAATTTTTGTATGCGGTTTCGTAATCACCCGTTGCGTGCAATCGTTGCTCAAGCGACGGTGTTTGCACAGTACCGGGACAAATTGCATTACAACGCACGCCCTGGGTTACAAAATCCGCAGCAACCGCTTTGGTCAAACCAATCACCGCTGCTTTTGTCATGCCATAAGCAAACCGATTCGGCGCACCTTTAATTGAACTGGCGACCGAAGACATATTGATAATGGAACCGCCACCACTTGCAATCATGCCTGGCAAAAATGCGCGAATCATGCGATACATAGAAGTGACATTTAAATTTAACGAAAAATTCCAATCTTTCTCTTCACAATCTAAAATTGTTCCGCTGTGAACAAAACCGGCACAGTTAAATAAAATATCAATTGGCCCTATTTCTTTTGCGAGTGCGATAATTTCTTCTGCATTAAGTACGTCTAACTTTCGCACTTCGCAGCCAACGATATCTTTTAACGCGTCCACATTAACGTCAGTTGCGATAACGCGCGCGCCTTCGGCGGCGAAGAGTTCAGCGCTAGCGCGGCCAATGCCTTGGGCAGCGGCAGTGATTAATGCGGTTTTGCCTTTTAGACGGTTCATGATGATCTCTATTTTTAAATTACTATTTTATTTTCGCCTGCCGCTGGCCTCACTTTTCTTTCGGCAACTGCTCCTGCGTTCCTCTACCTCCTGCATCCATGCAGTCGTGCTTCGCCTAAAGAAAAGTAAGCAAAAGAAAGGCGACCCAGCTCATTCGTGTTTCCTGCGCGATTCGGTAAATTGCCGTCGTTCCGGAGCGACATCCTTGTCGCATCGTCACTAAAACGCACATCCTGTGCGTTTTCCGGCAATTTCCCTCCAATGCTCGGCGAACTCACATGGGATTCTTATCGCCACAATATTTTTATGCAATCTGCCTAACTGGCAAACAACTCGGGCCGATTGGCTCAAAAGATTTATAGGTTAAAATAAATTCCTGATGGCCCAACTCTTCCGACACACTGCGTTTACCTGAAGCCACATCAATTACATTTTGTAAAATTTCCTCACCGACTTCATCCAGTGTTGCTTCGCCCTCTAAAATACGGCCTGCATTAACATCCATATCTTCACTTAAGCGGCGATAAGTTTCTGGATTTGCGCAGACTTTAATTACGGGAGAAATTGCTGAGCCGACAACAGAACCGCGGCCGGTGGTAAATAAAATAACATGCGAGCCGCAGGCAATTAATTCGATAATTTCTGCGTTGTCTGAAATATTGGGGAAGCCGAAACGTGGTTCGCCATCGGGAACTACATCTAGCAAATACAAACCACCCGCAGGTGGAATATCGCCGGGTTTAATTAAGCCGCTGATGGGCGATGAACCGGATTTTGAATAAGCGCCCATAGATTTTTCTTCGAGCGTTGTTAAACCACCGTCCGCATTGCCTGGTGCAAAACTACCGAAACCCATAATGCGATAATAATTTTCTGCTTTGGCAACGCAGGCTTCAATTTCAATACCGAGTTCGGGAGTTATAGCGCGATCCGCCATGATGGTTTCGCAACCGATTAATTCACCGGTTTCTTCGAAAATACAAATTGCATTGGCCTCAACAAGCGCATCAAAGCAGCGACCTACCGCTGGATTAGCACTAATTCCGCTTGTACCATCTGAACCACCACAGATTGTTCCCACAATTAATTCACTTAAATCCATGGGGACACGTGGAGTTTTTTCGGTTTCGGATTTTATGCGTGCAATTGCAGCGAGACCAGCTTCAATTGTGGATTTTGTTCCGCCGTTTTCCTGAATCACCAATAATTCTGCGGGGCGACCAGTGGCTTTAATATCTTTCAATAATTTATCGCGATTCATACTTTCGCAGCCAAGCGAAATTAATAATGCGCCCCCAACGTTGGGATGAACTGACACAGCGCGCATCATGTCGTAGGCATATTGATTCGGATAGCAACCGGGAAAACCAATTAAATGCACATCCATATCGTTGGCGAGCGTAACAATTCTGCGCGATACGTGATGCGCGCACTCCACCAAGTAAGCGACCACAATGACATTGCGAATACCTTTGCGACCATCCTGGCGTTGATAGCCAGTGAATTGAATATTCGCCATTTAACTTTCACTCCTGTCTTTATTTTGCCGAGTGCGTGTGTGGCTCGGAATATAATCGCTTTGCATATTGTGCATGTGCACATGTTCGCCTTGCTGCGCGGCTTGTGTCATCGAGCCGATAGGTGCGCCGTAACGAAAAACTTTGTCACCAACGGCAAGCGCACGACGCGCAAGTTTATGACCGACTTCAATATCACGCGTTGCGACGATTGATTGGTCGTCAATAGTAATAATGTCACCTTCGTAAATATGCGCCACACAAACTAAAATATTGTCGCTAGGATGCAACAGAATTGCCTGTGCGATTTTTTTGGTATTAGTCATCTACAACTCAGTTGAAAATAATGATGTCAGTGGAACTGGCGAAGTCGGTATAGGCGCATTTGGGTGCAATAAATGTTGCGCACGTAATTGCAACCAAAATTCCTCGGGAATAGAAAGATTTATCCAGCTAATCGCTTGCTTAACTTGCGCAGGCGATGCCAAACCCGCAATCACCGAACAAATTTGTGGATGCGCGCCGGGAAACTGTAAAGCCGCCGCCGCTAATGGAATTTCAAATTCAGCACAAATAGTTTCGAGCTGTGCAACGCGCTCAATAATGTGTTTAGGCGCAGCTTCGTAGTTGTAATAAAACGGACCAGCACCACTAACACCAGACGCTAAAATTCCCGAATTAAACGGACCGCCTACGATTACGGATGCACCGCGCGCTTCGCACAAAGGCAAAAAAGAATCGCACGCGCTTTGTTCTAATAAGGTGTAGCGCCCTGCCAATAAAAATGCATCGAAATCGCCATAACTCAGTGCTTGTTCGCAGACTTGCCATTCGTTGGTGCCAAGCCCAATCGCGCTTACTAAACCGGCGGCACGCAACTCATGCATAGCGCGATAACCGCCATCCATAAATACTTGAAAATGCTGTTCGTGTTTATCACCGTGCGTTAAAGGCCCGAGGTCGTGGGCTAACAAAATATCGATATAGTCTGTCTGTAAACGACGCAAGCTTGATTCAAAGGAACGCATTACCGCGTCATAGGAATAATCAAAAACAGGTTCCAATGCGGGCGCATTTGCAAAGCCATGACGAACATAATCGCTAGATGTGCTGGGCACTAACAAGCGACCAACTTTGGAAGAAATAATTAAATTTTCACGGCGGCTGGCAATAGTTGTCGCGAGACGAGATTCACTTAGGCCAAAACCGTAGTGAGGTGCGGTGTCAAAATAATGGATGCCCTGCGCGATAGCAGAATCAAGCGTGGCCGCTGCATCTGTATCGCTCATTGCGGTGTACAAATTACCGATGGGAGCAGCGCCAAATCCAAGCTTGGGCATTAGCAAAGGTTTGCTGCCCAAAGGTTTAAAACCAGTCAGGGTCGCTGAATCAAGGGACAATGGCACTCTCACTCTCATTCCACCTTTTTGTTATATTTTTATAATTAAAAATTAATTTGCCAATAAAATAAATTTTACCTTATTATAGTCAAAGTTAACATATCCCTACCAAAGAATTTTAGCTCCTTTTGCACAATAAAAAAGGGCGCTGTTAGCGCCCTTCGTTACTCAATGCATCCGCGATTTTTCGCGCTGCGAGTTTTAGTTTTTCGATCACCTGTTCGTGAGTCACTGCCTGCGCCTTAATCGTGATAAACGGAACATTGATGACCGCCGTTGCTCCATTCAAACCAATCACGGGAACACACAAATCGGTAACGCCTTCAACAAAATCACTTGGCGATTGCACATAACCGCGCGCCACTGAAGCTTTGGATTTTTCGAGAAATCGTTCAATACGTTCCGGTTCTGCTGAAGCACGAAGTTGTGGCAACCAACGCGCCTGGCTTTCTTCTGATGCAAAACCGTAGAGCATTAAGCCCGAGTTAGTATCCACCAGACGGCGGCGATATCCAACGCGTACAGAGAAACCTAAATCCATCGGGCTCTCGATACGACCCACCACCACAATTTGATCGCCGGACGGCACTACGAGGTGACAGGATTGCCCAAGCTCACGGGCGATATCTTTCATCACCGGCAGCGCGGTTTCGAGCAGCGAGCGCGCCGAACCTTGGGCGATACCCAAGGTAAATAGCTTATTGGTTAGCGTATAACCATCGCGACCATCAGGTGATGATTCGATAAAGCCACGAAATTCCAGTGCGAGCACCATGCGGAATAATTCGCTTACCGAGCGGCCCAGAGTCACTGCCATTTGGGAAGTTGTCATTGGAGAACCATGGCGTGCAAGCAGTTCGAGAATATCTAAACCTTTCTCAAGTGCGGGCGCGCGGTATTTACGGTCGTTGTCTTCAGTTGCCGAATCAATTGTAGTGTCGTTGGTAGCCATAATTTTTATATGTAAATAGTTAGAGTTATATGTAAAAGAAAATTAAAAATATCAGATGTCGCCTATCTGAACAAGTTAAAGCCCACTAACTGTAGCGTTAAAATCGATAAAACTGTCTCGCGGTTAAACCAAAAATTTCATCAGTCTCTGTGATGGAAACTGGCGATAACAACTCTTTGGCTAACTTCAGCCAGCTTGCGTAAGCATTGTATTGCGAATTTGGAGCCGAACTTAATACTGGCCAATCACTTCCCCACATCAAACGTTTAGAGCCAAAAAGCCGGTATAGCTGCATCACGTATGGCTGAAGTACAGCAACACCCTGCTCCGAACTTGCTTCTGTCAATAGTCCAGATAACTTGCAATAAACCCGTGGAAGGTCGGCAAGCGCGGTGATAGCTGTCGCCCAAGCCGAAAACTCATCATTAGCAACTGCCGGTTTTGCAGCGTGATCAATAACAATCGCCAAATCAGGATGGCGCTCCGCAAAAACCTGCAAGTGAGGCAAATGCCGTACGTGCACCAAAGCATCGAAACTTAAATTACTCGCCTTGATAGCAGTTATTGCAGGTTCAAGCTCAGGTCTTAAAATCCAAGCATCATCTGCCAAGCCCTGCAACATGGGTCGCACACCACGAAACTTTGGATGTTGCGCTAGTTGCAGAATACGTTCAGGCGCACTAGGTGAAGATAAATCCACCCATCCCACAACGGCCTTGATTAGGTCAGACTTATGCGCCAGCTGCAACAAAAAATCCGTATCGGCATCACTCGGTTGTGATTGCACTAATACAGTACCGGTAACGCCTGTTTGCTCGACCAAAGGTAAAAGATCATCCGGCAAAAAATCGCGATAAATTGCCATTAAATCCGGCGTTGGCCAACTGCAATCATGCTCGCCAATTCGCCAAAAATGTTGATGCGCATCTATCACAACTTGGCCCGCTCTTAACTTGCTGCAATAGGAGCGTTATTTGCGGATATGTAAACTTCGTTGCTACAAGCCCATGCAAACGCAGCTATCACCGCAAATGAGACAAGAGGCACTATCACCGCCACATGAATGCTGGATAGGTCTGATACAAATCCCATAAGCGCCGACAATACAGCACCACCAATGATTGACATCACCAATAGTGAAGAGCCCGCTTTGGTTTGATCGCCAATATTTTTAATTGTTAGCGCGAAAATTGTGGGGAACATCAGCGACATAAAGAAGCTGGTAGCAACCACGGCAAACATACCAATAAGGTTTGGGATGAGAATTGCTACTGCACACAACACCACGCTTACTAATGCATAAGCAAACATAAGCAAACTGGGTTTAACGCGCGACATAAGCGCGGTAGCTACAAATCGGCCCACCATAAAAGCCACTAGCGATGCCATTAAATAGTTAGCCAGAACTTTTTCGCCGGTGCCCGGCAAAGCTTGTTGGCCGTAACGAATAGTGAAACTCCACAAACAAACTTGCGCGCCCACATAAAAAAACTGCGCTAAAACACCAAAGCGGAAGCGCCCATTTGCGAGAAGATTTTTATAGTCCGTCCAACTTGCGGAGCGCTCGGAGGTTGATTCGGTTGCGATTTTTGGAAAACGCACGAGAAACACAAAAAGCGCCCACAACAATACAAGAGCACCAATAACCAAGTAAGGGCCTTGCACAGACTGGGATTCGGTTTGGTAGAACTGCTCAAGCGCAGCAGGCGTCATAGCGGCCAAATCGGCGGCGCTTGGCTCATGGCCGGATAAAATAAATTCGCGGCCGATAAAAATGCCGGTGATGCAGCCGAAAGGATTAAAGGATTGCGCAAAGTTCAGGCGGCGCTCTGCCGTTGCAGGATCGCCCATGGCCACTACCAACGGATTCGCCGAAGTTTCCAAAAACGCCAGGCCGCTGGCGATAATAAAAAGCGCACCTAAAAACAAACTGTATTCACGTTGCGCGGCTGCCGGGTAAAACAGCAAAGCGCCAAACGCGTATAAAAGCAGGCCGGTGATAACAGCGGCTTTATAGCTAAACCGCTTCACGTAAAGGGCCGCCGGAATCGCAAACACAAAATAACCGGTGTAAAAAGCAGATTGCACCAAACCAGATTTTAAATCGCTGAGAGAAAAGACTTTTTTAAATTGGGTAATCAAAATATCGTTAAGGTTATTCGCCATTCCCCACAAAAAGAAAAGGCTAACAATCAAAACCAACGGCAGAATTACAGCCGCATTTTTATCGTTATTATTCATAATTTTTACTCGTAAAGAGTTTTAGCAAAGCTTCATTATTGTGATTTTATAGTGCCGTTGTGGCGGCTAATTGTACAGCTATACAATACCAGTAATTTATATATAAAAGATAAGTTATATATAAACATGATAAGATAAGGTCAATTACACCATAACATAGATAATTTGTAAATTCAGGCTGCTTTATGATCCTAGCTAATATTGACGACTATCGCGAACTTGCCCGTCGCCGTTTGCCGCACTTTCTATTTGAATACATTGATGGCGGCTCCTTTAGCGAAACTACCTTGCGCAATAACTCAAGCGATCTGCAAAAAATTGGATTGCGTCAACGAGTGTTGAAAGACGTCTCTCAGGTTTCATTGGAAACGACTTTATTCGGCCAAAAACTGGCAATGCCTATCGGCCTGTCCCCAGTGGGGATTGCGGGATTGAACGCTCGGCGTGGTGAAGTACAGGCTGCACAAGCCGCTGAGGCTGCCGGCGTCCCTTTTTGTCTATCCACAGTGTCGGCTTGTTCGATTGATGAAGTTCGCGCTGGTGTGACCAATCCCGTTTGGTTTCAGCTTTACATGATTCGCGACCGCGGTTTTCTACGCGAAATGCTTGCCCGTGCCAAGGCTGCTGGTACAACTACCTTGCTATTCACGGTAGACATGCCAGTACCCGCAACGCGCTATCGCGATATGCGCTCAGGCTTGTCTTACGGAACCATGTTTCAACGTAAATTAACACGCTCATTACAGGTTTTGCGTCGCCCTCGCTGGGCTTGGGATGTAGGCCTACTCGGTCGCCCGCACAGCCTGGGGAATATTGCACCAGTGCTCGGTGACAATGCCGGTATTGATGAATTCTGGGCCTGGCTCGGCAAAAACTTTGACCCAACGGTTACTTGGGCAGATATAGATCGCATCCGCGCCGAATGGGACGGACATTTTATTATCAAAGGTATTTTAGACCCTGAAGACGCAAAACAAGCGGCGACCATAGGTGCGAACGGAATCATCGTATCCAACCACGGTGGGCGACAATTGGATGGCGCAAGTTCAGCTATTCGCGCGCTACCAAAAGTTGTAGACGCTGTGGGAGATGACTTAACGATCTTGATGGATAGCGGAATTCGCAGTGGTTTGGATGTTGTGCGCGCACTTGCGTTGGGTGCAAAAGGTGTAATGATCGGCCGCCCCTGGGTGTACGCATTGGCCGCACGGCAAAAAGCTGGCGTGAGTGAAATTTTAAATTTATTTGCCAATGAGATGCGTGTGGCTATGGCTTTATCGGGCTGCACTCGCATCGAGGATATCAATCCTTCTATTATTGAAATGCTGGATTGAAATGATCGATTAAAGCCTTAAAAACTCTGCATTACGAAATAAAAACGGGAGCACTAGGCTCCCGTTTTTTTCGCAACTTTTACTAACACTATAAGGTTTTCGGATCGATCCAAAGCTCTGCTCTATCAATTGGAGTTTCTTTCGAGTTAAACGGATTGTTAAGTGGAATTACAATACGATTTTTCAAATCGCCTTTGGAAATGGCTTCCTGAACGCTCGGCGAACTCATAAAGACTTTTTCGAAAGAACCATCTGCAATAGCGCGGTTTAAACCGATTTCAAACTCTCGCGCCAGCTGCTTTTTAGCTTTGCTAACAAACAAATAAAAATCCATTTTATAAACCAGCATTAAGTTTTTTTCGACCGCGAGATTAAGCTCAGGGTGTTTATCAACTTCGCTGAAGGGTTCAAACACGGCACGGGGAAAAGCATCAAAACGGCTGCCGTCCAACATATTAAACAAGTTTTGGTATTTCATGGTTTTGACGACTTTCAAACCATTCGCTTCCAATATTTTGGTGTCGACCCAGGCAGTACCTTGACCGAGGCGAATTTTGCGCAGATCTTCAAGCGTTTTGATATTGTCAAAGGTAGCTTGATCGCCTTTGCGAATGATCAAAAACCGGTGGCCCAACAGTCCTTTATAAAGCGGGATTCGCACCGGCTCAAGATCATCCTCAAGCTCTTTACTGGTGCCCGCCCACATAATATCGAGCACGCCTGATTTGACGTCCTCTTGCATACGGGTTTGAGTGAGTTGGCCGCCAACGGTTTCCGTTTCATATTTGCGATCCATATGATCAAGAGCCAGCTTGATCATTTTGGCTGCGTAAAAACCGTTGGGGTCGTTTTCAGATTGGTTAAACTTTAGCGTTTCAGCATTAACAACAACGCTTGCCGAAAAGCTGATGAGGGTGACTGCAATGCCGATTGCTTGTTGGATTCTTCTATTCATACTGGGTTCTCTCTTATTTTCGCTCACATCTTTTGAGTGAGTATAGACACGAAAAAAAAGTTAACCGTATATTTTTGCTAAGAAACTGGCTGTTTCGGATAACGAAACCTAACAGCCACATCGTTACTTTTTATTGGGATGCGCATTTTCCAAACGGCGCTTTTTAATAAATTCGCGCTGGGTTACTTTCTTTTTCTTCTCGGCGTACGGATTGTCGGTGGTGCGATACTCGATACGAATCGGCGTACCGTGTAAGTCCATGACGCGTCTGAAGGTTTTTTCAAGATACTTGGTGTAATGATTGGGAATATCAGCAGTTTGATTGCCATGTATCACCACAATCGGCGGATTGTGACCGCCAGGATGCGCGTAGCGCAATTTAATACGGCGACCTTGAATCATAGGCGGCTGATGCTCGCGCACCGCATCTTCAAGAATTCGCGTCAAATAATTGGTAGAGAATTTATCCGTTGCCGATTGATAGGCTTCTTCGATGGATTTGTAGAGATTGCCTACGCCCGTACCGTGCAACGCAGAAATAAAATGGATGGTCGCGAAATCGACAAAACGTAAACGGCGTTCGAGTTCTTTTTTCACGTATTGTTTATGGGATTCATCCAAACCATCCCATTTATTTAATGCAATAACCAAAGCGCGGCCCGCTTCAATCGTTGATCCCATTAAATGCAAATCTTGCTCGACCACGCCTTCACTTGCATCCATCACCAGCACAACAACATTTGCATCGCTAATGGCTTGCATAGTTTTTACGATAGAAAATTTCTCTACCATCAAATCAATATTTTTTCGACGGCGCACACCGGCGGTATCGATAATGGTGTAATTTTTTCCAAAGCGTTCGTAGTTGATATAAATACTATCGCGTGTGGTTCCAGGTTCATCGAACACCACAACGCGATCTTCGCCGAGTAAACGATTTACCAAAGTAGACTTACCTACATTTGGCCGCCCTACTACAGCGATTTTAATGCCTTTGGCAACGTCGACCTGTTGTTCTTCCGTAAATTCCGGAACTTCGGCCAGCACTTCTTCCATCATGGATTTCACACCACGACCATGGGTTGCAGTAGTAGCAAAAATTTCGCCCAAACCTAATTCGTAAAAAGGCGCGAGTGCGATGTCCGGATCCATACCGTCAATTTTGTTGGCAACCAAATAAGTTTTTTTATTATTCACACGCAAATGTTTTGCGATCATATGATCAGCAGGATGCACGCCTGAGCGGCTATCCAAAATAAATAAAACAATATCCGCTTCTTCAATCGCCAATAGGGATTGACCAGCCATCATGCTATCAATACCCTCTTCTTCACCGCTAATACCACCGGTGTCGATTACGATAAAGCGACGCTCTTCAAAAGTTCCTTCGCCGTATTTGCGATCACGCGTAAGGCCGGGATAATCCGCCACCAATGCATCACGGCTGCGCGTGAGGCGATTAAATAAAGTAGATTTTCCGACGTTGGGCCGACCAACAAGTGCAATAACAGGAATCATAATGAGTACATCAATTAATAAATAAAACAATTTGGCATACAAAAACCAATACGCCACAAAAAAATCAACCACTTAAAGAGTTTCCTCCTTAAGTGGTTCGAAAAATAACTTGAATTAACGCTTATTTTTTAGCGGTTGCGGTAAAGGCCATTAAGCCTCCGCTGTTGCCGTAAACATAAAGCGTTTTGCCATCAGTCAACAAAGGTGCGCGCACGCCATCGCTATCAACACGATCACGCGCAGCAAATTCTCCGTTCGATTGATTTAGCACATGCATGTATCCTTCAAAATCTACTACAGCTACATAATCACCAAATACTTGCGGGCCACCTAAACGACGACGCAACAATTTTTCGTTTTGCCACAGTTGCTCGCCGGAAGTAAGACTGTAAGCGACCACTTTTCCATCGCTCTGGCTAACAAATAATTTATCGTCAGACGCGGCGAGATTTTCAGTAGTCGAACCATCTATTGCCCACACACTGCCACCCGTTCCACGAGCGACTGCGGCGATACGACCTTGATAAGTTCCTACAAACAAAATGCCATCTTTAATTAGCGGACTCGCGTGAATATCAACCATACGGTCTAATTCTGAACGACCTTTTGGCAAGGCCATACGTTGTTCCCACAAAATTAAACCATTGCTTGGATTAAACGCCATCAAGCGACCATTCGCAAAACCGGCATAAATTGCAGTATCTGTTACTAAAGGCGCTGCGGTGCCACGCAATGTTAAAACTGGCGGTGGATTTTCAAAGAACCACATATCAGCGCCGGTTTTTGCATCAACTACAAACAATTTTCCGTTCATCGTTTGCACAGCAACAACTTGACCGTTAGTTTGCGGTACCGACGAAATTTCACCATTTACTTGTTTACGCCAAATTTGTTTGCCATCTTTCGCAGAAAGTGCAATCAATTCACCGGCGTAATTTCCGATATAAAGCAATCCATCCGCATAACTAATACCGCCAGTAACACCGTGGTTTAAATCTTTATTTTTAAAGAAATAAACAACGCTTCCTGTCCATCCGGTAAATTCGGGCGTTACATTTTTCGACCAGAGTTTTTTTCCGGATTGACTATTCAACGCACTTACAATGCCTTCGTGATCGATGGTGTAAATTGTATCACCCGCTAGCGCCGGGGTAAGTTGCGTCAAGCCAATTCCCTGCCCTCTGCCGACACCATGGCTCCACACTTCACTCAGCTTGGCCGTTTCTTTAAAGCTTTCCAAATCCATTGGCTCTTGGCCAGTTTTTTTAGAAAATATCGAACAGCCGGACATCAATACGGCACAGAGCAGTAAGCCCCATTTCAAGTGCCTCATTGGGCTTTCTCCTCAGCAACAGCAAGTGGTGACTTTAATTCATCGGCTTTCATTTGCAATACCATTGCACGTTCCTGTTGTTGTGGATCAGTAGTTTCCAAGGCTTTTTGATAAGCAGTTGCAGCTGCTTCTTTGTTGCCTTGCGCTTTTAATAAATCACCACGTACTTCAGAGTATTCTGATGCAAATGCTTTACTAGGTTCTTCCGCCAATTGAGTTTGCGCTTCGGTGTAAGCTCCTTTAGCAACGTATACACGAGCTAAACGTACATGTGCGAGTTGTGCGGTAGCGATGTCAGGCTTGGACGATAAAATCCATTGTAATTCAGTTACTGCCTTATCCAAATCACCTGCATCAACTGCAGATTTAGCAAGATAGAAAGCTGCGCTTTGTGCATACAAACCAGTGCCATTTTTTGCTTTGATTTCACTTGCAATAGTGGCAGCAGTATTTTTGTCAGCGTCAGAAAGTGTTTTACCTGGTTCAACATTAAGAAGCTTTACCAGCGCATCGTATTGAGCAGAAGCAGATTCTTTTGTTGCATTATTTTTGTCTTGCCAAGTTGTCCATGCAAAATAAATTGCAACTGCAGCGACTATCGCAATGATCACTACCTTACCGTAATCTTTCCACCAGCGCTTCAAGACTTCTAATTGTTCTTCTTCAGTTAAATGTACGCTCACAATGAACTCCTAATAATTCATATCAATTAAAATTTTATACACGATTTTTAAAAAATTTAATAATGTCGCTTAGCGGGATTATTTGCTGGGGTTGATCGTCACGTAAAAATTTTACGGCGACTACCGCTTTTGCAACTTCATCTTCACCTAAGATCAGCGCTAAACTTGCTGTGCTTTTATCAGCTTTTTTCAACTGATTTTTAAAATTTCCACCACCACAATTATTGATCACTCGCAAACTTGGCAATTCATTGCGCAAGTTCTCCGCCAACTGAAAAGCTTCTTTCTGCACATTGCCAACTGCAACTACATAAACATCTGCAATTTGCTCCAAATTTTTTGGAACGGCATCGACAGCTTGTAGCAACAACACCAAGCGTTCTAAACCGATTCCAAAGCCAACGGCTGGAGTCGATTTTCCGCCAAGTTGTTCAACCAAATTATCGTAACGGCCACCAGCACACACTGTACTTTGTGAACCTAATTTATCCGTTACCCATTCAAATGCGGTCTTGCCGTAGTAATCCAAACCGCGCACCAAGCGTGGATTAATTTGATAACTGACACCACCAGCATCCAACAGAACTTTTAATTGCTCAAAATGTGCGCGCGATGTTTCATCCAAATAATCCAACAATACCGGCGCGTTATCGAGCAAGGCTTGAGTGCTTGCCTCTTTACTGTCCAATATACGCAGAGGATTAGTTGTTAAACGGCGCTGGCTGTCGGCATCCAATTTTTCTTTGTGATTTTCCAAATAAGCCACCAGGGCTTCTTTGTAATTTGCACGCGATTCGGAATCACCTAATGAATTGATCTGCAGTGTGACAAACGGAGCGACGCCAAGTTCACGCAAAATACGCGCGCTGAGTAATAAAACTTCAGCGTCAATATCGGGCCCGTCCATACCAAAGGTTTCCACACCAATTTGGTGAAACTGGCGGTAACGGCCTTTTTGCGGGCGCTCGTAACGAAACATTGGGCCCATGTACCACAAACGCTGGGTTTGATTGTATAGCAGACCATGTTCTTCGCAGGCGCGAACACAAGATGCCGTGCCTTCAGGACGTAGCGTGACACTGTCACCGTTACGATCATCAAAAGTGTACATTTCCTTTTCAACGATATCGGTAACTTCACCGATAGAACGCTTGAAAAGATCTGTCGATTCTAAAATAGGAAAACGAATTTCTTGATAAGCATAACGACGCAAAATATTTGCGACAGCCGCTTCAACGTATTGCCATGCCGACGAATCGCTTGGCAATAAATCATTCATTCCACGAATAGCTTGAATTTTTTTCAAAATACTTTCTCTACCACCAATGGTTTAAAACCATTGCAATCCAAATAACCGGACTCGACTATGCGCGAGCAATAATATTTTTTTCATCTTCGGCCATTTTAATGGCTTTTAATGCGGCTCTTGCGCGAATAAGTTTTTCTAAATTATCCACCAAATTTTCATTGCCGATTTTATGGTTGGGTTCACCATCGATATACACTAGATTATTAGGCGTGCCACCAGTCAAACCTAAATCAGCTTCTTTCGCTTCGCCAGGGCCATTTACGATGCAACCAATGACGGCAACATCAATCGGCGTAGTTATATCTTCCACGCGCGCTTCTAATTCATTCATGGTTTTAATCACATCAAAGTTTTGACGTGAACAACTTGGGCAGGCAATAAAGTTCACACCTTTACTGCGTAATTTCAAACTGCGCAATAAATCCCAACCCACTTTAATTTCTTCGACCGGATCAGCAGCGAGTGAAATACGAATAGTATCGCCAATACCATCCATTAAAAGTGCGCCTAAACCTACTGCTGATTTCACTGTGCCTGCGCGTAACACGCCAGCTTCTGTGATACCCAAATGCAAAGGCTGCTCGATTAGTGCTGCTAATTTACGGTAGGCAGCAACGGCCATAAAAACATCTGATGCTTTTACGCTGACTTTAAAATTATGGAAATTTAAGGCATCCAAAATTTCAACATGACGCAGTGCAGATTCAACTAAAGCATCCGGTGTTGGTTCACCGTATTTTTTTTGTAAATCTTTTTCCAATGAACCTGCGTTAACGCCAATTCGAATTGGAATATTTAAATCGCGCGCTTTATCGACAACTGCACGGACACGATCTTCACGACCAATATTGCCGGGATTGATACGCAAGCAGTCCACGCCCAAATCGGCAACACGCAACGCAATTTTGTAATCGAAATGAATATCCGCAACTAATGGTATATCCACTAGTTTGCGAATTGCACCAAAGGCTTCTGCTGCATCCATCGAAGGAACCGATACGCGAACAATATCAGCACCCGCTAACTGAATGCGACGAATTTGCTCAACAGTTGCGGCTACGTCTGTCGTTTCAGTGTTAGTCATGCTCTGCACGGAAATAGGCGCATCGCCACCTACCGGCACATTTCCAACCATAATCTGACGCGACTTGCGACGTTTAATCGGTGATTCACAATGCATAATTTTACCTTAACAACACAGCAACTTTTAATTGCCGACTTTCAGTATTAACACGTTGCTTCCCAACAATGGGATAACATCAATTTTTTTGCCGTTCAATTGCACATCAACCGCAGGCGCATTGCCTAACTTCACGTCGAATGGTGCAAGCCCAACCAATTTTAATTTGCTACCAGCTGGCTCAAGTTCGGTGGCCAAGACATCACCACGCGAATCGCTCACTTCCAACCAGGATTCAGCGCGAAATGAAAAACTAATTTCATCCAGACTGGTTTTCTTAACACTTACCTGCGCTGCAACTGACGCACTGCTTGAAGTTGCAATTGAGCTTAATGCCGAACTAAATACAGAAGAATTTGCTGCATTAGCGGATTTACTCGAACTTGAATTCTTTACAGCCAACGCATTTTGTATTCTACTTTGTGAAGATGTACTCATCGGCGATACACTGCTACTTGAACTGCTAAATTCGCTCGCACTTGCAAATGACTCAGCCACCGTCGATTTCAAATTTTCCGATGCTACCGAGGAATTACCAACTGCTGGAACAACGTATTCTGTTTCCGTATGGTTATCAAAAAACCAAACAGATATTAGCCAAATCCCAATTAAAAACGCGCCAATAACCACAAGAAATTGCCACGCGCCGCGATGACCTTGTGGCTCTGTTGGCGCAGCAATTTGGGCCGCCACAACTTCCGGCGGTTTTATGTCATCCATCAACTGATCGTACGCAGCTAATACGACAACAACATCTATCTTCACTAAATTTGCATAGGCACGAATGTAACCGCGCGCAAAAGTGTCCGAACTCAAACGGCTATAGTCATCTGCTTCCAAGGCTTTAACCTTGTAAACAGTCATATAAAGTTCTTTCGCAACTTGTTCCTGAGTTAGCCCAGCCTGCAGTCGACCTTGCAGCAATATTTTACCGGGCGATAATTTCTCATTTGGTTGCGATTCACTGGATTCAACCATCAGAACCTCAATTAGAATTCTTTTGTTGGTAATCCAAAAGTTCTTTGGAATATGGGAAATTATTTTTCAATTTCAGCGCGAGACTTGCTTCTTTATCTTTGTTGCCAAATATTCTTTCTAAACGAATTCCCAACATCAAACTGCGTGGCGACGAACTGACAAGAGATTCGTAAACATCCAGATTTCTTTTAGCCTCTGCATATTCTTTGTTTTGAAAATTAATATCCGCCAATTCAATAAATGCATCGGAATTTTTTCTGTCCAAAATACACGCATGCTCAAATGCTGACTGTGCACGCGCATCTTTTCCGATCTTCAATGCGGCCTTGCCGACATTCGTTAAAGCCTGTGAACGATTTACATAACCCAAATCGGCAGCTGCTAATTCAAACTGAGTGAAAGCTTCCTGGTAGCGCTTTTGGTTGTAAAGAAAAATACCGTAGTTGTTGTGCGCGGCGGTTAAGTTTTTATCGCGTTTTATCGCTAACTTAAAATTTTCTTCTGCAAGCGCTGGCTCCCCTTCCAGCTGATACAACATTGCCATGGCATTAGTTGCAGGAGCTGAATTTTTATCAATATCAAACGCTTTAGTTAAATGGATACGCGCTGATTCACGATTACCTTTTTCGACATAACCCAATGCCATTTGTACATGAAGCTCAAGTGCCTTGGCCTTATCTGGAGCTTTTTTTTCTTTACCTTTGACTTGTTCGGAAACACAACCAAATAAAAATACGCTCACTAACACACACATCAATACATTCTTAAAACCTGACAGCAACTTATTATTCTGCATTGTGTTACTCCGAAGGCATTTAACGTACAAGCATTAAATTCAAGCTATTAAGCTATTTAATCATGCGCCAATAATTTTTATCGGCTGTGCTTCCTCAAAACGTGCACGATGGCGCTCGCTACGCTTGGTAATGTCGTTAACAGTTCCTGCAAGCTGACCGCAGGCTGCATCAATGTCATCCCCGCGTGTTGTGCGCACAGTCGCAATGTAACCCGCTTCGATTAGAATATCCTGGAACTTACGCAAGGCATTATTGCTAACACGTTTGTAGTTGGACAAATTAAACGGATTAAACGGAATTAAATTAATTTTCACAGGAACATCGCGCAGCAATTCAGCAAGTTCATGTGCGTGATGTGGACGATCAACACCTGATGTACTTAAGGTCACGCGGCGCTTGGAAATTCCATAAGCGTTGTCGTGCATCATAAGATTCATGGAATCGACAACATTATCAAAATTAAGTAAGGGCTCGCCCATACCCATCATCACCACATTAGTAACAGCGCGTGGACCATTTGGTGTTAATTGACCAAAAGATTTTGCTGCAATCCACACCTGGCCAATAATTTCTGCTGCCGTTAAATCGCGATTGAAACCTTGTTTGCCCGTTGCACAAAAGCTGCAATCCAGTGAACAACCAACCTGCGAAGAAACACAAAGTGTTCCACGGTCGCCCTCAGGAATATAAACAGTTTCAACAACATTCCCGCCTGATACGCGAATCAAAAACTTACGCGTTCCATCGGTAGAATCCAGCTGTTTAATAACTTCTGGCGCGCGAATTTCTGCACACAAATTTAATTTTGCACGCAGGCTTTTACTAACGTTGGTCATGTCTTCGAAATTATCAGCACCGAGCTGATGAATCCATTTCAGCACTTGTACAGCGCGAAATTTAGGTTCGCCAAGTGTTTCGAAAAACGCGATTAACTTGGCTTCCGACAGACCTAAAAGGTTTACCTTGGCCGCGCCACCTTTGCTCTCTTTAACAGGAGCAACCGCACTTGCACCCGCCGATGTTGCTGACGTAGTTTCTGCGATTGGACTGATATGCTCGGCCATGGGTTTTACCTAAAAATAAACAACAAAAATTAACGAACAATAATGTCACTGGATGCGAAGAAATAAGCGATTTCGCGTGCAGCAGAGGTCGGTGAGTCCGAACCGTGAACTGCGTTTTTATCAATCGCTTCAGCGAAATCAGCGCGGATAGTTCCTGGAGCTGCATTAGCTGGATTGGTGGCACCCATCAATTCACGGTTTGCCAAAATAGCGTTTTCACCGGATAACACTTGCACTACGACTGGACCGGAGATCATAAATTCAACCAAACCATCAAAAAATGGACGGCCTTTGTGTTCAGCATAAAAGCCTTCGGCTTGTGCCTTGCTCAACTGAACCAAGCGTTGTGCGGCAATAGTTAAGCCTGCTTTTTCAAAACGCGCTACGATTTCGCCGATGTGGTTCTTGCTAACAGCATCAGGTTTAATGATTGAAAGGGTTTGTTCAACAGCCATGAAACATCTCCAAATTGATCCCAAAATAGCCAGCGCATAAGTCGCGCAATGGCACATAAATACAAAACCCGCGATTATACGCGGGTTCAGCGGCTTTTTATACGCACCAAAAGGCAAAAAACGACAGAAAATTAGAGACTTGCAGCAGTTTCTTGAATTCGTTTCACCATCGCCTTGAGACCATTACCACGGGTAGAACTCAGATGCTGTAAAAGATCCAGCTTGGTAAAATAAGCTTCAATATCAACCGCCGCTATTTCAGCTGCGGTTTTGCCGTTATAAGCCGCGAGAACCACACCCAGCAAGCCTTTCACGATGAACGCGTCGCTGTCAGCCTGGAAGAACAAGCGATTATCGCGCACTTCATCCACCAACCAGACCTGACTTTGGCAGCCGCGCACAATATGTTCATCGGTGCGTAAACTCTCGGCCATGGGCGGCAATTCTTTGCCCAAATCGATAATGTATTTGTATCTATCCTCCCAGGAGTCAAAAAAACCGAGGGTATCCACTATATCGTCGGCGCTTACGTCTATACCAAACTGGGTCATTACAAGTGATTCCAACATTCACGGAGGGCGGCATTATGCCTGCAAAGCGTACTAGTCACTAGATATATGGGAAGAGGACTAGAAGAACATACCGGTTTCCAACTGGGCTTCTTCGCTCATCATATGGCGTGCCCATGGTGGATCGAATACTAATTCGACTTTTACAGACTTTACATTGGGCACTTTGCGAACGCGGTATTCCACATCGCCTACCAGTACTGGGCCCATTCCACACGCGGGAGCTGTGAGCGTCATTCTAATATCGACGTGCTTGGCGGCCTGATTTATTTTTACACCATAAATCAAGCCAAGATTAACCAAATCAACGGGGATTTCGGGATCGTAAACACTACCTAACGCTTGCCAAACCTGATCTTCACGGACGGTTTCATCAGTGGGTTCTGGAAAACTTAAACTATCTGCATCAAGCCCGAGCTTATCAGCATCAGTGCCATCAACGCGGACCATTTGGCCGTGATAGGTCACGGTGTAGTTACCACCCAATGCTTGCGTGATGGTCACAAAGGTATCTTGTGGAATGGTGAGCGGTGTACCGTCGGGAACCCGGCGTGCGGGACAATCAGCAAGCGCCACCACCATGCGTCTTTCAGACATAATTACTCTCAATAACTACTCAATAACTGCTTTCAGTAACTAACTGGCTACGCTAAAACTTTCACCACAACCGCAATAATCTTTTACACGCGGATTGTTAAATTTTAATTGGCGATTAACGCCTTCAGTAACGTAATCAATTTCAGTTCCACTTACGACTGGCAAAGCCGCGGGATCAATTAATAATTCAACGCCCTCGCCCAAGGCCAAATGCAAATCCTCAGCTTTGCCTTCGGGAACCAAATCGACAACATACATCCAGCCAGTGCAACCGCTTTGCTTCACGCTTAAGCGAATTGCTTTGGCTTCTTTATTACCGTTTAACTGACGCTTGAAATGCGCTGCAGCGGATGCGGTCACCGAAACAGATTCTTGCTGCGGATCAAATGATGCGACATTCATAAATCGTCTCCCATAAAACTAAAAAGTATTTACTACATTAGGAACATTTTTGCTTTTTCAATGGCCGCGAATAAACGATCCACTTCTGCAAAGGTGTTATAAAAACTAAAACTCGCGCGCACAGTTCCAGGAATACAAAACTGATCCATAATCGGCTGCGCGCAATGATTACCGGTGCGCACCGCAACACCCTGCTTATCCAGTAAAACACCGACATCGGCAGGGTGCGCTCCTTCCAACATAAAACTCATCACGCTGGTTTTATTCGCCGCCGTCCCAATCAATTTTATTCCTGGTGTTGCACGCGCTTTTTCTTCCGCATAATCAAGCAAAGCTTGCTCATGCGCTGCGGCCGCATTGCGATCAATAGAGTCTAAATAATCAATCGCTGCGCCGAAACCAATTACACCGGCAATATCTGGTGTACCAGCTTCAAATTTGTAAGGCAGTTGATTGAACGTTGTGCCTGCAAAACTCACAGTTTCAATCATCTCACCGCCACCTTGATAGGGCGGCATAGCTTCCAGGATTTCACGCTTACCATAGAGCACACCCAAACCGGTAGGGCCGAATAATTTGTGCGCAGAAAAAACGTAAAAATCGCAATCTAACTCCTGGACATCTACCGACCAATGGCTCACTGCTTGCGCGCCATCGATTAGTACTTTTGCTCCAATTGCATGCGCAGCGGCGATGATTTTTTCAACCGGATTAATCGTGCCCATTGCATTAGACACGTGCCCTACTGCAACCAGTTTTACATTGGCGCCCAACATGGATTCAAATGCATTCAAATCAATAGTGCCAGTGGCATCAACAGGAATTGCTTCAACGCTAGCGCCGGTTGCTTGCGCGATTAATTGCCAAGGAACAATATTGGAATGATGCTCCATGGCCGATACTAAAACCCGGTCGCCTTCGGTTAAATTTACTCGACCCCAAGTGGCAGCGACTAAATTAATACTTTCTGTGGTGCCGCGCGTCCAGATGATTTGTCTTGCATCAGGAGCATTTAAAAATTCAGCAACTTTAGTGCGCGCCGCTTCAAACTTAACCGTGGCACGATCTGCAAGTGCATGCGCACCGCGATGCACGTTACTGTTGTCGGTACGGTAATAATCGCTAATTGCATCTATAACAGCGTTTGGTTTCTGCGTAGTGGCGGCGTTATCCAAATACACTAACGGCTGACCATTTACGTTTTGATGAAGAATTGGAAAATCTGCGCGAACTCGTTCCACATCAAAAGGTTGAACATCAAATTTGTCAGTTTCCGAAATCTGATTGCTCATTATTCGTCAGCCATCTCTAGCAAGGTTTGATCGCGACCAAATAGTTTTGCCAAGCGCGGCAACAAATAATGGTGAACAGCCGGTTCGGCGATTTGCTGCAACAATTCGTTGATAAAACCAAAGCTCATCATAACTTCAGCTTCGTTGCGCGAAACACCGCGGCTTTGTAAATAATAAAGCGCCGTGTCATTTAACTGGCTGACCGTTGCACCATGAGCACATTTAACATCATCCGCATAAATTTCTAATTCCGGCTTGGTGTTAATTTCAGCTTTGTTGGAAGTCAGCAAATTCTTGTTGCTGAGTTCTGCCAGCGTTTTTTGTGCGTCTTTGTGGATATAAATTCGACCGTTAAAAATCGCCTGCGCCGAATCCGCAATAATTCCACGGAAAACCTCGCTCGTTGTGCAGTGAGGAACCCAATGCTGAACATTGCTGTGGTAATCCACCATTTGGTTATTGCGCGGCAAATAAACGCCTTGCAAATTTAACTCAGCGCCTTGGCCGCGATGATTAATTTGATAATCAATACGCTTTAATTTGCTGCCAAGCGCTAGCGTAAAACCACGAAAACGCGCATTGCGCAATAAATTCACATGCACTGCACCGATATGCTGAATATTTTCTTCTTCAAGATTTAAACGGTAGTGCTGTAACTGCGCGTTATCGCCAACAACAATTTCGGCCAGCGCATTAACAACACTATTTTGTTGTTCAGAGGTAGACACAAAATGCTCAATGAGTTCAGCTTGCGCGGAATCTTCAAGTACAACCAACAAACGTTGATTTACCGATAGCGTCTGTTCACCAAGTGTAGAAACTTGAACCACATAAATGGGTTGATCCAAGGTTTGATTGCGTGGAACATGAACTAATATTCCATCATCCAGCCATGCGCTATTAAGCGTTGCAAATAGATGTTGTGAACCTTCGACTACCTTACCCAGATATTGCTCGATAATTTTTTGCTGGGCTGAATTTGCTTGTGAAAAGCGAACAATATTTTCAGAAAAATTAGATGAGTTAGCTGCATCAAAAACGCCGTTAACAAACACCAGCCGAATTGCATTTACATCAATAAACTCAACTTCACTTTTCCAGTCAGTATTTGCAGCAGAAGTGTTTACTAAACTTAGTAAAGTTTTTTGCAAAGATGCCAGCGACGTATATTTCCAATGCTCAGTTTTACGCGTCGGCCAGATGACATTCCGCCACTCATTTGCTGCTTGCGAGCGCAGCGGCGCTAGCCATGCAGGACTTTGTTGCTGCGCTGCAATCGTTAATGCTTGTTGTTGAAAATCGGTCATCGCGTTACACCGCCTCTTCTTCAAGCCATGCATAACCTTTTTCTTCAAGCTCAAGCGCCAATTCTTTGCCGCCGGTTTTTACAATGCGACCATTTGCCAGCACGTGAACATAATCAGGCACTATGTAATCGAGCAGACGTTGATAGTGCGTTACCACTATAAAACTGCGATCCGGTGAGCGCATTTCGTTAACACCATTCGCCACGACTTGCAGTGCATCAATATCCAACCCTGAGTCAGTTTCATCGAGAATACATAAACTCGGCTCAAGCAACATCATTTGCATAATTTCGTTGCGTTTCTTCTCGCCGCCGGAAAAACCCTCGTTGACGCCGCGCTTTAAAAATGTGGGATCAAGACTTACTCGTTTGCTGGTTTCGCGAGCGAGCTTCATAAACTCAACAGCAGATAATTCAGGCTGGCCGTGATGCTTGCGTTTTGCATCTACAGACGCTTTTAAAAATTCCATATTGCTAACGCCGGGAATTTCTACGGGATATTGAAAGGCTAAAAACAAACCTTCGCGCGCACGCTCTTCAATTTCCAATTCAAATAAATCTTTGCCATTAAATTCAACTGTTCCGCCAGTCACTTCGTAACCAGCGCGACCAGACAACACATTACCGAGTGTACTTTTACCTGCGCCATTTGGGCCCATGATGGCGTGAACTTCACCGGGTTTAATAGTGAGGCTCAAACTTTTAAGAATATCTTTTTCTTCCACTTTGGCGAACAAATCAGTAATGCGTAACATAAATTTCTTGGTCCGGTAATTTTTCAATCAATTTGATAAACATCTCGCTCTCAAGCTCCAGCTTGGGAGTGTTTTCCTACATCCCTCAGCTAGAGCTTGGGAACGAAAATAACGGAGTGTTAATTTTATCCAACTGAACCTTCAAGGCTCACTTCCAATAATTTGCCGGCTTCTACCGCAAATTCCATGGGCAACTCTTTAAATACTTCGCGACAGAAACCATTCACAATCATGGATACCGCTTTCTCTGCGTCGAGTCCACGTTGCTGGCAAAGAAATAATTGATCGTCGCTTACTTTCGACGTTGTAGCTTCATGTTCAATGACAGCACTGGGATTTCTACTTTCGATATAAGGAAAAGTATGCGCACCGCATTTATCGCCAATTAATAGAGAATCGCATTGCGTGTAATTGCGTGCACCGTCCGCACCGGGATTCATACGTACCAATCCGCGATACGCATTTGAGCTTTTACCCGCAGAGATACCTTTGGAAATAATTGTTGAGCGCGTATTTTTACCAATATGAATCATCTTGGTGCCGGTATCGGCCTGCTGATAATTATTGGTTAATGCAACCGAATAAAATTCGCCAACGCTGTTGTCTCCACGCAAAATGCAGCTTGGATATTTCCAAGTAACCGCGGAACCCGTTTCAACTTGCGTCCAGGAAATTTTTGCATTGGTATGGCAAACACCGCGCTTGGTTACGAAGTTATAAATACCGCCCTTACCTTCTTCGTTGCCGGGATACCAGTTTTGTACGGTGGAATATTTAATTTCGGCGTTGTCCAACGCAATCAATTCAACCACTGCGGCGTGCAATTGGTTTTCATCGCGCATGGGCGCGGTGCAACCTTCAAGATAACTTACGTGCGAACCTTCATCTGCAATAATTAAAGTGCGCTCAAATTGGCCAGTGTTTTGTTCGTTGATGCGGAAATAAGTCGACAACTCCATCGGGCAGCGCACGCCTTTTGGGATATAAACGAAAGAACCATCTGAAAACACGGCACAATTTAATGCTGCGTAATAATTGTCTTTTTGCGGCACTACCGATCCGATATATTTTTTTACCAGTTCAGGATATTTATGCACCGCTTCGCTAATTGAACAAAAAATTACGCCGACTTCTAATAATTTCTCGCGGAAAGTTGTGACTACTGAAACTGAATCGAATACTACGTCCATAGCAACGCCCGCAAGTGCGGCTTGTTCATGCAACGGAATGCCGAGTTTTTCGTAGGTGCGCAATAATTCCGGATCGACTTCCGCTAAGCTTTTGGGTTTATCATCCATTGACTTGGGTGCGGAATAAAAAGAAACCTTCTGAAAATCTATGTCATCATATTTAACGTGCGCCCATTCCGGCTCAGTCATTTCCAGCCATGCGTGATAGGCTTTTAGTCGCCATTCCAATAACCAATCCGGCTCATTTTTTTTGCCGGAGATAAAACGAATAACATCTTCGTTTAAACCTGGCGGTAAAGTTTCAGAAATGATGTCGGTAGAAAAACCGGCAGCGTATTCTTTTCTAATGAGTTCTTCGACTTGTTCAGACATGGCTTCGCTTCTTAACGGTTACTGCTTAAATTTGAGTACGCAACAACTTGGTAACAGTTGCGCGAATATGTTCAATAGCAAATTCGATTTCTTCGCGGGTGGTGTATCGCCCCACACTGAAACGCAATGACGCTTGCGCTTCTACATCATTCAAACCAATTGCTTTTAATACATAGCTGGGTGACATGCTTGCTGAGTTGCACGCGGACCCGCTAGATACGGCTAAATCTCGTAGCGACAAGAGCAGCATTTCACCATCGCAACCTTGGCTCACATCATTGGCAAAGGAGACGTTTAAAATTCCGCTCACTGTTTGCGAGCTGGAACCGTTGCGTTTGATATTCGGTAAATCGCTGATGCCTTGCCATAATAAATCGCGCAGTTCAGCGATTCTTCGTTGCTCATCGTCGAGACTGCTTTGCGCAAGTTCAGCAGCCTCACCAATCCCGACACACTGATGCGTTGCAAGCGTACCGGAACGCATATTGCGTTCATGTCCACCGCCGTGAATTTGCGCGGCGATTTTTACATCACCTGAGCGACGCACATAAAGCGCACCTATACCTTTAGGGCCGTAAAATTTGTGGCCGGAAATTGACAACAAATCCACGTTTAAATCTTTTACATTGACTGCAATTTTTCCAACACCTTGGGCGGCATCACAGTGAAATAAGATACCGCGAGTTTTGCACAATGCACTCAGGGCTTTAATGTCATTAATACTGCCCAACTCATTGTTAACCTGCATGAGGCTGACTAAAAAAGTATCGTCACGCAGTGCATCCTGTAAATTTTCCGGTGTGATAATGCCTTCATTAGTTGGCTGCAAACGGGTAACGCTAAAACCTTGTTCTTCCAACCATGCGATGGGATCAAGTACAGCTTTGTGTTCTATAGCAGATACAACAATGTGCCCCAACTTTTCATCATTCGTACTTTTCTGTGATCTATGAGCCTCAGCAACACCTTTTAACGCAAGGTTGTTGGCTTCAGTAGCCCCGCTCGTCCACACGATTTCACGAGTATCTGCACCTACTAATGCAGCTAATTGCGCACGAGCATTCTCTACAGCTTCTTCTGCTTGCCACCCGAACACATGCGAACGGGATGCGGGATTAGCAAAATTGCCTTCACGCGTTAAACACTCTGCCATTTTGGCGGCAACTTGCGGTGCCACCGGCGTACTAGCGGCATAATCCAAATACACAGGCTTGCGGAAAGATGCTTGTGGAGAGTTCAAAGTCACTCGTGTTTCTCAGCGTTAAAACAATTAATGATGTGTAAACTTACAAAATTTCGCTCAAAGCAATATGGTTTTCCGGCCGAATGCCATGTATACGGTTATCCTGACGCTCTTTAACGGCCTGAATTTCACCGCGAGCCACCAGATCTGCCAAGCTGATACTGCTTAAAAACTGATGGATTTGCTCACTCAAATTTTCCCACAAATGATGGGTCAGGCAGACTTCGCCTTCGTGGCAATTACCTTTACCTTCACAACGTGTTGCATCCAGAGACTCGCTTACCGCATCTACCACCTGTGCGACAGAAATTTCCGCAGTGTTGCCCGAAAGACGGTAGCCACCACCTGGACCGCGAACACTTTGCACTAGATTGCATTGACGCAAGCGCGCGAATAACTGTTCAAGATAGGAAAGAGATATCCCCTGACGCGCCGATATGTCCGCCAAACTCACCGGGCCACGCTCGGTATGGAGCGCTAAATCCAACATGGCAGTAACCGCGTAACGTCCTTTCGTGGTGAGTCGCATAGGAAAACCTGGTGTGTTGAATGCTAGTGATTAGAGTGATAGCGGTTAGGTAGTAAGCTGGCTTGCTATATCCTACCATTTTACTCAACTATTAGTTATTTTCCAACGCCTAAATACCACCAGCCTCAACAATTCGACCGTTTCAGCTTGCAGAATCGTCGGCTTGCGCCTTCGCGGCCTCACGTAAGGCGTCGATCCCAGGTTCTATTCCGTGCTTTCCTACCACCTTATTGGTATAAAACACGTAATTTTGCATGGCGGTTAATACGCCGCGCAAAATATTCAGCTCCATTTGATCAACGCGCACGCGGTTATACATACGACGCAAGCGGGTCATGGTCTGCTTGGGGTTTTGCGGATCGAGAAAACCAAGTTGGGAAAGGGTTTGCTCTAAATGTTGATAGTAGTTTTCCAGTGCACCGGAATCTGCTGGCGGCATATCCCAGCTGTGGTTGGGAAGTGTATTTCCCTCAGTTTGTTTCAGGAACGCCATGCGCACCTCGTAACAAATCACCTGCACAGCAGTTGCGAGATTAAGCGATGAGTATTCCTCGTTGGCGGGAATATGAACGTGATAATTACATTTATGCAATTCTTCATTCGTTAAACCGCGATCCTCACGGCCAAATACTATAGCCACCTCGTGATGCCCCGCTTCCTCCCAAACACTTTCGCCGCATTCGCGTGGGTCGAGCAATGGCCAAGGAATACGGCGCTCACGAGCGCTGGTGCCTACAACGAGCGAACAACCACTGATCGCATCATCTAAAGTTTCGACTACTACCGCATTATCCAAAACGTCAGTTGCGCCCGCGGAACGCCAGACAGCTTTGTCGGAGGGATATTCCTTTGGCGCCACTAAATAAAGGCGAGATAAGCCCATATTTTTCATGGCGCGCGCCGCGCCGCCAATATTGCCGGGATGGGTTGTGTTCACCAAAACGATACGGATATTGGCAAAATTAGAATTAGTCATAGATGGATCTCACGGAAAACCATTCGCGCACCGTGGGGATGCCGGGAAAGGGGCAGTTAAAAAGGCGCGCAGTGTAACAAATTGCCGACCCGGCGGCAGCCCTCAAACATTATCTCGATCCGGCGTAAGAAGCGCCATGATCGCGAGCTCCATAAAAGTCAGTGTGGCAAACCCGATCGAGTCAAAAAAACTAACTCTTCGACATGAAACGACCTTTGCATTTCTGCCCTGCCATTTTAATGACACCAAACTAACTCGAAAGATGTTGGCACTGAGACTTATCTGAAAAATTTTAGTACCAGTAAACATCGTTTGACGCATGAATTATTTCAACTGATCTACAAGCTTTAAATTAACAATTTTTTACAAACAGCTATTAAAAAAAATTTTATCCAAAGAATAATTAATTAGCGTCTAAAACTACGTGTAAAGGCTTGTAATATAAATAGCACCCTTTCTTCCTGTACTATTTGACAAGAGGTTATACACTTACCATTGTTGCTAATTTGTTTGTTGAAAATGTACATCGAATTTTCAATTGTTTAATTAAAAACAATATTTGAAGAGAATTTTTGATCATGATTTAAAATTCTTAATGGTGCACCCTTAAATTTAATATGTATAAATGCGCCAAGAATATTAAGTGTTTTCTATCTCAAAATATGGAAGCGAAGTTAGCGCATGAATGCTCAAGAGAATATTGCACCAAAAGTAGTCTTAAAGGCCGCCTTGGTTGTGGCGACTACTGCCATTCCAATATGTGTGCTTGGTATCGCTGTTATTTTTTTCTGGAAAAATCTTGCAAATAACTCCACCTTTAAAATATTGGTGGTAGCAGTAATAGTTTTAATTGCGACAATTGCAGTCGCAAGTCTCGTGATCAGCAACTTGGTCGATCAACTACATAAAATTCGCCGCACGATTCAAGCGATTGCCAAAGAAGAATTCACTCAGGAAATTCCCTTCTTATCGAACCCGAATGCGATTGGCGATATAGCTCGCTCGCTAGAAACACTTAAAGATCATCTCATCGCTAGAAAAGAATTAGAGACGCGCTTGCGCCAACTTGTAGTAACGCTTAACGAAAGCAGAGAGCGACTTGAACTTACTACTCACGTAAATCAAATCGGTATTTGGGAATATATTGTCGATGAAGGAAAATTGATTTGGAACGACACCATGTTCACTATGTATGGTCGCAATAAAAATTATTTCACCAACGACTATGCAGCATGGAAACAATGTATTTATCCAGACGACATTGACAACACCGAAAAGCTTTTTGAAGCTTCCATTAAAACCCTAAATCCCTTTTCATCTAAATTTCGAATCGTGCAACCTGATGGGACGCTTAAATATTTGCATGCTAAAGCAAAAATAGAACATCACGCTGACAGCAAAAATTTGCGCATGCTTGGAACCACTATTGATGTAACGCGAGAAGAATTAGCGCTCGCAAAACTTCATGACCTGGAAGCACTGCGTTCTGCCATTGTTGAATTTTCAGATGACGCTATTATTAGTAAAACACCTACGGGCGTTATCACTAGCTGGAACTTAGGCGCACAAAATATGTTTGGCTTTAGCGCAGAAGAAGCTATAGGCAAACCCATAAGAAATTTACTGTTCCCTCCAGAGCTGTTTCATCAGGAAGATACATTATTAGCACAAGTACACGCTGGAACGGAGGTCAAACATTTTGAAACCGTGCGGCTGCACAAAAATGGCGATTTAATTAATGTATCCATAACACTATCACCCATCAAAGATGCGCTCGGAAATATAATTGGCATTTCCGCTATAAAGCGCGATATTACCGAAGCCATAAGAACAGCGAATATGCTTTCAGCACGAAAATTGGAACTGGAGCATAGTAATAATGAGTTACAGCGAAGCAATAAAGAGCTGGAAACGTTTGCCTATGTAGCATCTCACGACTTGAAATCCCCATTACGCGGTATAGCGCAACTCTCAACCTGGATTGAAGAAGATCTTGACTCGAAAGAATATGAGGCCGTCGCAGGTCACACGGTGTTATTACGCAACCGAATTCAACGTATGGAAAAATTGCTGGATGATCTGCTTATTTTTTATCGTGCCGGAAAGACGGAAGGTACGCTGATTGAAGTTGATGTAAATCAAATAGTGACCGAGCTTTTTGAAATTCAAAATAACAAGCCTGGCTTACGTCTTGAGCTTGTTAATCAGTTGCCCAGGTTGTTAACGCTAAGTACGCCCTTCGAATTAATTATTCGCAATTTATTTTCAAATGCGATCAAACATCACGACAAAGAAGAAGGTTTTATTAAAGTCAGCTCGAAAATCATCAATGATCAACTTTTTGAATTCACAGTTTGCGACGATGGCCCTGGCATTCCTGTTCAATATCATCAAAGAATATTTGGCATGTTCCAAACCTTAAAACCACGCGACGAATTGGAAGGTAGCGGCATGGGCTTGGCACTGATAAAAAAAATCGTGGAAACTTATGGTGGTGAAGTCACTTTAAAATCAGAAGGCCGCGGTGCCTGTTTCAGTTTTAGCTGGCCGCAAAATATACGGCGGAGGCAGGATAATGATTGAGAGACCGTTCCCAAACGTACAGACGCCAGAATATCGATACAACATCTTGGCGATGCGTGCTAAAAAATTAAAATTATTTGATCCTATGTTTACTCAATCACAATTGGCGCATCACAGAAATGCCAAGTACTGCAGCGCAGTAATTATTTAGGGAGTAAAAGATGAAATTGCTTTTAATCGACGACAATGATCTTGATCGCCAAGCAATTATTCGCACATTCAAGAAAGCCGAATGGAATATTCAAATTACGCAGGCTTCATCAGCCAATGGCGGCTTGCTGGAATTTGAAACTGACGATTTTGATGCAGTGTTGTTAGATTATCGCTTACCCGATATGGATGGGCTCGACACGCTACGAATGCTAGTGCGCCATCCAAATCATCATGCCGCCATTATTATTTTGACGGGCGCAATGGAGAATGACGAGCTTGAACAAAAATGCATTGAAGCAGGTGCACAGGATGTACTTTTTAAATCTGATATTTCACACAAACATTTAACCCGAGCAATTGTTCATGCGCGCACCCGCCATTTATTAGAACGAGAATTATTTGAAAGTCATCAGCGCCTACGGGCACTCGCAGAGAATGACTCTCTTACCGGCCTTGCTAATCGTTATTATTTTGATGAAAGCTTACGCGTTGCCATTCCTCGTGCAAATCGCTTGAATGATCAACTCGCGTTATTATTTTTGGATTTAGATAATTTTAAAATCATCAACGATAGTATGGGACATGATGCGGGCGATCAACTATTACAAGAAGTTGCGCGCCGCTTACTCCATGTGGTTCGCAACGGAGATATTGTTTGTCGTTTGGGTGGCGATGAGTTTGCAATTCTAGCGCACAATTTTGAATCGCAAGATCGTATCGTTCAGCTTGCGGAGCGCATTTTGGAAGAATTGCGCTACCCATTTATGATTAAAAATATCGAACAATTTATCTCTGCAAGTATTGGCGTTGCAACCTACCCTCACGCAGGTAGCGATGCTGGAGATATGTTAAAAGCCGCTGACCTCGCCATGTATCGCGCCAAGCGCGATGGTAAAAATAACTATCACTTTTTCTCCTCTGCTTTACAAGCGCAGGTGCAAGAGCGTATCCGTCTCGAAAAAGAATTGCGCTCACTTATTCCTACCGATCATTTTATTCTTTATTACCAGCCCATTATTGAAGCGAATACTTTAGAAATCTGCGGAGTTGAAAGTTTAATTCGGTGGGATCATCCCACCCGTGGAATTTTACCGCCCAGTGAATTTATTACACTGGCGGAGGAAATTGGGCTGATTGTTGAAATAGATTCACGCAGTCGCCTCAAGGCTTGCCAACAATTGGCTAAGTGGCGATCGCAAAATTTGGTAAGTGAAACCTTTACTGTGCGCATCAATGTCTGTGCCCAAATGTTAACTGATGAAGATCTTCACATCGCCATCAAAAACGATTTGGATAAAGCAGAAATACCTGGCAGATGTATAGGATTGGAAATCACTGAATCTCTGTTGATTGAAAACTTTGAAAACACCGCAAAACTGTTGCAACAAATTCGCAGCTATGGCGTGGAAATATCCGTGGATGATTTCGGTACCGGCTATTCTTCAATGGCATATTTAAAAGCGCTGCCCGCACGCACATTAAAAATTGACCGCACTTTTGTTCAAGGCGTGCCAGAAAATATCGACGACTCACGAATATTACGCGCCATGATTGTATTTGGTAAAAGTTTGAATTTAAAAATTGTTGTAGAGGGCATTGAAACTAAAGAACAAGCCAGATTTTGTCGCGAATACGGGGCAGATTTTTTACAAGGTTATTTATTTTCAAAACCAATACCTAGCGACAATCTGGAAAAATTATTATTAACTCATAATGCAGAAGCTTGGGAAACACTTTTATCCATGGCGGATGACATTAATCTCTCATAAAATAGAAAAAAATTAGAATCCCTGGCGTATTTTTATAAGACGTCTGCGTTCAGCTGCAGTTTCCAAAATTGCTAATTTAGCCCCATTCGAAGCTGCGCCCCAACGCGTAATTTCTCGCAAGCTTCGGCCACATCCCAGGCAGATATCGTCTTCATTGAGACAACAATTTCGCACGCAAGGAGAGTCAATAATGGGCGTTGGGGTTAGAGACATAAACTGTTCATCTGTATTAATTGAGATCTGCTTAACCGATAAGACAAGCGTATCGATGTCGCCAATAGCTTTGCCCAATGCCCGAGATTAACACATACAATTTTGCGCAGACCGTGGGATTCGCCTATTATGCCCCCACATTATCAAAACCACACTATTGAATGAAATAGCCTAAGGAACTTCCATGAGCGACGTAAAACATCATCAATTAATCATTCTCGGCTCAGGCCCAGCGGGTTATACCGCCGCGATTTACGCTGCGCGTGCCAATTTAAAACCCGTAATCATCACCGGCATGCAACAAGGCGGTCAATTAACCACCACTACTGAAGTGGAAAACTGGCCAGGCGGCGTGCATGATTTGCAAGGTCCGGATTTGATGGTTCAAATGCAAGAGCATGCCGAGCGCTTTAATACTGAAATTATTTTCGATCACATTCACGAAACGATTTTAAACGAGCGTCCGTTCAAGCTGATTGGCTCAAGCACTTATACCTGCGATGCGTTAATTATCGCAACTGGCGCTTCTGCACAATATTTAGGTTTGCCATCTGAAGAAGCTTTTATGGGCAAAGGCGTAAGTGCCTGTGCAACTTGTGACGGTTTCTTTTATCGCGGCCAAAAAGTTGCTGTTGTGGGCGGCGGTAATACTGCAGTGGAAGAAGCGCTTTATTTATCTAACATTGCAAGTGAAGTTACATTGATTCATCGCCGTGACAAAGTGAAATCTGAAAAAATATTGCAAGATAAATTGTTTGCAAAAGCCGCTAATGGCAACATCAAAATTTTATGGAACAATCAACTTGATGAAGTTCTAGGTGATGAAAAAGGTGTTAACGGTTTACGTTTGAAAAGCACAGTCGATGGCAGCCTACAAGAAATTGATGTTGCAGGCGTATTTATCGCAATTGGCCACAAACCTAATACCGACATTTTCGCGGGCCAATTGGATATGAAAGACGGTTATCTAATTGTGCAAAGTGGTTTGCACGGTAATGCGACTGCAACCAATATTCCCGGCGTGTTTGCCGCTGGTGATGTTGCTGATCATATTTACCGTCAAGCTATTACTTCATCGGGCGCGGGCTGTATGGCCGCACTTGATGCAGAGAGATATCTCGATGGTTTGTAGGTATCAGGTGAAAACCTTTTAAATAAAAAAGCCGCTCAGTGAGCGGCTTTTTTATTGATCATTATTTTTCCGGGCAATGAAAACTTTGTTTAATCTCATCTCCATCCATCGAATGAAGATGGACATCAAATCCCCATAAGCGATGCAGATGTTTTAAGACTTCACCGGCAGAATCTGCCAAAGGTTTCCTGTTGTGCATTGTATGGTGAAGCGTTAAGGCGCGATCACCACGCACATTTACACTGAACACTTGAATATTGGGTTCACGATTTCCCAAATTATATTGCCCCGCTAAGGTTTCACGTAAACGTTTAAAACCACCTTGATCGTGAATAGCAGAAATTTCAATTTTTTCGTGCTGGTCATCATCCACAATACTGAATAGCTTTAAATCACGCATTACTTTTGGCGAAAGGAATTGCAGGATAAAACTTTCATCTTTAAAATTTCGCATCGCAAAATGTAACGTTTCATTCCAGTTACTACCGGCGATGTCTGGAAACCATTCACGGTCTTCAGCGGTGGGATTTTCGCAAATACGACGAATATCCATCATCATTGCAAACCCCAAGGTGTAGGGATTAATACCGCTGAAATAAGGACTATCGTAGGCAGGTTGTGCAATAACACTGGTATGAGATTGCAAAAACTCCATCATAAAACCGTCACCAACCAAGCCGCGGTTATACATTTCATTTAACAACGTGTAATGCCAAAAACACGCCCATCCCTCGTTCATTACCTGAGTTTGTCGTTGCGGATAAAAGTACTGAGCGATTTTTCGCACAATGCGAATAACTTCCCGTTGCCATGGCTCCAACAAAGGCGAATTTTTCTCTAGAAAATATAAAATGTTTTCTTGCGGTTCAGATGGAAACTGAGCCACATTTTTTTCTGCTTTACCGTTGGATGATTTTGGAATAGTTCGCCACAAATCATTAACTTGTTTTTGCAAATATTCCGCGCGCTCGGTTTGCCGCAATTCCTCATCGTGCGCAGAAATTGGATAGGGTCGCTTGTAACGATCCACTCCATAATTCATTAGCGCATGACAAGAGTCGATAACGGCTTCAACCTCGCTAATGCCGTAACGCTCTTCGCATTTACTGATGTAATTCTTCGCGAATACTAAATAATCAATAATAGAATCAGCATCGGTCCAGGTTTTAAATAAGTAATTGCCCTTAAAAAAAGAATTGTGGCCGTAACATGCATGCGCGATAACAAGCGCCTGCATCGTCATATTATTTTCTTCCATTAAGTAGGCAATGCACGGATTTGAATTAATCACAATTTCATATGCGAGGCCCATTTGTCCGCGCTTATAGGAATTTTCGGTACTGAGAAATTGTTTTCCGTACGACCAGTGATAGTAACCAATTGGCATGCCGACTGCTGCATAAGCGTCCATCATTTGTTCTGAGCTGATCACTTCAATTTGATTAGGATAAGTATCCAAACCAAATTCTTTAGCGATTTCGCTAATGGCCTGATCACACTCGCGAATTAAATCGAAGTTCCATTCTGAAGACGTAAACAAAAGTGATGAATTAACTTTGGATGTTTTCATGCGACCTTCTTATGAAAAAGCTCACGAAAGACGGGATAGATATCTTCAATACCAATAATATGTTGCAACGAAAACTTATCAGGGTGTTCTACCCTCACCTCTTCATAGGTGTGCCACAAAGCCTGGTGATCGTGCGGCGTAATTTCAATGTAAGAATAATATTGACAGAGAGGCAATAAATTTTCGCTCATTAATTTTTTGCAGTTACCAGAGTCATCACCCCAGTTATCGCCATCCGATGCCTGCGCTCCGTAGATATTCCAATCATCAGGAGAATAGCGGTCTTCAATAATTTCCTGCATGAGCTTTAATGAACTGGAAACCACAGTACCGCCAGTTTCACGGGAATGAAAAAATTCATCTTCATCCACTTCTTTTGCACTGGTATGGTGACGAATAAAAACAATTTCAGTTCGCTCGTAATTTCGTTGCAAAAATAAATACAACAAAATAAAAAATCGTTTAGCAATATCTTTAGTGGCTTGATCCATAGAGCCGGAGACATCCATAATGCAAAACATCACGGCTTTAGAACGAGGAATGGGTTGTTTGATTTGCAGATTGTATTTTAAATCGAAGGTATCAAGCCATGGCGTGCGTTTAATAGCGTGAGCCACTTTTGCCATTTCATTGATAATTTCTTCGCGCAGTAATAAATCGCGCAGCGATTCTTCTTTCTGATCAATAACATTTAACTGTGACTCAAGTTCCAGCAAACGTTTACGCTTACCTGCTGTTAACGCAATACGACGCATATTTGCGGCGCGCAAAGAGCGGACTATATTAATGCGACCGGGCTGCCCTTCATTCGCAACGCCACCGCGAACTTTTTTGAATTCTTCTACACCGGATAGCTGACGTTTAACAAGGTTTGGCAATTCCAAGCCATCGAACATAAAATCTAAAAACTCTTCTTGCGATAGCGTAAATGAAAAATCATCTTCGCCTTCACCAGAGTCGCTGGCATTTTTTCCACCACCACCACTGCCAGATCCACCATCCGGACGATTTACTTTATCGCCAGTCGAGAATTGTTTATTACCTGGTAACACGCGAGTATTGTGACCGCCGCTACCGTGATAGATAACTGGCTCGCCAATATCTTTTGCAGGAATACTGACTTTCCCGCCTTTGTCTATATCCTTAATGGAACGATTGCTTACAGCATCTGAAACCGATTTTTGAATTTGATCGCGATAGCGCCGTAAAAATCGTTGCCGATTAACGGCGCTTTTATGTTTAGCGTTAAGGCGTCTGTCGATGATATAACTCATGCTTAACCCTTATAGAGAGAATCTTAAATCTTTCACTATCTTCACGCCCGCGTGCGCGAGAATGAAGACTCCCTATAAACCTTTATAGCTTATTGGGATTTTCTTACACGCAAATACCATTCAGATAACAAACGCACTTGTTTCTCTGTATAACCACGCTCCACCATGCGCTGAACAAAATCACCATGTTTTTTCTTGTCTTGTGCAGATGCTTTTGCATTGAAAGAAATAACAGGTAACAAATCTTCAGTATTTGAAAACATTTTCTTTTCAATAACAGTGCGCAATTTTTCGTAGCTGCGCCAATCGGGGCTTTTGCCGGCATTGTTTGCTTTAGCACGCAACACAAAATTTACAATTTCATTACGGAAATCTTTCGGGTTGCTGATGCCTGCAGGTTTTTCAATTTTCTCTAGTTCTTCATTTAAAGAAGCACGATTTAGAATCTCACCCGTTTCGTGATCACGATACTCTTGGTCCTGAATCCAGAAATCTGCATAAGTAACATAGCGATCAAAAATATTTTGTCCGTACTCAGCGTAAGATTCCAAATACGCGGTTTGAATTTCTTTGCCAATAAAATCCACATATTTTGGTGAAATGTATTCTTTTAAACCATTAAGATATTTTTCCTGCACCTCTTTAGGGAATTGTTCCTGCTCAATTTGTTGTTCCAGCACATACATTAAATGCACAGGGTTTGCTGCGATTTCAGTAGGATCAAAATTAAATACTTTGGATAAAATCTTAAATGCAAAACGAGTTGATAACCCGTTCATGCCTTCGTCGACACCTGCAGCGTCTTTATATTCTTGCAATGACTTGGCTTTCGGATCTGTATCTTTTAAATTTTCGCCATCGTAAACACGCATTTTGGAAAATACATTGGAATTATCTGGCTCTTTAATTCGAGACAGCACAGAAAATTGCGCAAGCATGCGCAAAGTATCTGGTGCGCATGGTGCTTTAGATAGCGAACTGTTTTGCAATAATTTTTCGTAAATTTGCATCTCTTCCTTAACACGCAAACAGTAAGGCACTTTGACAATATAAACACGGTCAATAAATGCTTCATTGTTTTTGTTGTTGCGGAAGTTTTGCCATTCTGATTCGTTGGAGTGTGCGAGAATGACACCATCAAACGGAATTGCGCCTAAGCCTTCAGTACTATTGAAATTACCTTCTTGTGTCGCCGTTAATAATGGATGCAATACTTTAATGGGCGCTTTAAACATTTCCACAAATTCCATCAAGCCCTGATTCGCACGGCACAAACCTCCGCTGAAACTGTAAGCATCGGGATCGTTTTGAGGAAATTCTTCGAGTTGGCGAATATCAACTTTACCAACCAACGATGAAATATCTTGGTTGTTTTCATCACCAGGTTCAGTTTTAGTAATTGCAATTTGATTTAAAATGGATGGAAAAAGTTTAATAACTTTAAATTGAGTGATATCGCCGTTAAATTCCTGTAAACGTTTTGCAGCCCAGGGTGACATAATAGTTTTGATGTAACGATTGGGAATGCCGTAATCTTCAAGTAAGATTTGGCCATCTTCTTCTGGATTAAATAATCCCAGCGGTGATTCAAATACGGGAGAACCTTTAATGCAATAGATGGGCATTTTTTCCATCAAGGTTTTAAGCATTTCTGCTAGGGATGATTTACCACCACCAACTGGTCCTAACAAATACAGAATTTGTTTTTTCTCTTCCAAGCCTTGCGCCGCATGTTTGAAAAACGACACTATTTGTTGAATACATTCTTCCATTCCGTAAAAATCACCAAACACTTTGTAACGCTTGATCATTTTATTGGAGAAGATGCGACTTAAACGGGGATCTGAAGCGGTGTCCACCATTTCTGGTTCACCAATTGCCGCTAACATACGTTCGGCGGCGGAAGCATAAACACTAGGATCTTTCTTACATAATTCGAGATATTCCTTAATGCTTAGCTCTTCCTGTTGAGTGGCTTCGTAACGCTCACGATAGTGATTGAAAATGCTCATAATTTACCTCAACTAAGCGATTAAACCTGCACTTGCTACAACCCTAAGTCGCATTGCAACATACAAAAAAACCGATGCTGAAAACATTTACTTTCAATTTCAAATCTTAGCTTAAGCATAGTCGTTAAAATGAATGCGCAATATAATAAAATTCAAGTTATTGACAGTTTTGGTACTCCTTCGTTCATAACAAATTACACACAAAAATCACGCCAATTCATCTAAAGTTTTTCTTTTTTATTTTGTACTTACGACAAACTGTGGGACTATACAAATATCACACGAATTTAAGCAATGATCCGCAGATTATACGTATTAGAAGATGACTCAGATTCCCTGGTTAAGCCCCTTAAATAATATATTCCCATCGCCTAGGTTAGCGCTACAAGAACCTAATGGTTTATTGGCGGCTGGAGGAGATTTATCACCAGAGAGAATTTTGGCGGCTTATCGTCAAGGAATCTTTCCCTGGTTTAATCCTGACGATCCTATCTTGTGGTGGAGCCCAAGCCCACGCACCGTTATTTTTCCGAAAGAATTACATATATCCAAAAGTCTTCGCAAAACTTTGCGCAACGGAACTTATCGAGTCACTTTCGATCATTGTTTTAAAGGCGTCATGCGCGCGTGCGCAGAGCCGAGGAGCTATACAGATGGAACCTGGATTAGCGAAGATATTATTGTGGGTTATTCAGAGCTTCATAAGCGCGGTCACGCTCACTCGGTTGAGGTTTGGAAAGCTGATGAACTAGTAGGCGGGCTTTATGGAATGGCTTTGGGACAAGTGTTTTTTGGCGAATCAATGTTTAGTCGTGCGGATGATGCCTCAAAAGTGGGGTTTGCACATTTAGTGCGTCAGTTGGTAGCATGGGATTTTCAGCTTATTGATTGCCAAGTCGCCAACGATCATCTATTCAGTTTAGGGGCGGTCGAGATTGCACGTGATGAATTTCAACAACTGCTGCTAAACTTTACTAATAAGAAACCTAACTACCCGGCGAATTGGTCAGAATTGACTAACGACAGCGGGACTCTCACGCAGAGAGGCTATTATGACTGACCTTTCAACACTTAAATTATTTGCGACCCAACCGCACCCCTGCAGCTATATCAATGGCGAGCAAGCGACGACTGTTTTTGTCGACCCTGAAGCAAATGTTGATCTAGAACTTTATAGCCAGCTTTCACTTCTTGGATTTCGTCGCAGCGGTTCTCATCTCTATCGCCCGCAGTGCAGCAATTGTCAGGCCTGCATGTCCTGCCGTATTCCGGTTGTGCTTTTCAAACCCAATCGTAGCCAACGCCGTTGTTTACAGAAAAATCAGGATGTTACGATCAACGCCGTTGATCGCATCGATACTTCTGAACACTACAATCTTTACGCTCGTTATATCGAAAGTCGTCATCAAGATGGCGATATGTATCCCCCATCTGAGGAGCAGTACAAGGCGTTTTTAACTAGCGAATGGGGCTCAACTCGTTATTTGGAATTTCGTGTGGCGGGCGAATTAATTGGAGTTTCAGTTTGCGACTATTTGGAAGACGGGCTGTCGGCAGTATATACCTTCTACAATGCTGATTTACACGAACGTAGCATGGGTAAATACGCGATTTTGGCGCAAATTCAAAAAGCCCAGGAATTGGGATTAAGTTATGTCTACCTCGGCTACTGGATTAAGCAGTGCGAGAAAATGAGCTACAAAACTGACTACCGCCCTCTGGAATTACTCATCAATCGCCGCTGGCTACGATTAAATTAGGGAAAAACACTATTGATTGGCGCTTTTCTCTTGGCTCAGCTGGCTATTTCAGGCACAATTCGCGCCTATTTTTACGTCCCACACATTTAGTCACACCTGAGGATTATGCCGCATGGCAAAAGAAGACAATATTGAGTTTGATGGCGAAGTTGTTGATACACTGCCAAATACTACTTTTCGCGTTAAATTGGAAAATGGCCACATTGTAACCGCCCATATTTCTGGAAAAATGCGTAAGAATTACATCCGCATTCTCACTGGCGATAAGGTTAAGGTTGAAATGACACCTTACGATTTGAGTAAAGGCCGTATTACCTACCGCGCGCGTTAATCTCGCGCTCTATTGGATTCAGCCAAACTGAACTAATAGCCCATAAAAAAGCCGCTTTTCAGCGGCTTTTTTGTTTCTACAACAATCTTTTAATCAATCAAACTTTTGCGGGTTGCTTGTCAGATTGCTTGGCCGTTATCTCAATGATCAATTCATCATTAATCTGGTCAAGATCTACATCAATCGTACCGCCACCATGTGACAAGTCACCAAACAATATGGCTTCCGCCAAAGGCTTCTTGAGTTTTTCCTGGATCAGACGCGCCATTGGGCGAGCGCCCATTTTTACGTCGTAACCGTGAATCGCCAGCCACTCACGCGCATCCTCAGAAATATCCAAAGTAACGTGCTTGTCGTCCAGCTGAGTTTGCAATTCCATGACGAATTTATCCACCACGGTTTTAATCGTACTCAAGGTCAATGAGCCGAATTGCACAATCGCGTCTAAACGGTTGCGGAATTCTGGTGTAAACATTTTCTTAATCGATTCCATACCATCTGAGGTGTGATCCTGATGGGTGAAGCCGATTGATGCACGGCTCATAACATCTGCGCCAGCATTGGTAGTCATAATCAAAATCACATTGCGGAAATCTGCTTTGCGACCATTGTTGTCGGTAAGCGTACCATGATCCATAACTTGCAACAGTAAGTTGAAAACTTCTGGATGCGCTTTTTCAATTTCGTCCAACAACAACACACAATGTGGTTGTTTGGTAATCGCATCAGTCAGCAGACCGCCTTGATCAAATCCAACATAACCTGGAGGCGCACCAATCAAACGCGATACTGTATGACGCTCCATATATTCGGACATATCGAAACGGACCAATTCCATACCCATGGCTTTCGACAATTGACGAGCCACTTCTGTTTTACCAACGCCAGTTGGGCCAGCAAATAGGAACGAACCAATTGGCTTATCGCCTGTACCTAAACCTGCCCGCGATAACTTAATCGCCGTAGATAATGTATCAATCGCTTCATCCTGACCGAATACAGTCATCTTCAAATTCTGATCCAATTTACGCAATTGTTCTTTATCAGAAGAC
Organism: Gammaproteobacteria bacterium; assembly: GCA_004172865.1. Lineage (GTDB taxonomy): Bacteria > Pseudomonadota > Gammaproteobacteria > Pseudomonadales > Cellvibrionaceae > Cellvibrio. Next base: position 338,659 of record SEBV01000007.1, on the reverse strand, counting down.
GACACACTTTTGGGGGGAATACGTGCAATTTTTGCGACGACATTTTCAACATCGGTCACGCCGATAGTTTTCTTACGTCTGCTCGCGGGTTGCAATTGTTGATATGCACCAGCTTCATCAATTACGTCGATTGCTTTATCCGGCAAGAAACGGTCATTGATGTAACGCGCAGCCAATTCTGCGGCTGAACGCAATGCCGCGTCGGTATAACGCAAATTGTGATGCTTCTCGAAACGACTTTTTAGCCCTTTCAAAATTTGATAGGTTTCGTCAACTGTTGGTTCGTTGACATCCACTTTTTGGAAGCGACGCGACAACGCGCGATCTTTATCAAAAATGCCGCGAAATTCCTGATAAGTTGTTGAACCCATGCAACGAATTTCGCCAGAAGACAATAAAGGCTTCAATAAATTTGAGGCATCCATTACACCACCGGATGCTGCACCAGCACCGATAATGGTGTGAATTTCGTCGATAAACAAAATAGATTTCTTTTGTTTCTTCAATTCATGCAACAAACCTTTGAAACGTTTTTCAAAATCGCCACGATACTTTGTGCCCGCCAAAAGCGCCCCCATATCGAGTGAATAAACTACGCTATCAGCAAGAATTTCGGGTACGTCGCCGTCGACAATACGCTTGGCTAAACCTTCTGCGATTGCAGTTTTACCAACGCCTGATTCACCAACCAACAGAGGATTATTTTTACGACGACGCGACAAAATTTGGCATACACGTTCAACTTCATCTGCACGACCTACTAGCGGGTCAATACGGCCTTGCATTGCCATTTCATTTAAATTGCTAGCGTAATTTTCGAGTGGATTTGTTGAGCTTGATTCACCCGACGCAGAATCTTCATCATGATTTTCTTGTGACTGATGATCTTGACTATGATCGCTACCAGATACTTTTTGAATACCGTGAGTGATATAATTTACAACATCAATACGTGCAATACTTTGTTGCTTGAGATAGTAAACAGCCTGACTTTCCTGTTCGCTAAAAATCGCAACCAGGACATTAGCGCCAGTAACTTCTTGTTTGCCTGATGATTGAACGTGAAATACAGCGCGCTGCAAAACACGTTGAAAACCCAATGTGGGTTGCGTTTCACGATCTGCATCATGTTCGGGAATTAACGGGGTTGTTGAATCGACAAATTCAATTAATTCTTTGCGTAAGCTGGATAAATCTGCGCCGCAGGCACGCAGCACTGTCGCGGCGGAATCGTTATCGATAAGTGCGAGCAAAAGATGCTCCACCGTCATGAACTCATGGCGCTTCGAACGCGCACCTTTGAAGGCGAGATTCAAAGTTACTTCTAGATCTTTGCTCAACATCACTCATACCCTCTTGATCATAAAAAGCAAATCGAACTATTTCTCGTCATCCTCTACCGCTTCAATTTCACACAATAATGGATGTTGATTTTCTCTAGCATATTCATTTACTTGTGCCGCTTTTGTTTCCGCTATATCACGAGTATAGATGCCACAAACCGCTTTTCCATGAATGTGTACTGTTAACATCACATGAGTTGCTTTTTCACGATTCATGCCAAAAAACTTTTCTAAAATTTCAACTACAAAATCCATCGGCGTGTAGTCGTCATTTAATAGCATCACTTTATACAAAGGTGGACGCTTTAATTTTGGTTTCGATTCTAGGACCGCAAGATTGCCGTCAAGATCCGCATCTTTAGAATCGCCATCTTGATTTAAGGTTAGTTGAAAGTTAATTAGATTGCCCATAGAGATTCAGTAGAAAAATAAAATAATTGGATTGTGGGCCACATTGTAACTCATAGATATAACGACGACGTATACGTTGAAAACTTGACATTGGGGCAAATGTTGGATAAAAAACACATTGCGCTGAATATTTATCAGCACTTTGGTGCTAAATTTCACGATCTACACCAATTCAGTCGTAAGCCTACAATTCCCAAATACATATTGGGGTAATAATAATGAAGGCAACATATACCCATATGGTGCCAAGGCGCAGGATTTCAACATGCCCACAGGTACAGTTAAGTGGTTCAACAATGCTAAAGGTTATGGCTTCATTTTGGCCGACCAAGGCAACGAAGATCTTTTTGCACACTACTCCGCCATTAATATGGAAGGTTATAAGACCCTAAAAGCGGGTCAGCAAGTGTGTTTTGAGATCACCAAAGGCGATAAAGGTTTGCATGCGATAAACATATGTGCGCCCGAAGCCAGTATTCAAGCCAGCGAAATATTATCCGCAGTACCGGCTTAATACATCAAGCTTAAGATCAAACGCAGGCCGACTGCTGAAACAGTTGGCTTTAGTTGTTTATTAGAAATCTTCAGATCTCATGCCTAATCCAGCTCAAGCGACGATACATCTAACGCCCCTCAATTAGACGATCTATTATTTATCCAAAAATGAGCGAAACTTTAATCACAATTGTTTCTGCTATTTTCACACCACAACTCAGACGCGTTTTGTTTTCAGATTATTTGTGGTGAAAGCAGCGTTTAATCTGAATTTCATATCATCTAAAATTAGCTGCCAATCCAAATTTGTCTCAATGTGGTGCTGTCCATTGAAAAGCCGCTGCATATTTGTGCGCCAACTATAAACACTACGCGGTCCACCGACATGAACACTCCAAAACAAAAAAACCCTTGTACTTTCATACAAGGGTTTTTGCTAACCGGAACTAATTAGATCTATTTCAAGGTTGCCAAAGCTGCATTGAAGGTAGGGCTTGGACGTAATGCTTTTGAGGCCTTCTCTTCATCCAAACGATAGTAACCACCTAAATCAACTGGCTTACCGCCCGCTGCAATGATTTCCGCAATAATTTTGGATTCATTTTCAGTCAGCAATTTCGCCAACGGTGCAAACTCCGCTTGAAGCGCAGCATCTTCAGTTTGCGCGGCAAGAGTTTGTGCCCAGTACAACGCCAAATAGAAATGACTACCGCGGTTATCAAACTCACCTACCGCACGGCCTGGTGATTTGTTGTTATCGAGGAACAAACCATTTGCTTGATCGAGAGTTTTTGCAAACACTTTGGCTTTTGCATTGTGAGTCACATTGCCGAAGTGATCCAAAGATTCTGCCAGTGCCAAAAACTCACCCAAAGAATCCCAACGCAAGTGACCTTCCTCCACGAATTGTTGAACGTGCTTTGGAGCTGATCCGCCCGCGCCTGTTTCAAACAAACCGCCGCCGTTCATCAAAGGAACAATGGACAACATTTTTGCAGAAGTGCCGAGTTCCATGATGGGGAACAAGTCGGTGAGATAGTCACGCAATACGTTGCCTGTTACAGAAATTGTGTCTTTACCAGCGCGGATACGATCCAAAGAATATTGCGTAGCCTCCTCTGGAGTTTTGATATAAATCTCAAGGCCAGAAGTGTCGTGATCTTTCAAGTAAGTTTCAACTTTCTTAATCAACTGCGCATCGTGAGCACGTTTTGGATCCAACCAAAATACCGCTGGAGTGTTAGATGCACGCGCGCGATTTACCGCGAGCTTTACCCAATCTTGAATTGGTGCATCTTTCACTTGGCAAGCGCGCCAGATATCACCTTCTTCAACTTTTTGTTCGAGTAAAAATTTTCCTGCTGCATCAACAACACGTACTGTGCCATCGCTTGGAATTTTAAAAGTTTTATCGTGTGAACCATACTCTTCAGCAGCTTGCGCCATTAAGCCTACGTTGGGAACGCTACCCATAGTCACCGGATTGAATGCGCCGTTTTTCTTGCAATCGTCGATCACAACTTGATAAATACCTGCATAACTACGATCTGGAATTACTGCTTTAGTATCTTGCAATTTGCCATCTGCATTCCACATTTTGCCGGAATCGCGAATCAACGCAGGCATGGAAGCATCGACAATCACGTCGCTTGGCACGTGTAAATTGGTAATGCCTTTATCAGAATTTACCATCGCCAATTCAGGACGAATTGCGTAAAGCGCGGCGATATCGCCTTCGATTTCATTTTGTTGCTCAACAGGCAATGATTTAATTTTTGCGTAGAGATCGCCCAAACCGTTATTTAAATCGACACCTAAATCTTTTAACACAGCTGCGTGTTTTTCCAACACAGGCGCGTAATAAACAGAAACGAAGTGACCGAAAATAATTGGGTCAGAAACTTTCATCATGGTTGCTTTTAAGTGAACAGAAAAAAGCACGCCTTTTGTTTTAGCATCTTCAATTTGTTCTGCGATAAAAGTACGCAATGCATTTTTGCTTAATACTGCAGCATCAACGATTTCGCCCGCCAATACTTTTACACTTTCTTTTAAAACTTTAACGCTGCCGTCTTGGGCAACCAATTCAATTTTCAAATTACCGGCATCAGCAATCAATACGGATTTTTCACTACCGTAAAAATCACCACCGCTCAAATGCGCAACGTGTGATTTTGAATCTGCAGACCATGCACCCATTTTGTGGGGATTTTTGCGCGCGTAATTTTTTACAGAAAGTGGAGCGCGACGATCCGAGTTGCCTTCACGCAATACCGGGTTTACCGCTGAACCTTTAATCTTGTCGTAACGCGCTTTTGCATCTTTTTCGGTGTCGTTAGCTGGAACTTCAGGATAGTCAGGCAAGGCATAACCTTGTGACTGCAATTCTTTAATCGCCGCTTTCAATTGTGGAACTGATGCGCTGATATTTGGCAATTTAATAATGTTGGCTTCCGGCGTAGTCGCAAGCTTGCCCAATTCGGCGAGGTGATCGCCAATACGTTGTTCTGGTTTTAATAAATCTGAAAAGGCGGAAATGATGCGCCCGGAAAGCGAAATATCGCGCGTCTCAATGGCAATGCCAGAGGATTTGGTAAAGGCTTGAACTATGGGGAGTAAAGAGTAAGTGGCTAAGGCAGGGGCTTCGTCGGTTTGGGTGTAGATAATTTTAGAATCGGTCATTTTTTACTTTAACTCCGTGGATTTCATGAGGCTTAAATGACATTTAGCCTTGTGAGCTTTGCCATAATGATATGAAAAGGGAAAGAAATTAGCCGACAACACCTACAAAAATAGTGAGCGTCATCTTTAAAAAAATCGCGCGCAGTATAACAGTGCTGTAAACTTTTGGCATTCGCGAGAGCCTCCTATTAGCCAGAAACTGGATGACGGCTCTCTTTTAATCCCTTCAGCCGGATGTTGTTCGTTCCATGTCATCACTCATTCTTTTTAATAAGCCTTACGGTGTGATCTCCCAGTTCAGCGCTGGCAGCACCGGCGATAAAGACCGCCCAACCCTGGCGCACTATATAAAGCTGCCCAATGTTTACCCTGCTGGCCGTCTCGACCACGATTCTGAAGGCTTGCTGCTACTAACGGATGATGGTCAGGTTCAGCATCATATCGCCCACCCCGCCCATAAACTTCCCAAAACTTATTGGGTTCAAGTGGAAGGCGCGCCCAATAGTTATGCGCTTACCAAACTTCGCCAGGGCGTTGAGCTGAATGATGGAATAACTTTGCCCGCCGAGGCCAGGCTAATCCCTACTCCGAAATTATGGGAGCGCGATCCGCCGATTCGCAGCCGCGTAAACATTCCCACACAGTGGGTTGAGATTGTTATTACCGAAGGTAAAAATCGCCAAATACGCCGTATGACTGCCGCGGTTGGGCACCCTACTTTGCGTTTGGTCCGCGTGAAAATTGGCAATTGGACTTTGGAAGGCATCGCACCCGGCGAATACAAAGCGACTACGATCAATCTACCCAAATCTGCTTTAACGGAAATGCCGCGCTCCCGAAATAGTCGACCAGCACAAGTTCAGGAGCGCAAGCCCGCACCTGGCGATAAAGCTAAACCGGCGGACGGCCAAAAACGTCCTGCGCGCAGCAATCCAAATGGCGACAAAAATAACGCTAGGCCTCAAGCGCGCAAACCAAACGTAAGTAAGCCAGCGCCTAAACCCAGTGTCGCAACCAAGGTAATTATTAAGCTATCGCGCACTAAACCTACTGAATAATTAGGAAGATTTATGACTTGGGCACCACACGTAACAGTCGCCACTATTATCGAACGTGATAATCGCTTTTTGATGGTTTATGAGGATGCTGACGGCAAGTTGGTTTACAACCAACCCGCAGGCCATCTCGACCCGGATGAAACCTTACAGCAAGCTGCCATCCGCGAAACCCTTGAGGAGACTGGCTGGAATGTAATGTTGACGGGCGTTGTCGGCGTTAATCTTTATACGGCACCGAGCAACGGCGTCACTTATTGTCGTAGCACTTTTATTGCCGAAGCTCTGACTCAAGATAAATCGCGCGCCTTGGATACAGGGATTATCGAAGCCGTTTGGCTGACGTACGAGGAGCTTTTAGAACGCAAAGATCAATTGCGCAGCCCTATGACCCTGCAGATTATCGAGGAATACCGCGCAGGCCGACGTTTTCCCTTGGAAGTGATCGGCTAACACGCGTAAAATGCCCGCCTCATTTCCCTAGCTGCAAAGTGCCTTATGTCCCACGCTACCAAACCTCTCGTCATAGTCGGCATGTCCGGCGGTGTTGATTCTTCTGTTTCTGCGCTTTTACTCAAGCAACAGGGCTATCAAGTCGAGGGCCTGTTTATGAAGAACTGGGACGAAGACGACGGCACCGAATACTGTACCGCCAAAGAAGATTTGGTTGATGCCGAGCGCGTGTGCGAAAAGATCGGCATCAAGCTTCACACCGCTAATTTTGCGGCTGAATATTGGGATAATGTCTTCGAACATTTTCTCGAAGAATATAAAGCCGGCCGTACGCCTAATCCCGATATCCTCTGCAACCGTGAAATCAAATTCAAAGTATTTTTGGATTACGCAAAAATGCTTGGCGGTGAGTTAATTGCCACAGGCCATTATGTGCGCCGCGAAGACCGTGGTGATCACACTTACTTGCTTAAAGGTCTCGATCCCAACAAAGATCAAAGCTATTTCTTGCACGCCGTTGGTGAAGCCGAATTTGCGAAATCACTGTTCCCAATTGGCGATATTGAAAAGCCAGAGGTGCGTCGCATCGCAGAAGAACATGGACTCGTGACTCACAATAAAAAAGACAGCACGGGTATTTGTTTTATCGGCGAACGTCGCTTTAAAGATTTCCTGCAGCAATATTTACCGGCCCAACCAGGTGAGATTCAAACGCCAGACGGTACAGTGATTGGTCAGCATGCAGGCTTGATGTATCACACCATTGGCCAGCGTCAGGGCTTGGGCATCGGCGGCGTTAAAGGCGCCAATGAAGAGCCCTGGTTTGTGGCGCAGAAAGATTTAGGCCGCAATGTTTTAGTCGTAGTGCAAGGGACAGATCACCCGCTTTTATTCACCAATCATCTGATTGCGCAACAAACCCATTGGATTAATGGCAGCCCGCCCTCATTAAGCTTCACATGTACCGCTAAAAATCGGTATCGCCAGGAAGACCAAACCTGCACGGTACAGGTATTTGAAGATGGAACCCTGGACGTGTTATTCGATGCATCGCAACGCGCCATCACGCCGGGCCAGTCGGTAGTTTTTTATCAGGATGATATTTGTCTTGGCGGCGCGGTTATCGAAGCGACCGACAACATTTAATTTTCTTTGAGCCGCAGCTTTGAAATCGCGGCCCGAACTGTGAGTAAGTAGTGTGAGTAAAAACCTTCAAGAAATTACGCTTGCTCTAGCTGGCGTTATTCAAGCCGTCGTCTTGGTAGAACAAGCAGCTAAAACCGGCTATGTGCAGCCAGATGCCTATAAATGCAACATCGAAAGTTTGTTCGACCTCAATCCTAAAAGCACGCTTGCAGTTTACGGTGGCGACACGCAAAACTTGCGGCTCGGCCTCGAAGCTCTGCGCGATATGCTGAACGGCCAACACAAACATCAAGACGCCATGCGCTATGGTTTAGGCGCGTTGCATCTGCAAAAGAAACTTGCAGCCCGCAAAGATATGCTCGGCGTGGTGGCAAGCCGAATCGCACAGGCTGCAGCGCAGGCAGAACACTTTTCATCAACCCATGAAAATGTGATTGGCAATCTCGGCCAAATTTACAGCGAAACCATCAGCACATTCCGGTTTCGTATTCAGGTAATGGGCGACTACAACTATTTGCAACAAGCACGTATCGCCAGCCAAATTCGCGCTTTGTTGTTATCTGCCATTCGTTCATCCATGTTGTGGCGACAATTAGGTGGAAATCGCTGGCAATTATTGTTTCAACGCAAAGCCATGGCCACAATCGTAGATAATCTACTGCGAAGCCCGCTTCATTAAAACCCCGAAAACGCCTGAAAAATCAGGCGTTTTCCGTTATGATGGCGGCTTTTCCAAGCTTATATTCCCGTTCGCCCTTTGCACTCAGGACTCACGGGAATATCAGTTTTATTAATTTTCACCTTCAAACGAGAACCCGCATGACCAATTCAGTGAATGACTCTTTTGCTACCCTCTCCCCGCTCAATGCTGTATCACCTGTCGATGGCCGCTACGGTAAACGCACTGTTGCCCTGCGCAAAATTTTTAGCGAATTCGGATTAATTTTTTTCCGTGTGCAAGTTGAAGTTCGCTGGCTGCAACAACTCAGCCGCCACGCAGGAATTCCAGAAGTTCCTGCATTTAGCGCAGCAACTAATGCGCAGCTTGACGCTATTGTTTCAGACTTCAATGAAGTTGATGCACAAAGCGTAAAAGATATCGAACGCATTACCAATCACGATGTTAAAGCGGTTGAATATTTTCTGAAAAATAAATTTGCTGGCAATCCAGAATTAGAAGCTGTTTTAGAGTTCGTACATTTCGCCTGTACATCAGAAGATATTAATAATTTGTCGCACGCATTAATGTTGAAAGCTGGTCGTGAAGAATTTATTAAAGATGCACAAGCCATTATCGACGGCGTTGTAAAACTCGCACACGATTACGCTGACGATGCAATGCTTTCTCGTACTCACGGACAAACCGCATCACCTACTACCGTAGGCAAGGAAATGGCTAACGTTGCCGCACGTTTACGCCGCCAATTGAAATCCATTAAAGAAGTAGAATTGCTCGGAAAAATTAACGGCGCAGTGGGCAATTACAACGCACATATTTCCGCGTATCCCGAAGTCGATTGGCAAGCAAACGCGCAGGATTTTGTAGAGAGCCTTGGCTTAAGCTGGAACCCTTACACCACACAAATCGAACCGCATGATTACATTGCCGAATTGTTTGATGGCATCGCACGCTTCAATACCATCGTTATCGATTTTGACCGCGACATTTGGGGCTACATTTCTTACGGTTACTTCAAACAAAAAACAATCGAAGGCGAAGTGGGTTCATCCACCATGCCGCACAAAGTTAACCCAATAGATTTTGAAAACTCTGAAGGCAACCTTGGTATCGCTAACGCGGTTTTCACACACCTCGCACAAAAATTACCAATCTCTCGCTTCCAACGCGATTTAACTGACTCAACTGTATTGCGTAACATGGGCGTAGGTTTCGGTTATGTAATGATTGCTTTTGCATCGACCTTGAAAGGTATGAGCAAATTAGAAATTAACCGTGCACGTTTAGCGCAGGATTTAAACAACGCATGGGAAGTATTGGCCGAGCCAATCCAAACCATTATGCGTCGCTACAATGTGGATGAGCCTTACGAGAAATTAAAGGCGCTCACTCGCGGCCAAACGATTACTAAAGAAGTGTTGGCAGCGTTTGTGGAGACTTTGGATATTCCAGAGCATGCTAAACAAACCATGCGTGATTTGACTCCGTCGAATTATATTGGGAATGCAGTGGCGCAGGCGAAGGCGATTTAAGTTTGTAAAAATCAAGATAGAATGAAGGGCTCATCGAGCCCTTTATTTTTGCTGCAAAGAAATTACACAAATATATTCAGGCAAATGATTATGACAACTCCTCTTACCCATCTCGGCGATATGCCGATTCAAAAATTTTTGTTGGACTACTGGCAGAAAAAACCTTTATTAATTCGCAATGCATTTCCGAATTTTGAATCGCCGATTGATGGTGATGAGCTTGCGGGTTTGGCGCTTGAGGAAGAGGTTGAATCGCGTTTGATTTTGGAAAATGGCAAAACTCCGTGGGAGTTGCGCAATGGCCCTTTTGATGAGGATACTTTTGCAAATTTACCGGAAACTAATTGGACGTTACTGGTTCAAGCGGTGGATCAATGGGTACCGGAAGTAAATTTGTTGCTCGATAATTTTCGTTTTATTCCCAACTGGCGGTTGGACGACATCATGATTAGCTTTGCGCCTGACAAAGGTAGCGTAGGGCCGCATTTTGATTATTACGATGTGTTTTTATTGCAAGGTGTTGGTAAACGCCACTGGAAAATTGGACAGAATTGCGATGTAACTTCTGCGCATCTTCAAGGTACGCAATTGCATATTTTAGAAAATTTTGAAACTCAAGATGAATGGGTTTTAGAGCCGGGCGATATGCTTTACATTCCGCCCGGCGTTGCGCATTGGGGAACCGCGCAAGGTGATTGTATGACTTACTCGATTGGGTTCCGTGCGCCGAGTCATGCATCGATTGTGGATGAAATGAGCCACGACATTGCGCAAACATTAACTAACGATTTACGTTTTAGTGATCCCTATTTGAAGCTGCAGCAAAATCCCGGTGAAATTAATGCGGATGCGATAGCGCAAATTCAAGAAATTATTAAGCAACATTTTACCGCCGACAATATCGCGAATTGGTTTGGTAAACACATGACTGAACGCAAATACGGTCAAGAAGAAATAGAAAGTGATGACGAGATTACTGCAGATGATTGGCAGGCAGCGCTCTCAGAAGGAGATATGTTGTGGCGTCACCCAGCGGCGCGCGTAGCATTTCACACCCAAGATAATTCCACCCAATTATTTGCTGATGGCCAAGCGATTCAGTGCTCGCGTGAACTCGCTGAATTAGTATGCAACCATGTTGAAATTAGCTGGTCGCAATTAAAACCCTTGGTAGAAGATTTATTTGACCGCGCTGCTATTACACAATTGATTAATCAGGAAACTTTATTGGTGGATGAGTAACTTCATCGCTAAAAAAAATATGACCTATTCAATTATTGCAGCAGATTGGCAAGCCCATCGCGAATCTTTACGAAAGATTCGCGATATTGTTTTTATTCAAGAACAACAAGTTCCAATTGCCGATGAATGGGACGATAAAGATGAAACCGCCATGCATTTTCTGGTTGTTAATGCACAAGGTGAAGCCGTGGCTTGCGCGCGTGTTTTACTGGAAAACAAGCTGCTTCACGTTGGCCGCGTTGCGGTGCTTACTGAATATCGCCAAGCGGGGATTGGCCGCCGATTAATGCAATTTATTTTGGAGTGGTCTGTAAAAGAACATCCTGACTACAAAGTCTATTTACACGCGCAAACAAGTCGCATAGCATTTTATGAACATTTGAATTTTATAGCGCATGGCAACGTTTTTATGGATGCGGGAATTCCGCACATTGAAATGTGGTATGAAGATAAGGAGTAAATTATGAGCGAAGTGTCATCAGTCAGCCCTGATTTATTTTTAATAGATTCATTGAGCGACTTTCAGTCGCACACACTAAAATTAGTAACCCGGTCGCGTCGCAGTATCGCTATTTTAAGTCACGGTCTTGATGCAGCCATTTATGCACGCGATGAGTTTGTAGAAGCCATATCAAGCTTTGCCCGCAGCAGTCGCAATGCACAAGTCCAAATATTGGTTAAAGACACCAAGCACTTGGTTGAGAGTGGCCATAAACTCGGCAAATTACATCAACGCCTGTCGAGCAAAATTCTGTTACGTAAACTCACTGTTGAGCCAGACAATACCGACATGGGTTTTATGCTTTGCGACACCAATGCCCTGCTCTACAAAAATGATGATGCGTTTTACAAAGGCTTTGCAAATTATGATGCGGCCGTAGAAGTAAAACGTTTAAGTGACACCTTCAATTACATTTGGCAATACGGCGAAGCAGAACCCGAATTACAAATATTAAACATTTAAAGCACTGCACAAGGGTCGCGCGGCCTTCATTATCGGAATTAGCGTTGCCAAGCTCACACAAAATGTAAATTTGCACTTTTCTTCGGGAAATAGCGTAGTTTTAGGTTGCTGATTCCTTTTTTATCCTTTATATATAGCTCCAATCCTTGTGACGGGTATTTTGAGCCTTGAAAAACAGGGGTTTTTTAGCGAGTCTGAGATTATTTTAATCAACTGATTGCGCAGCTTGCTGACAGAATAAACACATCTACATGATCATCTACGATAAAGGAATCCACCATGGTTGCCAAAAAAACTCCTGCTGCTAAACCAGCTGCCGCCAAAGCTGCTCCTAAAGCTGCCGCTGCAAAACCTGCTGCTAAAGTTGCTGCACCGAAGGCTGCGGTTAAAGCTGCTCCGGCGAAAAAAGCACCTGCTGCTAAAGCTGCTGCGCCAAAGGCTCCGGCTAAAGCCGCTCCGGCGAAGAAAGCACCTGTAGCTAAAGCTGCTGCTCCTGCTGTTGTAAAACCTGTCGCAGAACGTCAAAACAAAACTCAAATTTTGCAACAAATTGCTGATGCAACCGAGTTGAGCAAAAAACAAGTTCAAGCCGTGTTAGATGAATTGACCAACGTTATTGAAGGCCATGTTAAAAAGAAAGGTATTGGCGAATTCGTTTTGCCAGGCCTGTTGAAAATCACTACTGTTAAAAAGCCTGCTACTAAAGCACGTAAAGGTATCAACCCATTCACCGGTGAAGAAGTTACCTTCAAAGCTAAACCAGCTAGTACTTCAGTTAAAGTACGTCCGCTGAAAAAATTGAAAGAATTCGCGCTTTAATTGCGAATAAATCTTTCATCATAAAAACCCCGCACTGCGGGGTTTTTTTATACACAAAAATACACTAGTTTTAAATTTTCAATGAACAACTAGGCAGAAGACCATAATATGAAACGCATCCTAATCTTCATAACCATGCTGTTAAATGTTCATTACGTTCACGCCGATATAGGGGTTGTTAAAACAAACTCAGGTCAAATTTCTGGAAGCCTCAGCGACGATAAGTCAGTACATATTTTTAAAGGCATTCCCTTCGCAGCGCCACCCATTGGAGATTTGCGCTGGAAAGCGCCACAACCCGTAAAGCCGTGGCAAGGCATTAAACAAACCACCGCTTTTGCACCTAGCCCCATGCAAGCTATACCTAATGAATTTGGTGTCTACACCCGCGAGTTTTTAATTAAGGATGAACCGCTAAGCGAGGATTGCCTGTATTTAAATGTATGGACTGCAGCAAAGTCCGCCATCGAAAAAAGACCGGTTATTGTCTGGATCTACGGTGGCGGCTACGTGTCTGGAGGAACCAACGTGCCTATTTATGACGGCGAAGCTCTAGCTAAAAAAGGCGTGATTCTGGTGAGTATCGCTTATCGCGTTGGGATATTTGGATTTTTTTCGCACCCTGAATTAACACGCGAATCCCCGAACCATACATCAGGTAATTACGGATTGATGGATCAGGCGGCGGCATTAACCTGGGTGCAAAATAATATCGCAGCCTTTGGCGGCGATCCTAAAAATGTCACCATTGCCGGGCAATCCGCTGGTGCATTTAGTGTTAATTATTTGGTGGCATCGCCGCATACAAAAGGGCTGTTTGCAAAAGCAATTGCCGAAAGTGGCGCAAGTATAATTTCCACTTCAAAAAATATAGTTTCTCTCGCACAAGCTGAACAACGAGGTTTTAAAACAGCGGATTTGTTGCAGGCAAAAACGCTTGCGGATTTAAGAGAATTATCTGCTGATACGCTACTAAAACAAAATAATTTTCGTCCCATCATCGACGGCTATTTTTTACCGCAAAGTGTTGCTGATATTTTTGCCGCTAATAAAGAAAATCAGGTGCCGCTACTGTCAGGCTGGAATGAAGACGATGCTTTCGTAGATAGCTTTCAAAATGCTACGGATTATATTGCGGGAGCAAAAAGACAATATGGCGATAAGGCCAATGAATTTTTAAAATTTTACCCGGCAAATACCGATGCTGAAGCTGAGAGATCGCAAATACGCGTATCCAGAGATATCACTTTCGGTGGAGCGAGTTACCGCTGGGCAAATGTGCAGAGTGCGAAGAAAAAGTCCAAAGTCTATGTGTATCGCTTTGCACGTAGAGTGCCTGCCTCGCCCCCATTTGCTAGATATGGCGCATTTCATACTGCTGAGGTTGGTTACGTATTTAATAACCTTAAATTCCTGAATCGTCCATTTGAACCTGTTGACCAAACCTTGGCAGATGTCACATCAAGCTACTGGGTAAACTTCGCGAAAGCTGGTAATCCAAATCAGGATAGCCTGCCCTATTGGCCGGAATATGAACCAACTACGAGTCAGATAATGTTGCTGAATGAAAAACCCGCTGCAACAACATTGCCTGACAAAGCCGCATTGGATTTTGCACTTAAAGAGATGATCGATTAAAAATATTTATAAAAACTTACGCGGACATTTCATAGATGCATGATAAAAATTTATTTTCTCATGCATCTATAAACTAAATTCCAAATGTTCTCTCGCTAAACCCATTAAACAGTAGTGAAACCTTCGCCAACCAATGCATTCTGTATGCGCTTGATCCGCTCTGCCAATTCATCGTGAGTGTAGATTTTAGTGGGTGCTTTGCCCCAAATCGGTTGCGGCCAAGCAACATCTTCTTCAAAACGCGCTATGTGATGGATATGTAATTGACGCACCACATTGCCAAGCGCGGCGACATTCATTTTGTGAGCATCAAATAAGCTGGTCATCACCTCAGATAGACGACTGCTTTCGCGGATAAACTGAAATTGTTCGGCGTCGCTCAAATGATGAATTTCAAAAATATCTTCCACTTGGGGCACCAGAATACACCAGGGATAATTGGCGTCTTTGCTAAGTAAAAGTAGTGATAAATCGAAACGGCCAATCACAATTGAATCTTCTGCCAAACGCGGATGAAGCTGAAACATAGTTAAACCCTTTTACACAATTTATAAATCGCTGACGTTGCCGCGAAAATGCGCACGGAGCAAGCGAAACCTGAAACGATTGACGTGATGGCGTCTGTACCTATCGCTCGCAGCACCGTAGAATAAGCGCCTTTATCGCTCCCATTATAGACATTTTACGAAGAAGACTATCTATGCGTTCCAGCCGATTTTTAATTGCAACCCTGAAAGAAACACCAGCCGATGCAGAAGTCATCAGCCACCAGCTTATGTTACGTGCGGGCATGATCCGCAAACTTGCATCGGGCCTTTACACCTGGTTGCCGCTGGGCTTGCGTGTGTTGCGCAAAGTAGAAAATATTGTACGCAGCGAAATGGATAAATCCGGCGCGCAAGAGGTATTGATGCCGGTAGTACAACCTGCCGAATTATGGGAAGAGTCTGGTCGCTGGCAGCAATATGGCCCTGAATTATTGCGCATTACTGATCGCCATAATCGCGGTTTTTGCCTTGGCCCAACGCATGAAGAAGTGATCACCGATTTAATTCGCGGCGAAATTAACAGCTACAAACAATTGCCTGCAAATTTCTACCAAATTCAAACCAAATTTCGCGATGAAGTGCGCCCACGTTTTGGCGTAATGCGCTCACGTGAATTCATCATGAAAGATGCTTACTCATTCCACAGCAGCACCGAATCATTACAAGAAACTTACGATGTAATGCACCAAACTTACTGCAATATTTTTACGCGTTTAGGTTTGGGTTTTCGCCCAGTGCTGGCGGATACAGGTTCAATTGGCGGCGCATTCTCGCACGAATTTCACGTGTTAGCCGAAAGCGGCGAAGATGCGATTGTATTCAGCAATGGCAGCGATTACGCGGCCAACACTGAAAAAGCCGAAGCCTTGGCACCAACAGGCTCTCGCCCTGCTCCACAACAATCGCTGCAAGAAGTTGCAACACCTGGTGCGCACACTATTGAAGAAGTTTCCGCATTTTTAAAAGTTGCACCTGCGCAAACGCTGAAGACCTTAATCGTGCTTGGTGAAGTTCGTGAAGATAAAACCCAACCGTTAATCGCACTAGTCATTCGTGGCGATCACGAGCTGAATGATATTAAAGCGGAAAAATTAGCTGGTATTGCAGCTCCGTTGACTTTCGCACCGGAAGCGCGAATTAAAGCGGAACTCGGAGTAAGTGTTGGATCTATCGGCCCTGTTGGTTTGAAAATTTCTGTCATTGTCGACCACGCTGCAGCGCATGTTGCTGATTTTGTGTGCGGTGCGAATAAAGATGGTTTCCATCTCACCGGCGTTAACTGGGGGCGCGATGCACAAGTTACCGTGGTTGCCGATATTCGCAACGTAGTTGCCGGTGACCCGAGCCCTTGCGGTAAAGGTACATTGGAAATTAAACGCGGCATTGAAGTTGGCCATATTTTCCAACTCGGAACTAAATATTCTGAAGCGCTCAAGGCACGTGTGCTGGATGAAAATGGTAAAGAAAAAACCATGATCATGGGTTGCTATGGTATTGGCGTTACTCGTGTTGTTGCCGCCGCCATCGAACAAAACTTTGATGAAAATGGAATTATTTGGACCGATTCAATTGCACCTTTTCACGTTGCGATTGTGCCAATCAATATGAATAAGTCAGAAGCTGTCGCCAACAAAGCTGAAGAAATTTATACGCAACTTCAAGCGGCCGGCATTGATGTTTTGTTCATGGATGACGAAAAGGTTCGTCTCGGTGTACAGCTTGCGAATACTGATTTGATTGGTATTCCACACCGTATCGTTATCGGTGATCGCGGTTTGGAAGCTGGCAATATCGAATACAAAGGTAGGCGCGATGCGGAGAAGCAAGAAATCCCTGCTGCAGACATCGTAGAGTTCTTGAAAGCGCGAATTAAAATCTAATCCATTAAATTGATCTGACTGCAGCAAATGGATAAATAGAAGAAGGGATTAAAACAGCTGAAAGAGATTTAAAAACGGCGAGCAATTTTAATTGCTCGCCGTTTTTTATTAATCATCTACAGATTTAAAGTTTGCAATTTCCAGATCAAGATTTTTACCGACGGCTTCTGGCGAGCCGGTATTTTTTGCCAATATGCTGTAAGCAACCGGCACAATAAATAGCGTAAAGAAGGTAGCGACAATAACGCCGGATATAACCACAACCCCGATTACAAACCGGGTTTCGGAACCAGCACCGGATGAAATCACCAAAGGTATTGAACCTGCCACCGCCGTTAAGCTGGTCATAATGATTGGGCGTAAACGCGCTGATGACGCCTCTAGCAATGCTTCGGTAAATTCTACGCCTCGGTCACGCAACTGATTGGTAAATTCCACAATCAAGATTCCATTTTTCGCCGCAAGGCCGATCAACATAATTAAACCGATTTGCGAATATAAATTTAAGGTACTGCCGGTAATCCATAACCCCAACAAACCACCGGCGATTGCCAAAGGTACGCTGAGCATGATGACAAAAGGATGCACATAACTTTCAAACTGCGCTGCCAATACCAAATAGGTAATTAAAATTCCAAGTGCAAACATGAAGAACATGGAACCGCTGGAATTTTTAAAATCGCGCGACATACCGCGATAATCTACAGTCACATTCGGCGGCAAATAATCTTTCACTAACTGATTAAGATAATCGAGAGATTTTCCTAAACTCAGATCAGAAGTTAAGCCAGCTTCAAGCGTAATAGTACGTATACGATTGTAGCGATTTAAGCGGCTTGCATCCGCCACTTCGTTGAGCGTGACTACACTCGCCAACGGAATCAGTTGCCCGCTGCGATCTGAACGAACATACATATTTTCCAAGCTGGTTTTTGTACGCTGCTCATCTCGTTCACCTTGCACGAGCAAATCGTATTCTTCACCTTGGTCGATATAAGTAGTAACTTTACGCGAACCCAACAACGTTTCCAGTGTGTGACCAATATTGCTCACGCTTATCCCCAAATCTGCGGCGCGATTGGTGTCCACAGTTACTTCAACTTGCGGTTTAGTTTCTTTGTAATCCCAATCAATATTGGTAAGGCCGGGATTTTTTTCGTTGATTTTATCTAACAAAATATCGCGCCATTGCGCTAGCTCTTCGTAAGTACCGCCACCAATTACAAAGCGCACTGGCTTGGATGAACCGCCCGCAAAACCCTGTCGCATAACGATGGAAGTGGTGACGCCAGGAAGATCGGCTAATTTCTTACGCATTTCATCCATAATCACAAACGCGTTGCGGCGTTTACTCCAATCACTTAAGGCAACAATTAAATTGCCGCCGTTAAAGCTTTCAAAAGTTCCGAACGAACGCGGTGCGCGCACCAATAAGCGTGTCACTTCTCCAGATTCAACATAAGGCATAAGACGTTTTTCAATTTCATCCATATAACCTTCCATGTAATCGTAGGTTGCGCCTTCCGGCCCGTTAACATCGATACTAAAATTGCCACGGTCTTCGCGCGGGGCATATTCGCTGGGAATAAATAAAGCCAAACCTAAACACACCAGCAACATGCCAACAAAAACCAGCACGGTTACAATTTTTTTGTTCAGCGCTTTCACGATCACTTTTTTATAGCTGGCGCGAAGCTGACGCATTTTTGTATCAATCGCGGTGACTACTTTATTGTGATTGGTTTCTTTGCGCAAAATTTTTGAAGCAAGCATCGGCGAAAGCGTTAAAGCGACGAGCGCAGAAAAACCTACAGCAGCAGCCATGGTTACTGCAAACTCGGTGAATAATCGCCCGACGTCGCCTTTAACAAATACAATCGGAATAAAGATTGAAATCAACACCATGGTGGTTGCTATAACCGCGAAGCCAACTTCGCGAACACCATCGTAAGCGGCTAACAAAACCGGTTTACCTTTTTCTTCAATGTGGCGAACAATATTTTCCAGTACCACAATCGCATCATCCACAACTAAACCAATTGCTAAAACCAATGCAAGCAAGGTCAGCATATTCACCGAAAAATTCAGCGCGGCTAATACGGTAAAGGTGGCGATAATTGAAACCGGAACTGCAACGGCGGGAATGAGCATGGCGCGCAAGCTGCCAAGAAAGAGATAGATAATTAGCACCACCAAAAACACGGCGAGAATGAGCGTGATATAAACTTCGTGAATCGCGCGTTCAATAAAAATGGCGCTATTAAAACTTTCATCCATCGTCATAGTTTTGGGAAGCGTCGCATTCATACGCTCGCGCTGTTGCTGCACGCCGTGCGATACGTCCAGCGTATTTGCGGTCGATGTTTTAATAATACCTATACCAACCTGTGCAACGCCATTACCGCGATATAAGTTGCGATCTTCAACGGTGCCGCGCTCAACCATAGCGACATCGCCAAGACGAATTAAATGGCCGTCGACGCCAGACTTCACAACCAACTGTGAAAACTGTTCCTGAGTGCGATAGGTACGCGCCATACGCACGGTGAATTGGCGCTCTTGGGATTCAATGCTACCGGCTGGTAATTCCACATTTTCAGCACGCAACGCGCTTTCAACATCGTCGACCGTTAAATTGTGCGCGGCGAGTTTTTTTCGGTCGAGCCACACGCGCATGGCATAGCGTTGTTCACCGCCGATGCGCACCCGCGCTACACCTTCTACTGCGGAGAATTTATCGACCACGTAACGTTTGGCGTAATCCGATAATTCCGGCACCGACATATTGTCGCCCACCAAACTCATCCAAATAATAACGTCATCGTCGGAATTTATTTTTTGCACTTCAGGTGCAATTGCTTCTTCAGGAAGCGAACCTACGGCACCGGAAATTTTATCGCGGATATCATTTGCTGCCGCTTCAATATCATGTTCAATATTAAAAATAACCGTGATATTGGATACGCCGTTTTCACTGCTGGATTCAATATCGCGAATACCTTCCACGCCGGCGATGCGGTCTTCCAGCGGTTTGGTAATACGGGTTTCAACAATATTCGCAGCAGCACCAGGATAACTAGTGCGGATGGATACGATAGGCGGATCAATATTGGGATATTCGCGCAGCGACAAACGATCAAACGCGAGAATACCAAAGGCAACTAATAACAGCGAAATAACAGACGCGAATACCGGGCGCCGAATGGAAACATCAGAGAGCATCATAACTATTTGCCCTCTTGTTTTTTCAGTTGCAATAATTCAGTTAAGGATTCAGTTTTTTTTGCGGGATCGTTCGACTGTTCCGCCATGATTTTCACAGCCTGGCCTACACGAATTTTTTGCAAGCCGTGCGTAACGACTTTTTCACCCGCTTGTAAGCCCTTTTCAACTTCCACTAAACCTTTGTAGCGTTGGCCAATATAAATCTGGCGTTTCTCCGCAATCCAGGGCGCTACACCTTCGGTTTTATTGGGCTTCAACACGAACACAAAATTATTGCTGCCCATCGGCACCAAAGCAGATTCACTGATCACCAAGGCTTTGCGGATGTCCGCGTGAGCGACAACAGTCATCAACAAGCCTTGTTGCAACTCGTGATTTGGATTATCCAAAATCGCGCGAACTTTTATTGATCGTGTTGCTTCATCGATTTGATTATCCAAGCTAAAAATTTTGCCTTTGAATATTTTATTACCGAGGTCATTGCTTTGCGCTTCTATCGGCAAACCTATGCGTAAGCTGCGCAAATAAATCGCGGGTACGGTGAAATCCAATTTCATTCTGCTGTCATCGTTAAGGGTGGTGATGGTTTGCCCGGGAGTAATCAAACTGCCCTCACTAACATTGCGAAGGCCTACAACCCCACTGAAAGGCGCGGCGATAACGAGATCTTTAAGGCGAGCCTGCACCGACAAGAAACGTGCGTAAGCGGTTTGCGATTCACGGGTGCGTTCATCCAACACAGAGGCGGATATAGCGCCAGTTTTGGCGAGGGATTGAGTTCGTTCCAGTTGCTTCTTTGCTTCATCAGCCGTCAAACGCGCTTCGTCCATAAGGGCCGTTTCTTCAGCGTTGGTCATTTCGACCAAAATGTCGCCTTTGTTAACACGTTGGCCATCATCAAAACGGATGTGGGTAACTGTTTTAGTGGTTTTAGCGGTGATGAGCGTTGACTCGTATGCACGCAAATTGCCCAAGGCTTCAATATTATTTTGTAACTCGCGCGGCTCAACGGATTGGGCGATAACACTTAGGGGCGCATCGGTACGCTCGATTTTTTGCGCGAACGCCGGTGCAACGAAAACTAGAATCACACAGGCAAACAAACGCATTCCTAAAAGCAAAGGCATAGCAAATCTCGATAATTGGGTGGATAGACTACGATGAAAGATTATTGGCCTACTATTCTAATACCTGGCCTATAAATTCCCGCGCGAGTTTAACACTTGTTTACCGGCAGAAATAAGACAGTCGATAGGTTATGGAGCCAGAAATACCTGAGTGAACGACAATAGCTTGTTAATCATCGAGATCGGAAGCGGCGCGTTTGAAAACGGCCTGGATATTGGCCCCCGAAAAACCCCGAGCGGTTAAAAAACGAACTCGCTTGGCTTTGTCTTTAAGATCGCCTATAGGAGTTGTGCCAAATTTTTTGAGGTAAGCTTTCCAAGCCAGTTCGTTCCAATCGGTGTCTTCTGTGGGATTGATGAGGAATTCATCAATTAAGAATGCACTTACCCCCTTCTTTTTTAGCTCCATGCGAATTACCAGCGCGCCCTTGCCTTGACGCAAACGCATGGACACAAAGGCTTGAGTAAAACGCTGGTCACTTTGCAGTCCATCGCTTCGTAACTTTTCAACAGCAGCGATGATCCATTCCGTTTGCTCGAATTTTTTTGCCAATTTCGTCTGTAACTCTTTGGCAGAATGTTCGCGCATGGATAACAGATTCATAGCGGCCATACGAATGCTAGCAGGTGTCACTTCAGTATTTTGCATTTGTGCTCCATAAAAAATGGCCGCAATGCGGCCATTTTTTTTATTCTTCATCCCATTACTTCACAGGAGGAAATTGACTTAAGACTTCCAATACCGCACCCGTTAAAACTTCACGTTGTTTCTGTGGTTCCAAACCTTTGTTGAGACGTTTCTCCGAAACACCGCGCCAAATTGGCTGCTGGGTTTTCGCATCAACAATATCAATAATCAAACTGCCCTGGTTGTAAACGCGCACGCTTCCCATCGGTGGACGATAAAAAAGTGGCGACGGGTAGCGATAACCTCTGCCCCAAAAACCGTAGCCATAAAGCTCATCATAAGTATTAGGGTCGATTTTCTCTTCGAGCACTACGTGATAAGTCACTAAAAAATCCGGTGTTGAGTTTTCAGCTACTGATTGGTAACGCTTCGACAATTCACTATTAACAAGCGCGTGAATATGGGACAAGGTAAAGGGCGAAATTAAAATGTCGTCTTTAGTTTCCGGCTTTGGCGCTTTCACAGTAAATGTTTTTAACGCAGCAAAATTGTAACTTGCTTCATAGTCGGTAGACACATAAGGCTTGGTTGCGCATGCGCTCAAGCACAGAACGGCTACAACTAAACTTAGAAGCCCTGCTTTAGGAATTTCAAAAAGTTTACGCATTTCAAACCTCATGGCTGGATTTAACGATCAACTATCAGCACGACTGGTTGGCGTGTTAATAGATTGTGCCGTGCAGCATACTCACACTCGCAATGCCACGCAACAGTGCAACATCTACTTGAACAATTGTTAACAACTTACTTAATGATCCTGATCAAACCTTGAATAACAACATCCAGCGAATCTGGATGGTGTAAACGTTTAAGTATCTCGGTCAACCGGTTATCAATCGAATGAAGTTTAAGTTTCGCTTCATCGCCGTCTGCTTTACGCAATGCCGGTACGCTCGCAGTAGCCGCGTAATAAGCATCGTAAAAAGCGGCGTGAACCTGACCATTGTAGGTACCTGCGATAGCGCGAATCTGTTCAGCTCCCGTTGCAGTATTCATCGCCTGCGCGCTGCGAATTGCCATAGCGCCGGCATCATCGAAGGAACACAACATATCGGCAACATCCTTCACAGGACTTTGACGAAGATCGTCGTCAGGAGTTCCACTGCTTAAGCCATCTTCAAAGTGAACAAAATAGGCATCGCCGCGCACTACCAACACATGAGTCAAACTGAAGTTTCCGTGCACACGTATACGCGCACCTTTACCTGAAGCTTTCGCCAGAGTTCGTATAAGCGCAGTGATTTTGTTCGCGTTTGCAACCAACCACTCGGCATCAGTGGAGTTGTACTCGCGTAAAATAACCAATGCTTGCTCTAAACGATCATTAATAGATTTTATCCATTTGGCTAATTCACTAGCCGAAGTTTCTACGTATCCGAAGCGAGTGTTGTCGAATGATTTTTCTTTCAACACTTCAGCAACATCTGCTTTTCCCTTAGGCGCTTTTTCTTTAACAGCTTTATGTTTCGGTGCTGCCGTCTTAGCTGGCCCGGCCAATAACGCGTGCATCTCACCTAAACGCCGACCAAGGGTTTGCGCAAAACTTTGTAGCTCGTCCAACGCCGGGAATTGCATGTCCATTGAAGACGTTCCCGCGGTTAACAAACCACGGAGTGCACGTTCCAAGGTATTTTGTGTCCACTGCCAGGCATCGCCTTGGTTGCTGACATAAGCCTGCAAAATAATCAGCGTGTACTGTTCATTATTTGCATCTACACGGCGAACTTCACCTAAAGGTAGCGCGATATTTTCAAAACCATTCGCATGTAAATAAGCGTTCATTTCCATCTCAGGATGTACGCCAGACGTTACTTTCCGGATTGGTTTAAGCACGAGTTTTTCATCGATAACAACCGAGCCGTTAGCGTCTTTGGTGGCAACCAAATTAATGTCTTCGTGATTTTTATCATCCCAATTTTTCTGCTCAATAGTTTGTAAAAGCGGAAGCGCATCGGGCAAGGCGATAAATTGCAATTCACCACCTGCAAACGGTTGCACGACTTGATCGCGAATAAAATTAATTATTCGGCGATTAAATTCCGGCAAAGTAAATGCATCCGTTAATAAACCTGCAGTTCGTTTTTGACGCAAACGCGCTATGGCAAGTTGTTGCGATGGTGTGCCTGCCAAATGATCAGGAACAAAACCCACAGGTAAAAAATATTTTTCCAGGCTATCGCTCGCATTAACTTCTACTTCAGTAAATGCCAAAAGATCTGCAGGTTCACCAATAGGAATTGTGTAGGATAATTTCACTTCACCGATGGGCTCACCAGGGTGACCAACCCAGGCGCATTTTGGTAAATAGCTTGGCAAGGATTGAGTTTCAAGAACAGTGAGCGCAGGCACCTGCATTAAATCTTCCAAACCATTTTTAATAATTACGGTGGTTAATTCTGGTGTGCGTTCAACTGGCGCAACGTACCAACCCGGCATTTGTGTTTCATCGGCTAATAAAAACCAGTAAAAACCGTAAGGCGGTAAAGTTAATTGATAATTTAATTTTGAGATTACCGGAAAAGAAGTACCACCCACCATTTCCACGGGAATTTTTCCCGCATAGGCTGATAAATCCAACTCACCAGCTTGCGCAGCGCGCGACACATTCGCTACGCATAAAATAATTTCGGTTGCACCTTCGGGGCTCACATACTCACGCAAGTAAGCGAGAATTCTGCGGTTGGCAGGCGCGAGCATTTTTAAACTGCCGCGCCCAAATGCTTTTTGCTGTTTGCGCACCGCAAGCATACGGCGCGTCCAATTTAATAACGAATGGGTATCGTGCGCTTGGGCTTCAACGTTAATCGCTTGGAAACCGTAGAGCGGGTCCATAATTGCGGGGGCAATTAAACTTGCTGGGTCCGCACGTGAAAAACCGCCATTGCGGTCGTCAGTCCACTGCATAGGTGTGCGCACGCCGTGGCGGTCGCCGAGAAAAATATTATCGCCCATACCAATTTCATCGCCGTAATAAAGCGTGGGCGTTCCTGGCATGGACAAGAGTAAACTATTGAGTAATTCAATACGGCGACGGTCGCGCTCAACGAGTGGCGCAAGGCGACGACGAATACCTAAATTAATACGCGCGCGTTTATCGGCAGCGTAGTGATTCCATAAATAATCGCGCTCTTGATCAGTCACCATTTCAAGCGTGAGTTCATCATGGTTGCGTAAGAAAATAGCCCATTGGCAATTCTGTGGAATCTCCGGCATTTGCCGCAAAATATCGATAATTGGGAAACGATCTTCCTGTGCAATCGCCATATACATGCGCGGCATCAACGGAAAGTGAAATGCCATATGGCATTCATCACCATTGCCGAAATATTGCTGAATATCTTCCGGCCATAAATTGGCTTCTGCCAATAACATTCGGTCGGGATAATTTGCTTCGAGATCTGCACGAATTGTTTTTAATACCGCATGAGTTTCAGGCAAATTTTCGTTAGCAGTGCCTTCGCGTTCAACAAGATAAGGAATAGCATCCAACCGCAAACCATCCACACCAATATCAAACCAATAATGCATGATGCTTAGTACTTCTTTTAAGACCTCAGGATTATCAAAATTCAAATCGGGCTGGTTGCTGTAAAATCTGTGCCAAAAATATTGGCCCGCTACCGGATCCCATGTCCAGTTAGAGCTTTCGGTATCCGAAAAAATAATTCGTGTGCCTTCATATTTTTGATTGGTATCAGACCACACATAGAAATTTCGCCACTTGGAATCTTTTTTTGCAGTGCGTGATTTTTGAAACCAGGGGTGCTGGTCAGAAGTGTGGTTAATCACCATTTCAGTGATGATACGCAGACCACGTTTATGGGCCTCGGCGATAAAACGGCGCGCATCTGCCATGGTTCCGTAAGCGGGATGTATTGCGCGATACTCGGCAATATCGTAACCATCGTCACGCATGGGCGATGGATAAAACGGCAGCAACCAAATTGCATTTACACCTAATTCAGCAATGTAATCCAGCTTGTCAATCAGGCCGACAAAATCACCTACACCATCGTTGTTTGAATCAAAATAAGATTTTACGTGCACTTGATAAATGACGGCGTCTTTATACCACGTGGGATCTTTCAAAAATGTTTTTTTCGTGCTGGAATTCTTCGCTACAGTGGTTTTCTGCAATGAGTTTTTCGTTGACGTAGATTTTTTTGCAACGGTCGCTTCGGGGATGTCTGCAGAGCTATTTTTTACTGAGCTATTTTTTACTGAGCTATTTTTTGAAGAGCTGCTTTTCGAAGAGCCATTTTTTGCAGAATCAGAATTACTTGAGGGGGCATTCGTTTTACTTTTGCTGGCCATAGGTTCGCCCTTTCTCCATTTATTAAAAACATATCTTCCAACACCCAAATGAGTGATGGAAGCCTAAATATTTTTATAATCAACCTAAGCGCGCCATGCGACTGTGCGCCAAACAACATAAGGCGGGAACTGGAGATAATTTAGCGGTGATTAGCGTCCAGCTTTTTCCACATGGTCTGGGTGATAAGCTGTTTATTTTCGTAAGCGGCCCATGGATCTTTCTTCAAACGAGAAAGCCGTTCATGTAAATTTTCGATATTCCATTGTGAGGATGCGGTTAATTTCAGTAGCTCATTCTGGGTAATAGGTACGGAGACCGGTAAGCCCGCACGGGCACGAACCGAGAATGCTGCAACTGTACTGGCACCGCGTTGATTGCGGAGATAATCGATAAATATTTTACCAATGCGATTTTTAGGGCCCATTTTAGCTACAAAACGCTCGGGGATTTGTCGCTCCATAAATTGCGATATGGTTTTAGAAAATTCTTTAACGTATTCCCAATCAGCATCCGGCTTTAGCGGAATAACAACATGCATGCCTTTACCGCCAGTGGTTTTCAAAAACGCATCCAGTTGTAATTCTTCCAACATCGCAAGAGTTAAACGCGTAGCTTCCACCACACTGCGCCAGGGTAACGCCGGGTCCGGGTCGAGATCCAGGATGATGCGATCTGGCGTTTCAATCGCATCGCTGGTTGATCCCCAAGTGTGTAACTCAACGGTGCCCATTTGAACCGCACCAACCAAGGCTTGTGCTGAATCAATTTCCATTAGCGCAGCATGACCTGGATCTAAAGATTTATCCAAATGCTTAATATTTGGAATCGCCAAATGTTCGGTATGCTTTTGAAAAAACTGCTCACCTGCAATTCCTTCCGGCGCGCGTAAAATGGATACAGGACGGTGATTGAGATGCGGTAAAATCCACGAGGATATTTCACCGTAAAATATTGCTAAATCTTTTTTGGTCGCTTGCGATTCAGCATCAATAATGCGATCAGGATGCGTTATTGTGACTTGCGAATTTTCACTTTTGCCTTTCAGCGCTTCAGATTTTGTGGTTTTTGGTTTAGCTTTTTTCTCGTCGCTTGATGCAGTGGTTTTGTCAACGATCTTTTTTGTAGGATTTTTTTTTGCAGAGCTTTCTTTTGTAGAGCTTTCTTTTGAAGAAATCTCTCTTACTGAACCTGCTTTTGCAGTCATCTTAATATTCTCCTTGGGAGATTCTTCCGCTTTAAGTTTATTTGGAGATTTCGCTTGCTCGCGAATAATATCTTTTACTGGCTTGTCACTGCGCAATGCGACAAAAGCGGCTTGACGTAAAACACCTTCGCCAGTCCACTGGGCAAATTCCGCTTCGCAGATAAGTTTAGGAGTAACCCATTGCACGCCACGCATCTGCAAATTATTTAAACCGTGTGCGAGAGGTGTATCGTCTCGCTCCAATTTTTTTAATTTTTGATAAAGTTCTTGCAAAAGCTCTTCATTAAATCCCGTTCCTATCCTGCCCGCGTAGCGCAATTCAGATTTTCCAATTTCCTCATGCACTGCAATTAACAAAGCTCCAAAACCGGAGCGTGAACCTTGAGGCTTGGTGTAGCCAACAATGACAAATTCCTGCCGCAATTTACATTTAAGTTTTATCCAATCGCCACTTCGCGCAGTAACATAGTGGCTACCTGCCCTTTTTCCAATAATGCCTTCTAGGGATAATGCACAAGCGCTAGCAAGCACATCTTCGTGACCATGGGCAAATGCAGATGAAAATCGCAAAGGGCTTTTCGCACGTTTTGGAATAATTTTTTCAAGCGCCGCGCGACGCAACTCAAGCGACTCATTGCGCAAATCAAAACCATTTAAGAAAGGCGCATCGAATAAATAGTAGTGAATACTTTTGCTCTCATTTTCTTTGCCTTTTTCTTTAGCGTTTCCTTTCATGGCAGCAGTTTTTTCAAAAGCATTTTGCAGGGCTTGAAAATCAGGCAAGCCTTCATCGTTCAACACGACTACTTCACCATCTAGCCAGGAATCGCCCAAATTCAACGCGGCTATGGCTTCCGCTTGTAGTGGCAAGCGGTCAGTCCAATCGTGACCATTTCGGGTAAATAGCTTTACTTCGCCATCCTGAATACGAGTGAGAATGCGATAGCCATCGTATTTGATTTCATACAGCCATTCGCCAGTCGGAGGAGCGCTTACCAAGATTGCAAGTTCAGGGGAAAGTGTTTTCGGCAAAATGACTTTTTTTAGAGAGCCAACTTTTTTAACAGGTTTGGCAACTTTTTTTTTCGCGGGTTTGGGGGATATTTTTTTCTCGGCATTTTTCGGTTTAATTACCGCTCCCGATAAAACACTTTGCGGCAGTTCACTCACTATGTCGTATTCAGACGACGGCCGTGCAACATCATCGTGCTCTTTAATTAAGAGCCATTGCTCTTTATCGCCACTGCCGCGCAGGTGAGTTCGCACCAGCGCCCATTCTCCAGTGAGTTTTTCTCCAATAAGCGTAAATTTTAATTTGCCGGATTTATAAGTGTCTAAAGGGTCACCATGCGGTTGCCAAACGCCGTGATCCCAAACAATTACGTCACCACCACCATACTGACCGTGCGGGATTGAACCTTCAAAAGTTCCATAGCTAATGGGATGATCTTCAACATGTACCGCAAGGCGTTTATCTTTCGGGTCAAGACTTGGGCCTTTAGGAATTGCCCAGCTTTTTAAAGTACCGTCCATTTCCAAACGAAAATCATAATGCAACCGTCGTGCATCATGCTTTTGAATTACGAAGCGTAAGGCATGGGCACTACTTTTACGTTTACCAGTGTCGAGGTGACCTGAAGGCTCAGAAGTTAACTTGAAATTTCGTTTTTTTTGATATTCACTCAAGGCCTTTTCCACAGGAACTACCTCGCTGAAGACTTACTTTTGGCAGTTTTAGTGGTGGACGTTTTGGCAGTTGTTGATTTAGAAGTGGATGTCTTAACTTTAGCGGTACTAGTAGGCTTTTTTTCTTTAGGTTCGGCTTTTGCAGCACTTGTTTTAGAAGCCGTTTTTACTTTCGCTGGTTCTGCTGATTTTCTGCTGGAAGTTGGCTTGGATTTTTCACCACGCAAACTTCTTTTTAACAATTCAGTTAGATCAATAATGTCCGCACTCTTGCGAGTTTCTTCGCCAGCTTCTGTTTCAACATTTTCAATTTCACCATCACTCGCCTTCCTCTCGACCAGTTCCATTATTTTTTCCTTGAAAGTATCGCGATATTCTTCTGGTTGCCATTTACCAGACATATCACTCACTAAGCGTTTTGCCATATCTTTTTCGCTTTTAGTGAGCGATGCATCGGTAGTGGCTTTAGTTAAGGCGATCTCATCAAGGCCGCGAACCTCATTGGGCCAGCGTAAAAGCACTAGTACCAGCGCAGAGTCGATTGGCATAAGTGCCGCTAAATGTTGACGGGTATGAAGAATTACATAGGCAAGTGCAACCTTGTTTGCATCTACCAAGGTTTCACGCAAAAGTGCATAAACTTTTTCGCCACGTTTATCAGGCGCTAAGTAATATGGAGTATCAATATTGGTCAGGGGAATTTCATCACTGGAAACAAACGAGAAAATATCAATGGTTTGTGTGGAGGTAGGATGCGCAGTGCGAATTTCTTCTTCACTTAAAATTACGTAGCGGCCTTTCTCATATTGAATTCCTTTTACAATATGTTCTTTAGAAACTTCCTTGCCGGTAGCCTTATTTATGCGTTTGTAACCCACGGGTTCCATGCTGCGTTCATCAAGCCAGTCGAAATCCACAGCATCAGAAGACGTGGCAGATTGCAACGCCACTGGAATATGAACCAGCCCAAAACTTATTGCGCCTTTCCAAATTGCTCTAGCCATTGCAAATTTCCTTGTAGCGATTGATTACCGTGATCTTTATTGATCGACGCATTTGCGATAAATATGCCTAAAAATTTGCTAATTAAAGTGCTACGCCATCATCGTAGACAACAGTATCGCTATCAGTAATTCTGCAAATCTTTTCAAGCATTTTAATTGCCGATAACTCGGCTTCAATTTGATCGCTAATGGCGGGATTTATCACCCACAATATATGTACGCAGGAAAAAGGCAATTTTCGTTGGTATTCAATTAAACCCACAAAGCTGCCACCATCCGCCATTGCGTCTGTCCAGGCAACATGATTTGGAAATTCCTTTATCATTTTCTGTACGCTGCCTCACAGGCCAGTGAAGAAAAATGGGCAGGCTTGACGAGCATTATTTCATTGCCGCCATAGAAATTGGAACAGGCATGCTAGCGATGAATTGACCGGAACGACAAACCATGTCTGGCAATGGAATCAACGCAAATACGACTTGCCTTAAAATTAATTTTTCAAGATTTTTCATTTTCTCACCAATTATTATTTCTAATTAAACTTACATGGGTTATTTAAATTGCTTTAAGTAGTAGTGGATGGAAGCAGTGCTTCCATCCACCGCTCCTGAGCTATGACTTTTGTCCGCTTTTGGAGTTCCCGCCTGAGCCTTGCTTGGATGTAGTTTTTGAATGGCTTGCTTGACCACCCTTTTTACCTGCCGCCGAAGCCGCTTTTGGGTTTTCAGCAAAATTTCCTTTACCTTCGTGTTGCTGGGCCATATTCATTTTCCTCGCGGTGATTACATTAATGTTCCCACTAATTAAAAGTAAAAAACTTCTAACTAACAGCAAGTGTTTTCACACTCATTTTTATCTAAGCACCTAATTTTTTTAATTTCAATAGATCTTTAGAGCAATTTGCAATTACCAAATAATTTTATAAATTATTAAAACAATTTAAATGAAATACCATCATTAATATTTTTAAGAAAAATCGCATAGATTAAATTTTTAAAATTAAATCTGTTAATAGGCAATCCACTAAAGCGAAACATGATCTTATATTTTGAGTTCGCTAACGCACCGTATTAACCTTTTCAGTTTGGCAACCTTCGCATCAAGGTAGCAGTCACATGCCGCCCGTAGAAGGAAATTATTTAATAACTCGTAACTACATTTAAAACAGAGGTAATCAATATGAAGACAACTAAATTGTTAATGACCGGTGCATTCCTTTTCGCATTCAGCGCTGTGTGCGGCACTGCAATGGCAGCAGACACTGTGGATGCAGATGATTTCGTAGAAGATGCTTCTGCCGCTGGTATAGCAGAAATTGAGACCGCCAAACTGGCTTTGCAAAAATCAACTGCTGGCGATGTAAAAACTTTCGCTCAAGCAGTCATTAATGATCACACCGCCGCTAACAGAGAATTGGCTAGCATTGCAGCTAAGAAGAAACTGAAAGTTTCTACCGAAGCGGAATTGATGAATAAAGCTAAAGCAGCTGTACTGAAACAACGCGATGGCGAATCTTTCGACGAAGCCTACGCAAATAACCAAGTAAAAGCGCATGAAGATGCGATTGCACTTTTCAAGAAAGCATCAGTATCTCCCGATCCTGAGTTAGCTAGCTTCGCGGTAGCGACGTTGCCAAAACTTGAGCATCATTTGCACTTGGCACAAGAATTAGCAAAAACTTATAAAAAGAAATAAGTTGATGCTTTAAGTAGAAAATGACGGCATTGCCGTCATTTTCACTGTTGGGCTGTAGAAAAATTAGGGGATATAGGGATTCAAAAGGATTTAATTTAAGAGTTGTGGTTTCTGTTTATCTACTTAAAGGTGATTGAGATGGAAAAGACTTATCACGGCAGTTGCCACTGCGGAAAAGTAAAAATTAGAGTTAAATTTGATTTAGCTCAAGGCACTGGAAAGTGTAACTGCTCTTTCTGCCGCAAAATACGCTTATGGTGCGTTACTATCAAGCCCGCTGCATTCACTTTAATATCCGGTGAAAACGATTTAAACGATTACCTATTTAATACGCACTCTACTCACAACTTATTTTGTAAACATTGCGGCGTTCGCACATTTACTCGCGGATACCTCGAAGAAGTTGGCGGAGATTTCTACAGCATTCACCTCTCCTGCCTAGATGATATCGACACCAAAGAATTAGCTGCAGCACCGGTACGCGTTAGCGATGGATTGCATGATAATTGGCAGAATTCGCCCGAAGAAACTGCGTATCTCTAACAGTACGCTTTCATCAATTTATGAAGTTGGAGTAGTGTAATGGTTCAAGGTAGCAAAGCAAAATATTCAACGGAGCAAAAGAAGAAAGCTCAACAAATTGAAACAAGCTACAAAGCTCAGGGAATACCCACGAAAAAGGCTGAAGCCATAGCTTGGGCTACCGTTAATAAACAATCAGGCGGCGGTGAAAAATCGGGTTCTGGAAAAACGACCAGTAAAATTCAGAAAGCAGAAGCGCGGGAAGATTCTGCAAAAAATGCTGTTCACACTAAGCAGGAAAAATCCAAGGTAGATTCACTAGAATCACAAAAAAAGTCAGAGCTGCTTATCAAAGCTCGCACAAAAAATATCAGCGGTCGCTCAACCATGAATAAACAAGAATTAATTTTAGCGCTACGTAAACCGAATTAATCATTACAACCTTAAAGATTTACGCGACAGACGCACTCTTCTCTTCATACATAACCGCCAATAACTCTCCAATTCGATGTCTGTGTGCGCTCGCATACAGAGCCTCTATTTCTCACGGTGATATAAATGCGCTATCGCGATAGCTTTTAACACATTGATAACATTTGTTACTAAAAAGTGTCGCGATAAATATCATTTTAGCGTTTTGCATTAGTTCGCGAATCACCAATAAATTGTGTAGTACAGATTGTAGGAGTATGACAATGACAATTAATTGGGAGCAGTACCTCCCCGAATTAAAATTATTATTAGGTGCCGCCGTTCTGGTTCTAGTGCTCGCCGTAATTGCGCCGCTTCTTACGAAATTATTAACTCGCATTGCCAGCCCGTTCTCATTTGCTCGCGATTTATTGGAGCGTATAAAACCCCCTATTAATCTACTTATTCCCCTACTCGGCTTACGCGCCTATTTAGGCTCAGCGGATGACGATTTTCATTTTATTGATTTGGCACGACACATAAATTCGCTGTTTATTATTGGTGCCTTAACGTGGTTAGGTTTAAGAATTATCGCGGTTGGGCAAGATATTATTTTGCAGCGCAACCCAATGAATATTACCGACAATTTATCTGCCCGCAGAATTCAAACGCAAACTAAAGTGTTGGTCCAGACTCTCGGTTTTTTTATAATTTTATTTGGTTTAGCAGCAATGCTAATGACATTTCCTAATGCACGCCAATTTGGCACCAGCTTACTTGCCTCTGCGGGTTTGGCAGGGTTAGCCGTTGGTTTTGCTGCAAAACCTGTCTTAGGAAATTTAATTGCCGGCTTACAACTTGCCATTACCCAACCTATTCGTTTGGATGATGTTGTGATCGTAGAAAACGAATGGGGTCGTGTGGAAGAAATAACCGGCACCTATGTCGTGATTCGGATTTGGGATGACCGTCGCTTAGTGGTGCCGCTGCAATATTTTATTGAACATCCATTTCAAAATTGGACACGTAAAACATCTGATCTAATCGGTTCGTTATTTTTATGGGTGGATTATTCAATGCCATTAGAACCGCTACGCAAAGAGTTGGACGAGTTATGTAAGCAATCACCTAATTTGTGGGATGGAAAAGTATCCGTTTTACAAGTCACCGATGCTACTGACAAAGCAATGCAATTGCGTATTTTGGTGAGCAGCAAAGATTCTTCTAGCAACTGGGATTTGCGCTGTTTTGTGCGTGAAAAGTTAATTAATTTTATTAGCTTGCATTACCCAGAATCACTGCCGCAATTGCGTGCAAACTTGCACGAGGAAGCGCCTAAAGCGCCTTCAAGCGCAGACCAAATACATACACCAGAACATCAACCTCCGGTTTAAATATTGCACTGCGTTAAAAATAGTTTACTTATAGTTTTTAAATATTTTTTGACGCTGAATTGTGCTAAGAAATAAAGAACTTCTGCATTTGTACCGAGTCATCACTATAAGTGTTGATTAATTGCAGAATAATTTAACGGAAATTTGCGACAGATAAGACTCTAAGCTTGGCAACAGGCACGGTCATTGCTGTATTAATGAAATACTATTTTGGAGTCTACCATGGGAACCGCTGCTAGTATCGCGCATCTCTCACATCTCAATTTACCTGCGGATTTACAGCTTTCATCGCCATCCGTTAAAAACCTTGCTTATAAAAATAAGCGAAACATTTTATTCGTAACATCTGAGTACGCTGATTTGATTAAGGTGGGTGGGCTTGGCGACGTGTCTGCTGCTCTACCTAAAGCATTATTAAAACGTAATGATGTACGCGTTTTTATTCCGGGCTATACACAAATTGTTAATAGCGGACACGCTATAAAAATTGTGGATGCGATTGAAGCATTCGCTGGCTTTCCCGCGTGTAAGATTGGGGAAATGCAGATTCAGACACTTGGATTAAATGGCCCGGTAATTTACGTACTTATTTGTCCTGAGCTTTATCAGCGTGAAGGTAATCCTTACGGCGACGCTACTGGAAAAGATTGGAATGACAATCACCTTCGTTTCGCTTGTTTTGCACATGCCGCTGCAGAAATAGCACGAGGCAAAGCTGCACTAAATTGGCAACCAGAATTAGTACACGCTCACGACTGGCCAGCGGCTTTAACGCCTGCATATATGAAGTGGCAAGGCCAAATGACGCCCAGTGTATTTACCATTCATAACCTTGCGCACCAAGGTCTTTGCGCCTCTCACTGCAGCGCAGAACTCGGTTTTCCGCCCGAGGTATTTGATATCGAAAGCATGGAATTTTATGGGCAGCTTTCGTTTTTAAAAGCAGGCATTAATTACGCGAACCATGTAACAACCGTAAGCGAAAATTATGCACGCGAAATTACTGAACAAAAATTTGGCTGCGGACTTGAAGGTCTATTAAAGAAAAAGCTGGATGAAGGCCGATTAAGCGGAATCACTAACGGCATTGATGAGAGTTGGGAACCAGCAACCGACCCGCATTTAATTGAAGGTTTTGCAGTACGCAAGTGGAACGGAAAACGCGCTAATACGCATTACGTAGAAAAAATGTTTGGTTTAAAGCCGGGTAATGGCCCGCTTTTTGCGGTGGTATCGCGCTTAGCTCATCAAAAAGGGTTGGATCTCACTTTACGAATTGCAGACATCATTGTTAAAGCTGGTGGCCGT
Source organism: Gammaproteobacteria bacterium (assembly GCA_004172865.1). Lineage (GTDB taxonomy): Bacteria > Pseudomonadota > Gammaproteobacteria > Pseudomonadales > Cellvibrionaceae > Cellvibrio. The sequence continues at coordinate 303,193 of SEBV01000007.1, read as the reverse complement.
TTAGTGGTAATGGGCAGCGGCGAAACAAAAATTGAAAAAGAATTGGTGCACCTCGCGCAACGTCACCCGCAACATGTTGGTGTTCACATAGGTTTTAACGAAGCCGATGCACGCCGTATTTTTGCGGGCAGCGATTTCTTATTGATGCCTTCACGTTTTGAACCTTGCGGTTTAAGCCAAATGTACGCGCAACGTTTTGGCTCTTTGCCTATTGCACATCGCACTGGTGGCTTAGCAGATACGATTGATGATGGTTTAAACGGATTTTTATTTTCCGATGTCACGGTGGATAGTTACGCGCGCGCGGTGCAGCGCGCATTAAACGTTTTTAAATTTCCAAAATTGTTGTGTGCAATGCGCTGTCATGCAATGGCATCGCCACTTTATTGGAAACAATCGGTATTGCCTTACGATTATTTATATCGTCGCTTGCTTGGCGAATACACCGGTCACAATGTTTTAATCAGCGATACTTGGGGGCACGCATAATGTCTCTTCCAGGCGAGCGTCATGGCGCACTTGTTAATAAAGATGGAACCACTCGTTTTGCATTATGGGCACCGGATGTGTTGCGCGTTGCCGTAAAATTAGGTGATGGCCGTTCGTTTGACTTATTAAAAAATAAAGACGGCTGGTTTTGCGATACGGTGGAATGTTCGGCAGGTACGAGTTACCAATTCGTGATTGATAATGATTTGGAGGTTCCTGATCCTGCATCGCGTGCGCAAGTTAAAGATGTACACAGCGCGAGTCGCGTTGTCGACCAAGCTTACCCTTGGAAATCTGTAACCTGGCATGGCCGCCCCTGGCATGAAGCCGTTATTTATGAATTGCATGTAGGTTTATTTGGCGGCTATAAAAAAGTTGAGGAATATCTACCGAAGCTCGCAGAGCTTGGTGTAACTGCTGTTGAACTAATGCCGCTAAGTGAATTTCCTGGTGAACGCAATTGGGGTTATGACGGTGTACTGCCCTTCTCGCCCGAATCCTCCTACGGTACACCCGAAGAATTAAAAAGTTTAATTGACACCGCGCACTCACTTGACCTTATGGTTTTTGTTGACGTTGTGTATAACCATTTTGGTCCCGATGGAAATTATTTAGGCAATTATGCCAAAGGTTTTTTCCGCGACGATATTCAAACGCCTTGGGGCGCAGCAATCGATTTTCGCAAGCCGCAAGTGCGCCAATATTTTATCGAGAATGCATTAATGTGGATTCTTGATTATCGAGTAGACGGTTTGCGTTTCGACGCGGTGCATGCTATCAGTGAAAAAGATTTTTTAGTTGAACTTGCCCAACGCGTGCGTTCATCTGTAGCGCCAAGTCGTCATATACATTTAATGTTGGAAAATGAAAACAACGATGCGAGTTTATTAGAACAGGGATTTAACGCGCAATGGAACGATGATGGTCACAATATCTTGCACCATATTCTTACCGATGAACATGAAGGTTATTACGAAAATTTCGCCGAGCTTCCCACCGCGAAATTAGCTCGCGCTTTAGGCGAAGGATTTATTTATCAAGGCCAGCTTAATGCAAAGGGCGAACCGCGCGGCTCTCTCAGCGCGCACTTGCCACCTACTGCTTTTATTTTATTTTTACAGAATCATGATCAAGTCGGTAACCGTGCTTTTGGTGAACGCTTGTCATTGTTGACAGATCCTGAAGCGCTCAAAGTTGCAACCGCCTTGTTGTTATTGTCGCCTATGATTCCGCTCTTGTTTATGGGTGAAGAATTTGGTTCGAGCCAACCATTTTTGTTTTTCACTGATCACAATGAAGATCTCAGCAAATTAGTGCGCGATGGCCGTCGCAACGAATTTTCTGGATTTTCACACTTTACCAGCGATGAAGCGCTCCAAAAAATTCCAGACCCAAATGCGCAAAGTACATTTACCAATTCAATTATCGACGATGCTTCACACACCTCTCCGGAACATCAAATCTGGAGAGACTTTTATAAAAATCTCTTGGCACTGCGCCACAGCGAATTGACGCCCAATCTCCCTAACGCAATTTCACAAGGTGCTGACGTTTTAGCAGACGGTGCCGTATTGGCAACGTGGAAATTGGGCGACGGAAGCGTATGGCGAATTTACGTTAATTTTTCCGACGCTAATGTTTCATCGCCGCATTCGTGGGCAAAAGAAAAACTTATTTTTGATCACGGCGTAAATCAACCGCATTACCAACAAAATGTTTTGCCCGCTAAAAGTATTTTGGTAACGCAAGAAGGAATATAGTAATTTTTTCTTTTCATTCCAAATGTCGCTTCAAACAAAATTTTATGAGGCGACATTTCACTAGATACACAACACATCTTTACTCATCGCTGTCGTTTCATTCAGCACTGCTACCTTTAGTGTTCGCTAACCCACAGACGTAACAGGCTCGATTTGAGAAAAAGACATCTGACATTTTAAACAGAATCTCCTTACATAAATCTTAAGAGCAAATCGCTATGACTGCAGTAAATGCCACAGTGCGTTTGCAATTCCATCGAGACTTTACGCTTGATGACGCTGTACCACTCGTAAGCTATTTTAAACGTCTTGGTATTAGCCATATTTATGCATCGCCTTTACTAAAAGCTCGGGCCGGTTCCATGCACGGTTACGACGTTGTTGATCCTTCCGTTATCAATCCTGAATTAGGCGGTGAAGCTGCGCTTGAACGTTTAGTCACGGAATTGCGCGCGCATAAAATGGGTTTGATTGTGGATATTGTTTGCAATCATATGGCGGTTGGCAAAGACGATAATCCCTGGTGGCAAGAAGTGTTGCAGTGGGGATTAAAAAGTCCCTACGCACGCTACTTTGATATTCAATGGAATTCGCCCGACCCTTTATTAAAAGGCCAATTATTGTTGCCATTTTTAGGTGGCAACTATGGCGATGTATTAGCCGCAGGCGAAATCAGTTTAAAGTTTGATGCAAAAGCCGGTGAGTTTTATGCGGAGCATTATGATCACCGCTTCCCTATTTATCCTCCCAGCTACGGCCATATTTTACGCAACGCCGACAACTCATCACTGCGTCCATTCATCCGTTTATTTGAAGGATTGGAAACCGAGGAAGATGACGAAGAACGTTGGCACGATGCCGAAGTACTTCATAAACAATTAAGTACACTTGCACAAAATCCTGCGGTCGCCGCTAGCATTGAAAAAGCTTTGCTAGCCTACCAAGTTAGCGATACACCAGTGCAAGAAAATACTGCAAAAAAACGACTGCCTGCACTGGAAACCGTTGACGCAAGTGAAGCGCATACACGTGATGAGCACGCGGGCGATATGCATCCCGATTGGCAGCACAATGAAAATTTACAGCGCTTACACGAACTTCTGGAGCTGCAACATTATCGTCTCGCTAGCTGGCGCACTGCGGCCGACGATATCAATTGGCGTCGCTTTTTTGATGTGAATGAATTAGCTGGTTTACGTGTTGAGCGTGCAGAAGTTTTTGAAGCGAGTCACGGTAAAATTTTTGAATTAATTGCGCGTGGCTGGATTGACGGTTTGCGTATTGATCATGTGGATGGCCTCGCTAATCCACGCGCTTATTGCCGTAAATTGCGCCGCCGGCTGGATCACCTAACTTTGGAACGCCCTGCTGAATTTGCGCAAAATCATTTGCCTATTTATGTAGAAAAAATTCTTGCCGACGGCGAAAAACTTAGCGCAAGCTGGACAGTGGATGGCACTACCGGTTATGAATTTATGAACCAGGTTTCGCTGCTGCAACATGACCCTTGCGGTGCTATGCATTTATTTGATGTGTGGACGCGAATCAGCGGCAGACAAGGCACATTTAAAGATGAAACTATTGAAGCGCGCCGCCTAGTATTAGCGAGCAGCTTGGCAGGTGATGTTGAAATGGTGGCGCAGGGTTTATTACTAATCGCCCGCACCGATATTGCTACGCGCGACTTACCACTTGGCGCTATTCGCCGTGGCCTAACTGAATTAGTCGTGCATTTTCCCGTATACCGTACTTACGCAAATGCATGCGGCCGCACCGCGCAAGATCAAGCATTTTTTGATCAAGCTATTGCTGGCGCTCGACTCGCACTAGCGGAAATTGATTGGCCAATTTTGGAATATTTGGATCGCTGGCTGGGCGGCAAAGCATTACACGAATTACCACCGGGACCGCATCGGAATTTGCGTAAGAAAATTCTTGCGCGCTTCCAACAATTAACATCGCCCGCAGCTGCAAAAGCAGTTGAGGATACCGCGTGTTATCGCTCTGCGGTTTTATTATCGCGCAACGATGTTGGTTTTGATCCACAAAATTTCAGCGCACCGCTCGCACAATTTCATCAACTAAATGTTGAGCGCTCGCAAACCTTTCCCGGGAATATGTTAACTACCGCAACTCACGATCATAAGCGCGGCGAAGATACGCGCGCACGCCTCGCGGTAGTGAGTGAACGTTCGGTATGGTACGCCGCAAAAATTGAATATTGGCAAACACTGGCAGCGCCACTGCGAGCAACACTGGAAGACGGCATTGTGCCTTCGCCCGGCGATGAAATGATGCTCTACCAAATTTTGCTGGCAAGCTGGCCGTTAGAACTTATGCCGAAAGCTGGCGACGATTCTGAAAAAGCGCATGCTCTCAATGCTTATTTGGAACGCATTTTACGTTGGCAGGAAAAAGCAATGCGCGAAGCCAAGTTGCGCAGCAGCTGGAGTGCGCCTAACACTGCCTATGAAAGCGCAAGCCGCGATTTCCTAACTCGCTTGCTGACGGCAGATGACACGCAGGTTCTGCGTAGAGACATCGCGCAAGCCGCAGGCTCAATTGCGCCCGCTGGTGCCCTGAACAGTTTGGGACAAACGCTGCTGCGTATGACCGCTCCCGGCGTGCCAGATCTTTACCAAGGTAACGAATATTGGGACTTCAGCTTGGTAGACCCAGACAACCGCCAGCCAGTGGATTTTGGCACTCGCGTTGCAACACTTTCCGATGATCGCCTTTCCAACACGACCACGGGAGCAGACTTGGTGGAACATTGGCAAGATGGACGGATCAAGCAATGGCTAATCGCAGAGACGCTGCACGTGCGTGCGCAATATGCACAGCTCTTTAACCATGGGGATTATAACGCCCTTGAGGTTGAGGGCGTTGCGGCAGATCAGGTTGTGGCGTTTACACGTCAATACCGCGACAACTACTTGGTCGTAGTCGTGCCCCGCCTGAGTGCGGGCCTGCTGGGCGAACGTGCAATTCCCTTTGTAGCGCCAGACGCTTGGGGCGATACGCGTATCTTATTGCCCTCACGTTTAAGCCCTAGCTCTCATATTTTGGTCGATAGCCTTGCCCCTATCAGCGAACGCAGCGTGCGGGACTCGTTTTTCGTACGCGATTTGCTCACTAACTTCCCCGTTAACTTTTTAATTTTTGAACTTACTTTTCCATCGGCAACATCTACACAATTCATATCAAATGGAGATCAACACCATGAGCACTAATGAACAACGCATCCGTGAATTCGCCTATCAAATCTGGGAGTCAGAAGGAAAGCCCCACGGGCAGACAGAGCGTCATTGGAATATGGCCTGCAAGCTGGCGCAAACTCACGCTGATACCGACGTGAAAGCCGCTAATGATGGCCAACAAAGCGGTTCAACTGAGCCTATTGAGCCAATTTCCCCCACTCAACCAGCGCAACCTGTAACTCCTACCGACCCAATCCAACCCACAGATCCGGTGCAACCAAGCCAGCCTATTCAACCGGGCTCACCCACCGCCGAGCTGGTGGCTGGATCAATCGATGCAACCGATAAACCCAAAAAATCGCGCGCAAAAGCCACCGATGTTGGCGAGGTGATTAATCGCGTTGTGGCAAATGAAAAAGCGGCGGCGAGAAAAAAATCGGCGGGCCAAGGCGAGCTTAATACGGATGTAAAACTGAAAACGGATCTGCGCAAAAAGGCTGATCCAAAATCTGTTGATGCAAAGCCTAAGGAACCAAAATCTAAAGAAGCAAAAGCAGAAAAATCAATTCCTAAAACAAAATCTGAAACAGACAGCACCGACACTAAAAAGGCTACGAAAACTAAAAAATCCAAGGCGACTGAAAACGCGCCGGTTTAGTACCAAATATGGTGCTGAAGAATTTATTGATTACAGGAGCGGATATGAGCACGCATGAAAAATCCTTCAAAAAGGCAGACAGCGCGCGGATTACGGAAGGACAGCCGTTTCCATTAGGAGCAACCTGGGATGGACAAGGTGTCAATTTCGCAATCTTTTCCGCCCATGCAACCAAAGTTGAACTATGCCTGTTTGATAAAAGCGGAACGCATGAGCTTGAACGCATTGAACTCCCCGAATATAGCGATGAAATTTGGCACGGTTACTTGCCAAATCTAGAACCAGGCCAAGTCTATGGCTACCGCGTTTACGGCCCTTATGACCCGCATGCGGGACACAGATTTAATCACCATAAACTCTTGATCGATCCTTACGCCAAGCAATTAGTTGGCGAACTTAAATGGGATGAAGCCTTATTCGGCTACACCATAGGTTCCCCCGATGGTGACCTCAGTTTTGATGAACGCGACAGCGCGCCCTTTGTGCCCAAAGCCAAAGTAATCGACCCCAGTTTTGAATGGGATGACCGACTCTCTCACCGCGTACCTATGGATAAGACTATTGTCTATGAAGCCCACGTACGCGGCATTAGTAAATTACATCCATCCGTGCCCAAAAAATTGCGCGGCACCTATGCAGGGCTCATCAATAAAGATGTGCTCGCACACATTAAATCTCTCGGTGTAACCAGTGTTGAGTTACTGCCGATCCACGCCTTCCTGCATGACAATCATCTATTGGAAAAAGGTCTGAAAAATTATTGGGGCTATAACAGCATCGCGTTTTTCTCTCCACATGCGGAATACCTTGCAAGCGGCGAGTTGGATGAATTTAAAGAGATGGCCGCCGGTTTACATGATGCCGATTTAGAATTGATTCTCGATGTAGTTTATAACCACACCGCCGAAGGCAATGAGATGGGCCCGACCCTATCCATGCGTGGTATAGACAACGCTACCTACTACCGCCTTATGCCCGGCAATCCTCGCTATTACGTTAACGATTCCGGCACCGGCAACACTTTAGACTTGGGTCACCCTTGTGTACTGCGCCTGGTTACAGATTCACTGCGTTATTGGGCTACCGAAATGGGCGTAGACGGTTTCCGCTTTGATTTGGGCACCATTCTCGCTCGTGAAGATACCGGCTTTAACGAACGCCACGGTTTCCACCTCGCTTGCCGTCAAGATCCTGTACTCAGCCAATTAAAATTGATCGCTGAACCTTGGGATTGCGGTATAGGCGGTTATCAGGTCGGCGCCTTTCCGCCCGGCTGGCTGGAATGGAATGACCGCTTCCGCGATACAGTGCGTGGCTTTTGGCGCGGTGATCAAGGCAAATTGCCGGAACTCGCTAGCCGAATCACCGCTTCCGGCGACTTGTTTAACTGGGGCGGGCGCAGACCGTTTGCGTCAGTGAATTTCATCACCGCCCACGATGGTTTCACCATGCGCGATTTGGTGAGCTACAACGAAAAACACAACGAAGCTAACGGCGACGACAATCGCGATGGCAACGACAACAACATCTCCTATAACTACGGCGCTGAAGGCGAGACGGACGATGAAGGCATACGCGCTATACGCCTGCGCCAAGTTCGCAATCTTCTGAGCACGCTTTTGTTATCCCAAGGCACGCCTATGTTGGTGTCTGGTGATGAACTTGGTCATACCCAACATGGTAACAACAACGTCTACTGTCAGGACAGCGAAATTAGCTGGCTCAATTGGGAGCTGGATGACGAAGCCAAAGGCTTGGTGGAATTCACTCGCAAACTCACGGCCTTGCGTCGTGATTATCCCATTCTTCGCCGTGGCCGGTTTTTGGTAGGCGCGTTCAACGAAGATCTCGGAGTAAAAGACGTTACCTGGCTTGCGCCTTCCGGCGATGAAATGAACAGCGAACTTTGGGACACTACCTCCGTTTCCTGTTTAGGCGTAGTGCTGGATGGCCGCGCGCAACCGAGCGGTATTCATCGTCGCGGTGCTGACGCAACTTTGCTGATGATTTTCAACGCCCATCATGAAGCCGTTAATTTCAAACTGCCTGAAGTTGCTCAGGGTTGTTGTTGGATACGTTTATTGGACACCAACAGTCCAACTCAGGAAGAACACGACGTTTATGATTTTGGGCAGGAATTTATTGTTACCGAACGTTCGCTCGTGCTTTTCAAACTCACCATCGAAGAATGTAACAAGGACGAGTCATGAGTGCGGAATCGAGTCGTAATGCAGACTTTGTTACATCGGAATCGGCTACTACCGATTCAGATGGAACGCAAGTTAACCTGGGCGCAAAACAAATCACCAAAGTTCGTATCCTCACCTTGAATATGCATAAAGGTTTCACGGTTTTTAATCGCCGTTTTATTTTGCCTGAGTTGCGTGAAGCAGTTAGAAGACTTTCTACCGATATTGTTTTTTTACAAGAAGTTCACGGCACACATAACCAACATGCCGAGCGTTTTAAAAATTGGCCCGCCACACCGCAATACGAATTTTTAGCTGACAGTATGTGGCCGCAATATTCCTATGGTCGGAATGCGGTTTATCCGCACGGTGATCATGGCAATGCATTGCTATCAAAATACCCAATTGTTCGCTATGAAAATCTTGATGTGTCCATCGGCACTATTGAACAACGTGGACTGCTTCATTCAACACTTCAATTGCCGGACAATACCGAGCTTCACGCTATTTGTGTTCACCTTGGTTTGCGTGAAAGCCATCGCAAACAGCAACTTGAATTGTTGTGTAAATTAGTTGAAAGCCTGCCGGCAAAAGATCCTGTAATCATTGCGGGCGATTTTAATGACTGGCGCGTGCGCGCGAATAAGGTTCTTGAGCGCGTTGGTTTTCACGAAGCTTTTTTAAATCAATTTGGAAAATCCGCAAAAAGTTTTCCCGCGCGCTGGCCGCTGCTTTCGCTCGATAGAATTTATGTTCGCAACGCAACCACCCACCACCCCGAAGTGCTCCACCGCCAACCCTGGTCGCACTTATCAGATCACGCCCCGCTGGCGGTAGAGGTACACATATGATTGATCTTTGGCGAGATAATAACGACGTAAAACTGCTTATCAATGGCGAAGAATTTTTTCCACGTATGTGCGAATGCATTGCCGAAGCAAAAACAGAAATTCTGATTGAAACTTTTATTCTCGCCGAGGATAAAGTTGGTTATCAGGTGAGAGACGCATTGGTTGCGGCCGCAAAGCGTGGAGTACGCGTTGACATCACCGTAGACGATTACGGCACTTTTGATTTAAGCAAAGAATTTGTCGATAAATTAATTAATGCGGGTGTAAAACTTCACATCTTCGACCCACAGCCAAATTTCCGCGGCATTCGTTTTAATTTCTTTCGCCGCTTACACCGCAAGTTAGTAGTAATTGATAACAATGTTGCATTTATTGGTGGCATTAACTTATCTGCAGATCACTTGAGCGATTTCGGCCCCAAAGCCAAGCAGGATTATACAGTTGAACTACACGGCCCTATAGTTGCTGATATCCACAAAACCTGTATCGATTTATTGTTGCGCGCGTCTACAAAAGAAGATGCGCTAATTTATCGAAACTATCCCAAGCAACCAGCCCCACAATCTAGCGGTAAAGTACAAACGCTGCTTTCCATTCGCGATAATCAAAAACACAAAAATGATATTCAGCGGCAATATTTATTGGCGATTCGTTTGGCAAAACATCGCATTGTAATTGCCAATGCCTATTTCTTCCCCAGTTATAGAATTTTGCGTGAATTGCGTCGCGCCGCGCGCCGCGGTGTTGAAGTGACTTTAATTTTACAAGGTCAGCCTGATATGCCTTGGGTGAGTATGCTATCAGGTTTACTTTACAGTTATCTAATGCGAGCCGGTGTAAAAATTCACGAATATTGCAAACGACCTTTACATGGCAAAGTTGCACTTATGGATGAAGAATGGGCGACAGTAGGTTCAAGTAATCTTGACCCTTTGAGCTTGTCATTAAATTTGGAAGCCAACGTTATTATTCACGACACTAGTTTTAATCAACAACTCTACGATCATTTCCAGGAATTAACACAAAGTAGTTGTAAGCCCGTAAATATAAAGGTGGCAACAAAAGGTTATTGGTGGCGCACTCCCTTAATATTTTTAAGTTTCCATTTCTTACGCGGCTTCCCTGGAATGCTCGGCTGGTTACCTGCGCATAGTCCTGAATTAAAATTAGTTAGTTCAAAAAAACGTTCGTTCAACGAGCATTCATTCAATGTTAAAAATGCTCATATTAACGAAGAACATGGTGACAATATTAAAGTGCTACGCGACCGGGAAAATCGGGTATGACAACAGCGGCAGCAACTAAACCTAATGACTCTACCGGCAATGAAAGCAAACCCAGCAAAAAGTGGGTATGGGCACAACGGGGATTCACTGCATTTTTCTTCCTTGTGATTCCTGTTCTGCTTTATATGGTGTTAAAAAATATTGAATGGCAAGAAGTTAAGCAAGGCATTCATGCTTATGAACTAAAAACTTTGTTGCTCGGTTGTGCAATCGCTGCAGCGAGCTTTTTAATATTTAGTAGCTACGATTTACTCGCGTTGCATTACTTAAAAAACCCTATAAAAATTCGACAGGTTTTACCACTCGCTTTTGTCGGTTGCGTATTTTCACTCAACCTCGCATGGGTCGGTGGAGTTGCATCGCGCTTCCGGCTTTATTCTCGCTTGGGAGTGGATGCAGTCACCATTGCGAAAATAATCAGCACTAACATAGTCACCAATTGGTTGGGATACACAATTGTCGCCGCCGTTATTTTCTCATCGGGACAATTGGATTTACCGGACAACTGGAAAATAGGAAATACTGCTCTGCAGATAATTGGCGGTGTTCTATTTTTGGTGGCTGCTAGTTATTTTGCAGCGTGCCGTTTCTCCAAACGACGTACATTTAAATTTTTCAAACAGGAATTAAGCTTACCTTCATTTAAACTCGCGCTTGCACAAGCAAGTTTTGCATCAATAAATTGGTGTTTAATGGGGCTGCTAATTTATATTTTACTTCTTAGTAAAGTCCCCTATCCCACAGTGTTAGGTATTTTATTAATCAGCAGCATTGCGGGAGTCATAACTCACATTCCAGCAGGCTTAGGCGTGATAGAGGCCGTATTTATAGCGATGCTGAGTCATCAAGTGTCTAAAGGTACTATTCTCGCTGCACTAATCGGTTACAGAGCGATTTACTTTCTATTACCTCTGGCGATAGCTGCAGTAATTTATGTAATTCTTGAAATATACGCAAAAAAGTTAAATGCAAAAACCAGTTGATACTTATTTTTATAGTACTACTTTTTATTTCTCGTTTTCTCGTTCCCAAGCTCCAGCTTGGTAATGCATAAATCCTTTATAGGCTCCGAAGCTAGAGCTAGGGAGCAAGATGATTCGGTAAACCATCACACATTCAAATAAAAAGCCGCTTACTAAAGCGGCTTTTTTATTTAAATATCGAACTACATTAGGGATTGCTTTTCGGCGCGCTACAATCGACGTATCCGGCTGTATGAGCGCAGTCTGTGCGCAAGCCATAGACGACGAATATGACTGCCGCAAGGCAAATCAAACTCACTAAAACTGCTAAGGGCTTTGATATCTTCATACATTTCTCCGTTGTCGCGTAATAAATTTAGTTATTTTTAATTAACAGCTTACTATTAAAAAATGACTTCGCTTGAGTGTAACTGAATTCGGGTAGAATATTTGGCAGCAGCGCGCTTGTAGGTTTGGCGATGTTTATCCATTTCTATGTCATCGAAATCGCCATCAAAAAACTTATGCTTTTTGTCTTTTCGCGCCATCAACTTACGCGGTTGCTCACCAATATGTGGATTAATTTTACTGCTGTAAAAATCATCGTTATTCATCATATCTCTGTTCATTGCTAGACCTCTGACATTTATTTAATGTGTAGATTTAAAATTTAAAAACATCAAACCAAATTCGGCATTTACGATTACACAATAAAATTATTGCGCTTCTACATCGGTGCGGTAACTAGCTTAAAAGTTGGAATAACTCAAGCATTTTGCGAAAGTAATTTTAGGTGTGCTGACGAACAGATCCAGCGCGGGTTTAGCTTTATTTTCCGCCTACAGTTCGAAATTATTGAAGGACAAATCTTTGCTTCACGTAAATTCTGGGCTGCTCATTAATCAACAAAAGGATAGCTGTATGTCAACTCAAACTGAAACGCTTAAATCAACATTGCTGGATGCTGGCGCTGAAATCAAAGATGCGTCTGTGGACATTTCAAAGGAATTCAAATATTTCGTGAGCGATATTGAAGCTCTTCTGAAAGAAACTGCATCACTCTCTGGCGAAGATTTGGATAAGGCTAAAGCACGCATCACTGATCGTATTAGTCTTGCCAAAACAACTTTGGGCGAAGCAAATCGCTCACTCATTCAGCAAGCTCGTCAAACTGCTGAATACACTAACCAATACGTTCATGAACAACCATGGACTGTGTTAGGTGCTGGTGTAGCCATTAGCTTTTTGTTTGGCTTATTAGTAGCTCGCCGCAATTAATTGCGGCTTGCCACTAATTTAAAGAGTCACCGCAGATCGTTTAGCTGCGGTAAACTTTATTTAACATAGCCAGTAAAATTAAAACCTCATAACTCCCTCATACTTTATTATTAATTTTGAATCCAATTCTTTTACCCCTATCTAATCTTTATTTTCTTCACGTCTAAAGTTTAACTGCCATTTATATTTGTTCATCCATTTTATAAATTAAGAATAAGCACGCCACTTCACCCGTGATCCACCTATAATTTTTCAGCAAATTTAAAGCAAAAAAAACCACTATTTAAGTTCACGATGTTTTGTAATCTTAAATAGCGGTTTTTATAGCTAACACAGTTAATGCTAGCCAGGAGTGACCTACTTCAGTCGTATATCATTTTTAACTGATTTCACACCACCTACACCACCTGCTACGCGCACTGCAGTGTTAACGTCAGCTTGTGAAGATACAAAGCCGCTGAGTTGAACAACGCCTTTAAAAGTTTCTACGTTGATTTCACTCACTTTCAAAGTGTCTTCTTTCACGATTGCAGCTTTAACTCGTGTAGTAATAACGGTGTCATCAACATATTCACCGGTACTTTCACGCTTATGAGTAGCTGAGCAAGCAACCATTGAGAAAAGCGCCATAGCCATAAACACTAATGAAAAATATGAAGTAATTTTTTTCATTTTTAAATCTCCTGTTAATAAAATTTATTCGTGAGGGAAAGCTGCGGTGTGCAACTTGGAGCAAGAATAAACTTCTGGCTTAATCTAATCAGTTCGTTGCCGTACACTCAACACCGGAAGTACATTACTGGACATCGATTTTGAGAACTCATCTGCCGTTAACGGCGGGCTTAAATAAAAACCTTGTGCCTCACTACATCTATGAGCGCGCAAAAATGCTAGCTGCTCAGATGTTTCCACACCTTCAGCCAACACCCGCTGCCTAAGATTTCTGCCCATTGCAATGATTGCACTCACAATAGTTGAGTTGTCTGCATTCAATTCCAAATCACGCATAAAAGATTTATCAATTTTCAAAGTATCAACTGGAAACCGTTGTAGATAACTTAAACTTGAATAGCCCGTCCCAAAATCATCAATAGCTAATTGCACACCAATCGCCTTTAAAGATTCAAGAATAGTGACTGACAATTCAGCATCGCGCATAAGAATTGTTTCAGTAAACTCCAGCTCCAAATAATAAGGTGGCAATCCAGTTTCTTGTAACGCATCATTAATACTGTTTAAAAAATATTTATGTTTTAATTCCGCTGCCGAAATATTTATGGATACAGGAAGAATTCGCAAACCCGCTTTCAACCAGGCACGCAACTGACCGCAAACTTCACGCAGCACCCAGTTTCCTATCGCCACTATAAGGCCGCATTCTTCTGCGATAGCTAAAAACTCCTCAGGTTGAACCAGGCCGCCTTGTTGCGGATCATCCCAACGAATTAAAGCTTCAGCACCGATAATTACACCCGAAGCTATATCCACCTTCGGCTGATAGTGAAGTACAAATTCATTGCGTTTAATAGCGCGACGCAAACTCGATTCAATAAAAGCGCGATGTACTGCTTTGGTGTTCATTTCCATTTTGAAAAATTGGAAGTTATTACGACCGAGCATTTTCGCGTGATACATAGCAGCATCAGCATTTTGCATCAGGATTTCTGCATCTTTTCCATCACCAGGATAAATGCTGATGCCGACACTGAGCGAGATATGCAATTCATGCACACCTATATGATGGGGTTCCGAGAAAGCACTGAATAATTTCTCTACAGTGATTGCTGCATCCTGCGGTCGCTCAATTTCGGTTAACAAAATAACGAACTCATCACCGCCTTGACGACAAACGGTATCAGTTGCGCGCACACAACTTACTAAACGAGCAGCAATGGATTTTAATAATTCATCCCCAACTGCGTGTCCGAGCGAGTCGTTAATATGCTTGAAAAAATCGACATCAATAAATAACAACGCAACTTGTGTAAGGTTGCGATAAGCCATACCAATAGCTTGCGATAGTCGCTCGGTGAGCAACATACGATTGGGTAAACCGGTGAGAAAATCGTGTTGCGCGAGATGCGTCATTTTCATCGCCATGGTGCGCGATTCACTCACATCGTGAAATACAATAATCGCACCCGTAACACTGCCATCGCGATCATGAATTGGCGTTGCCGACTTCTCGATAGAAAGCTCGGAGCCATCTCCCCGCAATAATTTCACATCTGAATCCAAACCTTGACTGCTGTTATTTTCAATCACGTGAAGCGCAGGATTAGGTGCAGGAAGTCGAGTATTCCGATTAATAATTTTAAACACTTCTGTAAGCGGACGACCCAAGGCGTTCTCACGAGAGCAGCCAATTAGAATTTCGGCGGCGTGATTCATATAAATTAAATCACCGAATAAATCAGTCGTGAGGATTGCATCGCCAATTGAATTCAAGGCAATTTGCGAACGCACTTTTTCATCGTAAAGCGCTTTTTCCGCTGCCAAAACCACAAGTTCCTGTTGACGCTGTTGCATCATGTAACGCAACACGCGGGGCAGCCAATAAGAATCAATATGTGATTTCGCTAAATATTCGTGAGCACCTTTTTCGAGAGCAAGATGACCGCGTTGGTCATCATCATCCAACACCAAGATTAACGCGTGGGGTGCGAGAAAGGCAATTTGTTCGAAGGGTAAGAGATCGGTGTCACTAGCTGTGGATACTGTCGAAGCCTGATTGATAATAACGATATCAATCAAATAATCGCCCATTGGTTGGCGCAGACGACTTCGAGCTTCTGCAACAGTAGTGACCGACTCAAGGCAATAAGGATTAGACTCAACCTCGGCAAGTACATCTTGAACTCGCTTCGCTTCGAGAGGATCGCTTTCGATAAGCAATACATGAGTTTGGTTACGACTTTGCATTCAATTTCCCAAGTTTTATACAGCAAAACTTTTATCTCATTATGAATTACTGGCCGAGCATGCTTTAAAAGGATGCATGCGAGGTTAATCCATATCCGTTTGAAACTTACACAGCGCAGAATTCCAACGCTGCTTCTTAGATCGCTAGGTATAACGTTAGCGACTGTTAAACTGTGAAATACCCAAGTCCCAACACTACAATAAGCGCTCGATATAAAGTCGCTTAAACGCATAAAGACTAATTGTTAACCAGCTTTGAATCAGTGCGTTGTCGTACATAGATTAAAAAAGCGAAAAATCATGCCAACTTTGCCCTATAAATTATTAGCCTTTCTGTCGTTTTTTAACCAAAGCTTAATTTTTAGGGCATGAATCACTGGGCGATAACCTTAATTCAACTTCAATTCTACTCTTCCGCATTTAATTAAATTAGCGAGTTTAAAACTTCAATTAGTTATGCGTGAATCTGCTGAATAAAATTTCAGCTTGGTTGAAGCCTAGTCGTAAAAATCGAGCACACAAAAATATAAATATAAATTTTGATAAACAGTTCTAGTTATGCGATAAAAAAGTCATGTTTTAGGTGAATCTGTTAAATAAATTTGCGCGCCACATCGATAAATATTTTTTAACATTTAACACAAAATAAAAATTGATTTTTATTCAAAAGTGTGTGAGTTGTCGTACAGAGGCCATATTCAATTGCGCGTAAATTTCATCGTGAAAGTGCAAAAGGCATAGCGCCAGTGCTTCTAAATAGTTAACTTACAAACACGATTGCTAACAGACTGGAGATTCAAAATGAGCTACGAAACTCGCGATACTTATGGCATCTATAAAACCAATTTCCACAACGGCCCAGGCCCACAATTAATGGGCGCTGATACATTAATTGGCGATGATGTTTACAACCTCGATGAAGAAAATATTGGCGACATTAAAGAAATTATGCTTGATGTAGCCACCGGCGAAATTTCTTATGCTGTATTATCTTTCGGTTCCTTTTTGGGCCTCGGCGAAAAACTTTTCGCGGTGCCCTGGAGCGCTTTAAAATTAGATACTGAAAACAAGCGTTTTATTTTGAACGTTAGTAAAGACCGTTTGAAAAACGCACCAGGTTTCGATAAAGATGCATGGCCAAATTTGGCCGACCCGTCATTGACTAATGACATTCATGCATATTACGGAACCAAAGCGCCAAATTAATTTTTTAGTTTGCCGACTTGAACTTGAATATGACCCCCGTTTTTACGGGGGTTTTTCTTTTTAACCCCCCCAAATTTTTATTATTTTTCAATTTTAATCTCGCGTGTTTATATCCTCATTACATTTGTCAAATCATGGTGCGCTAACGAACTGATTACACAGCTTAAAATTCCTATTCTGCAGATGCTAAATACAAATTCCTGCAATTTTGCATAGGTAATTTTTTCTGGAGGTTTTTATGGAAATTCGTAGTGCACAAACCATCTCACCGGACTATGGTCGAGACACCACATTGTCAACCTTACCCAATGCATTAGGCGCTGTTTCCTGGGGTGCGATTTTTGCTGGTGCAGCCGCAGCCGCAGCCCTATCCTTGATTCTTTTATTGCTAGGAACTGGCTTGGGTCTTTCAGCCGTTTCACCATGGGCACATGAAGGTATTAGCGGTACTACCTGGAGTGTTACCACCATTGTGTGGATCACACTCACCTCTCTCATTGCTTCTGGTCTTGGTGGTTATATCGCTGGCCGCTTAAGAGCGCGTTGGGTAGCTACTCATTCTGATGAAGTTTACTTTCGTGATACCGCACATGGCTTTTTAGCTTGGGCTGTAGCAACTTTAGTGACTGCAACTTTATTAACATCAGTAATTTCATCAGTAATTGGCGGCGCAGTGCAAACTGGTGCTGCGGTTGCGGGTACTGCTGCAACGGGCGGTGCGGCTGCGGTAGCTGCTTCGGCGAATTCAGCTAATCCTGATGAGAAAGCTGAAGGCGATAAATCCTTCACGTACTTCCTGGATTATTTATTCCGTAAAAATACTCCCGCTGTTGCTCCGACTGACGCCGCCACTCCACCACCCGCGACTGCAGCGGTTGGAAGTAGTGACCCTAAAGCAAAAGGCGAAGCCCAAGCGGAAATTGCGCGTATCTTCGTGAACGCAATTTCAACCGGTAAATTGCCACCAGCAGATGTGACTTACGCAGGCCAATTATTAGCGCCACAAGTTGGTGTTAGTCAGCAAGATGCTGAAAAACGAATCACCACCACCTTCGATTTAATCCAAACCAAATTACGTGAAGCTGAAACTGCTGCTAAAGCTGCCGCTGATAAAGCGCGCAAAGCGACTAGTTACGGTTCACTGTGGTTGTTTATTTCCTTACTGATAGGTGCTTTTGTAGCTAGCTTGGCTGCGATTTACGGTGGTCGTCAACGCGATTTGTAATCACGTTTAATACTCATTTTAGGAGAAACATTATGCGTTCAATACTTTTATATTTTCTCGGAATCCCAATTCCAATCATCATTCTTATTGCTCTGTTTGTTCACTAAAACGTTCTTACATCAATGCAACTTAACTAGAGGTAATTAACATGGCCACTGCAAAAAAATTAGCTGCCGATGTTGCACCAAAAGCAAAAGAAGCTACAGCCTTGCTACGTGCAGATCATAAAGCTGTAAACGATTTGTTTAACGAATATGAAAAAAGCCGTTCAAATGTTCGTAAAAAGCAAATTGTGAATATGATCTGTAAAGAACTAACTGTTCATGCACAGATTGAGGAAGAAATTTTTTATCCTGCTGTTAAAGCAGCGTTAAAAGACAAGGAGTTAGTTCCTGAAGCAACTGTTGAGCACGCAACGCTTAAAGAGTTAATTGCTCAGGTAGAAGGTAAGGAACCCGATGGCGAAATGTTTGATGCAAAAATTAAAGTGCTCTCTGAGTACGTGAAGCATCACGTTAAGGAAGAACAAAACGAAATGTTCCCCAAAGCCAAAGAATCCAAATTGGATTTAACGGAATTGGGCGCACAGTTAGCCGAACGTAAAGCGGAGTTGCTTGCTAATTACAAGTGATACGCTGGGCAAGGAAGAACGATTGACAGCAAGGGAAGCACATTTACAAAGGGATTATTTAACAAGGAAGAAACGAGGTTTACAAGGATGAAACTAGTTAATTGGCCATCACATTGAAAGTGATGGCCAATTAACTAATTAACCCTGTATCTAGCGAGAACAAAAGTGAGACCGTAAAGAAAGTTAAACAATTTTTTACCATAATGAAACTTGGCTCTTGGGGATAATGTCATGATTCACTCAACACAACATCAGGAATTTTCAGCTCGTTTTGGATTGAAAAACGCCATAAACGACATCGAAATTGCACAACAAATTGCAGAAGCTAAATATCGCTCGTTAGTAGGACGCGACATTTTTTTTAGCGAAATTTTGGATATTCGCCAACTCATCCTGGAATTGAGTAATTGGGTATCCGCAGGTAATAAATCTGTTTCGACTCACTAATCAGTTTGCAGCCTGAATTAACCTTTTAAGGTAAGTGCTATGTCAATTTTTAATTCGGAACCACAATTAAGTTATGCGCAAGAACTTGAGGCGCGAATCGACTCGGTAGTCGAATGGGCTATAGCCAATCAGCCGCATAAAATTGCGCAACTTTCTAAAGACGATTTTATTGAACCGCGTGAACGTTTTATCACTATCGCCAAAGGTGGTGGGAGTGTTCCAAATCAAGAGCCGGAGCCTTCTGAGGGCGGCGCTCAATATATCAATGACAACCCTGCTCCCTGGCCATAACGTGTGTTTTTGAAAAAGGGTGTGTCGAAAGGATTTGACTCCTTGTATCCGCGCTTGAGCTATAACATCTTATCTTCATCTTATCTTCATCTTATCTTTCCTCGAATATCGCCAAATAACCCCCCGCCCGTCTCATATATTACCGACTTGGTAGACATAAAACGCAAATTGTCGTCGAAGACAATAATTTCATTAGTTAACTAACTTTTATACTTAATGAATGGCTAGTAAACTCCCGACGTAGTCTAGAAGACTATTAAAAGCTCGATATACAGAGCTACTAATAAGAAAGTAAAAAATCGGCAAAAATAATTGGCGCGTAAATCTAGCTCATCGCTATCTCTGGATGCAGCTGTCGAAGACCAAACCCAATCATCTCCAACCCCTACCGTTGTGATCTTAGGATCTGGTATTTGGTCATTTATCTTGCTCATTGCTTAATTGCATTGGGTCGGGAATTTATTAATCAAATAAACCTAAATAGCGGGATAAGAAAATGAAAAAAATAATTACCAAGCCGAGCGTGCAGCTCTTAGCTATGTTTAAAAGTTCATTCGTTGCCGCAAGCCTTTTACTTGCAGCACCGCAAACCTGGGCAGCTTGTAGCTACACCATTACCAATAATTGGGGTGGCGGCTTTACGGGCGAAATTAAAGTAACCAACGACACTGCGCAAACAATTAGTAATTGGTCGGTATCCTGGAAAGAATCGGCCGCAACTATTAGCAGCGCGTGGAATGCAACCTTAAGTGGTAGCAACCCTTACTCGGCCACCGCATTAAGTTGGAACTCAACGCTCGCTCCAAAAGCATCTGCAAGCTTTGGTTTTCAGGGCACAGGTAACGCCGCTATTCAGCAAGTAACTGGCAGTTTGTGCGGCGCTACTGTCTCTTCATCAAGTGTTAAATCCAGCTCAAGTACACCGGCAAGCTCAAGTGCTAAAAGCAGTTTGATTTCAAGTATTAATTCCAGCGTTAAAAGCAGTGTTGCAAGCAGTTCGAGTATTAAAAATAGTGTTGTAAGTTCCAGTAAAAGTTCTTCTGCTGTTTCATCGGTCGCTGCAGAAAACGCGTGGACATTTGAAGAAAATAACTTGGGGTTTTGTGGCGATAGCAGCGCAATTCTTACCAATCACACCGGCTACACCGGCACCGGTTTTGTTGATAGCGAAAATATCTTAGGTGCATCGACAAGCTGGAGTATTTCTGCAGCCAGTACAAAAACTTACGCAATAAAAATTCGTTTTGCCAATGGTGGTGCTGCAACACGGCGCGCTGCAATTTTAGTGAACGACAATGAGATTCAAACTGTCGATTTCCCGAGCAATACCAATTGGGATTTATGGCAAACAGTCACTATCAATGTTCCGCTTAACGCAGGAATTAATAACCTTAAAGCCGTTGCGGAAACTGCTGATGGTTTACCGAATCTCGACAATATTACTGTTACCGGCAACGGAATTGCACCAGCCGCCTGCCCTGCTGCGCCAACAGCGGCTGATTGCAATAGCATTACCAATCAACCGATCCTGCGTGTCGCTGCCGACGGCTCCGGGCAATATAAAACCCTAGCGGCTGCGTTAAATACTTTGTCTACATCCAATACAACGCCGACGCAAATTCGCATCAAACCCGGCACCTATCGTGAAAAATTAACTATCACCAAACCCTTCGTCACTTTCTGTGGAGAAACCGGCAAAGAGGCATCTACCGTTTTAACCTATAACGACGGCGCGAGCACTTTGAAGTCTGATGGCACTGCGATTGGAACCTCGGGCAGCGCGAGTATCACAATTAAAACCAATGATATTTCTGTAGAAAATATCACTATCGAAAATTCATTTGGTGTTGGCTCACAAGCAGTTGCACTATTGGCGCAAGGTCAACGTTTGCAATTTCGCAATTGTCGTTTACTTGCCAATCAGGACACCCTCTACGCGCACAGCGGCACTCAGTATTATAAAAATTGCCACATTCAGGGCACGGTTGATTTTATTTTCGGCGCCGCGACTGCAGTATTTGATAACAATACTATTCACAGTGTGGGCGGCGGCACTGCTTTAACGGCACCGAGTACCGAGCAAGATGTTCCTTATGGTTTGGTATTCCTCGGCGGGAAAGTGACTGCAGTTTCAAGCGTAGCGAAAGGTTCTGTTGCACTCGGGCGCAACTGGAGACCTTACGGCGCTGCAACTTATATTCGCACAGAATTGGGCCAACATATTTCTGCCGTCGGCTGGGTAAAGATGAGTGAAAATGTATTGGAAACTGCGCGCTTTTCGGAATATTTAACCACCGGTGCCGGTGCAAATCCCAGTGCGCGCGCAACGCAATCCAAACAACTCACAGCTTCACAAGCGGCGAATTATACCATCAGCAATATTTTTAGTTCCTGGACGCCTTCTTTTAGTAAATAGACATTTTTAAATAAACATTTATCGCCACGATTTTAATTTTATAAAAGTGGCGATAAATATCTAACAATAATTTTTTAAAAAATAATTCCGAGAATATCATGAAAAATTTAGATAACTTTTTTACGAAATCGTTTAAAACAGTACTCAGTGCCAGTGCGTTAACTTTGGCGATGACAACTTCAGCATGGGCAGCGTGTACTTATACTCTAACCAATAATTGGGGTTCAGGATTCACTGCCGAAATAAAAGTGACTAACGACACCGCACAAACAGTCAATAACTGGTCAGTGTCATGGCAGGAATCGAGCGCGACTGTAACCAGCGCCTGGAATGCTACGCTAACGGGAGCAAATCCTTACACAGCGACCGCATTGAGCTGGAATGCAACGCTCGCACCCAAAGCGAGTGCAAGCTTTGGTTTACAGGGAAACGGCACTGCAGGCGCCCCAACAGTAAATGGCAGTTTGTGCGGCACCGCCGTTTCATCTGTGAGTAGTAGCAAATCCAGCTCTGCGGTTAGCACCAGCAAATCCAGCTCATCGCTTTCCACATCCAAAGCGATTAGTAGCAGTTCTTCGAGCGTAAAAATTTCGTCGAGCAGTAAATCTTCAAGCTCAAGTTCAGTGGCCGTAGCTGCGCTTACTATTCAGGAAGAAGACGCCGGTTTTTGTCGTGTTGATGGAACCGCGACAGAAAATATCAACGAAGGTTTTACTGGTGACGGTTATACCAATGCCAATAATGCACAAGGCGCTGCGATTGAGTGGGCGGTAAATGCGCCGAGCAGTAGTCGTTACACATTGACCTTCCGCTTTGCTAACGGTGGCGCAAGCAATCGCAATGGTTCGCTGTTAATTAATGGTGGAGCTAATGGCAATTACAGCTTGAGTTTGCCAACAACCGGTGCGTGGACAACATGGCAAACCGCGAGCATCGATATTGATTTGGTGCAAGGTAATAATTTGTTAAAACTCTCAGCAACAACTGCAGATGGTCTTGCAAATATAGATTCATTAAAAATTGAAGGTGCGCAAACCAGCGCTGGTATTTGTAACACTACAGTAAGCAGCAGTTCGTCATCGCGCAGCTCTTCTTCTGCGGCGAGCACATCATCGGCGTCGGCAATAATTCTTTCGCAAACCGATAACCCGGTGCACTCGCGTTTTAACGGATTGAAATCAAAATGGAGCGCAGATAAAGCGGATATCGTTTTATCCTACCAATACACCAACGGTGGCTGGCCTAAAAACCAAACCTACGACACAGCGGGTAGCGGCGGAAGCGATTCAGGCACTTTTGATAACGGCGCGACCACCACTGAAATGGCGTATCTCGCAAATATTTACAGCAACACCAAAAATACCAAGTATCGCGATGCCGTGCGTAAAGGTTTGGAATTCACCTTGAGCGCGCAATACAGTACGGGTGGTTGGCCACAATTTTTTCCGCTTAAAGGTGGCTACCCGGATTACGTAACTTTTAACGATAATGCGATGACGCGCGTATTGACTGTGCTCTATCACGTTACGAAAAAAACGGCCCCTTTCGACACTGATGTTTTTTCCGATGATCAACGTGCGCGCGCGCAAACTGCAATCACCAAAGGCGTGGACTATATTTTAAAATCACAGTGGAAACAGAATGGAACTCTTACCGCTTGGTGCGCGCAACACGGCCCAACAGATTACAAACCCAAACCAGCGCGAGCTTACGAATTGGAATCTATCAGCGGACAAGAATCAGCAGAAATTATCGCATTTTTGATGACCCAACCCCAAACAGCACAAGTACAAACTGCAGTGAAATCTGCGTTGGCTTGGTACCGCAGCCCTAATACCTATCTCGCGAATTACACTTATGATTCATCGCAAGCGGCAACTAATCCAATCGTGCCTTTAGCAGGAAGCAAAATGTGGTATCGCTTTTACGACTTAAATACTAATCGCGGATTTTTTAGTGATCGCGATGGCAGTAAATTCTATGATATTACTCAAATGTCACTGGAACGTCGAACGGGTTACAGCTGGGGGGGAAGCTACGGCGCGGGGATAATTAAATATGCAGATAGCGTTGGTTATTAAATTTTAGCGTTACAAAAAAAGCAGGCATACATTAAATTTTATGCCTGCTTTTATATATTTACTTATAGAATTTTAAAATTGATAGTTAAGTTACATCAGTACTTACATCAGTGCTATCACCAATTGCAGCTTCAATAATTTTTGCTGCCAAGGCTTGTTCGTCGCTATTCAAGGTTTCAACAATTACTACAAATTGATCGTTAGTGATGGCGTCATGAACTAATTCTGAAAGCGGTTTAACTTTTTCTGCAGCACCAGCACTGGCACCAATTAATCCACCCAAGCTAGCACCCCAGCCTAATAAAACCAGCGGTGCAATTAGTGGACTGGCGACAAACAAGGTTACGTTAGCGGCAATTAAACCTACTTCAATCAAAGCACCGATTCCCGTTCCTACTGCAGCGCCTACACCGCCATCGATAAGAATATCTTTTAGGACTTTATCGTCACTGTCTTTGGCGACGCGATCTGGCATTGCTGAACTTTTATCGTAAATATGAACGCGTTCTGCAGGAATGCCTTGCTCAATAAGTTGGCCGCTTACTTTCTCTGCAAAATTACGATTAATAAAAAAACCTGATACATAATGGCGTTGAGTGCTCATTGTTTTTACCTCACACAGTTAAATGCAAAATTGCGTTAACTAATTTGATGTCATTGGAACACGAAAAATTACAGCGTCTTTCGCGCGAAAAATTACCCATACGTTTTTGCATTAACGCAAACTTCTACCCAGTGTTCTTTGCCATCGTCGATCAAGGTGATGCATTGATCAGCTTGAATAGCACCATCCAGGGCAACGTGGCTTAACTTGGCTTGGCCACTTTTCCCCGTGCCATCCTCCGCGGGAACTTGCATTACTTTGATGCGGTAAGTGGCTTTGCCAAAACGATAATTAATCGAGTAGTGATCCCACTCGCCAGGCATACAAGGAATAACACGCAAACAATTACCTTCACGTTTTAAACCCAGTAGCGATTCCATAATCAAACGATAAGTTAAACCCGCAGAGCCGGTATACCAGCTCCAGCCACCACGACCGGTATGTGGCGGTATGGCGTAAACGTCTGCTGCCACTACATAGGGCTCAGCTTTGTAAGTGCCAATCTCGGCATCTGAACGAGTGTGGTTAAGTGGATTAATCAGTGCCATTAAATCCCACGCGCGGCGGCTATCCCCAAGCGCAGCAAACGCCATGGCTGCCCATACGGCGGCGTGAGTATATTGACCGCCATTCTCACGCACGCCAGGAACATAACCTTTGATATAGCCGGGGTTCATAGGCGCTTTATCGAAGGGTGGATCAAGCAATTGAATAATGCCGCTATCGCGTCTTACCAAATGCTGGTCAAGGGCATGCATGGCAACCTTGGTTCGCTCCGCACTGCCCGCTCCCGACAATACCGACCAGCTTTGGGAGATGGAATCAATAGAGCATTCGGTGTTACTGGATGAACCTAGCGGCGTGCCATCGTCGAAATAAGCACGGCGATACCAACCGCCATCCCATGCATTGGCTTCGATATTTTTACGCAGGTTTTCTGCTTGGGTTTTGCAACGCTCGGCAAAATTAATGTCTTTACGATCTGTAGCAACTTTTGCAAAGGAGTTGAGCACGTCATAGAGCAAAAAGCCGAGCCAAACGCTTTCGCCTTTGCCGTGGATTCCCACCAAATTCATGCCGTCGTTCCAATCGCCAGAGCCCATCAACGGCAAACCGTGAACGCCAAAGCGCAAACCATTTTCGATGGCGCGGATGCAGTGTTCATAAAGGCTCGCCGTTTCAGTGCTTGGCGCTGGCAAGTCGTAATAGGATTCTTCGTCTGGAGCGAGTTCGCGACCTTGCAGGAAGGGCAAAATCTCATCCAGAACTGAAGAGTCGCCTGTACTTTCTACATAACGGCAGGCAACTAATGGCAGCCAGAGATAATCATCTGAACAACGGGTGCGCACGCCACGACCTTGCGGAGGATGCCACCAATGTTGCACATCGCCAGCTGGATATTGACGTTGTGCGCAACGCACCAAATGCTCGCGAACCAATTGCGGTTGCGTGTGCAGCAGCGCCATGGAATCCTGCAGCTGATCGCGGAAACCGTAGGCACCCCCAGATTGATAGAAACCGCTGCGGCCCCAGATCCGGCACACCAAGGTTTGGTAGAGCAACCAACCATTGGCGAGCAAATCTAGCGCTGGGTCAGGCGTATGCACTTGCACGCGAGTCAGCGTGTCTTGCCAGAAATCGCGGACTTTTTCGAGCGCCGCACGAGCTGTACCCATGGTGCGTAAGCGCTGTGCGAGGTTGCGGGTTTGCTCGATATCATGGCCGGCACCGAGGCGGAAAATAATTTCGCGCTCTTCGCCATTAGCTAATTTGAACGGAACTTGTATTGCTCCGCAAGGATCGAGCCCTGCCCCCAAACGGCCAGACAAACGCGTGCGGTTCATGGCATCCGGACTATTGATAGACCCATTACGACCGAGGAATTCGGTGCGGTCACCACTTAAGGTGCGCGATGCATCGTCCACATCGAAGAAAGCGATGCGGCCTGCAAACTCGGTGTTGTACGCATTGCGCGCAAAGAGCGCCCCGCTACGCGGATCAATCTCAGTCACTAAATGCATGGCCGATTTAGACCGTAAATCGCCCAACACCCATTCCACGTAACCGGTGGCAGATAAACGGCGCATGCGGCCTGAGTCGTTGCGAACTTTGAGCACCGAATACTTTACGGTTTCGTTCAAATCCACATACACCCAAAGCTCGGTGCGAATGCCGTTATGTGAATGTTCAAACACGCTGTAACCGAAGCCGTGGCGAGTGGTGTAATTCGCGGTTAGAGCAGCATCCACTATTTTGGGTAGCGGCGTAGGCGTCCAAAAATGACCTGTTTCTTCATCGCGCAAGTAAATCGCTTCACCGCCAGATGCGCCCACCGGGTCGTCGCTCCAAGGCGTTAAGCGGAACTCATGGGCGTTTTCACTCCAGGTGTAAGACAAACCGCTCTCGGTAACGACAGTACCGAAGTTCGGGTTAGCCAGCACATTCACCCAAGGCACAGGCGTAGTCACTTTGTTGCTGGTATTGATGATGTACTCGCGGCCATCGCTGCTGAAACCACCCAGCGAATTGCCCAACAATAAGGGCGCTTGCGGTTCTGGCGGTGGCAACGATGTATCGGGGCGATAGGTGCGAGTTAAGGGCAAGCGTGCAACTTTGCTTTCACTAAGATTGCGGCGTCTGATTTGGTCAACCAAACTGCCTTCACTATCGTCAATAACTACACGGGCTACAGTTTGCAGAAGGATGCGATCCTCATGCGAAATTTGCTCCGCTGAGCGTACAAAAATGCCGCCCGGTTTATCGATAGATTGGGCCTCTGCGCCGGTTGCTATCAAACCGATAATCTGATCCTGCAAGTTTTGACGGTAGCCAACATGGTCTTCGTTCCAGATCACCAAATCGACTTTCAAACCTTTCAAACGCCAATAGGTATGGCATTTGATGAGTTGACGCGCAATTTCTATATGATCTGAACTTGCCATTTTAAGTAGCACTATGGGTAAATCACCTGAAATGGCGTAGCTCCATAAGCCGGATTGACCACGACGATTTTGGATAAGCACTTGCGGATCAGCCCGCAACGTTTGATTGGCAAAAAGCACTGAACGCGCCAGTTTGCGGTACAAAATTGACTCAGCTTCATTGGAGTTGATCTGCCGTAAATTCACATCACTATGAGTGCTCGAAATATCGAAAACACGATCTGCAAAATGACGATCCTGATATTTCTCTACCAAGGCAATACTTGCGGGACGATTTTCAGCGGCGCCGGACACAAAGTCCAAAGTAATCGACTGCTCGGCTTTGAGCGTGATCATAGTGCGAATTGACACTATAGGATCAAGCACCGAACCTTGGCTGCCAGATAAATTTCCCCGTTCAAGTAAGGCTTGGGGCGCCGTGAGATTACGACCACGACCGATAAATTTCATGCGGTCAGTTTCGTAGGAAACATCACCCAGCTCTACACCTTGGGCTGCCAATAAGTGGAACATCCAAGGCGTATGCTCGTCTTCAGCACGAGGTCTGCGAGTACATAAAATCGCGTGTTGTTCGGGCACTAATTCACTTTGAACGAACAAGTTACCGAAGGTAGTCTGCCCTATATCCGCAGCTTGCGTTGCCAATACCACTTCGCTGTAGCTGGTAACTTCAATGGTACGAGTGCGGCGCGAGCGGTTAGTGAGGCGAACACGGCGCAATTCAACGTTATCTTCCGGCGATACGACAATCTCGGTGTAAGTCTCAATGTCGTAGTCACGGCGGCGGAATTCGGCGCGCCATTCAGAGAAGATCGCTTCATAGCTGTCTGCGCGTTTGGTGGTTGGTTGATGGGAGCTAGACCAGAAATCGTTGCTCGCCAAATCGCGCAAATAGATAAAACTACCCCAGTTGTCGCAAGTGCTGTCTTCACGCCAACGGGATACTGCAAGATCTTTCCAACGGCTGTAACCGCCGCCGGAATTGGTAATCATCAAGTGATAAGTGCCGTTTGACAGCAATTGCACTTCAGGGAACGGGGTGTAAGCACCAACGGGCGCATGAACGGGATGTTCCTGCGTTTCAAATACCGCTGCACCTTCCGCATGCTCGGCAACATAGTTGTGGAACACCGAGGTTTTCGGAATACGCTCTTGTAACAAGAGTAAAGTTGCCTGGAACTGTGGATCAGCCTCAAAGCGTTTTTGCATTGGCTGATCGAGCATCAAGTAGGAGAGCGATAAGAAGCTCATGCCTTGGTGGTGGGCCATAAAGGATTTGATAATCGCTTTAGTCTGGCCGCGCGCAAGTCTGGCAGGCGTGTAGTCCAGCGCTTCATAGAAACCGTAGCGTCCTTCCAAACCGATGGCAGAGAGATTTTGTAAGTTGATGCACGCTTCTTCGGGCGCAAACATCAAGGCCATGGCAGTCGCGTAAGGAGCAACTACCAGATCTTCAGCGAGGCCACGTTTCAAGCCTAAACCTGGGGCACCAAATGCATAGTATTGATAGTTAAGTGCCGCGTCCGTCGCGTTGTAACCCGACTCGGAAATACCCCAAGGCACTGAACATTGTTTGCCGTAAGCAATTTGGCGAGCGACGGCGCCGCGACAGGTTTGATCAAGCAAAGTGCCTTCATAGCTGGGCATAACCAGGTTCGGCATCAAGTACTCGAACATGGAACCACTCCAGGAAACCAGCGTTGGCTCCCCGCCCGATGACGTACGTAAACGGCCTAAATTAAACCAGCTCTCCTGCGGCAAGAAACCTTGGGCAATACCCACAAAGCTGGCAAGCCGCGCTTCTGATGCTAGCAAATCGTAGAAGCTGACATCGCGACGGAATTCATCCACGTTGTAACCCACCGCCAACAAATGACGGCTGCGGTCATACAGGAATTCGTATTCGATGGTCGCAAAATCAGTCACTTGAGCATTCAGTTGCGAGATTTTTTCGATACGTTCAGACGCGTGTTCGCAACCAATTGCCACCATGCGCAGTAATTTGGTGAGATGCGCACGATCTGCCAATGAACCATGAGCAACAGACGCGCCCAAATCTTTCAATAGCTGATTCTTCGCATTCGCGAGGTAACGCAGAGTCGGAATACGATCCAACTCAGAATACTTATTAGCAGGGTCAAGGCTAACCGTCAGCTCCACCCAAGGCGCGAAATGTACAAGCTCAAGCACCATTCCTTGCACTTGTTCTGCTAAGGCTTTTGCCCACACGGCTGCATCAGATTGCAACGCATCATCCTGCGTATGCTCAAATTCTGCTGCGAGTGCGATGGCGTTGAATGACAGCGGTTGCAAAAATTGGAATACCGAACTTAATGAGGTATGTGCAGAACCAGTCGCAGCCAATAATTGCACATGCAAGTTTTGAATGGATGCCGTAACGACTTCGGAATGATTGCCTTTGGAGGTATCTATCACCAGTCGCAGGGTATCCAGTAAACCATCAAACAAGTTTGGCGGAATGATGGGCCTATCAATTTGCTCAACCAAGGCAACTCGCAGAGTCATCAAATGGCCCACGAGGTTTCCGCTATCTACCGATGAAATATAACGTGGCGGCAACGGCCTTAAGGTAGTGGTTTCATACCAGTTGTAGAAGTGGCCTAGGTAGCGCTCCAATTTACCCATGGTGCCCAAGGTATTTTCGGTACGCTGAAGCATGGTGCCGCAAGAAATATAAGCAAAATCCAGCGCGGTTATGTTAGCGAGTAACGCCAAGCCCATATTGGTGGGCGATGTACGATGTGCGATTACCGGGCCGGGCAATTCCTGAAAATTATCGGGCGGTAACCAATTGTCTTCAGCGCTGACGAAACGCTCGAAGAACAACCAGGTTTTGCGAGCGATTTTGCGCAGGAAAATAACCTGATCGTTACTCAATTTAACTTCAGGATGTTGCAACGGTTGGCTGATCCACCAGGCGACGGCGGGCGCGACTATCCATAACAAAAGAATTGGCGATGCATCCAAAAGAGCACCGCGATACATAGCGCCGAGCACAATTCCCGTGATCACAGCGATTACTGGGCCGGCCCACATGGATCTGTAACTAGCCCAAATGGTGCCTGGCCCTTTGCTGGTTTGCTCCGCATAAGGGTTCCATTCCAGCAGTAAACGATGGGTAAACAACAGGCGATTCATACTGCGTAAAATCGCCGTCAAACTAAACATGGCTTCGTGCGGCAGACAACTCACGCGAAATACTGACTGCGCCATATTGCGTTCAACGGATTGAATTACCGCCATAAAATGCTGCCAAAATCCAACCTCATTTGCGCGGCGGAAAATATCCACAAAGCCTATTAACAAAGCTGGAATAAAGACGATGCCGAAAATAGTGGAAGTCCAAAACCACACGTCGGTGGTCATGACCCAACCTAAAATCAACAAGGTCAGCAAACAGATGGGCGCAATACTGCGCACCAGGTTATCGAGAATTTTCCAACGCGATAACGCAGATAGCGGATTGGATTGCGCCTTGCCATCAAATCCAGGAACGCGGCCAAACAGCCAACTCGCAATTTGCCAGTCACCGCGAATCCAGCGCTCACGACGACTTACATCGGCGGCGTAAGTTGTGGGGTTTTCTTCGTAAAGTTGTACATCGCTCAACAAACCAGAACGGGTGTAGCATCCTTCCAGTAAATCGTGACTGAGAATTCGGTTTTCGGGGAAGCGTCCACGCAAAGTCTGTTCAAAAGCATCTACATCGTAAATACCTTTGCCAATGAATGAGCCTTCATCAAACAAGTCTTGATACACATCAGAAACGGAACGGGTATAGGGATCAATACCTGGCTCAAGACCATAGAGAAGCGCATAACGCGAGCGTTTGTTCGCGGACAAACTCGCCGCCATACGTGGCTGCAAAATACCGTAACCGCCGATGACTTTTGAACCGGCTTCATCAAACCGTGGTTGATTAAGTGGGTGCGCCATGGTGCCGACAAATTCACGCGCAGAATCCCTTGGTAATTGTGTGTCGGTATCCAAAGTGACCACGTATTTAACATTTACCAACCGTGTTAAATCGCCCACGATCATTGAAAAATTAGTGACTGCATTATTTTCGGTTTCAGTATTGCTGCGCAACAACGCATTCAAATCGGCTAATTTCCCGCGCTTGCGTTCGTAACCCATCCATACACGTTCAGTGCTATTCCATGAGCGACGGCGATGAATTAAATAGAAGCGATCATTTTGGTCCGGCGCGTATTTTTCATTAAGGGCGATAATTCCCGCGCGCGCCTGCTCAACTAATTGTTCATCGCCCGGCAACGTTTCAGTAGCGGCATCGGCAAAATCAGTGAGCAATGCAAAATGTAAAAATGGATCGCTATTACCGAGGTAGCGAACTTCCAATGCTTCCAATAAATCTTCGATATTTTTTGAGCTGGTTAACAGAGTTGGAATTACCACCAGCGTGCGCATTTCTTGCGGCAAGCCTTTCGAATAATCCAAGCGAGGTAAAAGTTTGGGCGTCACTAATAAAAGCGCAACCCAATTGGTTAACGCCGAACTTAATTGGCTGGTACAAAACGCCGCAAGAATTCCCAAAACCGCGAGCGGCCAACCATGAATGCCACTTTCACTCGCACGTACTACCAAGAGCGTTGTAAAAATTGCAGTGAGCAAAAAAATACTGCCAACGTGCAGCAATAAAGGCACGCGACCCACACTGCGGCGAGCTCTGGTCAATAAAGATAAACGCGGCCCGACCATTTTTTCTAATTGGGATAAACCGCGATCAATTAAATAATAACCAACGTGTTGTTTGTGCGGCTCGGGACTATTTGCGTTTGCAGAGCTGATACCTGCAAGCGTAATAGCTGCGCGAGCGACATCGGTTTCTGTGAGGCGAATTCGTTTAGCGAGACGATCAATCACTTGGCGATAATTATCGCGTGTGGCGAAATCCATCGCGCAGTAAACGTCGTCTTTACGCAATATAGAATCTACAACGCTGAGATTTTCTACAAAAACTCGCCAATCATGTGAACCTAAAAACCGTAAGCTACCGATGGTATTACTAATGGAAACCTGATCAGCGGCTTGTTGTTGTGTCTCCGCTAAAATCATTTGTTCAATCGTTAAACTCGATTCAGCCAAACGTTCTTTTACCCAACCAAGTGGCAATGCGAGCGCGGTATTGTGACCTTGTAAACGCCGCGCTAATTCTGCAACAAATGGACTCACCATTGGCGGCTCTGAGCGCGCCATGTCGGCCATCACTAAAATTAAATTTTTAGGATCATTTTCGGCAACATCAATTAATTTAGTTGCCCAATCCTGCGCTTGATTTACATAAATGCGTGCAGCAGTAATGTGACTTGCGACGCGACGTAAATTTTCAATTAACGCGAGGCGTAGCATAATCGGAATCGCCCACAACTCACCAAGTGTGAGCGGAACAATAGTTTGATAAGCAGAAATAAAACGACTCAATAACACCGAGTCAATACGGCCATCGCCATGCGCGATAACTTCCAATGCCAAATCGTAAACCCGTGGTAACCCACGCGAATTTCCGCTGGCAAGACGCGGTAATTCGCGGCTGTAACCGCGTGGTAAATGTTGTCGAGCAATACGTATTTGCTCTTCTACTAAATAAAAATTGTCTAGCAACCATTCGCCCGCTGGTGCAATGCGAGATTTTGCTTTTACGGCGTCCATCAACAGCGTGCAACTATCGACAAGCAGCGTTTCGTTTTCATCGAGGCGTGATAACAGCCGATTGTGTCGACCAAAGCGACTTAGTTGATGTGTGGCAGCAAGAATTTTCCCATGCTGTTCCATTTGATCGACGCTAAATAATTCGGCACGCAATGGTGTGAGCGGTGCTGAATCCTCCTCCGGGAAAGGATCAGTACTCCAGCCATCAATATAATTCAGGAAATTTAAAAACCAGGTTTTCGGCGCGCTAATAAAAAATGGAGTAATGTTTTTTTCGAATTGAATTTCAGTTCGCGCAGTTTCGGGCGCATCGTCACTAGAAGCGGAAGAACCAAGTTTATCTTCAAGGCGGGATAAGTTGCTTGGTAAACTTTCCGGCAGTTGAAACCTGTTTGTAAGTTTCATTTGTTATCCTAAATTAGTAGAAGCAGATGGATTAATGCTCATCTAAATACACGTAGTGAATTTCCAGTCCTTAAAAAATCTGTGTCCAGATAAAACCTAACCGCTAAATATGTGTGATCTAAATTCGTAAACTATTAACGCTTTGCGGAGTTAAGGTCGTCTAAATATCAACACCAATATGACAACAAGAAGAACCACACCTACACCACCACTCGGACCGTAGCCCCATGAGGCACTGTAAGGCCATGTTGGAATTGCGCTGATCAGCAACAAAATTAAAATAATGACTAGAAGATTTCTTGTACTCATAAGTTTCTCCCTAACTTGTAGATAAATTGAAAAATGATGAAATATATTTTGCAGAAAAAACTTTATTGAATTAGAAATTTGGCGCTGAAATTTTTAAACTCAATCGACGCGCAGTAATAATCCAATCTATTAGACTCATAATCATTCAAATAGGTATCGTGAATCGGTGCGCGAGCGCACACAGAAATTGAATTAGACATCTGGAGGGCAAAGAACAGAAACTGGTCGAAAAAAAATGGATCGAAAAAATTATTAGTAAATAGTGAAACCATCATTACTAACATTATTTAAAGCATAAAAATAATGTGGCTTGAAATTCAATTTAAAAGTCATCGCTCGGATTATTCTTAAAATGAAAATTAGCATTTTGATCACACTATCAAGGGCTTAAAATCTTATAGCCCCCTACCCACAAATTACCTCCCGCGGCAGAGTGTAATTAAATTTTTTGCCTGACAATGATCCCATCCTCTGGCGCCTGCTTCACAAATCCAAAATCTTCGTTCGGCACGTAAAAAATACTGGAGACAAGACTTAAGGATTATGTGATAGTCGCCTCAGTTAACAATAAGTCGTCCCTTTCTTATGAGCGGTAACAGACAGACGGCAACCCCCTGTGCCTGTAATCATGGGTTTGATGGGGTTTCTCAGCTTAAAAATTAGTGGCACCTTATAAAACTTATAGCGTTGGCTGATTAATTAGTAGCCTCTAAGACTAGTTTCGGGCTAAAAGTTGAGCGTTTTCAAACTTCGCCAAGGTGCCGCCCCAAGTCGTTACAAGATGTATTCGCGTAAGCAGTGATGCCAGCCGTCGCGAAGTGTCGTACGTTATTTGATGGTAAATTCATGATTAAAAGATCCGCAACCCGGAAAAACATCTTCTTACTTTCCATGCCTACAGTAG
The DNA here is from genome assembly GCA_004172865.1 of Gammaproteobacteria bacterium. Lineage (GTDB taxonomy): Bacteria > Pseudomonadota > Gammaproteobacteria > Pseudomonadales > Cellvibrionaceae > Cellvibrio. The sequence continues at coordinate 268,446 of SEBV01000007.1, read as the reverse complement.
TGGTCGTGGTTATAGTCGCGACTTTGTTTTGGTTTTTTGATCGCATGAAAACCGCCAACAATATGCGTGAACAAACCTTGCACACGATTAATATCTCGCAAGAACTCTTGATGGCCGTGGTGGATGCCGAGACCAGTGCGCGTGGTTTTGTACTGACTGGTGAAGACGTTTCGCTGGGCCCGTATAACGAGGCAGTCAAAATTGTCCCCATCAAGTCTAAAGAATTACAAGATATCTCCTCTACAGCCGCAACCAAGCAACAGGCAATTGCAATAAACGAATTAATTGCAACCCGAATGAAGCTGATTGATGAAGCCTTGGAGATACGTCGAAAAGGCAGCATCGAAGACCTTATGCCACAAATCCGCAGCGGCGAAGGCCGCCGGATAATGGATAACGTGCGTGAGCGCGTTCAAAGCTATGTACAGCTCCAAACTGATCAGCTGCATTATTACGACAATCAATACCGCACCAACATGAACTTTTTGTTCATCTTTTTGGTGGGTGCAAGTTTGTTCATGTTGTTGTTCGCACAAGTTTTTGCGTACGGAATTTATCGCAACATCCATCAGCGTTTGATGGACTTGGTGCATCAGGAAACCAAGCGCTCGCTGGATACTCAGGAGGCGATGAACCACCAGTTAAATCTCGCTTATGTGACCGTACAGGATAGCGAAAAGAAGCTCGAAGTGACGCTAAACTCCATTGCCGACGCCGTAATAGCGACCGATCCGCAATCGCGCGTGACTTTAATGAACCATGTAGCTGAGCAGATTACTGGCTGGTCTCAAGATGAAGCTATGGGGCGCCCGATTGCTGATGTGTTCCACATGCTCAATAAAGAAACTCGCGAACCTATTACCACCTTAGTAATGGACGCTGCACTTACCGGCACCGTGCAAGGTTCGCACGACTCATTATTAGTCGTTCGCAACGGCAACCAATGCACTATTGCTGATAGTTGTGCGCCTATGCGCGATCACGATGGCCAGGTAATTGGTGCGGTACTGGTGTTCCGTGACGTAACCGCCGAAAACCTAGCGCAACAAGCATTGCTTGATAGTACGGCTCTCGTGCAAACAATTTTATCTACAGTTGCCGATGCTATTGTCACTTTCGATGTGCGCACTAATTTAATTGAAACTGTTAATACCGCCGCCGAAAAAATGTTTGGCTATAGCGCTGCCGAGCTCGTTGGCAAGCGTTTCAGTTCGATTGTTCCAGAGCTTTCTGAAGACAAAGGCTCACTCGATTATTACAACAGCGTTCCAGCGGATGTTCGCGCGAGCGGGCTGATTCGTGAAGTCGGTGGTTTGCACAAAGACGGTTACAGTTTCCCTATGGAAATTGCAGTAAGTGAAATGCGTTTGGGTGGGCAGCGCTATTTCACCGGCGTTTTGCGCAATATCACCGCGCGTAAACTCGCCGAAGCTACGGCGCTGGAATCGGAATACCGCTACCGCAACCTATTCAACACCATCGATGAAGGCTTCTGCATTCTCGAAATGATTTATGAGAATGACAAAGCTGTCGATTTCCGTTTTGTAGAAGTAAACCCTTCCTACGAAAAACAAACCGGACTCAAAGATGTAACAGGGAAAACCGTTAAAGAAATTCTACCCGACTATGAGCAGGCCGCTATAGACGGCTACGCGGAAGTTATTGAAACAGGTCAGCCCATTCGCTTCTTACAGGAAGTAAAAGCACTCGACCGCTTCTTCGATGTTTATGCCTGCCCCGACAATACTGCAGACAGCAAAAAAATCATTGTGCTGTTTACCGATATTACAGAGCGTCAACTCGCAGAAGAAGCACTTCGCCAAAGCGACCAACGTGTTCGTCTTGCGACTGAAGCTACCGGCGTAGGTATTTGGGAGTGGAATTTGCTCAACAATACCGTGCACTGGGATGCGCAGATGTTCCGTATTTACGGCGTAGAACCTACACCAGATGGCTATATTCATTACAAACAATGGTTAAGTTATTTACTGCCGGAAGATTTAGCAACGCAACAAGAAGCCCAGCAAAAAGCGATTCGCACCGGTGCACAAAGCATTCGTGAATACCGAATTACACCCCAAAATGACACGGGCTTACGCTACATTCGGTCGGTTGAAACCACGCGGTCAAATTCGTTAGGTCAGGTTGAATCGATTGTAGGTACCAATCTGGATATCACCGAACGTAAGAGCATTGAAAATACCTTGCGCGAAAATGAGCGGCATTTGCGGTCAGTAATTGATGCCTTGCCCGTTGCCATTTACACCACGGACGCCAAAGGCACCCTCACCCACTTCAATCAAGCTGCAGTAGATTTCTCAGGCCAAACCCCAGAGCTGGGAACGGATCATTGGTCTGTCGGAATGAAATTGTGGCGCCCCGACGGTTCACCTTTAGCTCACGATCAATCGCCAATGGCCATTGCCTTAAAAGAAGATCGCCAGATTTTAGGTGCAGAAGCCATTGCTGAACGGCCCGATGGAACTCGCGTTTGGTTTACCGCGCACCCTACTCCATTGCATGACGCCGACGGAAAACTTACCGGCGGTATCAATATGTTGATTGACGTTACCGAGCGCAAACGCCTCGATAAAGTCTTACTTGAAAACAATATTGAATTGAAGAAAGCAAAAAACCTAGCGGACAAAGCCAACCTCGCTAAGTCAGATTTCCTATCCAATATGAGTCATGAATTGCGCACACCTTTGAGCGCGATTTTAGGTTTTGCGCAATTACTTGCGGCTAGCAAAACGCCGCCATCGCCATCGCAAAAGCGCAGCATTGATCAAATCTTGCAAGCGGGTTGGTATTTGCTGGACTTAATTAATGAGATTCTCGATCTGACTTTAATTGAATCGGGGAAATTATCCTTCTCGATGGAAAATGTTTCACTCACTGCATTAATGCAGGAGTGCCACGTTATGATTGAAGCGCAAGCAACGCAGCGCAATATTTCAATTGATTTCCATCAACCAGAAACTGAAGTAGTTGTTAAAGCGGATCACACTCGCTTGAAACAAGTGCTAATCAATTTACTGTCAAACGCGGTTAAATATAATCGCGAACATGGAAAAATTATCGTCACCTTTATTGAGCACGAACCTGGTCGCGTACGCTTATGTGTTGAAGACACTGGCGAAGGCTTGTCACCAGAAAAAGTGGCACAATTATTCCAGCCCTTTAATCGCCTAGGAAAAGAAAATAGCGCTGTTGAAGGTACAGGTATAGGTCTGGTGATGACCAAACGACTTATCGAATTAATGGGCGGAAAAATTGACGTGGAAAGCACCGTCGGCAAAGGCACTATATTCAGTATTGAATTGGAAGCCGTTGCACAAGGTCTGTTCCCGGGAATTAGCGAAAGTGAACGCAATGAAATTACTTTGCGTCAATCCAAAAATTTAAATCGCAAATTCAGATTACTTTACATTGAAGATAATCCTGCGAATTTAATGTTGATTGGCGATATCTTAGAAGCGCGCGCCGATATTGATATGCTGTCCGCTCGCGATGGTTATTCCGGCATTGATTTAGCACGCAGCACACTACCCGATTTAATTTTAATGGACATTAATTTGCCCGGCATCAATGGTACTGATGCGTTAAAAATTCTCGCGAGAGATCCTTTAACATCACACATACCGGTGATTGCATTAAGCGCAAACGCTATACCTCGCGATATCGAAAAAGGTTTGTCAGCGGGATTCTTCCGCTACCTAACCAAGCCCATTAAAATTCCTGAGTTTATTGACACCCTTGATTTAGCTTTAGAACTCGACAACGAAAAATCCGTGAAAAAAAGTAAAGAGAAAATAATATGAAGATAACCGACGAGGAAGTGCTTAACGCACGCATATTAATCGTAGACGACCAACAGCCCAATATTATGGTGCTGGAGGAGTTGTTGAGCGAGGAAGGTTATACCAACGTTAGTTCAACGACTAACCCGGTAGAAGTTCCTGGTTTGCATCGCAAAAATGTTTACGATTTAATTTTGCTCGATTTACAAATGCCAGAAATGGATGGTTTTCAAGTGATGGAATGTCTTAAGACAAACGATCAAGACCATTACATTCCGGTTATTGTATTAACAGCGCAACCGGGCCACAAATTGCGCGCATTGCAAGCTGGCGCAAAAGATTTTATTAGTAAACCTTTCGATATTATTGAAGTAAAAACACGCATCCATAACATGCTTGAAGTACGTTTACTTTATAAGAAATTGGAAAATTACAGTAAGATTCTTGAAGAGACGGTACAGGAACGCACGGCTGAATTGCGTGAAAGTGAAGCGCGTTTCCGCAGCCTGACGGAACTTGCATCTGACTGGTATTGGGAGCAGGATGAGACCGGAAAATTCACCAAGGTTTCCGGGCCAGTGTTGGAAATGCTCGGCATACAAGTTGATTCATTTGTAGAAAATGGCACAACATCAACCGCTGATTTAGCTGCATCACAAGGCTGGAATGAAGACGAACGTAAAGCCCTGCAAGATATTATTGCAGCGCGTGAGCCGTTCATTGATTTCTCCTTTAGCCGCACCGCGGCAGATGGCAGCCCGCATTACTTCCGCGTTAGTGGAGAACCCATGTTCGACCAGGGAAGCCGTTTTATTGGCTACCGCGGTATTGGAGTTCAGTGTCAAGAAATGCCGATTACGCATAAAGGATAATGATGCAACTGACTACTAATAGCCTCATACAAAACCGTCTTCTCGCCGCTCTAAGCGAGCAGGAACTTAGCCGCATAGCTTCACGGATGGATTTGGTAACGCTGCGACTTGGTGAGATGCTTTATGAACCTAACCAACTTTTGCAATATGCTTATTTTCCGACAACAAGCATTATTTCATTGCACTATGTTACTGAAACCGGTGCTTCAGCCGAAGCTGCAGGCGTAGGCAATGAAGGTATGGTCGGTGTGCCTCTTATTCTCGGAGGAAACACAACGCCCAGTTCCGCTGTTGTGCAAACTGCCGGACAAGCCTATCGACTGGATCGCCATATTTTAAAAGCAGAATTCAATAATAGTTCGGGGTTAATGAATCGTTTGTTGCTGCGTTATATTCAAGCGCTAATGACACAAATGTTTCAAACCGCAGCGTGCAATCGTCACCACTCAGTTGAGCAACAGTTATGTCGCTGGCTATTATTAACAGTGGACCGGATTCCCAGTGGCGAATTGAAGATGACCCAGGAATTGGTTGCAAACATGCTTGGCGTGCGCCGAGAAAGTGTGACTGAAGCTGCAGGTGCGTTACAAAATTCTGGCTGTATTCGTTACCGACGCGGTCACATCGCAGTATTGGATAGAAAAAAACTCGAAGTAAAATCGTGTGAATGCTATGGCGTTGTTAAAAAGGAATTGGATCGCCTAATCGGAAATGTGACCTAGCATTAAATGAAATTTATTATTTTTTGTTTTCTAATTTTCAAACTCGAAAAATGGTAGTTCAAATTATCTAAAATATTTGCCTCCATTTTTCGAGTTATTTTTTATACCTTCAAAAAAATATCAAAAAATTCATTTTTAATTTTAATTAAATTATAAAGCAATCATTATTCCTACCTTTATCCATCCAAAAATCTGAGTGTGATACCACACAGACTAATAACTCTCCAAAAATTATTATAAAAAATTCAATAATTCATTGGAGAGATATTATGAAACCATCATTAGTTGCACTTATAAAACCTGCACTCCCATTTGCATTTATTTTTTTAAGCAATTTTTCCTACGCAGATGCGAAACAGGACATCGCCGACGCGCGTCAGGAAACACAAATCTGGACAACCTATGCGTTAAGCCCTTATCTTCGCGCAAGCGACATTAAAGTCACCGTACATAATGGCAAAGCGGTACTTACTGGAAAAGTGGATGAAGAATCGAATAAAGATTTAGCTAAGGAGATTGCATTAGGCGTTAGCGGAATTAAAGATGTAGATAATAAAATTACAGTGCATCCAGATTTCAGCCCAGCAACCACAACGAATTATGGTGATTCAGTTGATGATGTGACCATTACAGCAGGCGTTAAAGCGCGATTGTTCTGGAGTAAACATTCTTATCTATCCACCAAAGTAGAAACAAAACGTGGACGCGTTTTACTAACAGGTAACGTGGATTCAAAAGAAGCAAAAGAACTTGCAACCAGCTTGGCTTCGCATACTCGCGGCGTGATAGCTGTTAAAAACCAATTAACTGTTGATGATAAGCCAGGCACGGGTGACGCAGTAAAAACAGTCGCCAACGAAACCAGCAAAAATGTTGCTGATGCGTGGATTACCACCAAAGTAAAATCAAATTTTTTGTATTCAAGTAACGTAAGCGGCACGGATATCGATGTAAGCACGAATGCTGGTGTAGTGAGTTTAAAAGGAAATGTGAGCGATAGCGCAGAACGCGCTTTAGCGATTGAACTTGCACAAAACGTACGCGGAGTTAAAAGCGTGGATGCGAAAGGATTAGTCTTTTAAGATCCTTATAAAAATATTTTTGCGAATTAAAAACGGGCCTATTTTGGCCCGTTTTTTTTAAAAATAATTTACTATTACTTTGTTTTCCAGCTCTTGCTTGCAAACTCATGTTCGACTTAACAGACATATGCTCTCAAGCTAGAACTTGGGAGCGAGACAAGATCCCGGAGCATGGATTCATATAAATAAAAAACGGGCCCGTCACTAAAGTGCGGGCCCGTTTTTATTTACAGAGTATTTCTACTCCGATAATTTTATTCTGAAAGCTCAACTTCATCAGCAGATTCTGCGCCGCCAGCAGTCAGGGACAACGCTGGTGATTCCAATAATTCCTTACGAACTTTTTGCTCAAGTTCTTTTGCAATCACTGGGTTCTCTTGCAAGTATTTCATGACATTGTTTTTACCTTGGCCGATTTTGTTGCCTTGATAGCTATACCAGGCACCAGCTTTATCAATCATTCCAAGTTTCACACCATAATCAACAACTTCACCCATACGGTTGATACCGCTGCCGTAGAGAATTTGGAATTCTGCTTGCTTGAAGGGAGGCGCTACTTTGTTTTTAACAACCTTCACACGAGTTTCAGAACCAACAACTTCTTCACCCTCTTTCACCGCACCGGTACGGCGAATATCCAAACGCACAGAGGCGTAGAACTTAAGCGCGTTACCACCAGTAGTGGTTTCAGGGTTACCAAACATTACGCCGATTTTCATACGAATCTGGTTAATGAAAATCACCAGGCAGTTAGCGTTTTTGATATTGCCGGTAATTTTACGCAGCGCTTGCGACATCAAACGTGCTTGCAAGCCAACATGGTGATCACCCATTTCGCCTTCAATTTCGGCACGTGGCGTTAAGGCAGCTACTGAGTCGATAACCAATACATCGACAGCACCGGAACGTACCAACATATCAGTAACTTCAAGCGCTTGTTCGCCGGTATCTGGCTGCGAAATAATTAGGTCTTCTACATTTACACCAAGCTTCGCGGCGTAAATTGGGTCGAGCGCATGCTCTGCGTCGATAAAGGCACAAGTGCCACCAGTACGCTGGGCTTCAGCAATAACTTGTAGTGTTAAAGTGGTTTTACCGGATGATTCAGGGCCGTAAATTTCAACAATACGGCCTTTCGGTAAACCACCAATCCCCAAGGCAACATCCAAGCCTATGGAACCGGTAGAAATAGAAGGAATAGCGACTTGTTCTTTGTCGCCCATACGCATGACAGTTCCCTTGCCAAATTGACGTTCAATTTGGGTTAGCGCAGTTAATAACGCTTTCTCTTTGTTCGCGTCCATTTCACACCTCAACGTAAAAAATTAATAGTAAGACCGTAATTTGATTATACGCCGAAGCTTTTTAGAAGACTGCCCCAGCTGTGAATATAGACTACACCATAAAAGCTGTATGCGCAAACAGTACTGGTATTATATGCAGTCTTTTATGTTGAGCGTAAATTCACCTGCCATTAACGAGGACTAAGATTATCAAAGCCGTTGGCTGAGCCCCTCACCCAATGCACGACGGTAAGCAATAAATGCAGGAACACTTCCCAGCACCAGCGACAATAAAATCACTCCACACGCCGCTATAGGTGTGTAGGACTGAATTGGATTTGCTGGCACAAATAATCCGAATTGTTGCGCAAGGTAATGTTGACCGAACGCTAAGCCTATTGATAAAACGCCCGTTCCAAGCAGCAACGCTAAAACAGTAATAATAAAAACCTCTAACTCAACTAACAAAAACAAATAACCTGCACTTGCTCCCAATGACCGTAAGATCGCAATTTCACGCTGACGTTCATTCATGGCAGATAATAAGCTCGTCGTCATTCCCATAAGTGCGGCGATTAGTACAAAAATAGAAATTACAGTCAATAAATTTTCAACCATTGCAAGCATCGACCAAAGCTCAGTCAACGCAACTCCCGGTAAAATTGCAAGCAGTGGTTCTTCTGAATATTCATTAATTTGGCGTTGCACTGAAAAAGTTTGCGCGCGGGATTTAAGTCCGACTAGCATCGCAGTGATTGCCGTTGGTGTTAAATCAAATTTAAGAGCTTCTTCTGCAGAGATTTTATGGCTGGGCGTCTGCACACCGCCTTGCCAATCCAAATGAATTGCTTCGATTGCAGCGAGACTTACATGAACAGTACGATCAACAGGGGTTCCCGTTGGTTGCAAAATACCAACAACGGTAAACGGCTTATCGTTATGCTTTGATAAAGTAACCTCACTGCTACCATGAGCAACAACAATTTTATCCCCGAGTTTATAACCTAATTTTTGCGCAACTTCAGCACCCAATACAGCATCATAAACTTCCTCGAATTTTTTCCCTTCAGTAAACACTAATGGCTGATGTTGACCAAATTGATAATGTGCGAAATAAACATCGTTGGTTCCCAGTACACGATAACCGCGATGTGAATCCCCCAAAGAAATTGGAATGATCCAATCAATACCTGAATGCTTTGCAAGCTCTTGATAAGTCTGCCAGGTAATATTATTGGTTGCATTACCGATACGAAATACTGAGTACAGCAACAAATTAATAGAACCAGAACGCGCACCCACAATAAGATCCGTACCAGATAGTGTTTTGCTAAAACTCTCTTTTGCTTGATTACGCAAATGATCAATACCTAGCACTAACGCAATACTAATACTTAATGCCAGTAATGTAAGCAATACTGTTGCACGTCGATTCCATACACTTAAGCGCGCCAGTTTTATTAACATGGAATAGCATCCTTATTTTCATTGGCTGCAGATAAAGATGTTATTTCCAATGACCGATTAAAGAAATGACTTAGTGATTTATCGTGACTAACAAAAACAATAGTTGAACCGGCCGACGTCGCGCTCTCGAATAACAATTCCATAAATGCATCGCGATTATCACTATCCAAAGCCGAAGTCGGCTCATCAGCAATAATTATTTCGGGTGAATTAATTAACGCGCGCGCTACTGCAACACGCTGTTGTTGCCCTACACTCAAATATTGAGCTTTCTTATCCGCCAGATCACTCAATCCTAATGAGAAAATAAGTTCCTGTGCTTTTTGCGTTGCTTCGTGTTTTGGTTGTTTAGAAAACTCGGCACGCAGCATTAGATTATCCAACACGCTCAAATAGGAAATTAAATTGAATTGTTGAAAAATAATACCCATATGCTGCGCACGAAATTGGTCGCGCTTACGTGGCGATAAATTTATTAAGGATTCACCAAGTATTTCAACATTGCCATACTGTGGCACATTGATGCCCGCCAAAATATTCAACAGAGTGCTTTTACCAGAGCCTGAAGATCCGTGAAGAAAAACGTGCTCATTACGAGCGACCTGAAGATTTTCAATATCTAATAATGGTATTTCTGAATTATTCCAACCAAATTTTACATCGCGCAAAGAAATGGCTGGTAAATTATTTTTGATATGTTCCATAATTAACCAATTGCAAATATGTATTAACTAGCGAATATGTTTATGAAAAAAAATATTACAGTATTTCTATCCATTTTTGTTTCAGCAATAGCGTTTACTGCAGATGCAAAAGAAAATGTTCCCACCATGCTGAGCAATAAATCTATTGCGCCACGCATTGTAGAGTGGACAGATCTTATGCCTGCTGAAGATTTACAATTACTGGAATCCATGAAACCTGTAGATCACAACACCTTGAGCAAGAAGGAATTAGCGAATGACAAACCCGCCAACCGAAATTCATTAAGACCACCTAACAAAAATAATATCAACTCGGGTGATACTAGTAAGTTTGAAGCTTCCTTATCTTCTGCCGTCAACGCCACCAATAAAAAAGTTAATGAAAAATCGCAAAAACGAACCTGGAAAGATGCATTGGTATCCACTAAAGTGCGGCCCGAATTTAATAGCATCAAAATAAAAATTGGCGGCTATATAGTTCCGCTTGAATATGACAACAATCAGTCAATCAAAACGTTTTTCCTAGTCCCCTACTTCGGTGCTTGTATTCACGTTCCGCCACCGCCGCCCAACCAAATTATTTATGTTCGCTCACAAAAAGGTTTAAAAATTAAAGATATTTACACACCCTACTCTGTGACGGGCATACTACATGTTGAAACCGTTGAAAAAGATGTTGGTACTTCTGCCTACAGTCTCGATGGTGATAGCGTTGTGGTCTATAAAGATGAGTAATTTACCTATTCAAGTATTAACAGCGCAACTGCCGGCGTAAGTTCAGCGGCGCCTTGCCCATCCGTTGAGATCCAACTCGCTTTTATTTTTTGCAAATGTGAAAGATGAGAAAATAATTTAACCTCTAGGGATTTTAGAGCGGAGGAATTTTTGCACTGCCATTGATAGCTGACATCAACATCCGCATGTGAATTTGACTTGTCTTCTTTGTTTAATAAAGCAGTTGATATTTCGCCTTTAATAAGTTGGCATTCTGCATCAATTGGCGTTACAAAAATCACAGCTGGTTTTTGCAAATAATTTAATACTTCATTTAGCTTTGCTTGATCTTCGCTAGACGCAGCAGCATGCTCAAAACCCACTGCATCCATTCCTGGAATACTCATCGCGATATTTAACTGACCGTTTTCCAGCGCTAGATTCATAGAAGCAGCGCCATGTACATGAGCACCTAACTGCCTATGCTCATAATTTGTATCTTCACTATGATTATTTTCAGGCTCACTAGATTTTATAATCACCAAAGAACTAGTGTCTTCATTAGCATGTTTGGAAACAGGTGATTGTTTGCTGCAAGACCCTGCAAACAATAATCCGAAAAAAGTGAATGTTAGTGCAGCATATTTAGCAAAGCTCAAAGTTATACCTCTTCTCTTGTCCAGCTTGGGAAAGGATCTGGCAATGCTTTCCAATAGGTTTGCCCCGCTGACATTTCTTCATCTGTTAGCAAACATGCATCCAACTGAGTGATGAAGCTTTCTTTTTCTATACCACGCCCAATAAAAACCAATTCCTGACGCATATCGCCAAAAGGTTCAATCCATTTTTCCATAATGTAGTTAACTTGTTCCTGATCCTCCGGCCAATGCTCTTTCGGCGTTGCCTTCCAAAACATACCCGCCGCACCATGTTGTGCAACACCACCCGCTTGGCTCCATTGCCCGGCAAATTGAGGGCGACTCGCGAGCCAGAAAAAGCCTTTTGAGCGCAATAACTTTCCGCTCATTTCAGGGTCCGCAAAAAAATTGTGGATCTTTTGTGGATGGAACGGACGACGCGCGCGATAAACAAAACTGCTAATGCCATATTCTTCCGTTTCCGAAATATGTTCTCCGCGTAATTCTTTTAGCCATCCGGGCGATTGCTGAGCTTTTTCAAAGTTAAATTTTCTCGTATTCAATACTTTGTCGAGCGGGATATTTCCTTTCGTCATCGAAAGGATTTCTGCGGTAGTGTTTAGTTGCCGCAATACTGCCTTCAACTCATTGAGTTTTTCCGCACTGATTAAATCCGTCTTACTGATTAGAAGGACATCGCAAAACTCAATTTGATCGATTAATAAGTCCGCGACATTGCGATCATCGTCTTCACTCAATGACTCGCCAGCCTCTAACAAGGAAAACGCTTCGTAATAGTCATCCAAAAAATTGGCGCCATCGACGACGGTTACCATCGTATCCAAACGCGCAACGTGCGAAAGACTTTTGCCGTCCTCATCCTCGAAAGTGAAGGTTTCCGCAATCGGTAATGGCTCAGATATCCCAGTCGACTCAATAACCAAATAGTCAAAACGACCCTCCACAGCCAACCGATTGATCTCAATCAGTAAATCTTCGCGCAAGGTGCAGCAAATACAGCCGTTGCTCATCTCCACCAATTTTTCTTCGGCGCGATTCAATTCAACGTCATGACGAACCAAATCTGCATCTATATTCACTTCACTCATGTCATTCACGATAACTGCCACCCGCAGCTGCTCGCGATTGTTCAATATATGACTCAACAAGGTGGTTTTACCCGCGCCAAGAAAGCCTGATAGAACGGTTACCGGGAGTTGTTGCATAGCGATTGCCTCATTGTTTACACCTCATATGCCCTGAAACTGCTTTAGGCAAATATCAATTTATTAAATTATGTTATAACATAACATAAATAAAGAGAAGGGAGTTTCGGCGTTTTGACTAAAAATGTTCAGGCAAATTCTAAGAAGGCAATGCTGTTGTTCAAGATAACTCACGCCTGACTGAACAACTACGATGAAATCAGCATAAAGCTAAGCGCATACTCTCACAAACGCGCCTTCCCGCTCATGACGAGAAAAACTCGAGTGAAAAAAGTAATTTTTGTTCTTACGCTAACGCTTTTAGCTCTGTTTACTTTTCAGGTGCAAAAGGAGCCTTTTCTTCCGGCTACGGCGAGTGATCAAAATACCCAACCGCAAACAATTGAGTGGATTGACCTACTTCCGAAAGATGCAGTAAAACTTATACAAGCTGCGCAAGTTGTTGACCACAACAGCCTAAGTAAATTTGAATTAGAAAAAGATAAAAATGCGAAGCGAATTCAATCTAGTTCGATAGGTAAAAATTTCGGTGTGATCATGCAAAGTACGCCCAATAATTTTGACAGTCAGGAAAAAATGTCACTGAAGTACGTACTAATTTCAACAGGTGTTCGTCGAGAATTTGTTAATAAAAAAATCAAAATTGCAGGATATGTAGTACCGCTTGAATACAATGATAAACACGAACTCACAGCGTTTTTCTTTGCACCGTATTTTGGCGCATGCACACATGTACCACCACCTTCGCCCAATCAGTTGATTTATGTAAGATCACCACAGGGAATTAAAATTAAAGATATATTTACTCCATTCTGGCTTACAGGAATTCTTCATATAGAAACAACGGAGACGGAAGAAACTGTACTGGGCATTTCTTCTTACAGTTTAAACGCTTTAACTATTTCAGAATATAAAAACGATCAGCTGGCATCGCATTGAAAACCAAAAACGTTTATTAACTTAAAGATTATCAACATTATTAAGATAAAGTTCTGCCTGTGCGAGTGTTTGCCTACGTTCCGACTCACTCATCTTTTGCCACAAAAGATAGGTCATACTAATCCGAGGATTGGTTGACAAAAGTTTCGCGTGGCGCGCATGAAAGTGCCAAAACAAACTATTAAAAGGACAAGATTTTTCACCGTGTCGAAGTTTGTGGTCGTAATGGCAATTTTTACAATAATCGCTCATTTTATTAATGTAACTTGCAGAACCAGCGTAAGGTTTACTGCCCATTATTCCACCATCTGCGTATTGACTCATACCGCGCACGTTGGGCATTTCAACCCATTCAAATGCATCGATATAAATTCCTAAATACCATGCATCCACTTCATCCGGTGCGCATCCCGCAAGCAGCGCAAAATTACCCGTTATCATTAAACGCTGAATGTGATGCGCGTAAGCGTTATCGAGTGACTGTTGGATAGCATGATGCAAACAATTCATGTTGGTTTCGCCATTCCAATACCAACGAGGTAGTGGGCGCTCATGTTGTAATACATTTAAATGGGCGTAGTCCGGCATGCGCGCCCAATAAATACCGCGCACAAATTCACGCCAACCGAGGATTTGCCGAACAAAACCCTCAACAGTTGCAACGCCCACTCGCCCAGCATTAAATTCATCAAGTGCCGCTCGAATGACCTCCAGGGGATGCAACAATTTAATATTGAGTGAAAACGAAATTCCCGCATGAAATAATTTTGGTGATGCCGTGCTCATAGCATCTTGAAATTCACCAAAATGTGGAAATGCGGTAACCATAAAATGTGCAAGCCAAGCTTTAGCTTGCGATCGGGTAATAGGCCATGGAAATTCTTTTGCGTGTGCCTGCCCCATGGTTTTCACGTTGCAGGTTTGAATTTCATTCCAAAGCTCAGCGAGATTTGCGGATAGCTTATATTGCTCGGGCAATGCTGGCTCGCCCTTCCAACGCTTACGATTTTCTTGATCGTAATTCCACCGCCCTCCAATAGGATTATGCTTTTCATCTAGCAAAACATTGTATTGCTTACGCAATTCACGATAAAAAAATTCCATGCGTGGAACTTCAATAGCAAATTGACGTGAGATGGAAGCTCTATTGGTGAGGAAATGCTCGCTATCAAATACCTTTACAGGCACACCTAATATGTCTGGTGCTTTTAGCAGAAGCGATTCCAGGCGATATTCGTCAGCTTGTTGTCGTTCAATTTTCGTCACACCATAAATATCAATAAGCTGCCGTAAGTTAGCGATAAAATCTTGCTTATTATCGGCATCGCTCAAACGAATATAGTGAACCTTTAAACCCGCCGCTTGCAAAGCGCTTGAAAAACCGCGCATAGCGGCAAAAATCCCCAACACTTTTTGCGCATGATGAACTACGTAGTCTGTTTCAGTACGTACTTCCATCAACACATAAATAACATCGCGAGATGCACTCCGCTCCGGCTCTCGCAACCAACTATGATTTATATTTAACTGATCGCCGAGTATCAAGCGTAGTCGACTCATGGTTTTCCTTTGCGTAGAGCGAATCGCACATCGTAATAAAAATCTCAAAAATTACGGAAACTTTAAAGATGAGTTTGATTTATATCGTGCGCTTGAGATTTAGTTATTTCTAAAAAATTATTTAAACAACACGTAATAAATTACGTAAAGCCAACCCAACAACGCGTGGATAATTATCCAAAATACAGAATGATTTGCACTCCAGGATAAGACAGCAGCAATCACTGTCCTACACCTATTCCCGCCCCAGCTGCTTGTTTTTTCATATTTTTCCCCATCGACTGAAATTACAAATGTAGTGTGTCCAGTATACTTCTCAGCACTTTGAAATCGACTGGTTTCACCAAATGGTGATCAAACCCTGCTGCCAATGCCAATAGCCTATCGTGATTCTGTCCATATCCGGTTAACGCAATTAATGTTGAGTTTGATAAATTTTCTATTTTTCGAATCTGTTGCGCTAACTCGTAGCCGTCCATATCGGGCAAACCAATATCCAGGATGAGAACATCGGGTACGAAGCTGGCCGCTTCACTCAATGCGGATTTTCCATCTTTGCTAGTAATAGTTTCATAACCGGACAGTTGCAAAAGTTGTGTGAGTGTTTCAGCGGCATCAGCATTGTCGTCTACAACCATTAATTTTAATGACGTTAGATTTTTAACTGATGAACCAACACTAAATTCTTCACTGATCGAGGCTGCTGAGGATTTTGCTAATGGAAGTGTAACGGTAAATGTGCTTCCTAGATCTTTGCCTTTGCTTTCAGCTTGCACTTCACCATTATGTAAAGTGACTAGTTTTTTTACCAGTGTGAGGCCAAGCCCAAGACCACCTAGAGTGCGATCAGAATTTCTTTCGCCTTGCGTGAATGTATCAAATACGAGCGGAAGCAACTCAGATGAAATTCCGGTTCCGTTATCAGAAATCTTGATAGTAATTTTTCCAATTTGACTTTGAACACGGACAATAATTCTCCCACCTTCCTCAGTGTACTTCGCAGAGTTGGTCAAAATATTCGATACCACTTGCGTAAGTCGAGTTTTATCGCCGTAGACAATTGCATCGTGTTCTTCCAATTGCACATCTAGCGTATGCTGCCGTGCCTGAATGAGTGGAAAACTTTGTTCAATGGCATTATTTATAACTTCATTAATATTGATAAAATCATTTTTCAGTTGTTCCAACCCACGAGTTAAGCGAGAAACGTCTAGTAAGTCATCAACTAGATTTGTCATGTGCTTCACTTGTCGAACGATAACTTCTCCAGCGCGTTTGATACGCTCATCATCTGATTTTATCAACGCGAGCATATGCGCTGAGCTGCTGATAGGTGCTAGTGGATTACGCAGTTCATGGGCCAACATTGCAAGGAATTCATCTTTCCGATCATTCGAATCTCGTAATCCCTCTTCTGCTAATTTTTGCGCGTGAATATCAGTGCAAGTGCCCATCCATCGAATAATTTTCCCCGATGAATTTTTAATGGGCAAAGCTCGCCCCAGAGTCCAACGATATTCGCCCGAACTGTGGCGAAGCCGATATGAAATTTCATAAGGTTTGCCAGAAATAAGACTTTTTTGCCAGATCTCATTTGCGCGCGACCGATCATCCGGATGAAACATGGTCTTCCATAATTCACCATCCGTAGAACCTTCTGGAACACCGGTGAACGTGTACCATTGTTTGTTGTAGTAATCGTGAAATCCATCCGGCAAAGTGGACCATACCATTTGCGGCATAGCATCAGTTATTGTACGAAATTTCGCTTCGCTTTCTGCCAAGGCTTTTTCATTTCTTAATCGCTCACTTGCAACGCGAATTTTATTTGCCATTTCTTTAATGAAAGAAAGATCCGCATCGCTCCATTCCCTCGGCGCTGCATAATTTATAAAAAAAACTGCGACCAACTTTCCTTGCTCAATGACAGGTGCGTTGACGAACGAGCTGACATTTTTTTCTTTAAATGCTTTAGCGGCATCTGCTGTGCGAAAATCTGTCTCAACATTATTAATAGAAATAAATTTTCCAATTTTAAGATCATCAATAAACGAACCAAAATCTCGCAAATTTAATGTTCCGGCAAGAGTTTCTACTCCTTCTGCACACCAGTCTTTACCCACAGTTAAGGTTTCAGCAACTGGATCAATATCGCCGTAACCAGCGCGACTTAGATTTAGCGTCTCACCTAAAATCTGTGCAGCTTTAAATGCGATTTCACCAGGTGTTTTAAGAACACTTATTTCATCCGTTAATTTAGCTAAACCGTTGCGTCGAGCTTCCGCGATAACACGTTCAGTAACATCTATTCCTTCAACAAAAATACCTCTCGTTTGTTTATCGCTGTCCCTAATGGGCTGAAACACAAAATCAACATAACGTTCAACAACAGGACTATTTGGCTCGACCTGCATCGCATACTTTGCTCCAGTTGCGGAAAATGATTTCCCGCTACCATATACATCATCAAGTATTTTTAAATATCCTTGATCAACTGCATCAGGCAAAGCTTCTGCAATAGTTTTACCAATAATTTCTCGGTGACCTATAAGTTGCAGGTAACCAGGGTTGGCGAATTCAATGCGATGTTCAGGGCCATTTAAAATTGCCATAAAAGAAGGAGCCTGCTGAAAAAGCTCAGCTAATCGTTCACGCTCTTCTTTTGCGCTTTGCATTGAGAGAACTTGGTGAGTAGTGTCATCCACCACCACAATTGCTCCAACTACATCTTCAGAATCAACATTCTTAATAGGGCTGCAACTGTATGTCCAATAAGCTTTCACCTTTGGATTAGTTGCGCAAGATATTAATTGATTCTCAGAATATGAAGCTTCGCCGCCATTAACCACACCTTTGATATTATTCTCTATTAAACCAAAAGTTTCTGATATGACGGAATTGCTTTGAATGGCTGATAAGTTTTCACATAAGCTCCCATGCATATCCTTGAAACCATCATTGAAATAAAAAATTTCATTGGCCGCCCAGAAGAAAGCCATTGGATGCTGCGTTAGTCGAATGGTTGTTAGCAGAGCTTTTTGCAACTCTGTGCAGCCATCAGGCAAGCTGAGTTCCTTGTAGCTCAGATGTAAAAAATGTTGCTGGGAAATGATGTATCTCCATTTTTTGTAGAAAGTTATTGTCACATTTTAATAAAGTTTAGCAGCTATCCAGTCGGCAAATGGAACTACGCTGTTTTGGTTATACAATTGGACACTAAAACCTATAGAAAACACAGTTCGGTAGAGAACAAAGTTACCAATGTTCCGGGTGACAAGTTAATCAAAAGCGTAAATTTGTAAGCCTCTATTGTGTTTAAATTATGCAGATAGCATCAAAAAAATGAATTGTAATGGCTACTTTTTTAAGCATTAATAATCACCCTTATTTGATTACCAAAATACTGGGATTGCCCATTGAGTTTATTGAAAAAATTTTGGCTGAGCCAACAACGATAGATAAAATGCGCTAGGATGGGTTGTCGGTGGCCATGATGAGCCTTATGGCATCACCAAGTGATCATCAACGGCGTTTCGCAATGAATGACATGAAACTGAATGTCCACTAACTCGCCAATAAAGAGCTCGTTGGCGTCTATAAACGGTTAAAGCAGAGGTAGAAGCTATGAGCAGTACGCGTACATCCGAATACCCAATTGATAAGCAATTTCTTGATCGTTGGTCACCGCGAGCTTTTTCTGATCGGCCTGTAACGCATGAGCAGCTTCTAACGATTTTTGAAGCAGCACGTTGGGCACCATCTGGCTCCAATCTACAACCATGGCGCTTTTTTTACGGAGTGCGCGGTGAGCCTGAATTCGATACTCTTTTGAGTCTGCTGGTTCCATTTAATGAGGGATGGGCAAAAAATTCAGGTGCCTTGGTCATTATTACATCGGTAACGTCTTACGATGGAACACGACCTTTGAACACTCATAGTTTCGATACAGGTTCCGCGTTTATGTCGCTGGCACTTCAAGCGCATAACTTGGGATTAATCGCGCACGGCATGGCGGGAATCGATTATGAAAAGACACCGGTTGTATTAGGCCTGCCAGAAAATTTAAAAGTTGAAGCTGCAGTCGCTATAGGTTATCAAGGTGACGCTTCCACATTACCAGAAGCGCTTCAAAAACGTGAAGTTCCATCTCAACGCCTACCATTGAGCGATATCATTTATAAAGGGCGCTTTACAGGAGAAATTAAAACTCCAACCTAGTAAATAAAGTGATGACATTTTATTTTTTGATTTGGGTATTCGCGTACTTTTTTAAAATCACAAAGTCATCGCAATTTTGAGCTGATACTGCAGTAATTTTTATCTGATAAGACTTACCGCAGCATCAGCATTAAAAATCACTATTTATCAATTAACACGGATTTTTAATTTTCCCACTGAGGATTAAAAACAACTTCCCAAACATGACCATCCGGGTCTTGAAAATAACCTGAGTAACCACCCCATGACGTATCGCCACTTGGCTTTAAAATAAAAGCGCCAGCATTTTTTGCCTTTTCCATAATATCTTCAACTTCAGACTTACTTGAAACATTATGGCCAATAGTCATTTCAGCAGGGTTGGCTGAACCAAGCTTTAAACCCGTATCATGAGCAATACTTTCACGCGGCCACAACGCCAAACGCAAACCCGCTTGAAGCTGTATAAAAACAACAGCACCGTATTCAATTTCTTTCCCAACAATACCCTCAGTTTCAAAACCTAAACCATCCTTGTAAAAAGAAGTGATTTTTCTAAATCATCAACACCTAATGTAATTACTGTAATCAATGGCTTCATAGTCAGCTCCTATTTTTTAATAGCACTATTAACAAATGGAATTTATTGAAGTTTCGTATTGTGGTCTTATGAAATATTCTACGCAACTAAGCCGTGGAGGCACCTAGTTAAAATCGCAACTTAAAAAGTTTACAATTGAGGCACGAAGTAACGGATTAAAGCTGCAACAACTTATTATGCTTTTATATTTTTTGTGATGAAGCTAAATTCTTTAAAAGTTATATTAAATTCAGCTCCAGACGCAAACAACATACGCACCTCAATTTCTGAATTTATACTTTCAATTTCCCAATAACCTAAATCACCAAGTTCAGATTCAACATATTCTTGCTGCGGTAAAGTTTGTTTAAATTTAGTAACTCCCGAAAATATTAAGGTGTAATAAATTTGATGCTCTAGGTTTAAATTCCAGCCAAGAAATTCAAGAATGACTTCTTTATTTTTAAAAGAGCAGAAAATTTTCTTAATTTTGGAGTCATGCAAACTATATTCGGCTTCAAATTCAACAATTTTTTCTGGCAAAACATCCTTGATCGAAGCAAGATAGCTTCGATACTCTTCAAATACATTTTTCAGCTTTTGGTGATTCGTTTGACCACCACTCATAGGTAAAATATTTCATATTGGCCTGACAATTTTTCAATCAGCGCCAACTATATAACCTGGGTGATTTTATTCCAACTAACTTACAACACACACTTACTGACTAATCGCATCCAAAATATTTCCCGCCAACTTCTGCGACAAAAAATCCACAAACGCTGCAACGCGCGGAGCCAAAACTTTTTGTTTATAAAACACGGCCCACACCGGTTTTGACCACGGTAAAGTTTGCGACTCCAGTACAGGTACAAGTTTGCCGCTGGTGATTTCTTTGTGCGTTAAGAAATCTGTTAATGCAGCGATGCCGGCACCGCCTACTGCCAAGTGCAATAATGTTTCGCCGC
The DNA here is from genome assembly GCA_004172865.1 of Gammaproteobacteria bacterium. Classification (GTDB taxonomy): domain Bacteria; phylum Pseudomonadota; class Gammaproteobacteria; order Pseudomonadales; family Cellvibrionaceae; genus Cellvibrio. Next base: position 247,694 of record SEBV01000007.1, on the reverse strand, counting down.
TAGATGCTGCAACAATTGGTGTAACTGCTAATCCCTCGCCCTGCTCTTGCGGAAGAGGCCAAATATTTAACGATGCAGGCTCGGTAAAACCCAGCAAGCGATGTTGCGCGAGTGAATTAATATCTGTTGGGTTTCCGTGGCGCGCCAAATAATCGGGGGATGCCAATAAACGCACGCGGCTACTGCCTAAACGTTTTGCATTGAGAGTTGAATCCGCTAAAGGGCCGATGCGAATTCCAACGTCGGCACGCTCTTCGATTAAATCTACAAAAGTTTCGCCGCTGACCAATTCCAAACGAATGAGCGGATAAGTATCCATAAACTCGGCGACAAAAGGCGCAACCAAATGATCAAGGCCGGGCGTCGAAGCATTCACTCTCACTAAGCCTGACGGCTGCGAAAGCCGAGCCGTTAATTGCTCTTCAGTATCTTGCAAGTCGGCCAGAATTTGACGGGCACGGACTAGCAACCATTCGCCCTCTTCCGTTAAATCCAACTTGCGTGTTGTTCGCTTCATTAAGGTCATGCCCAACTGAGCTTCCAGGCGCGAAATAGTTCTACTTACTCCCGATGGAGTCTGACCCAAGCGCTCTGCAGCGGCGGAAAATGAGCCAGTATCTATGACTGAAACGAAGCCAATAAGGGCATCTATATTTAACATTGTTGACTCCCAAGCAAAAGTCTAGTGTAGCCAGAGGGATTTTTCTTTGCCAGTACAAGCGGAATACTGCGAGCATCTTTTATCCCTTAGGAGAACACTATGCCTCTCGCACTTTTGGCGCTAACACTCAGCGCCTTCGCCATTGGAACCACCGAGTTCGTCATCGTCGGTCTTATACCCACCATCGCTACAAGCCTTGGCGTTTCTGTTCCATCAGCCGGCTTACTCGTCAGCCTTTACGCCTTGGGCGTCGCGATTGGTGCGCCGGTATTAACTGCGCTTACTGGCCGCATACCGCGCAAGCAGTTATTGTTGGGCTTGATGACGCTATTCACCATCGGCAATTTAGTCGCGTGGATGGCACCAAGTTATGAAGCCCTGATGGCAGCGCGGGTACTCACCGGTTTAGCACATGGTGTGTTCTTTTCGATTGGATCAACCATCGCCACCAGTTTGGTTCCGAAAGAAAAAGCAGCGAGCGCAATTGCAATTATGTTTACCGGGCTAACAGTTGCTCTTGTAACAGGTGTTCCACTCGGGACGTATATAGGTCAGCATTTTGGTTGGCAGGCAACGTTTTTGGCTGTGTCACTTTTGGGAGTTATCGCGGTGATTGGCAGTTGGATTTTGATTCCTAAAAATATCGCAAGCATCGCTCCAGCACCCTTACTAACACAACTTTCAGTACTCAAAAAGCCGCGTCTGTTATTGGTGTACGCGATGACAGCGCTCGGGTATGGCGGCACATTTATCGCCTTCACTTACCTCGCGCCTATCTTGCAAGAAGTCTCCGGTTTTTCTGCAGGTAGCGTTGGATTAGTAATGTTGGTGTACGGTGTTTCAGTTGCCTTCGGAAATATTTGGGGTGGTAAATTAGCCGATAAAAAAGGCCCTATTCGCGCACTACAAATTGTTTTCGCATTACTCGCGCTAGTGCTATTTGTTTTGACTTTTACCGCGCCAAACATGTGGTTAGCTCTCGCAACTGTTTTGGTGTGGGGCGCAGTCGCCTTCGGTAATGTGCCAGGCTTACAAGTTTATGTAGTGCAGCGCGCAGAAATTGATGCACCGCAAGCGGTAGATGTAGCATCCGGTTTAAATATCGCAGCATTTAATGTAGGTATTGCGGGCGGCGCCTGGATTGGTGGATTAATTGTTGCAAATTATGGTTTGATGAATACACCCTGGATTGGCGCACTGATTGTGTTGGGCGCACTTGCATTAACAACACTCGCCGGACGATTAGACAAGCAAGAAAAACTTGAACCTTCCGACACATTAATTGCCACAAAACTTAGCGAACACGCTTGTTAATTTTCTTAAATTTATTCTGATCTAATTTTTAAAAAGTATTGAGGATTTATAATGAATATTCCAAATATTGGTTTAGGTACATTTCGCCTTAAAGGCCAGCAAGTAATTGATTCAGTAACTACAGGTTTAGAACTTGGTTATCGACATATAGATACCGCACAAATTTATGGCAACGAAGCAGAAGTTGGGAAAGCCATTGTTGATAGCGGTATAGCACGCAGTGAAATTTTTATTACAACAAAAATTTGGATTGATAATTTATCGCGCGAAAAATTAATTCCCAGCCTCAAAGAGAGTTTGGAAAAATTGCGTCTTGAACAAGTAGATCTCACTTTGGTGCATTGGCCATCGCCCAACGTGATTCCTATAACCGAATATATGGAAGCTATCGCAGAAGCTAAAGCGCAAGGCTTCACCAAATCTATCGGTCTTTCAAATTTCACTAACGCACTTTTTCAACAAGCAATTGATGTTGTGGGCGCACAAGAAATTGCGACTCATCAGGTTGAAATTCATCCGTTCTTACAAAACAAAAAAGTCGTTGATTTTGCGCGCAATAAAGGCGTACACATAACTGCTTATATGCCGCTTGCTTACGGCAAGGTTATGAATGATCCGGTGATTACAAAAATTGCGGAACGTCATAAATATTCTGCTGCACAAATTGCATTGGCGTGGTCATTACAACAAGGCTTTGCAGTTATTCCTTCATCAACTAAACGCTTTAATCAGGAATTAAATTTACAGGCACGCAATATAAAATTGAGTGATGACGAAATGGCGGAGATTGCGACACTGGAAGCCAATGATCGTTTAGCAAATCCGAGCATTGCGCCTGAATGGGATTAGTAGTGGATTGGTAAAATGCCCTGAGTCCAATCTGTGGAGTCGCGACGCTAGCCATTGGAACCTGAAACCGGCTGCTAAATCGTTAAACGTGCGGATAACTCCAGAACGGGACTCATGACCTCACCTATTGATGATGGCTAGCCCTAGATTTAACTCCGTAATTCATTCTCTGCCAAAGCCATGGCTTCGCGATCCGCTTTTGAGATGTATTTGGGTTTATTCACAACGCGTAATTTGGCGTTCATCTTTTTAAGCTTTTTGTTAAAAGCGTCATTGAGCTTTTTCTTGCGGTTCATAGCATTTCTTCCTACTTCATCCAACTCGTCACTAATCTCAAACGCCATCATACAAGCTAAGGGTTTTAAAGGCATGAAATCCAGCTGAAAAACTTACTTTTCTTACGCTTGGCAGGGTGAATGAAAGGCAGGAGGCTCATCTAGATTTGCCGGCCAACTTTATTATTGAGAACCAATATCATCCGCAACTATTTGTCGTTATAATTATTGTCACATTAATCCATATTTTTGAAGACGCTTAACTGGCTCATGGATCAACAAATACCAGACAGGCATTTAGCGATATAAATGCCAAATAATTATTGGAGATAGACGTGAAAAATTGGGTTTTTCAACTTCATTGGTTCTTGGGAATTACTGCAGGATTGGTACTGGCGCTTGTCGGTGGTACCGGCGCTTTGATGAGCTTTGAAAAGCTAATCATGGAAGCTATCAGCCCCGGAATCGCGACTGTGCAAGTCCATGAAGGCGTTGCTCCACTTGAGCCAGATGCCCTTCTCGCGCGCTTCCGTGCCGATAACCCAGGCGATTGGGTTGAGCAAATTACCCTGTCTTCAGAGGCTGGCCGCAGTGCGTTAGTGAGAGTCGCAAGTACTAATCGCAACGAGCGTGCGAAGACTATTTATATCGATCCTTATACCGGTACAACGCCTGGGTCTTTGACTGGCCAAGCCTTTTTTCGCACTGTGCTGGAATTACATCGCTGGCTACTCGTTCCCAGCGGCGAAGGTATCAACATAGGGAGACAAATTACGGGTTTCAGTTCAATCGCCCTTATTTATTTTGCCCTGTCTGGATTGTATTTGCGCTGGCCACGTCGTGCGCTGAATTGGCGTAACTGGTTTCGCATCGATTTTAGTTTAAAAGGCAGAAGCTTTTACTGGGCATTACATTCAGTAATTGGAACCTGGGTATTGATCGTTTATTTATTGCTGGCGTTAACAGGATTGTCCTGGTCCTACTCGTGGTATCGCAGCGGTTTGTCGGTGGTATTAACCGGTGAGGTGCCACCACAACGCGGTGAACGCGGCGGTCGTGGCGAGCGAGAACAACAGGAGTTACCAAAAATTGCACCCAACACCGATATCGCATGGGAAGCTTTTTTAGCAAAAACAGAGGGCAACTACAAAACTGCATCAATCACCATTCCAAAAAAACCACATGAAGCTTTTGCTATCTCTTACGTTTTGCCCGAAGCATTGCATGATCGCCAACGCAACAGCATGTCCGTAAATTCCGCGGGCGAAATCGTGAAATTTCAACCGTATAAACCTGTCGAACCTTTGGGAAAACGCATCTACCAAAGTATGTATGAATTGCACACCGGCGATTGGTTTGGAACGCCGGGCCGAATTGTAAATATGGTGGCGTCACTCTTTATGCCGTTGTTTACCATCACCGGATTTTTGCTCTACATAGATCGCCGTAAAAAGAAACGCGAAACAAAACAAGCATTAGCATCGCTCCCAACTTTAACTAGCGCCGCCGAAACTGTTCCAGATTATCTCGTGGTTTATGCAAGCCAAAGCGGTACCTCGGAAAAATTAGCGTGGCACACTGCCAATATTCTCAGCTCTGGTGGCGTGAGTACGAGTGTTAAATCTTTAGCAGATGTTAATACCGGCGTTCTCACATCTACCCAAAAAGTTTTATTTTTATTATCGACATTTGGTGAAGGTGAAGCACCGGACATGGCGCGAGGCTTTATCAAAAATTCGATGAAGGCCAAAACCACTTTTGAAAATCTTCGCTTCGGTTTGTTAGCGCTCGGCGATAAGTGCTATCAAGACTATTGTGGCTTTGCGATTGAGGTTGAGCAGTGGTTAATCAGCAATGGCGCCACCTCAATATTTGAACGTATTAACGTCGACAATAGCGATGAATATGCAATTCAACAATGGGAACAGGAAATTGCAAAACTCGGTGGCGTAACAACTATCGCACAACGTCAGGATACTGCTTATACACCGTGGGCTCTCAGCTCGCGTCGTTTGCTAAATGCAGGTAGTGTTGGCAACGCCATTTATGCGGTTAATCTGGTAGCAGAATCCGCTAGTGAATCATGGCAAGCTGGCGATATTCTTGAAATAAAGCCGCAGCATGATCCCGCAAAAGTTGAAAAATTTCTCGCCGAGCATAATTTGGATGGTAATCAAACCATAAACGATTTAACGCTTAAACAATGGTTCGCAACACATATTTTGCCTACTGATCATCATTTACAAACCGCTGATTTGCATATTCTAGTTGAATCATTAAAGCCACTGCCGCAACGCGAATATTCAATTGCGTCTGTACATCCTGATGGAGATGTGGAATTAGTTATTCGTCAAGCATTCGATGAAAATGGCGTTATAGGTTTAGGCTCTGGTTGGCTCACGAGGTTCGCTCAGCGCAATGAAAAAGTATTGGCTCGCGTTCGTAAAAATCCGTCATTCCATTCACACGATCACCAAGGCCCAATAATATTTATCGGCGCAGGTACCGGCATTGCGGGTTTGCGTTCGCATCTTCGTGCGCGAGAGCTTGCAGGCGAACAACAAAACTGGCTTATTTTTGGCGAACGAAATCGCGCCCATGACAGATTGTATGGCGATGAATTTGATGCATGGAAAAATTCTGGCCTACTACAAAAGTTAGATGAAATTTATTCGCGCGATACGCGTTCTTATGTGCAACATCAATTATTGAAAGAACAAGGATTGGTGCGCGAATGGATTTCTAAAAATGCCGCTATTTTTATTTGCGGTAGTTTAACCGGAATGGCGGTTGGTGTTGAACAAGCGCTGATAGAAATTTTGGGAACAGCAGAATTTGAAGCTTTGAGCGATTCAGGTCGCTACAGACGCGACGTTTATTAATCTATTTATTAAATCTTGCGTTAAATTATAGCGGGAAAGCGAATTTGTTTTCCCGTTTATACGCAATCCGACAAGCGCCTCACAACGTATAGCGTTTAAATACAACTGAGGCTCTTTGAATGTCGTTATTAAAATCCATGCTCACATTTTCGGCGCTGATATTCTCAGCATGCGTTCTCTTATCATGCTCACCAGTGCGCTTACTTAACTCAATTGCCAGTGCCGGTGGTGGGTACACTTTAAAGGCGAACGTGGAATACGGCTCGCTCAGCCGCCAAAAACTCGATATTTATTTGCCTAAAACAAAAGCGCCAAACGAAGGTTGGCCAGTAGTAGTTTTCTTTTACGGTGGCTCATGGAATAGCGGGGAACGCAGCGAATATAAATTTGTGGGGGCATCGCTCGCGGCTCGCGGAGTTCTGGTGTTAGTTGCTGACTATCGTCTTTACCCCGAGGTTCGCTACCCCGAATTCTTGCGCGACAGCGCCCTCGCCCTCGCTTACGGCCTCGAACATGCAGCCGTTTTGGGCGGAAACCCCAAGCGGGTATTTGTGATGGGCCATAGTGCAGGCGGATACAATGCCGCCATGTTGGCGCTAGATTCCCGCTGGCTCGCTGAAACCAATCACAAGCCAACTGATCTTGCAGGTTGGATTGGCCTAGCTGGCCCCTATGATTTTTTCCCCACCGACAACCTGGAAGCACAACCAGTTTTCTTTCACCCGAACTACCCGGCAAAAGCTCAACCCATCGAATTTGGGTCTGCACTCGCAATACCAACCTTTCTCGCAGCAGCAACAGACGACAAACTAGTCAGTCCCACTCGCAGCACACAAGCGTTGGCTAACAAACTGAAAGCGAGCGGTACACAAGTCACACTACACCTGTATGATCACGCGAGTCACACAACATTGATAGGTGCATTTTCAGCACCACTTAGAGTTATAGCGCCAGTTCGTGAAGATGTAGTCGAATTTATCGAACACACAAAACCGCGCGATTGAGCGGCTCTAGCTTGAATGTTCAATTAAAAAAATTAACCCGAGGTTTTATGACAACAATTTTTTCCGAGCAAGATTTGAAAGAACTTCAAGTTGCGAAAAACTTATTGGAAAACCCGGGCGTTGCCGCCAAGGCGACAAACTTTATCGGCATGCCAATAGAAAAAGGTTTGGCGTTGTTGCCAAAAAATTGGAATACACGAATTGGTGAAGTTACGCAGGCCGCTTTGTTAAAAGCATCAGACGCTGCGATTTTTACGATGAAGGATATTCCCGGCGAGGCCTCATCAAATATTTGGCATAAACTCGGCGTCGCCGTAACCGGCGGCGTAGGTGGATTTTTCGGCATAGCAGCAATGGCTGTGGAATTACCTATTTCAACTTCCATTATGTTGCGCTCAATTGCAGACGTTGCACGTAGCGAAGGCGAATCTATTTCCGCGATAGAAACCAAACTGGCCTGCTTGGAAGTATTTGCACTCGGTGGCAACAGTAAGTCAGATGACAGCACCGACAGCGGCTACTATGCCGTGCGTGCAGCACTTTCAAAATCATTGGCGGATGCGTCTGAACTCATCGTAAAAAATGCACTCACCGATAAAGGCGGCCCATTTTTAATTAAATTTATTGCTAAAGTCGCCGAGCGTTTTGGTATTCAAGTTACCGAAAAAGCCGCGGCACAAGCTATACCCACCATCGGTGCCGCAGGTGGCGCAATCATCAATATTATTTTTATGGATCACTTTCAAGATATGGCGAGAGGCCATTTTATTGTGAGAAAACTTGAAAGAAAACATGGTAAGGATGCCATTCAAAAACTCTATGCTGAGCTTCCAACGCTGGGGTAATTTGAAGGTTTATTAAGAAACACTTGTTCTCACTACAAAAAACAATCAAAATTTAATCTATAAAAATAATAACTGTAAATTTTCATCATCAACAAAGGAGTTTTGTATGCTTCGTAAAATTTATTTTTGTTTGTTCGTGTTGACTGCAAGTTCATTTGCTTATTCTGCTTTCGCAGAAAAAAATGGCGACTATGAGGTTTCTGCAGCCATCACTTCCAATGGAGTTTTGCTGGGTAAGCCTACATTATTTGTTATTTCGGGGGTTGATGCATCAGTACAGATGTCAGGCGAAAATGGTTATAAATTTTCACTCAATGTCACGCCATCTGCAAATAACACGGTTTTAGCAAAGTCCTCAGTTAAAACAAATTCTGGAGACATAAACCCTTCGTTGATGCTCGAAATTGGAAAAGAATCCATCGTAAAATCTGATGGAGTTGAACTGCACCTTTTAGTGAATAAAGCAGGCAGTTAGACTTATGTAAAATCTGTTAGCCGTCAGATAAGATCGCCCTGCAGTTGAAATATTAAAGGGACATTAATGAGTTTAAATATTTGGGCTTTTCTGAGCATCTGCGTTATATCTTCAATATTTTTTACGACCTTTGTAATTTATTTAAAACACGAAGAAACTACTAAAAAGTTGGGGATTGACGCTATAAAGGATAGAAACTAAACCCTTCCAATACTTGAATAGCGCTTGAAAAATACGAGCGAATGCACTTTTTTTACTAAACGGAGAAGCGATATGACTAATCCAGCAAAAAATACAATTTGCCTTTGGTTCAATGGTGATGCCGAAGAAGCTGCAACATTTTACGCGCAGACATTTCCTGATTCATTTGTTAGCGCGGTACACCTTGCTCCGGGAGATTACCCTGCTGGAAAGCAAGGCAATGTTTTGACCGTCGAATTTACCCTATTGGGAATTCCTTGCCTCGGCCTCAATGGCGGGCCTGCTTTTAAACATAGCGAAGCATTCTCGTTTCAAGTCGCAACTGCTGACCAAGCCGAAACTGATCGCTACTGGAACGCCATTGTTGAAAATGGTGGTAAAGAAAGTGATTGCGGCTGGTGTAAAGATAAGTGGGGTTTATCATGGCAGATTACGCCAATTGCTTTGAGTCAGGCGATTACCGATCCAGATCCCACCATTGCCAAACGAGCATTTGATGCAATGATGACCATGCAAAAAATTGACGTAGCCGCCATAGAAGCTGCACGTCGCGGTTAACTCGATCACAAAAATCGCTTATTAAAGTATTGCCCCAGCGCAAGGATGCGTTAAATACTCGACAGCTAAATACTCAGTAGTTAAATTCAAACAATCGTCGTTCTTGCTTCACCGATGTGTCACTCATCTATTCCTAAAACATTCTCACCCGCCCCATATAAATCTGCGTTCTTAAGTTAACTTCCTAACATAAAAAATGGCGTCTAACTTGTAAAATAAGCAATGGTTTTCAAAAATGAACTTTTTTATTTAATAGTTCATTGGTTAAAAAGCTTATCAAATTAAAATTTCATTGTAGAAAAAAGATCTAGTAGCAGTGCTTTATGCTTCGGGTTTTAGGTAATGACGGATTTAGAATTCAATATAATCTTTAAAATAGCATCGTATTAAAACACCCTGAAATGGTATTCAAATGACCCCGCAAAACACCTTAAGTACAGCGTTTATTTCTACAGGAATACCAGGCCTCGATAATGTGCTTGGTGGCGGTTTAACGAAAGAGCGCCTCTACCTTTTGGAGGGTGATCCGGGGTCTGGCAAAACTACATTAGCACTGCAGTTCTTAATAGAAGGCGCGTCACGAGGTGAAGCCGTTCTCTACATTACACTTGCCGAAAATAATATCGAGCTTCGCGCGGTTGCAGCGGCACACGGCTTTTCGATGGATGGCGTAACTGTTCATGAAGTTATCCCGGAAGAAAGCCTCACGAATCCCGACGAACAATACACCGTGTTGGATCCCTCAGAGGTGGAATTTGGGGAGACCAATAATTTCATCTTGGAAATGATTGAAAAAATTCGTCCCACTCGTGTTGTTTTGGATTCTTTGTCAGAACTACAACTCTTGTCGGGCAGCGCCTTGCGTTACAGACGACATGTTTTGGGTCTTAAACAATATTTTGCCAAGCGATCATGCACTGCCCTACTGCTTGACGACAAAACATCTGTTCGCGGTGATCAGCAAGTTCGAAGTATTGCGCACGGTGTAATTTCTCTTCAAAACACCGAGTCAGATTACGGTGCAGAACGCCGTGTTGTCAGAATACTTAAGTATCGCGGCATTGCCTTTCGACGTGGCCCGCATGATTACGCGATTATCACCGGCGGGATAGTTGTGTATCCGAAAGTAGTGGCTGCGGAATCACGCGCGCTTGTAGAGCGAGGCCAAATTAAAAGCGGCCTTGAAACCTTTGATGAACTTTTGGGTGGTGGAATCGAGGAAGGATCAAGCACCTTAATTTCCGGCCCACCGGGCACGGGCAAATCGACTCTCGCATTGCAATTCGTCAGGTCAATAACACAGAGAGGAGAAAAAGCCTCCATGTTTTTGTTCGAAGAGTCGTTCAATACTCTGCTCAATCGAAGCAAAGGTGTAGGAATGGATGTGCGTTCTTACTATGACTCAGGCCTATTGAGAGTGCATCAAATCGATCCTGCCGAAATGTCACCTGGTGAATTTACGCATGCGGTTTGTGCATGTGCCGACCAAGGTGCAAAAGTTATTGTTATCGATAGTTTAACCGGCTACTTAAATGCTATGCCCGATGCAAAATTTCTTACAACGCATTTACACGAATTGCTCAAATACCTCGGCCAACGCGGCGTCGTGACATTTTTGATTGGCGTACAACAAGGAATTGTGGGTGCAATGACGACCGGGATTGACGTTAGCTACATGGCGGATAACGTGTTGGTACTTCGTTACTTCGAAGCACGTGGTCAAGTCGAAAAAGCAATTTCCGTTTTCAAAAAACGTGGTAGCGCGCATGAAACAACATTACGCAGCTTTGGCATTACTTCGCAGGGTATTGAAGTCGGGCCAGTGCTGGATAACTTCCAGGGAATATTAACTGGAGTGCCTACGCTGGTAGCACTTGATAATAATTCCATGCTAGCCCAGGAAACTGCCGGATAACTCGCTCATGAATCGCAACACTTTTGCTAAAGGATATTTGTGGAAAATCGTTTATTAATTTACACACCCACAGGTAAGGATGGTCGGCTCATAGAAGGAGTCTTTCACCGTGCCGATCTTGAGTGCTTTCGCTGCCTTCACATCGCTGATGTTATTGAGCAAATTAATCTTGGTGCTGGTGCTTTGATGATTGCTGATGAGGCACTTAGTAATGATTTTTTGAACGCGATTAATCCTTTTCTTAAAAATCAAAAAAGCTGGTCTGATTTTCCATTTCTCGTTTTACGACGCGAAGGTCGTGACACGTCACAGCTGCGTGGCCGTTATCCGCAACTCGGAAATGTAACTTTATTAGAGCGTCCGGTTAGAAGCGATACTTTAGTCAACGTCGCAACCTCAGCATTGCGCGCGCGTAAACGACAATATGAAATGCGGGAAATTGATCGACGTAAAGACGAATTTCTCGCGATGCTTGCGCATGAATTACGTAACCCTCTTGCTCCCATTAGCGCAGCGTCTGACTTGTTGGGAATTCCAACATTGGAACGAGAAAAAATTCGTGCGACCAGCGACATTATTTCACGCCAGGTAAAACATATGACTGGCTTGATTGATGATTTGCTGGACGTGTCGAGAGTGTCCAGAGGTTTGGTTTCGCTAGATGAAATAACATTGGATGCAAACCAAATTGTTGCGGGCGCTGTAGAACAAGTTCAGCCGCTAATTGATTCGCGCAATCATACCTTGACGATTAAAAATTTATCGTCACCTGCATTTGTAGCGGGCGATAAAAAAAGATTGATTCAAGTCATCGCCAACATTCTAAACAATGCAGCGAAGTACACACCTGCAGGTGGCCATATTCTTTTATCCATAAATGCAACTGATGATGAAGTATCTTTCAGCATTGAAGATGATGGTATAGGAATTGAACCAGACACTTTGTCGCATGTTTTCGATATGTTTGCACAAGCTGAGCGCGCGTCTGATCGCTCTCAAGGCGGATTAGGAATCGGGCTTGCGTTAGTAAAAAGTCTTGTCAATTTGCATCACGGAAGCATTCAGGCTTACAGCGCAGGCCTCGGTAAGGGCAGCACCTTCACCGTTAACTTGCCTCGTGCTTTGGATGTCGCATCTTCAGCCTCATCCAACACCGAAGCAGTTGGCTCAGTTGCAGGCCAACAAAAAGTGCTTATTGTTGACGACAATGTTGATGCTGCAAATATGTTAGGAATGTTTTTAGAAATGGCAGGCTACGAAGTCAGTATTGAACATGATGCTGAAGCGGCACTGCGCAGATCCCTTAAGGAATCACCTGATGCATTTTTACTGGATATAGGATTGCCGGACATGGACGGAACCGATCTCGCAAGAGCCTTGCGCGAAAGACCTGAGTCTGGCTCAGCACTTATGATCGCCATCACCGGCTACGGGCAAAATAGTGATCGAATAAAATCTTCTGAGGCGGGTTTTAATCATCACCTTGTAAAGCCAGTTGATATGCCGCAACTACTTAAAATACTCTCAACTCTAAATGGTTAAAACATATTTTAACCGTTATGAAATAATCTTTTTAAACATTTCTAAAAATTGCAAAGCTCGGTATGGATTCTTTTTATAAATTGAAAAATTTAAATCTTCATCAAGAAATGGACTTAATAGTTCAGGTTCGATCTTTTTTAAATTATCAATGTTTCTGTAACCCATAACCCAATTGTCGAAATTTTTATGCGTTATAGGTTCCTTTAGTAAAAGTGTTACGCCAGTGTGACGCCTATCCCCTCTAACTTTTTCATAAAGCGCTTCCACTTTTTCCTCTTCTCCTTCAATCAACTGCATAAAATTTCCATTGTTGTAGAGCAAAATTCCAGTTATCCCCAGTTGCTCGTTGTTAATTTGCGAAGTACGAACAATGTTAGCTATTTGCCTATCATTTAATCCCAAAATCGCAGAACTAATATAAACCATGCAAATCATGACTCACCCTATAAACAAAGATAAATTTAAGCAAATTGAGGATATAAATTATTCGAAAAATGAAACTGGTTATCACAACTAGTAAAAACTTTATAAATTTGGCATCTAACTTAACTTTTATCAAAATTAAATGGAACTCAGCCTAAATGTACACCTCAATATATTGGATTCAATGTGCGCTTGAGTACAGAACAAAATAAGTACTGACTATAACTTACGCACATTATAGTTTTTTGATGACCTGAAAAACTTTCTACAAGACGCCAAAATCTGCATTCACCCAACACTACTTGGGATACAGATAGTTTTAGCGACAGATGCTGAAAGTTTTCATCAAATAAATTCAATATGATAGTCAACTCAGAGGAAATTTTATGAATAGCTTAATTTTTTCGCAAACCGCTATTTTTCGCCTTCACCAATTAGGCAGTCAGTACTATCACCACACTGGCGAGCGTCATAGACTCGCAAACGAGGGTGGAATTTTGGATTTATTACAAAGCAGCGCATCAATTGCCGACCGTAAAGTTCGTGGTGCCTACTACGCTTTCGTAGCCGAATTAAATAAACGTCAAATCGACGCATTAGCGGAACGCGGAATTAGATTACGCATTCCAGCCACATTACACTGAAGTAACCTTCCGTCAAAGATCCGAAAAAGCTAGCCATGGATTAAATCATAATCTAGGCAGTTTTTTTGGACTATTTATTTGTTATCTCTAATCCCACACGAATTCCCGTATAAATTGATAATGTAATTTTTAACTTTTTTCCATTATCATTTCGTATTTAGCTAAAACTCTCCCGCCCCCAAATCTCTAACCCGCCACGCCTAAACTGAAAAATAATTTTCAGGACACTCAACCTAGCATCCATATTTGTAATGTCATATTTTTTTAAAACTTCAGAAAATATATTTACTTAGAATTTAAATAAATTTAATAAAAAACCTTATCATGGATGCGAAACATTGCGGTGGGAGGTAAAAATGCCTGTGCGAATTTAGCAACTGTGGTTTCACTAATGGCCCGCGATAAAAAAATTCAAATTCCATTGCATCAAGATTGGTTGACCCCGTTGTAAGCGATGATATGAATTCGCCTTCTTACAAAACTAATGAAGATGCAAAACCACTTAACAAAGATATGCTGAAATGGTTTTTCAAATACTACGAAGCTGATGCAAAAAAACCCTATGCCTTACCTATCAAAGTAGATTCTTTAAAAGGTTTGCCGTCAGCTACTGTTATCACTGCAGAGATAGACCCGCTTCTTTCGGAAGGTGCGGCTTATGCTGATCGCTTGAAAATTGAAGGTGTAAATGTCGAATATCGTGAATATAAGGCGTAACTGACGAATTCTTTGGAATGGGCGCTGTGGTTAAAAAAGCAAAAAATGCTGAAGACTTTCTTTGCTGCTGCAAACCTGAAGAAAGCGTTCTCCAAATAAGCTAAGGAAAAATTTTATATTGCTACTCACAAATCCATTAACTACTTAGTTAACGGACTTTTTTTAAGTTTTATTAATTTTAACTTGTCTGGATTTGAGTGCGATTAGTAATCCCGATGCAGCCACAATGATCATACCCAAAATACTCAACACGTCGGGTATGGTATCGAAAATGATCCAACCTAATAATGCTGCCCAGAGTAATTGCATATATAAAACTGGAGATAAAATTGATGCAGGCGCATGGCTATACGCAAGCGTAAAAAGATAATGACCCAAGCCGCCAAATAAACCCATACCCAAAAATAAAACCACTTCAAGCGAACTGGGCGTTTTGTGCTCCCAAAACCAAGGCATGCTCAAACCAAAACAAATCGAACCTATTAATGCAGTATAAAATAAGAGCGTAACCGCTTTTTCAGTGCTCGCTAATAAACGAGACATGAGTTGATAAGTTGCATTTGCTAAAGCGGCAATCAGACAAAAGAAAACGCCATAAATATTAAGCCCGCTACCAGGCCGAACAATAAGCAACACGCCCGCGAACCCCATCACCACCGCAATCCAGCCAGTGACACTAATTTTCTCACCAAGTAACGGGCTCAAGAGAACGACTAACATTGGCGCAAGAAAATTAATGGCTGTGGTTTCAGCAACGGGAAGAAGCTGTAAAGACAGGCCAACAAAAAGCGACGCTGCACATAAAGACAATGCACGCAGAATAACCAAACCCGTTCGCTGTGTTTTTATTAAATGCCCGGAATGACGCGGCGCCAATACTAATACCATCAGAAAACATTGAGTGAGGTACCGCATAAACACAACAAAAGGTACGTTGTAATGCGCCGCAAGATATTTAGTGGTGCTATCCATACAGGCAAATAGGAACAACCCGACCATAACAAGCAAAAAGCCTTTAAGTGTATTTTGGCGAAGTATTATGGGTTTTGAAGGAGCTTCTTCGGTGCGACGGGCTGACATCTGAAAATCCGGTGAGCGGTACTTAGTTCGCAAAGAATAGCTGAATTAGCGGGGTCAATGTCTAAATTTTCTCTTATAACAATTACGCCCCGATGTTTTTTCACAGTCCTTGATGACAGGTGAAAATATTAGCCCTCCACTATTATTTATTCGACTAATGTCCATTTAATAACTAAGGTCACTACATTTTGAACGTCCCCTAAAATATTTGTGATAGATGGAAAACTAGTGCATATCAATAACATTTCATAGACCAACAACTGCCACTACCGAAATTGAGATTAATTCTCATATGGCTTGCCAATCGCACTCAACTTATATCTTTTTTCATTTAAAATTTTTGATATTTAGTTATGCGTCCTAAAAAACCCTCTTTCTACTTTTTCAAATTTTTCTTTAACTCGAATTTGATCACAATTCCTGGCCCTCTTTTTTTTAACTCCTTCCCGAAATTGATGGCTTTGTATGCTCCTGAATATTGTCGTATGTCTCAACTAGCGAATTAGTTTAGCTATCCGACAAACGGCATTACAAAATTATTGCAAAACCTTTAATTGTGCGCGCAATATGTGACGTATTTGTTACAAATTGTCGCTCAATGCCGAGCGAAGTAAATTTAGTTTCATAAGGAGAAATTTAGATGCATGCTACCGCAGAGTATTTACGTACTTTTATCACCTACCTCATCCCTCGTTGTTTTGGTCTCGCAAAAGAATTTCTAACAGTGCCACAACGTTCATTACGCTTAAGTATTATTTTTGTGGCTAGCAGTATTGCGATTCTTGTCGGTCTGTTTATTAGATACGCCTACGTTGAAAAGTATCATTTAGTCGATAGCTTTTTTTACGGCCAGGTAAAATTTTCATTTGTTGATGATGGTTATCCAGAGATGCTTGGCTATGCATTGGAACTTATAGCCTGTGCATTTTTTGCTATGTTCGCCTGGACTCATCTTAAGAAGCAGTGGTACGCATGGTCGGCCATTCTGTTTATAACGTTTTTGGATGACTCAATTGGTCTACATGAATTTGTTGGAAATACCGTTCATGTGTATTTCGGCGTAGCGCCGGTAGCTGGGGATTTGATTGGCTTTGCTTCTACAGGCTTATTATCTGCCGCACTGTGGTTCGCAGGAGTTCGTTATGTCCAGGATAAAGAAGAGTTCAGCGCTTACCTCGTGTTCACTGGTTACTACACCCTGCTTATATTTTTTGGAGTAGTTGTGGACGCTATACATGGTTCAGTCGGCGAACATATGTCACAAACACTGTTCACTCTGTTTGAAGATGGTGGCGAACTTGTTACTACTGCCTTGATTGGTATATCTTCATTTGGCATGTGGTTAAAGCATTCACATGACGTTGTAACCACAGATGTCTCCATCGCTTCAGCCTTTCCAAAACACTGAATTTAAAGCTTTAATTTGATACTTTCAAAAGCGATGCAAAATTAATGTTTGCATCGCTTTTTGCACTTATAGCATAAGACATTATTTAAAAGCGTTACTATTTAAGCTGCCCTCGTTACTTTTCTATCTGTTTTCTCAACCTTTCCTCTTGCGCTCTTAACTCAGGCGTAAAGTCCGCGCCAAGATCCTCTGCTTCGTAAAATGGTCGAATCTCGATATCTGAATCTTCAATCATGGGATTTGGACAGCGTTTCACCCACTCTATGGCTTCGCCTAGCGATTTAACTTGCCACAGCCAATAGCCGGCAATTAGTTCTTTCGTTTCGGTAAACGGGCCATCAGTGACCGTGCGATCCGCACCTGAGAAATGCACGCGCACACCGTGCGAGCTTGGTTTTAATCCGTCTCCTGATTGCATAATCCCGGCATTTACCAATTCTTCATTGAATTTGCCCATTTCAGTAAGCTGTTCAGTGGTTGGCAAGATGCCAGCTTCGGAACTTTTTGTGGCTTTAACTATTACCATGACTCTCATAGGAAATCCTCCAGGTTATTAACGCCAAGTTGTTAAGGATAATTAAGTCATAATCTGTGACTGTTCTTTTAGTCGATTGGTTTATTTTAAAATCGACAATCTGCTAAAAAAATTTAATTTATATTCACATCCGATTTTTCCTTAAGACAAGGAAAAGGATGTATTACGCGTTTGTTTAGTAAAGCCTATTATCTTTGTTAGTTATTAGCTGAAGAAATATTAAAGCAAAATTTTAGCTGGCATGAATGTATGAGCAAAATAGCAATTATCCAGCTCAACATGCGCTGAGCTGGGTGAGTAATGTGGGACTCAATGAAAGTAGAATGCAGATACGAAATGCGGAATGAATTTTTGAAGTATCAGTAATTTTTAATGGCGAAGCTTTTAACTGTCGCCATTTTTACAATAAAATTAATCTGCGCGGAAGCTTTCGTGACAAGATGAACAAGTATCTTTAAGCACACCAAGTTGTTTCTTAATGCCTGAAATATCCGCAGCAGATGCGAGTGGCAGCATGGCTTTGCTTTGCACTACTAACGCATCGCTGAGTTGACCAAACTTTTCTTTGTTTTTCCAAATATATGGCAAGGCATCGGTGTCTTTGCCGGAGTCACGACTAGTGCCTTCGGGAAACCAGCCTTGAACTTTTGGAGATAAGTTAGCGAGTTTTTCAGCGGCGGCAAGCAGGTTTGCTGCATTTGGCTTTTCATTTTTTAATTCTGCATTTATGGCTTTCATCGCTGAACCCATAGCTTTAAAACCTTCTTTACGCTCATCGATAACTGCTTGCTGCGCAGATGCCGGCATAGCTAAAAAAATTGTTTGGCCTACAACTAAAACGCCAGCGAAAATCAGACGTACATTTCGCAAACCTAAGTTGTTAAAAATTTTCAATATCATAATGCTAACCTCTGTGGACGAAAAATTTGTGCGAATTCAATTTTAGCTTTGAACTCTTCGTTCAGTGCCATTTTTGCCGCGGTGTCGCCATCTTTATCGGCGATATTCGTGCGCGCGCCGTGTTTTGCCAGTAACTGAAACATGTCGTGCATTTCTGTAGTGCTATGACTCAAATTCGAGGTGTAGCCCATCAACAAATGCAACGCTGTCTTACCGCTTTTGGTGGTGACATTTGCGTCAGGTGCCAACTTAAGCGCGTACGCCAAAGCTTGGATATTTGTCGGCGCAGCCGCGAGTAAAACATTAGTGCCGTCTTGCGCGCGAAATTTAGTATCAGCACCCGCGCTTACCAAGGTTGCCATCAAATCGGCGTCGCCAAGTTCAGCGGCCAGTAGCAGCGGCGATTTGGGATAAGTGACATAAGGTCTGCTGGTGAAATTGACTTCGAAGCGTGTCACCACTTTCGCTGCGCCCGTCAACGCATTTGGATTCGCGCCTTTTTCCAGCAATAGCTTCACGAGCTGTGGTTGGTGATTTAAAACCGCTGCGTGCAAAAGTTGATTGCCATTGCGGTCGTGAGCGTTGAGATCTGCACCGCGCTTAATCAACACAGCCGCAAACTCGAATTGCTTTTGGTAAATCGCCAATTGCACCGCCGAGGTTCCGTCTGGCGCGACATAAGAGGCATCGCCGCCCGCATCGATAACTGCCAGCGGCGATTGCGCGTCAGGGCTTTTTATCGCAAAAAATAATGGCGTAAATCCTGCGCTGGTTTTGCGGTTTACGTCAGCACCTTTACTTACCAAAAGTTTGATATTCGGTACCTGTCCTTTGGCGGCGGCCCACATTAAAGGGGTTTGACCGGTTTCGTCCGCAGCGTCCACTTTCGCGCCCAATTCAATCAGGCGATTTACGACAGCTACAGTCGAATTACCGGCGCAGAGTGCCAAAGGCGAAATGCCTGAAGCCGTAGCGCGATTTACATCTGCACCCGCATCCAAAAGTCTATTAACAATTGCAGCATCGCCCCACTGGCAAGCTTCAATGAGTGGGCTGAAATTTTGCGTTGATACTTTATTAGCATCGGGTTTTGCGCCGTGTTTCAGGAGGATATTTACCAAACTCAAACTCTGCGCATCCACCGCCCACGCCAAGGGCAAAGAACCATCGGCCAATACCTGATTTGGATTAGCGCCCGCGCTCAAAGCAACTTCGGTTTTGATGGGATCGCCAGCATGAATCGCATCCATTAAATCACTTTGGGGCGACGCTGCCAGAACAAATGCGGGCGATAAAAATGCAGCAAGGACAAATGCTTGAGCGTTAGATTTTATCGAAAAAAGTTTACGCGGTAAGTTCATGTATAGCTCCGGTACTATCACCAAAACTTTCGACGGGTACGCCCATTTCCGACATGAGCGACACCATTAAATTACACATGGGCGTGTGTTTGGGCTGTGCGATATGGCGATTTCCACGCAGTCCACCGCCAGCAACAATCGCGGGCAAATTCATATTGTCGTGCTCATTGGGTTCACCCAAACTCGCGCCGCTCATTACCAAGGTGTTGTCCAGAAGTGTACCCTCGCCGTCCGCCGTGGTGCCGAGGCGGTCGAGCAGATAGGCGAATTGGTCCATGTGATAGCGATTAATTTTTACCAGCTTGGCAATTTTTTCTGCATCGCCGCCGTGATGGCTGAGGCTGTGATGAGAGTCCGGCACGCCAATTTCGGCGTAAGCACGATTGCTCAATTCACGCCCCAACATAAAAGTACTGATGCGGGTGATATCGCTTTGCAGCGCCAGAACTTGTAAATCAATCATGATGTGCGCGTGGTCTACGAAGGATTCTGGAATACCTGCAGGCAACAATAATTTGCTGGTATCAACATCCTGCGATTGTTGGCTAGCCATTTGAATTCGACGTTCCACAGTACGAATAGAGTCGAGATATTCATCTAATTTATGACGGTCATTCGCTCCCAAACGAGGTGACAAGCGCGTTGCATCCGCCAATACGAAATCGAGAATACTGGCTTTGGTAGCGAGTTGAGCTTTGCGGCTTTTTTCGTCGAGTAGCGTGGTGTCGCCAAATAAGCGTTCAAATACATCGCCGGGTTTTACCGCTACCGGTAAAGGCGATGAAGGGCCGCGCCACGACAAGGTATTGGTATAAGTGCAGCTGTAACCTACGTCGCAACTGCCGAGTAAACTCGGCGGTTCAATTCCCAACTCAAGCGATGCAAGCTGCGTGTTTTGGCCGATGCGATTGGCGATCAGCTGATCCATGGAAATGCCGCAATGAATATCTGCACCCTCGGTGCGTTTAGGGTGCGCACCTGTTAAGTAAGCGCCGCAACTGCGGCCATGGCTGCCGGGGCCATCGCCCAATGCGTTCGCGTTGTAGTGAGCCAAACCGGAGACTACGGTGAACTTGTCTTTATGGCGCGCAAGTGGCTCCAGTAAAGGTGTGAGCGCGTAATTTTCGCCAACTTCCAAGGGCGTGAACTTATCCATACGCATGCCGTTTGGGGTGTAAAACACGCTCAAACGTTTAGGGCGATTGGTCATTGCCGACGACGCCAATGCAGATGGAATCATGGATTCCATCATCGGCAAGGCGATAGCGACGCCCATTCCGCGCAAGAGTGATCGACGAGAAAGCGAAAGCGATCTATTCATTTTGTGCCGCCTGAAGATTGAAAATATCGGGTTTGGTTACGCTTCTGAAATCGGCCTGAGTTAAGGCAGCGTGTTTCAAAACAGCTTGCGAGATAACCGGTTGAGAACTGCTGGTTCGATAGTTAAATGGCTCACTGGTTACGATGCCCATAATGATGCCGCGAATCGGATAATTGTCTGGCTCGGTGGCCCGCAAAATGGTGCGCACTTTAGGTTGGTCGATGGCTTCCAAACCGCGCCCCAAGGCATAAGTCATCAAGCGTTGCGTAAAGGCGCTGGCAAATTGTTGCTTGCGCTCCATCAGGACATTTTGCAAACCGTATAAACCCTCGAAAGCTTTGCCGTCTGGCATATTGGCGGTTACATCGATGGGACGGCCCGCGTCCAAAGTGCGGTATTTTCCGACTGCATCATATTTTTCCAGAGCCAGACCAAGCGGGTCCATCTTGACGTGACACGACGAGCACGCTGGGTTTTCACTGTGCAATGCCAACTGCTCGCGCGCATTAAGCGCTTTGCCAGCATTTTGGGTTTTGAGCGCGGGAATATCTGGCGGTGGTGGCGGTGGCGGTGCGGCCAGCAAGTTATCGAGAATCCATTTGCCGCGACGCACGACCGAGGTGTGATTGCTATAGGAAGTCACCGTCAAGATACTGCCCTGCCCCAACAATCCGCCGCGCATGGACTCTGGCGTAACTGCCACTTTTCTGAACGCTGGGCCGCTTACGCCGTCGATGCCGTAATGCTTCGCCAAACGCTCGTTCAAATAGGTGTAATCGCTTTTAATAAAATCGAGAATACTGGCGTTATCGCGCAGGATTGAGCCGAAAAATAACTCGCTTTCGCGCTTCATTGACTGCCTTAACTGGGTGTTGAAATCGGGGAATTCCTTAATATCAGGGCGTTGAAATTCGAGGTTACGCAGGTACAACCACTGGCCTGCAAAGTTCTGTTCCAGCGCTACCGCGCGCTTATCGGCCAGCATACGCCTGACTTGTTGTTGCAGGATTTTCGGCTTGCGAAGCTCTCCTTTCTCGGCCAAAGCGAGAAGCTCTTGATCTGGCAGGCTGCTCCATAAAAATAAGGAGAGACGGGAAGCAAACTCAATATCGGTAATGGGATTAACCGAACCAGGTGCACTTTTTTGTGGATCTTTTTCATGCAAAAACAAAAAGCTGGGTGACACCAAAATAGCTTGAATGCTCGCCGCTATGCCGTGCTCAAAATCAGTCGCCTGGTGAGCTTGATCGTAGACCACCATCAAACGATCGATATCATCATCTTTAACTGGGCGACGATAAGCCTGTTCTGCTAGCTGCCCTATGATTTTTCGCGCGCAATAATTTTCGGTAAACGGCCAGACTGAAGGTTTACAGCTGAAGATTTTTGCGCGACTGGGTGTATTACCTGCGCTGGTCACTTCGTAAGGTCCTGCAACGTTAATTTCGAGCACATCGCGCGGGAAATTCTGCTGCGCGAAACGTGGCGACATAAAGTAAGAAGGTACGCTGGTGTTTCCAGCGCGGGCGCCATCGACGACAAAGTCCAATGTAATTGGCACGGCGGCTTCAGTCGGTAACGCTATAACGTCGGTTGTGTTGTGCAGCGTTTGAACGCTTTCGTTTAGCGCCAATTGTTTGCGAAAGGTTATACCGATGGTGTGCGGCCCAGCTTTTAAAGGCACGCGCAAATTAACGCGGTTTGCCGCTAAACGGTCGACCTCGTTATTGGTGTTCGAGTTTAAGTAACCACTGATTTCATAGGTACCGTCGTGAGGAGCGTAGTATCTAAAGGCGCCGCCGCCGCGAGAATCCAGCGGTAGATCATTGCTGGTGCGTTCGTCGTAGGAGGGAATTCCCTGGTTTAGAATTGAACCATCTTTTGGCAGAAGATAACTGGTTGTATAGGGTTGATCTGAACCCAAGCCAACTGCAAGGCGACTTACTTTGCCCGCTACAGCAAGGTAACGATCCATTAACGTTGGCGACACCGAAAGTACATCGGCAATGTTATCAAAGCCATAACCGGTATCGTCAGTCGGCAAGGCTTCGCTCAGGCTCACGTCTAGATCAAGCAAATCGCGAACGGCATTGTTGTATTCGGCGCGATTCAAACGGCGCAAAGTGGCGCGGCCGGGATTGGGATTTGCCGCCGCGTAACCGTCCAGCGAACCTTGCAACCATCCCATAAAACTATTGAGTTCTGCACCTGTGGGCTGCGGCTTGCTGCGCGGCGGCATTTCGCCGCGTTCTACAACCCGAAAAATTCCTTCCCATTCGGCCAGCTTTTGGCCTTTAGCGATATCGTCAACACTTACGGCGGAGAGCGACCAATTGCCAGACATACGTTCGTCGTTATGGCATTTGGAGCAATGCTTATCCAGAAAGGCTTCTACATCTTGCGGATTTGAATGGGCATTTATGGCCAGCGCTGAAGTTGAGACAGCAAGGCAGGTAACAAGGGTTAAACATCCCAAAAAAACAGATAGCGACGGTAAATAAAAAAGCTTGGTTGTAGCAGCCATAAATTTTCTTTCACTCAACAACTATGGAGCCGCGTATAGCGAACAGGTATTTGTAAATCAGGTGACGAATGCACTGGCCTGAAAATAGCAAGAAGCGCTCCAATAACATGACCAAATGGTCAATTTTTATAAAGATGAGTCTTTTCCTATATTTTACAAATACTTATGAGCCTCTGTATTTTGGCTGCCACAAAAAAGTGAAAGGACAGTATAAATAAAATCTAATTTTCTGCGCCTGTGCGGTGCAAAGTTTGCGTATCACGGAGCGAAATGAGGGCAATGGCTGTGGCAGCGTTAATGAGATGAAGTGTGAAATCGCGTTACAAACTGGATAAATTCTGCGCAAGTTATAGTCAGTACGACTTATCTACTGTTATCATCAATGAATACTTTTTTAAATATAATAAATAGGCTTATCGCCATGGAATGCTGCACATATTGTTTGGTTAAATAATTCACAGATCTTTCAAGTTCAACGCCAATTTTCTTGGCCGGGGTTTCCATTACTTCAAATTTTGCAAACCTTGCCCTTGGCGTGAAAGATTCTGTCCTGAATGCAGCCTTCGCTGCGAAACAATAATCAACGAGGCGCAGAGCGTTTCGGTAATCAGGAAATTCATATGCACATACCACAATTTTTATCGGCGGTGGCTGATATCGTTTTGCCAAAAAAATCCTTTAAATCCCTCTCACGTACCTGCAGTTTGCTGGGCGCATTTGCAATTGCATCCGCTTTTTCCGCGAGCGCATTTGCAAGTTGTCAGTACGTGGTCACGAACGAATGGAATAGTGGTTTTACCGGTGCTATTCGCGTCACCAATAACACCAGCGCCGCCGTGACTGGCTGGAATGTTAGTTGGAAATATAACGCTGGTGATGTGCTGACCAGCAGTTGGAATGCTACAGTTACCGGTAATAATCCCTACGCCGCTACCAATATAAGTTGGAACGGCGCAGTTCCGGTCGGCCAAACGGTTGAGTTTGGAATTCAGGGTAATAAAGGCGGTTCTACCGCAGAAATTCCGGCGGTTACCGGCAGCCTTTGCGGCGGAACAGTTACCTCCAGTTCAGGTGCGGCTACCAGTTCATCTAAAAGCAGTGTTGCAAGTGTTGTTAGCAGCGCATCTTCAAAATCATCGGTTGCATCTGTAGCGAGCTCATCCGTTAAAAGCTCAAGTGTTGCTTCATCGGCTATTTCAAGCGTGATTGCCTCTGGCGAGCAATGCAATTGGTACGGCACGCTTTACCCTTTATGTACAACGACTACGAGCGGATGGGGTTACGAGAATAATAAAAGTTGTATTTCGCGCTCAACTTGCGTTACGCAACCTGCACCTTACGGCGTGGTGGGAGCAGCTTCTTCAGTGGCAAGTTCAAACAGCTCGGTAAAATCGAGTGTGAGTTCTTCCGTTGTGGTGTCTAGCAGCTCTTCAAAAATTTCTTCTGTCTCTTCACTTAGTTCATCAAAAATATCTTCCAGCGCTTCTAGTAAATCGTCCTCAAGTTTTTCCAAATCATCATCAAGTGTTGCAAGTTCCAGCGGCTTAACTGCTGTGCAACTCACTCAAAAAATGGGTGTAGGTTGGAACCTTGGCAATACGCTGGAAGCAATTGGCGGTGAAACAGCCTGGGGCAATCCATTAGCGACGCAGCAACTTATTAATTCAGTAAAAGCTGCTGGATTTAAAACTATTCGTATTCCAGTTGCCTTTAGTCGCTTTTCAGATGCCAACAATTTTGTAATTGATGCAGCCTGGATGTCACGCGTTGAGCAAGTGGTTAATTACGCATTGAATGCAGACATGTATGTAATGATCAACATTCACTGGGATGGCGGTTGGATGCAACCAACTTACGCACAACAAACTTATGTGAATAATCGTTTGAATATTATGTGGAATCAAATCGCTACTAAATTCCGCGATTACGATGACCGCTTATTATTTGCGGGCACTAACGAAGTTATGGTGGATGGCGATTACGGCACACCGACGTTGGAATACTACACAGTGCAAAATAGTTTCAACCAAACTTTTGTAAATAGCGTGCGTGGGACTGGCGGTAAAAACGCATCGCGTTTCCTGGTTGTGCAAGGCTTTAATACCAACATTGACCACACCGTAAATTTTGCAAAAATTCCTACCGACACAACAACCAATCATTTGTTGATGGAAGTGCATTATTACGATCCCTACAACTTTACACTTAACGCGAGCAGCAACATTACGCAGTGGGGCAAAAACGCCACCGACCCAAGTAAAACAGAAACCTGGGCCAATGAAAGTTACACTGATGCGCAATTCCAAAAAATGAAAACTAATTTTGTGGATAAAGGTGTAGGTGTAATTTTGGGCGAGTATGCGGCTATGTCCAGAACGAATATTCCTGATCACGAGCAATATAGACTTTATTGGGATCAATATATTTCCGAGTCAGCAATTGACCATCAACTCGTTCCAGTTTATTGGGACGCTGGCTACACCGGTAATAATGGCTCAGGTCTTTTTGATCGCAACACTGGCGCTCAAGTTTATCCCGCTATTATTCAAGCAATTGTTAATGCCGGTAATTGATTTATTGGTTTAGCTTTCAACTCCGCATTGTTTTTACAATGCGGAGTTTTTTGAATAAAAAAATATCTTTCTTCAGCTGCAATCAGCTCTCAAATTATTCTCAAATCCTCTGTCAAAAAACTCAGTAAATTCATATTAATCTCACAATTAAATTTATCTGAAACCGTTCTATCGATTTATATGCCAAGTATTTGCATCGCCGCGCCATATCGTGTTTAGGTTTGCCATTCCTAATTTTTTGTTTCATTATCGCGAATCCTGTGTACTTGTATTCAAGCAGGATCAATAGCGGGCAAAATCAATTGGTTTCATCCAAACGATGCGTGCCTGAATCTCGCAATAACAATAATTCGGAGTCTATTATGATCATTCGGCAATTTATAAAATCGTGCAAAAAATGTAGGTTAGGTTTTGTGATGTTCATGACATTAATATCATTGAGCATAAGTTCGTTCGCGCAAGTAAATAACATCGAAGTTCGTATGTTGGGGGCGTCGGGAAGTGAGTCAGTTTCCTTGCAAGTGGGTGGCACTACGGTGATGTCCTGGACACCGACAACAGCACTCGCCAGTTACACCGCGTCCACCAGTCTTACTGGTGAAGTTCGTGTCGCCTTTACTAACGATGCTACCGGCCGCGATGTGCGTGTGGATTACATCGTGGTAAACGGCTCAATCCGACAGGCAGAAGATCAACCAACTAACACCGGTTCCTATAGCGGTACTTGCGGTGGCGGCAGTTACAGTGAGTGGTTGTATTGCAGCGGTTACATTTCGTTTGGCAGTGTGGGCTCAGTTGTCACAAGTTCAAGATCGTCTGTAGCGAGTTCAATCACGGCGAGCAGTGCATCATCAAGCGCTTGTGTTAGCACCGCTCAAAAATGTAATTGGTACGGCACGAGTTACCCCTTGTGCGTAACCACACAGAGCGGTTGGGGTTGGGAAAATCAACAAAGCTGTATTTCCCGTACAACCTGCAGTGGCCAACCTGCTCCCTATGGAATTACTGGCGGCAGTGGCTCTTGCCCGGTTTCAAGCGTATCGAGCAGCTCTGTAATTGCTAGTTCGACACCAAGTAGTGTTTCGCAAACCAGCTCATCAAGAAGCAGTTCTTCTGCGCCTTCCAGCAGTTCATCTTCGAGTACATCTGCATCAGACCCGTTGATGCCGACGGGCAAAGAAAATTCCGGTTCGGGATGTTACGTGCCTGAATTGCCGTCCTATGCAAGCCTGCCAACCAATGCCGCTTTGCCAAACCCATTCAAATTTATTAATGGCACTACCATCGCCACTAAATATGATTGGGCGTGTCGCCGTGCAGAAGTTAACAAGCAGGCGCAAGTTTACGAGCTAGGTGAAAAACCTGACCGGGCCACGGCAAACGTTAATGCGAGTGCTACCAACACTAATATTGCAGTAACCGTGCAGGATGCAGGAAAAACTATTTCGTTTAACGCCAGCATTCAACTACCAACCACCGGCACAGCGCCCTACCCGGCGATGATTACCATGGGCGGCTCATCACTCAATAACACTGCTTTGTTAAACAGAGGCGTTGCGATTATCAACTTCCCCAACAATGACATTGCCGAGCAAACCGATGGCAGTTCACGCGGGAAAGGCAAGTTCTACACGCTTTATGGCACTGGTCACGGAGCAGGCGCAATGAGCGCATGGGCTTGGGGCGTGAGCCGTTTAATTGATGCACTGGAAAAAACGCCTGCCGCAAAAATTGATGCAAGCCATTTAGGTATGACCGGTTGTTCGCGCAATGGCAAAGGCGCGTTGATTGCCGGCGCAACTGACGAACGCATTATGCTGACGATTCCGCAGGAAAGTGGTTCTGGCGGTTCCGCATTATGGCGCGTGTCGGATGCGCAACGTTCGGCAGGTCAAAACGTACAGACCTTGAGCGAAATCACCGGCGAAAATGTGTGGTTCAGAAGTTCGTTCTCGCAATTCAATAACACCGCTAACAAGCTGCCGTTCGATCATCACCAAATATTGGGCATGGTCGCACCGCGCGCGCTGTTGGTTATTGAAAATACCTCCATGGAATGGCTTGGTAATGTAAGTACTTATACTGGCGCTATTGCGGCGCGTGAAATCTGGCTGGCGCTAGGAATTGGCGACCGCATGGGAGTCTCACAAGTGGGCAACCACAATCACTGTGCTTTCCCTGCATCACAACAACCAGAAGTCGATGCGTTTGTGGATAAATTCCTGAAAGGCACAGGTAACGGAAATACTAACGTAGTTAAAACTGATGGGTCGTTTAACGTGGATCGCGCACGCTGGATAAACTGGACAACACCTAATCTGCAATAAATATAAATTGAAAGACGGGCGACAACTGTAAAGTTGTCGCCTTTTTTATGTAAAAAATCTGCAAAAAACTCACGCCTTTGTAAAATTTCTAATTTATTTTCCAGCAAAACCAAGTCGCCTA
Source organism: Gammaproteobacteria bacterium (assembly GCA_004172865.1). Classification (GTDB taxonomy): domain Bacteria; phylum Pseudomonadota; class Gammaproteobacteria; order Pseudomonadales; family Cellvibrionaceae; genus Cellvibrio. The sequence goes on along the minus strand of SEBV01000007.1, from coordinate 219,239 downwards.
AATCATTATTAAATTATAGTTTTACCGCTCTTTAAGCTTTCTCCAAGCTTCAATAGGATGTGAACGATTAATACAGTACACTACCGCCAGCGTGTCCCTTAACGATTGTAAAACAGACTACAAATTACGACGAAAAAAATGACCAACCTTACCCAAAACAATATTCAAACCAAAAATAAGCTGACTTTATTAAGCAGTGGCGTAAACGGATTAGATGCGGCCCTTGGCGGAGGCTTTCCCTGCCATAGTCTCTATTTAATTCAAGGATTGGCGGGTAGCGGCAAAACCACCATGGCTTGCCAAATTGGGTTTGAGCATGCGTCGCAAGGCAAAAAAGTTATCGTGTTTACATTGATCGCCGAAACTCACGGCAAAATGTTGAACCACCTCAGTAACTTTTCATTTTTTGACGAGCAACTTGTTGGCAAAAATTTATTATTGTTTAGCGGTTACAACGAACTTGCCAAAGGTGGATTAAGCGGTCTACTCGAACTTATCAGTCACATACTCGCAGAACATCAAGCCGATATTTTAATTATCGACGGTTTCCGCTCCGTGCGTGAATCCGGCCCCACTACTCCCGGCCTTTCAGAATTTATGTTGTCCTTAAGCTCGCTGGTTTCATCCATGGAGTGCACGACATTTTTGCTGTCCCCTACTGAAGGCAATATCGCGGATTCCGAAAATACTCTGGTGGATGGCCTAATTGAACTCAGTCAATTTGAAGAGGGAATGCAATTAACTCGTGAATTGAAAGTATTCAAAATTCGCGGCGCAAAACATTTACTAGGTCGCCATGTATTTGAAGTAGGTGAAGATGGCGTTGTGGTTTACCCGCGCCTCGAAGCATTAAGTACATCGTCTTGCTTAACAGAAATTGCATCGAAAGAATTAGTACGCTTTGGTATTGCAGGTTGGGATGCAATTACCAAAGGTGGCGTAAATAAAGGTTCCACCACGGAATTGCTGGGCAATCCCGGTGTAGGCAAAACCCTTATGGGCCTGCATTTTATTTACGAAGGTTTATTGCGCGGCGAAACCTGTTTGATTGTTGGGTTTTATGAATCGCCTTCGAGCCTGATTGCAAAAGCAGCCAGTATTAATATCGACTTGGTTCGTTTTTTCGAAAATGGACAGCTCAATATATTATGGAATCCACCGCTTGAAATTATTGTGGATAAATTAGCCCAAGATATTTTAACGAATGTAGATCAACGAAAAGTATCGCGTTTATTTCTTGATGGAATGGATGGGTTGCTCGACATTATCGTGCATCGTGGTCGTTCACGCGTATTTTTGACGGCGCTGATTAATGAATTGCGTTGCCGCCAGGTTACAACCTTTATTACGCGTGAGTTGCCTTATTTTTCAGAGTTACAACCCGACAGTACCGGGCCCTCTTCGGTTCTCTACGAAAATATTATTCTGTTGCAGTATGTTGTTATTTCTGAATCCAATCATCGTCAAATTGCAGTATTGAAGTTGCGTCAAAATGGTTACGACGCAAGCAATCACATACTATTAATTTCCGATCAAGGCGTGAGTATAGGCCGCCCGGTTTTGGCAGAAAAACTTGCACAACATTCTGTAAAAACGGACGTGATAAAAGTCGAGGGTCAATGAAACAAGAACTCGATCCTAAAGCGATTAGGGACGAACGGTTAATATTGATTGTGGATGATGAACCAGATATCGCTATCACCTACTCACTGCTATTTGAACATAGTGGCTACAAGGTTATTACCGCGAATAATGGTGCAGATGCGTTAAAAATCGCCACCGAACATATTCCTGATATTGTGTTGTCTGACTACATGATGCCCTTTATGGATGGCGCTGAACTGTGTCGCCAGTTTAAAAACAACCCTGCGTTAAGCCATAGCTTTTTTATTCTCACCAGTGCCGCCATGCGCCCCACCGAGTTTGTAGCGCCCTACGATATCTTTATTCAAAAGCCCGTTTCCTTTCATAAATTGTTAGAAGAAATAAACCGCCACTTCCAGCAGCAATAGATTACATCTTCATACATTAGAATTTTTCAGATTGAGTTATCCTGATTACATTTATGCTTTTATTAGGTCAATTTCGCTAATCAATTAGCTCCAAAGGAAGCAGTATTTGGGCTTATCGTAAAAATTTTTAGCTAAGTGAATCTAAACAAACACCAATCGCGTCTTATAGTTTGTCTCTACCACCTATTCGTCTTTATCACCGCTTGATTCCAACCGGAAGCAGTAACTCACAGTGACTGTGAATATTTAAAGGAACACCCTATGTTTACCAAATCCCTGATAATTCTCAGTTTGGCAGCCTGCCTGAGTGCCTGCGGCTCCGGCACCAAAGATGCACTCGCCAAGGAAACAACACTTCCCATGCTGCTGGTAGCGGAGGATCTGGTAGAAATTTCAGCGACCCGAATAGTAACGGGGCCGATTATTTCAGGATCATTGCAAGCCAAAAAGCAGGCAGACTTACGTGCTGAAGTCTCTGCAATCGTATTGCAAGTATTAAAAGATAATGGCGACCAGGTAAACAAAGGCGACTTGTTGGCACGCCTGGACGACAACACTTTTCGTCAGGCTTTGAATTCTGCACAAGAAGCTGAACGCGCTGCACAACAAAATTTTGATCAGGCCGAACGCCAATTTAATCGCCTGAAAACGTTGGTCACTTCCGGTGCAGTTTCAACTCAAGCGAAAGAAGATGCTGAATTGCGCCGCAATACTGCGCAAAGCGATCTAGCTGCAGCACGCACGCGCGTCGTACAAGATTTACAACAATTAACCCGCACCGAAGTACGCGCACCCTTTTCTGGAGTTGTCAGCAATCGCGAAGCTTCTAATGGCGATACCGCACAAATTGGTAAAGCCTTAATCAAAGTTATTGATCCCGCGAGTATTTATTTCGCTGGTTTTGTTTCATCCGATCAAGCACTGGATGTAAAAGTTGGGCAGCAAGTTAATTTCCGTATTAACGGTTATCGCGATCATATTTTTCAGGGGCATATCGAACGCGTGAATCCCGTTGCCGATAGCAGCACGCGTCAAGTTGGTGTGCAAGTTGCCGTCGATAATAAAAAACAAGATGGTAGCGAAAAACAAAATGGCGATAATAAAAATTTAACCGTCGGTATGTTTGCAGAAGGCCGCGTGCAAACTGAAACTACACAAGGTTTAACCATTCCCGAAGCAAGCCTTGTACAACAGGGCGACCACACTTATGTATGGCGTGTGCAAAAAAATCATTTGAAAAAAGTTGAAATAAAATTGGGCGTGCGCGACGTACAAACTGGCGATTACTCAATTGTAACTGGCCTCGCACAAGGCGATACAATCATTCGTCATCCACGCGGTGCATTAGTGGATGGTGCTGAAGTAAAAATGGAAAAAGCTGACGGCGTTAATTTGAACGCTGACAAAATGTCTACAACCAAACAGGAAGGTTAAGGCGTATGTTTTTATCAGATTTCAGTATCCGGCGCCCCATAGTCACCGTTGTTATCACCATTGGCCTTATGGCTGTGGGTTGGATGGCATTAAATAAATTGCGCGTAAACGAGCGGCCCGATGTTGCGCCGCCAATTTTGCAGGTGAGCATTCCCTACCCCGGCGCATCGCCAGAAACCGTTGAGCGAGAAATTTTAGATCGGTTGGAAAAAGCCATGCGGGGCATTCCTGGCGTGCACGATATGCGCGCTTGGGCCGATGAAGGTAGCGGTTGGTTTCGTATTGAATTTGAATTCAATAAAAATTTAATTGAAGCAGCCGACGAAGTGCGAAACTCAATTGCCAGCGTGCGTTACAAATTACCGATAGAAATGCGCGAGCCCATTATTCGCCGACAGGACCCTGACGAATGGCCAATTATGTCGCTCTCTTTGTCATCATCCAGCCAAAGCCATATCGAATTATCGCTTCTCGCCGAAAAAGAAATTGGCGACCGTTTACGCGGTGTTCCCGGCGTTGCGGTGGTGGATATTTCTGGCGATCTAACGCGCGAATTGTCGGTGTTAGTGCGCAGCGAAAAATTACGCATGCACAATATTTCAGTTGCCGAAGTTGAGCGTAGTTTGCAAAGTCAAAATCTCACTGCACCCGGCGGAAAATTGGAAGGCGATTTAGAAGATCACAGTATTCGATTACTTGGCCGCCTCGCTACACCAGAAGATTTTTCCCAGATCGTTATTAAACGCAATGGTGACGATGTTTTACGTTTGGGCGATGTGGCAGAAGTTGTCGATGGTACGGCGCAGCGCAATAGCATCGCGCTCTACAATAATCATGCATCAGTCGGCATCAATATTATTCGTACCCGCGAAGCAAGCACCGTTGCAGTTTCAAAAGCGGTACGTAAAGATCTGGAAGAACTTCGCAAAACGCTTAAACCTGGAACCGAAATTGAGATTGCAAACGATGGTGGCGAATGGGCCGAACAAAGTTTAAATAATGTTATCGAGTCGCTAATTCTCGGCGCGGGTTTAACTATTTTTGTTGTCTATGCATTTTTAAATTCCTGGCGCTCAACACTTATCACTGCACTCGCCTTACCCACCTCTGTGCTCGCGGCATTTATTGCGGTGTGGCTGTTTGGTTTCTCGTTAAACTTTATGACACTACTTGGGCTTTCACTCGCGATAGGTGTGTTAATTGATGATGCAATTGTGGTGCGCGAAAATATTGTTCGCCATATGGAACGCGGCGAAGATCGCGTTACCGCATCGCGCGAAGGCACGAAAGAAATTGGCGTCGCGGTCATGTCAACCACACTATCAATTGTCGCAGTATTTGTGCCCGTCGCATTTATGGGTGGCGGCCCCGGTCAATGGTTTAAACCTTTTGCATTAACGGTTGTTGCTTCCGTACTTGTTTCATTATTTATTTCGTTTTCGCTCGACCCCATGTTGTCATCGCGCTGGGGTGATCCTGTGGGTTATCAAGAGCAACCTAAACGTGGTTTCAGTGCAGTATTAAAACGTTTTAATCATTGGTTTGATCAGCAAGCAGATCGCTATACCTTGGTAATTCGTTGGGCGCTTGGGCATCGTCGCGCTATGGGATGTATTGCAGTGTTAAGTCTTGTTGCTGCATTAGGTTTGCAATCATGGAAAGGCGGCACGAGTTTTTTACCGGCTGCGGACAACGGCAGATTGGTGGTGGATATTCGTTTGCCCGCTGGTGCAAGTCTTGAATATGCGCGCATAAAAACTGGTCAAGCGGCTGAACTTGCGCGCAAACTGCCTGAAGTGAAATCTATTTACAGCGACATCAGCAGAGATGAAAGTCGACTCGAAATTGATATTGGAAAACCCAGCCTGCGCAATCGCAACGCCGCAGAGATCGGCAAAGAATTGCGTCGTTCCATTAACCGTTTAGTCGGTGCGGAATACACAGTGCAGGATGACACCAGTAACGGTGGCGACAAACCAATTCGCATTAATTTTTACGGTCAGGATTCCCGAAAATTAATGGAATTAACCAACGCCTACATGGATGATTTACGCAAAATAAAAGGCGCAGTTGATGTTGGCCTCGCGCAACAAGATCCTATGCCGGAATTGCAAATTGAATTAAATCGCAGCCTTGCCAGTAATTTGGGAATTGTTGTGGGCGATGCAGCGCAGGCATTGCGTGTTGCCTTCGCTGGAATTGAAGTGGGCGATTGGGTTGATCCCACTGGCGAAACGCGCGATGTCGCTTTGCGTTTACACCCAGAAGATCGTACTGATATCGCAGCACTTGCACGACTGCCTTTAGTTACAGGCAGTGGCAACAGCGTAATTCCGCTCGAACAAATTGCCACCATTAAAATGGATAAAGCTCCTTCACGCATCATGCATACCGACGGCAAACGCGCAGTAACAGTTACTGCAAATGCTGAAGGTGTTGCGCAAGGTGAAGTGATTAGCGCTGCAATGAAACTCGCAAATGCAATTGATTTTCCGCCAGGTTATGGAATTGAATTGCGGGGTGCCGGGCGCGAGCAAGATGAACTTTTTAGCGCTATGTCTACCGCACTTATTTCCGGCATTGCGCTCATGTACTTTATTTTAGTTATCCAATTCGGTTCGTTTCTAGCGCCTGTGCCCGTAATGATGAGTTTGCCATTGAGTTTAATTGGTGTTGTTATTGCACTCGTATCGACAGGCCACACACTTAATCTCATGAGCTTTATCGGCATTATTATGTTGATGGGACTGGTCGCAAAAAATGCAATTTTATTACTCGATTGCGCGCGCACTAAAGAGAAAGAAGGCTTGAGTCGCGAAGAAGCATTAATGCAAGCAGGACGCACAAGATTGCGTCCTATTCTAATGACCACATTCGCATTAATTGCGGGAATGATCCCTGTTGCCATCGGCATGGGTGAAGGAGGTGAGTTTTATCAACCACTCGCCGTTGCAATTATCGGTGGCACCATAACATCCACAATTTTAACATTGCTGATGATTCCAACTTTTTACGACAGTATTGAAATTGCTCGCGAAAGATTAGTGAAAAAATTCCATCGTCGCGCAGCAGAAAGAGGAACATTTACTAGCGGGGTATTAATTGCGCTGGAAATAATATTGACGCTAACGTTCGTACGACTGATTTATCGTTTAATACTAAAGCTTTTAAATATTCGGAAACCTGAAGCAATTAATTATCAGCCGCAAAAAGTTGATGATTCAGAACTGCTAGAAAATAAAGCCGCATAATCGGCTTTATTTTTCTTCTTTTTCTCTAGGTGGGCGCTTCAGCGAGATGAAAAATCAACGACTGGATTCCTGCTGCGCGAGAATGACGACTCCCTATTTAGACAAATATTTTCTCGTTCGTCTCGTTCCCAAGCGGGAGTTTGGGTGCGAGATAAAAAAATAAAGCCGCTTACGCGGCTTTATTTTTTGTCTAATCTTTTAACTATGTAGTTAAACTTTATCCACATGCCCACAACTTGTTAGCAATTCATGAATGCGAGTCTGCACTGCTGAATTCGCTTCCAATGTCTGAAATGAATGTTTGATCATTAATTTCTCGCCACCGGATGTTTTGCTAAATTTTTCCACTTCATTTAATTCGCGTTCTGACAAAGTTGGCATTTCTTCTGGCGATGGAAGACCTACCGAAACATAGATTTGCAATAATCCATATTTCGCATACTTTTCACCTACATCGCTCTTGAAAAAACCTTCAACTTCTTCTTCCTCTTCGGTGGTAAATATTTCTCTCACCATAGGCTCATAAATTAAATTGAAGCTTGAAGCTTTTAATCCCGCAACACATGCAGAAGTTTCTGTTGTTACTTTTCCATCCAAAACACCTTTTTTAACCGATAGTTGCAAACCCGTTAACGCTGCTTTACTCAAGTTACTGACAGTAACCGGACTTTTTGTGGGCTTGGTTGGGGTCTCGGCACCTGCTAAACCGGACAAGCTCATGGCGAGAATAGCAATAATGAGTTTTTTCATAATAATTCCTAAAGCTAAGAGGTTGAACCAATGTGCGTTATTGTAAGAATGGAACGGTTGCGGAATATAACGTAATTCTCGACTGCAGAACATGAAGCATGGCTGAATAGTAAAATACTAATTATACCCAGCTTACATTTCTGTTCTCTAACTAACCTATTATTGACAAATAATGGGCACAAATAACAAAAACTGACAGCGCAAAATTCGCACAATATTTTATACAAAAAAAACGGGCCGCTGTTGGCCCGTCTTGTTTTTTTAACTTATTGATTAGCTATGCGCTTATGCAAACGTTTTTTGCTCTACCTCTGCGTAGGTACTAATTATTTCTCCCAGATATTCCGCATCGCGCCCGACTTGATAAAAACGACCTGAACCCCAGGTATGCATCCAGTTTAATCCGATAAAATATAAACCATCAACATCAGTCACACCGCGCTTTTGTTTTGGATGACCATTGCTTTCAAATACAGGAAGTTTGATCCATTCAAAGCGCATTTTAAAACCCGTTGACCACACAATAGAGGTGATATTCGCTACGTTGAATAATAATTCTGTTGTAATTTCTGGCAAGTAATCGCTGTAAATATTATCGTCTGCTGGAGCATCTATCGCATTTTTTTGGATATGAGTTTCAATGTAATCCACAATGCGTTTTGCAACCTCATCGGCATAATCCAGATTAGCTTTTAAATCGTCACCGAAAAATAAACTATCGCCCGTTGCATTTTTTAAATGGCCGTAAAGCTTCATGCCTTGTTCGGCAAAAATTCGCAAATTCAAATCGCGACCACCATCGCGACCAGTCACATAATGGTTGGTGGAATGCACAGCATTTTTTCCATCGGGATGAGTTTCCAATGTGGTTTGGTAATAGCCCATATCGTCTAACCAATCCACCACATCTCGTCCACGATAACGACGATTAACGCGCGGCGCGTTGCCAACACATAAATGAACTTTGCGGCCCGCCAAGTGTAAATCCTCCGCGATTTGTGCACCTGATTGCCCAGTGCCCACCACCATGACTTCGCCGTCAGGAAGTTGCTGCGGATTTTTATAAGCATTCGAATGAACATGTTGAATATGCGCGGGCATGGCCTTGGACATTTCTGGAATAGATGGCTCGTGATAGCTGCCGCACGCAATAATCACTTGATCTGCCGTATAGGTTTTTTTTGCAGTCACTACAGTAAACAGATTATCTTTTTTCGTAAGCGAAATTACCGGGCAATTAAAAATTACCGGCGGTTTAAAAAATGCGTAATAACTTTCGAGATACTCAACAATTTCATCCTTGACCATAAAACCGTGTGGATCACTTCCCTGATAAAGAAAACCCGGTAATTGACATTGCCAATTGGGTGTTACTAAACAAAAAGTATCCCAGCGTTCATTGCGCCAATTGCTGGCGATATGATTGGATTTTTCCAACACCAAATGATCAATGCCCTGCTCTTTCAAACAATAACTCATGGACAAACCAGCTTGCCCCGCACCAATAACAATTGCGCTGTAATGCGTGATTTTTTGTTCTGCGATTGCGTCGGTATTTGCGATGCTATTCATGATAATTCCTGCTAATTAAATGACATTTTTTAAAGAAATGTCACACGTTAAATAAATGAAATAAGTTTTACGTCGCCAGCAATATTTTGCTCACGTAAAAATTGCAATTTGTGGTTAATGCGCTCCAACTCTGCGCTCGCTGCCGTGCAGTAATAACCAAAGCGTTTGTAGACACGTTCGGAGGCTTCATTGAGTGCCGCATGAATGGATTTTGAAAACTCGGTTTGCGTGTAAACGCGTCCTGCCTCCAAATGTTCGTACACAATTGTTGATGGTGAGTAGTAAGTTGTTTTTTCGCCGTCGGGCCAAACCACATTGAAATTAACGGATGGCATTTTTCATTTCTCCTTCACTCATTTCGGCTTCTGCTTTAACGCCCATTCCGGTTAGCGGTTGTGCGTGAATGTCCCAAAACTCCGCCTTAGCGCCGAAGTAATCCAGATTAATTTTTCCGCTGCTGGTGATAGTGCCAATGGGTGAACAGCTGAGATGAGAATTTTGAAAAAATTTCAGCATCGCCGAAACGCGATCGGAATCTACAGCCAATAAAAATCCAAAACTTTGGAAGGCGCGCAGCCAGCGCAACAAATCTCCTTGCGGGTGGCGAATGGCATTGAGGTCGATATCTGCACCGCAGCCGGTGAGTTCGAGCATCATGATCAAGGTACCCATAATTCCGCCGTTGCTAATATCTTTGGCTGCAACCGCTAAACCTGCTTCCGCGAGCTGCGCAGGAATATTCCATTGCTCGCGAATTTGCTCCGGCGTTTTGCCTTGCACGCACCCCCAATAAGGCAGGTTGCCGTGCCAGCTACCGGTGAGATCTGTAAGCATAAATAAACGTTGGCCGGGCTTGAGGTGATAACACGACAGCAAGTTTTTTGCGTAGCCCGTGATCGCTACTGCCAGCGCCGGTGTGTAGCCGGATTGAATGCTACTGTGGCCGCCCGCAAAATGAATTCCAAATACATCGCATGCGCGCTTCATATGCTTAAGCAAAATTGCGCTGGCTTCGGAATCGTGATGCCAATAGGCGTTGACGATGGCCGACGGCCTGCCGCCCATGGCCGCGATATCACTCACATTGACCATTACTGATGACCAACCGGCGGCTTTGGGGTCTTGCGCTACAAAGGGAGGCAACATTCCTTCCATCGCCAATAATTGGTAGCCATCGCCAGATTTAAACGCGGCGCAATCATCGCCTGGTAATGCATATTTTTGTTCGAGACTGAGTGGAGTCAGCTCGTCGCGTTGAGTTGCCGCGAGGCTGATGGCACGCTTGGCTGCAATTTCAGGTAATTCGCGCAAGCTGGCGCAAAGGCTATCCAATTCATGTTGATGCTCAACATGATTTACTACCGGGCTTTTGGCGAGAAACGCATTCATGACGAACACCTCTCCGTAAACAAGCATCTGGCCATAAACGGATATGCCGATAAATCCGCTTCCATACGCACATGCGGCAAGCCAGCAACTTCAATGGCGCCGACTGTTTTCCAATGCACCGATTGAAAATAATGTTCATTTTGCGGCTGGACGTTAGCGAGGAAAGTCGTGCAACCCAAATCTTTTGCGCGTGAGACAGCTTCGTTAATCAAGGCTTTGCCGATGGATTGATGCCCGCGATAGGCACGCGTTACGCACAGCCGACCACCAAACCAAATTTGTTCATGCGGCGCGCCATCTACCCGATAAATTCGCACGGCGCCAACTACATCATCGGAAACGCCCCAGTTCGAGGTAAGCGCCACTATGGCGATTGCGCGAAAATCCTGGCCGTCCTGTTCGTTATCCGGGAGGATTTTTTGCTCCTTGGCAAATACCGATTTGCGCAGCGCAAAATAGCCCTGCTTCTCCCACGAACTTTCGGCCACTTTTACCTGAATGTGCTGGGAGCGAAAATCTGTAAAGGTCTCGTCGTTAAAGCTGTAGCGCAACTTAGCCATGAGCCAGCTCCTTTTCCGTGAATTGTTGTTCAACAGTTTGTTTTTCGTAACTTTTGAGAGACGAGCAAGCACCGCATTTTGCGCAGCCCGCTTTGAGCGATTCCGAGGTTATACCTTTGTGATAAAGCGCGGGGCCGAGCTGACTGAAAATGCGGTCGAGCATGGTGGCATCGGGCATGGGGTGATTAGCGAGCGGCGTTCCGGCGACGGGAACAAAGGGCACTACGAAGGGATAAACGCCTAGCTCAATCAGCTGCAAACTCATGGCGACGATTTCATCTTCGGTATCGCCCAAGCCCGCCAAAATGTAAGTACTCACGTTACCTTTGCCGAAGACTTCAACGGCGGCTTTAAAGGCAGACATGTAACGCCCAATCGGCACTGTCGCTTTGCCGGGCATAATTGCTTTGCGCACGCGGTCGCTTACCGCTTCCAAATGCATACCGAGCGCATCCACACCGGCATCTTTCAAACGCTGGAACCAGATGTCATCATCCGGCGGTTCGCATTGTGCTTGAATGGGAATATCCACCACCCTACGAACTGCCGCGGCGGATTCAACTAACACTGCAGCGCCACGATCTAATGTTTTAGGCGTGCCGGTGGTCATAATCATTTGCGTAACACCATCCAATTCAACCGCTGCGCGCGCCACTTCGGCGAGTAGTTCTGGCGTTTTACGGGCGATGGTTTTACCGGCTTTCAGGGATTCTTCAATAGCGCAAAATTGACAGGAGGTATCGCGGTTACGGTAGCGAACGCACTCTTGTAAAACCGTCGTGGCGAGTACATCTTTACTGTGCAGCGTTGCCACTTTCCAATAGGGAATTCCGTCGGCAGATTCCAAATCGTAAAACTTGGGGCGACCGGGAATTGAAGCTTTGTCGATGAGTTTGTCATCTTCAAAAATCAGCACTTGGGTACTGTCATCTGAAAATTTGGCGCTAAACGGCGAGCGCTGAATTTGCTCGTTAAACACCGGAATCATGCTGGTCTGACTTTCGAAACTAAAGGCTTTGTGATCCGTTGGCCCCGCGCCGCCAGTGCGTGCAAGTCCTATGGCGGCAGGTTCAATCCACCGAATTCCCTTGGTTTGAATTTGGGTAAGCTGTTGGCTATTTAACGACATAAGATGATTCCCCTAATTGCTGTTTGCCGCTTGCGCGACATAGACATCAGAGCTTTCACCCACAGCACTTTCACCCACAGCCTTGGCATCAACAGCTGCAATGGTGAATTTGTTTTCGGGAATGGCTTTGCCTTGCATGTCAGTACTGTGCATATCAGCTCCGTGCATATGATGAATATGTTTTGTGGGGGTTTTATCAATTAGTAGACTGAGCAATTCCGGGCGACTGTAATGACCGACGGAATCCATCATGCGTTTACGTTTGGCGATCAAGTTGAAATCCAACTCTGCAATACACGCGCCTTCACCGGAATCACTGCGTAATGGAGTGCCCAACAATCGACCTTCGGGCGAGACGATTGCGGTAAAGCACCCGCCGCTAATTGCGGAAATCGGCCCGCCGGTATCCTTAACAATTTGCGCTTGTTGCTCGGGCGTAAGCCAGCCGGTGGCGTTCACTACGAAACAGCCGGATTCAAGCGCGTGGTGACGAATCGTGGCTTCAATTTGCTCGGCGAAAATCTCACCCACCAGCGAACCGGGGAACATGCTCACATGAATTTGTTCGTGATCTGCCATCAAGGCGTAACGCGCCAATGGATTGTAATGCTCCCAACAGGCAAGCGAACCAACGCGGCCCACGGCGGTATCCACCGCACACAAACCGGAACCATCGCCTTGGCCCCACACCATGCGCTCATGGTAAGTCGGCGTAATTTTGCGGCGATGCTGCACGAGTCGGCCATCGGCATCGAACAATAACTGCGCGTTATAAATAGTGTTTCCATCGCGCTCGTTCACACCGACCGAAACCACCATTTTTGCAGCTTTAGCGGCAGCGGCGATTTGCTCGGTGTAAATCGACGGAATCACAACAGATTCCTGCAACAGTAAAAGATGTTGCGCACCCATCGCATAAGGCGGCTGCACAAACGAAAAATAGGGATAGTAAGGCACCAGGGTTTCCGCAAAGACCGCCAGCTCCACACCTTGTTTACCGAGGTCTGCAATCCATTCGCAGACTTTGTTGACAGTTCCGGCACAGGAGTAAAGTACCGGGCTGCACTGAACGGCAGCGGCTATGACTTTGTTCATAGGAAACCCTGAGTGTCTTGTTTGATGAAAAAACGGTTGATGGATTTACGCGGTGTTTAGGTTGCCCAGACTTAGGTCGTCCACGTATGGACAACAAAGGCATTTTCGCGGCGCATCAAAAGCTGCAAATCCATAACATCCAGCGGATTTATCGGGCGAATACCTTCAATCAGCGCTTTTTCGGTTTGACCGTAGAGCGCCTGCAAGGCAAAACGACAGGCATAAACTTCACCGCCTTCCGCCATAAATGCTTTCAGCTGCGCGTTGTAAGCGAGATGACCAGGAAAGGCTTCTGAACCCAAGCGCGGAAAACCGCGTTGCACGCCGAGTAATACACCTGGCCCGTACAACAGGATTTTGGTTTCAAAACCTTTACGCAAAATGCGTTTGGCTTGTAGCAAATTCACTAGCCCAATCGAGCCTTCAAAGGCCACGGTATGAAAAGTCAGCAAGGCTTTTGCACCGGGCTCTGCCTGTACGTCTTCAAAAACTTTCTCTTCGTAATCGACCAGAAAGTCACCGTCTTTGTAATGGGGGATATCAACGCTAGGCATAGGGTGTTCCTCAAGTAGGTATAAGTTTTTGGTGGAGGTGTTTGGTTTATTAATTGGAAACAGATAACTCTTAATCAGTCACAATCCCTATTGCGACTTGCGTACCAAACTAGAGTGGATTTTGTTAAATAAAATAAAAGCGATATAAAACAAAGTGATAGATTAAATTTATTTAGAAAGTGACTAATGTGATGGCATTTAAAACACAACGCACTTGCATAGAATTACGCGCTTGCGTAGCATTAAGCTACGCAATTGAGTAGAAGTTTATGATTGACAATGATACGAACGATGGCTGGCAGGAACTCGCTTACTGGATGCGGCACGCGGCATTTGAGCAGTGTCCGGAACCTTTAATGCTGCTTGATCCGCAGAAGAACCAATATATCGACTGCAATATTGCCTCCTGCGATTTGCTGGGTTTTAGTCGCCAGGAAATTCTCAAGATGTCCATTTCCTATATTCATGGGCGCGAGCTTGGGCAACTTATCGTCTTCACCGAAGAAGCCATGCTCACTGGCCACGCTAAAAGTAAACGCATTTCCTGCCGCTTGAAAAACGATATGCGTATTCCCGTTGAGCTATCCGCATCGCGCACCGTCATTAAAGGTCGCGAGTATTTAGTGGTGTCCATTAAAGATGTGGATTCAGAAGAGCGCAGCCGCGATAAAGCCTACGCCGATCAAATTGCGCGCAACGGCATTCTGGAATGGAAGCATTTGCAATCTATTTTCCAGCAAGGCGAACGCGACAATTTGTTGATGCTCACATCCGTTGGCGATGGAATTTATTGCGTAGACACCAACGGGCTTTGCACTTTTATCAACCCGGCGGCGAAACGTTTGTTGGGGCGCACCGACACCGATGTGCTCGGGCAAAATATCCATTACGTTCATCACCACACCCACGAAGATGGAACCCACTACCCCGTTGAAGAATGCCCGATTTACGCCGCAATTCGCGATGGCATTGTCCACGAAGGTATTCAGGAGGTTTTCTGGAAACACGATGGCACACCCTTCCCTGTTGAATTCACCAGCACGCCCATTATTTCGGAAGGCAGCATCATTGGTGCAGTCGTTGTGTTTCGCGATATCAGCCAACGCATGGAAACCGAAAAAAAATTGCGCGATGCATTACAGGAATTAAAAGAATTAAAAGTTCGGCTTGAAGATGAAAACGCCTATCTGCAGCAAGAAATTTTAAGCGAGCAACGCTACCACGGTATCATTGGTGAAAGCCCCGCGATTAAACGCATTCACCAGCAAATTGGTTTAGTGGCGCAAACCGATGCCAACGTTTTAATTACCGGCGAATCCGGCACTGGCAAAGAATTAATTGCGCGAGCAATTCACGAAGCAAGCACACGCAAAGATAAACCCATGATTCGCGTAAATTGCGCGGCAATTCCTCACGAACTTTTTGAAAGCGAATTCTTTGGTCATATTCGCGGCGCATTTACTGGCGCAGTGCGAGATCGCATCGGCCGTTTTGAACTCGCCAATGGTGGCACTTTATTTTTAGATGAAGTTGGTGAAATTCCGCTGGAATTGCAAAGTAAATTATTGCGCGTATTGCAGGAAGGCCAACTTGAACGCGTCGGCGAAGAAAAAACCCGCAATGTAGATGTGCGTGTAATCGCCGCCACCAATAAAAATTTAAAACAGGAAGCCGAACAGCAACGTTTCCGCGAAGATCTGTATTTCCGCTTAAATGTATTTCCTATTCACTCACCCCCATTGCGCGAACGCGAGAACGATATCGCCCTTTTAGCGATTCATTTTCTGGACACCATTGGTCAAAAATTTAACAAAGATAATTGCAAGCTGCGCAAATCAGATCTCGCGCAATTACAACATTATGCGTGGCCCGGCAACATTCGCGAATTGCAAAATGTAATGGAACGAGCGGTTATCACCGCGCAGCAAGGTCATTTAGGCTTGGATTTGCCCAATCAAAAAGCCAGCAATCTAATTGCACAAGAAGTAAGTCAGCAGATAGAAAACTCATCACAAATTGTATTTGATGATGAAATGCAGGAGCGCGTAAAACGCAATATGTTAATCGCGTTAGAAAAATGTGATTGGAAATTATTCGGTGATGATGGCGCGGCGGTGTTGTTGGGATTAAAACCAACCACATTAGCATCGCGCATAAAACGCTTGGGCCTACAAAAAGTACTGCAAAAAGAACCACAAAAAGAACTGTAAAAAAAGAATTGCAGAAATCCGAACAAAAATAATCATTTAAAAATTTTGATTAGTACATTGCACCCAAAAATTACGCAGCAAAAATTGCCCTTGTGAAATATTACCTTCACCGCTCTCTTTCCACTCGGCGCGGCACAGTTCGTTAAACTGTTGGATGTGTACAATTGAATAGGCCATAGACCAGCCGGCAAATTCGCGTGCATCTATCGGTTGATTAATCATCTCAACAATATCGGTATGCGATGGGTCAGCACATATTTTCTGATAAATTTTTTGCAGCGATTCCTGCGGCCCTTCGATGTACTGCATAAAGTTTCCATCACAATACATTAAAAACCCGGTGATATTTTCAGCTTCGTTTCGCTTTCTAATTAAATCCAAAAGCGAATCGAGCTCTTCACCGGCCAATAAACGCGTTGCTGAACTTATGTACACAATTGCTTGTAACGCCGCCATAAAATTTCCTCTTTACTTGCAGCTAAAGATACCAATTTATTTTTTAGAACCTTAAAACCAAATACTAATCATTTCGATTAAAAAAGCCTTACAACGATAACTTTAGCAGCAAAATTTCATTTATAAAATTTTCAAGAGTTTGCGCATTTTTTCATCAACCCAATTGTTTTTATTGCTTTGACGAACACGTGGAGAATTCAAGTCTGCACGGGGTGAAAAGAGATGTCATTTTCATGTTTTACTGCTACATTCGGCATGTTTTTTTGCCGCAAACAAAAGCATCATCTCTTTGCGTGCCAATTGAGTTATCGATACTGCCTAAATTTTTGAGGATAAATATGAGTAACAACAAAACCACTCAACTTGAAAGCATCATTTCTTCTCATCAAGCTGAGCTGCTTGATGGTTGGATAGCGAATTTAACTTCTCGCCTGGTTCGTCGCGACAAAAGCTCTGAAAGCGAACTTCGTCATCAAGCGTCACAGTTTCTTCAGTTATTGGCTACAACCCTTAAAAAAAGCACAACGGTTAATACATCTGCAACTGACTGGGAAGATATTCGTCATTTGTTAGCCGAAATTTCCCAGAGCCGCGCACGTCAGGGTTTTTCACCAATTGAGACTGCAAATTTTGTATTTTCACTCAAGTCTCCATTGTTTAATTATCTTCGTACTGCGCTTGCAAATACTCCGCTGGAATTGAGCGAAGAAATTGCAACCACCAGCACCTTGTTTGATGATCTTGGCCTTTACACCATTGAGGTTTATCAAAAAACGCGCGAGCAAATCATTCAACGTCAACAACAAGAATTATTAGAACTCTCTACACCGGTAGTTCAATTGTGGAAAAATGTCTTGGCATTGCCACTGATTGGAACACTCGATAGCGCTCGTACTCAAGTTGTAATGGAAAACTTGCTACAGAAAATTGTTGATACCGGCGCGCTCATTGCGATTATCGATATTACCGGCGTTCCTACTGTAGATACTTTGGTTGCGCAGCATTTATTGAAAACTATTGCCGCTGCTCGTTTGATGGGTGCAGATTGCATTATCAGCGGTATTCGCCCACAGATCGCCCAAACCATCGTGCATCTTGGTGTAAATCTGGAAGACGTTATTACCAAGGCCACGCTTGCGGATGCCTTTGTTGTTGCATTGCAGCGCACAGGTTCAACTATTAGTTATTCAGATAACGAGCGCTAATTATCTATGGAACGTATTCCTATTCTGCGGATGGGACGGCTGTTGCTGGTTACCATTCAAGTTGATATGCATGACCGCCTTGCGATGACCTTGCAGGACGATTTAACCAATCGAATCGTGACTGATCGTGCGACTGGAGTGCTGATTGATATTTCAGCGCTCGATATAGTCGACTCATTCATCGGGCGAATGATCAGCAACACTGCAGCCATGGCCAAAATTCTGGATGCACGCACCGTTCTAGTCGGTATGCAGCCAGCAGTCGCTATCACTTTGGTGGAACTTGGTTTAACACTCGAAGGTGTAAGTACCGCACTCAATGTTGAGCGAGGTATTAAATTGCTGGATCGGGGCAACCCTTAAGCATGCGCGAATCGATCCAACACACCGATAATTCGTGACAGCGGACGCTTTAATATGACGCCAGCTCAAGGGGAAGCCACAGTGCTGCCATTAAAAACTGACGAAGATGTTGTTCGGCTACGTAAGCAAGTTAGGGAGGATTTAATCGCTATCGGCTTCGGTCTAGTCGAGCAGACCAAAGTAGTGACTGCCGCCAGTGAACTTGCGCGTAACGTTTTACGTTACGGCGGCGGCGGCGAAGCTCATATTGAGCATATATTTGATGGAAGCCGACGCGGACTTGCAATGAGCTTTATTGACCAAGGTCCAGGTATTCCAGACATAGCGCTTGCGTTGACTGATGGCTATACCAGCGGTGGTGGTTTGGGTTTAGGTTTGAGCGGTGCAAAGCGCCTTTCAGACGAGTTCGAAATTGATACAACTCCCGGTAAAGGCACCACAGTAAAGATCGCTAAGTGGAAACAGTTTTGAAGCGCTTTAGCACGCAACAGGCATTTCACATCGGGGAGCCGAGTGAAATTTCTGCGGTGCGCCGTTCCGTCACTTTACTCGCAGCACGTTTAGGTTTCGACGAAACCAAAAAAGGCCAGGCTGCTCTCGTAGTTACCGAAGCCGCCACCAATATTATCAAGCACGCCCAACACGGCGAAATTCTTATACGTACCATCGATGACGGCGATTGCGTCGGCATTGAAATAATTGCTGTCGATAGCGGCCCCGGAATTTCCAATATCACATTGCAAATGGAAGACGGTAATTCCACCACCGGAACCTACGGCGGTGGGCTCGGGGCCATGAGCCGCCTCTCACAAGAATTCGATATTTACTCCAATTACAGTCAAGGCGCAGTGCTCCTGATGGTGATCTGGGCAAATCAAATTCCGAAAGCAGATCAGCAGTGGCAAATCGGTGCGATTTGCATACCCATAAAAGGCGAAGTTGTGTGCGGTGACGCATGGACGACTGAATCCGATGGCAATACTTTAACTCTATTAGTTGCAGATGGTTTAGGGCATGGCCCCGACGCTGCAATTGCATCGCGAGCTGCAGTGGATGTTGTAGCGGAAAATTTAACCCGACCACCAGGCGTAATGCTCGAACGTGCGCATGCTGCATTGCACGGCACTCGTGGAGCAGCGGTTGCCATAGCGCAAATTGACGAAGAGCGTGGGCAATTGCGATTCGCAGGGGTGGGTAATATTGCAGTGAGCGTGTTTGAAAATCCGGGCCGTCGCCATTTGATTTCGCACAACGGCATAGTCGGTAGTAATCTGCGAAAGGTGCAGGAATTTTCTCATTCCTGGCAAAGCGGCTCGCTGATGATCGCACACTCGGATGGACTTGCCACGCGTTGGGATCTCGATGCTTATCCCGGTTTGGAAAGGTCGCATCCAAGTTTAATTGCGGCAGTGTTGTACCGCGATTTTGTTCGTGGGCGCGACGACGTAACCATTGTAGTTATACGAGATATTGCAGGACTCTAAATGACAATTCGTATTTTAACGGTTGGAATTAAAACTGAGCTGGATGTGGTTGGTGCGCGTCAACGCGCGCATCAAATTTCCAAGCTGTGCGGATTCGGTAGCCAGGATCAGGTGCGCATCGCGACCTCAGTGTCTGAACTGGCGCGCAACATTTACAACTACGCTGGCTCGGGCAAAGTTCATTTCACCATTGAAGGCGAAACTACACCGCAAATTCTTACCATTCATATTGAAGACAAAGGTCCTGGCATTACCAACCTCGATCTTATTTTTTCAGGTGCTTATAAATCCTCCACTGGCATGGGTAAAGGATTATTAGGCTCGCGACGATTGATGGATAAGTTTGATATAAAAACCGTGAAGGATATTGGTACGGAAATAATTTTACAAAAAATCTTTCCGCGCGATGCACCTTTAATCACGCCGAAAATGAGCAGTGATTTGGTCGCACAATTGGCATCACTACCTGCCAACATCACTATGTCCGAAGTGCTCGAACAAAATCAGGAATTACTGGGCGCACTCTCCGAATTGAAAAATCGTCAGGAAGATTTGCTGCAGCTAACACGCGAACTGGAAGATACCAATCGTGGTGTAGTTGCTCTCTACGCAGAGCTGGATGAAAAAGCTGATCATTTACGTCGCGCCGATGAAATGAAATCGCGGTTTTTATCCAACATGAGCCATGAATTCCGTACGCCATTAAGTTCGATTCGTGCGCTCTCAAAATTATTGTTAGATCGTGTCGACGGCGAACTTACCGTCGAGCAAGAAAAGCAAATTATGTTTATTTTGCAAGGCGCGCTCGGCTTGAATGAATTGGTTAACGACTTATTGGATTTGGCGAAAATCGAAGCTGGTAAAGTTGATGTGCGGCCACACGAATTTGACGTGACTGAAATGTTCAGCGCATTGCGAGGAATGCTGAAACCACTTTTGGTTTCTACCTCACTGAATTTAAATTTCGTTATACCGAACACGCCGCTGGAAATGTTTACGGACGAAGCCAAGCTCTCGCAAATTTTGCGTAACTTTATTTCAAATGCGCTGAAATTCACTCAGGAAGGTGAAATCACCGTAAGTGTAATTACTATCCCCGAACAGGGCTTGGTTAAATTTAGCGTAAAAGATACCGGCCTCGGCATTGAAGAGCGCGATCAAAAATTAATTTTTGAAGAATTCAGTCAACTTGAAAATCCGCTTCAACGCCATGTAAAAGGTACCGGTTTAGGTTTACCACTGTGCCGCAATTTGGCCACCATTTTAAATGGTAGCGTCGCGGTTGAAAGTACAGTTGGTGTTGGGTCAACGTTTTCTGTAACTTTACCGCAACACTTTTTTGCTAAAGAAAATATTGACGAGGAAGTTTTAACAAACACCATTCGCGACGAAAACCGCTTGCAAATTTTAGTCGTGGAAGACCAAGCGCAAGTTCGCTTACTTTACGAAAAGTTTTTGGTGGATACCGAATTCCAGGTATTTACCGCGAGCTCCATTCGCGAAGCAGAGGATATTTGGGGAAGCGTAAAACCTGCTGCCGTAATTCTCGATATTCTGTTAAACGGTGAAGATTCATGGGCATGGTTAGCGCAAATTAAAAATGACCCTGTGCGTCGCCGTGTGCCCGTGATTGTTGCCACCGAAGTGGAAGACAAACGCAAAGGTTTGTCGCTTGGTGCGGATGCCTACTATATAAAACCAATATTCAAGCAACAGTTGATATCTACTTTAAGAACTTTAATTGGTAGCTCAATTTCAGAATCGCGTCATTCAAAAGAGCACAACCTAGATGGGAAATAATTTTATGCCCAATTCATATACCGATGCGCTTATTCTGAACGTTGACGATAACGACGGTGCGCGCTACGCAAAAACGCGAACCCTGGTGCGCGCGGGTTTCAAAGTTATAGAAGCTGTTAGCGGAAGCGAAGCCTTGGAAAAAGCGCGCGCGGAAAATCCCAATTTGATTTTGCTCGATGTGAAACTTCCCGATATCAATGGCTTGGAAGTATGTCGTCGATTAAAAGAAGACCCAGAAACACAAACAATATTAGTGTTACAAACTTCCGCATCATTTATTGGTTCAGCCGATAAAATTCGCGCTTTAGATGGCGGCGCCGATAATTATTTAGTAGAACCTATAGAACCAGACGAATTAATTTCAAACGTAAAAGCTTTGTTGCGACTTGGAAAAGTAGAGCGCGAATTGCGCGAAGTAGATCGCCGCAAAGATGAATTTCTGGCAACGCTAGCCCATGAACTTCGCAACCCTTTAGGGCCTATCAGAAACTCCGTAGAACTCTGGCGAAAATTACAACCTGAAATTGATCCTGCACTTGAGATTGCGCGCGACACTATTTTTCGCCATACCAATCATTTGGCGCACTTAGTTGATGACTTGCTGGATGTATCGCGCATTTCAAAAGGCAAAATTTCATTACGCTGGGAGCGAGTCGGACTAAAAACATTTATCGATAGCGCCATAGAGCAAAGCAGTCAGTCTATCGAGAAACGCAAACATAATTTGACAGTGACTCTGCCGGAAGACGATATTTGGGTAAGCGGCGACCAAGTTCGGCTCTCGCAAATCGTGGCAAATCTTTTAATCAACGCTGCGAAATTTACTGAACCCGGCGGGAAAATTGATTTAACAACAGAAGTGGTAGATAGCCGAATTATTATCCGATTAACCGATAATGGAATTGGAATTGCGCCTAATAGCATCAACACTATTTTTGATCTGTTTACGCAAAGCGGCCACGTCACTGATCGTGTCCATGACGGCCTTGGAATTGGTTTATCGTTAGTACGCGCTTTAGTAAGACTTCATGGCGGCGAAGTTAAAGCGAGCAGTAAAGGTTTAGGGCTAGGTAGCGTTTTTGAAATATCTTTACCGATAGATACATCCCTACCGAGCGCTCCTACTATTCAAAATACAAAAGTTGAAGAAACCATCAAACGTATTTTAGTTGTTGATGACAATGAAGACGGTGCAATTACACTTGCGCAATTGCTTGAACTCAACGGACACAATGTTCAAACCGCATTCACGGGCGCTAGCGCCGTTGAAACCGCAATTGAATTTGGTCCGGACATTATTTTATTGGATATAGGATTGCCAGACTTCAATGGTTATGACGTAGCGAAAAAATTACGCGCATTACCCAATGGCTCAACATTTACGGTGATAGCACTTACAGGCTATGGTCAGGCAACTGACAGGCAAGCAGCGTTAGATTCCGGTTTTGACGATCACTTTGTTAAACCCCTGGATTTCAAAAAGCTGGAATCTATTGGGTTAATTGTTTAGCCACGAAATTTAGGAATTTTGGCTTTTTGTTTTTTGCTTTCTGGTTATTCATAAAGTTGGCTTGCATTTGCGAGCCAACATCCACTAATAAAAATTAAATTTTCTGAGTTGCTGCAACTGGAAAATTTATTCTTTGTCTTGAAGCCGAGGCAAACGGATTTCAAAACGACTGCCCTTCGCATTTCCATTACTGCACGCACTAATACTTCCACCGTGCGCTTCCACGATACTTTTAACAACCGCCAACCCTATTCCCAAGCCACGTTGCGAATGGTCGGAGTCTTTTTTTCCTTGCGCAAACAAGTCAAAAATATTCGGCAATAATTGGGACGATATTCCTATTCCGTCATCAGTCACATCTATAACTACTTGCTCACCCGCAAGACTTACATCTACACCAATATTTCCACCATTAGGTGTATATTTTGCAGCGTTAGTTAATACATTGCCAAGCGCTTGTGCGATACGTTTGTGATCGCCGGAAATTTTAATTTCTTCAGAGGGAACATTAAGCGTCAGTTTATGATTTTTCGAATCGATAAACGCGCTGTGTTGTTCAATCGCTTCCGCAATTACATGCTTGATATCGAGCACCAACAAATCATCCAACAGGCCTTTACTGAGATGGGAAACATCAGAAAGATTATCCGTTAATGATGCAAGCAAAGTAATTTGACGTTTGATCACACTCGTCATTTTTTGCAAACGTGCAGGGTCAGGTTGACCCATAGTTAAGATTTCTGCCGCCGCATTGATCGACGAAAGTGGATTACGCAACTCATGCGCGAGCAGGGACAAAAATTCATCCTTATGAGCAGCCGCCATCCGATATTTTTCTATTTCACTGGCCGGTTCTGCTAAGGCTTGCCGCGTAACCACAAAAGTTTTTCCTTCGCTTTCCACCGCTATTGAAGAACCCGTTTCAGGGTCTTTTAATGCGGCTTCCAAAGAATCCTTCAAACGCTCAACTGAGACTTCCGCGTTAGCAGTTTCAGAAAAATTATCGAAAACATATTTGCCGATAATATTTTCTTTATCTGTACCGCTCGATAACAAATAAGCATCGTTAGCATCAAGCACAGTCAAGTCACTGTTGATCACTACATAGGGATGCGGAGACGTTTTAAATATGGATTCGTAATCGGGTGTGCTCATAATAAATTTACCAAGGTTATTAGCCTGGAACGCTCTGAAAATTTCAAATTAAATAAATAACAATCGTCAAATAAGTTCAACAAACTTACGTACTAACGGCGTCTTTTAGTGTTGGATAATCGGTGTAACCTTTTTCATCCCAAGTATAGAAAGTTGCCTGATCTGGTTTATTCAACGGCGCACTTGCTTTAAAACGCGCGGGCAAATCAGGGTTTGCAAGAAACGGTGTACCGAAGGTCACTGCATCCAATTTGCCGGATGCGATTGCTTCAGCAGCTTCACTCGCGCTGTAACCCATATTGCCAACCAATACGCCTTTATAATGTTCGCGAATAGGCGTTAATACATCGCCTTTTTGCGCTTGGAAAAAATCGCCACGCATTACATGCAAATAGGCTAAATCCAAATCGTTCAAGCGTTTCGCCAACCAGGTTGAAATACTGATTGGATCGCTATCGATCATGCTGTTGTAACTGTTCAATGGCGAGATGCGCACGCCAACTTGTTGGCTATCCCAAACTTCGGAGACTACTGCAATAACGTCCAATAGTAAGCGCGCGCGATTTTCAATTGGGCCACCGTAATTGCCGCTGCGTTTATTGGAACCATCGCGCCAGAATTGGTCGAGCAAATAGCCATTAGCGCCATGTACTTCAACGCCGTCGAAACCCGCAGCTTTTGCGTTTTCCGCAGCTTTCTTAAAGCCTGCGATTATCGCTGGAATTTCATCGTCACTTAGTTCATGGGGAACCACATACGGCTGCTTACCTTGTGGTGTATGAACTTCATCTTTAATCGCAATTGCAGTCGGGCCAACCGGTTCTTTGCCATCATTAAGTAATGGATGACAAGCTCGGCCACCATGCCACAGCTGCAAAAAAATACGGCCACCGGCGGCGTGAACTGCATCGGTCACTTTTTTCCAACCGGCGACTTGTTCTTCGGAATAAACGCCTGGCTCTTGCCAGAAGGACGAATTACCTTCAGTCACCATAGTTGCTTCGGCGATGATTAAACCGGCACTTGCACGTTGCGCGTAATATTTCGCCATCAGCTCGTTTGCAATATGCTCTTCACCAGCGCGACAACGCGTTAAAGGCGCCATCCAAATTCGATTAGGTACCGTTAAGTCGCCGATATTTAACGGTACAAATAAATTATTAAGGGCGGTCATAGAAGCTCCAAAGCTTATTTGTTGGTAAGACGGCTGAGGGCTACTCCCACGCTATCAATACAAACCACGAGTTAACGAAAATTTGGCGCGCCAGTCTGTGCGCTACCGAGCTTAAGGGATTTGACGCTAAACAACACCTTTTAAAAATCATTTGCTGATCGCCTACTTAACTCACTGAACTTTAAATAAGCGAGTGTCTATAAGATTAAAATAGATAGGTTATGATTCGAAAAATTTTCCGCTCTTATTACACCTTTCCAGCTCAGGAAATATTGCATGCCCCACTCTCATGACCAACATGAACAAGACCACGATCAACATGACCCCGACGATCACAATCACAGCGAACATGATCATGGTCACGGCCATTCGCATGCTCATCACCATCACACATTACCAACGAATCACGACCGCTCATTTACTATTGCAGTGATTCTAAATGCGGTGTTTGTGGTGATTGAATTCACCTACGGATTCCTCGCCAATTCCACCGCTTTGATGGCGGATGCAGGCCACAATCTTTCGGATGTTTTAGGTTTAATATTGGCGTGGTCGGCTGCAATTCTTGCTCGCAAAGCGCCGAATGCGCGCTACACCTACGGGCTTCGCAACAGTTCAATTTTGGCAGCGCTGGCTAACGCAACATTGTTATTGGTGGCCTGCGGTGCGATTGCGCTCGAAGCCATTCAACGTTTTGCAGAACCGCCAGCGGTGGCGGGTTTGACCGTCACAATTGTTGCCGGTGTCGGGATTGCTGTGAATACAATTTCTGCGCTTTTATTTATGAAAGGTAGCAAGCACGACATTAATATTCGCGGTGCATATTTGCATATGGCTGCCGATGCGGCCGTGTCATTGGGTGTGGTAATTGCCGGTGTGGCGATGATCTTTACCGGCTGGTATTGGCTTGATCCCGCATTGAGTTTGGTGATTGTAGTGGTGATTGTTGTGGCATCTTGGGGATTGTTGCGAGAGTCATTACAGCTTGCGTTAAACGCGGTGCCTGCCAGCATCGACATCAACAAAGTGGAAACATTTTTGCGGAAAATGCCGGGCGTGAGCGATATTCACGACTTACATATTTGGGGATTGAGCACAACCGAAAGCGCCCTCACCGTTCACTTAGTCATGCCCGGCGGCTACCCGGGCGACGCGGCGCTAACCCAATTAAGCGATGAACTAAAATCTCGCTTTAGCATTCACCACAGCACACTGCAATTTGAGCAGGGTTCAATTACCCACTCGTGCAGCCTACATCCTGATTAAGCTTTATCGCTCACTACAACCAAATTCAATTGTTATTGATGCGCGAAGTTCCGGGTTGCCCGGCGCGCGCTGGCAGCCACAAGTAGCATCGCAAAACCCAAACCTGCAAATGCAATGTGCAAGCTCGATGCATGTGCAACAAAGCCAATTAACGCTGGCCCCGTCAAAATACCCGCGTAGCCGATTGTGGTTACCGCACTGATTGCTAGGCTTGCTGGCATATCCTGCTGACCACCTGCCGCGGTGAAAAGAATCGGCACTATGTTTGAAGCACCAATTCCAATTAGCACAAAACCTATTAAAGCGATGACTGGTGAAGGTGCTAAAACCGCAACGAAGAAACCTGCAGATGCCAGTAATCCACCCGTAAAAAGCACGCGTTTACCGCCCCAGCGTTTTACAACTTTATCGCCCGTCAAGCGTCCAACCGTCATTGCAATGGAAAAAGCCGCATAACCAAGACCGCCTTGAGCGGCGGCGAGGCCTCCGCCCGTGAGCAACAATGCGCTCCAATCCAGCACGGCACCTTCGGCGAGAAAGATCATAAAACAGAGCGCACCGATAAAAATTACCGCACCGTGTGGCATCACAAATAAAGGAGCATCGCGCTCAGAAGGTTCGGGCGAGCGCAGCAGATTTGGATTCGCAATCGCAATGGAAGCCGCCACTAAAACAGCCACAACCACGCTCGACCACAAGGTGTTTAGTCCGCTCCATAGCAGCAATGTCATTATGCCTGCGCCAACAAAACCGCCCACGCTGTATAAGCCATGAAAGCCGGACATCATTGAGCCGCCTTGATTTCTTTCAACAATTACGGCTTGGATATTCATGGCGACATCTAATGTGCCGATGCTAGCGCCGAACATAAACAAGGTTAGCCCCAGTGTTATTGCGTTAGGTGCTATCGCCAGCAATGGCAACAGAAAACAGATGAGCGTGCCCGATATCACAATTAAACGACGGCAACCGAAACGCGCGGCCAAAGCGCCGGAAATTGGCATCGCCAACATTGAGCCAACACCTAAACACAATAACAAAAAGCCAAGTTCGGCCTGTTCAAGGTCGAGTCGCATTTTTGCGTAAGGCACCAGCGGCGCCCAGGCAGACATCGCCATGCCGGCCGCCAAAAAGGCCAGGCGAGTGGAAACACGTTGTTTAAAATCATTGGTCGTCATGGAATTTTTTTTACACTCACCTTTAGCGTGACAATTATCGAGGAGCAACTATTAGCGGTAGCCATTGGCAACAATGCTGGCTAATGAATTCGCAGGAACACATGAGACGCAGACTAATAAGTTTTTAAAAACTAGGCGAATTATCTCACCCTTCCCTAATTTCAAACGCCAAGTTTTGTAAAATATCGAAAAACTGGCACATGTAACCGCATAGCAGGGCTTAATTTTTTTCCTTTTCTATACTCTAAACACACCATTCATTAAGGAAAAACAACAGGAGGGTGCGCAATGAAATGCCCCATAATTTTTCCAAACGAGTCGGACCGGTTAGCGGCGCTGACAGAGTATGGGTTAGATGACGAGCAGTCCATTAGAAGCCTTGACCCTGTCGTCCATATTGCTTCGCGTATGTTCGACATGCCAGTTTCGGCCGTCAATATGATTGGTAACGATCATGTTTTCTTCGCTGCCAGCGTAGGCGTAGGCGACGTTAATATGAGCCGCGACGTATCTTTTTGTGCGCACGCCATCAATCAACAACACGTGATGGTAGTTCCAGATGCCAGTAAGGACGAACGCTTTCACGATAATCCCCTCGTTACCGGCCCAACCAACGTGCGTTTTTACGCCGGTGTGCCGCTATTTTCTCCCGAAGGTCTCGCGCTCGGCGCACTCTGTGTCATTGACGATAAACCGCATCTCGATTTCACTAAAGACGATGAGCAGCGCTTGATCGACCTCGCAAAAATGGCGTCTGATCGCCTTGAGTTGCGCCGTATTGAAGTTTCTACCGAGCGCGGCAGACCGAACTTCGACATCTACGCTGGCAGCTCGGCAACGCCGGTTATCTGGTTCGATAAGGAAGGCAAAATACTGGAGTGGAATAAGGCCGCCGCTGAATCCCACGGCT
The DNA here is from genome assembly GCA_004172865.1 of Gammaproteobacteria bacterium. Taxonomy (GTDB): domain Bacteria; phylum Pseudomonadota; class Gammaproteobacteria; order Pseudomonadales; family Cellvibrionaceae; genus Cellvibrio. Next base: position 190,782 of record SEBV01000007.1, on the reverse strand, counting down.
ATTCACTTGAAGATAAAAGCCATCTGACATTCGATTTATTGCTGCCCGAACGTGAGCGTACCGATTTTCGCCATCTCATTGAGCAGGCCGCCACCGAAGGCTCACTCGATCATATTTCTATTCCCGCTGAAGTCAGCGGCTTGCGTAAAGATGGTTCGGAATTCCGTTTCGGTTTCGCGCTCTTCGGCTGGCGCGATGGCAACAGCATGAAGTTTGAGGCGGTGCTCAAGGATCTAACCCTGCAGCAACGCGAAGAAGAGGAACTTCGTGAACAAGCAAATCGTGATGTATTAACCGGGCTTGCCAATCGCGGCAGGTTTTACCGGTGCGTTGAAGAAACCCTTACCAGACCTGCACCCGCCGCCGTGTTAATGATCGACCTCGACGGATTCAAGGACGTTAACGACACCTTGGGGCACACCCTTGGCGATGGAATCCTGCAGGAAGTTGCCAATCGTTTACTAAACCTCGCTGAGCCCTACGACGTTGTTGCGCGTATTGGCGGCGATGAATTTGCAGTCTTGCTGGCGGACGTTACCGATCCACAAATCGCCATGCAGCTGGCGAATACTATGATCAACCATATCAACACGCCTATGGATGTGGACGGCCACGTAGTGCGTGTCGCTGCGAGTTGCGGCGTTGCGCTATCGCCCAGCCAAGGTCAGGAAGCGCTGGAATTGGTGGGTAATGCTGATCTCGCACTTTTCAAAGCTAAACGCTCAGGGCGAGGCAGGACATTTTTGTTTGTTCCCGCCTTGCGGATGGAAGCTATGGCGCGCCGACTTTACGGGTTGGAACTGCACCGCGCATTGGATGAAGGTGAATTTTTACTGTTCTACCAACCACAAGTTAACCTTACCGATGGCTCATTAACGGGTGCAGAAGCCCTACTCCGCTGGCATCACCCTGAGCGCGGTTTGCTCGTGCCTGCGGCATTTTTGCCTGCACTCGAAGGTGGCCCGCTCGCCGCCACAGTGGGAAGCTGGATTCTCGATGAGGCCTGCGCGCAAGCGGCATTTTGGCGCCGCAACGGCGCACCTTCGTTTCGCATAGGTGTCAACTTGAGCGGTGCTCAATTCCGCGTTGGCGATCTTGCAGATCAAGTTATTAAAACTCTTGAGCGCCACGGTTTACCGCCAGAAGCATTGGAACTGGAAGTTACTGAAAATATCGTGTTGGACAATGATGATGTTGTTCTGGGTATTTTGCAGCGCTTGCATGATTACGGCCTGAGCATCGCCTTCGACGATTTTGGCACTGGCTACGCATCACTTAGTCTGCTGAAAACTTACCCATTAACGCGTATTAAGATTGACCAATCTTTCGTGCGCGGCATGCTCACCTCCACTCGCGATGCGTCAGTAATACGAGCGATTTTAGATATGGCTCGCAGTTTCGATTTGGAAACCATCGCCGAAGGTATAGAAACCGAAGAAGCTCATAATTATTTGAGCAATGAATTGTGCGATGAAGGCCAGGGATATTTATTTGGCAAACCCATGCCTGCAAGACAATTTGAATTGCTATTTAACATCGGTGCCTCATCTACACCACGCAAAAAGTTACGCGCATAAAAAAACGGGAAAACGTCATTAAACACTATGACGTTTTCCCGCGAAGCACTCGTTACAATCGGAAAATTTTCTTACAAAAACTCTTTAATTTCTAACGCATACCAACAAGCTTTTCTTGCTCTGCAACTTCCCAACCACCGCCTAACGATTTATAAACCGCAACCAGGTTCAATAATAGTTGCATATCGCTTTGCGCCAATTGTGCGCTCACTGTTAGTTGCGAACGCTGTGCATCCAGCACGGTTAAGAAATCGCTGCTACCAATCTCAAACTTTTTGCGCGCAAAATCTGCAGCCTGATAACTCGACTGCGCCGCTTTTTGCAAACGGGTGCGGCGTTCTTCTTCATATGAATAATTTTGCAAAGCATTATCAGTTTCTTCCAGCGCCACCAACATTTGCTGTTCAAATTCGGCGATGCGCGCTTGCGTGCGAGCATCTGCCGCATCCACCTGTGCATTGGCGCGACCGAGATTAAATGCAGCCCAATGAATGCGCGGCGTGAAGCTAAAAGTATCCGTATTGGTATCACCTAAACGCGTCCAATCGGTGGATAAATAGCCAAGCCCGCCGGTAAACGTTACGCTCGGATAAAAATCTGCAATGCGAATATTGTAGTCAGCAACTGCACCCACTAATGCTTGCTCCGCACGACGAATATCCGGCCTACGTTTTAACAATTCAACCGGATTGCCCACCGCAAAAGTTGACGGAGCCGACGGCAAAGGTTTAACCGCCGCCAATTGATTTTTTAATTCCGCTGTTGGCTTGCCAGTTAAAACACCAATGCGATTTAAGGCCACATTTACTTGCGCTTCCAAACTGGGGAGAGCTGCAAGTGTTAACGCAAGTTGTGATTCTGCACGTGCAATATCTAACTGGTCGCCACGCCCAACGTCTGCAAAGCTATGAGTTAAGGCTAAAGTTTCTTGCTGGTTATTCGCATTTTGCTGTGCAACACTCAATAAATATTGATTGCCGCGTAACGCAATGTACGCACTCGCAACTTCTGCAGACACTTGAATTTCGCAAAAGCGCGCGCGATTCCGCTAATGACGCTTGCGCAATTCGCAGCGAATGATTTTGCACTAATGCACTGCTAATCAAACCATTTAATTGCTCATCATTAAACTGCGACCACCACGCGGCAACAGGTTCCTGATTAGTTGCTGACTGCGGCAAAGTGAATGCCGCAGGTGTTTCCGGTAAATCTACCGACGAACGAACACCATCAACTGTTTTGTAAGTACTGCAAGCTGCAATCACTAAGGGCAAGAGCGCTAGACTAAAAATTTTTAGAAACCGTGCGGGCTGTTTCATACATGCAACTCCTTCAAATCCTTCGGCGTCATTACTTCACCGTAGGATTCATAGCGCTCAGATTTACCTTCTATTTTGTAAACACGTTTACCTTCAAGTTTGCGCAACAACACATAGAACATAGGCGTGAAAAATAATCCAAAGAAAGTTACACCTAACATGCCCGAGAACACCGCGATACCCATAACACTACGCATCTCTGAACCGGCACCCGTTGAAAATACCATTGGCAACACACCCATAATAAATGCGAAAGATGTCATCAGGATTGGACGCAAACGCATACGGCTTGCGGTAATCGCCGCCTGGAAAGTTGCCATGCCACGCTGTTCCAATTCCCGCGCAAATTCCACAATCAAAATTGCGTTTTTACTCGCGAGGCCTGCCAATACAAATAAACTCACCTGCGTAAAGATATTGTTGTCACCACCGCTAATCCAAACACCAAACAATGCTGAAAGAATTGACAGAGGTACAATAGAAACTACTACCAAAGGTAAAGCCAAACTTTCGTATTGCGCCGCAAGAACCAAAAACACTAACAACAAACACAGTGGCAAAATATAAATTGCCGTGTTGCCCGCTAATACTTCCTGATAGGTTAAATCAGTCCACTCAAATACAATTCCGCTCGGTAAAGTTTCATTCAAAATTTGCGTGATGGCATCTTGCGCTTGGCCACTGGAATATCCCGGTGCAGCGTTACCGTTTAGATCAGCTGCGAGGTAACCATTGTAATGCGCCGCGCTTTCAGGCCCGTAACTTTCTTTCATGGTTAACACTGCACCGAGCGGCACCATATCACCTTGATTGTTGCGAACTTTTAAATTTAATGCGCTTGCTGGCGTGCTGCGATATTTTGCATCCGCCTGTGCGATTACCTGGTAAGTGCGACCGAATTGATTGAAATCATTCACGTAAAGCGAACCCAAATAAACTTGCATGGTGTCGAAAATTTCTTTCACATTCAGGCCAAGTTGTTTTGCTTTAGTGCGATCGACATCTGCATAAAGTTGCGGCACATTAATTTTGTAATTTGAAAATACGCTAGCCAATTCGGGACGTTGCGCGGCTTTTTCCTGCACTTGTTTTAGTACATCGGCAAGCGCTTCGTAACCCAAACCGGCGCGGTCTTCAATTTGCAATTTAAATCCACCTGTTGTACCCAACCCATTAACCGGTGGTGGTGGAAATACCGCAATGAAAGCTTCTTGCACGCCACCGAATTTGGCTTGCAATTTTTGTGAAATCGCACCGGCAGAAAGTGCTTTGCCGTGGCGCTCCTCGAAAGGTTTTAAGGTTAAAAATACAATGCCTGCGCTTGAGCTATTGGTGAATCCGTTAATACTCAAACCGGGAAATTGCACCGCGCTTTCAACACCGGCTTCTGCCAAACCAATCTTGCCCATTTCACTAATAACTTTTTCAGTGCGATCAAGTGTTGCGCCATCTGGCAATTGTGCGAAAGCAATTAGATATTGTTTATCCTGCGCAGGAACAAAACCTTTCGGAATAATATTAAAGCCAACTGCAGTAATACCAAGCAACACAGCGTACACACCTACTGCTGCAGTTTTGCGGCCCAGGATTTTTCCAACTTTGGTTGAATAGCTGCCAGAAGTTCGCGCAAAGGTACGATTAAACCAACCAAAGAAACGACCAAATATTTTATCCATTCCGCGCGTCAAACGATCTTTAGGTTCATCGCGGCCTTTCAATAAAAGTGCTGCTAACGCTGGGCTCAAAGTTAATGAGTTGATTGCAGAAATCACCGTGGAAATTGCTATGGTCAACGCAAATTGTTTATAGAATTGACCAGTCAAACCACTTACAAATGCAATAGGTACAAATACCGCAATCAGTGTAAGTGAAATCGCAATAATAGGACCGCTCACTTCCTGCATGGCTTTATAAGTTGCAGCGACAGGTGAAAGACCTTCGTGAATATTTCGTTCAACGTTTTCTACCACTACGATTGCATCATCAACCACAATACCTATCGATAAGACCAAGCCAAACAGCGATAAAGTATTAATCGAAAAACCAAATGCCCACATCAACGAAAAAGTACCGATGATGGACACTGGAACCGCAAGCAAAGGAATAATAGATGCACGCCAGGTTTGCAAAAACAAAATGACAACTACAACGACTAACGCGAGCGCTTCGAGCAAGGTTTTAATAACCGCTTTGATTGAACTTTTTACAAAGATAGTTGGGTCATAAACAACGTGGTAATCAACACCTTGTGGAAAGCGTTTTTTCAATTCAGTCATAGTTGCACGCACGCCAGCAGAAATTTCTATGGCATTTGCACCAGGTGATTGGAAGATAGGAATTGCTACTGCGCTTTGATTATCCAGCATGGAATTCAAACTAAATTCAGATGGCCCCATTTCTACGCGAGCAACATCTTTCAATCGGGTAATTTCACCGGTTGCACCAGCGCGAACAATAATATCGCCGAATTCTTCAGGATTATCCAAGCGGCCTTTTGCATTTACGGGCAATTGCACATCCACCAAATTGGATACGGGCGCACCGCCGATTATACCGGCAGCAACTTGCACGTTTTGTTCGCGAATCGCATTAATAACTTCGGTCGCGCTAAGATTTTTTTCTGCAATCTTTTCGGGATTCAACCAAATACGCATAGCGTAATCGCCCGAACCGAATAAACGCACAACGCCAACGCCCGGAACTTTTGCAAGTTCGTCTTTAACGTTCATCAATGCATAGTTGCGCAAATATAATTCGTCGTAACTTTTATCTGGCGAAACCAAATGCACAACCATGGTTAAATCAGGTGAACTTTTTACAACTGTTACACCTGCCTGACGAGTTACATCTGGCAATTTTGCCAGTGCTTGCGACACACGGTTTTGTACCATTTGTTGCGCTAAATCCGGGTTGGTGCCGATCTTAAAAGTCACCGTCAAAGTGAGGCGACCATCAGTTGTTGCTTGCGAAAACATGTACAACATATTTTCAGTACCGCTTAACTGTTCTTCCAAAGGTGTTGCCAAAGTTTCAGCAATGACTTTCGGGTTTGCACCGGGATAAGATGCGTTCACCACCACCGAGGGCGGCGATACTTCGGGATATTCCGAAATAGGCAATTGAAACATGGAGAGAAAACCGGCGATAAAAATCAGTAACGAAATTACGCCGGCGAAGATGGGTCGATCCACAAAAAATTTGGATATGTTCATGATGCGCCTTCCTGCAGATGGCTTTAAATTAAAAATGGCTTTTGTTGAAAACACATTATTCAGGGCGAAAAAAATCCAGCGCTGGTGTAATACGCCAGCGACTGTTTTTTCACAAAATAACTAAACGATGATTAAAACTAACTTAGGATTTACGGATTGGAAGCAACTTGCGCAGGCGTTTTTTCAACGCTGGGATTAACGGGAGTATTAGGGCGAACATGTGACAATCCATTCACAATAACTTTGCTGCCCGCACTCACACCAGAAAGAATTACACGTTGACCTTGATAGTGATCACCTAAAGTAATTTCGTGATAGTTGGCGATATTTTTTTCATCCACAACCAAAACGAATTTTTTACTTTGATTAGTTCCAATCGCACGTTCCGGCACTAATAACGCCGACACTTTTTCTGCAGAACCTAAACGAACATTCGCAAACATGCCTGCGGTAAGTGCGCCGTCGCTGTTATCAAAAATTGCGCGGGCACGAATGGTACCACTGGTGGTATCGAGGCGATTATCGAAAGACGCTATATTGCCTTGATAAACCACACTTGAATCACTGGCGAGCGCCAATTCAACTGGCATTGTTTGCGTATTTTTGGTGGTGCGTACAAATTGTAAATAAGTTGCTTCGTCTACATTGAACTCAGCGTAGAGTTTGTCGTTCGCCACAATTTGCGCGAGCTGCGGCGCATTTGGCCCAGACTCAACCACATTACCTGTGGTTAATTCCGCACGACTAATACGACCAGCAATCGGTGCGCTTATGTGTGCGTATTCAAGGTTTAATGTTGCCTGACTTAAAGCTGCTTCAGCTTCTTTCACCGCTGCTTGTGCAACTTGATCACTACTTAATGCCGAGTCATAAATACTTTGCGACACTAATTTTGCGGTGATGAGTTGTTGCGAGCGATTCAATTCATCGTGCGCTAATTTTGCACGGGATTGCGCGGTAGCTAATTGTGCTTGCGCACGCTGTACTGAAGCTTGGTGTGGACGTGGATCGATCACAAACAGTTGCTGACCTTTCTTTACAACTTGACCGTCTTTAAACAGAACTTGTTGGATGGTGCCGCTGACTAAGGGCTTAATTGTGGCGCTTTCAACCGGTGCAAGACGACCGGAAAAATTTGCCCAGCTACGGATTTCTTGCGGCTGAACTACAACAACATCCACCGCTGGAGCCGGTGGTGTCGCAGCGGGTGCAGCAGCATTTGCGTTGGTTACATAGTAAAACGATGCAATGCCGGTGAGCACTGCAGCGAGAGTGAATTGATAGTATCTACGGGCGAGAATGTATGTCGGTGTAGGGGTCATGGCGATCTCCTGATGCTTAGTGTTAAACCAATGCCTATTTGGAACTCCCTGGGCGGGGCAAATACGTCATTTGAGAAAACTATACATACCGGTAGGTATGCAGGTCAACAAGATTTTTTATTTTGTTTCGAGAAGACTTGTATTCTGGATTGCGCTAAAATGGCCAAACCCCAATATATATAAGGCTTTACAGGGTATTTTACCTATTTTCACCAAAGCCAAAAAAAATTACATACCGGTATGTATTTAAAAATAATGATTGAAAAACATACCAACCGGTATCTATACTAAGACAATCAACTGAAGAGACGAGCCTTTATGAACGCGTTGGATACCCGCACTGTGTTACTCGAAACTGCCCTCGACCTGATTTGGCAGAGCAGCTATAACTCCGTGGGTGTTAATGAAATCTGCAAACAAGCAGGCGTCACTAAAGGCAGTTTCTACCATCACTTTGAATCCAAAGCCGCGTTGTTTTGTGAAGCGACCAACCACTATTGGGAAACAATCCGAATTGATTTGGACGCGCTTTTGTCCCCAGTGAACACTCCACTGGAACAGCTTGAAAACTGGATTGAATTTATTTTTATCAATAAGATTGGTGAAGATAAAGAGAATGTACCCGGTTGTGCGTTTTTTAGCGCGGGCACACAAACAGGTTGCTGCGACACTCAAGTCACTGACTCTTTACAGATGATGGCTGACCGCAGCGCAAAATATAATTTAGCGTTGATTCGCTCGCTGAAAAATGAAAACTATTTGGAAGACAATGTCGAGCCGGAGCAAGGCGCGCGATTAATGCAACAATATGTTCAAGGCGCAATTATGCATACCCGTGTGCAGCGTTGCCTTACCTATATTAAACGTGATTTGCCAGAAGGTATTTACCGCGTAATCGGCTTAAAACCAGAGCACTGGTTCAAAGTGAAACCAACTTGGCCAAATAAAAAGTAACGTGAAAAAATTTATATTTCGTTAAATTTTTTCGTTACTTTTTTAATAAATTAATTTTCTATCGCAATTGACTATCTTTACTGCCACGGCGATTTATCGCGGTAAAAACAGTTTCTTCTTTATCGTGTTCAGACTGACAAACGACACACAAACGCACGCCTGGAACCGCTTTTCTGCGCGCTTCAGGAATCACATTTCCGCATTCTTCACAGTGACTTAAACTTTCGCCAACAGGCAAACGGCTGCGTGCAAGATTAATTGCATCTTCAACACTTGCATCAATTTGATCTTGCACAGCGCCATCGCGCGACCAACCACCTGCCATTTTCTTTTTCCTCATTGATAGCTAAAAAAGACAACAAAAGCCCACTAATAAAGTAGGCCACCGATTAGCTAAAAGGTTCGGGAATTAAAAATTTCTAAATATAAAATAACGGGGAAAAGAATATTTTAGCGAATTCTGCGATACAAACCGTATTCAGGCGACACAACCTTGTAATTTGAAACAAATGGCGCGACTTCCGCATAGTTTGCGCCCACTACACTTAAGATTCCAAAGGTTGGCAAGCTGTCGTAAAAAAGTTGTAATGCGCGGCGGCGCAAGCGCGACGCGTAATCACTTAAACCACCGCGGCACACAATTAAATCGAACTCGTTGAACGAAGCATCGGTACCAAGATTGTATTGCGCCCAAGTGATATTGCGATCCAAATCGGCACGGAAAACAGCGATGCTATCGTGCATTTCAATATAATTTTCGAGTGCGTGCAGGCCGCCCGCAAGGCGATAATTTTCTTCGTACTGCGCAAGCTTTTCGAGCGCAAACTTTCGTTCGCGCGCCTCACTTAACAAAGTCGCATTAGCGCCCGTTGCATAAATGCGAGTCTTCTCGTAAACGCCCTCTTCCTTCAGCAAAATCGCGATGGCGAAAACGTCCTCTGCTGCTGCGCATTCAGCAATCCAGACTTTAGGCGCAGGGCATGATCGCAACCATGGCACCAAGGCTTTACGTAATTCAACAACATGTTTGGGATGATCAAATAAGCCTGCGGGATGAGCATCCAACGCGCACAAGAGCGCGTCTATGTAGGTCACATCGTGCAGCACGCGATCTTGCAGCGCGGATACGGTGGCAATGTCATGAGCCAACATAAAGCTACGCAATTTGCGGCGAATCACTTCCTTTTGATAACCGCGAAAATCATCGCCAAAGCGTTGATAAATCGCCTCAAGCAATAGCGTGATTTCGATGTCTTCAAGTGATGTAGAGATGGTCATTGCTGCCGCACCCGACACTAATGCAACCAGACGCGCATTAGCGACAACAACTGAGCTACATCCACCGGTTTTGTAATGTAATCCGAAGCGCCCGCGTCAATGCATTTATCCCTATCACCTTTCATCGCTTTCGCGGTGAGGGTGATAATTGGCAAGGACTTAAAGCGGGGAATGCGGCGGATTGCACGCATGGTGTCGTAGCCATCCATCTCCGGCATCATGATGTCCATCAACACGATTTCGATAGAAGGATCGCGCTCCAACATTTCAATACCATCGCGACCATTTTCAGCGAAAGACACCTTCATGTTTTGGCGTTCCAAGACCGAACTTAACGCAAAAATATTGCGCAAATCGTCATCCACAATCAGTACGTTTCGTCCCGACAAACCACCATCCGCAGCTTGAATGGCATCCATCATACGGCGCTGTTGTTCGGGCATACTCGCGTGCGGGCGATGTAAAAACAACGAAGTTTCGTTGAGCAAACGTTCCGGCGAGCGTGCATCTTTTACCACCACCGTTTTGCCGATGCGTTTCAGTTTGGTAATTTCTTTGCGGCTGAGATCTTTCGCGGTATAGACCACCACTGGCAAGTCACGAAGTTTATCGTCTTTACTCATGGCATCCAGCACGTCGAAACCATTCATATCTGGAAGGGTGAGATCGAGCACCACACAATCAAATTGTTTTTCAGCCATGGCCGCAAGCGCTTCTTTCCCACTGCTGGCCGCAACGATTTGCACATCCGCCGTGCCGATTAAATCCACGATGCTATCGCGTTGAATCGGGTCGTCTTCCACCACCAACAAATTACGTTTGCCGCGCACGAGGTAGCGCTGAATTCGCAAAAATTCATGTTGTACACGGTCGGCATTTATCGGCTCCGCCAGATGCGAAATAGCACCGAGGCTAAGGCAACGTTCGCGTTCGCTATGCTGCAAATCCACATCGCTTTCCGGCAGATTGGAAATAATATGAACCGGGATATGACGCGTGGCCGGGTCGCGTTTTAAACGCTCCAAAATCGCGTAGCCGTCAATGTCGCTCAGCTGCAATTTCAGCAAAATCGCTGATGGCAAATATTGGCGTGCAAGCGTAAGTACAGCATCGCCCGCTGCAGTCACAATACCTTTGAAGTTTTGTTCGCGAGCTGCATCCAGTAAAAGTCTTGCACGTTCCTGATCATCTTCAACGATCAATACCGCCGGGTCGCCCTCTGCCGTTAAGGCACGGTCATCGAAGTTGGGTGACAAGGTAAGGCGCGGCAAAAAAACACTTTTAGTTGCGGTTGTTTCGGATTGCTCAGGAGCCGCTTGGGTGTAATTCACATTCGGCGGAAGCGCCGGCATATGCAGGCTGTTAGCCAGCGGGAAAACATCGCTTGAACCAGCAGCACGTTGATAAGGCAAGAACAATGTAAAAGTACTACCGGCGTCCACTTCACTTTCCACTCGAATTTCACCACCGAGCAAGCGCGCCAATTCGCGGCTGATGGATAAGCCGAGGCCGGTACCACCGTAGCGCCGCGCCGTACTACCATCTGCCTGTTGGAAGGCTTCGAAGATCAATTGCAATTTATCGCCCGGAATCCCCACACCTGAGTCAGTTACTGCAAACGCGAGCACCGCGTCCGCTTCCGACAAGGTTGGGTGATCGACAGTCCAACCGGTGCTGATCAAACCAATCCGCAAAGTCACCTTGCCGCGCGTAGTAAATTTGAACGCATTCGACAGCAGGTTTTTCAAGATTTGTTGCAGGCGCGTGGTGTCGGTCATCATGGCCGCAGGCAAGGAGCTTTCCAATTCAATAGAGAATTCCAGCTGCTTGGCTTCGGCCATGTGGCGGAAGGTACGCTCCACATAACTGCGAATAGTTTGGAAGCGATATTCGCTAACTTCGAGCGTAACCGTACCCGATTCGATTTTAGACAAGTCGAGAATGTCGTTAATCAAAGTCAGCAAATCGCTACCAGAACCGTGAATGGTTTTGGCAAATTCAACTTGTTTGTCCGACAAGTTGCCGTTGGGGTTATCGCCCAACTGCTGCGCGAGAATGAGCAAGCTGTTAAGCGGCGTGCGCAATTCGTGGGACATGTTTGCAAGGAATTCGGATTTGTATTTGGATGAAAGCGCAAGCTGACTCGCCTTCTCTTCCAGTGCAAATTTCGCCTGTTCCACCTCGGTATTTTTGCGCTCTACCTCGATATTTTGATCGGACAGCAAGCGCGCTTTTTCCGCCAGTTCCTGGTTGGTTTGTTGTAATTCTTGCGCGAGGGATTGCGATTGTGTCAAAAGACTTTCAGTACGGCTGTTAGCTTCGATGGTATTCAGAACCGCACCGATGGATTCCATCAACTGATCGAGGAACGACAAGTGGGTTTCGGTGAAACGATCCAGCGAGGCGATTTCGATAACCGCTTTTACTTCCTGTTCAAACAGAATCGGTAGTACGACGATATTATTTGGCGTCGCCGAACCCAGGCCGGACGACACCTGAATATAGTCGCGCGGAACATCGGTTAACCAAATACGTTGTTTCTCCAGCGCACATTGACCGACCAAACCTTCACCCGGTAAGAATGAAGTTGGCAATTTACGGCTGGATCTGTAGCCGTAGCTGGCGATCATCCGCAGGCGCGACTCTTTAATGCGCGCGTCGTCCATCATGTAGAAAACGCCGTGGTGCGCGGATACCAGCGGTGCCAATTCAGACAAAATCAACGAGCTTACGGTTTCCAAATCGCGCTGGCCTTGCAGCAAACGAGTGAAGCGCGCAAGGTTGGTTTTTAGCCAGTCTTGCTGGGCGTTTTTCTGCGTGGTTTCCTTGAGGTTACGGATCATCTCATTGATGTTGTCTTTCAGATCCGATACTTCGCCGAGCGCTTCTACCTGAATCGACCGCGACAAGTCACCGCGCGTTACCGCCGTCGCTACTTCCGCAATCGCACGTACTTGTGTTGATAAGTTCGCCGCGAGCTGGTTTACGTTTTCGGTCAAATCTTTCCAGGTACCTGCCGCACCCGGTACGCTGGCCTGTCCGCCGAGCTTACCTTCCACCCCCACTTCCCGCGCTACCGTAGTTGCCTGATCTGCGAAGACCGCAAGGGTATCGGTCATTTCGTTAATGGTGTTGGCGAGCGCCGCAATTTCACCTTGGGCCGCTACCGTCAGTTTCTTCTTGAGGTCGCCGTTTGCCACCGCGCTTACCACGCCCGCGATACCACGCACCTGCGCGGTTAAGTTCGCCGCCATGAAGTTCACGTTATCGGTTAAGTCTTTCCAGGTACCCGCGGCACCCGCTACTTGCGCCTGGCCGCCGAGCTTACCTTCCGTACCTACCTCACGCGCCACACGGGTTACTTCGGATGCAAACGAGGAGAGCTGATCCACCATCACGTTGATGGTGTTTTTGAGTTCGAGAATTTCGCCTTTTACGTCCACCGTAATTTTCTTGGACAAATCGCCCCGCGCTACCGCAGTCGTTACCGCTGCGATGTTACGCACCTGACCAGTCAAGTTCGATGCCATGAAATTCACGTTGTCGGTGAGATCTTTCCAGGTACCTGATGCACCGGGGACGTTGGCCTGTCCACCGAGACGACCTTCAGTACCTACTTCCCTCGCCACACGGGTTACTTCAGATGCGAAAGACCGCAACTGATCCACCATGGTATTAATGGTGTCTTTGAGCTGGAGAATTTCGCCTTTGGCGTCTGCCGATATTTTCTTCGACAGGTCACCGTTTGCTACCGCTGTGGTTACGTCTGCGATGTTACGTACTTGCGATGTAAGGTTACCGGCCATGGAGTTCACCGAGTCGGTCAAATCCTTCCAGGTACCTGCAACACCGGATACGTTTGCCTGTCCGCCGAGCTTACCTTCAGTACCTACTTCCCTCGCCACCCGCGTTACTTCTGACGCAAAAGATGAGAGCTGGTCCACCATCACGTTGATAGTGTCTTTCAATTCGAGAATTTCGCCTTTGGCGTCCGCCGTAATCTTTCTGGACAAATCGCCCCGCGCTACCGCCGTGGTTACGTCTGCGATGTTACGCACCTGGCCCGTCAAGTTCGATGCCATGAAATTCACGTTATCGGTCAAATCCTTCCAGGTTCCGCCCACGCCTTTTACCTGCGCTTGGCCACCAAGCTTACCTTCGGTGCCCACCTCACGAGCCACACGAGTTACTTCCGAGGCAAAGGAGTTGAGCTGGTCCACCATCACGTTGATGGTGTTTTTAAGTTCGAAAATTTCGCCTTTTACGTCTACGGTGATTTTTTTGGACAAGTCGCCGTTTGCTACCGCTGTGGTCACATCTGCAATGTTCCGCACCTGACCGGTCAAGTTACCAGCCATGGAGTTTACCGAGTCAGTCAAATCCTTCCAGGTACCGGCAACACCGAGTACGTTTGCCTGGCCGCCCAACTTACCTTCCGTGCCCACTTCCCTTGCCACCCGCGTTACTTCCGATGCAAAGGACGAGAGCTGATCCACCATCACGTTAATGGTATCTTTCAATTCGAGAATTTCACCTTTTACGTCCACGGTGATCTTTTTAGACAAATCGCCCCGCGCCACCGCCGTGGTTACTTCCGCAATATTCCGCACCTGACCAGTTAAGTTGGATGCCATGAAGTTCACGTTATCGGTCAAATCTTTCCAGGTTCCGCCCACCCCGCGCACTTGCGCCTGGCCACCGAGCTTACCTTCGGTGCCCACCTCCCTTGCCACACGCGTTACTTCTGAGGCGAAGGAGTTGAGCTGATCCACCATCACGTTAATCGTGTTTTTGAGTTCGAAAATTTCGCCTTTTACGTCCACCGTGATTTTCTTAGACAAGTCGCCGTTTGCCACTGCCGTGGTTACCTCGGCAATGTTACGCACCTGCCCCGTCAAGTTACCGGCCATGGAGTTCACCGAATCGGTCAAGTCTTTCCAAGTTCCTGCGACACCGAGTACGTTGGCCTGGCCGCCGAGCTTACCTTCGGTACCTACCTCTCTCGCCACCCGCGTTACTTCGGAGGCGAAAGAGTTGAGCTGGTCCACCATCACGTTGATGGTGTCTTTCAATTCGAGGATTTCGCCTTTTACGTCTACGGTGATTTTTTTGGAGAGGTCGCCATTTGCCACGGCGGTGGTTACATCCGCGATGTTCCGCACCTGACCGGTTAAGTTACCGGCCATGGAGTTCACCGAGTCGGTCAAATCCTTCCAGGTTCCCGCCACACCCAACACGTTCGCCTGACCGCCGAGCTTACCTTCAGTACCTACTTCCCTCGCTACCCGCGTTACTTCGGATGCAAACGAGGACAGCTGATCCACCATCACGTTGATGGTGTCTTTCAATTCGAGAATTTCACCTTTTACATCCACCGTAATTTTCTTGGAGAGATCGCCCCGCGCTACCGCTGTGGTTACTTCCGCAATATTCCGCACCTGACCGGTCAGGTTGGATGCCATGAAGTTTACGTTATCGGTCAAATCCTTCCAGGTTCCGCCCACGCCTTTTACTTGCGCTTGGCCGCCGAGCTTACCTTCGGTACCTACTTCCCGCGCCACCCGGGTTACTTCAGATGCGAAGGACGAGAGCTGATCCACCATCACGTTGATGGTGTTTTTCAATTCGAGAATTTCACCTTTTACGTCTACCGTAATTTTCTTGGAGAGGTCGCCCGTCGCCACCGCTGTAGTTACGTCGGCAATGTTCCGCACTTGCGAGGTCAAGTTACCAGCCATGGAGTTCACCGAGTCGGTCAAATCCTTCCAGGTACCGGCGACGCCTTTTACTTGCGCCTGACCGCCGAGCTTACCTTCCGTACCTACCTCCCTCGCCACCCGCGTTACTTCCGACGCGAAGGACGAGAGCTGATCCACCATCACGTTAATCGTGTCTTTAAGCTGGAGAATTTCCCCTTTTACGTCCACGGTGATTTTCTTGGAGAGGTCACCGTTCGCCACCGCCGTGGTTACCTCGGCAATGTTACGCACTTGCCCAGTAAGGTTGGATGCCATGAAGTTCACGTTGTCGGTTAAGTCTTTCCAGGTTCCGCCCACGCCGGGTACATAGGCCTGTCCGCCAAGCTTACCTTCGGTACCTACTTCGCGCGCCACACGGGTTACTTCCGATGCAAATGAACGCAACTGGTCCACCATGGTGTTAATGGTGTCTTTTAGCTGGAGAATTTCGCCGCGTACGTCCACGGTGATTTTTTTGGAGAGGTCGCCGTTGGCTACCGCTGTGGTTACGTCCGCGATGTTACGCACTTGCGATGTAAGGTTACCGGCCATGGAGTTCACCGAGTCGGTCAAGTCCTTCCAGGTTCCTGCAACGCCCGGCACGTTTGCCTGGCCGCCGAGCTTACCTTCGGTACCTACTTCACGGGCCACGCGGGTTACTTCCGAGGCGAATGACGAAAGCTGTTCCACCATGGTATTTGCGGTGGAAGCGGCGCGCAGAAACTGGCCTTTCAATGGGCGACCATCTACATCCAATTCCATGGTTTGCGACAGATCACCTTTCGCCACCGCGCCGATTACGCGCGCCATTTCCGTCGTGGGGCGCACAAGGTCATCGATAAGTGTGTTAACGGATTTAACGATGGTGGCCCAACCGCCCACCATGGAAGGAATAGTTGCACGTTGCGTAAGCCGGCCTTCGCGGCCAACAACGCGGCTTACATCGGTAATACCTTCCGATAAAAGTTGGTTGGATTCGATAATATCATTCAGCGTGTCTGCAATTTTGCCAGCCATGCCGGTTAAATCGGCAGGCATACGCGCAGAGAAGTCGCCTTTTTTTAAGGCCGTTAATACGTGCAATAAAGCTTTGGAATCAAGTTCGCTATCTGACTCAACTATCGTATCCATAAATATCTCCGAACTATTTTTTTAGTTCTTAAGTTATTAATTCAAATTATTAGTTTTTAATCTGCAACTCTTTGTTATTTATTTTTTGCAAATTACAAATTGCGCAACACGGAAAATCGCAATGCCTAGGCGACCTGAGCTAACTGCAAGCGTTGCAGCAATTCACGAGCCGGCAGCGGATCACTGAATAACGAACCTTGATATTCGTCGCACCCCAAAGATCTTAATGCATCAAATTGCTCTTGCGTTTGCACACCTTCAGCAACAACACGCAAATCAAAAGCACCTGCAATTGCAAGCAAAGCTGATACTAGCGACTTATCCTCAGGAAACACGGCAAGCGGTGATGCATCGGAATTATTATTGGAATCTCGAATAAAAGATGGATCGATTTTAATTCGATTGATCGGCAAGGTTTTTAAAATCGCGAGTGAAGAAAAACCTGCGCCAAAACTATCGAGCGTGACTTTAATTCCTGCCTCATTTAACTCGCGCAAATTATCGCTAATTTTTGCAGAATCACGCACAACCGCGGCCTCAGCAATTTCAAGCTGGAGAGACGATGGCTTCACTGAATATTGTTTTAGTGCAGCGAAAATGGTTTCTGAAAATTCTGACGCGAAATGTGCGACATCAACATTAATTGAAATCGGTAAATCAAACGATGGCGCTGCGGATTTCCAGCTTTGTAGCTGCGCACAAGCAGCATTAATAACCCATTCGCCTATAGCTATTGCGTGAGTTGCTTGGGTAATTCGGGATAAAAATACACAGGGCGCAATCAAACCATCGCGCGGGTGATGCCAATACAAAAGCGCTTCCAAACCAGTGACTTTACTCGTAGCAATATCAACAGTTGGCTGGTAAAAAAGTTCGAATTCACTCTTCTCTATCGCGAGTTGTAAATCTTGTTCGAATTGATTGCGAAGTCGTTCATTCGCATTTAATTCTTCATGGAAAAATTGAATAGAACCGCGCTCTTGTTGCTTGGCATGGTACATGGCCATGTCGGCATTTTTTAATAAATCTTCTGCGGTAGTGCCGTCTTCCGGGTAAAAACTTATCCCAATAGTGGCTGAAGATTTAACTTGATTCGCGCCAATTGTATGAGGTTCGGTATTAGCAGCGACAATTTTTTTTGCTATTTTTACAACGTCACTGCTATCAGGAAATCCTTCCAGCAAAATAACAAATTCATCACCACCAAGTCGCGCCACTGTATCTGATTCGCGCACTGAATCATTCAAACTAGTAGCGACTTGTTTTAATAATTCATCGCCAACTTCGTGACCAAACGTATCGTTAATTTCTTTGAATTTATCTAAATCCAAAAACATTAACGCCAAACCTTCCTGGCGGCGGTTTGCATGAATAATGGCTTGTTTCAAACGATCCAACAAAGAACGGCGATTATACAATCCGGTCAGTGTGTCGCGCGTGGCGAGTTCCGTCGCACGCTCTTCAGCCAATTTACGCTCTTGGATTTCAGATTTAAGCGCGGCATTAACGCTTTCTAAATCCTGCATTCTTTGAATGCGCAAATCGCCGTTGATTGCTTCAAGCTCGCGAGTTTTACGTTCAAGCTCAATATTTTTTTGATTCAATTCTACGAAAACCGCTACTTTCGCTTGCACCACTTTTGGAATGATCGGCGCAAACAAATAATCGGCCGCGCCTTTTTGATAACCCTTCAAACGGTTAAATTCATCGCCATAATAGGCAGTCACAAAAATGATGGGCACAGACGCGGAGCGTGGGTGTGAATGAATGGCCTCTGCTGTTTCAAAACCGTCCATAGTAGGCATGCTGACATCAAGCAAAATTACCGCAAAATTATGCTTAAGTACTTTGCGCAAAGCCTCTTCACCGGACTGTACGGTAAAGACTTCGTATTTGGGGTTTTCTAGCGGGTCCTCCAACAACCCTGATAGCGCGAGAAGCGTTGAGGCATCGTCGTTAACTATGAGAACTTTAGGGAGTGAATCATTATTACTCATGCAATATAGGCTCTCAGAAATGACTATTAATCCTGTAGCGGATGTCGTCTAAGGTACTTTAGTTACGGATTTATTTCTACGAGAAATCCTGTTCCAAAGTGCTGCCTTTGCAAATAATGATAAGTGTAATTTAGCTTTTTTGACGTAAAACCATGAGCTTTTATTGAAGGATAACGAAAGACTGTTTCAAATAATCGTCGCGCTTAAACTTGCGCTAACTATTAGGTGATTTTAGGAAATGAATGTCGGGATTTTCAAGTGCAGACGTCTGATAATTGCAAAAATTAAAAATGGTTAACAATTATGACCGTATGCATAGTTTATTGACTGCCACCAATGAAGCTTTATGCGCCAAGCGTAAACTTATCACCCGTGAATCCAGATTAAAAGGAGACCTAGATGCAAACAAGCCCTTCATTTTCAAGAATAGTCATTAGTAGTTTTTCCGTACTGTAAAGTTCATTATTTTTACTTTCTTTTTTAACTAGTTTATCTAGGTAAGCGTGCAGATTATTGTCTTCATAGAGCTTAACGATGGCAGGATGAACATAATATTTTTTACATACCGTGCGCGTATTGCCTAAATGTTCCGCAACGCGATCAAGCACCATCACAATATTATTTTTAATTTGCGTTTGTGTCTCCGCAGCATCTACTCCGCCAAATTCTGTGAGTGCATGCACAGTGCCAGCCCAAGTACGAAAATCTTTCGCAGTGAAATCTTCTCCGGTAATGGCTTTTAAATAGCCATTAACCATGCCGGAATCAATACTTTTATGGTTGCCATCAGCGTCGTAATATTGAAACAATTCTTTGCCGGGAATATCGCGACATTGCTTCACGAGTTTTGCCAAGCGTTTATTCGAGATGCTGATGTTATGCGAGATACCTTTTTTACCTTTGAATACAAATTGTATGTTGCCTGCACTGACATTAACGTGTTTATCTTTCAAAGTGGTTAACCCAAAAGAGCCGTATAATTTTTCATAGGCGCTGTTGCCTACGCGAATGCTGGTTTGCTCCATCAAACTAACAACTAACGCTAGGACTTTCTCAACCGGCAGGCCGGGTAGCGATAAATCTTTTTCAAGCTGTTTGCGAATGGATGGAAGAACTTTCCCAAATTCGTATAAGCGATAAAATTTGGTTTGGTTTCGCAAAGCGTTCCACAAGCTATGATATTTGTATTGCTTGCGGTTTTTTACATCTACGCCCGTGGCTTGCAAATGACCATTTTCAAGGTGGCAAATCCAGACATTCTCCCATGCGGGCGGAATGACCAAACTTTTAATTCGATTTAACGTTTCCTCATCGCGCAATTGTTTTTTGCCGAGATAGTAATGAAAGGCCTCGCCTTTCTTAACGCGATTGATACCAGCTTGGGTATCTTGCACATAGACAAGGTTAATCGCTTTCGCACTTTTTTCTACATCGTGCAAAATTGCCTTAATTTTTTTTGAAGAGATTTTTATATCGCTTGTCGCTGTCGCCTTCGCTGCTGTGGTCCCTGCTACCTTAGTCATAGTGTCACCTTGTTTGTTTATCTACCGACAATAAACATTGATGCAAACAAACAACGTGCGCTGGCTAACCTAGGCGGCTAAACCTAATGCTTTTATCTCTTTTATTATTTCGTTCTTATGAAGGAGTTGATCAAATAGCTCATCCAAACCATCTGCATTGGCCAAGCCCATAAGCAAACCTAACACTGAACCGCGATGACAATTCTCGCCGCCGACATTGGTGTTAGCTAGCAATGCTGCTTTCGGATCTGAACTGTATTTGTAAGCAAGGTATAAAAGGCTTGGCCAGGAATCTTTGATTGGGCATGCTTTGGCAAATTGACCGCCAATCACTTCATTGTCATCCAGACTTTTCTCACACAATTTTTTAACATCGAGATCGATAGATTTAAACGCTATTCCCGCAATAATCGCTTTAACGTTTTCACTTTCGGAGCGAAATAAAAGTGAATCGATTAGTTCAACATAGTAATCACATATTTTAGCAAGACTTACGTCGGGATGCGTCAGCCATAAATGCTCACGGCAAATATTTTGTACATTGGGAAGATTTCGTTCTATTAGCAATTCCGAAATAGCAACTGGTCCTATAGTTACCAATCCACCCATGGACGCAGTGGTATCCGCCGCTTTACCGCATTTATCCGGTGGATTACCATTTTCCAGATTTTCAAAAAATGCGCGGTGATAAAACTCTGCGTAAGTATCCGGGTGTTGCGGAGTTTCGCTGGTCATAAATGCAATGTAATTTTGCAAAAAATCATTTTCATCATAATGACCAGCATGTTCCGCCAAGTTACGTGTCACCAAACGCGCGCAGGTTGCATTTAAGGTGTTGTCACCTGCTGCCATACCTTGATGAACGTGTTGATTCGGAATTCCCCAAAACTTTCGTTTATCTTTTAAAATCACGTCGCCAACGATTTGCTTTTCTGAGGGAGCAGGCAATGATAAAAAATCATGCGGATGCTTAGGCGGCGCGGCTTCGAATTTTTGAATACCACCGGGAAATATATTAAGAATATCTTGCGGGTTATAAAACCAATGCACTGGCATGGCGAGCGCATCAGCAACGTAAATTAATTTTAAGGCAGCAATGGCGCGCTGTTTAATAGGCGTTAAATGTGAATAAGGCATGGCGGCAAATCCTGTTGATATTCATAATTCAGTTATGGTTTAAAAATTCCAATGCAAACTATTCCCAGCGTCTTGCGGCGTGCGCATCCTTTTCTTGCGATTCAATCCAAATATTCCCTTGCGCCGTTAATTCTTTTTTCCAAAAAGGAGCGCGAGTTTTTAAATAGTCCATTAAAAACTCAGCCGCATGAAATGCATCTTCACGATGAGCGCTACTTACACCCACAAATACGATATTATCGCCAAGATGCAAATCACCAACACGGTGAATAATTTTATAACGCAATAGCTGCCAACGCGTTTTTGCTTCATCAACAATTAATTGCAGAGATTTTTCCGTCATACCGGGGTAATGCTCAAGGTGCAATCCCAACACGTTTCGTTCGAGATTTAAATCACGCACACGTCCAACAAAAGTTACCACTGCGCCCGCAGCCGTATCATTTTCAGTTAGCGCCTTATATTCAACGCCCACATCAAAATCTTCTTGCTGAATAGAAATCATACTAGCCCCCGGTTACCGGTGGGAAAAATGCTACTTCGTCACCATCGTTCACTATATGTGATGCTTTGACTAAGGTTTTGTTTACCGAAAATAATAAATTTCCGTTGCTCAAAAATGTTATCCACTGTGGATTTTTTTCAATTAAATAATCACGCAAGGCCGCAATACTCATTGAGGATATGACATCCACCGTTAATTTTTCGGTTTCTAATTGCTCGCGTAATTGTGCGAAAAATAAAATGGTGATCACGATTCAACTCGCTGATAATGGCCACGACGGCCGCCAGATTTCTCCAGCAAACAAATATTTTCGATGACCATTCCCATGTCTATCGCCTTACACATGTCGTAAATGGTGAGTGCCGCAACACTCGCGGCGGTGAGCGCTTCCATTTCAACGCCGGTTTGCCCAGTAAGCTTACACAAGGTATAAATTTCTACCGAATTAGAGTCAGGATTAATCTCAAAATCTACCGCGACTTTACTTAACATTAATGGATGACATAGAGGAATTAAGTCAGCACATTTTTTTGCTGCCTGAATTCCAGCAATGCGCGCGACGGCAAGTACATCGCCTTTTTTTAAGCTATTGGTTTGAATTTGCGCAAGCGTTTCCGGTTGCATACGAATACGCGCAAATGCGCGCGCTTCACGCACAGTGGAGAGCTTTTCACTCACATCCACCATACTGGCTTTGCCTTGTTCGTCGATATGGGTCAGCGACATAAAAACCTTTTAATTTTTCAATATTGTTACCGCATCATAAGCGAAAATAAAAAAAGGCCAACATCTTTCGATATTGGCCTTTTGCACACTATTACCAACTAATTAAAACAAGTAAGGCGTTAACCAACTTAGTTGAGGACGATCTGCACCCGCTTTAGGTTCAAGGGTGTACATGTACTCTTCCCACCATGGACCAGCAGCCCACCAGGTCCAACCAATCCAGACATTGTTGTTAGTCTGCATGTATTGCAACATGCTTGTCACCGCAGTTTTACAGGTTGCGTTGTCGCCACCTGCAAATTCGCCCAAGAAACCGCGCTTGCCGTTGGTGTTTAACCAAGCCGTAAATGCGGTTAGACGCTCAACACCAATGCTTGTGCTAACGCAGGTTGGCGATGTACCTGAACTATCCGAATCAAGGTATTGGTGAACTTCATAAGCGTAGTTATTGCCGCTATCTACAACACCCAACATTGCGGTGGCGTTAGCAGTACCGTACCAGTTTTGATTCCATGACCAGGCACCAGTCCAGGCATTCCCCGGCACCAACACAAGGTTAGTTGCACCCGCTGCGCGAATCGACGCAATTGCCGCATTTGCAGCGCCCAACCATTGCTCGGTAGAGATATCGTGCGGCTCATTCATTATCGCAAAAATGACTTTGTTGTTAGATTTATAGCGTGTTGCCAAGCGGCTCCACAAATCTGCAAACGCCGCATTGGGAACACTTCCAGTACCCACAACACCACCGTTGTAACGTGCATAATTGTGCGGATCTAACACAACATTAACGCCCTTGGCAGTAGTCGCCGTTACAAAAGCATCCAAACGGGAAAGCTCGGTCGCATCAAACGCGCTATTCAAACTTGGTTGTAAACGCTCCCACAAGAATGGCAAACGCAAGGTATTCATGCTTTTACCTTTGAAGTAATCCACCTCGGTTTGATCGGGATAGATGTAATCCTTCAAATAAATGCCAGGAATATTGTTCTGACCAAATTCAGCGCCAGCCAAAGTCACACCTTTATAAGCTAATCCAACAACTGGCGTTGAGCTTGATGAACTTGATGAGCTGGAAGATTTAATACTTGATGATGAGCTGACAACACTGTTGGCACTGGAGCGACTTGAACTCACTGAACTCGCAACGCTTGATTTTGAAGAGCTGCTAAATACTACCGATGAAGACGAACCGGCACCGACAACACCATAAGGTGCAGGTTGTGCAGCACAAGTCGAACGGGCGATACAACTTTTGCCGTTCTCATAACCCCAGCCGCTGCTAGTAGTCGCACATAACGGATACAAAGTGCCGTACCAATTACATTGTTCGCCAGTCGTTGCTACAGAGCTGGCACTCGATGCCTTGGAGCTGGAAGCAACTGAAATTGAAGAAACAACAGAGCTAGCAGAACTAAAACTGCTGGAAGATTTTGACGAACTGCTAACAGCCGCACTTGAACTCACTTTAGATGAGCTGCTGGAGCTAACAGGTTGATTGCCCGCACAGGCCGCGCCGCTAATAACCGGAATTTCTGCCGTGGCACCGCCTTTTGTGCCTTGAATGCCGAATTCAGCAGATTGGCCCGGCTGAATCGTACTATTCCAGTTTAAACCCGTCGCCGCGTAAGGATTTGCGCCAGACACTGTCGCATTCCAGCTGCTGGTAACACGATCCCCACTGGTGTATTGCCAGCTGACATTCCAACCGTTAATTGGCGCGGTTCCGGTATTGGCGATTCTAATCGTGCCCGTAAAGCCGGTATTCCATTGATTGCTAACAATGTATTCACAACCAGCATAAGCTGATGCCGAAGACAAAGCAGATAAAGCCAAAGCAAGACCGAGAGCACTGCCGGAGCGTCGCCAGAGATTTTTACGAATCGAGGGAGCTTGTGCAACGGCTGTCGCCGCCGCTGTTTTAGATAGATACATATGCATTTCCTGAGTTAATCGCGATTTGTTTTGCACGCCGCGAAAAGATTATTTTTTATACGACCTAGGTCGTTTCAGGACACCAAGACTTCTCAAAATTGCACGGAGCAAACTACAGACATAGCAAACTTACTAACTGCTGCCTAGGCAGAATTAGTCGAGCAATACGAGAAATCTTTGTGCAAATTATCTAGCCGAACAACAATATGGGATTTTCAGTGGCTTTTTAGCCTACTTTTTATTTGATTTTGGAAGCCGCTGTTTGACAGCAAGCCAGTGTAACCGCGGTGATTCTAATCCAGTTTTATCTATAAACAAAGGATCGGCGCCGCAGCCTTGGTAATTTGTGAAACTTGTACACATGTTTCATTGTTAAAAATTAAAAGACCACGAGATTACAAATGCGACTTTGGTTCCGGAGATGTGCGGTATAAACTAGCGCCCCGCCCATCTCCCGGCGGACACTTACGAGAATCAAGTTCAATACATGTCGACCAAACCTCTCAATCGCCGATTTACCGCCGCCCCCATGATGGAATGGTCAGACACCCATTGCCGCAGCTTCTGGCGCTTACTTACTAAAAACACAGTGTTTTACAGCGAAATGGTTACGACCGGCGCGTTGATTCATGGCGACCGCAAACGCTTTCTCGATTTTAACGCGAGCGAACATCCGCTAGCCTTACAACTTGGCGGAAGCGATCCCAAGGCTTTGGCGGAGTGTGCAAAAATTGCAGAAGACTGGGGTTACGACGAAGTAAATCTTAATTGCGGTTGCCCCAGTGATCGCGTGCAAAACAATATGATCGGTGCCTGCCTGATGGCCGAACCCAAGCTAGTCGCCGAATGCATCGCAGCTATGCAAGCGGCCGTGAAAATTCCTGTCACCATCAAACACCGTATCGGTATTGATGATATGGAGGATTACGCAGGCATGCTGAATTTTGTACGCACAATTGCCGATACCGGCTGCAAAACGTTTATCGTCCACGCACGCAAAGCCTGGCTAAAAGGTTTAAGCCCAAAAGAAAATCGTGAGATTCCGCCCTTGCAATATGACAAGGTGGCGCAACTTAAGAAGGATCATCCCGAACTTGAAATTATTATCAACGGTGGAATCACAACGCTTGAGCATTCCTTAAATTTGCTCAGCGAAGTGGACGGCGTAATGCTAGGGCGCGAGATTTACCACAACCCTTATTTACTCGCCGAGGTCGATCAAAAAATTTACGGCAGCAATCGACCTGTAGCGACTCGTGATGAGATTATTGAAGAATTTATGGCTTATGCAGAAGAGCAACTTAGCAAAGGCATTCGCTTAAATTACATGACGCGCCATATTTTAGGTTTGTATCAAGGCCTACCCGGCGCGCGACGTTTCAGACGAGTAATTTCTGAGCAAGCACACAAACCAAATGCTGGAATTGAAGTAATAAAAGCAGCCCTAACCGCATTAAATGAGTTACCATTTACAAACGAATTGACCGATTAATACAGCGAAAGCATCGCAGAATAAAGCTTTTTACAAACACTACGCTTTATGGAAAAGATGACTATCAGCTAAGAGTCAAAAAGACTATAATACATCCTACGGCAAACGAGATATATCAACCCTAACTCCGTTATAGGAAAATCATTGTGACTAGCAAACTCGAACAACTGAAAAAATTTACCGATGTAGTTGCCGATACCGGCGATATCGAAGCCATCCGTTTGTATAAGCCAATCGATGCAACCACTAACCCGTCTTTAGTGTACAAAGCAGCGCAAATGCCGCAATACAAAGAACTATTGGCATCTTCTATTAGTGCGGCTAAACACATTGCAAATAGCTCTGAACAACTTAGCGCTGCAAGCGATAACCTTGCTGTTGGTCTCGGTCTGGAAATTTTGAAACTCGTTCCAGGTCGCATTTCTACTGAAGTTGACGCGCGTTTGTCATTTGATACTAAAGCAAGCATCGATAAAGCCCACTACTTGATCGATTTATATCAAAAAGGTGGCATCGATAAATCACGTGTTTTAATTAAACTGGCTTCTACGTGGGAAGGTATTCGCGCTGCAGAAGTGCTGGAAAAAGAAGGCATCAACTGTAACCTGACTTTGTTGTTCGGGTTCAACCAAGCAGCGGCTTGTGCGGATGCGGGCGTATTTTTAATCTCTCCTTTTGTGGGTCGTATTCTGGATTGGTACAAAACCAATACTGATAAAAAAGAATATGCTGCAGAAGAAGATCCAGGCGTAATTTCTGTGCGTCGTATTTACAACTACTACAAGCAAAACGATTACAAAACCGTTGTTATGGGCGCAAGCTTCCGTAACCTGGGCGAAATCGAAGCTTTGGCTGGTTGTGACCGCTTAACCATTAGCCCGAACTTGTTGCAAGAATTGGAACAAGACCAGGGTAATTTGGAGCGCGTACTTTCTCCGACTAATTCTGGCGAAAAAATTGCTAAATTAATCGACACCGAAGCGAGCTTCCGTTTTTCAATTAATCAAGATCAAATGGCAAGTGACAAACTGGGCGAAGGTATTCGTGGATTTGTTAAAGACCAGATTAGCCTTGAAAAATTGATTAAAGAACTTGCCCAGCAATAAGAGTAGAGTCGATTTTGTTAAGTAAAATCTCTGCGTTTTTTGAACGCCACCTGCAGCCTGCAGGTGGCGTTTCTGCTCCCCTATCCCATTCGCAAAAACAACTGGCAGTTGCTGCTTTATTAATTGAAGTTGCTATGGCTGATCACGTGTTTGATGCTCGTGAAATGGTTTCGCTGCAACAACATCTCAAACAAAAATTTGATATCACTGACATGCAAATTAGTGAACTCATTGAATTAGCAAAAGATGAAACTGCGGAAGCAACATCGCTACACCAATTCACAACGCTGGTTCACCAGCACTGCACTCCGCAAGAAAAATTTGAATTGTTAGTATCCATGTGGGAATTAGCGTTTGCAGATTCTGAATTAAATAAGTACGAGGAATACGTTATTCGTAAAGTTGCAGATTTAATTTATGTATCGCACACTGAATTTGTACGCGCCAAATCAGTAGCAAAAGCTAAAGCATTGTAAGTATTAAATAGTAATTACTAAATCGCTATAACGAGGAAGAGTGTTGCAGAGGAATTTGCTTAGGAGTTTTCAAGCATAGTGACGAGATTTTTAAAGGTTTCGTGATTTTTTTCGTTTAAACCCATCAAAATTTTATGTGCTTCAAGCACTTTTTCTTTTACTTCCTGCTCATCACATTCGATTGCAGTTAAGGGTTTTTCTGGCTCAATTTCTACATCTAGTTTTTCGACAATTTTAAAAATATCGGCAAAACCCATGGTGTCCAAAATGCGTTTAATACTCGCATTAGTCGCTAGAATTACAGGAGTAATATTGCGTTTTTCTTGCGCCAACAACGAAATTTTTGCCATCAAACCAAGCGTTGTGCTATCAACAGCTTCTGCTTCTGAAAGATCAAATAATACGGAAGAGAAATTGGGAGACGCGAGCATTGCATCGATAAAATTATCGAAGGATATGCATAAGGTAAGACGAACATCACCGGTCATCTTAATAATATAAATACCTGCATGGTCTGCTACTAATATCTGACCGGGACGCATGTTACTTACCTCTGACAATCGTAAGGATGGCAATATCATCTGGCGTTTCGCCATCATCCTTAACGTGTAAAGTATTGCAGATGGAATCAAGGCTGCCAGTCGATTCGGCAACTTTTTGCAATAACTGTGATTCTTTTTCCTGAATTGTGTCTGATGGCAATATCTCTAATACGCCATCAGAAAAACAGGAGAGTGTAAATTGTTCAGGCAGCTGTAGCTGATACACATTCCATGTCACATCTTTAAAAATGCCCACAGGTTTTCCAATACCGTCAAGGTAATGACAGGAATTTTCCGTTTTTAAAACAGGCATGGGCAAATGGCCTGCGACTGAATAGTTCATTAACTGCGTATGGGTATCAATCACGCCAACAAAAAACGTTAAATGATGATTTAAACGTGTTTCTTTAATTTCGCGATTAATCGTTTGCAGTAAATGATTTGAACCCGTGGCAAATGATTCCTCATCGCCAAACAAACCTTCTTCACGCACCATGCGACTAACGAGATGCTTTAACCAAATGGTGACGAAAGCTGAGGAAGATCCATGACCTGAAACATCCGCAAGATAAAACGCTAAATAACGTTTTTTAATATGAGCGTAATCGACGAAATCGCCACTGAGAAACAATGAGGGAGCTATGTAATGCGAAACTTCGTAATGGTCGGTGGTAAGGCGGTTGGGCATCAAGCGTTTTTGAACTTGTTTTCCGGCAAGCTGATCGCGCTCTAAAACTCGTAAACTTTCCCGCAACTCATGGTTAGCGGCTTCAAGCTGTTCTCGGTAGCGTTGGTTTTCAAGCAATAGACCTCTAAGCTCAAGCGCCTTGTTGATTGAATGAACCAGGACTTCGATATCCAATACCGGTTTAACCAGATAATCGCTCGCACCTAACCGTAAGGCTTGAACTACATCGCTAACGCTACCAGCACCGGAAATAATAATCACCGGTAATTCAGGCTGGTATTGCCGGATCTGCTTAAGCACATGCAAACCATCGGCGCCGGGCATACGTAAGTCAGTGATGACTAAATCAGGCTCATATTCTTTGATAGCATCGACAAGCTGGTTAGCTTCGCTCGCTTCAAAAACCTCAAAGCCACTGTCAATAAGATAGACGGCGATACTGCGACGGACGAGTGTATCGTCATCAATGATGAGCAGCTTTTTGCGTTTCTCTGTCATCCAGGCTCAATCTCGGTGTGGTTAAGGAGGCAACTTTCAAGAGGCGCATAACACTACTCTCTCGGCCCTTATCC
Organism: Gammaproteobacteria bacterium; assembly: GCA_004172865.1. GTDB lineage: Bacteria > Pseudomonadota > Gammaproteobacteria > Pseudomonadales > Cellvibrionaceae > Cellvibrio. Next base: position 161,552 of record SEBV01000007.1, on the reverse strand, counting down.
CGCAAGCGGTTAGTTGTGCTATTTATGCTAACCAGCTCTTGTTATACCTCAGCTGAACAAGCGGCAATAAACAGGGTTACTGGATCTGCTGAATTTGAGAGAAATTGGGTGACAGAGTAGCTTTTTGCGAGCCTGTGCTACACTCAACGGGTATTGTTAAATCCACAGCGCTACCTATCGCCCATGCTAGATAACAACATATAAGAGGACAAAATATGAGTTCTATTGATAAAGGCTTTAGTGAAAAACGTGACTTTATCCGCATGAAAATTAGCGCTCCACTAAGCGCCAAGCTCTCTCATGATGACGGTGTTATCGAAGGTTTGTGCCGCGATTTAAGCGGCGGAGGGATGCAGGTAGAAACTAAAACCTATATTGCTGCAGAAACTGAATTGGTTGTGGAAATATCGTCTGATCACGGCCACAACCCTACTCTACATGCGAAAGCGAAAGTTGCCCGCGTGTCTGGTGATAGTGAAAACGGCTATGTACTAGGTCTGGAAATCGTTGAAATACTGAAATAAGGCCTTGCGATTAAAGACTCGACTTAAAACCCCGAGTCTTTATCAGAATCCTCTTCCTCACCAAAACTATCTTCTACTTCACCGTTATTGATCAAGAAATTACGGCGCTGTAAATAAGCCTCGCGAAAGAACACATATTTATCGCCGGTAATACTTTTTTCCAAAGGCATAAGATTCGCCCTTGCATTGATGATTGATGCACCTCTCAACGCATTTTTGGTGGCAACATCTTCAATATAGTATTTAGGGTCGGTGTACCAGTCGATTGGAACAGCAGAAGTATCACGTACCGTGCTTGGGCCCAACAACGGCAACACCAAATAAGGGCCGGATTTCAATCCCCATACCGCCAATGTTTGACCAAAATCTTCATTATCAGTCTGCGGCAAGTTCATGTATTGGGCTACATCCAGAATACCTGCCAAACCGATAGTAGAGTTCACCAGTAAACGACCCGTGTCGTGACCGGCACTGCGGAAATTACCTTGTAAAACACCATTCAATGCACTTGGAATTTCCATAATATTCGACAAGGCATTATCCACCCCACGGCGAAAAAACTTTGGAGTGAGGCGCACATAGGCTTTCGCCAATGGCTTCAATACATATCTGTCTGCTTTTAAATTAAATGAAAATACAGAGCGATTGAATCCCTCCCAAGGATCAACAGCAGACTTAATCATAGTCGCCGGTGACTCTACTACCGGTGCGGCTTCTTGCACGGTTTCGTCTTGAGCCCACACAGGATATGTAGTCAGCGCTAGCGCCAGGATTGAAGCTTTAAGGAGAGAATTGTTAGTGGTGTTCATTGATACGCCAGATGCAGAGTTAATATCAGAAAGGTTTGCGATGGGTTGAAAGGATGCTTCACTCTACCCAAAGTCCTTGGCTACAACAACCTTAAAGAGGTTGTAAATACACTATTTAGAAAAGTGCATAAATAGTAGGTTGTCAGCTCAACCATTATAAAAGCATCGAGCAATACCATAAGTGACAATTGTAACTGATGGGCGATGACATCAAGCGAATTAAATTTCATTCAATCAAAAATAGACGGAAGATCACCTTTTAAGTTCATTTCATAATTTAAGTAAAACTATTTTTTGTCAGACAATCCAATTAAAATTTATTTAATAACACATTTATAAATTTTATTTAATTTTCTTTGTAACAAATAAAACTGTGATGCATCTAGTATATGAGCTGAGTGAAAATACATAAGCAACTCAGCCTTAATCAAACATTTAAATACCTTTATTGGAGATTCAACAACATGAACAAAATGACTACTTCTGCACTCGTATTAGCTACCGCCTCTTTATTCTCTACTGGTTTTGCATTGGCCGATGATAAGCCTGCTGCAAGTGAAGGCACTGTTAAATGTGGCGGCGTAAATGCATGTAAAGGGCACTCGGCTTGTAAAACTGCAACCAATGCATGCAAAGGCCAAAATAGCTGCAAAGGTAAAGGCTTTACAGAAACAAGCGCTAAAGACTGCGCTGCACAAGGTGGCAAAGAAATTAAAGACGCAAAATAATTTCCGTTATCACTCAAGTGCTAAAAAGGCTGTGAGAGAAATAATTTTACAGCCTTTTTCATAAGAAATTTATTTTCAGGTTTAAAGATGACACCTAACAATTTACAACCACATTTAGGTTTTGGGCTCGGCTTACGCAGTGAACACTATTTGGATCTCATTGAGAATCGTCATCCGATAGATTGGCTCGAAATTCTAAGCGAAAACTATATGATTGCAGGTGGCAAGCCGCTTTATTATCTGGACAGAATTTGTGAACGCTACCCGGTAGTTATGCACGGTGTTTCACTTTCTATCGGCAGTGTAGATTCACTCAACGAAAATTATTTAAAAGATTTAAAAAAATTAGCGCAACGTGTGAAGCCCAAATGGATTTCTGACCATTTATGCTGGACAGGAACTCAGGGGATTAATTTGCATGACTTAATGCCACTACCCTATACCGAAGAAGCTTTAACGCATTTAGTTACACGCATTAGACAAGTTCAAGATTTTTTAGGACAACGAGTTTTATTAGAAAATGTTTCCAGCTATTTAACTTATCAGCATTCCACGATTTCAGAATGGGAATTCTTGCGTGCAGTGGCGCAGGAGGCAGACTGCTTAATTTTACTCGACATTAACAACATTCACGTAAGCGCACACAATCACGACTTTGATCCTCTCATTTATTTAGAAGCTATGCCTGCAGACAGAATCCAACAAATTCATCTGGCTGGTCATTTAAATAAAGGGGACTACAGCATAGATACGCACGATCATGAAATTATTGATTCGGTGTGGGATCTATACGCAGAAAGCGTAAGGCGCTTTGGCCATATCAGCACCATGATTGAACGAGATGATGATATTCCGCCTTTAACTACGTTATTAACTGAATTGCAAAAAGCTCGCACCATCTCCGCTGGGGTACTTACACAACATCAAACCGCCATTAGCGCTTAATCACTCAAGGGACAGATTATGAAAACTTTATTTAATTCTTTTATCGATATTACCTTAGGTTGGCCAGAAAAAGTGGCATCTTATATTCAATGGCTCGGCCCATTATTTGCGCGCTTGGTTGTTGGTGAAATATTTATAACTGCTGGCTGGGGTAAATTACAAAACCTCGATCAAATTACTGAGAATTTTATTAGCTGGGGAATTCCTTTACCACACGTACTTACTCCTTTTACTTCCGGCGCGGAGTTTGTGTGTGGCATTCTGACAATACTTGGATTATTCACAAGGATTTCTGCCGGCATTCTGGGTGTAATTATGATAGTTGCGATTAAAAGTGCGTTGTGGGAGCAAGTCGATTCTTTGGATACACTTTTAGGATTCTCTGAAACTGCATACCTCGCCATATTTTTCTGGCTCGCTATTGCTGGTGCGGGCAAAGCTTCAATTGATTACTGGTTAACTCACAAATAATTATGAGCCATAAAACCCTTGCTGAATTACAAAGCGATCTTCAGGATTTTTTATTGGATAAAAAACGTGACGCTGACGATCTGACATTGGAAACGCCTGCATTTTCTAAGGAAGCACGGTTACATATTTATCATGAAGCTTACCGTTTGCGTTTAATAGATGCATTGAGCAACGATTATCCGGCATTAAAACTATTTTTGGGTGAGGATATATTTACAAATCTTGCAAATGAATTTATATCAGCACATCCATCGCATCATCCATCATTACGATGGTTTGGTGAAAAGCTACCTGAGTTTTTAAAATCAAATACTGATTGGCACGAGCAACTTCATATCGTAGAACTAGCGGAATTTGAATGGGCGCAAGCTATGACGTTTGACGCGGCTGATGAAATCGTTTCAACGCTCGATCACATTCGCGCACTACCACCAGAATCCTGGATGACGATGAAACTTGTATTTCATCCCTCATTACAACTATTAAACTGCGTGATTAATGCACCACTACAGTGGCAAGCGCTGATAAAAGATGGAATCACTATTGAACCCGTCATTGCAACGGAATTTCAAACCTGGCTAATTTGGCGAGAGAATTTGCAAGTAGTTTACCGGCCTCTCGACGCTGCAGAAGCTTGGGCACTAAATGCTTTTATAACTGATCATAATTTTTCGAATGTATGCGGTGGTTTGTGCGAATGGTTTGCAGAAGAAAAAGTACCGCTGCAAACAGCACAATATTTGCAACAGTGGCTTAAAAGTGAATTGATAATTGGAATTATTACAGAACCATCAGCTTAAAATAAAAAGTGCTCAGGTTAAAAATAACGAGAGCACTTTTACAAGCTACTGAATCAAAGATTTTCGATAAACTAAATTTTCTTGGGCGCAGTATAAGTAACTCGATAAAGCCTGCCAAGATAATCGTCTGAAACTAACATTGAGCCATCTGCTAAGAAAGCTACATCTACTGGTCTACCTAGCACTTCATCGCCGTGGACAAATCCTTCAATAAACGGCGTATCTGAAACCACTTGATTATTAAACATCGTAATCAATTCCACACGATAACCAATTTTTTGCGTGCGATTCCAGGAGCCGTGCTCTGCAACAAACAATTGATTTTTGTATTGCTCGGGAAACTGTGATCCTTCATAAAAAGCTAAACCTAGTGGCGCAACATGGGGACCTAGATTTGCAGCCGGAGGGATAAACTCATTGCAACTTCTGTCTTTGCCGAACTCAGGATCTAGCACCACACCGCTATGACAGTAGGGGAAACCAAAATGCATTCCCGCTTTAGGTGCGTGATTTAATTCACAAGAAGGCATATTGTCGCCCATAAGATCGCGATTGTTATCCGTAAACCATAGCTCTTTAGTTGTCGGCTCCCACGCAAAACCTACAGAATTTCTAATGCCTTTGGCATAGACCTCAAAATCAGAACCGTCGGGATTCATGCGGTAGATTTTTGCGAAAGGTTCTGACTCCTTATCACACACATTGCAGGGTGCACCAATAGGTATATATAGTTTTCCATCTGGTCCGGCTTTAATAATTTTTTCGCCGTGCCATTTATCTTGAGGAAAATCATCTTTAACAACTTTGAATACTGGATGCTTGGTATAAGTTTTTTCAATATTATCGATACGAACTACACGAAAACGTTCGGAAATAAATAAAGCACCATTTATATAAGTAACGCCAATGGGCGAATCTAACCCCTCTGCCACAGTGATGACTTTATCAACGACATAATCCTTATTGCTATCAATAACTGCAAATACTTTTCCTGTGGTTCGCGATGCAACAAATACAACGCCCGATGGCGCAACCACCATAGCTCGAGCATTTTCAACTTGATCGGTATAAACCGAAATTGAAAAACCGGCAGGTAAAATTAATTTTTTTAATTCAGGATAAGGATCAGCTTTTGAAGCAGAGTTTGTTGCTACCAGGTTAGTCGCCGCGGGATTTAATAAAAATTCGGCAACTGCAGCAATCTTTTCTTTATCAAGAACACTTTGCCAGGCAGGCATTCCTGCCGCCACCGAACCCTGGTTGATAAACTTCACCAAGTCATCCTTTTCTGGCTTTACTTTTAACCATACTTTATCGGCTAAATTTACACCAACCCCACCCTCTCGATTTAGACCATGACAAGCGGCGCAGTTTTGCTTATATATAGCTGCACCATCAATAGCCTCTGTCGCAATGCTTGACATTGCGGCTGCCAACATCAAACACATAATTACACTTCTAAAAATCATATCTTTCTCTCATCAAACAATATTAAAAATTAATAGGTTAATTTTATTAATGAAACGGCTTGACGAGGCAATTGCATTTTTAAAGTCACTTGATGATTTTTTACCTTTATCGTTGTAGGTTTTTGTAATAAAGCTAACTCACTTGATTTTTCCAAAGTTTTAATTTGTTCCGCAGTTGGCTTCTGAGGCGATCCCATCGCTTTCCATGTAGTGTAAGAATTGCTATTTTCAGTATCGATGCGGTAATGATTAAGCTTTACTTCTTTAGCATCAATTCCAGTTATATTTATTTCAACTGGTGAGCCTGCATCCAAAATATCGTCGTCGTGATAATTCCATACCAGAACGCTAATAGATTTTTTATCTGCAACTGCCAATGCATTAATATCAGTTTTTACATCGCGTACGCTGGATGCACGGATAGATTGCGCGTTGTAAGCTAGGTCGCCACTTACAGCAACACGATTGCCTTGCATCATGCCCAACATTCTAAATACGTTAAGCACGGGTTTATTTACACCGTTGGTTGCTAAATCGCGGTAGCCTTCAAACCAGGGTTGATCTTCAAATTCGAATGACCAATTCACCGCACCTAATAAATTTACGCCGTACTCTTCCATCAAATCATATTCACGTGCAATCGAAGCTGCTGTGTAACTTGAATAGAGCGTGCCGTTGCGATACGCATTTTCTGGATTGGTTTTCATTCCGCAAGCAGCGCAACCTTCAGGATCTGATTCACCAATAATCACCGGAATATTTTTTAGCTCTGGAAATGAAGCCACAATTGATAAACCATCGCTAATATTTTTGAAGTGTCGACTCATGCTCATTTGCACACGGCCATTCACAACACGCGGTTCGCCTTTCGCATGAAACGCCAGAAAATCAATTGGTGTTCCTACCGCTCCAGTAACGTAATTTTTTCCGTGCAAACAGTGTTCGATAAAATGTTTAAAAAAATTATTACCGTGTGCTGTATGTGGCCCACCCATACGCGCGCTCGGCAGTGCGCGTTTCACGGCGAAATATGCGTAGTCATACATCTTGAAATACTCTTCTTCAACATTGGGCGCGATTAAATAAAAACCGTCTGGCTCATTCCACAATTCCCAATACCAACTTTCAACTTCAGTTTTACCGTAACGTTCAACCGAATGGCTTACCCATGCGGAAATAAGGTCAGCCCATTTTGTGTAATCTTTAGGAGGATATGCCCAACCGGTCATAATTTCTGGATAAGGCTTGCCTGGCGCCCATGTGTGCTGATAAGGCTGTGGTTTTGCAGAGAGCGCTGCAGGCATAAAACCAATTTGAGCAAGCGGTTTCATATTGCGTTCAATGTAGGTGTCAAAAATTTTATCGACAATCGTCCAGTCATAGATTGGTTTGCCGTCTTTGTCTTCGGTGTACATATTGGTCGAACCCCATTTCAGGGCTGCCGTACCATCGCCGGTATTCATCAAATTGTGGGCACGAACATAAACAGGAACCGGACTGAGCGCTGCTATATCGGTCAGCAATTTTTTGCCGTCTTTCATGTAGGTGTAATTGGGTTCGTCATAACCGAACCAGGCCCAAATAGGCTTGAGAGGCGCTTTTTGTTGGGTGATATCGACATTAATGGCAACTGGCTTTGATGCCGCGGTAGCTGAAGTAGCAGTTGTTTCAGCCAGCGAAGCAACCGATAAGCCCAATACAAAAAAGGCAAAAATGATCCGTTTCATTATTTTAAGTCTCGTAAGTCAAGCAGAAATATGACAGACCAAAGCCTCAAGCTCGGGCGTCGTGATGAGTAAAAATGAAATGCGTTAAGGTGCTTACTGCGGATTTATTTGTATTACAATAATACCTATTAAAAAACTTTAACATAGACAGAATTTGACTGCCAGCCCTAGCTGACAATCAAATTTGATTAAAATGGAATCACGCGAGGGTAAATCAGAGACTTAAAACGGCTTCCCATTGCTTGTCTAACCGCTTCGGGGATATAGGGATTTGGGTTTTGAGAGTTTGGGCAAACAGTGACACACGCAATTCTTCTATCCACCAACGGTACTCTACTAGCGCAGAATTCTGCGTTATTACATGCGCGCCTTCTTTCTCGATAAATTCTTGCAAGCGTTGCCAATAAGGTTGAATTTCTAGCAAAGTCAATTTGTCTTTTTGCGGATTAAGCGACGCTTTTTCCAACCGCAGTTGAATCGCACGCAAATAACGCGGGTATTGGCGCAACCATTCATCTGGCGTTTTATAAACTAGCCCGACATAAAATAATTGCTTTAATTGTTCTTCAATATCGCCTAATGCAAACGCCAAAACCAATGCATTTTTTTGTTGTTTTATGCTTTTTTTAACATCAACTAGCAATTTTAAACTCGCCAGTAAATGACTACAAATTTCTTCTGCCACTGCGACTAATTTGTCTTTAATGCTAGCGACGCGCTTTTCAAAGTCAGTTTTATCACGAGGCAATTGCGATTGATCATTTACGCTCAATTGTTTTATCGCCGCGAGAATAATGTCATCAACTACCTGATCGCGCGAACCAATTCCGGCAAATGTCAAAGCAATATCCTGCCCTTTCAGCAATTCCTTTTGTAAATATTTTACGGTTTGATTAAGTTGTAAATAAATTAAACGCGCAAGCCCACGTTGCGTTAATTCCAACGCTTGTTGCGGATTATCCAGGACTTGCAAAGCTACTGAATTATTCTTATCAACAAGCGCAGGATAAGCGCGAATACCAATTCCGTTGCGTTGCAATTGGATTGCCTGCGGTAAAGATTCCAAATCCCATTGTGTAATGTTATCACGCTCAATATTAGTCGCTGCAGACTGAATATTTTGCTGCACTTGTGCGCGATATTTTTCACGCAACGGCAATAAATCGCGACCACTCGCAATTACTTTTCCCTTGTCGTCAACCACTTTAATGTTGAAGCGATAATAATTATCGACCTGTGTTTCAAGCCATGCGTCAGCACTAACATCAACACCGGTTTGGCGTTTTAATTGCAAACCTAAAGCATCTGTTAATGGTTTATTATCTGGAGACATGGCTGCTAAGGCTTTATCAACGACATCGGGCACGGGCACGAAATGTTTGCGTAACGATTTCGGTAAACTTTTCACCAAGTTAATACATTTATCGCGCAACATTCCCGGCACCAACCATTCCAAACGTTGCTCCGGCAATTGGTGCAAAACACTCATAGGAACGTGAATACTGACACCGTCATCAGGATGATTTGGCTCAAAATGATAAGTTAATGGAAACACCATTCCGCGCCATTCCAGTTCGTTCGGAAATTGCGCGTGCGTAATATCAAGCGCGCCATGGCGCATTAAGGTTTCACGACTAATATATAAAATTTTGGGGTTTTCATGTTCGACTTTTTTTCGCCAACTTTCGAACCCGGTTAAATTGATAATCTGCTCTGGAATAACCTCATTGTAAAATTCAAAAATAACTTGCTCATCCGCAAGAATATCGCGGCGACGAGATTTTGCTTCAAGGTCATCTAATTCCTTTAACAAATCTTGTTGATGTGTAAAAAAATCATTTACTGGACCTTTATGCTGAAGATTCTTTCGCTTTGGATGTTGTGCATATTGTCCCTCCAGAAAAACAGCGCGAATAAAAACTTCACGCGCTACTATAGGATCTATATGCGCATAGGGAACAGATTTTTTTTCTATTAACGTCAAACCATACAAGCTAACTTTTTCATACGCCATTACCTGGCCCGTGTGGCTGTTGTAGTGCGGTTCAAAATATTGTCGTTTAACCAAATGCTCTGCAGCAGCAAGCGCCCACTCAGGTTCAATTTTGGCAACCGTGTGTGCAAACAATTTCGACGTTTCAATTAACTCCGCAGCCATAATCCATTTTGGCGTTTTTTTAATTAAAGATGAGCCCGGAAAAATACTGAACTTTCGATTACGTGCACCGAGATATTCACGCTCTTCGTGATTGAAACCTAAATTACCGAGCAAACCACTCAACAGGGCTTTATGTACTGCATCATAACCAGCAGGCACCGTATTGGATTTAAAACCCAATTCTTTTATTGCTAGCGATAACTGATGGTGAATATCTCGCCATTCGCGTAAACGTAAATAATTTAGAAATTCTTTCTTACACAACTTTCGCAATTGGTTTTGCGATAATTCTTGACGCTGCGTTTCAAAATAATCCCAAAGATTTACAAAGCCCGCAAAGTCCGAGAAATCCGCCCAAAAGCGGCGGTGACTTTGATCAGCCGCCTGCTGTTTTTCACCTGGGCGATCACGGGGATCTTGCACCGACAAGGCACTGGCAATAATTAATAATTCTCGGATACAAGAATGTTCTTGTGCAGCCAACATCATGCGCGCAAGACGGGGATCAAGCGGTAATTTGCTAAGTTGAGCACCAACAGGCGTGAGTTGATTTTTAGCATTAACAGCCTGCAGCTCTTCCAGCAATTTATAACCATCGCTAATTAAGCGATGATCCGGCGCATCAATAAACGGGAACTTGTGAATATCGCCCATGCGCAATTGCAACATTTGCAAAATAACAGCGGCGAGGTTGGTGCGGAGAATTTCTGCATCTGTAAATGCCGGGCGATTATTAAAATCTTCTTCGCTATACAAACGAATACAAATACCTTCCGCAATACGACCACAGCGGCCTTTCCGTTGATTTGCGCTGGCTTGCGAAACGGGTTCAATAGGTAACCGCTGTACTTTTGTGCGATAGGAATAACGCGATATGCGTGCAAAACCGGGATCAATTACATAGCGAATTCCCGGCACCGTAATTGATGTTTCCGCCACGTTTGTTGCCAACACAATTCGGCGCCCAGTGTGAGCTGCAAATACGCGTTGCTGTTCTGCCAAACTTAAACGCGCGTAAAAAGGTACGACCTCCATATGGGCAAATTGCGCTTTGCGTAGAGCTTCTGCCGCTTCGCGAATTTCGCGTTCACCGCTGAGAAAAATTAAAATATCGCCGCCGCGCTTACCGCTTCCGGTTTTTTCATGCAATTCAATTTCGTGAACTGCCTCGACCATTGCGCTGTAAATATCTTGTTCGGTATCTTCACCTTCATCATCTTTTGCTTGAGATTCAAACAATGGGCGATACCAAACATCTACAAGATAGGTTCGACCAGAAACTTCTATGATGGGCGCGTTATTAAAATGCTCAGAAAATTTTTGTAGGTCGATGGTAGCCGACGTAATAATTAATTTTAAATCGGGGCGACGCGGCAAAAGTTGTTTCAAATAGCCGAGCAAAAAATCAATATTTAAGCTGCGTTCATGAGCTTCATCGATAATTAAGGTATCGTATTTATTTAAGTAAGGATCGTTCTGAATTTCGGCTAATAAAATGCCGTCGGTCATTACTTTAATTAAAGTTTGTTCGCTGGATTGATCACTAAAACGAACTTGATAACCAACTTTTTCGCCAAGCTTGGTTTGTAATTCTTCAGCAATACGATTGGCAACCGTATTTGCTGCGATACGACGCGGTTGAGTGTGGCCAATTAAACCTCGCGTACCACGCCCAAGTGTTAAACAAATTTTAGGAATCTGTGTGGTTTTACCTGAACCTGTTTCACCCGCTAAAACTACAACTTGATTAGCCGCAATAATTTGTGCAATTTCTTCGCGTTTTTCACAAACAGGAAGATCAGGAAATTGAATATTAGTGGGAATAAGTTGTTGACGATTTGCAACGGCAGTTTGCGAGCGTGCAAGTTGCGCTTGCCATTTTTCCAAGGCTAGCTCGTAAGGTTTTTTCGCGCGCGCAAGTTTTTCCAGCTCAATCACACGGCGCAGTAAACGATGATGGTCTTGTGCCATTACGTTTACAATAGCTTGTTTATATTCCAACCAGATATTCGTCATGCAAACCGCCCTTAAATTCAGGTGCGCATAATAACATGAGCGATAAACCGACGCGAAACCAAATCCTGTTACTGTTTTCTGACCTTCAATCGCAAGACCGCATTATTTTGATCAATCACAAAATCAAATCTGCCCAGAATATCCACACCGAGTAAACCATCAAAGCCTTGGGAATTATCCATAGGCAACTGCGTTAAAATATGCTGGTTAAACGCCAAATCGCCGATATTCATTGTGGTTACCGTAAATAAAAAACTATCGTGCGTACCGCTGGCAGTATTTAAACGAATGGGCTTGGTTGCTTTAAGCAGCGAAGGATATTTTGCAGTGTAGCTTGAGGATAAACCACTGAGTGATGCACCTGTATCCAATAATAATCGCGCGGAATTTCCTTCAATATTTGCATCTACCAAAAACTGATTGCCGAAACGCGTTAGCGCAATAGTTGTTTCGTCCGGTGCATTTTCGCCGTTCAGCTTCGCCAGTATGGCTTCAGCACGTTTTTGCACGGTAGGATCATTTGCGGCCATAAGCGCATGATACTGCGCTTGATAATCGTCATTTAATTGGACCAATAGTGACGCCAATATTAAATGCAGTTCTCCATCATTAGCGCGATATTTTAACAGTTCGTCAAACTGCCCTATTAGCCAGGAATAATCTTCATTAAATAACGCTGGGTTTTCCTTTAATTGCACTAAATAATTTTTGATATCTTTTAGCGCTTTATCTATTTTTTGATCATCTAACTCTAATTTTAAATACCGAAACCAGGCGTCTACTGCTGCTATAGGTTGTGACTGTTTTTTGTAGATAGACGCTAACATAAGCCAAGCGCGCGCAGCATCTTTGTTGTCGCCCATTCGGGTTTCCAATAAACGAATTGCATCGTCATAGCGTGAGCTTGCAATAAATTGATCGACTTGCGCCCATGAAAAATCTTCTGCATCCTTCTCGCGTTGAACACTTTTTTCATCATTTATTAGTGAAGAATTTGGTAACCTAGGCTCGTTCACTGATTGTGTTTTATCGACATTTTTAATAGCATTTTGCGATTGTACTTTTATTTCAGAGGTAGAAACCTCATGATCTCGCACACTTGATGTCATGCGATATTCGCTCAACGCAAATCCCAGCACAAATGCGGTGACAGTAAGCAACAAAATTTTGGCTGTAGACATAATGTTATAAACAAAGAAATAAATGGCAGTTAAGGTTTAATAGTACAACTTATGTACTGTGCAAACATCTGATTAGGTATCGAAACCATAAGTGTTTTGTTCAGCCAAGGTTCTGCCGGGATATTTATAATGCGAATATTTCTGTCAATTCGGAAACTGTGGTTTAGTGATCTTGTCTGAATAATTATTCGTAAATTGTCAGCATGTATTCTGTTACGACGCAAGGTGCTTGTCCATTAGCACCTATCACATTACCCCGTTATCACATTAGGTGTTATGAATAGAACGATGAATTTCACCTAAGTTCATAGATGTAATACAATTAACAACCTTCAACTTTTCCCAATAAGTAAAAGCGAAGGGCCAACTTCCTCGTACAGTGATCTCTTTATGAAAAAATGGTTAGCCGCTTTAACCCTATATCCGCTCAGCGTATACGCCTATGCTGATATTTTCGCCATTTATAGAAACCCGGACGGTACTACCAAATGGCAATGGGTTGCCAATAGTGCGCTCAGCCTGCTGATTATTACCTTGCTCGTAGTAGCCATTTTTTTATTGATTGCGAACAGCCGTGGCCGTCGAGTAAATCGCGAATTAACCGATATTAAAGCGACACTGGAAGATCGGGTAGCCAGAAGAACCGCTTCTCTAATTGAAACTTCAGAAGTTTTAAAAAGCCGCGAGCAATACATCACCAATATCGTTGAATCTCTGCCATTGATGCTCATTGGCCTAAATCAGGATATGCACATCACTCAGTGGAACCAGGTTGCTGAAGCGGCAACGGGTCGCTCAGTTGCCAATGTGTTGGGCAAAAATTTATGGGAAGCCTACCCCACCATTACGCTTACACCAGACCAGGTTTCTGAGGTATTCCGCAGCAAAAAAACGGTAACGATTAAACATAGCCAGCGCGACCAGTATTATTTTGACATTACTATCTACCCATTAGCGGACAACGACGAAACCGGCGTAGTCATTTTGGTGGACGATATTACCAAACAAATGAAAGCTGAAAACAAAGTATCCGAGCGCGATAAAATGTCTGCCATGGGCGAGCTTGCATCGGCAATGGCCTACGATATTAATTTGCCACTGCAATCTATATTGTCTAGCTTATTAGCATCGCAAGAAAAGCTTGCTGAAAATGACCCCAGTCAAATAAAAAATGAATTACTTAAAACCTTGAAAGAGGCACGCTTAAGCGGCGAACAAGCATCCTCAATTATTCAAAATTTGTTGGATTTGGCCAATAGTCACAATGATGAAAAAGCGCCGGCCGACATTACTGTGTTAATGGATCAAAGTATCAAAGTCGCCGATAATTTATTTACCGATTTATCGGGTTTAAGATTTAGCGCAATTGATTTGACACGTCATTATCATGAAGGCTTGCCTCAAATTCCTTGTTATCAATCTGAGTTGCAGCAAGTATTTGTGCGTTTGTTGCGCGCTGCATTCCACTCGTTAAATCACAAGGAACAGGAACACCCTGCTATTAATATAGAAATCAGTGAGTTTTACGATTCGCTGTGGATTAAAGTTCAGCATAACGGCAAAGCTTTGAGCCCGCTTGAACAAGAAGATATTTTCCAACCATTTTTCTCTATATCAGATCGCGAACCTGCGTGCCCGGTCGAGAATAGATTGTCTTATTCCTATTTTATTATTACCGATCATCATGACGGGCAAATGTCAGTAACATCCGACGAGAAATTCGGTACCTGTTTTAATATTCAATTACCAATTGCTTAAAAATTGGTAATAAAATTTCCCAAATAAAAAAGCCGGTGATCGAGAGTTCAACGGCTTTTTTGTGTTGAGTAATTATTAAAACTTACTCTAATAAACTACGCAGCATCCACGCGGTTTTTTCATGCAATTGAATTCGTTGCGTTAATAAATCTGCAGTTGCTTCATCGTTTGCTTTTTCAACTACAGGATAAAGCGAACGCGCTGTGCGCACTACAGATTCCTGCCCTTCTACTAACAAACGAATCATATCTTTCGCTTGTGGAATTTCATCTTCCTCTTTAATGCTGCTAAGCGCGGCAAATTGTTTGTAGGTACCGGGAGCATTAACACCAAGGGAACGAATTCGTTCAGCAACTAAATCCACTGCAAGCGCCAGTTCGGTATATTGGGTTTCAAACATAAGATGAAGCGTTTGAAACATGGGGCCAGTCACGTTCCAGTGGAAGTTATGAGTTTTTAAATAGAGTGTGTAAGTATCCGCCAATAATTTGGATAAGCCATGAGCTATATCCTGACGATCTTGTTCATCAATGCCAATATTAATGTTCATAATGATTTCTCCTTCCGGGTTATATAAAACTGCATACCAATAAGGTCAGGCAGAGAATAACGCGTGAAGAAGTGGGAAACCAGTTAATTTTGCTTATGATACCTATTGCCTAAACACTCTAAACATTTATAAAGCCCATCAAAATCCACCCGCGCTTACGGGCGCAATTGCGATAGTGTGCTTCCGCTATTTCTGGAGGAACTTGCTCAGGGTTAAGATTTTTAAAGCCCAACGCGAGATAAAAATTTTGCAGATGAGGCAATGCAAAGCAGTAACAATTGACAGGATTTTGTGCAGAACTTAATTCAATGATTATTTTTTCCAACAGATGAGTTGCTAATTTTTGATTGCGTTTCTCAGGAGCAACGCAAAGATTACGTAACAATAAGTGACCTGAGGCTTGTGGCAACAAACGTGCTGCCGCGATTATTTTTCCGCAAAAACTCATGCTATACACATAATCTAAACGCCCACATTTTACCTGATAATTACAATTTGAATAAAAGCGATTCACTAGCGGTAATCGCAATTCTTCTACACGTTCGAAATCAGTATTTTGCAATTCAATAACAGCAGGTTCAGCGAGCATTATTTTTCATCAGTGTAATTAGGATCGTCCAGGCTATCCAATGGAAATAAATTATCCATATCATCGTCGTCATTGTTCATGGGAATGTGTGCAGGGTCTTCATCCGACAAATCAATTTCAGTTTTTTCCGGCGCTTTTTTTACTTCTTCTTTTACAGGTGTAGGAGTTGGATTTGCCTTAGCGGTAGATAAAGTTTTCTCAAACTCCGCCAGCTCATCTTTAGCCTTGCCACCCATAATCATTCTGTAGGCAAAAAAACCTGCAACTAATAACAGTAAATTGCCAATGCCAATACTAATGTAAAGCAATAAATTATTGTCATCTTTTGTTTTTTCTTCCTCAGCTTTTGGCTCCTCTTTTGCTACTTCAGATGACGCCGCATGTTCGGGCTTGGCTATGGCATAAGTAAATTTATCTGCATGCAAAGTTTCATCGACTTTGTCGCCATTCAATTGCTCGCCTACCGCATGAATATCAACTGTGTATTCACCCTCCTGTGCTGGAGCGAACGAAAACTCCCAATGATTGCCATCGACCAGGTTAAGATTTTTTTCAACATTATTATTTTGAGTATTTTTAATGCTTACACTAACCTGCATTTTTTTTACATCAATAACTTTTTCGTCGGTTGAAATTTTGTAGCTGTATGTCAGCTTTCCATCTTCAGCTTTGGCGTTATTTTTTTCCAACACCATAAGACTGTCGCGCACGCTTAAGCTGTGTTTGAATTCGCGTTTAAAGGTTTTTCCGTCTACAAAAATATGGATCTCGTAATCACCGGTGCTTTTGAAATTGTTTAGCGTTTGGTGGAAAAATCCATCGGCTGGTGGCGTAGTTGCAGTGAAAGAATTGTCAAAATTTTCTTCAGTTTTATCTTTCGCAACTATGACATTAGTTTCGATTAAACCGAGAAAATCTTTATTGCTAACCGTTTTGCCGCTCTCTTGAAATGAATAATTCACCGCCAACGAATCATCGCTGTGGATATTATTTTTTAGCGGCTCGACAACTAACTGCAAATCACTTACCACTGTAATACGACTCTGTGGCGCTATATCCGTTTTTATTTTCCACTGCCCTGCTTTTGGTGAGTCTGCAGTAATCAAATCATAGGTATCAGTGCGATACCAATTGATGCCTTCGGCGGGATTGGTTCCAGAATATTCTTTACCTTCGGGAGAGATAATAAGTGTTTTATCTTCGCCGGGTTTTCTGAAAATTAATGCCGTAAATTCTTTAATGCTGGCATCCACTAAAAAACCATTGCTATCTAAGGGCACTCGTTCAGCTGGTACTGCTTGATCAAATATTTTTAAGAATACACTCATTAATTGGTCGGCAGAAATAGCGGTGGTAAATACACCATCAGTAGCCACCGATAATTTTTTTAGCAAATCTGTGTCGGCATCGGGCGAGAGTGCAATTGTGTGAACGATATAGCCCGCTGCCTTTAAGCTGGGCAAAATATCCGTGAGAATGCGTTGACGCTCTTTATTGTTGCCGACCGCATCTTGGCCGATATCCACGACGCCATCCGTTAATAAAATAATATGTGTTTTAAAATCTGGGCTTAAGGATTTTTTATCGAAACTAACTTCTTCCAAGGCTTTGCCAATGTTAGTAAACATGGCGACCGAATTAATTTTGTTGGCCGCGGGCGCAGCTTGTTTACGCCAGTTTGCATCCACAGGTTTAAAGGGAACCAACATATTAACGTCATTACCAAATGTCCACAGACCGGCGCGACTTTTATCGGGCAAGAGACGAACAATTAAATCCACTGCTGGTTTGCGTAAATTTTGTGGATCAGTTTTTTTCATACTGCCGGAAACATCAATCAGTACACGAACATCCGAAGGTAAAATTTTAGCGACTTTAGTTTCGGTCGCGAGTTTTGGTTCTTCTTTTACTGCAGAACTTTTTGTAGATGACGACTCTGCAGCCGCCGGTGCTGAAGCAGCAGTTGAAGTTGCTGTTGATGTTGCTGAAGAAATAGTTTTTGCCGCATCGTGAGATTGCGCCTGTGCAAACGTCGCAGACGCGAGGAATGCAGGCAACAAGACAACAATAAATATTCGATTTCGCATATAGGGCCTTTAGGCAGGCAGAGGGAGAAAAACGTTATTTTGTTAGAATATCTCCCTTCATTTATAGCACTTAAATGGCAATTTTCCATTTACTGACAGTCTAAATAGCAAAAGCCAGCTTTTGCTGGCTTTTTTCTTTTAGATCACAGCAATACGATATTTAATCTCTCAATGCACGCATAGGCACTTCGCCTTTGAGTAATTCTTCGCGCGCTTGATATTCATCGTTACTCAAACCTCGCGTTGAACTTTTAATGGGGCTTTCATGGCGGCGACCATCATGATGTTCCAGACGACGCGATTGTCTTTTAACTCGTGGCGCTGGTTCTTTGTAAGTTACCTTTTCTGCTTGATGCTTGCGTGTTAGAAGAACAAACACTGCCACCAAAATAATCGCAATCAACCAAATTCCAATGATTAATTTTATTAAGGGCACTATAGCCTTTGGGCCTTGCGACATGCCTTCAAATACAAGTGTATAAATCGCGGGCGCCATCGTCATTGTTTGCGCATCTATGGCGTAGGGCGTAAATAAAATTGCCATGACTGTGACGACAGCGGCGTAGCGAACAAAACGCCACGCCCATAAAAAAAGCCACCATGCAGCGATTGTGCAACCGAGGCTGCCAGCAAAATAAATGATCCAGGCGTATTGAATACTGGTTAATTGGCTCATGGTTTTTTCCTACACCCAACGCGCGATTTATACCCAACGCACAACGTAATCTTCAAGATCATTTATATCCACGGAGTTTTCATGCACAACTTGACCTGCCACTGACATACCCGCTTTGTGCACTGAATCAGGGTCGCCGGATACCAGCGGATGCCAATCAAATAAGGGAATGCCTTCAGCAATTAAACGATAAGCGCAAGTTTCTGGCAACCAATAAGTATCGTTCACGGTCGCTGGCGTTAAGGTCACACAATCTGGAATATGCTTTTGGCGTTCTTCATACACCTGGCATTTACAAGTATCGTGATCAAGAAATCGGCATGCAACTTTGGTATAAAAAACATCGCCAGTATCTTCATCTTCCAATTTATGGAGGCAACATTTTCCGCAGCCATCGCAGAGCGATTCAAACTCTGAAGATGACATCTCATGTAATTTTTTGGCAATCCAAAATACTTGTACTGGCATTTAGCTAACCTGCGCCCTCTTTGAAAAAACTGTTACTGGCGATTAACCCGAAAGTTTGGAATTGTGCGCACGCATGGATTGCATTTCAGGATCTTGTTCAGCGCGCGGCGGCAATTGCAGATAGTAGCCCTGCGAATCCAAACTCTCGGCGACTTTCTCGACGCTAACACGTGCCAATTTTTTTTCGGGCGTAAGCAACAACACCATCGCCGGTTGCGGAACGCCAAAAAGCTTTAACAACTCTTCTGGAACTTTCGTTAAACCTTCTTCTTTTTTAACGTAGAGGTACATACCCTCTTCTTTAGGACTGCGATAAATCTGGCAAATAATTTTCATGCGTAAACTCGTAAAATTAAAGTGGTTCTACATCATCCAGAACAGGATTTTCAGTTACGACCAATAATCCTTTTCCTATCACCTCAAAACGCCATCCCAATAAGCGCTCAGGTAAAGTATAGACGCCACCTTTCATTCCAGAGCGAACAATAGCCTCATATTCTTTTTTACGGATCAATAGTTCCGGCGGCAGATTCAAAACTTCGGCCGTATCGCGCACGTATCTTTTTAGCGCTTTTAGTAACGGAGCATCGCTCGGCGCGAGTGGCGCATCCAGTCGGGCAGGCAAATTTGTTGCATCGGCGGATGCTGAATTGCGAATAATCTCAATTAGAGTTTCCGTATCTGAGCGTAAAGTGCGTGAAGGAATATCTTCAATGCGTTGCAGATGTGCCGCATCCTGCGGTTTTTTGCGCGCCATTTCGAACAGCGAACTTTCTTTAATCAAACGATTGCGCGGAATATCGCGCGCGCGGGATTCAACCTCACGCCAAATACACAGATCGCGCAAAATGGCTAATTCTGCTGGCCGCAATTTCCAGGCGAATCCTACTTTTTGATATGCCTCTTCGTAATGTTCTGACTTGCGCGCGTTGATCACTAAATCCGCACAATCACTTTTTACCCACGCCAAACGCTCGCTGGTTTTTAAAATCTGCAGTAGTTTTCCGTACACAATTAACATGTGCGCAACATCGAGCGCCGCATATTTTATTTGCGATGCACTGAGCGGTCTTTGCAACCAATCGGAACGGGTTTCGTCTTTGGGAACGTCAATATTTAAAACCGCTTTGACGAGACCGGCGTAGCCCAGCGAAAATCCAAAACCTGCAAAAGCTGCGGCGATTTGCGTATCAAAAATGGGCGAAGGAACAACATCAAGCAGACGCTCGAAAACTTCAATATCTTCTGAACAGGAATGCAACACTTTTACAACATTTTCATCGAGCATTAATTTGCGCAGCGATGAAAAATCGGTGATGGTTAGCGGATCAATTAAATAGCTGATTTTTCCATCGCCAATTTGAATTAAACCGGCGATGGGATAAAAAGTATCTGTCCGCATAAATTCGGTATCAACTGCAATAGCTGCTTGTTGATGCAAACGTTCGCAGAGCGCCGCAAGCTCATGGTCTTGCGCAATCCAAACCGGTTCAGTGGAAATAATCATATTAGAAGTTTCTGCGACTGGAAAATGCGTGAGCCAAGGTTCCGCCGTCAATAAACTCAAGCTCGCCACCTAAAGGCACACCGTGAGCAATACGCGACACAACAACGTTTTGATGTTTCGCGCGCTCGCTAATGTAATAAGCTGTCGCTTCGCCTTCTACGGTAGGATTGGTTGCGAGAATAATTTCTTTAATAGGCGTTGCGTCGCTCGCTTCCTGTTGCAGCAAATTAATTAGCTGATCCACACCTATATCTTCAGGGCCGATGCCATCGATAGGTGACAAATGACCGAGCAGCACAAAATATTTTCCCTGATAGGTGCCGGATTGTTCTATCGCTAAAACGTCGGCGGGAGTTTCAACTACACAAATAATACTGTTGTCGCGACGATTATTATTGCAAATGCCACACAGCGGTTGTTCGGTAAGCGTGCGGCAACGTTTGCAACGGCCCACGCCCTCCACTGCTTTATGTAAACTTTGTGCCAAACGTTCAGCACCTTCACGGTCGCGCTCCAATAAATACAACGCCATACGTTGGGCAGATTTGGGGCCCACGCCAGGCAAGCAGCGCAGTGAAGACATGAGTTCGTCGATTAAAGGGCTGAACATTAAAGTGTGTTATCTCGATTAATAAGTGCGTTTATTGTTGTAAAATTTTTGCATCAAAACGGCATTTTGAAATCGGCAGGCAAACCCATGCCCGAGGTCATCTTCGCCATGTGATCACGATTTTGCGTTTCTACTTTTCTAACGGCATCGTTGACGGCTGCGGCTAATAAATCTTCGAGCATTTCTTTGTCTTCGCTTAGCAAACTATCGTCAATGCTTACACGTTTTACATCGTGACGGCCATTCATTACGATCTTAACCAATCCTGCGCCAGACTCGCCTTTAACTTCAAGGTTCACCAAATCGTCTTGCATTTTTTTCATGTTCTCTTGCATTTGCTGAGCTTGTTTCATTAAGTCGCCGATATTCATAGCTGCCTCTTTTTAATAGCGTGTTCTTAAATAGCTTGTATGGATTCTTCGCGCAAACTCGCGCCGAAGTGTTCAATTAATTGCTGGACTATAGGATCTGTTTTTATTGAGACTACTGCGGTGTCATAGCGTTCTTGCTGGTGGCGTTTTGCAATTAGTGCCGGTGTTTCTGCGGTAATTTTTCCCACCTGAATTTTCGCGTGGATGCGCTCGATAAAATAACTGCTCAATAAATCTGACAGGCGCTGTTGATGACTCGGGTCATAAAGCGTGCTGTTGTTATCATCGACAATAAATTGAAATTCGTTGCCGCTGCGCGCAACCAGCTGACAGTTCGCGATGGTACTTTGCAAAATTCCGGTAACGCCCAATCCTAAATAAATTTCCGGCCAATCTTGTGGGCTAGCGTGTTCGTAAGGAACTTTGCGGATACTCATACCGGCGTTGACTGGCGGTGTATCGATAATTTTTATTTCAGCTGCGGCTAGAGGTTTTACGTCAGCAATTTTTGCCGCCTGAATTTCAGGCGCTTCAGGCTTTTTTGGTTCGGGCACCTCATTAGGCGCAGCGTGGTAGTCGCTCGCATCCAGATAAGCTGGTGCAGCGGCATATTCATCATATTCATCGCCACTAATATCAGGGGCGTTCCCGTATGGACCGTCAAAGGGAGGCGCTTGTGATGGCACCGGCTGAGACGATGATGTATTCATGGCTGGCGCAACTTCAGCGACTAGCGCTTGAACCGGAGCAACTGGCTGGGCTTGTACAACTGCTGATTGCGTCGGTTGCGGCTGAGGCGGAGCAATTACGGGTTGCGGTACAGGCGGTTGTGACGGAACAGAAGCTGGCTTGGGCAATGCCTGGGTCGGTACATCCATTACACCTTGCGGCTTGAATGCCAGCATGCGCAATAAAACCATTTCAAAACCGGCACGAGCATCAGGTGCGAGAGGTAAATCGCGGCGGCCTAAAAGTGCGGTTTGATAGAAAAGTTGAACATCTTCCGCAGGCAACTGCTGGGCGAGTTGCATAATTCGATCTTTGTCGCCGTGGCTATTATCAACAGCTTCCGGTAAGGCTTGGGCGATGGCGATGCGATGCAACACGGACAACATCTCAGCAAGTGCGTTGACATAATCCGGCGCTTGCTCAGCCATATTCTGCACGGCACCGAGAATAGCTTTGCCATCTAAAGATACGAGTGCAGTGACGATTTCATAAACGGCGGCTTGATCTAAAGTGCCCAACATAGCGGCAACTTCAGCTTGGGTGATTTTCCCCGAACCGTAAGAGATTGATTGGTCGGTGAGACTCAAGGCGTCGCGCATACTGCCATCGGCAGCGCGACCCAACAGCCAAAGCGCACTTTCTTCGAAGGGAATTACTTCCTGATCAAGTACAAACTTGAGATGATTGACGATGCGCTCTGGCGTCATATTTTTAAGATTGAACTGCAAGCAGCGCGACAAAATTGTCATAGGTAGCTTTTGCGGATCAGTCGTCGCCAGCAAAAATTTAACGTGCGGCGGTGGCTCTTCCAAAGTTTTCAGCAGCGCATTAAAACTGCTGTTGGAGAGCATATGAACTTCGTCGATTAAATAGACTTTGTAACGACCGCGACTTGGCGCGTACTGAACGTTTTCAAGTAGTTCACGGGTGTCTTCTACTTTTGTTCGTGAGGCAGCATCCACCTCAATCAAATCGACAAAACGGCCTTCAGCAATTTCAAGACACGCAGAACAGGTTCCGCAAGGTTCAGAGCTAACACCAGTTTCACAGTTCAAACATTTGGCGAGAATACGCGCGATGGTGGTTTTGCCCACTCCGCGAGTACCGGTAAACAGATAAGCATGGTGTAAACGGTCGTGATCGAGCGCGTTGATAAGCGCTTGCAACACATGCTCCTGACCAACCATTTCACGGAAAATACGGGGTCGCCATTTGCGAGCGAGAACTTGATAACTCATGCCAATTGCTAACCTTGAAAAACGAAAAAGGAGATCGCCAAAAAGAGAGCGATTATAGCGTTATGAGACCAAAATAAATACGTGAAAGATGATGAGCTGAAAGCAGCAAAACGTGGAAATTAAATACTCACTAAAGAGCAAGACAAACTACTTTTGGGGGATTTACACGGTTCAACTTGAGATGGAGGCAATCTAACCAGCCACACCCCGGCACATAACTAACTGCTACCGTTGCTCCCTTCCGGGCCTGGCGGGGTTCACAGGTCATCATTGCGAGGGGACCGGCTAGATCACCATTGCAGCTTGCAGTTCAGGCTTCAAATGCGCGCCTTTGCAAGAGGCGCGCATTATCAACAGTTTCAATTCGCATTGCAAGACGCAATTGCGTATTAAGGATTACTGTTGCGTAATGGGAATTAATTTAATTTCTACACGACGGTTCGCCTGACGGCCTTCATCGCTAGCGTTACTCGCGATAGGATTCGCTGGGCCATAACCGGTTGAATCAATACGATCAGATGCAACACCTTGCGCTAGTAGATAACTACGCACACTGTTTGCACGATCTTCACTCAAACGTTGGTTTAGCGATAGCGGACCAGTCGAGTCGGTGTAACCGCTAATGCGAACTGTGGTCTGATCGTATTCTTTCAATGCTGATGACACTGAATTTAGCACCGAATAAAAATCCGAACGTATATCAGACTTGTTTACCGCAAAGGTAATATTGCCCGGCATAATCAGGTTTAAATCGTTACCCTGGCGATTTACTTGTACGCCACTGTCTTTTAATTTTTCGCGCAAATCCTGTTCTTGCTTATCCATATAATGGCCCACACCGCCACCTACTGCAGCACCGAGTAATGCACCGGTAACGGCACCGCGGCCGCGATCACTTCGGCTAGATGCAGCAGCACCTAAAACTGCACCAGCGATTGCGCCGATACCAGCGCCCTTCCCCGTTTTATTAACATTTTTATCGCCTGTTTGTGGATCTGTTGTGGTACAACCCACCAATGCTATAGCTGATAAAAATACAATTAACTTTTTCATAAATTTATTTAACCCCTTAAATTTTTAACCAATTTCCAATACTAATTTTTAAAACACAAGCACTTATTTTCTAGCAATCAATACAACCTCAATGCGGATACTTTGTAGACTTTTATCGTCATAAAAGGTTCTTGACGCGTCAGCTTTATAAAGCGGTTGGCAACTGGCGGCGAGGCTGCCAGAATGACTTAAACCCCCAACTATATTACGCACCTACATTTCTACTTACAGGCAAACTATTATGTACAGCAAACTCACTATGTACAGCAAACCTCTTAAAATCTGCGGCTTCTTTTTAATAAGCCTCATCGCTGGCTGCAAAAGTTATTCGGTCAGCGTCAATAATAACGTTGTTTACACTCCTGCGCCTTTATTTAAAGACTTTGTTATTGATGATGCTCACTTACGTAGCTGCGTAGAACAAACCATTACGGATAATAAAATCACCAAAGCGGAAGATTTGAAACAATTGAACTGTAGTCATGCCGGAATAATTTCGCTCGCAGGCCTCGAAAAATTCTACAGTATCGAACAACTTAATTTTTCAGAAAACGCGATTCAATCTATTTCGCCATTAAGCAATTTCAGCCAATTGAAGGTGTTAATTTTACGTAAAAATAACTTAACAAGTGCTGAACCACTGTTACATTTGCTGGCATTGCGCGAACTGGATGTTTCAGAGAATGCAAAATTAGTTTGCGGCGACATAAAACAATTCGCGGCTAATTTTCATAAAGGGGATTTAAAGCTGACGTTACCTGAACAGTGCAAATAACAATAATAAATCGGCAATTTGCTCTACCGAATTATCGGCAGAGCAAATTAATTAGCGTACAAACATCAAACCAATTGTATTTCTGAATTGATGCATGACTTTCATGCGCACTGGCTCTGCGTTGATAGGGCCAATAGATTTCTTAAACATCACCATAACTTCCGTGCCCATTGGCGGACATGGTTGGTTTTCAATTTGTACTTGCGCACCGCCATCGGATACATCTTTTGCAAAACCAACGATAGTCCCAAAACTGGGATTGCTCATTTCCACTCGCACGGATGTAGTTGTGCGATCAAATAAACGTCTTTCTATCACAGCTGATCTCCTTTAATTGTTATACCCTTATTGGCAGAGATCCAGGAGCAGAAAAATCCACTCCTGGCGTTCCTTTCACACATTAAAATTTATAAAGCAGAAGCTACGAATTAAAAAGTTAAACCTAAACGGTTACCAACAATTTCATAAGATTCAACAACGTTACCGAGATTTTGACGGAAACGATCTTTATCTAATTTTTCGCGGGTGTCTTTATCCCACAAACGGCAACCATCGGGAGAAAATTCATCGCCCAAAATAACTTCGCCTTTAAACAAACCAAATTCCACTTTGAAATCCACCAGCAACATATTGCCGTCAGCAAATAATTCTTTCAAAACCGTATTAATTTTAAACGTCAGTTCCTTCATACGCGCTAGCTGTTCTGGAGTTGCCCAGCCAAATGATTGCACGTGCGATTCGTTAACCATTGGATCGCCCAAGGCATCGTTTTTCAAAAACAACTCAAACGTTGGAGGATTTAACTCTAAACCTTCTTGCACACCTAAGCGACGAACCAACGATCCCGCGGCAAGATTACGCACAACGCATTCGACGGGAATCATGTCCATTTTTTTCACGAGCACTTCGGTGTCTGACAATAATGCTTCAAAGTGAGTTGGGATACCTGCGGCTTGCAGTTTGCCCATAATGAACGCGTTGAATTTATTGTTGACCAGACCTTTACGATCCAACTGCTCGATTCTTTTGCCGTCGAATGCAGAAGTGTCGTTACGGAAAACCATGATCACACGATCAGGATCATCGGTTTTGTAAACTGACTTGGCTTTGCCCGCATAGAGCTGTTCGCGCTTTTCCATTGTTGTACTCACTTAAGTTGAAATTAATTCTAGTCGACTATTGGGATAATGCGTGGTCGGCACCGAAATCTCCGTAAGGCTCCGCATCAAACAACAGCAAGCCAATCAAAACCTTGATCCTGACAGGCGTAAGTTACTTGTTTTACAGCTTGGGTTACGGGATCCAGTGCTGCGCGCGCTACCTCCAATGAATTGTTCTTCTGGCTGATGTGCGCCACTACCAAATGTTGTAGACGCTGGGTATCAATTCGCTGCAAGAAACCGGCAGCTTGTTGATTGCTTAAATGTCCCCATTGACCGCCAACACGCTGTTTCAACGATGGCGGATAAGGGCCAGACGCTAACATAAACGGATCGTGATTGGCTTCCAGCAGCATTGCATCGCATGCTTGATAGGCCGCTTCCACGTGGGGTGTAATACTACCTAAATCCGTGAGTATTCCCAAGCGTAAGCCAGCATATTCAAACACAAATTGTGCTGGCTCACGGGCATCGTGAGGCACAGCGACCGGATTTACTTGCAATCCGTTAAGCTGAAAAGGCGCATATGCCTGGATGAGATTGAGACTGGGGAGATCACCGAGATCTTTACTGTGGTAGGTACCTGGCGTCATGTAAACGGGAAGTCCGTAGCGACGCGCTAAGGCGGCAACGCCTTTGATATGATCCGAATGCTCATGGGTGACCAGAATAGCGGTCAACTCATTTGCCGCCTTTCCTAAGCGAGCCAGCCGGATTTCGGTTTCTTTTACACTAAAGCCGCAATCAATGAGGAGTGAGCCTTGCGCCCACTCCACCATTGTCGCGTTGCCTCTACTGCCACTGCCTAAAGATGCAAAACGCAGTGGCGCATCTGAAGCGAACAGCCCAAGCACTTATATTAGGTTCTTACGCAGTTTGGTTATCAACTCGCGAGCTTCGCGCGGTTTAAGGCGTTTACCGTAAGGATCACGTACACGAACCAAATAATCTTCTGATTTACCGGTTACTACGAACACATAACCAGGAGCATCTTTAAGCTTTTTCTCATCATCGCGAGTTGAAAAAGGTGCAGTTTCAAAAGCATCGCCTTGAAGCATATTGGCCGCAATTTTATCCAAACTGTAAGGAGTGGTTGCTGGTTTAGGATTCAAGCCAATATGGAAGAAACGCTTGAACCAACCCGGTTTTGCATCTTCCGGATTTTGATAAAACACATAAAACAGACCGGTGCTGGCATCCGATTCATACAACTGGAAACCATCGCGCTTAGCGGCATAAGCGATAGTTGCCATAGTGCGGACCTTGTCTAACTTCAAAGTCATTACAGGTTCATTCTTGTACATGCCCAACGCAGCTTTAGCAGAAACAGTACTACCGATACCCTGCGCTAAAAGCGATGTACCACCTTCAGTTTCATCGCTCGCTAGACTTGCTGCCAATTCATCGAGCAACCACTTTTCGCGCTCTGGATTCACAGATTTTGTAGGCCACTCTGGATCTTGAGTCGGCTTGGTCGCACCGGGCACGCTAACGTGAGTGATGTGAATTTCACTGGTTTCAGGCTGAATGCCTTGGTCGATTTGCAGACGGTATTTATCCTGACTGTTCAAATCGGTTTTAAATTGTAGCCAGCTGGTTTCGATAATCCCAAGCTTCAAATCTGCACGAGTCGTATTCAAATTATTGGCATTCAGGAAGTTGCGGATACGCGGCCAAAGCTCGCCGGGAGCAGCATTCACCAGAATCCATTGGCTCTCGCCCACGCGCTGAATTTTTACGTTGTCTTGCAGCATATTTGCCGACAAGGGCAAAGGACGCGGCACTTCGTAGTCAGATGCAGTTGCGTCGTAGCCAAAATCGGCGGCGCTAATAGGAGGAATGGGATAAAGCTCGCCAAGCGCTTCTTTATTTGCGTTAGCCGGTAGAACCAGTGGCGGCAAACTGTCCGCTTTCAGATAATCATTTTCGCGATTGCGGAACACACCATCATCGCCAAACAACATTCCGCAACCAGAGAGGGAAACACTTAAACAAACCAGATATCCGTAACGCGCCAATCTTGATGTAGCTAATTGCCTGGCTTTTGCAGTCATTAAATTCATGAAATTTCTCTAAGAGGATAAACCGAATACACTTTGCCAAACATCTAACTATTATGCTCTAACACACAGACTAGAGAGGCTTGCTTCTAGACACGGGCCGCCTGATAAAGTTCGGCCGCACATATTTAACAGCTGGCAGCATTCAAAGCCCGCCAGCTTAAGTTATTGCAGCAACTCATGCAGCATTATTTTCAATAATGATCACTTTATAAATCGGTAATTGATTGATGTTTAGGCACTAACGCAGCCATAACAGCAAGCGCCACCAGATAAGCCACCGCGCAGATACCAAACATGATGGCGTAACCGGTATAGACCTTGCCCAAAGCGCCATAGTAATCAAATAACCAACCACCCAATTTAGTAAGTACCACGCCGCCCATACCACCAGCGAAACCACCTATGCCGACTACCGAACCCACTGCTTTTTTAGGGAACATATCGGATACGGTTGTGAAAATATTACAAGACCACGCCTGATGTGCCGAAGCGCCGATACCGATTAACAACACAGGCACCCAGTAGCTGATGTATCCCAGAGGCTGAGCAAGCAAAACGACTAGCGGAAAGAGTGCGATAAAAAACATCGCGCGTCTGCGGGCATCGAAAGCGCTATAGCCTCTGTTAACGAAATAAGTGGGGAACCAGCCGCCGGTGACGCTGCCAATCATCGTCATGCCGTAAAGAACCATCAATGGCAAAGCAGTGCCAGACACTGACATTCCGTATTGGGCGCTGAGATAGGTTGGCAACCAAAACAGAAAGAACCACCACACGCCGTCGGTCATAAATTTGCCGAATACAAACGCCCAGGTTTGGCGATATTTCAATAATTTAAACCAGGAAGTTTTAGGCTCTGCGGCGGTGTCGGACGTGAGTACGTCTTGCGCATCAACATCACTATTGATGTAGTCGAACTCTGCTTTTGATAAACGTTTTTGCTTATGCGGTGCGGCGTAAAATATTTGCCAGAAAGCAATCCACAGAAAGCCAATTGCACCAATAATGATAAAGGCCGATTGCCACCCCCAATGAACCGAAATCCAGGGCACTGTCATGGGCGCCAAAATAGCACCTACAGTTGCACCAGAGTTAAAAATCCCGGTAGCAAATGAGCGTTCTTTTTTAGGAAAGTATTCGGCGGTGGCTCTGATAGCGGCAGGAAAATTTCCCGCTTCACCAAGTGCCAACACAGCGCGCGAAACAATGAAACCTGCAATCGATACTGGAACAGCAGCCAAACCAATAATGGCGAGAATATTATTTGCAGCGGTGCCTATCTGAATGGCATAGGCGTGCATGATTGCACCCAGCGACCAGATAACAATCGCGATTATGTAACCTATTTTTGTTCCAAGCTTATCGATAATACGACCAGCAAATAACATCGCAATCGCATAGAAGAAGGTGAATGCGGCGGTGATGTTGCCGTAATCGCTATTGGTCCAACCAAACTCTTTTGAAAGATCCGGGGCGAGATAACTTAGAACTTGTCTGTCGAGATAATTAACGGTAGTCGCAAAAAAAATCAGTAAGCAAATAGTCCAGCGATACCTGCCAATATCGGCATTTATTTTATTAAATGTACTCATGTTTTCTCTCTGTTTGGTTACGTTTTTATATACCTGTTACGATTACTCAAAATCGCTTTTGATTGTTGTGTTTGGTACCAAACCGATGCCGATCGGAGAACTTTATAATTATGTGTAACGTAAAACTTTTAATTTTTATCTTTTAATTTAAAGACGTGCCGTTCAGGCGGCACGTTACTTATATTTTATTTTGCAGCTTGCAGAGCTACTTTAACTTGTGCCTGAAAGGATTCAGACAAGCGTGTTAAGGGTAAACGTATACCCGATTGAATTAATCCTAATTGTTCAACTGCCCATTTAACCGGAATAGGATTTGATTCAACAAACATAGCGTCATGCAACGCGAGCAAACGTTGATTAATCGCGCGCGCCTCTTGTGCTTTGCCGGCAAGTGCAAGCTCGCACATGGTGGCGATTTCGCGAGGCACTACGTTAGCCGTTACCGAAATATCGCCTTGGCCGCCGAGCAAAATTAATTCAACCGCCGTTGCATCATCACCGGAAATAATAGCGAAGCCTTGTGGCGCTTGTTCAATTAAATCTTTAGCGCGCGCTAAATCACCGGTCGCTTCTTTAATGCCGATAACGTTTTGTACTTGAGCGATACGCAATGCTGTTTCCGTTTTCATATCCACACCAGTGCGACCTGGTACATTGTATAAAATCTGCGGAATCGCGACTGAACGCGCAATATGTTGATGGTGCAAAAACAAACCTTCTTGTGTTGGCTTGTTGTAGTAAGGAGTGACTAGCAAACATGCATCTACACCCGCATCTTTCGCCGCTTGCGTTAACTCTATAGCTTCAGACGTTGAATTCGCACCCGTACCTGCAATAACAGGAATACGGCCATTAACTTGATCGACCACTTTTTTAACAACGGCCAAATGCTCTTCAACACTCAAAGTAGCGGACTCGCCAGTAGTACCCACCGCCACTATGGCATGCGTACCCTGCTCAAGATGCCAGTCAACCAACTTATGCAGGCTCGCCCAATCGAGTGAGTTGTCTGCGTTCATTGGTGTTACTAGGGCAACCATACTACCTTGGATCATCAAAAAGCTCCGTTAGCCAAAATTCGAGTTCGTACAAAAAATGAGAAGGCGCAATGGTACTGAGTGAAACGCCGTGAAACAAGTAAAAACCCACTCCAAATGACTTATTCCAATCGCCTGGATGGGTTTAGACAGAGATTACTTTTTAAAGTCGAGCATGCGCTGTAAAGGGATCATAGCGCGGCTAGCTAAATCAGCATCCACATGGATTTCATTGTCATCGCGATCAAATACGTTCGCCAGATTATCCAACACGTTCATCGCCATCCACGGGCAATTTGCACAGGAGCGACAGGTCGCCCCGCTACCGGCAGTAGGTGCAATGTGGAAGGTTTTATCTGGGCTCAATTGCTGCATTTTGTAGAAAATGCCTTGGTCGGTAGCCACAATAAATTCGCGGTTAGGCAGAGTTTGTGCGGCTTTGATTAGCTGCGAGGTAGAGCCCACAACATCCGCCAATTCCACAACAGCTTTAGGTGATTCAGGGTGAACCAATACAGCAGCATCGGGATAAAGTGTTTTTAAATCCTCAACGCCTTTGGCTTTAAATTCTTCGTGGACTATACAAGCGCCATCCCATAAGAGAACATCTGCTCCGGTTTTTTGTTGGACGTAGCCACCCAAATGCTTATCCGGCGCCCAAAGAATTTTTTTGCCTTGGCGATCGAGATAATCCACCACATCCAGCGCGATACTAGAAGTTACTACCCAATCAGCGCGCGCCTTTACGGCTGCAGATGTATTGGCGTAAACCACTACTGTACGGTCGGGGTGCTTATCACAAAAAGCAGAGAACTCATCGATTGGACAACCCAAATCCAGCGAGCAAGTTGCTTCGAGGGTTGGCATAAGCACGCGTTTTTCCGGCGTGAGGATTTTGGCGGTCTCACCCATAAATTTCACGCCTGCGACTATCAAAGTATCTGCAGAGTGATTTTTACCAAAACGCGCCATTTCAAGGGAATCAGACACGCAACCGCCAGTTTCTTCGGCTAAGGCCTGAATAAGCGGGTCGGTATAATAATGCGCAACCAAAACTGCATTGTGCTGTTTTAGCAAAGCTTTAATGCGGGATTTGTAATCGGCTTCCTGCTCAGGTGTATATTGTGGGGCGCTCCAGGCGCGAGCGAGATGCTCCCTAACCAAATTCTCCGCAGCACTATTTTCACGTACCGCAACATTGAATAATTCAGCCATAACCTCGCCCTCATTACTACCAACAGACAAAAAATGAGGGGCGATTCTATCACAGCGAAGACGGGAATTTACGGCGACAGCGGAGTAAATCTGATGAGTAGAAACAAAAAGAGGACGCCTTAGGCATCCTCTTTATATTTAAAACCAACTAAATAATGGTGGGTCGTGCGGGATTCGAACCTGCGACCAATTGGTTAAAAGCCAACTGCTCTACCGACTGAGCTAACGACCCAAAACGGGGTACTTTAAATATCTTCAACACACATATTTAAAGCTAAATATGGTGGGTCGTGCGGGATTCGAACCTGCGACCAATTGGTTAAAAGCCAACTGCTCTACCGACTGAGCTAACGACCCAAATATCCTAATCACTCAAACGCTTAATCACTAAATGCCGTAATCAAGAGTGCCTAATTAAGAGGCGCGTATAATAATGTTTTACGCTGAAAAGACAAGCCTTTTTTACGCTTGCAGTTATAAACCCGAGCCAAAGAATCCGGATTGTTTATTTAAAATACAAGTTGCGAAGTTTATGTGTAGATCTATATGCACCATCTGCACATGAATTAACAAATCAATCTATCAATTTAACAGCAAAACCTGAAAGCCAATCTATGATTTAGCAGTGCGTCGCATTTTTAAACACGACTATACTCAGATTCGGACGGTTCGCTCACTCATGAGATAAATCACTCGCCAAAAAAATAGAAACTCCACGCCAACATGACGACATTTCCCCTAGAGAGACATGCATGCAGCTTGCACCACCCCGGCAGGGAACTCTAATGCCGAACCTCACACGACTCACCCGTATAGTCGTGATCGCTATTGCCTACTTTGCGACCGGCTGGCTAGGGCTTTGCGTACCCTTTACTACCTCTAAAGTCACTCTTTTCTGGCTGCCCACGGGAATCGCCATTGCCGCGCTGTACCGCTGGTCAATCCATGTATGGCCGGGGATCTTTATCGGCGCACTATGCATCAACATGCTGACGGGGACGAATTTCGCTGCAAACAGCACAATCGCTTTCGGCAATACCCTCGGGCCGGTAGTGGCATTTTTGCTGTTGCAACGCCTGAACTGCCAGATTTCGGTTTTACATCGTGCCAATGCCTTATGCTTTTTCACTATTGCCAGCCTCAGCATGCTCGTCCCCGCCACTATTGGTTGCCTTGGGCTGATCGTTAACGGCATCAGCATAGATGGATATACTTTTCTTTCCTGGTGGATGGGCGACAGTTTGGGAGCGCTGCTGGCGGCTCCGTTCTTTATCGGTATGACTGCCGAAAATGCCGAACGGATTTTCTCACGCAAAGTTGAGGCGCTGGTTATTTTAACGGTCTGCTTTGTCGTAGCCTTAATTTGTTTTCCGCTCAACAACCTTGGCAATGACTTACACCTCCCCATCGTTTACACCAGTTTTATATGCGTGGCTTGGGCAGCATTGCGCCTGGGTTTATTAGGTAGCGCGCTGTGCACTATAGGTTTTAGTTTTATTGCGGTGTGGTCCACAGTAAATGGATTGGGTCCGTTTTCATCGGTGGATGCTCACATTAGTTATTATTTAATTTGGTCTTACTCTGCCGGTTTAACTTTGCTGAGTTTAATGATCACTATCGCAAGCGCCGACATAGCTTTTAAATCTGCACGTTTGCGTCAATTGGATATTGAGCGAGAGGCACAGCAAAAACATATCGAAGCGGTTATTCAAACTATTCCTGATTTATTATTTGAAATAGATCGCGAGGGCAATTGCTTATCTGCGAACGGTTCGTCTCCAATTACCAGTTTTTCGCCAGCCGTCATTTTAGGAAAACACGTTAGTGAAATTTTTCCGGCGAAGGCCCTGCCCGTTTGGAAAAAAGCATTTAACGAAGCCGATGACTGGGGCATTTCACAAGGCAAGACGATTGAATATGAACATCCGCCGCATCCGGGCTCCTTATGGTTTGAACTTTCTATTAGTAAACGGCTTGGCGAAAATCGCGATGACGACCGCTTTATTTGTCTCGCTCGCAATATTACCAAGCGCATCTTCGATCACAAAAATGATCTCGCCAACGAACAGCGATTCCGCAAAATATTTGAAAGTACGACCAACATCGCCGTGCAGGGCTACAACCGTTTTCATGAAGTTATTTTCTGGAACAAAGCTAGCGAAGATCTGTACGGATTCAAAGCCACTGAAGCCATGGGCCAGAAACTTGAAGATTTGATTATTCCCGGATTTATGCGCGAAGGTGTTTACAATGCGATTGAAGATTGGCATTTGTTAGGGAGCGAAATTCCCTCAGGCGAAATTCCATTGAAGGATAAATCCGGCAACGAAGTTTGGGTTTATTCAAATCACGTATTAATTCAAACACCCAACGACAAAGAAATGTATTGCCTTGATATTGATCTGGGCCCACAACGCAGAGCTATGCAACAAGTCGAACAGGAGTTGATTGAGCGCAAGCAAGTTGCTCATGCATTAGGAGAGAGTGAGCAACGGCTTGAGCGCGCACAAATCATGGCGCGAGTTGCGCATTGGAGTTGGAATACCGAGACAGATGAATACACATTTAGCCCATCCATGGCTGAATTGTTTGCCTTGCCTGAAAAATTATTACGCGGTCAATTTAAAAAATTTATTTCATCAGTGGTACTCACTGCAGATCGAAAATCATTCCGTTACTCTCTCAATCATTGCCTCGCTAACATCTCAATGTTGTCCGTAGAATTTCGCATTAAGATAGACGACAAAATATTTTGGTTGCATGCGCAAGGCAATATTAACCGTGACGAACATACACCTATTTTGCAGGGTACCTTTCAAGACATCACAGAGCGTAAGCGTCTGGATGCTGCGCTCAGAACGGCCGCTATAGATTCTGCCTCAGCTCCAGATTTTTTTGAAACATTATTAAAATCATTAAGCGATGCCATAGGTGCCGAGCACGTTATGATCAGCATTAATGATCCACACAACAATAATGAAGCAAATACGCACACTTACCTCTATAACGGCGAGCGCCAAGCGAATTTCCGTTATGTTTGCGACAACACGCCAAGCCACGACATTTTGCGCAATAACATTTGCTTTATTGCGGCAGGTGCCGCGAATTTTTACCCTAACACGCCGATTTTTGGGAAGGCAAATATAGAAAGTGTTTTAGGTGTAGCAATAAAAAATACCGAAGGCGATATTATCGGTAGCTTGATTGCGCTAGCTGAAACGCCGCGTCCAATCTCAGCACAAGCACAATCACTTATGTTGATTTTTGCCGAGCGTATTTCAGGTGAATTACGCCGCGCCAATGATCAGGAAAAAATCTTTAACCTTGCTTTTTTTGATCCCCTAACACGTCTTCCCAACCGACGCATGATGCTGGATCGCTTAAAATTAATTACCGCACAGAGTGCTCGTACTGGCGACCACGCAGCGTTGTTATTTATTGATCTCGATCATTTTAAATTACTAAATGACACGCGCGGGCATCACATAGGCGACCAACTTTTAATTCAAGTCGCAGAACGTATTAATAATTTTATTCGCTCGACCGATTTAGCCGTACGACTCGGTGGCGATGAATTTGTAGTCGTGTTTGATCATCTCCATACGGATGCAGAATTGGCAGCTGTTGAAGCAAAAACGCGAGCCGAACAGCTGCACGAATTAATTAACCTACCCTATCCGCTTCAGCAAACCGTATTTCACTGCACGATTAGCATCGGCGTGAATTTATTTAATAGCAATACAACCTCTATAGATGATCTATTGCGTCACGCCGATGTTGCTATGTATCAAGCAAAAGATAGTGGCCGTAACGCCATACGTTTTTTTGATCCACATATGCAATCGCGTTTGGAAACCCGTGCGAATATTGAATCGGATTTACGCAAAGCGTTTGAGTTTGAAAATCAGCTAATTCCTTACTATCAAATACAAGTTGATTCCGGCGGTCAGGCGGTAGGTGCTGAATTATTGTTGCGATGGAAACATCCGACCAAAGGCATGATTCCACCTTCGGATTTTATCCCCGTCGCCGAGCAGACCGGTTTAATTGTGGGCATCGGACGAGACGTTATTAAATTTGCCTGTGCGCAAATTTCTGCATGGAGTAATAATTCAAACTATTCACACTTAACTATTTCTGTAAATGTTAGCCCCGTGCAATTTAATCAAGTTAATTTTGTAGAGGATGTATTGAATATTGTGCGCACAAGCAATATTAATCCGCTGCAGTTAAAACTTGAACTAACGGAAAGCTCACTGCTAAAAAATGTGGATCAAAGTATTGAAAAAATGCAGGAGTTGCAGTCCCACGGAATTTCGTTTGCGATGGATGACTTTGGTATAGGTTACTCGTCGTTGTCCTATTTAAAACGATTGCCTTTGTATCAATTAAAAATTGATCAATCTTTTGTGCGCGACATTACTATCGACCCCAATGATGCCATCATCGTGTGTACGATTATCGCTATGGCAAAAAATATGAATTTAAATGTGCTCGCAGAAGGCGTGGAAACCAAAGAGCAAAAAGAATTTTTAGAACTGAATGGCTGCCCCATGTTTCAGGGATATTATTTTGGCCACCCGGTTCCGATTGCAGAATTTGAACAACAGCTACGTGAGATTATTACACTGACGCATAAAGCGTAGGATCGGCAATTCCCGCTTGCTCAAAGCCATTTCTGCGTAAGCGGCAGCTATCACATTTACCGCAAGCTTCGCCTTTGTTATTGGCTTGGTAACAGGAAACAGTAAGGCTGTAATCAACGCCTAAACCTAAACCTACTTTCACAATATCAGCTTTGGTCAAATCAATTAACGGCGTGCGAATTTTTAAATCGCCACCTTCTGCGCCTGCGCGAGTGGCGAGGTTTGCCATTTTTTCAAACGCGGCAATATATTCAGGGCGACAATCAGGGTAACCAGAAAAATCCACCGCGTTAACGCCAATAAAAATATCTTCCGCACCTAAAACTTCTGCCCAACCTAAAGCAATCGATAAAAAAACGGTATTGCGTGCAGGTACGTAAGTGATAGGAATTCCAGGTGTTTCATGCTCAGGAACAGCAATAGATTCGTCGGTTAATGCAGAGCCGCCAATGGTGCGCAAATCCAAATTGATAACTTTGTGTGAAATTGCACCCATGGCTTTCGCGGTGCGCTCAGCAGCAAACAATTCCACGCGATGGCGCTGACCATAATCGAAACTCATGGTATAGCAGTCATAACCTTCACTGCGTGCTATGGCCAGTGCGGTCGTTGAATCCAAACCGCCCGAAACGAGTATTACTGCTTTTTTTGACATAATTAAAACCCAAGATTTAAAACTTAGAGAAATGTTTGCTTGTACCTATCAATTAATTTTTGTTCGTCCTGAGCGTAAAACTCGAATCACTTTCTGTATCCCTTGGATTGTAAGTTTTCCTCTCGTCCTGAGAGGTAAGCATAAACAGACATGATTGTTATCTTGCATTCAAAACGAATACAGAGAGTCAACACTGAAATGAAGTTAGTGCCAACTTGCCGCTGAATGAAAATTAATGACCCGGAGCGTCATTCCACAAAAGTTTGTGCAGCTGTAATTGAAAGCGAACCTTAAGATTGTCCACCAAAATCCACTCGGCCAATTCAAGCGGCTGGATTTGCCCGAAACTGGGCGAAAAGAGCACGTCAGACACTTTATCGGCGAGTTGAAATTCATCAAGCTTAAAACGTGCCCATTCGTAGTCTTCACGGCTGCACAACACAAATTTAATTTGGTCCTGCTGAGTTAATAGCGGAATATTTTCCCAGCGATTGCGTGCTACTTCGCCAGAACCTGGCGTTTTTAGATCCATGACTTTGATAACGCGTGGATCAACTGCATCAACGGCCAGCGCACCGCTGGTTTCGAGAGACACTTGATAACCGGCATCACAAAGCCGTGTTAACAAGGTTAAGCACTCGCGCTGGGCAAGAGGCTCCCCGCCAGTCACGCAAATGTAGCGCGGGTTGAAGCTGGCGACTTTTTCAAGAATCGCGTCAAGGGAAAGGCGTTCACCACCGTAAAACGCATATTCAGAATCGCAGTAACCGCAGCGCAAGGGGCAACCCGTTAAACGTACAAACACCGTTGGCAGGCCCACCGTTGTAGACTCACCTTGTAATGAGTAAAAGATTTCGGTGATTTTTAAACTGGGCTGAGTCATAGCAACCTGACGACGAAGAAAACGCAATTACGCAGAATGAAGCAAAAATGGACAAACTTACCGACACTTCCGACTTGGTAAAAAGAGCGGTAGTTTACCCAAAGTGCTGTTGATAAGCGAGAAAGCGTGTGGAAAGACCGAGGAAAGAAGCGGAGGAGCGAAAAGGAAGAAGCAAGAGAATGCGCAAAGCGAAGCAACTATGCGTATAGAAAAAAGCAAGAATACCTACACCGAATTCACCTGCAAGCGATTGCCGATCCAGTCGGCAGGCTGGTATGCTGCCAGATGGCCCTTAAATTCAACCCTGAATTCACTCGGCTGAATTCATCCAGGTAGATTGACCGCAATGAAGCCCACCAAGACCAGACGCGAATTGCATGCAGAATTACAGGCGCAAATTGATTCATTTTTGCACGAAGGCGGCAACGTAAAAGAAGTGCCGCGTGGCATTAGCGGGCGACCTTATGCTCAAGCGCCCTTGCTGAGTATTTTCGAAGGCAATAGCCACGAAGACCGCACACCAATTCCCGAAGTGGTTGCCGCAATTGAAGCGCGCCGCAAACCACAAACATTACTCAAACACTACAAACCGCGCCCAAAGAAAAAAGTTATTCTGGACGATTTTGGACAACCACTGCGCTGGGAATGGGTTGAGGAATAACTCTTCGGAAAATCATTTCTTATAACTTAATTTTTAAAAAATGATAATTAATTGAAAATAATGACTTTTAATGCATTAAAAACACAAATAAGTCGCATTAATCAACAAAAAAATCTAACCAGACGTAACAATAAGTAACGCAAGAAATAAAGCCTACCTATAATGAATTGGTGAATTAATGAACTTCGCCAACTCTAATCAGGTACTTAAATGAAACTCTTTGCGATCCTGTTTTTAATGTCTAGCGCGTCTGCAAGTTATGCCGTCACTTACGATTTGAGTTCAAACGAAGCCGAAATAGTTAAAAATGCATCAATCCAAAGCGTTATCAAAACGGATGTAAATAGAGAGCTTAAACAGTTCGTGAAGCTTCCTAAACTGGAAAACACTACTTCCATTATCACCGCTGATTTACTTAATTTTGGCGATTTGAAAGTCACTAAAAAGATCTGCGTTCACGCTGATGGCACTGAAATTAAGACCGAGGCGCTCAGTTACGATGTAAATATTGGCATTCACCTGACCTTTATCTAGCCCTTAAACGCTTCAAGTAATTCCCAATTTAAACTAAAAAGCCCGATAACTGTGTAGTTATCGGGCTTTTTTATGCAGCTTAATTGGTAAAAGTTACAGCAAATCTTTGCTCTTAAAATACCAGTAGGGAATGGCGGCGGACAATAACATTAACAACAAGCCCACTACCCAGCCGTGATTGATGGGCTTTAAGAAGGACATATCGTCAAAGTTCATGCCCCAAAAGCTCGCCACCATGGTCGGCGGCAGGAAAATAACCGACGCAACTGAGAAAGTTTTAATAATCTGGTTTTGCTCGATGTTGATAAAACCTTGCGTCGAGTCCATCAAGAAGTTGATTTTGTCGAACAGAAAGGCGGTGTGCGCCATCAGAGTATCTACGTCGCGTTTAATTTCGCGGGCGGTTTCGTTCAGCTCGTTGTTGTCGCGAATATAGCGCTGTAAAAATGAAATGGAACGCTGGGTATCCATCAAACACAGGCGGATTTTTCCGTTGCTATCTTCCAATTTCGCCAGCTTATCAATCGCATCTTCAAGTTCGGCATCTTCATCTTCCAGTACCAGATGACTTACTTCTTCCAATTTGCGGTGAATGTCTTCCAAGGCGTCTGCGAGATTTTCCACCTTTTGCTCAAACATGGTGATCAGCAAATCTTGCGGGGATGTAATAGGCACCTGACCGCGACGGGCGCGCATGCGCAACAGACGGAAGTCGGCGAGATCGCCTTCGCGAACGGTAATTAGACGTTTATCTTGCAGCAGGAAAGCAACCGTCACCGTATTGTGACGCCCACCCTCACCGGGGGATAAAAACAGGGAATGAACGTGAACACCTTCGTTGTCTTGAAAGTAGCGTGCGGAGAATTCAATCTCTTCCACGTCGTCGGATTCGGGCAATTCTGCGCGCAAAAATGTATTTAATTCTTCGCGCTCTTCTTCGCTGGGCTCGTGGGCGTCAATCCATACCGCATTCGCCATGGAAACTTTAAGTTCTTCCGTATTGAGCGCTTCTTCGCGCAGCAATTGGCCTTGAATTTTAAACATTCTCAACATCAGTGTTTTCTCCTCAAGGTTGCGCTTTGAATCAGGCGCGCCTTATACCATATTCTTACCGCGCATTTAAATTTTTCATGCAAATAACGCTACCAATCAGCCATTACAATGTAGCTCAGGATTCAGGTTTGGCGTACAAATTTGGTTCGCCTGCAGGCCTGGTTTTAAAGCGGCGATGCACCCAAAGATATTGATCCGGCTGTCTGGCGATAGCGACTTCAAATAAGTGATTGATGCGAGTTGCATCGGCCACATCATCGCCACTTGGGTAATTCTCAAGCGGTGCGCCTACCTCGATATGATAATGATTATGCTCGTCGCGATAATGCGCGAACGGAATCACCACTGCTTTGCCCATATCGGCGATACGCGCTGTACCGACCACAGTTGCTGCTTGAACTCCAAAAAATGGCGCAAATACGCTGTATTTAGCCCCAAAATCCTGATCAGGCGCATACCAGACAACATTGCCTTGCCGTAAATTTTTGATCAACTGACGCGTATCAGAGCGAACTATGGCATTGCCTGCAAAACTTTCACGAGCTGAAATCAGCTTGTAAGCCAGTAACGGATTAGGATCTTTGCGATACAACATGTCGTACTTAACGTGGAAGGCAAGGATTCGTGCTGCCGCATCTAAAGTGGTGAAATGACATCCCACCAATAACACGCCCTGCCCCCTAGCTTGGGCTGCTTGAATATGTTCCAACCCGGTGATGGTGTAGCGCTTTTGAAGTTGACGAGCTGGCCCCCAAAGCGCAACCGCAGTTTCCACCACCGCTTTGCCCGTGGAGTGCATTACCTTGCGCACTAGCTGTTCTCGCTCTTGGGTCGATAACTGCGGAAAACATTTGGCAATATTGACTCTGGCGATATGGCGACGCGAACGCGCCACATAAAAAAACAAATCACCCAACAAACTTCCAAATCTCAAGGTGATGCTCATTGGCAAGACTGCGAGTAGGTGAAAGAAGCCTAAACCAAACCAGGTTAACCAATAACGCGGGCCATAAAAGGAAGGATCAAACTTGGGCGGGCTACGTTTATCCACTAAATATCCTGATGTCGGGGGTGAGCGGCTGGCGATTATAGCAGCCTGCGATTTGACTGCTAGCTCGCAATTTCAACCGTGGAATTTGCGAATTTATCATTATGTCTTCGACGCGCACTGCCCCCGAAAAGAAAA
This sequence comes from Gammaproteobacteria bacterium, assembly GCA_004172865.1. Classification (GTDB taxonomy): domain Bacteria; phylum Pseudomonadota; class Gammaproteobacteria; order Pseudomonadales; family Cellvibrionaceae; genus Cellvibrio. Next base: position 119,628 of record SEBV01000007.1, on the reverse strand, counting down.
ACTATTCGGGTTCTGCTACTCTGAGACCTCAGCCCACGACCTTGGACTCAGCGCGATCATCCATGAATATTCAGCAGATTTCTAACAACATTGACGTAAAGGTCGCACAGATCGATAAGCAAGTCGCCGCCTTAAAACATCGCCTAACCACTGAAAACAATTCCGAACAACTTAATAAAGATATTGCAGCGCTGGAGCAAATCAAAAGCAAATTGCAAAAGTCGCGCAATATCATGTGGCAAGCGCACGAACTACAACAGGGTTCCGATCAGAAACGGATGCGCGAAAAACGTTTGCTCGGCATTGGCTTGTGTGTCGTCAGCGGTTTGGGGCTCGTTGCCATGCTGGTTTTTGTCTTGATCAGCAAGTGAATCGCAAAAACAAAAAAAGCCAGTAAAACTGGCTTTTTAAACGCTGTAAATCTTAGTTTGCTACTGCTGCATCAATCAAAGGCTTTAACTCACCTTTCTCATGCATTTCGGTCACTATGTCGCATCCACCAATCAACTCACCTTTTACCCACAATTGCGGGAAGGTTGGCCAGTTAGCGTATTTTGGCAATTCGGCACGAATTTCCGGATTGCTCAATACATCGACATATGCAAAACGCTGACCGCAGGCCATAAGCGCTTGTGAAGTACGCATTGAAAAACCGCACTGAGGCGCGTTGGGAGAACCTTTCATAAACAGAATCACAGCATTCTCGGAAATTTGTTGTTTGATATTGTCTAAAACATCCATAAGGACACCTCTAAAACAGTTGATGACAAATAAATCGCATGCGCTCGCATTCAGCGGCACACCAAAAACCTAGTAACACACTCAAGTATTCACATTCTACCCGAGTTATTAGCCAAACTCACTCGCCAAGTCGCTCAAAATCGCAGGGATCGAAAGCGTACAAATTTTGTCCAGATAGTATTGGCAATTAGACATCTCAACTCTCTACGCCAGCTACCCCTCTGGCGCCAATCACTGGTTACGTGCAAGATTGCCTTCAAGTTGGTTAATCAACCGCTCATTTACTAGACTCAAAGCCAAGATGATGTAAGGGTTAAGTACGCTATGTTCAAGCTAAGACTGCAATTTTTTATTGTGATGCTCATTATTTGCAGCCTGTTAACCACAGGCCTGTACGTATTTATCAAACTCAGCTTCAAAGAAGACTTCTGGTTTTACATTGAACAAAAAGAAACGCGTTTTGCACAGCCGCTGATAAAAGATTTAGTAAAAAAATATCAGGAAAATAACGACTGGAAATGGATTGAAGATTGGAACACTTATGTAGCGGCCATTCTCGAAACCGAAACCCGTGAACATATGCGTGCGATGCTCAAACAAAATTTTATGGATCGTCGCGGTGGACCAGATGACCAGGATGATCGCCGCCGCGATGGCGATAAATATACCGAACCGCCACCACCCGATATGCGCGATGACCGCTCGCGCTCGCCAGAAAATCAGGCACCACGCGATTGGCGCGAACTGCGCCGCATGCCGCCCATGAGCGCGCTGCAATTTTTATTTTTACTGGATGACAAAAAACAATTAGTCGCAGGTAAGAGCCAACCGCTCGATGAAGCCTTTTTAATTCCGCTGAATAATAAAGGCAAAAATATTGGTTACTTAGGAATTCCCTTCAATCCCGCTGTGCGCGATTTACAAGACGCTGATTTCGCGCAAGGCCAGGAACACAAACTTTCGCTGGTAATTGTTATCGCATTAATTATTGCGAGCCTCGCCGCGTTCCCATTAGCGCATTTGCTTACGCAGCGCATCAGCTATTTAGTGCGACAAGTTAATTTTTTCAGTCAGGGAAATTACCGCGAAAAAATTTCCCTCAAGGGCCGAGATGAACTTACCGAACTTTCCAATCATTTAAATGATCTCGGTGAAATTTTGGAAAAAAGCGAACAAACTCGACGTCAATGGGTTGCGGATATTTCCCACGAGTTGCGTACACCACTCGCGGTTTTGCAAGCAGAACTGGAGGCTATGGAAGATGGTGTGCGACGTGTAGATCGTGAATCGGTATCGCGCTTGATAAAACACAGTCAGCGATTGAAACATCTAGTCAATGATCTCTATGAACTATCGCTTACCGATCTCGGCGGCATGACCTATCGCAAAAACACCATGGATTTAGTGGTTTTACTGCAAGAATCCGTCAATGGTATGCAGTCGCAATTTCTATCCCATCAGATCGAACTGAAACTCATAGTGCAAAACTCGCCGATAATTATTTTTGGTGACCAGAATCGACTTCAACAATTATTTGTCAATCTTTTGAAAAATAGCCTGCAATATACCAATGCGCCGGGAACAACTCAGGTTTCGCTAAAACTTGAACAGCAGCAAGCGATTATTTGTATTGAAGACACGGCGCCCGGCGTTGCAGATGAGCATCACGAAAAATTATTTGATCGTTTATACCGCGCAGACTCCTCACGCCATAGAACTACAGGCGGCGCAGGTTTAGGTTTATCGATTTGTAAAAATATTGTTACCGCACACGACGGTAAAATTACCACCAGCAATAGTGCACTCGGTGGTTTGAGTGTCACCATTAGCCTTCCCTGTCAAAAGGACAACCTATGAATATTTTAATTGTTGAAGATGAAATAGATTTGGGCACTATAGTGCGCGATTATTTAACCAGCGATGGCTTCAACTGCATACTTACTCACGATGCCGATAGCGGCCTCGAAAAAATCCAACAAGAATCATGGGATTTAATTTTGCTAGACGTAATGCTGCCCAGCAAATCTGGTCAGATTAACGGCCTACGTTTATGCCAGGAAGTGAGAAGCACCACCAATACTCCCGTTATTATTATGTCGGCCCGCATTGAGGAAATAGACCGTCTATTGGGTTTTGAAGTTGGTGCAGATGATTATATTTGCAAACCTTTTAGCCCACGTGAGTTAGTTGCGCGCGTTAAAGCAATTATGAAACGCATCAATCCCGAACAACCAACGCAAGATTTCCAATTAATTAAAGAATCGCTTACGGCAATGTACGGTGAAAATAAAGTTGAATTAACCTTGATTGAATATCGTATTTTGAAAACATTATCCGCTCGCCCAAACACGATTATTTCACGCGAAGAGCTGATGAAAAATGCGTACAGTGATCATCGCATTGTTAGCGATAGAACCATGGATTCACACATCACTAAATTACGAAAAAAATTAGTGCCACTAACACCGAAAGAAATAATTTCATCGGTCTATGGCGCGGGTTACAAATTTCAATTCAGCGATAAATAAATTCCCTTCACGATAAATAAAATGCCCAAAATGGCATTTTATTTATGCAAAAAATCTGAAAAATGTAAGTTTCACAGTCTTTGCACATTTTTCAAAAACTTGTTGTGCAATTGCTCGTCATACTGAAACCAGCGTCAACAAACGATGGGTTTCATTATTTTCACGAGGCATCACCATGACACAACTCAATAATAATCCTGACCAAGATATTAATATTTCACGTCGCAAAACTTTGGGCACTCTAGGCGCTTTTAGCGTATTGGGAGCATCAAGTTTAATAGGCTGCGGCGGTGGAAGTAGCAATGGCAACAGTGCATCTTCTACGAGCACCGCGGCAAGTTCTATAGGCACTACATCAAGTACCGCTACGAGTGTGGCATCCAGCGCCGCTAGCTCAACGAGCACTAGTACGAGCTGCACATTAATTCCTACCGAAACTATTGGCCCATTTCCATTATCAACGCTGCTAAATAATTCCGTAGTACTGCGTGAAGCAATTAACGAAGATAAAACCGGCGTGCCATTAACCGTTAAATTAAAATTGGTAGATGTAAATAATAAATGCGGCCCTGTGTCTGGCTACGTTTATATTTGGCATTGCGATAAAGACGGCCTCTACTCGGGATACTCAGAATCAAATAACGCGGGCCAGGCGGGCAAAAGTTATTGTCGTGGCGTGCAATATACGGATAGTAATGGTGTGGCAACTTTCACAACTATTTATCCTGGTTGGTACGCGGACCGTATCACTCATATTCATTTTCAAATTTTCCTGACCAGCTATTCAAGCGCTGCAAAATCAACAGCAATCTCCCAAATGGCGTTTCCATTAGACGTTACCAAAGCGGTTTACAACTCAACGTTGTATACCAAAGGGCAAAACACCTCTGTAACAAGTTTTGCTGCTGACAATGTATTTAGCGATGGGACAACTTATGAGATGGCGACCATCACGGGCAGCATAAGCGAAGGCTATACCGCTGAACTTGAAGTGGGTTTAGCGATTTAAAAGCTTATGGCGAAAAAATGACTATTTTTAGCATTAAAAAAATATGTCGATTTCGTCTTAAATTAATAAGATTAGAAATCAATATACAACCGGACTCCCAATGCCAGTGTGTTCTCCAAATCGGGTTGCATACTGGGATGCTCAACGTAATACAAACTGCTTTGAATATGTAAATTTTCGATTAGCGGACGAGCATAAGTTAATTCAGCAACAGATTCTGCTGAGAGTAAATCTGGATTTGCTTTTAAATATGCATCACCATTTTCTGCATGTGCATAACCTAATCCAATCGCATCATCTTCCAGCCAAAGTGCGGTATAGGTCACTCCGACTCCTACATAGGTATCCAATTGGTTTTTTTCTTCATCGGCACGTCCGTACTGAAAAAATGCTGCAAGGTTTTTATTAACATATTTTTCCCCAATTAAATAATACCCTGAGTTTTTATCGCTAAAGCTGCCGTCAACAGGATTCTCGACTTCTGCCGTTGTGCGCCAACCACCTAGCGCTAGCTTGTAATTTTTTTCGCTCGCAAAACCCCATTCGGCAGCAGTAAGTATTCCGTCGGATTTTTTAAGCACAACATGAGTGCCGTGAGGATGAGCTGGGTCGCCAGGAATACCATCGTAAGCAGCGATTAAAAAATATTGATCATTATGAGAAAAGGTTAAATGCACTGCTGTGGCGGTAGTGGGAAATATCGAAGGCCCTACCTGTGCAATCTCTGGCCCTATTCCAAGCGACGATAGAGTAAATAAACCGGATGATTCCAGCGAATAAAAGGTAGAGTTGTAATCGTGCAGACCGAATAAAAGTTTAACAGCACCGCTGGCAAAACTATGTTGGTACCAAAATTCGTAGAGCGTGAAATTATTATAAGCTTCTATGTTTGAGAGCGTTTGTAACTCACCGGTAAATTCTGAGGGCGGCTTACCATAGGTGCCTAATCCGTAAACAAATAAAGTCCCGTCATCCCACCAGCCTGCAGCCTGCGTATCAACTACCAAGCTCACATCCAGATTGGCTAAAGTACGCGGTCCCCGTTCGACACCGCCCTTAAGATTGGTAAGCGACTCAAGAGTTAACGCATTTGACCAGGTATAGGGCGCTATTTCTTCCGCTGATAGCTGTGATGAAATTGCGAAAATTAATAAAAGCGCTAGTGATTTTTTCAGCATGATGTGCAACCCAGTGCCTATGGCGTGCTGAAAGTATAGGCAGGATTAATAACTATGCAGATAAATAAAGGGAATATAAGCCAAGCTTGATGCGCCTATCGCTCGCTGTGCTTCACCCTGATGAATTAAAGCGAATTACAGCAAGCGATAGTTTGAAATGGAGCAGAACTAAAATAGCGATATTAAAAACTATTTGGTTGTTGTATCGCTTTTTTGTTTGTTTTTCCATGGACCTTCGCCAGGACCTGGACGCGAACCTTTGTGTTCGGCTTCAAAAGCTGCCAGCTTCTGTTGTTGCTCAGGAGTCAAAATTGCTAAAAATTGTCTGTGCAATTTAATACGCGTAACTTCCTGTTGTGCAATCAGTATTGCAAGATCGTTGGATAATTTAGCCAATAATGCGTCGTCGCCATTTTCATCACCCGCTTTATCCAGAGCTTCATGTGCAGCACGTAACTTTTGACGCGACTCTTTAAACGTCGGCTCTTGCGCGGCACGAGCAGCCTGCAACGTTTTTTTCTGTTCGGCAGTGAGATTTAAAATATCGTCAAAAGGCGGACGGCGTCTTTCTTTGTATGAATGCTTTACATCGTCCTGATCATCATCGCCCCAGCCGTGTGGGCCTTGATGACGCTCTGTTTTTACATCGTCTTTTGAATCTGCAGCGTGCGCAATTACTGCAACACTAACAATACCGGCAGTCGCTATCACCGCCACCAAACTCTTAATCATTTTCATCTTTTGTTCTCCACATTGCTTAAATGTCGTTGGAAATAATTCTGCAAGGAATCATTTGCAGTGGAGTAATTATGCACTTTTAGTTGTAAATTACAGTAAGCAAGCATGCAAAGAATATGGAAGCTTTATGCAAGAAAATGGCAGAATTATTTTAAAATAAACCTGCTATTTCTACGGTTATTTATAATCAGACAACTGGCAACCAAATTTCCATGTCGCCAAAACCATTTTCAGGATTAAAATTTTCTACATAACGTTCAAAAAAATTAATTGATTGCGCACTATGTTTATAGCCAGATTGTGGTAGCCATTTATCAAATACATAATCAATAGTGTCTTTAATTTTTGAAAAATGAGTTTCATGAACAAACACAGCATATTTGTGGGCAGGTACTATTAGCGGACTTAAAGCAGCAGGCAAATCGGCAAACTCATTCACTTCACAACCGGCCATGTAATAAAAGCAACCGTTACTGCTTTCACTGCTTTGTACGCATAAACCGTAAGCAACGCTGCCTTTCTGGTGCGGAATTTTACCAATAAAAGGCGCGAAATTTTGCCACAGTATAGGAATGGTTTGCGGACTTTGGTCATGCAAAGGTTCGCGCATTCCTGCAATTAATAATGGTGGTAAATCTGCAAAACGTGGACTAGCCATAATGATTTATTCCCTTGGCGACATTAATCTAAACAAGCTGTGGTTCAAGGCGTTCATCTTTGTTGGGTTCCAATTCACGTACAGGTCTAATTTCAATGCATCCCAAACGCGCCGGTGGAATTTTGCTAGCGATTTGAATGGCCTCGTTTAAATCGCGTGCATCTATTAAATAAAAACCGGCGAGTTGTTCTTTTGTTTCTGCAAAAGGGCCATCGGTAATTAGCTGTTTTCCATCACGCACTCGCACACTGGTTGCCGTAGTCACAGGATGCAAAGCATTGCCGCCAATCATAAAGCCGCCGCCACGCAAATCCTCCCCATAGGCAACACATTCTTCATTGAGTGATTGCCATTCGGATTGCGTCATTGCATTAATTGTTTTTTCTTCGTAATAAACCAGGCATAAATATTTCATGATTCATATCCTCTATTCTGTTGCTATGCGTTTTAAATTTCGTAGACCTTCTTCAAAATCTTTACCAACCATTTTGTCCATGTTCATAAAGGTACACATGACTTTTGCAATAAATTGATGTTTGCCTTCCATCGCCCATATCACGTTTGTATTCTCGCCTTGCGTTTGGAATACAAATTCAGCGGTGTTTTTAGCAGCAAAAGGTTTTATAAATTCGAGCGAAATAAATATTCTGGAAAATTTTTCCTCTTCAACAAGTTCCATTCTGCCCTGACCGACTTTTTTGTTACCTTCCCATTCGTAGATGCTTCCAACCCCAATTTCGCTGCCGTAGTAGCGGCGCTCCATATCCGGGTCCATTTTTTCCCAAGGGGACCACAATTTCCATTTACTAAAATCATTAATAAGTGGAAATATTTTTTCCGGCGTAGCGTCTATAACAAGTTGCCGCTCAATGCGAAACTCATCCGGTTTATTGGACGCTACAATAATCAGCAAAATTACTAATGCGACTATTACAGCGATAATGATAGAAATCATATATTTTCCTTACAGAGGGTTTTACATTATTAGTAAAAATCGCATCGATATTCATAGCTTTACATCAAGGGAAATTATTGGACGTGGCTCGGCTCCATAAATGCAAGTTCCCACTGGTGCCCATCCAAATCTTCAAAGCCATGCCCATACATAAAGCCGTGATCTTGTGGATCGTTATAAACCCTTCCTCCAGCGGCAACTGCTTTTCGCACCAAATCATCTACCTCGGCGCGGCTTTCAGTAGAAAGACATACTAAAACTTCGGTAGATTTTTTAGCATCAACAATTTCTTTACTAGTAAATCGCTTGAAAAATTCTTCAGTCAATAACATCGCATAAATAGTATCGCTAATGACCAAGCATGCAGCATTCTCGTCTGTAAATTGTGGATTAAAGCTATAACCTAAGGCTTCAAAAAAAACTTTAGACTTAGGTAAATCTTTTACGGGCAAGTTAACAAATATTTGTTTAGTAGCCATTTCTATCACCTCAATAAATCAATTAGTTTTTAAAATGTATTTGCGTGGTCAGTCATTGGAATATTGCAATAACTTCTTAGGCCTGATTATATAATTTCAATGCCTGCCGAACGAGCAAAAGCGACATAATCAAGAGCAGTATTTTGGTCGTGTACAATTCGCCATTGACCTTCTTGCAATTGAAAAACGTAGGTTAGCCAGCTGCTGAATGGCACAGCATCTGGTGTTGCGCGATATTCATATTTGATGAGCGCCATAGCGACATCCGCCCCTACGACTTTATGGACAACCTCACCCTCCCAAATCCAGTTTGGGTCTTCAAACCATTGCTTGTGAATTTCAATAGTTTCTGATGGCGATATAAATGCGTGGCCATTTTGGACGATGGTGTAAAGCGTATCGCCGCTCGTAAGATGCGATGTAAACGCTTCAATATCTCTATTAGCGATAGCTGTAAAATGTCGCTGTAAAGCAATATCAAAATCGGGTTTCACTGATACACCTCTAAATACATATTGTGAAAAATTCGATGAGAAAATCTATCAAGCCAAGACTAATTTTCAGCCTGATATTTTTAAATCAACGCGCCTTACTTACATTCACAAGAGGCTTAAATCCACCGTAAGCCATACGTGTCATATCGAAAGGTAAATCTGTATTGCATTGCAAGCGCGGATCAGCCATGACTGTTGCAAGAATGCTATCTCGCTCCTCGCGCGAAGGATAAATAACCCACGCCAGCACAACCAGTTCGTTTTCTTTCACACCTGCTGCTGCAGTAAAAGAAAGTGTTCCATCACTTTTTAAATCGTCGCCCACGGTTTCCCAGTAAGCTAAAGCACCATGATCAAGCCAAACTTCACCGGCTTTTTCTGCAAGTTTTTGATAGACATCAATTTTATCTGCAGGCACCGGCAGTAAAAAACCATCTACATATTGAGTCATGTTAAATCTCCTTTCGTTAAATTTTTACTTTACTTGGATTTACCATCGTAATGATGCACAGGAACCGCTAAAGGATCTATATCTTCCAGACAGCGAATATTCACTGCAACAGTAGGATTGCCCTTGGGATCAATTGCTTCACCGAAAGGCTGCACGCCGCACACGCCGCAAAACTGATGTTTAATAATGTGCTTGTTAAACATGTAGGTGGTGATGTTTTCGCGCGGCGTTAATAAATTAAATTGTGCGCTCGGCACAAACCACAGGAGCGTGCCTTTACGCGAGCAAATGGAACAATTACAAGCAAGTGCGGTAGTGGGATCGCCTTCAACTTCAAACTTGATGTTGCCACAGTGGCAACTGCCCGTGTGTGTCATGTGAACTCCTTTAATTGGCATAATGAATCTTGAGAGCATGTGATTTTTTACATCGGAAAAACTACTTTCAGACCTTTGCGATGTATAAATCAACATGGCTTTAACACTTAAAATCCAGAGATACTATTTAGTCGTGCGAGGCTTGAAGAAATCGACAAATATATAAAAATATTTTTATTTTTTTGATAGATAAGAATTAAACGACAAGTTGAGCGATTTTTTCACGCAAAAAACGTTGTTCAGGCTCCTGTTGAGTTAAGCGCAAAGCCTCTTCGTAGGCAGCTTTTGCTGGTCCAACTTGGCCAAGTTGACGGTAAAAATCCGCGCGAGCCGCGTGGAATAAATAATAATCCTGCAACTCGCCATTTGCACTTACAGCATCCAACACCTGGAGCGCTACTTCGGCACCATCGCGCATACCTAATGCGACAGCTCGATTTAGAGCCACGACCGGCGATGGATTTAATCGTAGAAGTAAATCGTAAAGACCGACGATTTCAGACCAATCTGTTTCTGCGTAGCTCGATGCTTCAGCGTGAACTGCAGCGATAGCGGCTTGCAATGAATAAGCACCAAAGCCGCCCATACTCAAAGCGCGCTGAATCAATTGCGAGGCCTCAGCAATTTGCGCGTGATTCCATAGCGAGCGATCTTGCAACTCCAGTGTGATTAAATCACCCTCATCGTTGATGCGGGCTGCGCTGCGTGAGTCTTGCACTAACATCAGCCCTAATAAACCTATAACCTCGGCCTGTGGCAATAACTCAACCAATAATTGTCCCAAACGAATGGCTTCGCGCGCGATGTGCTGTCGCGTGAGGGACTCACCGGAAGATGCAGAATAACCTTCGTTAAATAATAAATAGATAACTTTAAGCACAGACCCAAGCCGTTCCGGCAACTCATGTTGCGCAGGAATTTCGTAAGGAATGGCTGCATCGCGAATTTTATTTTTTGCACGCACAATGCGCTGTGCGATAGTGGATGGAGTTGCTAAAAAAGCACGGGCGATTTCTTCAGTTGTTAAACCGCAGACTTCTCGTAATGTTAATGCCAGCTGTGCTTCGAATGAAATGCCGGGGTGACAACAGGTAAAAATTAATTTTAATTGGTCATCTTCAATAGATTCATTTAACCAATCCTCACTATCACTTATCGACTCTTCCAATTCTTGAGCAATGTTAGTGAGTGATTTATTAAATAATGAACGACGACGTAAATGATCTATAGCTTTAAACCGCCCTGCTGAAACCAACCAGGCGCGCGGATTATTAGGAATGCCCGCAACCGGCCATTGCGCCAAGGCAGCCATAAATGCATCGTGTAATGCTTCTTCGGCCAAATCAAAATCACGTAGCAAGCGAATTAAAGTCGCTAAAACACGCCGCGATTCACTACGATAAATGTCATTAATTTCAATTGTAATTTGTGGTTTCGTATCCACAGAATGTCCTATTATTTGGCGCGATAAAATTCTGGAGTATCGGTATCGACTCCGCCAACTTCAATACCATCGCGCGCCATTTTAGCTAACAACTGATAACGAAGGCGTATTTCTTCACGCTGTAGATCATCCATATCTTCCAATCCCAGCAATATATTATGCGCTCCTTGGGTGGCACGAATAAGTTCATCCAGCTTTACCTGAATCGCTTCAGTATCGCGGTTTTGCGTGGTCTGAATTAAAAATACCATAAGGAAAGTAATGATGGTGGTTGCAGTGTTGATAACTAATTGCCACGTATCACTAAAATGAAACATAGGCCCAGTAATCACCCACACTACAATACTTAAAACTGCCAATATAAAAACAACAGGATGACCGCATACCCGTGATGTTATTTTTGCAAAGCTGGAATATCTAGCAGATATTTTCATAATAAAAATTACTCAGTTGTGTAATAGATACCAAAGGGAGGCTTGGCAAACAATATCATTGCCTTTTCAAGTTTCTCCTTTGGAATAATATTCGCAGCGGCTTTATGATGCGCAATAGAAATCCATTCTTCGATCACCGCCAAGTGTGCGGAATTTTCAGCGCCCCTGAGCAAAGTACATTTAATGCAACCATCAGCTGACGTTATCTCATCTACAACGCTTTGCATAAAAGCAAATAGATCGGCTTCGCTTCCCGCTTTTGCTTCAAAGTGATTAATGCGTGTGACGCTCATGTTACCGCCTTTTATAATTTAACTAATTTAGGTAATGCCATTATGATTAGAGAAACAATAATCAACACAGAGTTATTTTCTAATACATAGGGTAAACCTATTAAAAAAACACCTGCCAGGAATGCTATTAAGTGACTTTGTTTCTTTCCGTAAATACAATATCCCACACCTATGGAACCGAAAATCAAACCTACAATTAATGAAGTAGGATCACCCATAAAAATATCTCAGTTGATTACTTAATTATTCACTTTCCTTTCTGTGCCCAAGCTTTCCAAAATGGGTATAACGAAAGCCTCTGGAATATTTCAGTCCGAAACCTAATGCACGATCAAAACCTATGTGCGCAATCCACACTATAGCCACCTTATCTGCAGATGATGAAGACACAAAAAATCCGTACGCAAAAAGCATTAACGGCAAAATATAGGAATGCGTAGTGTTATAGGCGATAGCACCAATTCGCGGGCTCTGAAAATAGGCTAACAAGGATAAATCCGGCACAAGAAAAATAAGAATAAAAAATCCCCATGGGAAACCCATGAATTCATAGGCCATTAACGAAAATGCAAAAATCGCTAATCCTTCCAAACGTAAAAGCCAACGTAAATCTCCGGTAACGTAACCGTTTTCTAGCTTGTTCATTTAAGATTTTCCTATTTTTGTTGTAGTGCCAGCTTTCTTTTCGTTAATGCAGTTGCTTCGTGTTCAAGCGGATTTTCCGGCCAGGGATGACGAGGATATTTGCCGCGCATTTCTTTGCGGACATCCGCATAGGCTTGTTGCCAAAAGGTTTGTAAATTCATGGTAATTGCAAGCGGGCTACCATTAGGTGAAAGCAAATGGATCTTCAACGGCAACTTACCACCTGCCAATTGTAAGTGTTCGCAACCAAAGAACTCCTGCAACTTTGCAGAAACTTGTGGCACACCTTCTGCCGAAAATTCAACGGTAATCATTCGACCCGACGGTAATTCAATTTTTTCGGGGACACACTGCGCAATGGCCTGACAGTGTTCATAACCCAAATAAAACTCCAGCGCATTCAACCAGGGCAATTGATCCAGACGGGTTTGTGCATTTAAAAAAGGTTGTAACCAATGCTCCAATGAATTCGTCAGTGTAGCGTCATCCAGATCTGGCAAAGTTAACAAGTCTTGCGCTTGAATGAAGCGAGCACGTTCTAATAGACGCCTTGCGTTGTCGCTCCACTGTAGGTTATGCAAGCCTTTTTCAGCAATTTTTTCTCGAATCAAATTTATAAGTAAAATTGATATTTTAGCTGCATCTACAACAGAAAAATCTTCAGCAATAGTGGTTCCGCCCATTCGCCATTGGGCATGCTCCTGCCAACTATTATTTTTATGAACTAGTTGTGTTTGTTTTTGGCTAAGCGACCTCTGTTCACCAACTGATAGCTGCAACGCAAGCCCAATTCCAGAATGTCCCTTAGGTTTGGTATTAATAATGGGAAATAATGCCCACTGCGAATTTAGGTTGGATTGTGAATCTACACTAATCCCAGAATTCAAACGGTAGCGCCCAGATTCTTGCTGAAAGCCAATGCGATCACTAAAAGCTTGCGCTAGTAGGTTGGTATTAACGGCGTCACTTTTTATAACTTTGATTTGTAATTTTTGCAGCCAACGTTTTTGCTGTTGCTGCCATTGACGATTTCGTTGCAGCTCTTGTGTTGCAGACTGAATTAGATCATTTATGTCAGCTTCAACCGCTAAATCAAAATGCAACGCCAAGGCTAGTAACATTTCTGATTCGGATATTGATATTTCCTGCGCTAATAAAAATGCAGCAATTCTGGGATGAGTTCCTAATGCGCTTACTTGTTCACCGCTTGCAGTAATTTTGTTATTTGTATCCAACAATTTCATTTGTTGCAGCTGTTGCTGGGCAAAATTTAACGCTAACTTATTCGGCGCTTCCAGCCAGGGAAGTGATAGTGCAGGACTGCCCCAATGCGCTAATCGCAATGAAAAGGGCAAATAATCCGTGGCTCGAATTTCTGGTAAATCCGCTGCAGCCAAAGGCTGGTCTTGCGACCATAAGCGAATGCAATGTCCCGCCTGCACACGTCCGGCACGGCCACGACGCTGCTCCGCACTTGCCTGACTAATGCGCGATAGACGCAACCGGGTCAACCCCGTTCGCTGTTCATAATCCGGGCGACGCACCAAGCCAGAATCTATCACCAAAGTAACATCTGGAATTGTTAATGATGTTTCTGCAATATTCGTTGCCAAAATAATTCTCGGGCCCGAGCAGGAATTTAACGCACGTTTTTGTTCGACTTGAGGGACGCGACTATGTAAACGAAAAACAGCTTGGTTTGGATAACGTAATTGAATCAATTGTACGCACTTTTCTATTTCACTCCAACCAGCCAAAAAAATTAAAACCGTTTCATTTTGAAACTCAGGATATGAAATAAGCGCCCGCAAAACATGCTCTTCAATTTTTTCTGGATAAGGCGTGTTCGCTTTTGCGGGAAGATAGTGAGTTGTTACGGGAAAACAACGACCCGGCGCGAACAAACGTTGTGGAATTTTTTGTTGCAATTGCGGGTCGGGCGTTGCGCTCATTAATATAATTTGCAAATCATCACGCAGTATTTGCACTTCCTGCAACCAAGCCCATGCGGTGTCCTGATTTATGGATCTCTCATGAATCTCATCCAAAATTACGCAGTCAATATTTTCCAGTGTTGGATCTTGCAATAAATGCTGTAACAAAATTCCCGGCGTCATTACCAACAGCCGTGTGTTGTTACTCACGCGATTATCATAAGGAACTTGATAGCCAACTGTTAGGCCCAATTCATCGCCAACCAAATCAGCCAAGCGTTGCGCAAGCGATTGCACTGCCAATACGCGAGGCTGAACTAAAATTAATTTTTTATCGTCCGCTAAACTATTAAGCACCCAAAGCGGCGCAAGTGTGGATTTACCCGCGCCAGGTTCAGCCTCAAGCAGCAGAGTTCCTTTTGTGATTACGCGAAAAAAATCATCGCGCAATTCACTGAGCGGATATTGCGGTAGACTATTTAAAAAATCCGTATAGCCTAAATGGTTATTCACTCAATCATCTCTTTTAAAAGTCATAGGCAAGTTTTATACCTGCCGCCAGATTTCGACCGCTGGCAGGCTCAAAGGCACGACCATTGGTTTGGTTCACTATCACTGAACCTACATAATTTTCATCTGCTACATTTGCAAGTTTAAACCACCAGTCTGTTTGTAATGATTGCATGACAGTAAACCTTCCCGAGATCGCAAAATCTGCGGTTGTATAGGATGGTGCTTTGATTTGATTGTTATCGTTCGCCGCTATCTGATTGCGATGATTTAAACTGACGCCGAATTTCAATAAATCATTATGTAATGGCGACCAATTTATTTGCGCATAATGATTTAGTTTAGCCACGCCAGGTAATTGCAAGGATGCAAATTGTCCTTGCGTATAAGTTGCATCAAGATAGTTGAGTGCAATGCGCGCATCCAGCGCATCGCTAAATTCAAAATTCCCGCTAAACTCCACGCCTTTGCGTTCAGTTTCAGTTGCATTCACGTAAGTCGTACGACCGTTAATAGATTGATCGACTACCAATTCATCTTGGGTTTTTATATTAAAAGCAGTGAGAGATAAGTTGATTTTTTTATGTTGAAAATCTATACCCATTTCCTGCTGATGGTTACTAGCGGCGTCCAGCGTATTGTTAAAACCTTTATCACCGTTGGTGTACGCCATTTCCGTTAAAGTTGGCGTTTCAAAACCATTGCCGATAGCGGCATGTACTGAAAAATTCTCATTAATTTTATAACGCGTTGCGAGCGATTCCGAATGACGATTAAAGGTTTTATTACCACTGTCGTCAGCATTTTTAGTGGGAATAATAAAATAATCATCTACCGATAATTCAAGATGAGATTGCCGCGCGCCAGCTAGAAATTCCCAGTCATCACTCGCCTGCCATTTCACTAGCACATAGGCATCGCGATTATCAGCCTGCCCCAACTCATCTCGACGTAAATCACCTGCGACGCCGCCGTTATTAACATAGCCTTTGCGCTTGTCATTCATTGCAGACCATTCGCCGCCCAGCGTAAAACTGACCGGCTGATTGGCAAGATTGAAATCCCAAGTGTAATTACCATTGCCACCGCTAAATTGGCGAGTTAAATCCACTACGCCACCGGAGTTAGCTAATGCATCGCCTTTTTGCGCGAGATATTGCTGAATATGACGATCACCTTGCCAGAGGGCGACTTGCCACCGTTGATCGCCTTTCTCCTGCCGCAAACTAAATGCATTTTGCAAATGCGAAATTGTTTTGCGCGTATTAAAAAATTCTGCACTGGAATTTAATTGATAAGGATCGGCTTGCGATTGCTCCTGCGTAAGCCCGAGTGGATCTTGTAGCAAAGGCGCATCTTCTTTATCAAATCGATACTGTGCTTCTATTCCATTATCGAGCGTGTAGTAAACCTGCGCACCTAATTGTTCGCGCGTTGCGCTGGCGTGCGGGCGATTACCATCGGCATCCACACGACTTGCCTGAATTCTTACGCCTAATTCTGCATCGCGAAATTCAGCTGACACATGATTGCGCGATAAGCCGTCTTCATCTGCGGTTGCATCCACGGAGATGCGATTATTTATTGGAGCAGCGCTAATTAAATTAATTACACCACCCGCACCATTTCCATAAAGTGCGGCGACAGGCCCAGTGAGTACACTAATAGTTTTCACCCCATCAAGTACTGCACCGGAAAACTGGCCTTGCCCATCGGGCATGGAGAGTGGAATTCCATCAATCTGCAAATCGAGACCACGCACACCAAACGCCGAGCGCGCGCCGAAACCGCGTAGGGTTATGCGGGTGTCCTGCGCGTAATTTGAGCGGCTATCCGCTTGTACGCCGTTAATACCTTGCAATAATTCGGCGGCGTCCGCGCGGCTGCCTGGCTGCAGTTGATCAGTATCCAATGTTTGCGCTCCAGCAACTGAATCGCGCGTGCGTTCACCGGTTACCACTAATGTATCTATTCCAGTTTGGGCTTGGGCGGAAACCGCAACCACATTAATAAAACCCAGAAAGACGGCTGTCTTCTTCATAACAAAACCTTAAAGAACAAAATAAGCATCACAAATGAACGTGATGCTAACTCATCTGCCTGCCTAGCTCATGTTGTTTTTATTTCAAAACAAATTCAGTCGCTAAAGATTGATTCTTAACGCTATCGATGTACGTAATGATCTCGATATTTTTGAGCGGTTTTTTGAATCAATAAAATCCAAAATTAGATTGCGCAGATTCGGTTTTTCACCAAAAATCCGCACATCTTTTGCTATAAAATAAGCCATTTTTGCAGCCTAAATTTGCCAATATGGCCGTTTGCTTATACTATTGCTGTTCATTTTGTTGCTTTTGCATATAGATGATGCAATACGCGCAGAATTCACGATTCTCGCAGACAACCTGTTACCTACTGACAAGGTTGTCTTTTGTTTTAGCGCTGTGGTTAATTCCCTGCATTTTTTAACACTGAGCCAGATTATGCTTGGCTTTGGTGTTTTATTTTTTTAATGTTTTAGCGTTAGATTTACATTTTCAATTTTTACTGTTTGGTTAGCCTTTTGTCTGGCCCTTTGGAGAAAAACATGACTACCTTGATGAACACTTACGGCGCAAGAACCCTCACCCTGACCAAGGGCGAAGGTAGCCGAGTGTGGGATGACAAGGGCAAGTCTTATCTGGATGCAATCAGCGGTATCGCCGTATGCGGCCTTGGCTACTCACATCCCGCTGTAACCAAAGCGCTGACCGAACAAATCAGCACGCTCATCCACTGCTCCAACTATTACAACATTCCTACTCAGCAAAAATTAGCGGATTTGCTTATTCAGCAGTCTGGTTTGGATAAAGTATTTTTTTCCAATTCCGGCGCCGAAGCTAACGAAGCGGCAATCAAGATCGCACGCAAATTCGGCAATGATAGCGGCGTGAAAAACCCCGCCATTATTGTTACTACTAACAGCTTTCACGGTAGAACTCTCGCCACTCTAAGCGCCACTGGAAACCCTAAGGTACAACTTGGTTTTGAACCATTAGTTGAAGGGTTTATCCGTGTGCCTTTTGATGATATTGCTGCGGTAAAAGCCGCTGCTGCAGAACACAGCAATATTGTTGCGATTTTGGTTGAGCCCGTACAAGGCGAAGGCGGCGTACGCGTGCCCGCGCCGGATTACTTAAATCAATTGCGCGAAATTGCCGATGCCAATGGCTGGCTGTTGATGCTCGATGAAATCCAAACCGGCAATGGCCGTACCGGTACTTATTTCGCTTATCAACACAACAATATACTGCCCGACGTAGTCACCACCGCCAAAGGCCTTGGCAATGGCGTGCCTATCGGCGCCTGTATCGCTCGCGGAAAAGCGGCAGATGTGTTGCAGCCAGGAAATCACGGTACTACATTTGGTGGCAATCCGTTGGCCACAAGAGCTGGCGTCGCCGTGGTAGAAACCCTTATTGCAGAAGAACTTATTCCCAAAGCTAAAGTGCTTGGCGATAAGTTGTTGGCTGACTTCAAAACCAAACTCGCAGGCAACCCAAAAGTTGTTGATATCCGCGGCAAAGGTTTGATGATCGGCATTGAATTGAACGCGCCCGCCGCCGAGCTGATGGAAAAAGGCCGCGCCAAGGGTATTTTGATTAACATAACCTCAGTTAACACCATTCGTTTACTGCCAACCTTTATCCTTACGGATGCAGAAGCAGACGAACTGGTTACAAAAGTAGTTGAGCTGGTAACTGAGTTTTAACAAAGCGGGGGGCGACCTCCGCAGCAATGAAGAGCAGCGCTAACAGCTAGAAAGCCGCTCGAAAAAGAGAAGAGCATTATGGTTCCCCCAAAGGCACCGAGACATTTTTTAACCCTCGAAGACGTTAACAGCGACGAGCTTAACCACATCATCAAGCGCGCCATTGAATTGAAGGCGCTGCAACGTAAAGGCGTAGCCACCGAGATTTTCAAAGACAAGGTTCTGGCGATGATTTTTGAAAAATCATCTACCCGTACGCGTGTCTCTTTCGAATCTGCCATGGCGCAAGCTGGCGGCCACGCAATTTTCCTATCAACCAAAGACTCGCAACTCGGCCGCGGTGAACCCGTGGAAGACGCTGCACGCTGCATTGCCAGCATGGTTGATATGGTGATGATTCGCACCTTCGCGCACACCACCGTTGAGCGCTTTGCCGAATACTCACGCGTGCCGGTCATCAATGGCCTGACGGATGATCATCACCCTTGTCAGTTGTTAGCGGACATTCAAACTTTCGTTGAACAACGTGGCACTCTTGCAGGCAAAACCGTAGCTTGGGTAGGCGATGGCAACAACATGTGCCAAAGCTACATGCAAGCTGCTGAGCTGTGCGATTTTGAATTGCGCATTGCCACACCAAAAGGATTTGAACCTTGGGATCACATGATCGAGAAGCACAAAAATCGCGCTCATTTTTTTAACAGCCCTCAAGAAGCCGTTAAAAATGCCGACTTGGTGGTGACGGATACTTGGGCATCCATGGGCCAGGAAGACGAGAAAAAACAACGCGAGAAAATTTTTAGCGGTTATCAAGTGAATCGCGAATTATTAAGCCACGCAAATTCCGACGTGCTTTTCATGCACTGCCTCCCCGCCTACCGCGGCAAAGAAGTCAGCGCAGAAGTCATAGACGATCCCCAAGCAATCGTCTGGGAAGAAGCAGAAAACCGCTTACACGCCCAAAAAGCACTGATGGAATTTTTGTTTAGTCAGTGATGGATGAGAAAAAATAAACCCGCCGATAGCGGGTTTATTTTTTATAAAGGAAAATTATCTTTTTAAAAACTATGCATCATTCTCGGAGCAATAAGCCCGAACAAAATCTTCGTGGCTTGGTAACACCATCGCTCGCTTTTTAATGTCTTCGGAAAATTCTTCCATATATTTGCAGAGATCCTGGTGATTAATTGCATCAACATAGGGATGGTAAGCCGAGGGTATTATTCGTTGGCCGATCATAACTTGTGACCATGAATCCATAAAAAAGATTTCACCTTCGGCCTTATAAGCTATTGCAGTTTCCTTAAACAAATTAATACGATGTGCCAAAGTTTCCGGTATAGCCATATCTCTGCAATAACGCCAATACGGAGTATCGTCCCGCTCGGTTGCTTTGTAATGCAAAATTACGAAATCGCGGATACGTTCAATTTCATTTACAGTTTGTTGATTGTATTCAGCTACATTGGCTTCCTGTATTCCATTGCTGGGAAAAAATCTCACCAACCGCAAGGCACTATTCATAATTAAATGAATACTGGTGGATTCCAAAGGCTCAATGAATCCACTCGACAAACCAAGCGCGATACAATTTTTATTCCAGCTTTTTTTACGACGCCCCGTTTTAAATTTCAGCACAATGGGTTCGTTAATTAATTCACCGGGTAGATTATCAATAAATGTTTTTCTGGCGTCTTCATCAGAAATATATTTGCTGCAGTATACGAAACCAGTGCCAATACGACTTTGCAATGGAATATGCCATTGCCAACCGGCTTGATGGGCAACTGCACGAGTGTATGGTAATGCCGGGCCAGGGTTTTTAGTTTGCGACGCTATGGCGCTATCGTTGAGTAACCACTGCGACCAATCTTCATAACCGGTGTGCAAGGTCTGTTCAATTAATAATCCGCGAAAGCCAGTGCAGTCGATAAATAAATCACCTTCAACAACTTCGCCCGATGCCAATGTCACGCTTTTAATAAATCCGTTATCACTATGAGTTGCAACCTCAACAATCTTTCCTTCAGTGCGTCTTACACCACGCGCTTCGCTATATTTACGTAAAAATTTTGCATAAAGCGATGCATTAAAATGATAGGCATAATTAGTACGTGGATTTTCGGTAATAGCGAATTTACCCATTTTTGCCGCTTGAAGCTCAAGACAGAAATCTCCGTAGTCTTGCTTTAGCCCCATTCCCTTTGCTTTTACCCAAAAGTGGACAAAATCGGCCATCCATAACTCTTTGCCAGTTATGCCAAATGAGTGAATATACTCATCACCTTTTTGCCCCCAGTTTTCAAAATTTATTCCTAACTTGAAAGTCCCCTGCGTCGCGCGCAAAAATTCCTGCTCATCAATATTTAATAATTTATGAAAAGTCTGCATGGGCGGCACGGTTGCTTCACCAACTCCAACTGTACCAATTTCTTCAGATTCAATAAGCCGAATATCTAGTACTGGGCCGAGATGGTGCGAAATAGTTGCGGCCGCCATCCAACCCGCTGTTCCGCCACCGGCAATTACAACTTTCTTTATGGGGAGATTCATTAATTGCTCCAACAGAATTAACTATGCCTCAGCAAATGCTGAGCATATTTTTTTATTGATAGTTTGAATTATTGAAATAGAATTTGTATGCATAAAATGCTAACGCACACTTACTTAATCGCACACAACTTACTAGTACACAAGATAAAATGCGCACGTAAGTGTTAACAGAAAACATATGAATGTACAGTCATAGGCAATCAATATTAACTATAGCTTTAGCCGTATACGGGGAACCGTAAAATCGACTGCAAGCCATTTTTTCGGTTTAAATAATTATATTAATTAATGTTACACAGGCTAAAACTTCACGACCATCGGAGGCATAAAAAACCCGCTTTACGCGGGTTTTTAAAGGAAACAATAATTCCCTTTAATTAGACATCATTTTCTGAGCAGTAGCCTCTCACAAAATCTTCATGACTTGGCAATTGCATTGCATGATCCTTAACACCTTTCGCATAATCTCGCATATATTTAAGTAAGTCCTTATGATTTACTTCATCAACATAGCGATGATAATCCTCAGGCACTATTCTCTGCCCGATCATTACTTGCGACCACGAATCCTTCTCGAAAATCTCTCCCTCGGTTCGATAGGCTATTCCTGTTTCCTTGAATAAATTAATACGGTGCGTCAGCGTCTCCGGTGCAACCATATCTCTGCAGTAACGCCAATAGGGCGTATCGTCTCGTTCAGTTGCTTTGTAATGCAAAATTACAAAATCACGGATGCGTTCAATTTCAGTTACAGTTTGCTGATTGTATTCAGCTACATTAGCTTCTTTAATACCATTAGCTGGAAAAAATTTCACCAACCTTAAAGCACTGCTCATAATTAAATGAATGCTGGTGGACTCCAAAGGCTCAATAAATCCGCTCGATAAACCTAATGCTACACAATTTTTATTCCAGCTTTTTTTACGGCGACCGGTTTTAAATTTCAGCACAATAGGTTCGTTAATTAATTCGCCAGGCAAGTTATTGATAAATGTTTTTCTGGCATCTTCATCGGAAATATATTTGCTGCAATATACGAAACCAGTACCAATACGACTTTGCAATGGAATATGCCACTGCCAACCGGCTTGGTGTGCAACAGCACGAGTGTACGGCAATGCAGGGCCAGGATTTTTGGTTTGCGCGGCTATCGCACTATCATTAAGTAACCACTGCGACCAATCTTCATAACCTGTGTGCAAGGTTTGTTCGATTAATAGACCACGAAAGCCGGTACAGTCGATAAATAAATCGCCCTCAACAACCTCACCTGACGCTAAGGTGATGCTCTTAATAAATCCGTTATCAGTATGGGTTGCAACCTCAACAATCTTACCTTCAGTGCGCCTTACGCCGCGAGCTTCGCTGTATTTGCGCAAAAATTTTGCGTAGAGAGATGCATTGAAATGGTACGCGTAATTAATGGCCGGATTTTCGGTAAGTGCGAACTTGCCCAACTTTGCCGCTTGCAACTCTAAACAAAAATCACCGTAGTCATTTTCTAATCCCATCCCTCTCGCCTTTGTCCAAAACTGAACAAAGTCAGCAATCCAAAATACCTTACCTGTTATTCCAAAGGAGTGAATATATTCATCGCCTTTTCGCGCCCAATTTTCAAAGTTTATTCCTAACTTGAAGGTCCCTTGAGTCGCACGTAAAAATTCTTGCTCATCAATATTTAACAATTTATGAAATGCTTGCATCGGCGGAACGGTCGCTTCACCAACGCCCACTGTGCCAATCTCTTCAGATTCAATGACACGAATGTCTAATACCGACGAAAAGTGGTGTGAAATGGTTGCGGCCGCCATCCAGCCTGCTGTTCCTCCACCGGCAATGACGACTTTTTTTATTGCGGTATCCATTAATTACTCCAAGGCGATTGATTTATGCTCTCAGTTAATTCGGAGCATATTTTATTATTAACAGTTAAATTTTTGAAAAGATATTTGTAAGCATTAGTATTTATTAACAGACATTTATGCTGCTACGTACATAACTTGGCAGTCCATACGTTCGACTATAAACGGGTGCGTGATTGTCAACAGAATATGCGAGGAAGTACAGAAAAGAGCCATCAATATTAGCTATAGCTTTTTAAAGATAAAACCATGAAAATTAATGAAATCATAGAAAATTAAAATGAAGCTTTCATTGGCTGATACTATAAAGAAACCGGACTAAGAAAGAACCTGACATTCGTCATTGCCAATCGATGTGGTTAAATTGAACGGTAATACTGAACATATTTATCTTATGTTAACTTCTCGCGATAAATGTTCATTTTAAGCCGCGTTTTGCGGAAGAATTGGCCCGGCCTGCACAATAAAAAGCACTTTCTCGCCATAGTCTAACTAATTAATACCCGGAAATTTAAAAATGGAGCTTTAAATGTACAAACTCTTTTATTACCCACGCAATGCCAGCTGGGCGCCGCATTTAGTGCTCAAAGAAATGGGCGTCGATTATGAGTTGATACTGATTGATCGAAAAACCAACGCGCAGAAATCTGCAGACTATTTAGCGCTGAACCCGACCGGGCGGATTCCGACCTTGGTTGACGGGGAGTTAATTATTTTTGAAAGTGCGGCGATTTGTTTACATCTTTGCGATCAAAATCCGCAAGCGAATCTTGCGCCGAAAATTGGTGATCCGCTTCGAGCGGAATTTCTGCAGTGGCTCTTTTATCTCAATGCGACTTTGCAGCCGGAATTAATGGTTTATTTTTATCCTGAGAAACACACTACCGATTCGAATTCAACACAGGCAATTTTTGATGCACAGGAAATTCGCATTACTGAAATGTTCGCGCTATTGGATAAAGCGCTCGAAGGTAAGGATTTTCTTGTAGGTAATAGTCTTTCTGCCTGCGACTATTTTTTATTTACGCTCTCACATTGGGCGGACGAATTTAAGCGGCCACCTTTGAGCTTTAATAACTTGGGAAATTATTTACGCAAACTTGCCAAACGGGCCACTATACAAGAGGTTTGTAAAGTTGAAGAAACGAATCTGGATGCCTATTTATAATCGAAAATAAACTACATATCTGAGGTACAAGATTCATTTTGCATATTGAAACCATTAAATCATTTTTATAGGAATTTTATGAACGAACATATTGTGGAAGTTATTTGGGAGCGTGGTGATCAGAACTTTCTGGATAATCATTACAGCCGAAAACATACTATTCGTTTTGATGGTGGACTGGAAATTCCCGCATCCTCATCGCCAAATACGGTTCCAGTGCCCTACTCCGATGCAAGTGCAGCAGACCCGGAGGAATTATTAATTGCGGCTCTGAGTAATTGCCATATGCTTTGGTTTTTGCATATTGCTTCCAGACGAGGTTTTCGCGTGGACTCTTATGTAGATTCGGTGACTGGCACTATGGCACCCAATGCGAATAGGAAGTTATTTCTGGCACAAGTAATACTCAACCCTGCCACAAAATTTTCCGGTGAAAAAATTCCTACATTTGAAGAGTTGGAACACTTACATCACTTGGCACATGTAGAATGTTTTATCGCGAATTCAGTTTTAACTGAAATTATTTGCAAACCAACTTTAGTAAATTGAAATCTAGGCTAGATCAGGCTGGGCACCTTGTGTCGAATCTGATCCAGCCACTAAAGCATTAAGATTTAACTCGCAAAGATTCTATATATTCGCCGAGTGTGTCGAACAAACCAAATGCCAA
Organism: Gammaproteobacteria bacterium; assembly: GCA_004172865.1. GTDB lineage: Bacteria > Pseudomonadota > Gammaproteobacteria > Pseudomonadales > Cellvibrionaceae > Cellvibrio. The sequence continues at coordinate 94,756 of SEBV01000007.1, read as the reverse complement.
TTCCATTGACTGCATGCATTTTGCAGTGCCCATTATTCCTTGATAACTACTCAATAAAAAAGTGGCTATTTTAATCGTATCTATATCTTTGCGTACTATGCCGTCCGCCTGCCCTTGTTTTAATCCGGCAGACACCGAGCAAACTATATTTTTCATCACTTCTTTTAAGCGCTGATGAAAACCTTCATCTTGTGTCGACATTTCTTGAACTAAATTAGTTAACGGGCAGCCATTGGTACAATCACCGGATTGAATGTCATCACATTTTTTCTTAAAAAACGCTTTGAGTGCTTGCAGTGGATCATTAGAAGCACCTAAAAACTCGCGCCAGTTTTCTTGAAAAAATCCCATGATAACTTCATCTAGAACAGCGTAGCCGAGCGCGAGTTTGGTGGGAAAATAATGATAGAGCGCGCCTTTGGCAAGCTGCGTTTTCTTTAAAACTGCATCAATACGTAAACCTTGAAAACCATGCTCATACATTTCTTCGTGAGCGGCCTGCAAAATTCTGAAACGTGTAGTTTCAGGAATGCCTTCGTTATTAATGGATGCGTTAATAGCTGTATTCATAATTTACCAATTCTTTTAAAAATTTGGCCGATATCCGCATGCTGAGAATATCGACCAATATAATAAAAATGATTCCTTAGGGCTTTTGTACTTTAAACCAGGTAGCGTAAAGCGCTGGCAAAAACAACAGTGTTAACCCTGTCGCTACAATTAAACCACCCATAATTGCTACCGCCATTGGGCCCCAAAATACAGAACCGGACAATGGAATCATCGCTAGCACGGCTGCAGCTGCCGTTAAAATAATGGGGCGAAAACGGCGCACGGCGGCTTCAACAATTGCAGTCCACGGTGCGGTACCGCTCGCGATATCCGTTTCTATTTGATCAATTAAAATAACCGAGTTCCGGATAATCATACCGAATAACGCAATCACACCTAGCTGTGCGACAAAGCCCATTGGACGATGCAAAATTAACAACGCCATTGCAACGCCCGCTACACCTAAAGGCCCCGTTAAAAATACTAACAACGCGCGTGAAAAACTATGCAGTTGCAACATGAGCAAAGTGAAAATAATAAAAATTACTAGCGGCACATTTGCGGCAATTGAGTCCTGAGCTTTACTACTATCTGCAGCAGCACCCGCTAATTTAATATCATACCCAATCGGTAGCGACGCTTTTATTTCTGCAAGCTTTGGTTCGATTTGGCTCGATACCGTTGGGCCTTGAATTCCATCCACAACATCGCACTGAACGGTAATTGCCCACTCGCGGTTTTCACGCCAGATGATTCCCGGCTCCCACACAAATTGTGCGCGAGCAATTTGCGATAACGGCACTGATTTGCCACTAGCCGTTGGTAAATTCGTATCATTCAAACGCTCAATCGTTGAGCGCTCATCCAATGGTTGACGCACAACAATATCCACCAAGCGATTTTTTTCACGATATTGCCCAACCGTAGTTCCCGTTAAAATCGTATTGGCTGCGCGCATCACAGTTTCGGATGTCATACCCAGCGCACGCAATTTATCTTGATCCAGATTCAATCGTAAGACTTTTACAGATTCATTCCAGTTATCATTCACTCCTAAAGCATTGGGATTCCCGCGCATAATATCTTTTACGCTATCTGCAATTTCGCGAACCTTATCAACTTCAGTTCCGCTAATACGAAACTGTACAGGATAAGGAACCGGTGGGCCGGTTGGCAAAAATTTAACGCGGCCGCGAACTTCAGGAAAATTAACTTTAAACTCGTGGATGATTTTTTCACGCAATGCGGTACGCGCTTCATCATCTATGGGTAGGACCACAATTTGTGCAACGTTGGATTGTGGAAATATTTGATCCAGCGGCAAATAAAAACGCGGGCTACCAGTGCCTACATAACTCGTTATACTTTCTACGCCCTGCTGTGCTTGTACAAAGGCTTCAAACTTTTTAACTTGTGCTTCGGTTGCGGCGTACGAGGAACCTTCTGGCAGCCACATTTCCACCATCAATTCCGGGCGCGTTGAATCTGGAAAGAATTGTTGTTCAATAAATTTAAAGCCAAAAATACCTAGCGCAAATACACCGAGCGTGATGGCGATAGTTGTTTTGCGAAACTCTACACACCAATTCACTAAGCTTCTGAATTTCACGTAGAAACCTGAATCGAATAATTCGTGTGGCGCATCATCGGTAGAATGCGGCTTTACTTTTAATAATAAATAGCCAATGTAAGGCGTAAAAATTACCGCCACCAACCATGAAATTATTAACGCAAGGCAATTTACCGAAAACATTGAAAAGGTATATTCACCCGCGGCAGATTTTGCTAAACCGATTGGCAAAAATCCGGCAGCGGTAATTAAGGTTCCCGTTAACATAGGTATGGCAGTAGATGTATACGCGAAGGTTGCAGCGTCGAAGCGTGAATAGCCTTCTTCCATTTTTCGCACCATCATTTCTACAGCGATAATCGCATCATCAACCAATAACCCCAATGCAATAATTAATGCGCCGAGCGAAATTTTGTGTAAATCAATATCGAAGATTCGCATAAATAAAAATGTAATCGCCAACACCAATGGAATGGTTAAACCCACAACCAAACCGGGGCGGAAATCTATGCGGATGCCTTTTTCATCTTTATGAAAACCGAGTGCGATAAAACTAACGGCCAGCACAATGACTAGTGCTTCCGCAAGCGTGTGCAAAAATTCATTAACAGATTTTGAGACAGCTTTAGGCTGGTTAGTGACGCGATCAAGCTCGACACCAACAGGCAATTTACGTTTTATATCTGCAGCGGTGGTTTCAAGATTTTTACCCAGATCAATAATATTGCCGCCCTTTTGCATGGAAATGGCGAGCCCAATAACTTCTTTGCCGTTAAAGCGCATTTTGTTGCCGGGCGGATCGGTGTATTCGCGTTTAATTTCTGCAAAATCACCCAACCGAAAATTTTTGCCCTGCGCACGCAAGGTAAGATTTTCCAAATCTTTCGGCGATTTAAATGCGCCAGTGACACGCACCTGAACGTTGTCGGTGTCGGTATTTAATACGCCGGTGGATTCGACGGCATTTTGCGTATTAATTTGATTAACAATTTCATCCAGTGAAATTCCGAGTTGCGCAAATTTTTTGTGCGAAAAAACGATGTTAACTTTTTCATCTTGCACGCCAAGCAATTCTACTTTTGCAACCAGAGGAATTCGCAAAAGTTGCTGGCGAACCAGATCAGCGTAATCTTTTAATTCAGCGTAAGTGAAACCATCGCCCGCTAACGAAAAAATTGAACCGTAGGTATCGCCAAACTCGTCGTTAAAAAATGGACCTATTACACCTTGTGGCAAACTGTATTTCATGTCGCCAATTTTTTTGCGCACCTGATACCAGGACGCCGTCGTTTCTTTCGGCGGAGTTGATTCACGCAGCTGCAAAATAATGGTAGTTTCGCCGGGCTTCGAGAAGCTGCGGATTACGTCGATATAAGGTGTTTCTTGCAGCGTTTTTTCTAATTTATCGGTAACTTGATCAGCCATTTGCAAGGCATTTGCGCCCGGCCATTTTGCTGTCACTACCATCGCACGAAAAGTAAATGGCGGGTCTTCATCCTGTCCCAAATTATTGAAACTCATAATGCCGCCAATCAAGAGCGCAGCAATTAAATAGCGAACTAATGGAATATGTTCGAGCGCCCAGCGCGATAAATTAAAGTGGGAGCCTTTCATTTGCCCGCTCCCTGCGCTTTAGAAGTTTTGCTCTCAGCGGATGACGTCGTAGCAACGGGTGTTAACAAGTTTTGTGATGATAAATAAGGCTCATCCGCAGCAGGTTTTGCTTCAGGTTCTAAAATCGAAACCTGTTGACCTGGATTTAAAACGTGTACACCTGCAGTAATAATCGTTTGCCCTGAAGTAACGCCACTCGTTAAAAGTACATCGTTTCCACTCACGCCACCCACTTGAACGGGCACCAATTTTACCGCGCCTTTTTCAACAATCCACACCGAGGTTATGCCTTTTTCCTGATACAAGGCAGTGAGCGGAACCTTCACAAAATTGCCGGGTGTATTCAATACAAATTGCACTGAGGCTGTCATTCCCAACTTCACCAACACGGCTTGTTTGGGCGTTAAATTCAGAATGGAAACTCTTGCGGTAAAACTGCGTGTGGCAGCATCGGCCACTGGTGAAAGTTCACGAATTTTTCCGGCCATAACTTCTTTGGAATTCGCCCATAAACGAACATCAATTTGCGTCGCACGCTTGACGACTTCAACATTATTTTCAGGAATGCCAACGAGCACTTCCAACTCGCCTGCTTTGGCAACTTGAACTACTGGCGTGCCCGCTGCAACTACTTGGCCTACCTCAGCATTAATTGCGGTTACGACACCTTCAACATCTGAAACTAAATTTGCGTAAGCAGTTTGATTTGATTGGCCTTTGAACGCGGCTTGAGCTTGTTCATAACTGGCTTTTGCGGATTCAAAAGCAGTATTTTTTGCATCCAGGGCGCTTCGGCTTATAGCACCGGTTTTGCTTAATTCCCGATAGCGTTTTACCTCAAACTCTGACAACTCGAAATTACTTTTAGCGGCTTTAAAATTGGCTTCGGCTTGGGTTTGAGCCAAGCGTAAATCTTGTGGATCTAGCTCCATCAATACTTGGCCTGGTTTTACCAAAGTGCCGACATCCACTTTGCGGGTTTGAATTTTCCCACCCACGCGGAATCCTAACTGAGATTCCACACGCGCCTGCACGTTGCCTGAATATTCCGCCATCACCTGCTGCTGACCGGAAGTTACCTGAATTGCGCGGACTGGGCGAACATCTTCAGTTTTTTCAACCTTTTTGCTGCAACCCAACAAAAGACTGGTAGCTAAAACAGCGGTGGCGATAACGGGGATATAGAACTTGCCCATGGTTTTTCCTTGCTCCTGATAAAACGGCTGTATGCCAGCAACTGAACTTTCTGTAACGCTGGAGCGCTGCAAAAAGCCGATAGCAATAAAGAGGATAATAAGAAATCGGTAACAAACCGACTAGTTGGTCGGCAAGATAACAACCGACCAATTGGTCTGTCAACGCAAAGAGGCAGTAACTTGAAAGGTGATGACAATTGCCATATGGGCAATCGTCATGGGTTTTGGAAGCTATTTTGCTTTCAGCATTTCGGCCAAACTCGCGCCAACCAAAGCCGCACCGCCCTGTGCCCAGCCACCATCGACCGGAATAATTGCGCCAGTGATATAACTTGCAAAATCCGATGCTAAAAACAAACAGGCATTAGCAATATCATCCGTTGAACCCATGCGCTGCAGGGGTACAGATTTGGTGACGGCTTTACGAATACCTTCTGTGGGCGCAAGGCGTTTCATGCCTTCGGTGTTATCGATAGGTCCAGGAATTATCGAATTTATACGAATTCCTTCGCCGCCCCACTCCAAACACAACGTGCGCGTAATCATATCCACACCGGCTTTTGCCGCGCACACGTGGGATTGGCCCGCCATGGGAATAAAGGCTTGCGGCGCGGAGATATTGATAATGGATGCACCTGGTTTGGTCAGAAACGGGTAGACCGCCTGCATAACATGAAAGGTGCCGAGCAAATCAATTTCAATCACCGAGCGGAAACCGTTTGCGGACATGCCCGTCGCCAACGCGGGAAAATTTCCTGCCGCACCGGATACCACAACATCAAAATTGCCCCAAGCTTTATGTAATTCTGTAACGCCGTTTTTGATAGCGTCGGGTTCGCGGACATCCGCCGCAAAACCTTTTGCGTCTGCTGCACCGTAGTTTTTTAGCGATGCGATAGTGTCATCAACCTTTTCTTGCGCGCGGCTCACCACCGCAACTCGCGCACCAGATTTAGCGAAAGTTTCTGCGATACCGCGATTGATGCCGCTAGTACCACCGACAACGAGAACGTTTTTGTTTTGGAAATTAAAGGGAGAGGTCATAAACGTATCCGCAATTTATTTTAAGGACTCGCTCCCAAGCTCTAGCTTGGGAGTGTATATGTGCATTACCAAGCTGAAGCTTGGGGCTCCCGGCTAGGGAGCTAGAAAAATCGCTACCGAGTTGATCGAAGAATCTATTCAAAGTGAAATACTTTATTCAAACTTAGAAAAATCCGGCTTACGTTTTTCAAAAAATGCTGTCACGGATTCCTTGCATTCGTTGGAATTTAATCCTTCCGCAAATCCGATAAACTCCGCCGCTAATGCAGTTTCAACGCCGTCGTGTTGAGTTTTCTTTAAGAGCAATTTTGCGCGGCGAACTGCTGCTGGCGGTTGCTCGGCGAGGCGCTGAATTTTGGTCTCGGCGTAGCTAATCAATTCATTCACTGGAACTGCCGCATTTACGAAGCCCATTTTTTCCGCATCACTGCCGGTAAAAGATTCACCAAGCAATAATAATTCGGCGGCTTTTTGCTGGCCGACTAAACGCGGCACCAAGTAGCTGCTGGCATATTCCGGGCACAAACCTAAATTTACAAAGGGCAATTGCAAGCGCGCGTCTTGTGCGGCGTAAACCAAATCGCAATGCAGTAAGAGCGTGGTGCCAATGCCTACAGCATGGCCTTGCACTACCGCCACTACTGGCTTTTGGCAGTTTTGTAGCGCAACCATAAAACGCACAACGGGATGCGTATCCCGAATTTCTGGGTCATTCATAAAATCGAGCAGATCATTGCCGCTGGTAAAGCACTCATTCACCCCGCTCAAGACTAACACTCGTACGCTGCGATCATTATTGGCGGCGTGGATGATATCGGCGAGCGCCGCATACATTGCCAAAGACAAGGCGTTTTTACGTTCGGGGCGATTAAATTGAATGCGAAGAATTCGGTCGTCCTGATCCACCAGGATCAGCGGGCTGGCGCTCGTTATTGTAGTGTCTGTCGTCATACTTACGTCCTTACATGGTTATGGCTTGTGACAAGTATAGGGTACAATTCGCGCCTTTCTGTTTTCTGAATCATCTTCTGACAACACCCTACTATCTTTGCAAAGACTCCTATTTATTTTACTGAAAGACTCTTATGAATATTCGCGAATTACTTAACGAAAAAGTCCTCACCGCCATGCACGCCTGCGGCATTCCGGCAGATCTACCTGCCCTTATCGCGCCCGGCAAAAAGGCCGGCTTTGGCGATTATCAAGCCAATTGTGCCATGGGTGCAGCTAAAGCGATGGGCACTAATCCTCGCGAATTGGCGGCAAAAATTGTAGCGGCGCTCCAGCCTGTGCTTGCCGGTATTGCAGATAAGCTCGAAATCGCCGGCCCCGGTTTTATCAATATCGATTTAAATCCCACCTGGCTTGGCGAACAAATTGCCAATGCACAAGTTGATGCTCGTTTAAATATCGCCACGGTTAGCGCGCCGCAAAATGTAGTTATCGATTACTCCGGCCCAAACCTCGCGAAAGAAATGCACGTAGGCCATTTGCGCTCCACTATTATTGGCGATGCGCTTGCACGCTTGCTGGAATTCCAAGGCAATAAAGTTATCCGCCAAAATCATGTGGGCGATTGGGGTACGCAATTTGGGATGTTGATTGCAGAGCTTGAGGAACAACTCAGCTCAAATAAAGAAATGGATTTAAAAGATTTAGAAGTTTTTTATCAACAAGCTAAGAAGCATTTTGATGACGATGCAGCCTTTGCGGACAAAGCACGTTCCTACGTTGTGCGTTTGCAATCTGGCGATGCGGACATGTTAAAGCTGTGGGCGCAATTTAGAGAGCTGTCGTTAAAGCACAGTAATGAAATATATAAAGCGTTAAATGTGACTTTGAAATCAACAGACGTATGTGGAGAAAGTTTTTATAACGATGATCTCGCACCACTCGTCAAAGATTTGCAACAGTTAGGCTTAGCAGTGGAAAGTGAAGGGGCTGTGGTCGTCTTTTTTGAAGAGATTCTAAACAGGGATGGTGAACCCTTAGGAATGATTATTCAAAAAAATGATGAAGGATTTTTATACGCTACAACAGATTTGGCAGCTCTTCGTTATCGTGTAAATAAGCTACACGCAAATCGTATTATGTATTTTATTGACGCTCGTCAATCTCTGCATATGCAACAAGTATTTTTAACGTCCAAAAAAGCAAAATTTGTAGATGATCAAGTTAGCCTTGAGCATTTGGCATTCGGCACAATGAACGGTGCAGATGGCAAGCCATTTAAAACTCGCACCGGCGGTACTGTGAAACTTGCGGACTTATTAATTGAAGCCGTTGAGCGCGCCGAAACTTTAGTGCGCGAAAGAGCTACCGATTTAAGCGATGCTGAGATCACTGAAATTGCGCGCAAAGTTGGTATAGGCTCGGTTAAATATTCCGACTTAAGTAAAACTCGCACTAACGATTATATTTTTAGCTGGGAAAGTATGCTCAGCTTTGAAGGCAACACCGCGCCCTACATGCAATATGCATTTACCCGCGTCCAAAGTATTTTCCGTAAAGCAGGCGTTACGCCCGATTCATTAACAAGCAACATTGTTATTGGCACCGAGCAAGAAAAAACGCTCGCGATTAAATTACTGCAATTTAGTGAAGTGTTGGATCAAGTTGCGCGGGAAGCTTTACCGCATTTGTTGTGTACTTATCTTTATGAAATTGCCAGCTTGTATATGACCTTTTATGAAGCATGCCCGATTTTGAAAGATGGCATTGAACCGGAAATTCGCGATAGTCGTTTACGCCTGTGTCATCTAGTAGCACGCACTATAGAACAAGGATTGGATTTGCTTGGAATAGAAGTCATGGATAGAATGTAATCCAAATTCAGCGGAGCAATTTACTGTCGCTCCGCTGTTAATTTCAAAGATAACAAATAATAAAGCTTAAATTCTGTAGGCATTCGTTTTCGGTCACATTACCTCAATTCCATAATAATGATGCAAACCATAATGGAGGTAATATGAAAATTATCAGTGCAATTCTCATAGCGCTGTTACTCGCAGTTGCAATAAGTTATGTGTCACTTTATCTGGATTACCAAAATCTGGAGGGTGAATATACGCTTCAAAAAAGCAGCTATGAAAAATTACAGGCGGAACAAGATTCGCTTTTGAAAAACACCAGCACCAATACTCGATTGGTGAATCCTTACGGGCAAATGGCAGCAAAGCCCACCAGTAATCCAGCTAGACCAGCAAATAGCAATAATAGAATCGACGAATTCAGCAATCTGCAAAAAGAAAACCTGAACCGCACGCTTGAACAAAAATATTCGCTCTTATTTAAAACCCTCAATTTATCCAAGCAAGATCAGGAGAAAATGCGCGAGCTATTGTTGGAGCGCGAACGAATCCTGAATACCAATAGCGTAGGTTATTTTACCAGCGAAGCGGATATTAAATCGAACATCGAAAAACAGCAGGAATTGGTTGCGCAAATAGATCGCCAAATTGCGCAGCTGTTAAAACCGGATGAAGTCAAAAAATATGAACTTCTTAAAGATTCTGCCTATGAACAATTTCAAATGAATAGCTTTTATGATCAGCTCGGCGATAAAAATACTTTAAACGAAGAAAAGAAAACTACGTTGCTGCTGAGCAAACTGGAACAGAAACAAGCATTTGCAGACCTACTGAAAAATTCAGCTGAAGATATTACTGGAGCTTCTGCAGAAGAAAAGAAATTCCTAGCGGATAAAATGCATGAGGCGCTGCACGATTACAAAGATAATTATTTACGCACTGCCAAAGAAAACTTAACGGAAGAACAATTTAATGTGCTGCGTGAATACGAGCAAAAACAATTTGATGAGATTTGGCAGAGCCTGCGAGCAGGTTGGCAAATTGAAGAATAAGTCCATTAGAACCCTCTCTGTTGCCAGAGAGGGCTTGCTGGATTTTTTGCAAGCCGATTAGTAATGTATCTTATTATCCATAAGAAACCTTCTCATAAAATAAGGAGCAAAAAGAATTTTCAGCGCCCATTTTTGAGATGGCTTCTAGAAGCCCGTAACATCAGACTTACTCACATCGCAATAAGCAGTGTTCCAGTATTCACCATACTTCGGTGAATCACCGCTCGTCACTTTTTTATCTATTCCTTTAAATTCTTCACACACTTTTGGTGAGCCAGATTTGTAACCCTGAATTTTCAAGTTACGTATAGTAGCTTTATCGCCATAGTTACGATTCACACCTGCAATGCTGCCCACTTTCCCATTGATAGTCACATTATTTACCACTAAATAACGTGGCCCACCGTTGTTAGAGCAATTACCACAGGAGCGCCACAATTTTCCATTAACACCTGAAGCAGAAAATCCATCAAGAATTTCGAATGTACTGTTCAAAGAATTGTGTTGGAAAATTTTATCTGGTTTACCGCCTGGTGAACTTGATGAGTCGCTGTTGTAAGCAGAACCGCCAGAAACAGTTAACTTTTTACCGCTATCAATAAGTGAAGCAGCATCTTCGCAGATGTCTTCCCACACTACATTTTCAAGACGGCAATTTCCGCTCACACAGTGAATACCATCGGCACCACCATTTTTACCAAGACGCACATTTTTTATGGTTGCATTTTTCAAGGTCAATACTGCAGGTTGACCTTCTGCATCACCAACAGGACAAGACAGACCGATAGTCTTGCCACCGCAGTCAACAGTTTTGTTCTCAATAGTTGCACCCGCTACACATTCGCCGCTACCGCCAGTTGTTCCACCAGTAGAACTTGAACTGGATGATTTCACTGAGCTAGCGGTGCTGCTTGCAGTGCTCGACGTAGTACCACTACCGCTGGTAGGAATCGAACACTCTTTCACAGTTTTATCAGATGCAGGATCAGAACCAAAAGTGGCAACACTACAACTAAAAGTACCATTGAGAATTTTGTAAACAAAACGACCGTCCGCACCAAAGGCTACGTTAGTAGATTTGCTGACAGAACAGGTTTCACCAATTTTACAAATAGTTGTATAACCACTGGGACGATTGGCCGCCATAGCGGTAGCGGAAACGCCAATCAGTAACGCACTTATCATTATTTTTTTTAACATTTGCAAACTCCAATCTTGTTAGACAGATTAGTGGCAGTTTTTGTATTGCAGAGCGCAAATACAAAGCCTACCAGTTAAGCTTGCAAAAATTCCGAGCGCAGACAATATAACAGTAAAAATTTACTTGTGAAATATTATTTACAACTGGGAATTTGATTCATTTATTGCTAAATTGACTCAATCGATATTTAGAGCCTTAATCTTCTCTAAATGTTCTTATTAACACGCCAAAACCGACTTTGATTTTTAAATATAATAAAAACGTTTGGCGCCATCGGCAATGATGCACACGAAAACCTGATCCATTGAAAATTTAAAAACTTTCAATGCGGGCTAACTCACATCTAAAAAAGTAATTAACTGCCGATGCGTAAAATAAAAATCACCGATCTAGTCCGCATAGTATTTTGTATTATTTTGTGTAGTGGATTTGTAGCCTGCACAAAAAAATCTGAAATTGCAGATAATCAAGAAAAAAACTCAAACAAAAACGGTAGCGATTTTGTTGTTGATGGTTTGAAAGTTATTAATGCCGCATTTTTTACAGGAATCAATACACAAGCTTGCTCATATATTGCAGGTAGCGACGGCACAATAATTTATTCTACTGACGGCAAACAATGGCAAGCAGCAAATACTTCTGCTATTAGCGATAACATCAACAGCATCAGCGCAAATACTCAAGGCGACCAGCTCATAGTAACGGGTGAAAATGGCTTGCTCGCATACTCCGATAATGCAGGAAAGGATTGGAAAAAAATCTCGCTTGATTTCAATCAAAACCTCTATACGAGTACCTATGACCCAGCGCATAAAACCTGGATAGTTGCAGGCACGAGAGGCGCGTTATTTTTTTCCAATTCACTTAAGGAAAACTGGCAAAAAATTACGGTAAGTGAAAAAGTCAATTTGCCAGCCATTACAAAACTTCAATATTTACCAAAACTCAACGCCGTTTTAGCCAGCGGTGACGATGGAATGTTATTAGTATCAAACGATGGTGGGCAACACTGGGAAGAAATAACTTTCACTAACGCAACCTTGAATGTACAAATCCATGGCGAGAATTTTCATATTATTACTACGTCAGATGGAAATATTTTGCGAAGTAATGAAAATATTAAGCAATGGCAAAAGATTGAAGTTAATAAAGATTCAAACCTAATCAAAGGTGCTATAGATGTTGCACACAAAACCATTGCTGTTATTGCGAGCAACGGTGATATTTTCATCTCCGATGATGATGGCAAAAACTGGGGTATAAGTTATAGCGCCAATCAAACCCTTAGCAATATCATCTATTCAGAAAAACACCAAACACTTGTAGCAGCTGGAAGTAGTGGCGCGTTAATTTATTCTGACAACGGCGGCCGGGTTTGGAATAAGGTTAGCGAAAATATTAACGGCGATTTTGAGTCTTCGTTCGTTGCAAATAATAGTGATATTTTTGCTTTTGGTGGCGGCGGTTTGGTAGCGAGATCTTCAGACGGCGGTAAGACGTGGCATAAGCTGCAGGATAGTATTACGGAATTTATTCATCAGGTTGCGGCATCACCCAACAACAAAACTTTAGTAGCTGTTGGTGCGAGCGGGTTGCTATTTGAAAGCCAAAATAAAGGTAAGACTTGGCAAAAAACAATATCGCCTTTGAATAGCAAAGACTATATTTTTTCATTAGATGTGAATAATAAAAAGCAAACAATGCTTGCAGCTGGTTCGCCCGGAACAATTATTCGATCTACAGATAACGGCGAGTCGTGGCAAATAAAACTCGCACTTGGCGATGCTAATAAAGGTTACTTCCACAAAATTATTAGCAACTATAAGGAAACAGCTGTTGCTCTAGCTGGCCCTGGAACAAGTTATTATTCCGACAATAATGGCGAAAACTGGCAGACTGCCAATATAAATAATGAAGAGCATTTATTTGACGGGATTTATGACCAGCAACATGATCAATTTATTGCAGTGGGTAATGCAGGCGTCATTCAATTATCGAGCGATGGAAAAGATTGGCGGATTGTTGAAACCGGGCACAAAGAGAATTTACAGGGCATTTATCTTATTGAAAAAAATCTTTTTGCGACGGGCAGCAATGGAATCATTTTGAGATCTGATGATAGTGGAAAAAATTGGAAGAAATTGCAAAGCGGTACTAATACAGCAATCCAATATTTGCTCCCACTACCTGAAACCAACATCATAATTGCGACTGGATTAAATGGCTTAATTCTAAGATCAGCAGATAAAGGCAAAACCTGGCGAACTATCGTGAACCCTGAAAGCAATAATTTGCGGGAACCAGTAAGGGATAAATCCACAGGAACAATTTATATATCCAGCCGTTCTGGAAATATTTTATTCTCTCGTGACCAAGGACTAAGTTGGCAATTAATGCCACGAGTAACGCAGCATTCAATTAAAGGACTTTATATCGACGAAAAAGAAAATGTGCTGATTGGCTACGGCGAACGAATTATCCGACTACCATTGCTACACTAAAACTCTGCGACATAATCAAAGCGAACGTTTTCGCTTTGATTTATCAATTTATTTTGCATCTTTCCATCTGAACTTCACAAGCTGTTTACAAACTATAGCTTGATCACCTTTTTTACAAGGTTCAAATGTCCATGTTTCAACAACTTGTTTTAGCGCCGCTTCGTCCAAATCTGGAAAGCCGCTAGTACGATCAATTTCGCCGCGCATCACATTTCCATTTCTATCAATATTTATTTCTAAACCTACAAAACCATTCACGCCCAATTTTTTATAGCCATCTGGCAATGAGCTTGGCTTTTTACATTTAGGTGAGCGCGCAGGCTGAATTGGCAATTGCGGCTCAAAGGGTTCAATCGCCTGCTGACTTGATGCGGCGGAAGAAACAGATGCTGCTGATGTAGCCGCCGCAGCTAATGCTTTTGCCGGGTCTTCCATTTTCAATGCTGGCTTGGGAACTTGCTCACTTACCACATCCAAACAGTTGCCGTCGGACATAGCTTCGTAATAAGAAAAACCGCCGGTAGTGGTATCGCCATAAATATCCAGCTCTACAACTTTGTTGCCGATTTGCCCCGCCTTCACGCGCCAGAATCCGTAAAAAAATCCTATATGAATAATAACGACGATCAAAATTCCTAATTTCAAACGATCTTTTTTACTGATAACACTGAAGGATGACATGCAAATAAATCTCTACAATTAAAGCGTAAATAAAATTAATTAGTGTTTTCTGCGTGCAGATGCAATATTCGGCAGCTGATTTAATTTGGTAAGTATGCGACTCAATTCATCGAAGCTGCGAATTTCTGCAGTGACTTGCATATCCACGGTATTTTTTCTTTTATCCGAAAGCGTTTGTAGCGCGCTAATATTAATGCGTTCGTTATCGAGCAGCGTGGTGATATCGCGCAGTAAACCGTAACGGTCGTAGGCTTCGATAATAATATCCACCGAGTAAGAACTTTGCGGCGTATTGCCCCAATCTACTTTAATAATACGCTGGGGTTCATCGGTTTGTAATTGCAAAATATTGCTGCAATCCTGGCGATGAATTGAAACGCCTTTACCTAAAGTGATGTAACCCGTAATCGCATCGCCCGGAACTGGATTACAGCAATTGGCGATTTGCGTTAATAAATTACCAACACCTTCAATATAAAAATCGGAATCTTTTTTCTTGCTGGGCGATTTCGCTTTAAACGGAATTAATGGCTGTTGCGGATCAGCTTCGTCCAATTGTTTTTGCGCGGCATTTAACACCTGGCCGACGCCGATATCACTTGCGCCTACTGCGCAATACAAATCGTCGAGCGTATTAAAACGTAATTTTTTCGCAAGACTTTCGAAATCCAGATCCAATAACGCGAGGCGACGGAATTCGCGGTCGAGTAGGGTTTGGCCTTCCGCAATATTTTGGTCGCGCGCTTGTTGTTTAAACCAGTGTTGAATTTTTGCGCGCGCACGCGCGGTGTTTACGTAACCCAATGCCGGGTTCAACCAATCACGGCTCGGCGCTTCGCGTTTGCCGGTGAGAATTTCTACTTGATCCGCATTATTTAATTGGTAATTGAGCGGCACAATTCGATTATTTACTTTCGCACCGCGGCAGTGGTGACCAACATCGGTATGAATGCGATACGCAAAATCCAGCGGCGTCGCAGTGCGTGGCAAATCTACAACGTGACCATCGGGCGTGAACACATATAAACGGTCTTGATCAACAGCGCGCAAGTCGTCTTGCAATTGCGCCGTATCACCGCCCAGCTCTTCATGCCATTCAAGAACCTGGCGCAGCCACGCGATTTTTTGCTCGTAACTGTCTTGTGCCGCATCCGTATCCGTACCTTTGTAGCGCCAATGCGCGCATACGCCCAGTTCGGATTCTTCGTGCATTTCCACTGTACGAATTTGCACTTCGAGAACTTTATTGTCCGGCCCCCATACCGCGGTGTGCAGTGAGCGGTAGCCATTCTCTTTGGGCGAGGCAATGTAGTCGTCGAATTCGTGCGGAATATTTCGCCACAGACTGTGCACTATGCCGAGTACCGCGTAGCAATCACGAACGGAAGGCACCAGCACACGCACAGCGCGAATATCGTAAACCTGCGAGAACGGAATATCTTTGCGCTTCATTTTGCGCCAGATACTGTAAATATGTTTTGCCCGCCCGGAAACTTCGCCATCAATTTTTGCGCTGACCAATTCGCCACGCAACAAATTAAGCATATTGTCGATGTACTCTTGCCGCGCTAAACGGCGCTCGTCCAAGAGTTTGGCGATTTGTTTGTATTCGTCGGGCTCAAGGTAACGGAAAGATAAATCTTCCAACTCCCATTTGATGTGGCCGATGCCGAGACGATGTGCCAGAGGAGCATAGATATCGGAAACTTCGCGCGCTACCTGACGACGACGCTGCGCGCTCGCGCTTTTCACCGCACGAATTGCGCAGGTGCGCTCGGCGAGTTTGATGAGCGCAACACGTACGTCATCCACCATTGCCACAAGCATTTTGCGGATTTTTTCGGCTTGAACTTCGGCTTGATTGCCAAGCACGCGGTCTTCATTTTCGTTGCGCTGGTAGCTAATTGCCGCCATGCGCAAAACACCTTTCACCAACTTGCTGACGGTATCGCCAAATTTGGATTGCACATCGGTAAGGGTAAGTTTGTTCTCGCGAACGGCGCGGTAAAGAATGGCTGCGACAAGGGCGTCTTGATCCAACTGCAAATCGGCAAGAATTTCGGCCATTTCCAAACCGATACGAAAACACGTGAAGTCTTCACCCCAGTTGTGATCGTCTTCGGCATGAATATCGACCAGCGACAGGCTCACCTGCGCGGCTCGAATTAACTCAACGCGGCTGGAATCGGTCTGTGTATGATGGCTATTGAGGCGATCAATCCATGCCTCAATATCAACCTGACCATCGGCAGCTATGGGATGGTCTTGGCGAACTTTAACCATTTACTCGCTCCACATTGTTATTGTTAGCGATGAAAAATTTAGCGATGGCAAGCTTATAAAAGCTATAAAACCATCTGCAGCTACGGAAAGAATCATTAGCGCCAAGCTCTTAACGACGTGTAAAGAGCGCCATGGATTCAACATGCGCAGTGTGGGGAAACATATCCAACACCCCCACCGAGTCTAGCTGATAACCAGCCGCGAGCAGGACTTTAGCATCGCGCGCTAGGGTTGCCGGATTGCAACTGACGTAGACAATCCGCCTGGGTGAAAGTTGCGCCAGCTTATCGATGATTTCTTTAGCGCCATCACGCGGCGGGTCGAGCAAAACCGCGTCGATTTTTCCGCAAGTTTGATTCAGGCGATGTTCGGTCATGGTCAGCAAGTTCGCTGCCACAAATTGCGCGTTAGTTATGCCCAGCTTGCTGGCATTTTCACGCCCGCGCTGCACCATGGAATCCACCGCTTCAATACCGATAACCTCCGCACACTTACGCGCCAAGGGTAAAGTGAAGTTGCCGATGCCACAAAACAAATCCAACACGCGTTCATTGCCCTTTAGCGCTAAAAGCTGCAAAGCCTGCGCCACCATTTGGGTATTAACGGACGGATTCACCTGGATAAAATCCTGAGGATGAAAATCCAGGTCGAGATCAAAACCTAACATGGCATAAGACAGACGCGGATCAGCATCTTGTCCGTCCAAATCCTGTAATTGATTGCCTTCTTTAGCTTGCAGCCAAACGGCAATATCCAATCTCTCCGCCAAGTTTTTCAGGTTGCTCAAATCTGCATTCGCCAAGGCTTGCGTATGGCGGATCACCACTGCAGCTTTGGTTTCCGTACTGATTAATTCAATATGAGTGACCGCTTCTGCAGCTCGCAGCTCAGTTAGCCAGCTCTTTAAAGGCGCGAGCAGTGCGTTGAGTTCGGGAGTGAGAACTGTGCACAAATCGATTTGCACTAATTGCTTGCTGTTACGTTTTCGAAAGCCAAGGGTGACTTCGCCTTGATCATAATTAATGCCCAAGCGCGCGCATCGACGGTAGCCAATGTTGGAAGAAGTTATTGGCGGCAATATGTGTTTAGGCTTAACGCCGCCCCACAACTCCAATTGCTGTAGAACAGCGGTTTGTTTAAAGGTAATTTGTTGTTCCCGCTTGAGATGCTGCAACTGGCAGCCACCGCATTCGCTGTAATGAGCGCAGTCCGCATTAATACGTTCGGGTGATACTTCTATTAATTTATCCAAGCGCGCTTCGGCGTAACGAGCATGGTCGCGTACCAAACGTGCGCTGATACGTTCGCTCGGCAAAGCGCCATCCACAAATAGAGTTTTGCCATTCCACTGAGTAATACCGCGGCCATCGTGGCTCATACGATCAATCGTAAACTCGCCCAAACGCATGTCGTCCATGGGCTGAGCTTTCTTCTCGCTGCGGGGCTTATTTAAACGGGGACTTTTATCATCTTCAAACGCAAAGGACTTTTCAGCCGCTTTATCGGGACGCGGCTTTTGGCCTAGCTTTCTTGTACTTCCAGATTGCCCCGGTTTTTGAGACGTGGGCTTTTTAGGGCCATTGCGATTAGACATGTAATAACTCAATGTTAGAAAAACAAAACCCCTCCCGACACACTCCGAAGAAGCGTCGGGAGGGGCATTATATCAATGGAGCAGTGATTTTAGGGATTAAGTTGCTTATCTATCCATTCGGTACGCTCACGCTGCCAGCGAATTAACTCAGCAACTTCGGCACTGTAGGAACCTGTGCCGCCATGGGTGCCATGTTGTACCCATGAATTAATGTCGGTTTCAGTGTCCTTGATAGACCAAGTTAAGAAGTTTTTCTTTTGTTGTTTATCTAACCAGGTAGCACGTGCCTGAGCGTATTGGAAAATATATTCAAGCTTGCCTTCGTCTTTCAATGCTTTCCAACGCGCTTTCACTTTTGCTACGAATGCCGGATCTTTGAATAATTGGGTAAACCAGGAGGCAGTGCGAATATGCCAGCCGTTGGTTTTATCAACATTGTCATAACCAGCATTGCCCATGGATAAATCGAAATCCCAGATCGGGCCAAAAAACAATTTTCCACCGCGCTTTTTGTAGAGATAAAAGCTTGCCACCGAACCATCAACATTTTTAAATAATTCATTTTCGATGTAGTAATTAATAACCGAATCTACATCAATGTATGCGGCGTAACCGATGGCCGGATCAGTGAAATTAGCGCTGAACAATGCAGTCTCAAAATCTGCGTAATATTTTTCGATGTAAAGCTTTTGGTTAACCCACAGTGGATCAGTCTGTAATGTCTCAGGATTTTCTAAGCAGGCAGGCTCCATCCCATGAGTAGAATCTAGGCAGAAATCTATATTGCGTGAGGTATTCACCCCGTTTACACAGACGGGGTCCCATGAACTATTAACACAATAGTTTGTGTTATGGCGAAAATCGATTTGCAATAAATAACCGCCGGTTATTTTTTCGCTATCGATATCGGCAACTTTCATTTCATCAATATTCACACGGTCTTTATCGATGCGGACATGTTCTACTAATTGATAAACACCTTGATATATACCATTTACATTTAACTCGACATATCGCGCACGTGGTGTCCATTCAAAACCCAAGCTTCGACTAAACATAAAAGCAATGTCATTACGCATTAAAGTTTTGTCGGCATAGTTAGCCAAGAGTACCCAGTTTTTACCTTTCGGCATACCGAGCAAAGCGGTAGAGTTTGTAAGCTTTAACCGATAAGGTTTTTTCGACCATCCCCACGTGGAATTACCGCGACCACGTACTTCGAGAGTGCCGGTGACATCAGCCGCGCCTACATCTGACAGAGTAAAACTCCCCGCCACGTAAACCTCTTTGGAAACAATAGACGCAGAGCTATTAGTGTTGAGATTCAACACAGGCAATACGTCAACCGTTCCAACCGGAAGATCCGTCGGTGTGCTACTGGAGCTTTTGCTGGAAGATGAACTGTTAGTTGATGAATTTAAACTGCTAATCACCGAAGAAAGACTTGAACTACTGCTTGGTGAATTAGCCGTGGAAGAATTTAAACTACTACTCACCAAAGACGTACTTGAACTACTTGTGATCAAAGATGAACTTGAAATGCCGGAGCTTGAAACACTGCTCGATGAAGTCGCTGCTACTGAAGAATTTGAGACTTCTGGATCTTTAGAACCACCACCACAGGCTTGCAATAACGCAAACACTGCAACCAATAAAAAAGGTTTGACCGACGCACTTTTACTTAACATGTAAAGCTCCTGACTCGTTATTATTTGACCTATTTATTTTTAAATTTACTGATTAAAACCTTGGATTAACCTCGACTAAAACCTAGGCATTAAATAATCCTGACGATAAATATCTATCGCCACGATCACAAATAATCGCCACTATGACTGCATTTTCCACCTGCTGACTTAATCGCAACGCCGCTGCGACTGCACCACCCGATGAAACACCACAGAAAATCCCCTCTTTACGCGCAAGCTCACGCGTAACGTGTTCCGCTTCCTGCTGCGACATGCCTACAATTTCGTCTACACGGTTTTTATCGTAAATCTTTGGAAGGTAAGTTTCTGGCCAACGGCGAATACCAGGAATACTGGCACCCTCATCTGGCTGAAGCCCTATTATTTTGATGTCAGGATTTTTCTCTTTTAAATAACGCGAAGTACCCATGATGGTACCCGTGGTACCCATGGAACTTATAAAGTGAGTAATGAGCCCGTAGGTTTGCTGCCAAATTTCCGGACCTGTAGTTTTGTAATGCGCAAGTGGATTATCGCCATTGCCGAATTGATCAAGTACTTTACCTTTGCCATCAGCTTGCATTGCCAAGGCGAGATCGCGCGCGCCTTCCATCCCCTGCTCTTTAGTGACGAGAATTAATTCAGCTCCATAAGCCGTCATCGCTGCTTTGCGCTCAGCGGTACTGTTGTCGGGCATGACCAGAATCATTTTGTAACCTTTGATCGCCGCCGCCATCGCCAGCGCAATACCGGTGTTGCCGCTAGTTGCCTCTATCAAGGTATCGCCGGTTTTAATATCACCGCGATTTTCAGCCTGCTGGATCATCGACATTGCCGGGCGATCTTTCACCGAACCAGCCGGATTGTTGCCTTCCAATTTCACCAAAATAGTATTGCTAGTCACACCCGGCAGACGCTGTAAGCGCACCAAAGGCGTGTTGCCAACAAAAGCTTCAATGGTCGGAAAATGCATAGGAAAATTCTCGATTGTACAGTGGCTCAAAGGGCGGCTATTCTAACGCTCAATGACTGTGGGGGCACTATTTATTGGTGGCTTTTACATAGAGTCCAGGCTACAAACAATCGCCGAGCAAGGTATACATCCAAGGATTTAGTTCATGTCCAATGCGTCAAAAAGTTTTAAGCACAATGTATGGCAAATTATTTTTGCCCCTGCCATTGCGATTGTATTATTGCTCTCAATTTCGCTGGCTTCATTTTGCCTTTATGAACTCTCCAAATTTGTGGACATGCGCGGCAGCGCCATGACTCGCAAAACCGCGCATCTCATTTACACGCCCATTATTCAAAACGATAAAGCGATGCTTCAAGCCTTATTGGATGGCTCGCTCGAAGACCCATACATTCGCGCACTGCATGTTCGCATCGATAGCACTGGCGAATCTTTTCACGCCGGCCCGGAATTTTTAGCCACGAACGATGTTGGTTTAACACCGAATAGGCTTGTGCCAGTTCGCCGTGAAACCCGACGCACTATTTTATTTTCGCATCCCATCGTCAATAAAGACGGCCAGAATCCAGTTGGTTGGATAGAAGTGGAAATGTTGTCGTCGCCCTATATGGTGATTCACTATCAAGTAATTTTAATTACAATTTTTATCACTCTGGCGTGCTTGATAGTTGCCGCTTTTTTAGCAACACGATTATTTAGAACTATCACCGAACCGCTCAACCACATCAAAGAAGTTATCAATCATTTAGCGCAAGGCAAATTGCAAACTCGCGTTAATCCACAAAAAAGTCGCGAGTTTGCGTATCTCGCCACCGCAACTAATACCATGGCGGAATCCCTGGAAACTGCGCAACAGGATTTGCAAAATCATATTGAACAATCAACTCAGGATTTAATAGAGACGCTCGAAACAATTGAAATTAAAAATATTGAATTGGATATAGCTCGCAAAGAAGCTATTGAAGCGAGCCGAATAAAATCAGAATTTCTCGCAAATACCAGTCATGAAATTCGAACACCACTGAATGGAATTTTGGGGTTTATTGGACTCGCGTTAAAAACGGACATTGACGAACAACAAGCAGAATATTTACATACTATTCGCGACTCTGCACAAAGTCTGTTAACAGTAATTAACGGCATTCTCGACTTTTCCAAAATTGAAGCCGGCAAGTTAACATTGGATTACGCACCCCTGCCCTTACGACAAACTATCGATGAAGCTCTGCATTTACTCGCGCCGGATGCTCATGAAAAAAATCTACAACTAATCGCAGAAGTTGCGCCCGAAATTCCAACACATTTATTGGGCGACTCGCTACGTTTCAAACAAGTGTTATCCAACTTAATTAGTAACGCGATTAAATTCAGTGAGCAAGGAAATATTATTGTCCGTGTAAATACCGTTGCACAACAAGAAACCCATCTCATGCTAAAAATTAGTGTGAGCGATCAAGGTATAGGCTTAACCAACGCACAGCAAAATGATTTGTTTAAACCTTTTTCGCAGACAGATTCTTCAACATCGCGCGAGCAAGGCGGAACAGGTTTAGGCCTGGCAATTTGCAAAGGTTTGGTGGAGCGCATGAATGGCGAGATTGGCGTAGATAGTCAGATCGACCAAGGATCTACCTTTTGGTTTACCGCACGATTGGGTATTGATAAAAAACAACTCGCGCAAGAAGCCCTACCTAATTTGGAAAAATACCGCGCACTTATTTGCAGCAGCAATCCAGCATCCTTGGGACAATTTCAAGCGCTCCTTGAACAATGGCACATGCGCTATGAAACCATTAACGAAATTCACGATATTTTCACTCGCATTCGCAAGGCGCATAAAATTGATCGCTTCGATATTTTACTGCTCGACATAGCAACGAGCGAACGAAAAATTCAGCCAGCCTTATTAACAAGTATCAGCGAACAATTGGAAGACGAATTCGGTTGTAAAGTAATTGCCTGTTGCACTGCAGCGCACCAACGTTTGTTGCGTAGCAATGGCAATAATTCTACTACGCGTTTTATTAACAAGCCGATTGCCTATGATTTACTGCTGAAAATGTTATACGCGAATTTGAATATTAATCTCTCTAATGAAAGCCAAAAACAACTCGAAGAAACTACAAAAAACCTGCCAACTACTTCAGTGTTATTGGTTGATGACAATCCCGCAAATTTACAATTAGCATCCGAATTATTACGTGGTTTAAATACCTTGGTTGTGCAGGCAAGTAACGGAATTCAAGCTATAGATGCCTGCAAGTCGCAGCAATTCGACGTTATTTTTATGGACATCCAAATGCCGGGAATGGATGGGTTTCAGGCAACACGGCATATTCGCGAATTAGAAAAAGATGGACAACGCACTCCGATTATTGCACTCACAGCACACTCACTTACCGAGCAAAAAGCGGAATTATTAATTTCGGGAATGGACGATTGTATTAGCAAACCGGTGAGCGAAAGTCAGCTTGCTCACATCATCAATCGCTGGACATCACTCAGCGGAAAAAAAGAAGTTGTCGTCACTCAGGAAGCATTTAGAGAAGCTAATAAGTTGCCGATATCTGACGGACCGCAGGATAAAAATACATCCGTCGATATAAATTTGTGTTTGAAACTGGCAAATAACAAACCTTTATTAGCACGCGATATGTTGAAAATGATGCTGGAAGGCCTTAATTGCGAGAAAGCACAAATTAATGATGCAGTGGCTGCAGACAATACTGTGCTCTTGGGTGAACTTGTTCATCGCCTTTACGGCAGCAGTTGTTATTGCGGCGTACCGCGCTTAAAAAGTATTAGCGGTTTTCTGGATAAGCTTTTACAAGCAAAAGAAATCAAAGATGCCAAAGAAGCAATTCCTTCGCTCAATAATGCTATCGATGACGTTTTAGCCTGGGGAGAAAATCGCGATTTAAATTCTGTGTTTGGCGTTAGCTAAACAGCTCGCGACTCATGAGCGGTTTGCTGCCCAACAAAGGTTTTAATAAAATTCGAGTAATGTGCTTTGCTGTTTTTTTTATTTCAGGTGACGTAAATTCTCGCTGCGCAATCGCGTGAATATGCGCGCCTGAAAATTTAAAATTACTTGAAACACTTGTATCTGCCATATAAAAGCCTTGCGTGACATCAAGGCAATAATTTTCACAATGAGCGATTTCGTTTCCCGATTTTGCATCGGCAACAAAGTCTATTCCGTAGCCCAATTCATTTAATAACTGCAACTCAAAATGGCGCAACACAGGCTCAAGATCTGCTTGGGATTTTAACGAGTGCAAGCTTTGCTCATACAAGTTATAAAGCTCTTGATGCGCATCCAACTCAGGCAACAAACGCACCAATAATTCGTTGAGGTAAAAGCCGCTAAATAAATGCTTTGCCGTCAATGTGAAATGCGTGCCTTCAGATTCAAAATGCGTGAGTAGCTTTAAATCGGTTTTACCCTGAAAGGAAATTAATAATCGCGTGAAGGGATTTAATAAATTGCGTTTGGGTGTTTTGCGTGATCGAACACCGCGTGCTACTGCAGTGATTCGTCCAAATTCCGGCGTTAAAAAATCAACCAACATACTGGTATCGCGG
The DNA here is from genome assembly GCA_004172865.1 of Gammaproteobacteria bacterium. Lineage (GTDB taxonomy): Bacteria > Pseudomonadota > Gammaproteobacteria > Pseudomonadales > Cellvibrionaceae > Cellvibrio. The sequence continues at coordinate 70,412 of SEBV01000007.1, read as the reverse complement.
TAGGGCCGAGTGTGTAATATGTATGCGGGTTGAAGTTCAATTTGCATCTTATTGGTTTAATCAGCTTAAAGAAATTCGGCTTTAGAAAGATTTGCAAATACCGTAAATTACAAATCGAGATCGTTATAACCCAAACTGCGTAACGCGCGCTCGTCATCAGACCAGCCGGATTTAACTTTTACCCAAAGCTTTAACATGATTTTCATATCAAATAATTTTTCCATATCCTTGCGTGCTTCAATACCAATTAACTTTATTCGCTCGCCTTTGTCGCCAATAAGGATACGTTTTTGACCATCGCGCTCGACCAAAATCAATGCCGAAATATTCAGCAAATTTCCTTCCTGCTTAAACTCTTCGATCTCTACTGCCATTTCGTAAGGCAATTCATCGCCCAATTGACGCGTAATTTTTTCGCGAACAATTTCCGCCGCCATAAAACGCGAACTGCGATCAGTAATTTGATCTTCCGGATACATGTGTAAGCCTTCCGGAATTCTGTCGATAATTAATTGTTCAAGACGATCCAAATTAATATTACGCAACGCAGAAAGAGGAATAATTTCAGCGACTTTAAGTTTTTGCGACAGCTCTTCCAGATGTGGCAGCAGACTTTCTTTATCTTCAATTTGGTCGACTTTATTTACCGCCAAAATAATCGGACAGCCGACATACTGCAATTTTTCAGCAACAGCCTCGTCTTCTTCAGTCCAGATGAAACGGTCCACCAAAAACACGACGACATCAACATCTTTCATCGCAGTGTTGGCTGCGCGATTCATATAACGGTTAATCGCTTTTTGCTGACCAAGGTGCATTCCCGGCGTATCCACAAACATAATTTGGACACCGGCTTCTGTTTTAATACCCACGACGTTATTGCGAGTCGTTTGTGGCTTGCGCGACGTGATACTGATTTTTTGGCCGAGGATATGATTTAACAACGTCGATTTACCAACGTTTGGGCGACCAACAATGGCGACATAACCACAGCGAGTAGTGTGGGAATCAGAATGATCTGACATAGATAAACCTGGAGAATTAAAAAATTAAACGTTTAGTAAACGCAACACTTCGGTCGCGGCAAGTTTTTCTGCCTCGCGACGATTACTGGCTTGAGCGCGCACCGGTTGCTTTAACAACACAACGCGACATTCGATAGTAAATATTTGAGCGTGTGACTCACCGGCTGCTTCGACGACTTCATATTCAGGCAAGGGTTTACGCAACCCTTGCAAATATTCCTGCAACTGGGATTTTGCATCTTTCGCGGTGGTGTCTACGGTCAATGCAGCTAAACGATCCGCATACCATATCAACACATGAGACCGACAAACATCAAAATCAGTTTCGGTGTAGATAGCGCCAATCAGTGCTTCAACAGAATCCGCCAAAATGGAATCGCGTTTACTGCCGCCGGACTTCAGTTCGCCTTCACCCAAAATCAGATATTCACCCAATTCGAATTCACGCGCGATCTCGGCGAGTGTTTCGCCTTTTACTAACTGCGAGCGTAACCGGCTTAATTGACCTTCCCGTACATCACCAAAGCGCTTAAATAAAGCTTCGCCGATGACAAGATTTAAAATGGAATCGCCTAAAAATTCAAGACGCTCATTGTTGTGAGCGCCATGGCTGCGATGTGTTAATGCTAATTGCAATAATGTTGGTGCTTTAAACTCATACCCCAAACGCTCTTGCAGACGTTGAAGTTTAATACTTGGAAGGGGCACGAGATTCAGCCAAAGGTTTGCAACATAAATTGGGTTGGTCACCGTCGAGGTGATTTTCAAAGCGAGTGACTATGTCGATATTGTAAAACAAGTTTGCACGGCTTTCGTAATCAATCTTAACTAGTAAAGCCTTTGATTTCCGATCAATAACAATATTTTGCGGACCTTCGCTACGTACGTTATTAACTGTGTAAAAATTCTGAAGCTTCTTTTTAATTTCAGAATCAGACATTTCACTAACTTTAGTTCCCGGCTCAGACAAGGACTTCAAAGCGTTTACAACATAAACATTTTCGGCGTACATAGGCACGACACGGAAAGCAAACATGCCGCAAAAAGCAAGAATTGCCAGGACAAGCACCCAACTGATCATGGTAAGGCCGCGTTGCTGTTGCAGGCTTTTAAATTGTTGAACTCGCTTCATATGGCTACCTGTTGATTTATTAAATGATTTATTAAATGATTTATTAAATGATTTATTTAACAACACCTACATTACTAAAGCTTGGAACACTAAGCAGTTGTTCCCAGTGCATCCAAACCGCAAAGGCTTTGCCTACAATCGCATCTTCCGACACTGTACCCCATACGCGGCTATCACCACTGTTATCGCGGTTGTCGCCCATCATGAAGTAATGTCCTTCTGGAACTTCCCAAGAACCATCAATACCTAAGGAACTTGGCTGATCGCATTTTTGCATCTTATGAACTACACCCAAAAGATCTTCATTAACGAGAGTCATTTGCTGGCGCATGCTCATGCAAGGTGAACCCCATTCTGGATAGCCTTTTTTCACAAACTCTTGCTTTATTTCAACACCGTTTAAGTAAAGCACATTATTGGTATAACGGATTTTATCGCCCGGCAAACCTATAACACGTTTTATAAAATAGGTTTTCGGCTGATGCGGCGGGAAGAACACCATCACATCGCCACGCTTTGGCTTATCGACAGGAATAAAGGTTTTGTTCAGTACCGGCACTCTCAAACCATAGGCAAATTTATTAACGAGGATAAAGTCGCCAACTTGCAAGGTTGGAATCATGGAGCCCGATGGAATTTGAAAAGGCTCAACTAAAAATGAACGCAGGAAAAATACAATAAATAATACAGGGAAAAAGGATTTTGCATATTCAACTAACAATGGCTCTCTGCTCGCCGCGCTTTTCGCTTCTTCATAAGCTAATTTTTTATGCTCATCCGCAATAGTCAAATGTTGAAACTGTTCCTCAACGGCAACAACTTTTTGTTTGCGTGGGCGTGCCAAAAACAATAAATCGATCAGCCAAATAGCGCCGGTGATCAACACCGCAAGGGTAAGAATTAACGGAAGATTAATACTGCTCATGAAATTGATGACCTGTGTAATGTCTGCCTTGATGATGAATGTCTACTGAACTTGATTCTGCACGCAAGCTCCGCAAGCTCCACATTAAGAATCTATTTTTAATACCGCAAAGAATGCCGCTTGTGGGATTTCCACACTGCCGACTTGCTTCATGCGTTTCTTACCGGCTTTTTGTTTTTCTAACAGCTTCTTCTTACGGCTGGCATCGCCGCCATAACATTTTGCTGTTACGTCTTTACGTAAGGCTTTTACCGTTGAGCGAGCAACAATTTGGCCACCGATTGCCGCTTGAATGGCAACGTCGTACATCTGACGTGGAATCAGCTCTTTCATTTTATCGGTCAATGAATGACCCATGCGTTGAGCTTTATCGCGATGCACAATAATTGCCAGAGCATCCACTTTTTCGCTGTTAATCAAGACATCAAGACGAACCAGTTTGGCTTCCTGGAAACGCACAAAACTATAGTCCAGAGACGCGTAACCGCGGCTCACCGATTTCAAGCGGTCAAAGAAATCCGTTACCACTTCGTTCATTGGCAATTCATAACGCACACGCACTTGCGAGCCGGTAAATTGCAAATCTTTTTGCACGCCGCGCTTATCAATACATAAGGTGATGACATTACCGAGATGTTCTTGCGGCACTAGAATATTAGCTTCAACGATGGGCTCGCGCATTTCGCGAATCAGGCCTGGCTCTGGTAATTTGGAGGGGTTATCAACGTAAATAACTTCGTCTTTATTATTGACGACTTCATAAACTACGGTCGGCGCGGTGGTGATCAAATCCAGATCGTATTCACGCTCCAAACGCTCCTGAATAATTTCCATATGCAGCATTCCAAGGAAGCCGACACGGAAACCAAAACCCAGCGCATCAGAACTTTCTGGTTCATAAAACAATGACGCATCATTCAAGGTAAGTTTTGCTAGAGCATCGCGGAAATCTTCGAAGTCATCCGAGCTGATCGGGAACATACCCGCATAAACTTGCGGCTTAATTTTTTGGAATCCAGCCAGGGCTTCAACATCAGGCGTAGACGCATGAGTGATAGTATCGCCCACGGGCGCACCTTGAATATCTTTAATACCGGCAACAACAAACCCTACTTCACCAGCTTTCAGTTCTTTAAGCTGAGTGAGTTTGGGACTGAATACACCCACGCCATCAACCATTTGCGGTTTGCCGAGTGTTTTGGCGATGATTTTATCTTTTAGTTTCAGCGTGCCTTGCTTCACACGTACAAGCGAAACTACACCGAGATAGTTATCGAACCAAGAGTCGATGATTAACGCCTGCAGCGGAGCATTCACATCGCCTTGTGGCGGTGGAACCAAACGCACCAATTCCTCCAGCACATCCTCCATCCCCATGCCGGACTTGGCGGAGCAACGTACAGCTTCAGTGGCATCGATACCAATGATGTCTTCAATTTCCTGAGCGACGCGGTCTGGTTCAGCTTGCGGCAAATCCATTTTGTTCAGAACCGGGATAACCTCCAAACCTTGTTCGATAGCGGTGTAGCAGTTGGCAACTGACTGAGCTTCAACACCTTGACCCGCATCTACAACCAACAATGCCCCTTCACAAGCTGCGAGTGAACGCGAAACTTCGTAGGTGAAATCTACGTGGCCAGGGGTATCAATAAAGTTGAGTTGATAGGTTTTACCATCGCGCGCCTTATAATAAAGCGTAACGCTGTGCGCCTTGATGGTGATGCCACGTTCGCGCTCTAAATCCATAGAATCAAGCACTTGCGCTTCCATTTCACGGTCACTCAAACCGCCGCACATTTGGATAAAGCGGTCGGCGATGGTGGATTTACCGTGGTCAATATGGGCGATGATAGAAAAATTACGGATATGGCTTAAGTCAGTCACAGGCAATAAATACTTTATGGAGGTTTGAAGATAGGCAGGCTGCAAATGGTAGCCGCTGCGGTTGGGCGGCATTCTAGCGTATTTACCCCCTTAGAGCTATGCGCACCTCGAGTGCCCGAAAGCTACCCACAATTGTGCGGCTACATTATTTATTTCAGGTTAAACAGGTCAAAAAAAAGCGCACCGAGGTACGCTTTCCAGCAAATCCAATGGATCTAACAGGACTTAATCGCGTAACAGACAATTAAGTTCATCAACAACTTCTTCCCAGTCTGAATAGGGTTGACGAGCCTCGCGCAAAAAAGCGGCTTGCTCGGCAGTCCAAAAACTGGCGCTGGCCAATGGCTCAGCTTGTGGTAGCGGACGGTAGCGCTCAATAAATGCCTCAATCTCACTATCAGAATTGGGCAGACCTAACTTGGCAAATAAATCTTTGAGCGAATACAGCATGGCAGCCTCCTTAAAAACAATCGCACTATCAATAAGATATGCCGTAGCATACCTTGAACAGCCAAACTTTTCTGCGCTTTTTAGTGGCTTACATGCAACTCCTTTAATAGTGCGTCCTTTTCCTGCCAGATCTGGTTCACCCACGCATGAAAACGCGCGCGAAATTCGGCATCCTCACTGTAATCTCCCAACATCTCGTGAGGGATGGGCAACTGCCTTACATAAACTTCAATCACACCGACTTTGCCGCAGGCGTAATCCCAATAACTTGGGCGGCCTTCAGGATAATAAAGTGTAACGTCCAGCAGACTATGCAGCTGTCCATTCATCGCGGCTAACGTAAATGCCAAACCTCCCGCTTTCGGCATTAACAAATGGGTGTAGCTGGATTTTTGCTGCTCATATTTTTCTGGCGTAAAACGCGTGCCTTCCAGAAAATTAATAATGGTCACTGGATTGTGACGAAACTTTTCGCAAGCTCCTCGGGTTTTTTCGATGTCTTTGCCTTTAAGCGCCGGGTTTTTAGCGATTTCTGCTTTGCTGTAACGGCGCATAAACGGAAATTCCAACGCCCACCAAGCTACGCCCAATAATGGAACCCAAATCAGCGATTGCTTTAAAAAGAATTTCAAATAAGGAATGCGACGATTGAATACCCGCAAGAGCACTAAAATATCCACCCAGGATTGATGATTCGCAATCATCATGTACCAGTCGTCGACACTCAGTCCCTGCAAACCCTCTACCTTCAAACGAGTAGGTAACAACAGCGATTGATGACGCGCGTTGGCGTCCATCCAATGACTTGCGAGCCAATCCAGCCAACGATTACAAAGTACTCGCCAAGCGGAGAGCGGTATCAGAAATTTTAAAAACGCCAAAGGTAGCAACGGAATAAAAACAATGAGCGTAAACACGATAAATAAAAGTGTCGTAAGTATTCCCAAACAATGGCTCGCAAGAGATTTTAAAAATGATGTCATAGGCAGTATGTGATATTTATTGTTAATGAACTTTGCTTAAGCGCGTCGGTCTTTTACCTGCGCCTTAGCTATGAATAAGCCGCCTATTGTACAGCCTTGCAACATACTTTTATGGAGAAAATATGAAACCGAACTGGCGTAATCTTTGGCAGGAAAACAAATCCTTTATTATTTTTCTGGGTTTGATGTTTATTTTTAGAAGCGCCTGCGCCGATTGGAATACCGTTCCTTCCGCATCCATGAAGCCTACTTTAGTTGAAGGCGACAGAATCGCGGTTAATAAATTGGCTTACGATTTACATATTCCTTTTACCCATATTTCACTGTTAAAGCTTGGCGATCCAGCACGAGGCGATGTTGCTATTTTTGACTCAAAAGTGTCGGACAAACGTTTGGTTAAACGCGTTATAGGTATTCCTGGGGACACGGTTTCCATGACCAACAATCAACTGACGATTAATGGCAAAGCGATAGATTATGAAAAAGATTCTGCCAGCATTGATCAAATTGAAAAGCTGTTTAACACGCCTCACAGTGTGCGCATAAGCAATCCAGATGATCATGCATTTGCAAATTTTCCCGCAGTTATTGTTCCCGAAGGTCAATATTTAATGTTGGGCGATAATCGCGATAACAGTGCGGATTCACGCGTAATTGGTTTTGTACCGCGCGGTGAATTTGTAGGCAGATCGCGCTCAGTTGTTATGTCATTTAATTACGACAACTATTACATTCCACGCGCGGATCGTTTTTTCAAAACTCTCTAGATCAGACAGCGAGATTATTTTGTTAAAAAATAATCTCGTACTTCCTGCCAATTATTAACCCGCACAAGCGGCTGCTCTTCAATGTTGTGCGGAGCGGTAAAGAGTACGCCCTGCCCTGAAAAAAACTCAAAATGCCTTGAGCTATCATCAATTAAATAATCAGTATTTAGCACGCCTTTGTTGCCGCAAAAAATAAAATTCATCGGCGAAATAAATGGCAAATATTTTACCAGCCACTCATATTTTGCAGCGAAAGAGTTAGGATGTTCCATAGCTGCAGTTGCAATATAAATATCGTATTTCTCATTTAATTCGCGTATGACTTCGATGGCATTCTCATACGGAGTCAAATCAGCGAAAAATTTCGGATTGTCAGGGTAGGAACGAATACGTGCAACATGTTCATCAGGCACACTGTCATAAATTTTCTTGCCCATCACATCTTGTCGCGTCAGATTTTGCTTGAACTCTGTGTTATACCAATCCAAATGACGCGTTAAGGTGTCACAAATAGTTTCATCCATATCAATGGCAATACGTTTACGCATTTCATACTCCATAAATAAAAAAAGCCCCTAAAAAGGGGCTTTAGGTTTCGCAATTTTAGAAATTTGTTTTTACTAAAGGACTGGTTTCAGCATCGTAATCTACAGAATCAAGACCAAAACCAAACAAGCGCAAAAACTCGGCTTTGTATCCTGCAAAATCAGTTAATTCGAAAAGATTTTCTTCAGTCACTTGATCCCAAATTGCTTCAACTTTGGTTTGTACAGACGGATCTAATTCCAATTCATCAACACGATAACGACCGGCATCGTCTACACGTGGATTAGCTGAATACAAACATTCAGTAAACAAACGCTGAATTTGTTCGATGCAACCTTCGTGCGTGCCCTGCTCTTTCATGACTTTAAATAAAATCGCCAAATACAAGGGCATTACTGGAATTGCCGAACTTGCTTGAGTCACTACCGCTTTAAGCACTGCAACGCGTGCTTTGCCGCCATGTTTTGCACTCAATTCTTTCGCTGCGCGATCCAAATCTTCTTTGGCTTTGCCGATAGTTGCCTTGCCGTAAATTGGCCAAGTTAGTTTGTCACCGAGATAGGTGTAAGCTACGGTCTGGAAATTATCGGCAAGTAAATCAGCGTCTTTTAACGCATTGATCCACAATTCCCAATCTTCACCGCCCATCACTTTTACAGTATTAGCGATTTCTTCGTCAGAAGCAGGCTCAATAGATACATCGGCAATTTTTAAGGTATCGGTATTTAAGTTTTTAGAAACGTAAGATTTACCGATAGGCTTGAGCACCGAATTATAAACTTCTCCAGTTTTTGGATCTGTGCGGCGCGGTGACGCCAAGCTGTAGATAACCAGATCAACTTTGCCTATGCCGGCTTTCAACTCTTCGATAACTTTTGCTTTTATTTCATCGGAAAAAGCATCGCCATTAACGGTTTGTGCGTACAAACCTTCAGCCTTGGCGGCATCGTGGAAGGCGGACGTATTGTAGTAACCAGCAGTACCAGTTTTTGCTTCGCTTGGCTCCTTCTCAAAACACACACCAAGGGTGTCCGCACCGCCGCCAAAGGCTGCGGTAATACGTGAGGCCAAACCAAAGCCGGTAGAACTGCCTAAAACCAGGACTTTTTTAGGTGCGCCGGCGACAGGGCCTTTAGCTTTGGTGAACGCAATTTGCTCTTGAACATTGGCAGCAGCACCTTGTGGATGCGCGTTAGTGCAGATAAAACCGCGAACTTTTGGCTTGATAATCATGGAATTAACCTTTAAATGAAAATATCTTTAGAAAAATAACCTTAGAAAAATGCTAAACAGATTAGATCGGAAAAATGGCGCGCCACCAAGGCTGGCGGGCTTAAAAGAACAGCATTATACAGAAACACAACTAATCTCACAGAGCGCACCACCATTTATGAGTGCAGCGCCGCCAAACCCTCATTTATATATAGGACGATAGCCATGATCTACTCCATGTTTGCGATGATTATTCTGACATTTGTGGTTGCGGGTTATTTGCTCAAACTACGCATTGACGCGGTGAAAGCAGGCACCGTCAAACTAAGCGTTTTTCGTCTGAATAATCCCGCTGAAATGCCCACGACTATGTTGCAAACATCGAGTAATTACAGCAACTTATTTGAGATGCCTATGCTTTTTTATATCGCGGGAACACTAGCGATAATTCTTAATTTGCAAACACCGACCATGATTATATTAAGTTGGCTTTTTGTAGCAGTGCGCGCAGCTCACTCGTGGATTCATATTACATCCAACAATGTGGTTCGTAGATTTCAAGCTTTTGTAATGAGCAGCATTTGCATGCTTTTGATGTGGATAATTTTGGTGTGGCAATACAGTACCGTTCATATGTATTGATTAAGATTGCATCGCGTTCATATAAATCTATTAAATGCGACACGACTCACATCGCCCGACACCTGCTGACACTTATTCATTTTACGTTCATTCCCGAGGGAGATAATCAAGCCAGTTCTGTAGAAAGCCCATTCGAACTTGATAGGAGTTCATCATGCGTAAATTTATAATTTTATTAACTGGCTTATTGGCTTTTCAAATTGCACCTTCCGTTTTTGCAGGCGATTTAGGTATCAACGTTATTCTTTCAGGTGAAGTTCAACCCGGCGTTTACGGCCAAGTACAAATTGGTAATGCACCACGCCCAGTTGTTGTGTATGAGCGCCCACGCGTAGTAACTGTAGACAGACGCTATGTACGCGCGGAGCCCATTTATTTACACGTTCCGCCCGATCACGCGCGGTATTGGGATAGACATTGCCGCGAATATCACGCCTGTGGACGCAAAGTTTATTTTGTAAGAAGCGTTGAATATGAGCCTAGATACCAACGCGAACATCGTCACGACCATGATCGCGATAGACACGACGATCACAAACATTATGACGACCACAAAGATCGTAATGACTATCGAGATCACGATGATCGCAGAAGACATTAATGTTTAAAAAAATCCCCGCACTGGCGGGGATTTTTTTATTTAATATTTATAAAATTTTATTCGCTGTGCACCAAATTCGCTATAGGGTAAATTTAAATGGCGGCCTTGATGACTTTCATCACCATTTAATAAACGACTCGGAACCCATTGCGACATTGTATTTGGCTTTTTAACATCCGCTACATAATTCCCTTCCCAAATTGATTCTATACCCAAGGTATTTTTTTGCGTACTGTCTTTAAAAGTTGCTACAACACCAGAGCCTGCGAATAAATATTCGGTTTCACTCAACTTAATAATTAAAGCTCCAACTTCTGGCCAATGTTCTTCTTTTGCACCCGGAGACCAGGACAAGGTGTATTCATGTTTCAACGTAATTTCAGTTGTACCAAAAGTTAATGTGGTAGACGGATGCTCTTTGTCCAACAAAACACCATCGATTAATTTTTCATTGCGGGTGAATTGTTCTGCTTTGGCTTTGGCGATGACAGGTGTGAGTGATTGCAAATGCGCGTAAGCTTTTGCCAGCGGTGATTTTTCCGGAACGGAATCTGAATCAATTGAAAACGGCGAAAAACCTAATGCATTGTAATGCCCAATCGCATAGTAGGCTTTCATCGCATTGCTGGGCTCGTAGCGAATTTCCGGAATAAATAATGGATTATCGGCGCGATAATATAAATCGTTCCAGTGTGTAAAATCTGGATTGTAAAAATCGGGTGAAAGTATATCTATTGCATTTCCAGCTGCTTTCCAAATCGAAGTCAAATGCGGCAAAGGTCCACCGCTGGGATATTGCCCTGGCAACAAACCGTTTTTATTTAACGCCGCATTCACGTAAGTCGGTAATGGATAAATTGCTTTGCCTGCTGCTGCAACCGCATTGGTGTAGTTCGCCAAATACCACGCGATAAAAAATTCTTCAGTTGCGATAGATTCACCAAATACCTGACTCCATGAACCGCTGGTAAGCTTGCCTTTGCTTTGCCATGCGGTGACAACAGCATCAGTTTCTTTGCAATTCTGCAAATAGTTTATTAGTTCTTTGGGGACGGATTCTTTATAAGCCGCATTTGCGGCAGCGCTGTAATCGCGCGCATCAGGCAACATACCGACTTCATTTTCAACTTGAATCATAATGACCGTACGGTTTTGCGAATCGATAGTTTTGATATGCGATAGCAACGCAGAATATGCACGAATATCTGCTTGCAAATTATTGGTGGAAAACGGACTTAAAATTGCTTGACGTTCACCTTTTTTATTTTCAGCCAAAGGAAAACGCGCAACATCTTTTTTTACCCACGCAGGTGTGTAAGAAGACATGCTGTTTTTCCATGATCCAAACCATAGAAAAACCAGCTTCATATTCGTTGCGCGTGCATTTTTTATAGCCAGATCAACCAGCGCAAAATCAAATGAGTTTTCGCTTGGCTCTAACTGTTCCCAATAAACTGGAACCAATACCGTATTTAAATTCAATGCAGATAACCGTGGCCAAATATCGTTTAAATATTGGGAACCGGCAGCGCTGGAATTTGCCAACTCACCGCCCAGAATTAAATAAGGCTGGTTATTAACGAGCAGTTGTTTTGATGCTTTATCGATAACCGGAATTTTATTTTCTTGCGCAACTGCGCTAGAAGTGAAAAACCAATAAACAAGTAGCGCAATTGGATAACAAATTTTATTCCTAAACATCAACATGCTCGCCTCATTTTCTGGTGGATAATAATTCAATATAATAAATAGTATAAATTTATTCGGACAAAATAAAATCCCTGTCGCGACAGGGATTTTTTCTACGTAGAAAAATCAAAATATAATGCAAAAAATTAACTCTGCGAACATAAATAACTAGACGCAATCAATGACTAAAAAGAAGCTTTAACTCCTAAGGTCGCAATAATACCCGTTTTAAAATAACTATAAGTGGCAGAGTCATATTGGAACGTCATTCTCAGCGGCTCATTAGTTATGTTTGAAACATTTAGACTGACTGAGGGCTTGCCATATATATCTGCAAATTCATAACTGGCAGAAAGATCCAACTGGCCACGTGCATCAGTTTTTAATTGCGCGATCTGAATACCGTTTTGGTTATTGCCGGAAGAAATTTGCTTGTCATTCCATACGTAAGTTAAGCGAACAGATGCCCCATAATTTTCCCAATAGGTTGTGAAGTTATAGGTTTCCGGTGAAACACCTATAGCTTGTGCCGGAGCACCAGCGCCCTCGCCTCGTTGATAGATATGCGTGTAGTTTGCATTGATGCCCAAACCATTAAAAATCATATCCAGAGGTTGTACCCAGGTCACCTCGGCACCTTCAATTTCCAGATTACCTGGAGCATTGATCTGCTGGCTAACACTTACAACGGCACTTGCAGGCCCGCCTTTAAGAGTAATGGCATCCTTCTGACCTTGGTTTAAAGAATCGTAAGGAATTTTGATGGCATTTCCCTGCGCGACCAATAAATCATTTAAAGGAACATTGGTAATATTGTTAATGGTAAAACCGGTAATTTGTTTACCAAAGAAAGTAGCGCCAATGTAACCCTCATCACCGGTATACCACTCACCACCGAAATCAATATTGGTGGACAAGTACGGAGCTAATGAACCATTACCATAAGTTGCGGTTTGTGCAGAAGGATCACCAAAACTCGTGCCCGGCAACATTGCGCTTGGGTTCGGGCGAGTCATAGTGCGGGATGCAGCAAAACGCAGAACCACGTCATCTGCAGCTTTAAATGTTGCGTTAAACGATGGCAAAAAGAAATTATAGTTAACAGGATTCGACACATAGAATCGTTGTGCTGCAATTCCCAACGTCGGTTGCGCTGCGATTGAAACCGGGCCAGATATATCTTGATCTGTTTCAAAGTAACGGCCGCCAAGATTAAATTTCATCTCATGGCCAACTACTTCTGCAGTCGTATTAAATTCAAGATAAGCACCTTTCGTGGTTTCATCCATTTTAGCGGTTGCAGCGCCGGTTGAAGATCCGCCACCCTCAGGCGCACTATCTCGCAAACTGTAATAGTTTGTAGCGCTCAAGAACTTATCAAAATCAACGGTAATGAATCCAGCATCGCTTGGCCTCAAATAGGACGCCAACGCACTTTGTGGAATTGCGGAATTCGGATTCAATCCGTTACAAGCTGCACGAGTTGCCGGTGAATTGCCGCTTGCATCCAAACCATTACGGCACACTACATCTTCCCAACGTGCACTATTGTCGTAGCCGCGGATAAAACGTGACGCACTATCGTACGCAAGACCAAATCTAATATTGTTTGAATCATCACCGAAACGATAATCCAGATGCGCACCGTCGGTTTCCGTATTACGTTTTTCATTTTGAATATTGACGCGGCCACCAGCCCAGGTCCAACCAAGATTTGGATCATTTAAATCCACTTTGCCGTTTGCATTTTTCACGTCAAACGTTGGAACGTCACCATTGGTATAATCAACATAAATGCCCTGGCCAGCAGGAGTATTTACCAAAACCGTGGGCGCTTCGCGATACCATTCACTGCGGCCACGATTCGCCTGGATATCCAATGTATGCGACTCACCAAACTCAAAATGAGCACCGGGATTTATATTGTAAAATTGCGCACTTTCCTTGTACGGGCGAGCTTCTAAAAAGAACTGCGAGTTAGCAAAGGTTGCAGATTGCACGACATTGTCGCTATCCAATTTCATATTCAAAGGAATAGCCGAGCCGCTACGCATAATTAAATTGACGTCGATCCGTTCAACTTCTTTCTTCTGATTGGTTGAAATCATATCCAGATAAAATTGCATCTGGTCACTTGGGCGATATTCAAGAGAAATCAATCCCGTGGTTCGACCATGTTCACCATCCATATAAACTGGACGACCCAAACGAGGAACAAGACCTTCCGCGATTTGGGTGATATCTAAACCAGGGTTTTTGCCCAGCAAATAAGCTTGATCGATAATATCGCCCGCAACCAAACCTGCGCCAGCACCTGCCGGAACTTTACCGTTACCAAAATTAGGGCTGGTTGCAGTTCTATCAATTCCCGGCAGCGACCAGTTGTTGCCGCCCGATGGATTACAACCACCGGTTGTGCCCAAGTTTCCAGTTCCTGTCGGCGTGGTGCCGCAAATTTTGTTATCAACGTCAAGGTTGGTCCAACCCACTGTTTCGTAACCTCGTGTCGCCAGCTTATTAGCGTAATGTGCGACGCCGATTAAGGCTCCAAACTCGTCGTTGCGCCAAGTAGTTGAAGCTGCGATTTTTGGGCTTGTTGAACTATCAAGATCTCGGTAAACCGCTTGCGCATTTATGTTGGTGTGAAAACCATCTTCTTTGTAGTCGAAAGGTCGCGCTGCACGAATGTTTACAACACCGGATACTCCACCTTCAAGAACACTAGCGGTCGGAGTTTTTTGTATATCAAAGCGCGTGAAAAGCTCTGTCGGGAAAAGATTTAAATCAACTTCACGATTCTGGTTTTGAGTATCGATAGTTCCTGAGGTTGCTACCGCAATTTGAGCCCCATTAAGCAAGACTTTAGTAAAACTGGTTCCCAAACCACGAACGGAAACGTTAACGCCTTCGCCAAATGGATCGCGATTAATTTGAACGCCCGGCATACGGTTAATGGCTTCGGCAATGTTGGAATCAGCAAATTTGCCAATGTCCTCTGCAAAAACAGATTCTACCAATGCCGTCGATTCGCGCTTGGCATTAGTGGCGCTCTGCAGACTGCCTTTATAGCCTGTTACAACAATTTCCTGAGCATCAGCCGGAGCAGATGGCTCCGCCGCCTGCGCCGATACTGCCGAAATAACCAAACTCAATAGGCTTAAATGAAATAGTGGAAATGTAGCGTTGTTTTTCATATGAACTCCCGTTTTTTATGTTTATTAATGGATGAGCTGGGCTCATTAACTCCACTTGGCTACACGAAATGCGCCCGCCTCAGAATCTGTTGCGCACTTGTATACATGAAGACAAGCAAGGCAATGCTACATTCGGCACAACTGTATGTCAAACAGACTATAAGATTTATTAACGAGAAGAGTTAGCGTGCACTTAGAAGCACTGAAGATTTGTAATAGTTATTTAAAGCGACAGAAATGGTGATTCAAATAAGAAAACGGCCACTTCCCAGGAGAAGCAGCCGCTGCTCAGATTGGCGAAATTAATCGCTGCGTTGTTTTACAAATAAAGCTACAGCGTTTTCAAGTATTCAATGATGGCAAAGGCACCCTCTTTGTCATCAGCCCAATTGAGTTTGAAAGTTTTACCGTCTTGCTGAATGTCTTTATCGTGACCCTGATTATTCATTGCGGGCGCAAGCCGAGTATCAAATATATATCCCTCTTTTTTACGTCCATATTTATTGGATGATGAATCATCAACCGACCACGCAAACCCGATTAGCTTTTTATCGTAATCCAATCGACTTTTTACAAACACGGCTGGGCGTTCGCCAGGAACTAGCAAATGATACAGGGTAGGAATAGAACCGTTGTGCAAATAAGGCGCTTGCGCCCACAAACCTACCAGCGGTAAAGCGTTGTAACCTTCATGTAATTTAGGCGGCGTCATAGCCAAAGATTTTTTGCCTTCCAGCGAAACACCTTTATATTCCGCGCAAGGTTTTACGTCTTTGCCATACATTTGTACAACCGTGTCAGCATCGCACACACTCGTGAACCCGCTGATCGCACCGAGGGTTACAAACACACCGGCAATTTTCGCGCGGCCCATATCCGTACCTATGTTTTGGTAAACTTTTCCGTTGTGTGGTTGATGACAAGCAGCGCAGTTTTCTGCGAATAAAGCCTGGCCTTTTTTCGCCAGATTTACATCGACATCAAACGGATAAACACTGGCAGGCATTTTGTCCAACACTTCTTCTGCAAAAGCAGAAACACGTACATCTACATTTTCGTAACCAATGGTTAACTGCGCAGCGATGTTTTTATAAATTGGCAAAGGTATATGCCCAGTCCACTGCCCACCACCATCGATAACGTCAGTTTTGTCAGCGTTCCAAAGTGGATCGTGCGTGTGCTGTTCCCACACTGCCATAATATCGGTAACGCCGTGACTAGGCGGAAGCGCGAGCGATGCGAAAGGTTTGGTCAATGGATTTTGTTTTAAATTTGCATTGGCCTTTACAGTATTAAAACCAATCGCATCTTCCATACCGGGCAAACCATCTAACAATTGTGGCTGCGCACCTTGATAATATTTATCAACAAATTTTTCCCAGCCATGATATTCATTTTCATGGTGGTTTATAAATTGCGGAATAGTTGTGCTGGCAGTTTTTTTGAATAAATCAATTTGCGCTTGCTCATAAGCCGTATCAAAGTTGCGGTTTTCGTACGTAAAATTTTTATAAAAATAAGATGGGTTTGTTGAGTGAACTTGATCAAGCGTTGTGAGGATTTTTTGTATCACAAGATCCGCGCGTTTTTTGGGATCGGTTTCAGCGCCTGCGATTTTATCGATTGTTTGCACAACGCGTTTACGATAGCCCACCACATTAAATTCTGAATTAGCGCCACCATCCAGATAGTACATTTTACCGTCATCCAAACGCACTCTGCCGATATGGCATGCACCACAGGAAAACGAAGCGTAATCTATATTCCCCGTAGGGTTTTCTCGAGCCAAACCGCTGAATCCCATTCCGCGCGGCACTGGCGCTCCCGGTAAACGTTCGTCGTAAAATAAACCCATCACACTTAAAAAGTCATCTCCCTCGCCCCAATATTCGGGCGCAATAACTGGCAATAATTTTAAAATAATATAAGGCAAACCATCACTTTCGCTTTCAGCAAAATCTGCAAAGCGATTGTAGGCAGTTTGATGCTTAATAATGTGCGCATCACGCGCTGCCATTTTTGCTTGTTTGTGCGTTTCCCAGTTTTCGGGAACCTCATTTACAAATGATTTACCAGTTGGTGCACTCAGTTGTTTACCAAACCCTCCATCTGCGGCGTACAAAAATATTCCGGCGCCAACAACTACAAGTGCCAACGCACCCAACAACAATTTTTTCATGCACAGTCCTTTTGAATTTTTTAGATGACTATTTAACAGAATTAAAAATTAATTCACTCGTCGATATTAGCCCCACGCCAGCTGATAAGATTCCGGGAATGGCCCATTTTTATAATCAACCGGAGCAGTTTCATGCAAGTTAGGAAGAAGCAATACCTGACGAACCATTTCAGGAATCATTTCCATACCGACATATTTCCCCAAACAATCATGGGGGCCGAAACCGAAATTAAAGTTGTGATAAAAAGTGCGGTCAGGATTGAACTCATCGGCATTGGTATTTGCAAAATCATCAAACATCGCCGATTGCGTCAACACCAATACATTGGTTTTCGCAGGAATTAAAGTTTCGTATTCCGTGCCTTTCGCCAAACTATAATCGGCTGACATCTGGCGAAACATATAGGGGCTTATAGGCACATAGCGCAACGCTTCCCAAACAATATTATCAAACGCTTTTAAATCACTTTGTTGTGCAGCAGCTTTTGCTTTGGCAAGCAACTCTGGTTGTTTGATAAAAAACTCAATCACTTGCGAAACCGCCTGCGACGTTGTTTCGATTGCACCAATCAACAAACCACCAGCGTTCACACCTACACGCACCAAATCAAATTCTATTTGATTCGCAAAACTGGTGCGCAACATGCGCGAGAAAACATCGTCTTTAACAATAGGCGCTTTTTTGCCTTGAATTAAATAGCCCAGTGATTTTAACGTGCGCCAGACAATTAAAAATAAATTTTTGGTTTGATCCAGCTTCACCAAGGCTAACTTATGAACCAGCTCTTTCTTAATGTAATTAGCGAGGAGAACAGTAACGCGGTCGTGATTATCGGAGATGTATTTCGCATGCTCGGGTGAATTTAAATCGAAAGGCTGATTGTGAAAAACATCGTATTGATTCCAAAACGACCATTCGATCAAATCTTTTTTATCAATATTTCCCAAACCAAAATATTCCTGCACCAAAATTGCGGGAACCGTGCGGCAGTAGTTATAAACCACATCAATCTTGCCATTGGCTTCAGCCAAAATGTCACTGCTTGCCTTAGCAACAAGCGCTCGAATGCGCGGCAAATCATTGCGATTCAGCATGCCCTGCATCAAGGATTTTTCGCGGTAGTGAATGGCGTCATCATCATGCGCCATTAAATAGCCGGGGTCAGTGGCCGTTACGCCCATTTTAGGTTTGTACAAATCCACGGTAAAAATTTTGGGCATTTGTAACAGGTCAATGACATCAGCATATTTGCTCACCAAAACACATCCCGGCGTCACCAAAATGGGGCGTTGTGCGCGCAATTGTTTAAAAAATGGTAGCGGTTCGGTCATCATCCAGCGACGCACTAGCGGGTATTTATCCGCAATGGCAGCGCTATCGTATTCGGCAAGATAATCTTTGGTACTGCTAGTTTGAGTATTCATAAGTCCTTCTCCTTAATAGCTCGTTATGATGTCTATTGTTATTGTATTGAGTGCTTTTTCCATAGTGAATAAGTCACTGCATTGGCGTGAAATTTCAATCTGAAAGTCGATGTAAAAACTGGTGTGAGAAACCAAAAAATAAATTCAGAAACGCAAAATCTAAAGCGATTTTCGGCGACAATTTCACTACAAACGATGGATTTCGCACCCTAACATAACAGGTGTTTGGAATGCATCTTTTAGCCCAACTTGATAACAAGAACTGCTCAATATTGAGACTTGGGTTTTCGCCCCCAAATCGACCTGTAGAACCTGCGGCCATAAGCCTCATCGTTTCGTGGCCTCCACGCGTACAACAAGGTAGAATGCACGCCCATCTAACCTCGGTATAGAGCTGCTTTGCCAAGCGCCCGCCCTCTTTTATTGATGAAGTTGCTATGATTCCACGCATTGACCGCACGTCCCCCGTTCAAACCCTTTATTTGTCATTTATTGAGCGGCTGCGCACGAGCGGCTTTGGCGGCGATTTGAACCCTGATTACGCCACCCGAACCGTGCTTGCGACTGACAACTCTATTTATCAGGTATTGCCACAAGGCGTTATCTACCCGAAAGATACTGCAGATTTGGTGCGAGTTATAAAACTCAGCCAGCAGCCGGAATTTACCGACATTGTGCTCAGCCCACGCGGTGGCGGCACTGGCACCAATGGTCAATCCTTAACCGATGGCTTAGTGGTAGATACTTCAAAATACATGAATAAAATTTTGGAGATCAATGCTGAAGAGCGTTGGGTTCGCGTGCAATGCGGCGTTGTGAAAGATCAACTTAACGCCGCCATTAAACCCTACGGATTATTTTTCGCACCTGAACTTTCCACCAGCAACCGCGCCACCATCGGCGGCATGATTAATACCGATGCATCAGGCCAGGGTTCTTGTCGCTATGGCAAAACGCGCGATCACGTACTCGAATTGAAAACTATTCTGCTTGACGGCAGCGAATGGCTTTCCCACGCCATTAATGATGAAGAGCTTGAAAATATCACCACGCGAACAGATCGCGTCGGCCAGGTTCATAAACTGGTGGATAGCATTCAACGCGAGCACTCAGATTTAATCGCTGAAAAATTTCCAAAACTAAATCGCTGCCTGACTGGTTATGACCTCGCACATATTCGCGATGAACAAAATCGTTTTAACCTCAACAATATCTTGTGCGGCAGCGAAGGCACGCTTGGCTTTATTGTAGAAGCCAAAATTAATTTGTTAGTTGTTCCAAAATTCAGCGCGCTGATCAACGTTAATTATCGCGATTTCAACGCAGCACTTCGCGATGCGACTGAATTGATGAAAGCTGAGCCAACGTCGATTGAGACAGTCGATTCCAAAGTGTTAAATTTGGCGATGAAAGACATCGTCTGGCACAATGTTGCCGAATTTTTTCCTGCGCCCGCGAGTGGTGAAAAAATTCAGGGGATTAACCTTGTGGAATACACCGCCCACGACGAATCCGAATTAAATGCTACGGTGAAAAAATTTACCGATCAGCTGGATGCAGATGCACAAAAAGAAAACAATGTCCGTATTAGTTATTCAACCGCTTGGGGCAATGAATCTGTTAATAAAATTTGGGGAATGCGTAAAAAAGCAGTTGGTCTTTTAGGTGGCGCTGCGGGCGAAGCACGCCCTATTCCCTTTGTTGAAGACACTGCGGTACCGCCAGAAAATCTTGCTGATTTTATTTTTGAGTTTCGTCAATTACTGGATGAAAATAATTTAGCCTACGGTATGTTCGGCCATGTAGACGCGGGCGTCTTACACGTGCGCCCGGCAATAGATATGAAAGATCCCGAGCAGGAAAAACTCGTTCGCGTAATTAGCGACAGAGTGGCAGAACTCACGCATAAATATAACGGCCTCCTTTGGGGCGAACACGGTAAAGGCGTGCGCTCGGAATATGCGCCTAAATTCTTCGGTGAACTTTACCCGCAATTACAACGCATCAAAGCGGGTTTTGATCCGCACAATCAATTAAACCCAGGAAAAATTGCTACACCAACTGCAAATATTGAATTATTAAAAATTGATGGCGTGCCTACACGCGGCCAAACAGATCGCAAAATACCTGTAAAAGTTTGGGAAGGTTACAGCGAAGGTATGCATTGCAACGGCAATGGTCTTTGCTATAACTGGAACCCAAATGATGCAATGTGCCCCTCATGGAAAGGCACGCGCAACCGCGTGCAATCGCCTAAAGGCCGTGCATCATTGATGCGTGAGTGGCTGAAACAATTGAGTGATCGCGGCGTCAACGCGCTCGATGAAACTAAAAAAGTGAGGCAAAGTAATTTTTTAGTTTCGCTACCTGCACGAATCAGCAATAGCATCGGCAAACGCAATGGTGAGTATGATTTTTCCCACGAAGTACATGAATCCATGATGGGTTGCCTTGCGTGTAAATCTTGCGTTGGCCAATGTCCTATAAAAGTGGACGTACCAGAGTTCCGCAGTAAATTTTTGGAGCTTTATTACAGCCGTTATTTGCGCCCGCT
The DNA here is from genome assembly GCA_004172865.1 of Gammaproteobacteria bacterium. GTDB lineage: Bacteria > Pseudomonadota > Gammaproteobacteria > Pseudomonadales > Cellvibrionaceae > Cellvibrio. The sequence goes on along the minus strand of SEBV01000007.1, from coordinate 49,204 downwards.
TAAGGATTATTTTATTGGCGGCCTCGAATTTATGATTCCGACGCTTGCGCGAGCTCCGTGGTTGTATAACGCCGCAATGAAACCCAAATTTATGCAAAGCCTGATGGCAAAAGTTGCAGGTATGGTCGACAGTCCATTGCTAACGGGCATAAATTTACAAACTGAATTTAATAAACTCAATATTCAATGGGCGACGCTCGAAAATATCTCCCGCTTAAATGCCGAACAAAAAACCAAAGCTGTCATTTTTGTGCAGGATGCATTTACCAGCTATTTTGAAACACCTGTGGTGTTAGATTCGTTAAAAACGTTGCAAGCGTTGGGATTTATTCCGTTCGTCGCGCCCTTCAGGCCCAATGGAAAACCATTGCAAGTGCACGGCTTTCTAAAAGCCTTTGCTAAAGCGGCGGATACCAATGCGACTTTGCTAAACGGTTTGGCCTCATCCGGCATTCCGCTGGTTGGACTTGACCCTGCAATGACACTCTCCTATCGCAGCGAATATCAAAAAGTATTGGGCGAGCACGCACCTAAAGTTCTGTTGATTCAGGAGTGGCTTGTTAATCAAAAAGATATTTTGGCAAACAACAAAGAGCGTTTTCGTGCTGGGGAATATTCGTTACTTGCACATTGCACCGAAAAAACCAACGCGGTTAGCTCGGTGAAGGATTGGCAAATCGTATTCTCACAATTGGGCCAAACGCTAAAAGTTATTGAAACCGGCTGCTGCGGAATGTCCGGCACGTTTGGTCACGAAGCTGCAAACGTAGAAACCTCCAGAAAAATTTATCAACTATCATGGAGTGATGTTGTTAATAATCCTACCAATTCAGGCAAGTTAACGGCTACCGGGTATTCTTGCCGCAGCCAAACCAAACGTATCGATAAAGTTACCCTACCCCACCCACTTCAAGTGTTACTAGCCCAACGTAAATAGCAGACAAAAAAAAGCCCCGAAAGCGGGGCTAAATAACTGGAAACTTAAAATCCAGAGCGGAAGGCACATGAACTACTAAGTTGTATACTAGTAAGTAAATTGCCATTTTGCATAATCTGTTTACCCAACTTAACGCAGATTGATAAATGTTTATCTGCGCGGCTCAAGCAAAACATCACAAGAAATCGATAGCAGCCCTATTTAAATAAAAAACTAGCGAAGAAACTTCGCTAGTAAAGGGTCAAACACACTGGATATCACTATAACGAGCGCAAGGATTAGCCGATACATCAACAAAACTTATAACCGCGAAACTCAAACTGAAAATTCCCGTCTTACAAGAGTGTAAAATTATAGTTATTGTTAATTTGACTATATATTATATCTTGTACACTAGTGCGTCAATGCGTTACTTCGCAATATTGACGAAGCAATAATCAACTCAATTAGATGCTTCATTTATATTTATGTTGTTAAACGCCACGACGCACATGGCAAAACTGTGTACTTTTTATAGCGAACCCATTAGCATCAAATCCTTAAAATTATTACAAAACAAGGCCCACCAGTGCCTAACTAATCGGTACAAACGTCGCTGACCTTCACAGTGTCATCGAACACATTGGAGATACTCATGGCTAAACAGCCACTCATCACCTTGCGTGCAGACGCTAAGGGCTTGTCTTTTGATCGCCCCACGGCCATTCAAATTTTTGGTTTCGTACGCGACGCCATCATCAGCCTGGATTTACTGCCCGGCCAAATGATTTCAGAAACATCACTCGCAAATCAATTTGGCGTTAGCCGCACACCGGTTCGCGAAGCGCTTATACAGCTCGCCAATATAGGTTTTGTTGAAGTTTTGCCACAACGCGGCACCTATGTAACCAAGTTCAGCATGACCAAAATTTTGGAGTCACGTTTTATTCGCGAGGCAATTGAAGTATCAGTAGTGTCTTATCTTGCTGAAAATGTGACTGATGAGATTATCGCTGAAGGTGAAAAAATTATTGTCGAGCAAAAAGCGGCTGCTGATGATAACGATCCGCTGGCTTTCCAAAAATTGGACGACAATTTTCACCAGTTACTTGCCAACCACACAAAATACGCGCGCGTTGCGCAGGTGATTGAAGCAGAAAAAGCTCACATGGATCGCGTGCGCTGTTTAAGTTTGCAAGAACAAGATCAATTTAAACGCGTGTTAGCGCAACATACTGCAATTATTAAAGCGATTAAATCTGGCGTACCAGAAAAAGCGGCAAAAGCTATGAGCACGCACTTGAAAGACGTTTACAACGTATTGAAAATAATTCCACAAGAACACCCGGAATATTTTGTTTAAAATTATTCGATACAAAAAACGCAGCCTAGGCTGCGTTTTTTGTTTACGGCTTGGATCTTTTTAAAACAGCTACAGCACTGTGTACATTACTTTGATTTACACAAACCAACTCCCAACCTTCTCGCCCCAATGCATTTAAATCTAATTCCAACTCTTTAGCATTGATTGCACCGGTTAAAAAATTACGCCTTACGCTTATCGTTTTATATTCCCAGCGCATAGATCAACTCCTCTTTATTCATCTTCCAATTCAGATGCATCATCTAAATGTTCAATATTCGTTACAACTTTCTGCACCAATTTCACTCGCCCACTTTTCACCAATGCCTCACGCAACACATATTCGATTTGCGCATTTAAGCTGCGTAAATCGTCATCCGCCCAGCGCTGCAGCGCAGCGAGTACTTGTTCATTAATACGTAATGGATAAGCTTTTTTAGGCACAGTAATTACTCACGATAGAAAACAGCAATTAATAAATCGATCCAGTATTAATCACCGGCTTTACTTGATGATCGCCACATAAAACCACCAGTAGATTGCTTACCATCGCTGCTTTTCGCTCGCCATCAAGATCAATAGTTCCCAGAGCGGCCAGTTGTTCGACTGCATCCGTAACCATACCCACTGCGCCTTGAACAATAATTCTGCGCGCCGCCAATACCGCATTGGCTTGCTGACGTTGCAGCATCGCCTGGGCAATTTCCGGTGAATAGGCCAAGTGACTTAAACGCGTTTCCATTACTTCAACACCGGCTTTTTGCAGACGATCCTGAACTTCTTTTAATAATTTTTTCGCAATTGCATTGGAATCACTACGCAACGAAAGTCGCTCATCATCTTTATCGTGTTCGTAGGGATAACTGGTCGCCAAATTGCGCAATGCCGATTCACTTTGGATAGTTACGTAGTTTTCGTAATTATCGACTTCGAACACCGCTTCCGCCGTATCCACCACGCGCCACACAATAATCGCAGCTATTTCGATGGGATTGCCGTTTGCGTCGTTAACTTTTAATCGCCCACTTTCAAAGTTGCGAACCCGTAAACTTACCGCCTGTTTGCTATAAAAGGGATTTGCCCAGCGCAAGCCGTTGGTTCTATCGGTGCCCACATAGCGGCCAAAAAGTTGAAGTACTTTTCCCTGATTAGGATTCACCAGATAAAAACCCCACCAACAAATAAATACCACTATGGCGATAATCACGGCGATGACCTTTAAAATCGGCGGCAGGAATATAGCGCCTGCAATGCTGCCAATCTGTGCGGCCAGAAGCACCAGTAGCAGCACGTAACCTGATCCCGTTGTAGCTTCAACTTCTTGATTCATCTTTGCTCTCCCTTAGGTTTCGACAAAAGTGATATCATTTACATATCACAATGAAGTAAATGTATAACTGAATCTTACTTTTGTAAAGCGAATCATTCGTATAGGCACCAGATTTTCGAATCAGCATATTAAATTCGAGCTTTATCAATTTGGTTGGCTCTCCTAATACTGTGTTGGCTGAATACTTATAAATACTACGCGGTACCTTATTTACTTTTCAGTGTGCGGATTTTTAGAGCGGGTGAAAATTGCATCAGTTGTACTTATTAAGACTGAATAAATATCCGTTTTCGAGACATGGAAAATTGAGAAAAGTGTCTCTAAATCATCTTGCGTGGGGTAGCTAACAGACAAACACACTGACCTACCGAATAATCCTCTCCCATTTTAAGTTGATGACTCTGAGGCTAGTAATTGAGTTGGAGGAAATTGACACTCAGGTGATGACGTTCACTCAACGAGATTGCCGCCAACATACTTAATAGCGTGAAATAACGACGTGTTTTGCCGTGAAAATGGTTGCTGGACTTTACAGGGATGCCCCCTTAGTATTTGCCTCGCCTAATAATTATCTATTTCTAAAAGCCTAAATTGCATCACTTCTTTCAAGTTTAAGTCCGGGACTAATAATGCCAAATTCATCTGCAATAAACCAAACAGAGTTTCGCCGCATTCTTTCAAGAAATGTTGTTTTACCTTTAGTCGTTGGTGTCGCAAGTGCAATACTCTTTTTAGTCCTTATTTTTAATTTACTCGCGGCGCTTAAATGGGTTGAGCATACTGAAGAAGTAATTGGCAAAGCCAATGAACTCACCACCTTTGCGGTAGATATGCAGACCGGCATGCGAGGATTTTTAATCGTTGGTGAAGATAATTTTTTATCGCCCTACCGCACCGCCAAACCAAAATTTATTGCCGAGCTGCGCAGCTTAAAAGAACTTGTAAAAGATAATCCGCCGCAAGTGGAACGTCTGGTTCGTATTGAAACGATACAAACGCAATGGGATCAATACGCACAGTCAGTTATCAATGTGCGTCGTGCCGGTGGTGATTATCAAACTGAAGTTCGCAATCGTGGCGCACAAGAATTCAATGAAATTCGTGACGAGTTTAATGAGTTTATTTCTCTTGAAGAACGCTTATTACGCGAACGAAATGCAACTTCACAACTAACGACCTGGATCGCCGTAATAGCTTTTTTCTCCGCGAGCTTAATATTAACGGGTTTGTTGAGTTTCTTTGGACGTCGCGATCTTTTGCGACTGTCAAATACATTTGGCAAAACTGTTGATGAACTCCATATACACACCGAAAAACTGGAGCAACAAGCATGGCAGCGTACTGGTCAAACATTGCTCGCGGAGCAAAGTATCGGACAGGTTGCACTGCCGATATTAGGTCGTACTGTGTTAGATTTTTTAGCGCTTTATATTAATGCTGCAGTCGCCGCTATTTACGTGCGCAATGAAGTCAGCGGCGGATTGAGCCGCGTAGCAACTTACGGTGTAAGCAAAGATAACTCGCTCGAAGACGGCATTATCGAAGATTCAGATAGCCTTGTAGGACAAACCGCTTTTTCAAAACGTATTATTCATCTTGAAAACTTGCCAGAAGATTACCTGGCAAAAGATTCTAGTTTAAAAGTTGCTTCTGGTTTAGGCAGAACTTCTCCTACGAATTTAGTATTAGTACCTATAGATCACGAAGGAAAAATTAATGGTGTGTTGGAACTGGGTTTTCTTAATACGCCAACGCAACGTGAACTCGACTTTTTAAAATTGATTACCTCCAATATCGGCGCAACGTTTAACGCAGCGATTGCACGTCAACGCTTACAAGATGTGCTCGAAGAAACTCAACAATTAAATGAAGAATTACAAGTACAGCAAGAAGAACTCCGCGCAGCCAATGAAGAACTTGAAGAACAATCGCGCGCACTCGAAGAATCTCAAGCTACCTTAGAAAACCAAAAAGCAGAACTTGAACAATCCAATGAGAAATTGATCGACCAATCAATGAAGCTGGATCATCGCAATGCCGAATTAAGAACCGCACAAGTTGAACTTGAAGAGCGCGCGCAGGATTTACAACGCGCCAGTAAATATAAATCCGAATTCCTCGCTAATATGTCGCATGAACTTAGAACGCCACTGAATAGTTCTATGATATTAGCTAAATTGCTGGCAGAAAATTCGAAAGGTAATCTCAATGATGAGCAGATTGAATTTTCGAAAACCATTTATTCTGCAGGCAATGATCTACTCAATCTTATTAACGACATTCTCGACATTTCGAAAGTTGAAGCTGGCAAGTTGGAGCTTACACCTGAGCATTTCTCATTGCCGAGTTTGGTTGATAGTTTACGCATGACATTTGCGCCGCTTGCTCACGAAAAAGCACTGCAATTTAATGCTCAACTTGCGGATAACTTACCGACATCTATTTTTACTGACCAACAACGTATTGAACAAATCCTTAAAAATCTGTTGTCGAACGCAATTAAATTTACTGAGTCCGGCACTGTGGGATTATCGGTTTCAGTCGCACCTAAAGGTGGAATTGCATTTGCCGTTACCGACACCGGCATAGGCATTCGCGAAGATCAACAGGCGATTATTTTTGAAGCATTCCAACAAGCCGATGGCAGCATAAGCCGTCGCTACGGCGGCACCGGCTTAGGATTATCTATTTCCCGCGACCTCGCAAAATTATTAGGCGGATCAGTCCATGTGAGCAGCGAAACAGGCAAAGGCAGCACCTTCACCTTAATTGTTCCAGAAGAATTGAGTGAAGGAGAAGCTAACAAACCGGAACCTGTTTATCATCAACCTCGTCCTGTTACGCAGTCGCCAGTACCAGCCCAAGCAGCAGCTCCAACTGCGCCATCAAATATCGCAACGTCGCAGTTTGCCGATGATCGTCATAACGAAAAGTCGGATCAACGTACCGCATTAGTTGTTGAAGACGATACCAATTTCGCGCAAATTTTATATGCCTTGGCGCACGATTTAAAATATCGCTGCATAGTGGCGCAAACTGCTGGTGAAGCATTACAACTCGCTAATGAATTTATTCCCGATGCAATTTTGCTGGATCTGGGATTGCCAGATGCATCCGGCATGACAGTTTTGCAAAAATTAAAATCAGCACCTACCACACGCCATATTCCAACTCATATTATTTCTGCGGCAGACAGCGTTGAAACTGCATTGCAAATGGGTGCTATTGGCTACGCCGTTAAACCAACCACGCGCGAGCGCCTGCAAGAAGTTTTCGAAAAACTGGAAGGTAAACTTTCGCAAAAAGTAAAACGCGTTTTACTTGTTGAAGACGATAAAGTATTGCGTGAAAGCGTAGTAAAACTTATTGGCGATGATGATGTAGATATCACCGCTGTAGAATTTGGTCAGGATGCTCTCGATTTACTGAAAACAACTATTTTCGATTGCATGATTATCGATTTGAAATTGCCCGACATGCACGGCCACGAATTACTTAAACGTATGTCTACCGAAACTATTTGTTGTTTCCCACCCGTCATCGTTTATACCGGCCGTAATCTCACGCGCGAAGAAGAATCAGAGCTGATGAAATATTCGCGCTCCATTATTATCAAAGGGGCGCGTTCTCCAGAGCGCTTGCTCGATGAAGTTACGCTCTTCCTTCATAAAGTTGAATCTACACTTTCAAATGAACGTCAAAGCATGCTTAAAACCGTGCGCGGTCGCGACCGTGTTCTTGAAGGTAGACGCGTACTGGTTGTTGATGATGATGTACGAAATATTTTCGCACTCTCAGGCGCACTCGAACAAAAAGGCGCAGTCGTTGAAATCGCGCGCAACGGTTTTGAATCGATTAGCAAGCTTAACGAAGTACCCGATATCGATATGGTATTGATGGATGTGATGATGCCGGGAATGGACGGATTAGAAGCTATGCGACAAATTCGCACCGACCCACGCTTCCAAAAATTGCCCATCATTGCCGTGACTGCCAAAGCAATGAAAGATGATCAGGAGCAATGCTTAAAGGCAGGCGCTTCTGATTACCTAGCGAAGCCAATTGACATTGATCGTTTATATTCATTGCTGCGCGTTTGGATGCCAACCCTGGAACGCATTTAATTTTTAACAGACAGCTCAAACAAAATTGTGGAATCCGCGTTAATGCCGAATAGAAGTAATGTTGATATTGAATTGCCACTGTTAATTCAGGCAATTTATCAAAAATACAGTTATGACTTTCGTGACTACGCGATTTCATCGATAAAGCGTCGTGTGTTACATGCTTTGGGGCAACTCGGCTGTACGTCTATCTCTGATTTGCAGTCACGAATTTTGCACAGCGACGAAGCCTTTATGGAGCTGCTGCAATTTCTCACTATCCCTACTACGGAAATGTTTCGCGACCCCTCCTACTTTCTCGCGTTGCGTGAACAAGTTGTTCCGTTTCTGAAAACCTATCCTTCATTAAAAATATGGATTGCAGGTTGCAGCACTGGTGAAGAGCTTTATTCAATGGCAATTCTTTTAAAAGAAGAAGGTTTGCTTGAGCGAACTATTATTTACGCTACGGATATAAACCCAAATTCACTTGAAAGCGCACGTAAAGGTATTTTTCGTTTGGATCGCATGAGCGAATACACGCAGAACTATCAAAAAGCTGGCGGAAAATTTTCCTTTTCAGATTATTACACCGCGGCTTATGACGGCGCGCTGTTTGATCGTAGCTTGTGCGAAAACGTAACTTTTGCAGATCACAGCTTAGCTACGGACAGTGTATTTTCTGAGACCAATTTAGTCTGCTGTCGAAACGTTATGATTTATTTTAATCATGAATTGCAAGACCGTGCTTTGGGCCTGTTTCACGAATCATTATGCAGACGCGGATTTTTAGGGTTAGGCAGTAAAGAAACTATCGATTTTTCTGGATACTCTTCGAAATTTGAAACCTTGGTAAAAGCTCAAAAGATTTATCGAAAGATCTAATACGGCGCAGTATAAAATCACTCTTCAGTGTATGTACTTATGGATATGGATCAAACTATCGGTGAGCAAAAGATAGAAGCAATAGTCATTGGTGCGTCGGCCGGTGGAATTAGAGCTTTGTTAGCCATTTTACCGAAATTGCCTGAAGGATTTAGGCTACCGATTATTGTCGTATTGCATATGCCGAATATGTTTGAAAGTAAATTAGCGGAAATTTTTCAGCACCACGTAAAAATTCCCGCGCGGCAAGCGCAAGATAAAGAGCCAATTAAATCAGGCAATCTTTATTTTGCTCCGCCTGGTTATCATCTTTCGATAGAGCGTGACCGCACTTTTTCATTGAGTTGCGAAGAGCCGGTACATTTTTCTCGTCCGGCGATAGATGTATTAATGAGTTCTGCTGCTGATGTATATGGATCAAAACTCGCAGGCTTTCTCCTAACAGGTGCAAGCGCGGATGGTGCAGAGGGTTTGTCCAGGATTAAGGATGTTGGTGGATTTACCGTAGTACAGAATCCTAAGGAAGCTGAAATTTCCTTAATGCCGCAAGCTGCTATTAACTTGCGTCAGCCAAACCTGATTCTTACATTAGAAGATATGAGCGCATTATTAATTTATTTTGGAGAATAACTGATGCTGATTCAAAACAGCACCAACATACTTATCGTTGACGATTTGCCAGAAAATTTACGGGCGCTCGAAAAAATTATTGAAGCAGATGACCGTCACATTTATCAGGCGCAATCTGGCGACACTGCCTTGGCGTTATTACTCGAATATGATTTTGCACTCGCCATTTTAGATGTAATGATGCCCGGCATGAATGGCTTTGAATTAGCCGAACTTATGCGCAGCACAGATCGTACGCGACACATTCCGATTATTTTTGTGAGTGCTGGCGGCAGAGAATTGAACTACGCCTTTAAGGGTTATGAATCCGGAGCCGTAGATTTTTTACATAAACCACTCGATATTGCGGCGGTAAAAAGCAAAGTAAATGTTTTTGTATCCTTACATCAACAAAGCAATGAAGTAAAACGGCAAGTAAGAGCCTTGGAAAAAAGCCAGCGCGAACTTCAATCTACTCAAACTGAATTGCAAAAAGCGTTGAAAATGCGCGACGATTTTATGTCACTCGTGGCGCATGAATTACGCACACCGTTGAATACATTGCATGTGGATTCGCAAATTCGCACCATGCATATCGAAAAAGGTAATCAAGACGCTTTCGCTTTCGATAAGCTCGCGCCCATGCTCGAACGTGATCGTCGCCAAATTAAAAGTATGGTACGACTCATTGGCGATATGGTTGATGTATCGCGAATTCAAAACGGAAAACTTTCCATCAGTTGTTGCGAAATAAATCTAACCGCGTTAGTAAAACAAGTTGTAGCCGATTTTCACACGCATGCTGAAGCTGCGGGTGTTCCTTTTAATCTCACCGCTGAAGAAAATGTGGTTGGAGTATGGGACGATTTTCGGGTTGAACAAATTATCGTTAATTTGCTCACCAATGCGCTGCGTTATGGTGATGGCAAACCAATTGATATTTCCTTAAGCACGCGCGATGGTATTGCGAGTGTCAGTGTTCGTGATCATGGCGCAGGCATTCCGCCGAAGGAATGTGAACGAATCTTTGAAAAATTTGAACGTGGCGGCAATAAAACGGTGAAAGAAGGTTTGGGAATGGGTTTATATATTGCACGAGAACTTGCTGAAGCTCATAAAGGTACCTTGACGCTTACGAGCGTATTGGGCGAAGGCTCCACTTTTACCCTGTCACTTCCGCTAGCAAATAAATAATAAATTTATTTTTAAGAAATAAATTATCAAAACCCAACTAATCCTTGTCGGGTTTCTTTTTAAAAATCTATTTTGTAGTATGCGCCAACAACCATAAATAAAGATCATCGCGCGCATACACACGTTTCCAGGTATCGTGCGCCATATCTTCTTCGACAGTGAAACGCACTTCTTTATCACCTAACTCTTCCAATTTACTCAAGCCAGGATAGAAGAATTTTTTGTCCACCGAGGTATCGCGCCCGCCCGCAAATGCCCACACTGGTAATTGATGTTGCGCTATGGGTTCCATTAAATCTGGATGACCCCATCCAACAACTGGTGCAATTGCTGCAAAAAGTTCGGGATGCTTGCTCGCAAAATACCAGGTACCAAAACCGCCGTAGCTCAAACCGGTTAAATAACGACGGCTTGTATCTACATTATAAGTTTTTTGAACGTCATTCAGCATTCCTAGTAAATCCTGTTCAACCTGCTCCCACCCCATAGGCAATAACGGCGCAACCTTTTTCATGTCAGCTTGTGTAACAAGTGGTGCAGGTTTTAATGGCCCTTGAGTTGCAAAGAAAGGATCGCCGGCTGGTACGCCTTCAGCCAATCGTTGTGGAATTTGCGCGCGCGTACGATTCGCAATGTAGGGCACTTTACCCATGGTAAATATAGGCAGCTGCGGGGAGATAATAATAAATGGCAAATCTTTTTTCTGCACCCAGGCTTCGTACAAAGGTCCATGAGAAATAACATAATCCAAATCGTCGCGACCATTTCCACGTTCCCCATTGCCGTGTAAAAACAACATCACTGGCCATTTTTTGTTGGGTTCATTTGCATAACCACGTGGTAGATACACAAAATATTGATGGGTTTCTTTATCCACCGTGCTTACGTAATCTTTGCGCAGCAGCTGCTCCTCAGAAGTTTTTGTTGTTACAACAATATTAGGTGCAGGCGTTGCTTTAGTAGCAGTAATTTTTGGTTGCGATTCACATGCAGCCAAAAATGTAAATATAGAAATAAATAGTAATGCTTTAATTTTCATTATTGTTCTCCGGTTGAAAAAAAGTAATGCAAGTTACAAAAATTATTTTATACATTGATCAATGATTCAAATACCCCATCAATTTTTTAGCGATATCCGTATTATCCATAGCACCGCTGAATTGAGCTTTATCTTTCCCATAACTGAAAATTTGAACATCATCGCCCGTGTGGCCTTTGGTAGTCCATCCGGTAGAAGTGTATTTATCGATGTAAGCCAATATTTGCGTTGTTAATGGCCCTAGAGCTTTTTCGTTGTTAGCTTCGGCAGCCTTGGCAATTACCGTTTCCAAAGCTTTTTGTTCATCATCGCTGAGCTTAATTTGCGTAAGTGTTTCCCAAGTTGATTTCCAATTACTTTTGGCGGCTAGCAATTGACTTGCGATACCGGGCCCCGTTGCTTTAATATTTCTTACCACGGAGGCGTTCCAAAAATATTGACCTCTGCTACCAACAGACAATCCACCCGTTGAGTGATCAGCTGTCGCTACAAAAATTGTGTTGGGATTTTTATCAATAAATTGTTTAATAATTTTCATAGTTTCTGCCATGTCACGCATTTCTGCCATAGCACAGGCGATATCGTTAGCATGACCACACCAATCAACCTGACTTGCTTCCAACATCAATAAAAAAGGCTTTGTTGCTGATTTTTCCAGTTCTGAATTTTTTTGAGATTCTTGCTTTTGAGATTCTTGTTTTTTTTGTTGCTGCAATAACGCTAAGGCTTTTTCAGTCATTTCTGCCAAGCGTAAAGGATGAGAACTTTCAAGCGCAGGGTCCATACCCACTTTGGCAAACAAACCTATAGCGGGTAATTTTTTAATTTTGGAAAGATCTTTTATGTCGGATTGATAGCTATAACCCAATGATTGAAATTCCTTAATTAAGTTGCGATCTTTGCGAACAAAGTATTCTTGCCCACCACCTAAAATTAAATCGACTTTAGGTTTGCCGTTGATGCGCAAATCAAGAAATTGATCTGCGATATCATCGTAGCTTTGACGACTATCTACATGTGCGACAAATGCGGCGGGCGTTGCGTGATTGACTTGGCAAGTCACAGCTATTCCCGTTAAGTAACCTAATTTTTTTGCTTTATCCAAAATGGTAGGAACTGGCGAGTGTTTTGAATTAACACCAATGCCGCCATTAAATGTTTTTACGCCACTGGCTAATGCAGTTGCTGCAGCGGCCGAATCCGTTACTTGCGTGTGATCGTCAGGATAGGTTGTCGCCATACCCACTAACATTTCATCAAAAATAGTAGTATCTAATTCAGGTGTTGCAAGATTATCCTGATACAAACGATAGGCGCTGGTGTAAGCCACACCCATGCCGTCCCCCACTAAAAAAATTATATTGGTTTGTGGTTCAGGTGCCGCATAAGCAGTGCAACAGACAAGAGAAAGTAAACTCAATATTGTTTTTTTCATGAAGATCCTGTTTGTGCCTGAATATATTTTAGGGTTTATATCTTAGTAAAATTTCGTTTTACATTTTTTATCGTTACTTAATAAAAAATAAATTATAAAAAGTAAATTTTAATTCTTGGTAATTGCCTCGTGTTGAAAAATCACTATTTGTTAAACAGGATGTTGATCTTCAATAAATGGCCGCAAGTATAACTGCTTTGCTAAATAAGTATGGCGACTATGAACTTCGTGTGAATCATCATGCGCGCTTTGACATTTGTCATTTGCAGCTAGTGACTTTCGTTGGTGGATGAATAGCAATCTATGGGCCAGAATATCCCTATAAGTTATCAGGCTTTATGGTTTCTCAAGAATTAATTCCAAGCGCTGTCCCAAGGCTGGAGTAAACTAGGATATTCATCAGGGATGCAATTCAGAAACAACTCAGCCAAACCATGTCGGATCAGCGCGGCTGGCTTTAACACTCATTGAGGCATGCATGCAAACCTGTCGCTCACCGCTGTTTTTGGAAAGACCCTGGATCTGGCTTATTTTCAGCCTGTATTATTTTGTGCCGGTCTATTACACCGCCTACAGCCTGTCGCAATATGTATTTTTGGTAGGCGCTTACGTAGCCTTCGTCGTTCTCTATTTGCGCGCAACCACAATTAACGCGCGTTTTGTATGGCGCCCTATTGTTGCCATTACCATTCTCGCCTTGGTCGTAACGCCGCTCTCGCCTGGCTCAAGCACCTTCTTTTCCTACGTGGGATTTTTAATTGGGTTTAGTTATGCGACGCGCATTTATCTCATGCTACTTGCCGGGTTTGTATCCTTGATTCTCGCATTGCAATATCACTTTCAATACCAGATTCCATTCTTCGCCCTGCCCGCCATTTCTGGAATGGTGACCATTAGCCTTTGGGGTTACATAGAACGAATTCGTAGCTCAGCGCAAATTCGCTGGCTGCAGAGCAGGCAAGAAATCCAGCAGCTCGCCGTGATTGCCGAGCGTGAACGCATTGCCCGTGATCTTCACGATATTTTGGGCCACACATTGTCATCGATTGCGCTAAAAGCCGAGCTTGCTGAGAAGTTATTGAAACAAGATAAAATCAAAGATGTCGGTGAGCACCTTTCAGATTTACACAAAATCGCACGTGAAAGCTTGAGTTTGGTGCGCCAAACAGTATCGGGATACAAGCATCGCGGGCTTTCCGGGGAAGTGATTGAGCTCTGTGACAAGCTGCGTCAAAACGGATTCTCAGTAGAGCTGCTCGGTGAAATCCCCGCGCTTAGCGCTCGTGCGGAGACTGCGTTAATTCTAGCCTTGACCGAACTGACTACCAATGTGTTACGCCACAGCAACGGCAATCACTGCCAACTTTCGTTTCAATTGGATGGCGAAAGTGTCGTGATTAGCATGCAAGACAACGGAATTATTAAATCCATTACGCCCGGAAATGGCCTCAACGGGATTCAAGAAAGATTACACGCTCTGGCAGGCGATATAAGCGCACAAATATCTAACGGTGCGCGTTTTGATATCACCCTGCCGGTCAATGAACTGACACAGGCCAGCTGAAATGAAGATTTTGTTAGCAGAAGACCAAGCTATGGTACGCGGCGCACTTGCGGCGCTGTTGAGTATGGAACCTAATTTTGATGTAACTCAAGCCGAAGATGGCGACAAAGCCTGGCTGCTGCTCAAACAAAATAGTTACGACATTTTGCTCACCGATATTGAAATGCCCGGCCGTTCGGGTCTTGAGCTCGCGCAATATCTAATTCAGCAACAGTCCACCACCAAAATTATTATCATCACCACATTTGGCCGCTCGGGCTATATTCGCCGCGCGATTGATATGGGCGTATCCGGGTTCCTATTAAAAGACGCTCCTTCCGAACAACTTATTCAGGCCATTTACCGCATTATGGATGGCAAGCGAGTGATTGATGGCGAGCTTGCGATGATGGCGCTCGGCGAAACTGATCCGTTGAGTGATAAAGAGCGCCGCGCTTTACGACTTGCCAGTGAAGGTAAAACGACTGCTGAAATAGCCAACACCTTGTTTTTGTCGGAAGGAACTGTTCGCAATTATTTGTCGGAAGCTATTGCAAAATTAAACGCCGCAAATCGAGTCGATGCAGCCCGTATCGCACGTCAAAAAGGCTGGATTTAACCAGCCTGTTTTTACATCCCGTCTCTTTCAACTCAAATCTTAATACAGCCTGCTTCGAAAATATGTCACAAGTCAGTGCAGCATATTTATCCGATTTTATTTATCTTGGAAGCAACAGCGTCACTTGTTAGAATCGCCCAAAACTCCTACACAGTTACTCGTGTTTAGGAGATGCATCGGGCGCGTACGCAGGTTCTTTGCCAGCTTTTGTTTTTGCATCTTCCGCATAAGCGGTTAACAACTGAGTAAATACCGATAAAAGTGCTGGAAAACGCGTTGCCAAAAAGCCCGCAATTATTGCTGCGGAAACCACAAAAAATGGTGGGCGACCGGATAAGTTTTCAAAAATCCCGGACATTTGAAGCATAGAATTATCAATTCGTTCATTTGCAGCAGGCAATTCTGGAACCGGTGTACGAGTAAAAGCTTTTATAAATGCAAATATAATGATCGGCAAAAAATAAATTAACCCTAGCACAATCGGCCCCCACACTAAGCCAATACAAAGTGTTAACCAGTGGTAAAGGCCAATACTGATCCAAACAAAACCAATAACAGTTGCAGCCAGCAAAAGCACCGAGCTGATAAGAGTAGAACGCAGTCCTTGTAGACGGTCATTAACATTAAACATAGTCTGTCTTCCTGATAAAAAGTGTGTGCTCTAAATAAAAATTTGTATTTATAAAAAGTGTATTAATAAAAAACGAATTCGATGTAGCCATAACAATAACATTTAATAACAATAGCATTCAGTGCAAATAAAAAAACAACAAGGTTTTTCACCAGATGACGAACCAACAACTAACGATAACTAGCGACCTGAATTTAAAAGGGAAACTCTATGACCCATCCTGACCATATTAAACAATTACCTGAATATATTGCATTAACGCGCGCGCGAAAAAGAATTGTGTGGCCATTATCTATTGCTATTATCGGCGCTTATTTTGCGCTGGTTCTCGCAATGGCATTTTCACCGGCATCGTTGGGCACGCCTATAGCATCTGGTGTGACTTCAATCGGAATAACGCTCGGGCTTGGTATTATCGTGTTCTGCATGATCATTACCGGTATTTATGTCATTTACGCGAATCGCGTTATTGAACCCCTCACCCGCGCAATTGTAAAAAAGGCGGGAGAATTAAAATGAAATTAAAATCGCTTCTCGCATTTTCAATTGCATTTTCAACTGCTGGAGCATGGGCAGATACTGCCACCAAAGCGCCGCTAAACATCACCGCCATTGTAATGTTTCTAGCATTTGTGTTGGTGACTCTAGGAATTACTTATTGGGCTGCGCGCCGCACCAAAACCACTGCTGATTTTTACGCGGCTGGTGGCGGCATCACCGGTTTTCAAAATGGTTTGGCAATTGCGGGCGACTATATGTCCGCAGCATCTTTTTTGGGAATTGCCGGTTTGGTTTATACATCTGGCTTCGATGGTTTAATTTATGCGATTGGTTTTTTAGTGGGCTGGCCAATTGTTTTACTGCTAATCGCAGAACCTTTACGCAATTTAGGTAAATACACGTTTGCGGATGTTGCATCATTTCGCTTACAACAAAAACCTATTCGCATTCTTGCCGCAAGCGGTTCATTGGTAACGGTAATCTTTTATTTGATTGCACAACTTGTAGGTGCAGGAAAATTAATTGAAGTTTTATTCGGTTTACCTTATGAATCGGCAGTTATTATTGTCGGCGTGTTGATGACGCTTTACGTAACTTTTGGCGGTATGCTTGCCACAACTTGGGTGCAACTTATTAAAGCTATTTTATTGTTATCCGGCGCAAGCTTGATGGCACTACTCGTTATGGCACACTTCGGTTTCAGTTTTGAAAATATGTTTGCCGAAGCGGTAAAAGTTCATACCAAAGGCGCTGCCATTATGGCTCCAGGTACTTTGGTTTCAGATCCTATTTCTGCAATTTCACTTGGCATTGCGTTGATGTTTGGTACCGCTGGTTTACCGCATATTTTAATGCGTTTTTTTACGGTTAAAGATGCAGTGCAAGCACGACGTTCAGTGTTTTATGCCACAGGTTTTATCGGATATTTCTACATTCTCACCTTTATTATCGGCTTCGGCGCAATAGTACTTTTATTAAATAATCCCGATTATTTTGTAGATGGAAAATTGGTTGGCGGCAGCAATATGGCGGCAATTCATTTATCGCGCGCCTTAGGTGGAGATGTGTTATTAGGATTTATTTCTGCCGTCGCTTTCGCCACAATTCTTGCGGTTGTATCAGGATTAACACTGGCAGGCTCCAGCGCAATATCTCATGACCTTTACTCAACGCTGGTATTAAAAGGCGAACGAAATGAGAAAAAAGAAATTCGCGCTTCACGCATAGCGACAATTTGTTTGGGGATAATTGCCGTTGCATTAGGAATCGTTTTTGAAAATCAAAATGTCGCCTTCATGGTTGGCTTGGCATTTTGTGTTGCTGCAAGTGCAAACTTCCCCATTTTGTTACTATCAATGTACTGGCGCAAACTCACCACGCGCGGCGCAGTAGTTGGCGGTTCATTGGGGTTAATTACGGCATTGATATTAGTAGTGATTGGACCAACCGTTTGGGTTGATACCTTTCATTTTGAAAAAGCGATTTTTCCGTTTAAATATCCCGCCATATTTTCAGTATGTATTGCATTTGTTGGAATTTGGTTATTTTCAATTCTGGATAAATCAGCCAACGCTAAAAAAGAAGAAGCAGCGTTTGATGCACAATTTGTACGCTCACAAACCGGCATAGGCATAAGTGCAGCAGCAGAACATTGATTGCTATAGTTAAGAATTTGTGGATCGTGCGAATAACACGACCCACAAATTCTTAAATAAAAATTACAATTTAAATTGTGCAACCAACTGCTGTAATTGCTCACCAATTTTTTGTAACTCTCCACCCAACACATGTGATTGCGATGCACTCTGACTTGCCGATTCGGTAGCGTCAGCAATTTCATGCATACTCTGATTAATCGATTCAATGACCTGTGTTTGCTCTTCTGCCGCCGTCGCAATTTGTAAACTGCGCTCGCTGATTGTAGTTACTTGTTGATCAATGGTCTTTAAAACTTCTGCTGTTGCCCCTACTAATTCTGCAGAAGAATCCCCTTTTGCGAGACTGCGTTTGATGGATTCACTTGAGCGTGTCGTACTAGCTTGCAAGCGTGAAATCATTTCCTGAATTTCTCGCGTTGAAGCTTGCGTACGTGCAGCAAGCGCACGAACTTCATCAGCAACCACCGCAAAACCTCGGCCTTGTTCACCTGCGCGTGCAGCTTCAATAGACGCATTTAATGCTAATAAATTTGTTTGCTCGGCAATTCCGCGAATCACATCCAACACTGAACTTATACCGTGAACATTAGTTTGCAGATCTTCCAATCCTTCGTTGTTAACACGAACCTCGGAAGATAATTCGTTAATCTGTTTAATAGATTCAACTGCCGTAGTTTCTGCGTGTTTAGAGGATTGTTCCGCAGAATGCGCCGCAGACGCAGCATCTTGCGTACTGCGCGCAACCTCTTGTGCGGATGCCGCCATTTCATTAATAGCACTGGCAACCTGTAAGGTTTGCGCACGCTGGTTATCCAAAATTTGAAAGGTATCTGTAGTGTTTGCGGCTACTGAATGGCTGACTTTTGCCAGCGCACGCGTTAACTCATTGATATGTGAAACCAGTTTGTGAATAGTGTCCGCGAAGGCGTTAAAGGCGTGAGTAACTTCACCCAACTCATCATCATTTTGACGAACAAGGCGACGACTTAAATCACCCCCACCGCTAGCAATATCACGCAAACTTTTTGCTAGCGCATTAATAGGCTGCAACATTTTTTGTGTAGTCATCAACGCCATAATAAAAACGCCAACTAAAATAATTGCGGTTACTAAAAAAATTTGTACAAGTGTGCGATGAATTTGCTGCTCACTAATAATTTGTGCTTTGGCAACAGCTTCATCTATATCGTCTATATAGAAACCTGTGCCTATCATTAAATTCCATTTCTCTAACCAAAGCGCGTAACTGAGTTTGGGATAAGCCTTGGTATTTTCACCTGGACGTGGAAAATGATAGGTCACAAAGCCTCCACCTGCCTGACCGGCTTTGACTAAATCATTTATTAAAAACACACCATTGACGTCTTTGTATTCGCGAAAACTATCGCCCACTTTTGCGCCGCCGCTGCCAGAAAAAATTCGCACTGAATTGCCATCGTAACCAAAAAAATAACCATCTTTGCCGTATGACAGTTGCTTTAGTAAGGCTATAGCTTGTGATTTTTCTGCATCAGAATTTGCAGCTTCGTAATGAGGCTTGACGAGCGACATAGCGATATCAAGTGAATGGCGCAACTCCGTCTTTTTCGATTCAAGCAAAGCTGCGCGCAATGCTAAAATATCGTCTTTCGCTACACGCGTCATGCGTAAACTTACTAAGGTAAGCAACACCAAAACAATGAGCGTGCAGGGAATCAGCCCAAGCAGAATGAGCTTGTGTTTCATTTTGAGGGACATATCGATAAACCTTTAATAAATATAATTATTATGTAATTAAAAACCGCAACATATGGACACAGCAGGAAGTATAGCCAGCGGAGGGGATTTATCAATTTAGACTATTAGTGTATATGGCGTAGAAATGAAGCTTATAACTATTAAATAAAAACGGCAGCCGAAGCTGCCGTTTTTGTTTTAACTATTTTAATTAGGAAGGAATAAGTATGTGCTGTTTAGATACGCGCTGCATTAATAAATCAGTGTATGCGATGCCTAACGCAGACAAGATAAATGCCATATGAATGATAGTTTGCCACATAATTCCTGCTTCGGTGAATTTCGAATCAGGTGCGCCGAGATCTCCGGCAGCGATAAAAGTTTTAAGTAAATGAATTGAAGATATCCCAATAATTGCCATTGCCAATTTTACTTTCAACACAGTGGCATTTACATGACTTAACCATTCCGGTTGATCGGGATGTCCGCCCAAATTTAATCTGGAAACAAATGTTTCGTAGCCACCTACGATAACCATTACTAGTAGGTTCGAAATCATTACTACATCAATCAACCCCAACACACTAAGCATTATGGATTGCTCAGTTAATGAAGGCGCTCCTGCTATTAAGTGGTACAACTCTTTTAAAAACAAAAATACATAAACACATTGCGCGACAATCAAGCCTAAATATAGCGGCAATTGCAACCAACGGGAGCTAAAGATGAGAGCGGGAAAGAAACCAATTTTTTCACCGACGTATTTTTCTTGAACTGGATGTTTTTCTTGCATTGCTAACTACCTATAAGTTGTAAATATTCATTTTAAAAAATCAGCGAATTATACATGGAATAACGCAGTACCCAATTCGCGATTATTAATTCTTGCCTAGGAATGCTGATCAAACGGCGATGGTTTAAATTCATATAAAAAATTTCCGCCGCAATACATACATTTTTGTCTACTGACTGGAACCAGGCGACCGCAATTTCGACAAGTGGATTTTGCTTGTTCCCTATTAGCGCGATTCACAGCAACCTGTTCAATCATCTCCGTTAATTCGTTAGGCGATAAATTCAATTTAATCGCCACTATTTCATATAGTGCTTCGTTAATAACGGAAAGGCTTTTAACTTGGAGTTCCAATTTATCGAGTCGATTATCATTACTTTCAGATTGGCGCGCGGCATCTTTCGCAACGGCCCTAGTCTCAACATCGACAAGGTGGTTGTGACCGTCGTAAAAATTATCGTCCATTTTTCTGTCCTTTGAATTTTAAAAATCAGGCTCGCATTGTACGGAAATTTTTTCTCCCGTCACTGGATGCAAAAACTCCAACTCAGTCGCATGTAATAACAATCGCGAAGCTTTAACGAGCGCATCTTCGTCAGCATAAAACTCACAACCCAAAATCGGGTGCCCTATCGCCTGCATATGCAAACGTAATTGGTGCGAACGCCCAGTGATGGGATGCAAAAGGACGCGGCTAGTCTGCGCATCTTGATCTCGGAATAATACGGTAAATTCCGTGACAGATTGCCGACCAGTGGCCGCGCAAATTTTGTACTTGGGGCGATTTTCCATATCGGGCGCTATAGGTAAATCAATAACGCCTGAGTCATCTTTGACCAATCCATCGACCACAGCGGTGTAGGTTTTCGAGATAGTGCGCGCCTGAAACTGCTTGCTGATGTGTGAGAGCGATTTCTTGTTAAGAGGAATCACCATCAACCCGGACGTATCGAAATCCAAGCGATGCACAATGGCGGCATTGGAAAAATCGACTAGCAAACGCGCAATCACCGAATCGCGGTTTTGTGGATGGCGACCGGGAACGCTTAGCAAGCGAGTTGGTTTATTAATGATAAGGAATTCCGGGTCGCGCTGGATTATAACCACCTCAGCCAAACACTTTGGTAAAACCGTCAATTCATCAAATGTGTCTGCCATGGAAAACCCCTGAAAAGTGGGCCGCATAATATCAGGCGCGCGCACAAATCTATATCTACTAAAGCTATAACCAAATGAGCATTAATTAGTCCAAAAGAGTTCTTGCCTCGCCTCGCGATTGGGGGACAATTGGTGTATTCTGCGCGCCTATTTTTTTAGTCTGTTCCAACCCCTATTTGCCGAAGACGGTACTTACGCCTTATGTACATTTACGACGAGTACGACAACACTATTTTGCGCCAACGTGTGGCCCAGTTTCGCGACCAAACCGCCCGGTTTCTAGCGGGCGAGCTTCCACCTGAGCAATTTCTGCCGCTGCGTTTGCAAAATGGCCTCTACGTTCAACGCCTGGCGCCTATGCTGCGCATCAACGTGCCTTACGGCATGCTCAATAGCACGCAAATTCGCAAGCTCGCGCACATTGCCCGTTATTATGACAAGGGTTACGTTCACGTTAGCACTCGTCAAAATATCCAATATAACTGGCCAGATTTAACGGAAGTGCCGGATATTCTGTCTGAACTGGCTGATGTTGGAATGCACGGCACCCAATCCAGCGGTAACTGTATTCGTAATACTACCTCCGACCAGTTTGCCGGCGTGTCCGAAGATGAAATCGTTGATCCGCGTCCTTACTGCGAGATTATCCGCCAGTGGTCTAGCTTCCATCCTGAATTTGCATTCTTGCCGCGCAAATTTAAAATCGCTGTAACCGGCTCTGAAAAAGACCGTGCGGCCGTACAAGTGCACGATATCGGCCTGCAAATTGTGTTGAAGGATAGCGGCGAAATCGGCTTTAAAGTCTACGTTGGCGGCGGCCTGGGCCGTACACCAGTGATCGGCAGCGTTATCCGTGAATTCCTGCCTGAAGAAGATTTGCTGTCATATCTCGAAGCGATTTTGCGTGTGTACAACCTTTCCGGGCGTCGCGACAACAAATACAAAGCTCGTATCAAAATTCTGGTACGCGCTGTAACGCCTGAGGTTTTTGCTGAAAAAGTAGAAGCTGAATGGACTCATATGAAAGACGGTTACAGCAAACTAACCCGTGCTGAAATTGATCGTGCCAAGAGTTTCTTCACCGAACCGGCTTACGACACTATCGATAATGCTGTCGCACAAGCAAGCGTGGATGCACAATCTGCTGAAAGCGTCGCGTTTAGTAAATGGCTACAACGCAATGTGCGTGGTCACCGCGTTCCCGGTTATGCCTCGGTTACGTTGTCATTGAAGCCAACTGGCGTTGCGCCTGGCGATATCACTGATGGTCAGCTTGAAATCATCGCCGACCTTGCCGACGAATTCAGCTTTGGTGAAGCGCGCACAACCCACGAACAAAATATCGTGCTGGCAGATGTGAAAAAATCTGATCTTTATGCACTTTGGCAAAAAGCTAAAGTCGCCGGTTTTGCTACACCAAATATCGGCACCATTACCGACATTATTTGCTGCCCTGGCGGTGACTTCTGCTCCCTCGCGAACGCCAAGTCAATCCCGATTGCAGAAGCCATTCAACGTCAGTTTGATGATCTCGACTATGTTTATGACCTTGGTGATATCGACCTGAATATCTCCGGCTGCATGAATGCTTGTGGTCATCACCACGTTGGTCACATTGGGATTCTCGGTGTGGATAAATCCGGCAAAGAGTTTTACCAAGTACAGTTAGGCGGCAGCGCGAGCAATGATGCATCCCTTGGCGATGTACTCGGCCCATCATTCGGCGCAGAAGTTATGCCGGATGTTATCCAGAAGCTGGTTAACGTTTACGTTGAAAACCGCACCGATGAAGAATTATTTATTGATACCTATCGCCGTATAGGTGCAACGCCGTTTAAGGAGCGCGTCTATGCCAAAGTTAATTAAAGACGGCGTTATTGTCAACAATACCTGGACGCTAGTCGCCAAACCTGAAGGTGATGCTCCTGTTGAAGTACCAGCGGGCCAAGTGATAGTGCCTTTATCAGTATGGGTTGCACAAAAAGACCAACTGCAAAGCCGCAACGATATAGGCGTATGGCTGGATAGTGATGAAGCTGCCGACGCTATTGGCGATGACGCCAATCGCTTTCCCGTAATCGGCGTTAATTTCCCGCTCTTTATGGATGGCCGCGCCTTCTCAACTGCGCGCCTGTTACGTGAACGCTACGGTTTTAAAGGCGAATTGCGCGCTGTGGGTAACTTTATTCGCGATCAACTCTGCTACTTGCGTCGCTGTGGTGTAAACGCATTTGCTTTTGCTAATCCCGAAACGGATTTGGATATTGCAGTGAAATCACTGGGTGATTTTAATGAGTATTACCAGGCTTCTGTTGATCAGCCATTGCCGCTGTTTCGTAGACGCGCTTAAGCACTAAAAACAAAGATTTAAATCAATCTAAAAAGCCGCCGTGAACTAAACTCACAGCGGCTTTTTTTTATTGCGATTTGGATTCGGAAAATGACGTAAAAATCATCACCAAGCCCTTATTTCACGCCGTTTTCCAGTATCAGAAGCTCATGAGCGCGTGCTAGAATCGCCGCCCGGTTGGCCTATCTGCAACTCGTTTTTATAGCTTGTTACCACTATTGATTTAGTAAGGATTCCTCTTGAAATACGTACTTAAGAAATTCACTTTTGCCTTGACCCTGGCCAGCGCTTTTGTACCTCTGTTGGCGAGTGCTGCTGTACCAAAAGCCTATACCAACGACCTGGTTCCACCGACCGATAACAAAGACTCTTTTGTTAACTGGATGGTCACTAATCGCGGTGAAGATAAAAAATTCCTCGGCCAACGTTGGGACCGCTATTTAGCGCTGATCGAACGTGGGGACTTGACCAACGACCAAACTAAACGCGCCTTTTTGCTAACCCCGCGTGAAGAATTTGTTCGTAAAATTTCCCTTGCGCACACTTATGACGATAACTTTTTGGATATCGGCTTTGGTGTAACCATTTCTGGCCCACATGCGGTCAGCCGTATGACCAGCGTGCTGGACATTCAAAAGACCGACAAAGTGCTTGAGATTGGTACGGGTTCTGGCTACCAGTCGTCTATTCTCGGCCATATCACAGATAAGGTATGGACCATTGAAATTATCAAACCTTTGGCTGAGCGCACCCGTGGCGTTTACGACGGAGTAATCGCTAAAGGCTACACCGAGTACAAAAACGTCAACACAAAACAGGCTGACGGTTACTACGGTTGGGAAGAAGCGGCACCTTTCGACAAAATCATCGTGACTTGCGGTATCGACCACATTCCACCGGCATTGCTTAAGCAACTGAAAACCGGCGGCGTAATGGTAATTCCAGTAGGCCCACCAGGTGCGCAACACGTGTTGAAAATCACCAAAGAAGCGAATCCGGACGGCACCATCAAAATCACACGCTCTGATATCTACAACGGCAAAGTGGTTCCCTTCGTTCCTTTCACAAAAATGGAAGGCGATGCAATCGTAGGTTCACACAACAAGTGATAGATTCAAGCAACGTTCTGCCGAGTAAAGAATGGTCGCAAACCGGCCTGCGCCAGCTACTGATGTACGCTGCTGTAGGCTGTGTGGCTGGTGCTGTCATCGCCCTGCAAATTGGCATTATGCGAATTTTCTCGGAAGGCAGTTGGGCACATTTTGGTTCGCTAGTGGTGAGCCTTGCCATGCTCGGATTTGGCTTGACCAGCGCGGTCATGTGCTTGGCGCGCAGTTGGTTTGAGCGGCATTGGTTTGGAGTTATCGCCGGTTCGCTTGCGGCCTTTGCGCCCTTAGTAGTCGGTGCAAACCTGGCGGCGCAACAACTCCCATTTAATCCCATATTTCTCGTTTCGGATTCGCTGCAGAAATGGCGCTTAGTCGCCAACTTTGCGCTCTACTTACTGCCCTTTCTAGCGGGCAGTTTGTTTTTGGGGACTGTGTTTTTGCGGGCACAACGTGTATTTGGGCGCGTTTACTTTGCCGATCTGCTCGGATCAGGCCTCTGTGGTTTATTAACTCTTGGCTCACTCTTTTTATTCCGCCCCGATAATCTCGTGCTGGTTCCAGTCGTGCTGGCTGGTATTGGTGGCGTACTGTGGTTCTCTGGATTGGGTTCACGCAAATGGGCCGTCGCATTGGCCGTTATTTCGTTGGCGTCAACTGCTGTGCACTTGCATTTGCCTGACGCGGCCAAGATTCCAAAACTGTCAGTGTCTGATTACAAAGGCGTTTCCTACGCCCGCAAATTCCCGGATAGCAAACGCGAATATGAAGGCATTTCTCCTTTCGGTCACCTCGAAGTTTACAGCAGCTCTTATCTGCACTTTGCCCCGGGCTTATCCGACAACGCATCTCTTAATCTCGATGAAATGCCCGCGAATGCTTACCTTGGACTATACGTAGATGGCGACGGTCCCATCGGCGTAATGCGCGAGCTATCTGACAAAGACACTGCCTATTTCCACTATTTGCCGATGATCTACCCCTACCTGATCGCCAACAAACCCAAAACGTTTGTAGTGCAATTTGGCGGCGGCATTTCAACTATGGTTGCGCTGCATAGCAACTCATCCAGTGTCACAGTGGGTGAAGCTAACCCTGCATTTTTAAAAGCTTTCCGTGAAAGCGATGTGCTGAAAAATTTCACCAAAGATATCCTCAATCGAGTAACCGTAATTCCTTACGACGGTCGCCTCTTCCTGGCAAACACCAGCGAACGCTTTGATGTTATCGATTTAAGCCTTGCGGATTCTGCCGGTCTATCCAACCCCGGCGGCTTTGCGATTGTCGAAAAATATTCTTACACGCAAGAAGCCATGCAGCACTACATGCATGCCTTGAGTGATGCAGGAATTTTGTCAGTGACTTTATGGAATAAGGAAGAGCCGCCCAAATCCGTGCTGAAACTTTTTTCGACTATGGCAGCAGCAGCGCGCGCTAATGGCGATAAAGACATCAGTCAAAATTTCTTCGTAGCATCAAGCTACCTCTCCACAGTGACAGTACTTTATAAGCGCAGTGGATTTACAGCAGAAGAGCTGACGAAATTGCGTGAACACACGTCGTCCATGTCATTTGACGAAATTTATTCGCCCGGTATTAAAGTAGATACCGCAAAAGCTGATCACGTTTTTAAAGATTTCCACGATAGTATTTTTTCCGCAGACACCAATAAACCGAAAGAAAGTGATGCCAGCGATACTGCGCCCGTGACTGACGATGCCAATGCGATCACTGTGCCTGCATCCTTGTTAAGTCAAGTTGCGTGGCAAGCACTAATTCACGATGACTGGAAAGGTTTTAGCGAGCGCTATTTATTTGATGTGCGTCCTCTAACGAATAATCACCCCTATTTTGCGGCTTACGTTTTTCCAAAAGATTTGCCAAAAATTACTGATCGCCTTGAATTGTTTCAGGATGAATGGGGTTATTTATTGTTGTGGGCAACGTTGGCAATTGCCTGTGTATCCGGTTTGATTTTAATTTCAATCCCAGTGATTTTTGGTTGGCGCACTGCGTTCAGTCGTTACCCCGGAAAGTCGCAAACCATTTTGTATTTTGCGTGTTTGGGTTTTGGCTACATCACTGTCGAAGTCGGATTAATCGCGCAATTTATTCAGGCACTTTCCAACGCGACTGTTTCTGCTTCGGTGTTGATTACCGGCATGTTGGTGTTCTCAGGTATAGGCAGTTTTATATCGGATAGATACGCGCTCACGGCGCGCACAACCTTGCCGAAAATTTTTATTATGATCGGCGCACTTCTGATTACTTACAGCCTGATTTTAAATCCGATACTCAACGCTATTGGCGGCCTGCCCTACGCAATTCGTTTATTATGCTGCTTTGCATTGATTGCGCCGCCCGCATTTTTAATGGGTTTCCCAATGGCGACTGGCATGGGCGCTCTTACTCGCTTACATAAAGAAAGCATGTTTTTGTGGGCGTGGGGCGTTAACGGTTGTTTCTCGGTGATTGGCGCGGCGTTGGTACCGATCATCGCAACATCATTTGGTTTGGCAGCGGTAATCGCCACTGCAGGCATTGCTTATCTTATTGCGATTCCGGCATTTTTTGGCGTGTTGAAACCCATTAAAACGGCCAATCCCTAATTGAAAAACCTCACAGCCTTTCTGCTCACTTTTTTGCTTGCGACAAATGTATTCGCAAACGAAACAAGTGAGCAGACTGTGCTGATACCTTTCAAATATTCTCCCTATCCGCTCACTAACAAAAAAGACGCAAAGAAATTTTTCGATGTGAAAAGTGAAGATGGGCGACGCGCTCACAACAGCCCACGCGGCGGCACATTGTGGGAAGACACTACTTACAGTGATAATCGCGTTCTAGTTTCTATTCCTGCCAACTTCGATAAAAAACATACACCTACAATAGTCATCTTTTTGCACGGCAATCAATCGACGTTAGAGCGTGATGTTATTGCTCGCCAGAAAATTCCTGAACAAATCGCCGCAGCCAATATCAACGCCATTTTAATTGCACCGCAGTTTGCAGTTGATGCTTTGGATTCAAATTCTGGGAATTTTGCGCGGCGAAATTATTTTTCCAGATTTATCACCGAAGCAAATTTACGTATTGGCCACTGGCAACACAATTCCCGGCTCGGCAATCAACTTGCAGAAGCGCCTATCATTATTGTTTCTTACAGCGGTGGATATTTAGCGACGGCGCATATTTTAAGTAAGGGTGGCATCAGCAGACGCGTCAAAGGTGTAATTCTTATGGATTCACTGTATGGGCAGGAAGATGTGTTTGCAAAGTGGTTGAAGCAACATCACAAAAACACTTTTTTCTTTAGCACTTACTCAGAACCAGCGCGCGCCACTAACGAAAATTTGCAATATTTACTGCAGCAAAAAAATCTGCCAGCCGACACAAATGTCCCAGAGTTTTTGCGCAAAGATACCATCAGCTTTTTTAAGCTGGATGAAAATATCAAACATGAGGATTTACTAACGAACGCGTGGACGGAAAAGCCGGTTGCGGATTTATTGCGTAGAACTAATATCAATAAAAAATAATCAGCTACTTAGCAAAAAATAATTTAATTGCCTCTGCTTCTGCCAGCGCATCTTGCCGACCTAATTCCATCAGCTCGCCAATAAATTCATTTGAGAACAATAAATAACTCGCCGCTGTTGCGCCACCACCTTTCGCAGTAGCACCAATCGCACGCAGAAAAAATCGTAAGCTGTCGGGTAAGTAACGAACATTTCTACCGGCGATAACATCGAGCGGGCTTGAAGGCGAAATCACCATATTTTCCACAGCGCGCAAATTAAATCCTGCGGCTTGTTTTTGTTCTTCTGGAATTAACTTCACTAAATTATTAATTAATTCCATATGTTCCAAATCACCTTCGAGTGAATCTACAAACGCACTGTTTAAGAGATGCCCCACAATTTGGCCCATAGAAGGTGAATGTTTTACCGGCAAACGTTTGTTAGGTTTCGCTGAAGATCTATTTCCGCTCACACCAATTACAAATAATGATTCCGCGCCTAAATGCAATGCAGGACTTATGGGTGCCAGCTGACGTAAAGCGCCATCGCCAAAATATTCGCGGTCAATTCGAATCGCCGGGAAAATCGTGGGAATTGCAGACGACGCCAACAAATGTTCAAGACGCAGTTGTGTTGGAACGCCTGCACGCCTATAGCGCTTCCATCCGTTAATACTTTCATGGCCCTGAAAAAAACTTACCGTGTGGCCAGATGAATATCCCATCGCTGAGATAGACACGGCCAATAATTTCCCACTGGCAATCGATTGATTAATATTGTGAAAAGGAATGCGTGAGCCAAGTAGATCCCACAGTGGAGAATTATCGAGTAAGGACAATGGTTTTTTTCGGCCAATACCTTGGTTGAATAGCGACAAACCTAATAGACCAAGCCCTTTAAAAATATCTGTCCAACCGTGCAGGTAAACATCACCCACGGTTAAATTGCGCCACATACTCGCCAAGGAATGTACAGACTCTTTGAAACTTCCCGGATGCGCAGCCAGCGCCAACGCGTTAATTGCGCCGGCGGATGTACCGCAAATTATGGGAAAAGGATTTGCATTTTCTTCTGGCAGAATTTCAGCAAGCGCTTGCAGCACACCCACTTGGTAAGCAGCGCGCGCGCCGCCACCCGATAAAATTAACGCTCGTTTCATAGCGAGAAACTATGTGTGTATTCGATCATGCGCTTGCCTTCGCAATCTCTTTATCGCGCAATTCGCGACGCAATACTTTGCCTACATTTGTTTTTGGAAGGTCTTTACAGAATTCGATTTGATGCGGAACTTTGTAAGCCGTTAATTTAGTTTTCGCAAAATCGCGCACAACTTTTACATCCAGATTTGGATTAGAAGAAACCACAAATGCTTTTACGGTTTCGCTGCCTTCTTTATCAGGCACTCCGATCACCGCTGCTTCAATAATATCGGGATGGCTACTCAACACATCTTCAACTTCATTGGGATAAACTTTAAAACCAGAAACGTTAATCATGTCTTTTTTGCGGTCAACAATTTTAATAAAACCATCGGCAGCAATTACCGCCATGTCGCCACTTTTAAACCAACCTTCGCCGTCGATAACTTCTGCAGTTGCTTCGGGGCGTTGCCAATAACCTTTCATTACTTGCGGGCCGCGAATGCATAATTCACCCGCCTCACCTACGGCTAAATCATTTCCATCTTCATCAATAACTTTACATTCGGTCTCCGGCAATGGATGACCAACAGTTCCATATTGCACCGCATTGGCTTGATTACTACTTACCACTGGCGATGTTTCTGTTAAACCATAACCTTCGGTAATAGGGCTTCCTGTTAAGGATTTCCATTTGTTGGCAGTTTCCGCCGTGAGCGCCATGCCGCCAGATGAAGTTAAATGTAATTTACTAAAATCCAGTGTTTGAAAATCGGGATTGCGCAGCAGTGCGTTGAATAAAGTATTTAACCCAACAAATAACGTGAACGGATATTTTTTCAAAGTTGCTACAAACGCAGGAATATCGCGTGGATTAGGAATCAAAATATTGTGGTTACCCAGCGACACTGCAGACGTGCAATGAATCGTAAAAGAATAAATGTGATACAGCGGTAAAGGCGCAATATAAATTTCCTGATTTTTACGAAACGAGTAACTCATGTGCTCATTAAGTTGCGCCATGTTCGCTACTAAATTGCGATGGGTGAGCATAGCGCCTTTAGCAACACCGGTAGTGCCGCCAGTGTATTGCAACACAGCGATATCTTCCGGTTTTGTCGCTACAGCTTGCCAGGGTTTACTCGCCATATTTAACGCAATATTAAATTTTATTTGATTAGGAAATGAAAATTCCGGCACTAATTTTTTTACGTATTTGACCACAAAGTTGATAAGCAATTTTTTCAACGATGGATGAATATCGCCAAGCTCAGTGACAATAACTTGCTCAACAGATGTTTCTTTAATAATCACTGATGCATTTTTTGCGATATTTGCGAGAACCACTAAGGCCTTAGCGCCCGAATCATTTAATTGATGTTTAATTTCATGAGCGGTGTAAAGCGGATTGGTATTGACCACAATCATGCCCGCGCGCATTGCACCAAATACGGCGATGGGATATTGCAAAATATTAGGCAATTGAATGGCAATAGTATCGCCAGGTTTTAGATTGGTATGATTCTGTAAGTAGGCCGCAAATTTTCCACTGAGTTCATCCAGTTCACGAAAACTAATCGTGTGATCCATGCACGTAAACGCAGGGCTTCCCGAAAATTCCTGACAGGCTTCGGCAAAAACTTCAGGAATTGTGCGGTTATAATTCAGTGGCATTGTGTGCTCCTACTTCTTTTTATTGGCTATTTTTTGAAATTTATAAATCATTTAATGGAAATGATTAAAACGAAAAATGATCTTCGGCGATATTCATTAAGTTATCGGCACCGGAATTCATAGTAACGGCCAAACTTAATGTTCGCGGTAAAATTCGTTCAAAATAAAACTGCGCTGTATCTATTTTCGCGCGATAAAAATCTGGCTCACTCGTTCCAGTAGCAAGCGCGAGTACGGCAGTTTTAGCGGCGCGAGCCCACATGTATCCGAGAAAAATATAGCCGCAATACATAAGGTAATCGACAGATGCAGCACCAACTTCGTCGGCATTTACCAAGGCACGCTCACCAATTTTAGCGGTGATTGCCAGCCATTCTGAATGTAGTCTAGTCAAAGATTCTACATAGGGCGACAATTCTGCAGTGTTTGCTGCCTCCTTGCAAAACCGCTCGATACATTGCGCAAAATCACCGAGCAAACTGCCGTTGGATAATAAAATTTTTCGGCCCAACAGATCCAGCGCCTGCACGCCGGTCGTGCCTTCATATAAAGATGCAATGCGGCAATCGCGTAGATTTTGTTCGACGCCCCATTCACGAATGTAGCCGTGTCCGCCAAAGCATTGCAATGCAAGATTGGCAGACTCAAAACCCGCCTCAGCCATAAAACCTTTGGCGATGGGCGTAATAAAACTCAAGATGTCATGCGCGCCCTGACGCTGGGCTTCGTACTGTCCGTGCTGGACGATGTCGATACGTTTGGCCGCGAAATAGGCCATCATTCGCATACCTTCGGTGAGCGCTTTTTGGGTCATCAACATGCGGCGTACATCGGGGTGAACAATGATGGGATCAGCTACACCACTTACATTTTTTGCCCCCGAAAGTGAGCGCCCCTGCAATCGCTGCCGCGCATAATCTACAGACTTTTGAAATCCTAATTCTGCGTGGGCAAGCCCTTGCAGACCGGCTCCCAACCGCGCCAAATTCATAAAGGTAAACATAAGATGCAAACCTTTATTAGGCTCACCCAATAAAGTCCCTAACGCACCATCGAAATTCAGTACGCAGGTGGCATTGCCGTGAATGCCCATTTTGTGCTCCAACCCGCCACATGTAACGTGATTGTTATCACCCAGTGAGCCATCGGCATTTATAGTTATTTTTGGAACTATAAACAGTGAAAGTCCGCGCGTACCCGCAGGGGCATCGGGCAAGCGTGCGAGCACTATATGAACGATGTTATCGGCGAAGTCGTGATCGCCAGATGAAATAAAAATCTTGGTGCCGGTCAATTGATATTGCCCATCACCGGCAGGAATCGCTTTAGTTTTTAGTAAGCCCAAATCCGTACCGCAATGGGCTTCAGTCAGGCACATAGTTCCCGTCCATTCACCGGAAATTAACGCAGGCAGGTAGGTTTTCTTCTGTGCCTCGGAGCCGTGGGATTCGATGGTGTGCATGGCGCCTTGCGATAGGCCGTTGTACATTGTCCATGCGTAGTTCGCTGTTGAGGTTAGCTCATTCATGACGCAACCGAGAGACTGCAGCAAACCTTGACCGCCATACTCAACGGAACGCGCAAGCGAAGGCCAACCCGCATCGCAATATTGCTTATAGGCAGCTTTAAATCCTGCTGGCGTTCGCACTTCACCACCAACTAAACGGCATCCTTCTATATCACCGGATGCAGATAATGGAGCTAATACTTGT
The DNA here is from genome assembly GCA_004172865.1 of Gammaproteobacteria bacterium. Classification (GTDB taxonomy): domain Bacteria; phylum Pseudomonadota; class Gammaproteobacteria; order Pseudomonadales; family Cellvibrionaceae; genus Cellvibrio. Next base: position 16,209 of record SEBV01000007.1, on the reverse strand, counting down.
TCACAAAAACGCGCGCTCTCTTCCAGCAACGCAATTGTTAGGCTGCGGTCAAGACTTGGGCAGTATTCGGCGAAATGTTCCTCGAAATGAAGAACCTCGAACAACGCGAACTCGATGTCGCGCAGGGGCACTTTAAAATTACTCATCCTTAATTACCTTATCGGGACCTGGTTGATGCCAATCAATGCTTTTGTTTTTTTTCAAAGGGCGCAGTGATATTGGCAGAGGATCAGTTTAAGTCAAATGACTAAATCCTTTTGTGAAATAAAATAGCAACAGTCGCGCTCTGCGAGTGATTTGAAACAAACGCTATCTGAAAACGAATTTTACCCCGCATTGACGGGTAAAGAATGCAACAAGCTCAGCAATTCAGAGGTTACGCCGGCGGTAAATCCCCAGATTTCAAAACCTTCATAGACATACGCCGGAATTCGAAACCGCTTTCCGTTACGTTCAAATATATCAGTCCTAACTTGTAAACCGCGCTGGAATTCTGCCAAGGGCACCGAGAATAATTCTTCAAGTTCGTGATGATTTAAATCGAAGCGACAATCTGCCGGAATTTTGCCCACAAAGGGTTGCACCATAGCTCCCGAACGCGTAGCACGGGCAGGCAAAGCACCTAATACATCGACCATATTTGGAGACAAGCCGATTTCTTCATGAGTTTCGCGCAGCGCAGTAGTGAGCAAGGAATTATCCTGCGGCTCCCACTTACCGCCAGGAAAACAAACTTCTCCGGCATGTTGGTTGAGATGTTTTGAACGCAGGGTAAAAATAATTTCCGGCGATGTAGCATCCGTAATTAACACCATTACCGCAGCTTGACGCGGAAACGAGCCGATAAAAGATTTTGCGTCACCTTGAGGTTCAAGAGCTTCGGCAATCATCGGCCACAATAGACGGTTCACGATTCAAGCTCCGCAAGTTGCCACACGTCAATCGCCGGTTCTTCGTAGGGATGGGCTAATCGCAAGGCCTTTACCGCCGCACGAATAAAAGCATCAGCGCAAACCATTTCCACGCGATATTCGGTAACTTGTTCCAGCTTATTTAATTGGCCGATAAAAGCGTGGCTACTGGCCAAAGGCCTAAACTGCCCTGCTCCAGCAATTTGCCAACAACATTGATCGTAATTGCCGATTTGGCCTGCACCCGCGTTAAATACAGCGGTTTTGACCTGTTCAAGATGGGATTCGGGGACAAAAAAAACGAGTTTATACATAGAAGCGAGTCGCTAGTAGCCAGTCCTGACTACTAGCGACCGGATGTTAAATTACACGTACCGCGATAACATGCTCTACTTTTGCGATAGCTTCAAGTACCGCAGCTGTCGGAGTTTGTTGCACGTCAATGATGTTATAAGCCACATCGCCACGGCTTTTGTTTACCATATCGATAACATTTACGCTGTTATCCGCCAACACAGACAACACATGGCCCAAAACACCGGACACGTTTGCATTCGAGAAGGTAATACGAGCGCCAGTATTGGCACCGCGATCCAAGGCCACCGCCGGAAAGTTTACGGAGTTTTTGATATTGCCGTTTTCGAGGTAATCCATCAACTGATCAGCTGCCATGATCGCGCAGTTTTCTTCAGCCTCTTCAGTGCTCGCACCTATGTGTGGCATGGCGTAAACGTCAGGGCGATTCAGCAAAATTGGCTCTGGGAAGTCGCAAATGTATTTGCCCAAATGACCAGCATTCAAACTATCAACTACTGCGTGTGCATCAACGATGGCTTCACGAGCGAAGTTCAACAAGACTGCGCCTTTCTTCAATACTTTTAAGGTTTCAGCGTTGATCATGTGCTTGGTGGCTTCAATGGCTGGAACGTGCAAGGTAATGTAATCCGCGCGCGCCAATAGCGATTGCAAGTTTTCCATCTTGGCAACTTGATTCGGCAAACGCCATGCAGCTTCTACTGAAAGTGCTGGGTCGAAACCAACAACATCCATACCCAAAGCTAATGCAGCATCGGCAATCATAGAACCGATTGCGCCCAAGCCGACGATACCTAAAGTTTTGCCTTGCAATTCAAAACCGGCAAAATTGGATTTTTCTTTTTCCAATAATTTAGACATTTCATCCGCATCGGTCATGTGCGTCAAACCATTCACATAAGCCATGCCTGGTAAAATTCCGCGCGAGCCAAGCAACATGCCGGTAAGCACTAATTCTTTCACCGCATTGGCGTTAGCGCCTGGTGAATTGAATACGACAACACCCAACTTGGTGTATTCAGCAACAGGAACGTTGTTAGTACCAGCACCAGCACGGGCTACCGCTTTAACGCTTGCGGGCAATGCTTCGCCTTGTAATTTGTGGCTGCGAAGAATGTAGGCATCTGGCGCAGCAATATCGCTTGCGACATCGTATTTTTCAGATGCAAAACGACTTAAGCCTTTAATAGAAATTGTGTTGTACGTTTTTATTTTAAACATGATTTTTTCCTTCTTCGATGAATCGAGAGAGCCAGCTTGCTTCAATAAGCTCAGTTCTTAAAACTATGAAGAACCTGATTTATTTACTCATCGTCATCCTCGCGTAGCGGGGATGACGACTCCCTTCTGAAACAATACTTATCGTTAATTAAAAAGGGCCGTGTAGTTTACACAGCCCTAAATCGAAATCGCCTAGCAATTAACCCTTAGTGGCTTCCTCATACGCCCAAGTCAACCAAGGCAACAAAGCTTCGAGATCGGCTGCTGCTACAGTTGCGCCACACCAAATACGCAAGCCTGCTGGTGCATCGCGATAAGCGCCAATATCGTAAGCAACGCCTTCTTTATCAAGCAATTTCACAATAGCTTTTACTTGATCTTCAGTTGCTTTCAATACAAAACACACGGAAGTATTTGAGCGTGTTTCTGGCAATCGCGGCAAGAAACTAATCCAATCATTGGCTGCAACAAACTTTTCCAGAACTGCCAAATTTGCATTTGAGCGCGCGATAGTTTCTTTCACACCGCCGATTGAACGCACCCAATCCAATGCATCCAGATAATCGGCAACCGCCAACATAGATGGAGTATTAATGGTTTCGCCTTTGAACAAACCTTCAGTCACCTTTCCGCCGCTGGTCATGCGGAACAATTTCGGCATTGGCCAGGAGGGTTTGTAAGTTTCCAAACGCTCAACCGCGCGTGGGCTCAGGATCAACATACCGTGAGCACCTTCGCCGCCGAGCACTTTTTGCCAGCTGAAAGTGATTACGTCGAGTTTTTCCCACTCCATTTCCATCGCGAACACCGATGAAGTTGCATCGCAAATAGTCAGACCTTTGCGATCCGCTGGAATCCAATCAGCGTTAGGAACTTTTACACCGGAAGTAGTGCCATTCCAGGTAAAGATAACGTCGTTATCGAAATTCACTTTGGTCAAATCAGGTAGCAAACCGTAATCCGCACTGTGCGCATTTACGGTAAGTTTCAATTCTTTAGTGGCATCGCTCAACCAGCCGTTACCGAAAGATTCCCATTGCAAAATATCTACACCGCGTTGACCAAGCAGCGACCACATAGCCATTTCCACAGCGCCGGTATCAGAACCTGGAACCACACCAACGCGATAACCTGCAGGCAGACCCAACAATTCAGCGGTGTCTTCACATGCGCGTTGCAATGCTGCTTTGCCGATAGCGGAACGGTGTGAACGGCCGAGAGTGGAGATATCCAATTGATCCAAACTGTAGCCTGGACGCTTGCTGCACGGGCCAGATGAAAAGTTAGGATTGGCGGGCTTTTGCTGTGGCTTAGTGGCCGGTGATTGCATGTTGATCCTCTCGCGATAAAGTGATGCATCCATAAAAAATCGCAGATGCACAACAGCTGGGAATATCCGCCAAGTGAACACGAGGCAGAGCCAAAATTCGGGGCGCTGATTATGCCAGCTAGCGCGAAAATAACCTAGGGTTGGAAAACATCAAACGCGGGTTTTTATACAAATACCGTCTCAAAACCAACAGCCTATCCATTTTGAGAATCACGGGCAAAAAAAAGCCCGCTACAAAGTAGAGGGCAAGAGGGAGACGTCGATGCATCAACCAGACATCGACGGTGAGAGACTTTTACCACGAAACAACTCTAAAAAGGCAAGCCGCCTCATTACTGGTGTGGGCTACTTTAATGCCGAATGACAGCGCTGTCAACAAATCGTGCAATTAAACGCAAAAACCTAGAACTGCTTATACTTTTAGTAATAAAAATATAAGCAGCTACCAATCGATCAAAAGCAATTAACAATAAAAACGACTTTAAAAAATAAAAAAGCTCGTATTGTTAATAAATACGAGCTTGATTTACTGTTGTTATCAATTTAACAAATACGCTTAATTACCACCCTGCAACAACCGAAATTGTTGGCAAATGAAACTTAGGGATGGAGCCTGAGCTAGCGGTGTATGGTTTGCTACCCCGCAGCTGGCGACATCAATTGACAAACCTGATTGGCGATTGGAGATCTCTTGGGTACCGTTTGAGAGATATTTTACAGCCCACTGCGCGGATTTATCGCCGCACTCGACCGTCGTTAGACCTGTGCCTGGAACTATAGATTTCCCTGTAACGCCGACACATTGCTTATCGCCATTTTGGATGCTGTAAAAACCATTTTCGGTGTGAACGAAATTCCAGCGTTGCGACGATTGCTTACTCCATTCATTTAGCTCGACTTTTCCAGCTTCTGTTTTAGCCGTTACCGCACTCAAAACTTTTCCGCTTTGAATACTGGAGATCGCGATATCACCTACTGGTTGAATTCGCCAAGCGGTGCAGTCTTCAGGTTTCGCTCCATTACAATCCTGCGCGGCAAGATTTTTTTGCGTCGCCTGATTGTTAATGGAAACCCATGAGGATGGCGCATCTGGCGTAGATTCGATCACGTTGATTTTCCACTCTTGCTGAACGATATTAGTCCATGGCAAAACGGCGTAGCCATCATTGGTTGGTTGTGACAGGAATAAACCTTGCGCATTCACCAAGCGATATTTTCCAGCGTTGGTGTAATCGAGAGTCCAATTTGCATTTTCATCACATGCGCCCTGACTTACTTTTGCTTCACCATTAACAAGCGAACTAACTGCGCAGGATTGATTGGCTTTGTTAACCAACTGGACTTTTGTACCATGGACTTTAGTAACTAATGGGCCATTTTCACCGGAAGGCGATTTTACTTTTTCGCCAGAGGCAACTGGCTGACCAAAATCTGGCAGCAATTGACCACCTTCGTTTTTCCACGTGAATTTTTGCGCGCGTAATGCGCGCGTTTGACCACAGCCCTGCTCCGCAGTTGAGTTGCCGTGATACACCAACCAATTTTCCTTGCCATCGGGCGAGGTGAAGAAACCGTTGTGACCCGGGCCAAATACACCGTTAGCTTTTTCAAAAAAAGGTTTATCGTATTTGTGCCATGCATCTATCGATAAAGGATCAGCTCCCGTCAATTCCATTACACCTAATTTGTAATCTGGCGTGTTACAAAAGCTCGCGGAAAAAACAATAAATGTTTTGCCATCTTTTTGTAGAACCTCTGGGCCTTCATTAACCTTCATGCCCGACTTTTCCCAATCAAGAGTTGGACGCGAAATAATTTGTCGCTCACCGGTAATTGTCCACGGGTTCGACATTTTTGAAATCCAGATTAATTGCTCGTCTTTTTGCCATTCAGACCACAGTAAATAAAGTTGATTATTTAATGTTAAATAAGTGCCATCGATGTTCCAGGATTTCGGCATAGGCGAACCCTTATAAGTATAAGGTCCCATGGGATCATCGCCTTCACTTTCAATTACGCTTAAATGCTGCCCATCGAAATTATCTTTAGTGCCGGACGTGTACATCACGTACCAACGAAAACCATTTGGCGTATTCAAACGATGAAATTCAAATGCCCAAAAATTACAGCAGCGATCTGCTTCACTCTCTGACCAAATATTAATTGGCGTTGCTGTAGCCAGGCCTGCCAGTGTTGGTGATTTGCGCATTACTAATTGCGACGTCCAGGTAGTCGTCGTTAAATAATAATTGCCATCGTAATACTCAAGCCATGGATCAGCGCCGTTGGGAATAATAGGATTGGTGAACGTAAGCCCCTGCTCTACCAGTGGCGTAGATGTGGCTACTGCTGGCTCAGCGTTTTTCGGCGCTTTGTCTGAGCAGGATATCAGGAGGAATCCCGCAAAAATTGTACTTAGTACTAATGTGTTTTTTAATAGCATGGCTCTCATCTCTCTTCTTAAATTTATTCGCCGGATTTTTCTTCATAGCAAATCCGGCTTTTTTCTGCAAAATAAAACTAAAATAATCGACAGAGTTTATTTAAAAACTGCTACAAAACCGCCGTGAGATTTAATGGTGACAGGCGTTGCGTTGTCACTTGAAATTTCTGTTTGAGAAAATTCGCGATCAGTTGCACCATCGGTGATTAAGGATGCTTTTTTAGTGCCGATGAAACTTAAATCCAATGAAAGATTTATATCAGCCGTCTCCGCATTCAAACCTGCGAGATACCAGCTGTCGCCAGACTTGCGCGCAATCACAACATACTTCCCGGGAACGCCGTCGATAAATTTCACATCATCCCAATTGCGCGGTATATCTTGCAAAAAGGTTTTTACATAATCGGGTACGGTTGCCATGCCTTCTGGAATTTCTACAAAATGTTGAATACCGGAAATAAATAAAATAGATTCAGCAAGTTCAAAACCATTGCGAGTTGCGCGTTTGATGTTAGGGATATCGCCAAATACCATAGGCGTGTAATCCATAGGATCAAATAAATTACGCGCGAAAAGTGCTGTAGCTATGTGCGCGGGAGCTGCATCCTGATCTACTTGTGAAAAAGTAGTGAACTCAAAGCCTTTAATGGCTTCCGCAGTCATCAAATTGGGATAAGTTCTTTGCCAACCGCGCGGCAAAGTCGCGCCGTGGAAATTAATTAACAAACCATAATCGGCAGCGTCTTTTAAAATATCCACGTAATAAGCAATCATGGATTTTCCATCACCGCCAAAGAAATCAATCTTCAAACCTTTAACGCCCATCTCACGCAAGCGCGCAAATTCTTTTACACGGCTCTCATGAGTTAACATTAAATGTCGTGGTGTTTGTGGAGCATCATTCCAATCACCATTCGAGTTGTACCAAAGCAAAATGCCGATATTTTTGGTGGCGGCATAATCGATGAGTTCTTTTATTTTTTCGTAGCCGATCTGGCTGTCCCACATTGAGTCAATCAAGGTGTAGTCCCAATGCATGTCGGCAGCGTAATCAATAAATTTTTTCTGTACGTCGTATACAGTTTGATTGTCGCCCATCAACGGCCAGCTCCAGGATGCTTGACCTGGCTGCACTAATTTTTTATCGAAAGGAGTAGCGGGGTCAGCAACATCAGTTACCAAAGTCGATTGCATAACCGTCGCCAAATCTCCAACTGCCAGCACGCGCCATGGCGTCGTCATATCGCCGGAGGTTTCGGCCAACAATTTTCCATTCGGGAAAATTTCTACATCAGAAGGCGTACCGATTTTGTATTCGCCATTCGCTGAATTTGGCTGCAAGCGCGAGGCGTGGAAACTACCATCCATATTCGATTCTGATAGTGCAACCCAAGTGTTATCTACTTTAAATAACGCAGGGAAAACCCAACCGGCAGGCGATGGAGAAACAGTACCAACCGGTACATCTATTAGGTAATGTTCTTCATAAGCAGGATTAACACGAGACCAACCCGTTTTTGCAACGGACATTGGTTGCATCCAGGCTTGGGTAGTATCTGCAAATGCAAAACTTGTGGTTTCATTTTTAAACTGCAGCAATTTTTTTGCAGGATTCGCAACGTGATAACGAAATGCAACGCCGTCGTTCGATACACGAAAAGTAATATCCAACTCTTGCCCTGCAGAATTTTTTATCGTGTAGGTTTGTTCGTTAGCTTGATAATGAATTTTGTGTTTTTTGCCGACCATCATTTCGTAATCATCATTGATGGTTTTAATGGCTGAAGTATTTTTTATACTGATCTTTTTCGTAAAATCTGCATCGGTAAGTTCAAGTCCGAGAGCGGAATTTTTCACGATTGTTTTGTCATCACGCGTGATGCTGTAATGCAAACCGCTATCGTCATTAATTAGATGAACTTGTAAATGTTTATCCGGGCTAGCGATGTCTTGTGGTGAATTTTTCGCGCAAGCCACGACCATTAAGCAAACAAGACCGATGTAAATTTTATTCATAGATATCTCTCATTATTAAAAAAGCTTGTCGCGCTAATATCACGACAAGCTTTTATCTCAAAGGCATAACATAAGGTCATACCATACAACTGATTATTTAAAACTATTTAAAACGTTGGCCAACCACCTGAGAAGTTGAGGTCGCTGATAAACAGGATGCTGGCTCCATTTGATTTCGCGTATCTGTGACGGGCGATTACGCCGTTCGCTACAGATTGACCGCCTGACCCAGCATAAGCGCTGTCCGAACTTTCAAACACAGTTCCACCCGCATTTTTCAAATCCACACCGCTTTTATCCAAATAAGGGCCGGTAATACTGGTCGATCTGCCGTAAACGATCTTGTAAGTGCTGCTCGCACCTGCGCAGCAAATACCTTTAGAGGCGAACAAATAGTAGTAGCCACCGTTGTAAACAATATTCGCACCTTCTAAACCACCGCTTGCAGTTGCAATGCGATATGCATTTCCTGTTGGTTTCAAGGTAGAGCTATTGAGTTGGGTGATGTAAATACCATTGCCCCATGAACCATAAGTCAGAAATGGGGTACCGGATGCGCTGGTAACAAAAGCTGGGTCAATCGCATTAACGCTCGCACCTGCAACAGAGGAAACGATAATGCCTTTATCCACCCAATCGCCTGTCGCCATTGAAGTCGCTTGCGCTAAGCCAATGGCGGATTTGGTTGAACCAAAAGTAGAAACTGCATAAAACACGTTGGTTTTACCGTTGAAGCGGGAAATATCCGGCGCCCAGGTACTTGCCGTGTTGCCGTTATAGGCGCCCCACCACGACAAACCGCTACCGAAAATAGGCACGCCTTGAGTCCAGGCCTTGCCGTCAGCGGAGTATTTGATGGCAATACCGCCTGCCGTACTTGTCTCACCTATCCACCAAATACTTTCTTTGGTAATACCAGGATCGTGAGTTCCAATTGCGCCTGTAAGGGTCCAGGTTGCAGCGTAGGTGCCTGATACTGGAACCAGACAACTAAGAGCGATAGCAGTCATCGCCCCCCATTTTTTAACATGGTTAAGTGCTCTCATTTGTTTAGCCTTCTTTATCTTTATAGTGACTAGTGATTTATTTCACCCTGAGCAGATGAAATCATTATTTGTCTTATAATATCAAGACAAGAAAGATGTTAGCCCAATTTTCGCCCACGCTCAATAGCCTAAAAATATTATGATATACATAAATTAAGGAAATATTCGCAGCTTAATTGCTTTTGGTTGGATCAATAATTGGCTGAATAGCGCAAGTAGATTCAGATTTATGACTGGGTGAGATGCGTGTAGTGAGATGTGTATAGTTACTTGCCGAAGGCTAAATCATCCACCAAACGTGCACGCTGCTCGTCGGTTAGATAGGTAATATCCTCTAAATAAGCTGCTGCAGTGGCGGAATCCCGCTGCTTAAAGGCAGATAAAATGCTGGTAACTGTATTAAGCCGTAACTCGGGATCTTGAATTCGTTCAGCCCATGATAAAGCGGTTTTGACCTGCCCATTAGTCTGCGCCGGCATAGTGGCAACTTCATTCAGTAGCGGATCAAGCTCTTTTTTATTGGGCGCCGCCGCAAGCCAAGCCGTGGCTGCTGCGGAATCTGCAGCGAGCCACTTGCTAAATGAATTCTGTAAAATCGGCTCCGCATCGGGTACTTCCGTTGCAGCGGCAAAATGGGTTGCACCCTGCGGATCTGATTCAGCCCACGCCTCACTAAGTCGCCCACCTGCCGACGATTTCAGTTCTTCCGGCTGTGTTTTTATCCATTGCATAGCCGCTTCTGGCTCGTAAGTACCCCACGCGGCGGCGAGGTAATTCACTAGCTCAGCTTTAATAGCTGATTCGATGTCGAGATGATCCACAAAGCTCGCAGCGACCTGATATGCGCCTGCCTGAGTGATTCCGTTTAGTACAGAAAGATAAATATCCTTCCGTAATTCCCGATGGGTATCGGCATATTTTTCAGCGTAGGTTATGGCCGTTTGCGGCTCATGGCGGCCAATGGATTCCAGTAAGTTTATAAATTGAACGCTATTTCCAGGCTGAAAAGATTCCACCCAAACCCAGGCGCCGTAAGGGTCGTGACCTGCCCAGATATCTAAGATTGCTGCTTCGGCCTTGGCTTTTATCGCACCCTTAAGTTGTTGCGCCCGCTCCATCGCCAATTGAGGATTAGTCGCAGCAAGCAACAGTAAAGACTGCATTTGCGTATAGTCGGTTGCGTAACTCGGCTTCACAGTGGGCTTGCTAATTGTTGAGGGCTCAACCGGATTTGGAGTGTGAGTGGCACTTATAGGCTGACTTGGATTTGAACCAAATATCGATTTACCAAAATGCGAATCGCCCAGATCCGGCGAACTAGTCGCAGGTGCTGTCCAGCGACCAATTATAAAAGCGGCAACTACGATTACAACCATTCCCGCACGAGCGATAAATGCTTTTGACATGATATTGTTCTTAGTGTTATTTATTGTAATATAATAATAAACTAATCACAGTTTAGGTCAATAATCACCACTATGAGTTAGTTGGATTATGATTGATCCAATTATTATTAAAATAGGCGCTCATGTGAGGCTCGCATAAACTTAAATCTATCTTAGATTGCGCTTATTTTGTCATACATATTTTTATAAAAAGTAGGTTACTTCCATGTTTAAACATTTAGTCCTAATGCTTGGTTTATCCAGCTCATTCGCGTTTGCTACCGACTTACCTGCTAATCAAGTGATAGTTCACGACCCGGTAATGGCAAAAGAAGGCAAAACTTATTACGTGTTCAGCACTAGTCCTGGCCTAAATTTTTTCAGCTCAACCGATCTTAAAAAATGGCGCAATGAAGGCCCCGTTTTGAAAGACGAACCCAAAATGGCTCGCCAGGTAGCACCGGCTTTTGCCGGTCATTTGTGGGCCCCGGATATTCAATTTCACAACGGCCAGTATTATCTTTATTACTCCGCTTCCGCGTTTGGAAAAAATACATCGGGCATTGGAGTTTCAGTAAACAAAACTCTAAACCCAAAATCTCCCGATTACGAATGGAAAGAATTAGGCACAGTGATTCAATCTATTCCGGGCCGCGATGATTGGAACGCAATTGACTCCAATATTATTCAAGATGAAAAAGGTGATGCCTGGATGTTGTTCGGCTCTTTTTGGGGCGGCATAAAAATGTTCAAACTAAACGCCGAATGGACCAAACCTGCTGAACCGCAAGAATGGCACGAGCTTGCTGAACGCGTTCGCAGTGACAAAATTATGAGCGATGCACTGCCCACCACGCCGCCACAATCAGGCGCCGTTGAAGGTCCATTTATTTTTAAGAAAGGTGATTACTATTATTTATTTGTGTCTTTTGATTTTTGTTGTCGCGGCAAAGACAGCACTTACAACATGCGCGTAGGCCGCGCCAAAAATGTTACCGGCCCTTATGTGGATAAAGACAACCGCGATATGCGCAAGGGCGGCGGTTCATTAGTACTGGCAGGCGACGTCGATTGGCCAGGCGTTGGTCATAACAGCGCTTATACATTTGACGGAAAAGATTATTTAGTCTTTCACGGTTACGACACCAGCGATAAATTTTTACCTAAATTAAAAATATTGGAAATGAAATGGGACAAAGACCAATGGCCAATAATAGATGCTAAAGATTTGGGGAAATATAAATCTACTTTGAAATAGTTATGCAAAAGGCCGTCACGATATTGTGGAGATGGCTTTTTTTCTTAATAATAATGTATAAAAATAGAAACCATGAAAAATACAATTCCGAAATCAATTCTAATTGTTGGGGGCGGCACTGCCGGCTGGATGGCTGCCAATATTTTATTACACGCGTGGCATGCTCACGAAGTGCAGATTACGCTAATCGAATCTGCAGATATCGGAATCATTGGTGTTGGTGAAGGTTCAACACCTGCTCTGCGAAAATTTTTTAGTTATTTAAAAGTTGCTGAAAAAGAATGGATGCCCGCCTGCAATGCGACCTATAAAGCAGGAATTCAATTTAGCGGATGGGCCGCCGAAAATGCTTATAAAAATTATTTTCATCCCTTTTACTCACAACACGATATAGAGCATTCACAATATTTTTTTCATAACGTCAATTTACGGCGACATGGTGTTGATTGCGTTACAAAGCCCGACGAGTATTTTTTGACAGCTGAATTAGCACGTCAACATAAAGATCCAGCACCGCTTGATCGTAAATTAACAAACCAAATTGAATATGGTTACCATTTTGATTCGGTTCTATTGGGAAAATTTTTACGTGATCGCGCAAAAAGCTTCGGTCTGATACATATCGTGGGTAATGTATCGGATGTGCTGCTAACTCATGACGGCGCCATCGCCTCGGTGAATACTACTGATAACAAGTTAAACGCAGACTTCTACATTGATTGCACCGGGTTTGCTGGCCTATTAATTAATAAAGCATTGCAAGAACCCATTCGAACCTTTAAAGAAAATTTATTCAACGATTCAGCGGTAACCATTGCAACAGATAGCGATGAAAAAATTCTGCCATCTTTAACCTTATCCACAGCGCTGCCCCACGGATGGGCATGGAAAATCCCTTTGACCAATCGCTTTGGGAATGGATACGTTTACAGTTCGGATTTTATTTCGAGCGATCAAGCAGAGATTGAATTACGCAATCATCTTGGCGACAAAGCAAAAGATAAATCCGCTCGTCATTTAAAAATGCGCGTGGGCCGAGTGGAAAATCATTGGAAAGCTAACTGTTTAGCAGTGGGTTTATCACAGGGTTTTATAGAGCCTTTAGAAGCTACCGCCCTAGCAATTGTGCAATCTACACTGGAGAACTTCGTTGATCGATTCGATCATCCGATCACTCCAAATACAATAAGAGAATTTAATAGTTACATAAACTCACTTATCGACGGCATACGCGATTACATAGTCACTCATTATTTTCTGAATACGCGCAATGACACTGATTATTGGAAAGCTTGTCGCGAGCAAGTCAAACTTCCTGACGCGTTACAAGAGTTGCTGGATGCATGGGATTCAGGGGGGGACTTTATGCAAACTTTATTTTCCCAAAAACGAGAGAAAATTTACAAGCCAGAATCCTGGTTTTGCATATTAGCAGGAATGGGAAGATTCTCTACCCTTAACGACCAGTCAAGTAAAAGGAATTTAGCTGCGCCCGAAAAAATTGCCTTACTAAATAATAGGATTTTCTCGGAAAAAATGTTTATTGATCATAAAGAGTATTTAAATAGACTAAGCCAACCGTAAAAGCTGCCTAATTAAATCATTCAACAAAGTGATTTTAATTATCGATCATGGATTTTCCATCATTGGTAATTCCGCAGCGATATCCGCTATAGACAACATAGTACGCGCACTGTCACTCAGGTTTTTTAGATCACCGACAACTTGAGTAGCGAGCGAGCTTACTGACGGGTCGGGATCGTTCAATAATTTTTCAACCAGACTTACATGAGTTTGATTTCCGGTTGCGCGCAGTGCCAATAATGCATCCAGCTTTACATCAATATTCGCGTCATCCAACAAAGGAGCTATGGCATTTGCGGCGCTGGAGCTGTGAGTTTTTGCGAGATTGGTGAGAGCGTGCTGGCGTTCAGATGGATTTTCACTTCGTAAACGTGTTTGAGCCTCTGTTATTTGATTATCGATTAATGCATTATTGCCTCGATTCGATAACACCTGTGCTATCACGCGTTTTAAATCAGGGTCGGTCTGATTGTTGTACATAGTTTGAAGCGTGTAATCCGGCAAATTTTCGCGATCATTTGCCATATCAAAAATGCCTTTGCTAACTATGGCAACTTTTTCTTTTGATGAATCTCCCGATAACAGATCATTGGCTTTTTCTGAAAAAGATCGTGGATCATTCGCTGAATTTGTTCCTAAATTTTTTAATACTTGTAAGCTGCTCTGAACTTCATAAACAGATGCTTGCGCGGTATCACCGAATTGATTTTGATTGTTTTTGCTGTTTTGAACCTGATTACAAATTTCAGTTACCGCGCTGGAAGATGCTAAATCGTTTTTGCCATTTTTCCGCATAGCTAGCAAACGCATATTTTTTAAATCGTCTTCTTTTTTGACAAGTAAACTCTCTAAATTTCTTATTTTATGTTCAAGTGTGCTAATTTTTTCGTCTGAGTTATTTTTTACCAAATAGCCTGCCGCATCAAAAATTGCAGCGCCTATCACTACAACACCTATAACGACAGCAATTGGCAATTGTTTTTGGTTGATTATCATAGTCACATGCTCTCTTGATTATTTTCGTAATTATTTTCACCAGCATCGATAATGTTTAATAGTTTTAAAAAAAAGGGGCTAGTAACTCGCCCCTTTTTTTATTTCTTACTTCTCTTACTTTTTTAACGTTCTTCTAGCTCTCGTCTTACTTTTTCTCTTTATTTAAAAGACCCTTCGATCTAATTAAGCTGCACGCTTAGAGATTTCCGTAACCAATCGCACCGTTACAGTTCAACCACTCACTCAAACCATTACCGCCACCGCAAGCACCGTTTTGGTAAACACCGGTGTTGTAAGATTGCGCTTCAGATTGACGAACTGCACCATTGACACTGATGTAATCTACTTGCACATCGCGGCCAGTAGCATCGTTGGTGTACTCAACAGTAGTGCCGCCAGTCAAACTGGTAGTTGCAGAGTAATCCGCGTAACCGGTAGTCAGTGTCCAGGTTTTAACCGCGGTACCATTCACTTTGAGCGTAATGCTTTCTTGGCCAGACGCGCCCTTTGCACGCACTACTACAGTCTTGCTACCAGATGCTGCCGAGCTTGAACTACCGCCACCGGAAGCAGCACCTTCGCTTACGGTAATGTTTGAACTACCGCTGCTTTGGTAACCTTCGGTTTCCATAATCATATAATCCCATGTGGTACCCATGTTCAGGCCCTTGGCTTTCCACGCATCAAAGTGGTTGCCAGTGGTTACAGTACCGCTTGATCTTTTAGACGTACGAACACTCCAATATTGATTGAAAGTCGCATTGCCGATGATTGATGGTTGGTTGGTACGGGTTGTTTTATAGATGTTGTAGGTGCCACCATCAGACGTAAAAGTACCTAATGAAGTACCGCCTGGCGGAGTCCAGCTGCCGTAGTTTTCAACAATGTAGTATTCAATCAATGGGTTTTTGGTCCAACCGTAAACGGCCAGGTAACCGTTGTTACCACCGTTAAAGCTGCCAGAGAAAGTGATATTTTTGCGACCACCTGTTGCCCAACCTTTACCCGCGGTGAAGTTGCCAGTATTGCTCCAGGTAGTGCTGTAGTTGCCGCCAGCACCCAAGGTTAAAGAAGCAGTTCCGGGAGTATCAGTCCAAAACGAGTAGTAAAAGCCGTTGTTGGTGCCGGTTGAATTAGAAGTGATAGTTTGCGCAGCCGCTGTTGAAGCGTACACAGCTGCAGCTACCAATAGTGACGCACGCCCAATGCCTTTTACTTTGTTGCACAGATTAATTAACGAACTTTTCATAGTTATTGTCTCATTTGGTTGATATATACAAGCCGATACTAAATTGCACTACGCCTGACTGCCGAAGCCACGCGCATGATTCGCATCTATTCCTGGCTGATTGATTTCCTGATCGCCGACGCCGCGTTTTATTTATTTTTATATAAACTGACGAATACTCTTACCACGCTAGATAAGTACTACCAACTGCGATCAAAAGTGCGCTTGGAGGCAAGCACAAATTCATCCTAGCGAAGGAAATTTAGATTTTCAACACACTTGTACACAAGAACACATAACTTATAGTTAATGTGACCAAAAGTTACAAATTGGAGTTACGGATTGCGACAAATGACACATTTTTGTCAGTTTTCTCAGCCGCAGAAAATCATATGAGAAATTATTTTTATTAATAAATAATTAAACAATGTTTTATGTTTGGTTATCAAAAACATAAAAATGTAATTTTAATTATA
>SEBV01000062.1:2512-3198 GCA_004172865.1 Gammaproteobacteria bacterium | reverse complement strand
GCCGATATTGCCACCATCTTAAAAAGCCTTCCGCCCAATGCAATTTCTTCTATTGAAATCCTGCGCATGCCGTCGGCAAAATACGATGCAAGCGGCAGCGGTGGCGTTGTCAATGTTGTGTTACGAAAAGGCATCCGCATTGGCTTAACCGGTAGTGTTTTTGCAGGGATAAATCAAGGGCATTACGGCAACCAGTTTCTTGGCTTCAACCTGAACAACAATGATGGTAAACGTAGCTTTTATGTTAATCTGAATTACAATCGCCGTAACAGCTTTGATCGAATTGAGACAGACCGTTTTTTTACGGCAGATACATTGTTGCGGCAGAATGCCTTCACTACGTACCCAGCCTCAAGTTATTTCACAAGCTATGGCCTGAGCGACTCGTTGGGTACCAAATGGTTTGTTGATTTTGCGGGTAGTGTGACGTACCAGGTATCTGAAAATTTCACCGAGAATATCAACACTATTCAAAAAGCAAGCACAGCTCAAATTATCAGCAACAGCATCAATAATGCGCATACAAACACAAAGTACCTGCGCATCAGTGATGGCATTACTTTCAGCCGTAAAATCGATTCTGCAACAGAGTGGTCAAACGACTTCTACTTTTCGTACGACCGCAACAAGGCTAACCAGCAATACAACACTGTTTTTTACACGCCGGTGAGCCGCTTGAGCAGCGG
>SEBV01000062.1:0-2507 GCA_004172865.1 Gammaproteobacteria bacterium | reverse complement strand
TTCATCGCACCGATTTATTTCCGTATGTGTATTTGAGTAAAAAGCTTATGGCGATTGCCGGTTACGACCTGCGCGGGTTTTTGGTATATCGAAGAACCATCACAAGGCCTGTGTACGAACAATTGAATCCGTTTCCAAAATATGTGGATCAATACCTTTCCGAAACAGGAAATCCTTCGCTTCGTCCGCAATTTTCGCAAACCTATGAAGCCAACGTGTCTGTTGATGAGCGGCCAATTCTGGCTTTTGGCATAAACGAAACGCAAGACATTTTTAACCAGGTTGTTTACCAGGCCGACAGTAACAAAAGCCAGGCTTTCCGCACCTATGATAACCTGGGCAAAAACAAGGAAACTTACCTCCGTGTTTTAGGTGCTTTGCCTCCGGGTGGCAAATATTTTTTCGTGCTGGGAGCGCAGTACAACCATAACTTCTACCAAGGGCTTTACGAGAATAAACCGCTTTCCTTTAAAAGAGGAAGCTGGCGGTTCTTTACCTATCACAATTTTAAGTTGTCGCCCACTACCAACATGTACCTGAACGGTTTTATGATCGTAAACGGGCAACTGCAGTTTTACGAGGTATCAAATTTTGGCCAGGTAAATATGGGAGTCAGCCAGCAATTGTTTAATAGAAAGGTCACCTTAAATCTGTCGGCGCAAGACCTGTTCTATAACAACAAAACTGAGTTTTTGTTAACCCAGGGCAGCGTAAATGCAAGCGGTGTGCGCATGTCCGATACAAGGCGTTTTGGATTAAACCTCCGCTACAATTTTGGTATTCGCAAAAAGGAAGAGCAAAAATTACCGGATGTTGATACCGGAACAACTCCGAAAATGTAAAAGCTAATAAGCATAAAAAAGCGCATGAGAAAGTTCATGCGCTTTTTTTATTCAGGCTGAGCCTCCGTTAAAAAATAGAGTGAGATAAACGAAGCGAAAAACCACCAGAGAAATTCTTCCTGGTTAGATCAGTTGGTACATTATCAAAATGATCATAGGCATAGGATGCTGCTATGCTGCCTCTTAAATAGGTGCGGTAGCCAAGAAAATAATCTGCCGAAACATTCAACGATGAGGAAGCGCTCCGATAATTCTTATAATAAGCGCCATTCAGGCTTAACGCAGCAGTCAACTGCGTTCGTGTTTTAGGAAAATAGCCAATGCTATAAGCTGTGTTCAAATTCATACCGCCGCTATATCCTTCTATTTTCGAAACAGTTTCTCCGGCATTGCTTGCTTGCTTTTGTTGGTAGTACACCTGTGAGCCGGAGTAACTAATTGCAATGCTGAAATTCCGTTGCCATTTCAGGCTGATTGGCTTGTAGGCCCCGTAACCAAATTCCGGCGAAAAAGCAAGCCACCATCCCCTGTTTTCAGCATAAGAAGGTTGAGGTTGGAATTTGTTGTCTGTGCGGTTCCGGTCAAAACTTACACTTGGCTTCAACCGTGCAAACCAGGCAGCCCCGCTTTGCCTAAAAGGTTTAATGGCAAAAGCCCAGTTGTCATTAACGGTAGTGAAATGCCGGATATCTGTTTGGGTTACCAACCCTGAATTTTTCAGGAAAGAATCAATGCGTGATAACTCATAAACCCGGCGCCTCCGGCTATCGAACACACGGCGGTTATTAATGTCTGTAATCAGCCGCGCAAATTGAACTGCTTCATCAGATGATGGTAGGCGGTTCAATAAATTTTGCGATGAAAGATCCTGCAAAATAAACAGCGCCATTTGTGCGTCCTGTACCCATTCAATCCGGCCTTTGCCAAAACCAATTGTAAACGCATTACTGGCTGCTTGCTGGGTAGAATTTGTTTTAAATAATCCCGATTGGTTGCTGGCAGTGCGGATATTTCCCCTCAGCTCATTTCCCCATTCCAGAAACCATTGGTTAGCCTTATAATCGCGGGTCTGCACTTTCCAAACAGCCTGGCTGCTAAACTGCTTCAATGTATATTTTTCCTGCTGATCCTTACGGTTGTTATTGCTGTAATCAGTTGACAGAGAAACAGTGGTTTGCTGAAAGCGTTTGTCGGTGCTTTGGATGCGGAAATAGTCGGCGGAAATTGGTCCCAGGGCGGTGTAATTCGATCGACCTGTCTCCGTATTATTCGCGTTTGCGTTTGAATAACTGCCGGAGAGATCAACGTTCAGTGCCAATCCTTGGTAGCCCGGCGTCCGGTACTTGTAATCCTTTAGTTGAAAAATGGAGTCCTGCGAAAAGCAGGAAATGGACATGACAAGGAAAAAGAGTAGAAGTTTTGATTTCATGTGCAATTGGTTTAGGCGTCAATTTAGTTTGCCCGAATGTTAAACGGTTTTCACACCTTCTTAAAGTAAATGCAAAACTCCTCTGCAGGGTTTGAGTTAACTTTCACCTGTGTTTTCTGGCCGGGTTTCCGGACTTGCACGAGCCCTTTCTTCCCCTACCTTTGCGCCTTCCAAAGGAGAAAAATCTATGAGCCTTTTCGAAGCACAATCCACCGAGTTTCAACGCAGCCATATTG